>CAWGRH010000019.1:0-220880 GCA_963824905.1 uncultured Alphaproteobacteria bacterium
CCACGGAATATAATGAAAGAAGGACATAGCCCTCAGCGTTCCAACGGATGTCACTCGCCGAAGCAGTCGCCGCCATCGAAGCCGGTCCGAAGGGGCCGGAGATCGGCGCGTTCTTCGACCTCGACGGCACGTTGATCGACGGTTATTCGGCGGCCCCGTACTTCGTCGAGCGCCTCCGCCGCCGGGAGATGAGTCGCAGCGAGGCCGCGGACATCATCCGGACGGCCTGGCGCGGCGACCTCGACGAGAGCGAATTCGCCGCGGTCGTCGGCAGGGGCATCACCGCATGGGCCGGCCATCGGGAGGATGAGCTCTCGGCGCTGTGGGCGCGTCTGTTCAAGGAGAAGATCGCGAGCCGGATGTTTCCCGAGGCCTGGAGCCTCGTGAAGGCACATCAGAGAATGGGGCACACGGTCGCGATCGCGACATCGGCCACTCGCTACCAGGCCGTGCCGATCGCCGAGGAGCTGGGGATCGCGCATGTGCTGTGCACGCGCGCCATGGTGCGCGACGGCCGCCTCACCGGCGCCGTCGAGGGCGCGCCGCTCTGGGGCTCGGGGAAGGCCGCCGCGGTGCGCGATTTCGCGGCGGTGCACGGGATCGCACTTCCTGAGAGCTACGGCTATGCGAACGGCAACGAGGACATCGCCTTCCTCAAGACCGTCGGGCATGCGACTGCCGTCAACCCGAAGCCCGCACTGATCGCGGCGGCGGAGCGTGCCGGCTGGCAGGTGTTGCGTTTTCGCAAACGCCGTAACAGCGCGGGGACGCTCGCGCGCAGCGCCGGTGCCTATCTTGCGCTCGCAGCCACGTCGCTCGGCGGCGTCGCCTACGCCGCGACGACGGGCGAGAAGCGCCGGGCCGCCGAATGGGTCAGCGCGAGGGGCAGCGACGCCATGCTGGCGATGACCGGCATCGACGTCGAGGTCCAGGGCGAGCAGCACCTGTGGGCGCACCGGCCATCGGTATTCATGTTCAATCATCAGAGCATCGCCGATGGCTATGTCCTGCTGCGCCTGCTGCGGCGCGGCTTCACCGGCATCGCGAAGCAGGAAGTCGCGCACATGCCCCTCCTCGGGCAGATCCTGCGCGCGCTCGACTTCGCCTTCATCGACCGCAGTGCCACCCGCAGCGCCATCGATGCGATGGCGCCGGCCGTCGATCGGCTCCGGCGCGGCATGAGCGTGGTGATCGCGCCCGAGGGCACGCGCAGCCTCACGCCGCGGCTCGGCCGCTTCAAGAAGGGCGCGTTCCACATCGCGATCGAGGCCGGCGCGCCGGTGGTGCCGGTGGTGTTCCGCAACACCTACGAGGTGATGCGCCGCGGCTCGCTGCTGTTTCGCCCCGGCACGGTCAACGTATGCGTGCTGCCGCCGATCGACGTCACGGCGTGGAAGCTCGACGACCTCGACCGCCATGTCGCTGACGTGCGGGCGCTGTTCCAGCGCACGCTGGACAACTGGCCGCGTGGGTCAGCGGCATCCCGCTGAACCACTGGCAGTCGTCGCCGGGCTTGACCCGGCGATCCCGATATTTTGGCACGGCCGTGCCGCCATCGACAGGCTGGCCGGATCGCGGCCTTCGAGATTTCGCACATTACGGTGCGGCCGAGACTACCTCGCCCCGCGTGCGGGGAGAGGTCGGCGCGCGATAGCGCGACGGGTGAGGGGGCCTCGCCGCGAGATCTTTGAGCCGTCTGTGAGTATCTCAGAGGCTCAGACACCGCGACACCCCCCCCTCGACCCCGACCCTCTCCCCGCACGCGGGGAGAGGGAGAAGGGCCGCTGCCTCGAGCGCTTTGCGCGTCACTGCCCCTTGCGCGCCGCGCTGGCGAATCGCCGCGCCTCCTCGGCGGCGCGGAACAGGGCCTTCGCCTTGTTGATGCACTCCTGCTGCTCGCTCGCCGGATTGCTGTCGGCGACGATGCCGGCGCCGGCCTGCACGTACATCACGCCGTCCTTGACGAGCGGCCGTGCGCAGCACGATGCAGCTGTCCATCTCGCCGTCGGCGGAGAAATAGCCGACGCAGCCGGCGTAGAGGCCGCGCTTCTCCTTCTCCAGTTCGTCGATGATCTCCATCGCGCGCACCTTCGGCGCGCCGGACACGGTGCCGGCGGGAAAGCCCGCGACGAGCGCATCGAGCGCCGTCGTAGCTCTTGTCGAGCTTGCCCTCGACGTTGGAGACGATGTGCATGACGTGGCTGTAGCGCTCGACGAAGAACTGGTCGGTGACGCGACGGTGCCGATCTCGGCGACGCGGCCGACGTCGTTGCGGCCGAGGTCGAGCAGCATCAGGTGCTCGGCGCGCTCCTTGGGATCGGCGAGCAGCTCGTCTTCGAGCGCCTTGTCCTCGTGCGGCGTCGCCCCGCGCGGCGCGGTGCCGGCGATCGGGCGGATGGTGACCTCGCCGTCGCGAGCGCGCACCAGGATTTCCGGGCTCGAGCCGACGACGGCGAAGTCGCCGAAGTCGAGGAAGAACAGGAAGGGCGACGGGTTGATGCGCCGCAGCGCGCGGTAGAGCGCGAAGGGCGGCAGCGCGAACGGCGCTTCGAAGCGCTGCGCCAGCACGACCTGGAAGATGTCGCCGGCGGCGATGTACTCCTTCGCCTGCGCCACCATGGCGTAGAATTCTGCCGGCGTGGTGTTCGAGGTCGGCGGCACCTCGAGCGCGGCCGCGACGTCGGGGGCGGGCTCCTTGGCGAGCGGCTTGTCGAGGGCGTCGACCACGGCAGTGAGCCGCTCGATCGCCCGCGCTAGCGCGCGCTCGGCGGTGACGCCGGCCACCGGCCGCACCGGAGTGACGACGGTCAGCGCATCGAGCACGAAATCGAAGATGATCACGATGGTCGGCCGCACCAGGATGGCGTCGGGAATGCCGATCGGATCGGGATTGGGCGGCGGCAACTCCTCGATCAGCCGCACCATGTCGTAGGAGAGATAGCCGAACACGCCGGCCGCCATCGGCGGCAGATCGGCGGGCAGGTCGATGCGGCTTTCGTTGACGAAGGCGCGCAAGGCCTGGAGCGGTGGCTCGGGGCAGGGGACGAAGGCGTCGGGCTCGGCGCGCGCGTTGCGGTTGATCTCGGCCCGCGTGCCGTGGGCGCGCCACACCACGTCGGGATCGAGGCCGATGATCGAATAGCGCCCGCGCACCGCGCCGCCCTCGACGGATTCGAGGAGAAAGCTCAGCTTGCGGTCGGTGCCGGTCTTGAGAAAGGCCGAGACCGGCGTGTCGAGATCGGCGACGAGCGTCGTCCACACGACTTGGGGCCCGCCGCGACTGTAGCGCGCAGCAAACGCCTCGGCAGAAGGTTCGATGTGCATGGGTTAGAAGGCCCGTAGAGCCTGTGGACCTCTTCGGACCTCATCCTGAGGAGCCCGCGAAGCGGGCGTCTCGAAGGATGGCCGCGAACCGCAGTGCATGTGGCCATCCTTCGAGACGGCGCTTCGCGCCTCCTCAGGATGAGGTCCGAAAAAACTCTGCATGGAGGCGCGGCCTCAATTGCCCGTGCTGCGACCGGTGGCCTGGTTGAGGGCCTGCGGGTTGATGTTGGTCGAGAGGTCGGTCTCGAGCTGGTTGACGTATTGCGTCAACAGCTCCTCGCCATAGGCATTCTTGAGCTGGTCCTGCAGCGGCTTTGCCGCCGGGCCGCCGCCTTCGAAGGTCGGCTCCTTGATGTCGGTGACCTTGAAGATGACGCGCTCGTCGGGGGTCTTGCCTTCGGCGCTGCCGATGCCGTCCTTCGGCGTTTTGAACACCTGCGCGGCGACCGCCTGCGGCACGTTCGGGCTGCCCTGGCGTTTGATGCCGGACGCCATTTCGACCATCAGGCCATTCGCCATGGCGACCTCGGCAAGCGGCGTGCCGCCTTTGACCTTGTCCAGGATTTCCATGGACTTGGCATCGAGGCGCTTGGCGATCTCGTCGTCGCGCCAGCGCGCCTCGACCTTGGCCTTGACCTCATCGAGCGTGCGTTCCCGCGACGGCGTGATGCCTTCGACCTCGAACCAGACGAACCCGCCGCCGGGAACCGTCAGCGGATCGTTCTCCGCACCCTGGTCGGCGAGGAACGCGTCGTTGAGGACGTCGACGCCTTTCGGCAGGCCCTCGACCGGCTGGTCGGCGGGCGAGCGGCCGGCGCGGTCGACCGCGTCGATCGTCGCCACCGGCAGGTGGAGCTTCTTCGCGATGTCACCGAGCTTGGTGCCGTTCGCGTACTCGTCCTCGATCTTGTCGCGGATTTTGTTGACCTCGCCCTTGGCGCGGTCGACCGCGATCTCGTGCTTGATGTCCTGCGCGACCGTCTCGAACGGCTTGGTCGAGCCCGGCTCGATCTTGACGACCCGCACGATGGCGTTGGTGAACCGCCCCTTGATCGCGCCGCTCACCCCGCCATCAGGGAGGGCGAAGGCTGCGTCGGCCATGGCGGGGTCGATCATCTCGGTCTTGGTGACGGTGCCGAGGTCGATGTCCTTGTCGGTGAGCTTGCGCTCCATGACGATCATGTCGAAGCTCGTGCCGTCGGCGATCTGCTTTGCCGCCGCCTCGGCCTCGGTCGCGTTGGGGAAGGCGATCTGCTGGAGCTGCCGCCGTTCCGGCACGGTGTAACGGCTGAGCCTGATATCGTAGGTCCTCTTGGCATCCTCGTCGCTCACCTCGACGGTCTTGGCGAGCTCCTCCGGGGACACCGTGACCACCACGAGCTTGCGGTACTCCGGCGCGCGGAACACTGCCTTGTGGGCGTCGTAATAGGCGGCGAGCTCCTCCGGCGTCGGGGTGGGAATATCGCCGAGCTTGTTGCCGTCGACGGTGACGAATTCGATGCTGCGTTCCTGGTTCTGGAAGCGGTCGAGCAGCGCGGCCGCGGCCTTGGGCGGGGCGACCTCCGCGGTGATGGCGCTGGTAATCTGGCGGCGCAGTGCGTAGCGGCGCTGCTCGGCGACGAACCGCGGCTCGGTGAAGCCGGCCCCGCGAATCAGCTGCTGAAAGCGGCTTTCGTCGAACTCGCCGTTGATCCCGCGGAACGCCGGGTCGTCCTTGATGTGCTTCACCACATCGGCATCGGACATGCCGAGCCCGAGCTGGCGCGCCCGCTCGTCGAGCGCGGCGCCGGCGATCATCTGGCTCAGGATCTGCTGCTCGAGGCCGAGCGCACGCGCCTGGTCGGGCGTGATCGGACGGCGCAGCTGCTGACCGAGCTGTTGGAGCCGCTCATTGTATTGCTGGCGGAACTGGTCGATCGAAATCTCGGTGCGGCCGATCTTGGCGACCGTCGAGACGCCGAACCCGCGGAAAATGTCGCCGATGCCCCAGATGCCGAAGCTGACGACGAGGAACAGCACGACCGCCGCCATGATGATGCGGCCGAGCCAGTTGGAAGAGGCTTTTCGTAGACCTCGAAGCATGGGCAAACACTGGATTTGAGTGAGCGGGGTCGGCTTAAGGCCGAACGGATCAGGCCGGCCTTATAGCCGGCTTCCAACGAGGGTGCATCATAGGATTCGCTGCTGCCCCCTGCAACCGAGGGCGGTGCGGTCTCGAACCGCAGCCACCCCCTTGTCGCGCGCTGCCCGTGTCTGCTAACCGGCTGGCCATGAAACAAAATCAAGATCAGGCCGCCCGGTGGCGGGGCGCAGCCCTCGACCCGGCTTCACCTACCCCGAAGTCCAACCTTCGTCCCAGGGATAGGCAATGAGGTCCGCGCTACGGCCGCTGATCGCCGGCAACTGGAAGATGCACGGGCTCAAGGGCGCCGTGGCGGTGCTCGAGGAGATCGTCCGCGATTCGGCCGCACTGCGCCAACGCCTAGACCTCATGGTCTGTCCACCCGCGACCCTCATCGAAGCCTTCGCGGCGATCGCCGACGGCGTCACGATCGGCGGCCAGGACTGCCATACCGAGCCCTCCGGCGCCTTCACCGGCGACATTTCGGCCGAGATGCTGGCCGATCTCGGGGCGCGCGCGGTGATCGTCGGCCATTCCGAACGGCGCTCCTATCACCACGAGACCGACGACGAGGTGCGTCGCAAGGTCGAGGCGGCCTGGCGCGCCGGCCTGACGGCGATCCTCTGCGTCGGCGAATCGCGCGAGGACCGGGTCGCGGGACGCACCCTCAAGATCGTCGGCAGTCAGCTTCAGGGATCGCTGCCCGACCGGGCGCAGCCCGACCGCCTTGTCATCGCCTACGAGCCCGTGTGGGCGATCGGCTCGGGTCTCACGCCGACCCCGGAGGACGTCACCGAGGTGCACGGCTTTATTCGGGCGCAGGCGACGGCGCGGCTCGGCGAAGCGGGGCAGGGGGTGCGCATCCTCTATGGCGGGTCGGTCAAGCCCGCCAATGCCGCCGAGCTGTTGACGATCACCAATGTCGACGGCGCGCTGGTCGGCGGCGCCAGCCTGAAGGCGGATGAGTTTTTGGCGATTGCGGCGGCCAGCCGATAACGCCGATAAAGATCAGGCCGGCCGCGCCACGACGCGCGTCGACCCGGCAACGAATGACGAGGGAGAAATCGCAATGAAGCTCATGCTCGCCGCGACGGCGGTGCTCGCCATGACGGTGACGGCCGCGCCCACCGCCGGCCGCGCCGCCGATATCAAACTGATCTGCTCCAACGGATACCATGCGGTGATCGACGTGATCGGCCCGCAATACGAGAAGGCGACCGGCAACAAGCTCGTGATCAGTTACGGCCTCGCCGCGGCGCTCGGAAAAGAGATCGAGGGCGGCGAGCCCTTCGACATCACCATCCTCGCCGCCGCAGATCGACGCGCTCGTCAAGCAGGGCAAGATCGTCGCGGATACCCGCACCGTGCTGGCTAAATCGGGCATGGGCGTGATGGTGCGCACCGGCGCGCCGAAGCCCGACGTGAGCACGGTCGACGCTTTCAAGAAGACGCTGCTCGATGCGAAGTCGATCGCCTTTCCGCCGGGCGGCCAGAGCGGGATGTATCTCGTCGGCCTGATCGACCGCCTCGGCCTCAAGGACGCGCTCAAGGACAAGCTCAAGCCGATCGCGAGCGGACCGTTGACCGGGGAGACCGTCGCCAAAGGCGAAGCGGAGATCGGCATCACCCCGATCGGCGAGCTCCTCTCCGTCAAGGGAGTGACACTCGTTGGACCGTTGCCGCCCGAGGTGCAGAACTACATCGTGCAGATCGCGGGCGTCAGCGCCAACGCCGCGCAGCCATCGGTGGCACGCGATTTCCTAAAGTTCCTGGCCGAGCCTGCACATCGTTCCCTGATCATCGAGAAAGGCATGGAGCCGGGCTGAGAGGCGCTGCGGCGTGTGGGCGCTATGCGCGCGAGGCGCCTTGCCTCACCTTGGAATAGCTCTACGATGCGCGCCATTCCAAAGCGTATCCCGCAAGAAGCAGCACATCGGGAGGACTTCATGGCTGACGATCCGATCGAACGGCGTCAATTCCTGCTCGGCGCCGGGCTAGCCGGCACCGCTGTCGCGACCGGCTTCACGCCGGGCCTGCCGGCGAGCGAAGCACAGGCGCAAACGCCGGCCCATCCCGCTGCGCCGGCGGCCAATGCCGAGCCCGACACGTTCCTCGTACTCACGCCAACCGAGCAGGCCTTCCTCTCGGCGACCGCCGACACCATGATCCCGGCCGACGAGCTATCGCCGTCGGGGACCGACTGCGGCATCGTCACCTTCATCGACCGGCAGCTCGCGAGCGCCTGGGGCGGCGGCGCCAAGATGTATCGCTCCGGCCCCTACCTGAAGGGCAAGCCGGAGCAGGGCTACCAGCTCTCGCTGACGCCGAAGGAGTTCTTCGAGGCCGGGATCGCCGCCGCCAATGAGTGGTCGCGCCGGACCCACGGCAAGGAGTTCGACCGGCTCCCGGTCGCCGACCGCAACGCTGCGCTCACCGCGATGCAGGAAGGCAAAGCCGAGTTCAAGAATTTCTCCTCGCGCGCCTTCTTCGGCCAGCTCCTCGCCATCACCATGCAGGGTTTCTTCTCCGACCCGATCTACGGCGGCAACCGCGACAAGGTCTCGTGGAAGATGCTCGGCTACCCCGGCCTTCCCGCGACCTATGCCGACAAGGTCGATGCCTTCCGCGAGAAGCGCTATGTCGCAGCGCCGCAGTCGATCGCGGACTTTTCGTAAGGGGGGACGGAATCATGGTCACGCGATTGAAAGAAGTCGATGCGGTGATGGTCGGAATGGGCTGGACCGGCGCGATCGTCGCGCGCGAGCTCGCCAAGGCCGGCCTGCAGGTGGTGGGCCTCGAGCGCGGCCAGGACCGCACGCCCGGCGAGGACTTCACCCTCCCCGGCGTCCGCGACGAGATGAAGTATTCCCAGCGCCTCGAGCTGATGTCGGACAATTCGGTCGACACCATCACCTTCCGCAACGAGCCCGCCGAGATGGCGCTGCCGATCCGGCGCTGGGGCGCGTTCCTGCCGGGCGAGGGCGTGGGCGGCTCGGGCATCCACTGGGGCGGTCTGCACTGGCGCAACCTGCCGGCCGACTTCCGCATCCGTTCGGAGCTTACCCAGCGCTATGGCGCGAAGGCGATCCCCGACGACATGACGATCACCGACTGGCCGCTGAGCTTCGCCGAGCTCGAGCCGTATTACGACCGCTTCGACAAGCTGTGCGGCGTCTCCGGCCAGGCCGGCAACCTGCGCGGCCAGACTGTCGACGGCGGCAATCCCTTCGAAGGGCCGCGCAGCGACCATTACCCCAACAAGCCGGTCAAAACCTCCCATGCCGGCATGCTGTTCGGGCGGGCCGCGAAAAGCCTCGGCTACCACCCGTTCCCGGCGCCGATCGCGATCGCGAGCAATGCCTATGTCAACAACGAGGGCATCGCGCTCGGCGCGTGCGAGTATTGCGGCTTCTGCAACCGCATGGCCTGCGAGACCAACGCCAAGGCCTCCGCCAACTCGACGGTGTTGCCGGTCCTGCGCGGGATCCGAAGTTCGATCTGCGTACGCGCGCCTATGTGACGAAGCTCCTCTACGACAAGCAGGCGAAGAAGGTCACAGGCGTTCTCTACACCGACCTGCGTACCGGCGAGGAATACGAGCAGCCCGCCGGCATCGTGGTGCTGTCCTCGTTCGTGTTCGGCAACACCCAGCAGCTCCTGCTCTCCGGCATCAGCGAGCCCTACGATCCCGCCACCGGCAAGGGTCTCGTCGGCAAGAACTACGCGTACCAGTTCGAGGCCGGCGCCGAGGCGTTCTTCGAAGACAAGGAGATGAACCCGTTCTTCGGCAATGCCGGCATGGGCGTGTGCATCGACGACTTCAACGGCGAGAACTTCGACCACTCCGGGCTCGGCTTCTTCGGCGGCGGATACTTCATCTGCGGCCAGGCCGGCGCGCCGCCGATCGGCGGCCGCGCGGTGCCGCACGGCACTCCGTCCTGGGGCTCGGATTGGAAGCGGGCGACGGTGAAGTGGTATCACCACTTCGCGCGGTTCAATACGCAGGGCTCGGTCTATGCGAACCGCAAGAACTTCATGGACCTCGACCCGACCTACAAGGATGCGTTCGGCCGGCCGTTGCTGCGGCTGACCTACAACGGCACCGACAACGACCATGCGATGTCGCGCTATCTCCTCGTCAAGCTCGAGGGGATCGTCAAGGCGATGAACCCGACCCACTACGAGATGCACTCGCGACCGAAGAATTTCACCATCGTGCCGTACCAGTCGACCCACAATACCGGCGGCACCATGATGGGATCCGATCCGAAGGCGAGCGTGGTCAACCGCTATCTGCAGGCGTGGGACGCCCACAACCTCTTCATCCAGGGCGCCTCGGTGTTCCCGCAGCAGCACGGCTACAACCCGACCGGCACCGTGGGCGCGCTCGCCTACTGGTCGGCCAACGCCATCATCTCGCAGTACATCAAGAAGCCGGGCCCGCTGGTCCCGGCGTGAGCCAAGGTATGGACGCCCGAGGATGTTTTGATTTGATCCTCATCCTAAGGAGCCGGCGCAGCCGGCGTCTCAAAGGATGGGCCACGGGCCGTAGCGTGTGAGGCCATTCTTCGAGACGGCGCTTTCGCGCCTCCTCAGGATGAGGTTCGAAATAAAGAGGGAGTGAAGAGAGCATGAGGGTGACAGCGTTGTTTCATGCCGGTGCCGCCGCGCTGATGTTGACGGGCGCGAGCGCCGCGCTTGCCGCCGACGCCAACCATGGCAAGGAGCTGTTCGTGGGGTGTGCCGCCTGCCACACCGAGAAGGGGGACGGCATCGGGCCGAGCCTCAAGGGCGTCTACGGCCGCAAGTCTGCGGCGATCGAGGATTTCCGCTACTCCAACCCGATGAAACGGGCGAACCTCACATGGACGCCGGAGAACCTGCGCGACTATCTGGTCGATCCGCAGGCCAAGGTGAAGGGAAACCGCATGCCCTATGGCGGCGTCGCCAATCCGCAGGAAGCGGACGACCTCGTCGCCTATCTCGCTACCTACAAATAGATCGAAAAAGCCCGGCCCAGAAGGCCGCAGGCACCGCGCGGGAGAAAACGATGACATCGCTGCTGCGTTGCCCCTTGGGGCGGCGCCTCGGACGCGCAGCCACATCGAGGCGCCCATGGGGGAGGGCGCTTGCAAGTGCGGCCGCGCTCCTCGCGGTCGGCGCCGCCGGCCTGATGGATGCCGGCGCGCAAACCTTCCCAAGCCAGTTCGTCCGCATCGTCGTGCCCTTCACGCCGGGCAGCCAGACCGACATCCTCGGTCGCGCCTATGCCGACAAGCTTGCGGATATCTGGAAGCGCGACGTCATCGTCGAGAACAAGCCGGGCCTCGCCGGCACCGCGACCACCGCGAAAGCGCCGGCCGACGGCCACACCATTCTCCTGGTGTCCAACGGCCATGCCATGATCGAGAGCCTCAATGCCAACCTGACCTTCGATCCGGTCAAGGACTTTACCGGCATCGCCAAGATCGCCGTCATTCCCGGCATCCTGGTGGTCAATCCGGACAACGGCCCGAAGACCATCAAGGACCTGGTTGCGCTCGCCAAGGAGAAGCCCGGCGGCCTCAACTACGCGTCCGCCGGTCTCGGCAGCGCCTCGAGCATCGGCCTGGAGCTTCTCAAGGCCCAGACCGGGGTCAACATCGTTCATGTGCCGTATCGCGGCTTGCCTGAGGCGCACACCAGCGTGATGCGCGGCGACTCGGCGGTGTTCATGACGTTCTTCTCGGCGGGCGGCGACCTCATCCAAGGCGGCAAGCTGCGGCCGATCGGCGTCACCACTGCGAACCGACTCGCCGTCCTGCCCGAGATCCCGACGCTGCAGGAGGCCGGGCTCGCGGGCTACGTCTACGAGCCCTGGTTCGGTCTCCTGGCGCCGGCCGGCACGCCGAAACCGGTGGTCGACGAGATCAACCGCGCGGTGACGCTCGCGGCCAAGATGCCGGATCACGTCGAGCGCTTCACCCGGCTCGGGGTCGATCTCAAGGTCTCGACGCCTGATGAATTCTCCGCGCTGGTCAAGTCCGACACCGAGCGTTTCACCAAGCTGTTCGGCAAGGCGAAGTAATGTCAAAGTCGCCTTCAGGACGCCGATCGCGGGGGTGCGAATGTCTGACCTTGTTGAGCGGATGGTAGATTCGGGCTTTAGGCCGGTGGACGGCGGCTATCTGTTTCAACCATGGATTTGTTGGCGGCTCGTTCGATCGTCGACCTACCTTGTGAACGACGCACAAAAAGCTGCGATCAGCGCTCGCTTGCGGCGAAATTTTGCGGCTATGCCTAGGGCAAAGATCGCCTATATCGTGGCTGTTATTGCCCTTTCCGTGCCTTTGCTTCTTGCTGGCATGGAGCCATACGCCGTCATTGTTACCGCGACGGTCGTACCAGGCACGGCGTTCCTGATCGCGAACTGCGTATATGCGCAACGGACGATCGGTCCCTTGCTCGAGGGATTGCCCGTTGCCGAACAACGCATCTTGCTAGCCGAGCAATTCGAGCAGCAAGCCAAAGCGATACCGTGGAAGCTCTCCTTGCTGATCGGTCTGGCATGTATCTTTGGTGCGGTCCTGGTCGGCTCGCAGATTGACTGGTGGTTTGCAGTCGCTTTCTTTCTGCTGGCGGCGGCGTTTCAGTTTTGGGTTGCATTCCTCGGTTGGAAAGAAGCGAAGCCCGATATTCGGCGATGATTCCAGCTCTGGGTCACCTCTTAGAACCCGTTGTGTGCTTGCCCCGCGCCGCTAGGAAAATAATCTAGTTGCCGCACCGCCTTGCGGCCTTTGAAAAGCCCACCTAACTAGGTTTGAACGATAATCTCTTCGAGAGGAGAAAACGGATGGAGCTGCTCAAGCTCGTCGCACTCGACACCGATGATCTCGAGGTCGTGTCCGCCCATCTCCAAGACGCCGCGATCTGCGTCGGTGACGTCCGCTGGCGGCCCGCCGAGAAGCGACTGGTGATCGGGCTGGCGCGGTTCGATTGGGAGGGAGCCCAGACCGGGCAACCCGACTATCAGCGCCGCAGCGCCGCGTTGCGGTTCGAGCGCGTCAACTCCTTCAAGTGCCGCGACGTCAACTGCAGCGACAAGACGGCGATGCTCAGCTCTGCTGGCGGTGTCCTATGACGAGACCGATGGCGCGGGCGGTGTCGTGACGCTGACCTTCTCCGGCGACGCCGCGCTGCGGCTCGAGGTCGAGTGCCTCGAATGCGAGCTCGCCGATCTCGGCCCGATCTGGACCACGACCTGCTGCCCCGCCCACGACGGCCAGCCGCGACGACATCGGCGCGCCGAGCCTGACGCCGGGCGTGATCGGCCACGCGTAACGGCGGCGCCGCGAAAATCAGTTGCCTTGGCGGGGCGACTTGATTCAAACAAGTGAGCGGTTTCGAGCCGCGGCGGCTGTTTTTGTCTCGCCCGACACTCAGCCACTGGCAAACCATAGCGCCAGGCGCGGGCGGTTCGAAGGTTCGTCATGCCCATCCGTCTCGACAGCCGCGCCGACGATTTCGCCGCGCGGTTCGGTGCCTTTCTCGCCGCCAAGCGCGAGGCCGCCGCCGACGTCGAAGGCGCGGTGCGCGGCATCATCGATGCGGTGAAGGCGAAGGGGGACGCCGCGCTCGTCGAGTTCACCAACAAGTTCGACCGCACCGCCGTCACCGCCGCCGGCCTGCGCGTCACCAAGGACGAGATCGCTGCCGCGGTCGCCGCCTGCGAGCCGGCCGCCCGCGACGCGCTCGCCTTCGCCCGCGACCGCATCGAGGCCTATCACCGCCGCCAGCTTCCCCGCGACGACCGCTTCACCGATGCGCTCGGCGTCGAGCTCGGCTCGCGCTGGACGGCGATCGCCGCCGCCGGGCTCTATGTGCCGGGCGGCACCGCCGCCTATCCGTCCTCGGTGCTGATGAATGCGGTGCCGGCGAAGGTCGCGGGCGTGCCGCGCCTCGTCATGGTGGTGCCGGCGCCGGACGGGGTGCTCAATCCGCTGGTGCTCGCCGCGGCCGAGCTCGCCGGCATCGACGAGATCTACCGCGTCGGCGGCGCCCAGGCGGTGGCGGCGCTCGCCTACGGCACCGCGACCATCGCCCCGGTCGACAAGATCGTCGGCCCCGGCAACGCCTATGTCGCGGCGGCGAAGCGCCTGGTGTTCGGCAAGGTCGGCATCGACATGATCGCCGGCCCGTCCGAGGTGCTGATCCTCGCCGACCGCGATGCCAATTCCGACTGGATCGCCGCCGATCTCCTCGCCCAGGCCGAGCACGACACCGCGGCGCAATCGATCCTGATCACCGACGATGCCGCGCTCGCCGCCCGCGTCGAGGCCGCCGTCGAAGCCCAGCTCGCGACCCTGCCGCGGGCCGCGGTGGCGCGGGCCTCGTGGCAGGAGTTCGGCGCCGTGATCCTGGTGCCCGACCTCGGCGCCGCCATCCCGCTCATCGACCGCATCGCGCCGGAGCACCTCGAGATCGTCGCCGACGACGGCGAGACGCTCGCGGCGCGCATCCGCAACGCCGGCGCGATCTTCATCGGCGCCTACACCCCCGAGGCGATCGGCGACTACGTCGCCGGCTCGAACCACGTGCTGCCGACCGCGCGTTCGGCGCGGTTCTCCTCGGGCCTCGGCGTGCTCGACTTCATGAAGCGCACCTCGATCCTCAAATGCGGGCCGGAGCAGCTCGCCCGCCTCGGCCCGGCGGCGATCGCGCTCGGCGAGGCGGAAGGCCTCGGCGCCCATGCCCGCTCGGTCGCGATCCGGCTCAACCGGCGATGACCGCGACGCCCAAGCGCCTCGTCAAGGTGTCGCTCGACGACGCCAGCATGGCTGCCGCCTCCCGCGACGCCGAGCACGAGCGCGCCGTCGCGATCTACGACCTCATCGAGGAGAACTCCTTCGCCCCGCTCGGCCATGACGGCGGGCCGTACTGCCTCGCGCTCCAGGTGGTCGAGAACCGCCTCGTGTTCGACATCCGCACCGAGGGCGACGAGCCGGTGATCGCGCATCATCTCTCGCTCTCGCCGTTCCGCCGCCTGGTCAAGGACTACTTCCTGGTGTGCGAGAGCTACTACCAGGCGATCCGCACGGCGACGCCGAGCCAGATCGAGGCGATCGACATGGGCCGGCGGGCGCTCCACAACGAGGGGTCCGAGCTGCTGCAGGAGCGGCTCAAGGACAAGATCGCCATGGACTTCGACACCGCGCGGCGGCTGTTCACGCTGCTCACCGTCCTGCACTGGAAAGGGTGAGCACGTGGCCGGCGACCGTCCGCAGGCCGTGCTGTTCGCCTGCGGGCTCAATTCGGTGCGTTCGCCGATGGCGGCGGCCCTGTTCAAGCATCTGTTCGGACGCGTGACCTATGTCGGCTCGGCCGGCGTGCGCAAAGGCGAGCTCGATCCCTTCGCGGTGGCGGCGATGGAGGAGATCGGGCTCGATATCGCCAAGCACCGGCCGATCACCTTCGAGGAGCTCGAGGACCTCGAAGGCCTCAACTTCGATCTCATCGTGACGCTGGCGCCGGAGGCCCACCACCGCGCGCTCGATCTCACCCGCCGGCTCGCCCTCGACGTGGAATACTGGCCGACGGCCGATCCCACCATCGCCGAGGGGAACCGCGAGCAGCGCCTCGACTCCTACCGCGAGGTCCGCGATCAGCTGCTCACCCGGATCAAGCGGCGATTCGGGCCGCCCCCTGCCGTCAACGAGTAGGTTGTACCTTTGCGCGCCTGCCCGCGGCTGCCCCTTGGTGCGGTTGAGATTTCGAGTCCGCTTCCGCTAGGTTCCGCGCCCGGTCGTTGCGTGTTTGAAAAAGAGCGCGCCGCGCCGGCCAATGTCCACCGAATTCCGCGGTCTCATTCTCTCAAACGGGCCCGGTCCGCCATTCCATCACCACCTGACCTCATCATGATCGGCCGTCCCAAGCTCGTTCTCGCCTCCGGTTCGCCGCGCCGCGTCAGCTTGATCAATCAAGCCGGCATCGAGCCGGACGAGTTGCGTCCGGCCGACATCGACGAAACGCCGCTGCGCGGCGAGTTGCCCCGCGTCTGCGTCAACCGGCTGGCGCAGGAGAAGGCGAAGGCCGCGCTCGCCGGCATCGGCGAGAACGACGAGGTCTACGGCGCCTACATCCTCGCCGCCGACACCATCGTCGCGGTCGGCCGCCGCATCCTGCCCAAGACCGAGCTGATCGACGAGGCGGCGCAGTGCCTGCGCCTGCTCTCCGGCCGCAACCACAAGGTCTACACCGCGGTCTGCCTGGTGACGCCCAAGCGCCGGTTCCGCCAGCGCGTGGTGGAGACGCGGGTGCGCTTCAAGCGCCTCTCCGGCGCCGAGCTCGACGCCTATCTCTCCTCCGGGGAATGGCGCGGCAAGGCCGGCGGCTACGCCGCCCAGGGGCTCGCCGGCGCCTTCATCGTCAAGCTCGTCGGCTCCTACACCAACGTCGTCGGCCTGCCGCTCTACGAGACCGTGGCGCTCCTCGCCGGCGAGGGTTTCCCGACCACGCTGGGGTGGACCACGACGGCGTGAGGCGGCTCGCCGCACCGGCTTTTCACCGGCGTCCGGCGAATTTCGAAGAACAACCCCATGCAAAGTACTTCGGCGCGATCCCGGCGGTGCGCGGTATTTTGCTGCCCGTGCCGCATGAGCGGAGCGATATGCGGCTGGCAGCTGCGATCGCGAGGAACATGTTCCCGGATGTCGCTACGCTCATCCGGGCTACCTCGCTTCGCTCACGGGTTGACCTCGCGGAACACGTCGATCTCGACGGTTCCCGGGAACATGGAGCGCCAGGCGTGCAGGAAGGTCTGCAGCCGCGGGTCGCCGGCGAGCTGCTGGCGGTTGGTCTCGAGCAACTCGTGGACCTCGTAGTCGATGATCTGCACGAACTGGGCGGGCTGGTCGACATTCTGGAGGAGCCGCACCTGCCCTGCCGCCGAACAGCTCGTAATAGGGTTCCGCCGCCTTGATGAATGCGACGAACTGGGTCGGCTCGGTGGTCGGCAGGGTGAACTTGAGCTGTAGAACGCGCCGGATCGTCTTTCCGTTGTCCATCCTCGGTGTCCTTGGTCCAGGCCGGCGGGGGATTTTTGCACGATGGCACGGCGTCGATGCAATGGTTCTATAGGAATACCACGGCAGCAGGGAGACAGCATCGCGACGGCCGGCGCAACGACGGATCGGATGCGGCGACGCGGAGGCCACCGGCCGCCGCAGCAATCCGCCGCCCGGACGCGAGACCCGTCGCAATCGCCGGCTTCGCCGCGCCTACATTGGCGTCGATGTCCACCCCTTCGCCGAAACCCTGCGTCATTTGCGGCAAGCCGCAGGCCGAGGGGCTCGCCCCGTTCTGCTCGCGCCGCTGCGCCGACGTCGACCTCAACCGCTGGCTCACCGGGGTCTATGCGATCCCCGCTGCGGAGGAGGACGACGAGGAGCCGGAGCCGCCGATCGCACGGCGGCGATGCCGACGACGCCTGATCCTTCGCCCGCCCGGTGCATCGCCGGCCGGGCTCGTTCTGGGCCGGGCTCATTCTGGACAGCGCCCGACCGAGCCTTTATAAACCGCCCTTCGCGTGCGGCGCCCAACGCCGTGCGGCGCCCAGGTAGCTCAGTTGGTAGAGCACGTGACTGAAAATCACGGTGTCGGTGGTTCGATTCCGCCCCTGGGCACCATATAATCAATCAGTTAGCGTGTCGGCCTTGAGGGTCCCCGAGTTCGGGCACTCACCGGGCACTCAGTGCGCGATGGATGCCAAACGAGCGTTCGGGGGATGTCCGGCGATGCTGTCCTATGGGAGTCGCGCGCTGACGTCGGCACATTGTAAGCTGCCAGATCTGGCCGCCGCCAGTGGTCCGCTGTGTACGAACTCGGGATAGCCGAGGCCGAGCTGGGCGCGGGGAAATTTTCGTCACCCCCCTCAAAACACGCGGCATTTCTTAAAATTCGGATACCATTGTCTAGTTATCCGGCCCTCCGAGCACGTGCTGAGGCTGCCGTAACTCCAGCCAAGCTCTGGCCGTGGGAGCCGTCAGCTCGAGGCTCAAGCGCCCTTCGGAGCCTTATCGAGTGATCGGGGGCTCGGCGAAACTGCGATAGCACCGGCGATCCCACGCGCTTCCGATCGCCCTCTCGCGCCGCCCACCGGGCGCGCGTCGATGCGTCCCCATGGGGAGGATGAGTTGTACGCGGAAGGCTACATCGCGGTCTTCTCGTTGAAGGTGGCGACCCTATTGAAATTCTCCTTGGAGCATCCACATTCAAAAGTGCTGTCAAGAGCGACGGTAGATTGGCGGTGTTTTTTGAAGGCCATTTTGCTGGTCCCCGAGCCCCTGTAACTGCGCTCGGGAGATCGCCGCGACCATCCAGTCACCCGGAAGATGTTAGCGATTTTTGAGGCCGCCTTGTCCGGCGGCCTCAAATCATGGGCTCTGGTGATCCTCGAAACAACCTTGCTTATTCCCGTCCGGGGAACTCATTGGGACACACCCCACCCAGTAGGCACCTTACATCCCCTTCTTGTGCATTAGGGGGACAACGCTCGGCGATCAAGGCAGCCGCAAAAACGATATCAACCACGTCGATTACGAGCTTTCATCGGCAACCTCCTTCCATCCGAGAGGCCACGGCGAGGCATACCCGCTTGATAGGTTCGCGGCGTATGCGTCGTTGAATAGCCGGCAATCAGATTGAGAGAAACGGCATGTCCCTCCTAAAGGCATCGAACTCTAAAGTGACGATACGATAGGAAGGCCGGCCGTGTGGGTTGATTGAAGCTGACGGGGAGGCGCTACACCTACACAGCCATTGCCGACCGGCCGAGGTATCTCGACGCGGCTCTCTCGCCCCCGGCTTCTGCGTTGATCGCGACGGAGTCGGGTCGGGCGCTACGACAACTCGGAAACTCAGAGGCAGGCGCGGAAGATCGCCCTCGCGAAGGCGAAGAACATTCTCCTCGCCAGCTAGCACCGCGGGAGGGCTTGTCCATGAACCGCCTCGGACGACCCGGAGCGAGGCTTGTGAGGCAAATGCGGTGAGTTGTCTGAAGAGCTGAGCGGAACGTGGCTGCCGCTGAACAATTGCGCGGCCCTCGCAATCTTGCATTTTCGGGACCGAGTCGATTTTGAAGGAGCAGGCGTCTTGGGGCGCTAATCAACTAACGAACTTGATGGAGAACTATGCCTCTCCACTAAGCAGCCGCCGTCTACCGCGGGCAAATCCTCGTTCACAACCGAACTACTCCCGCGCCCGACCAACTTCCTCGCCTGGTGGATCAAGCCCGGCACAGAGTTTGTCGCGCGATGTCGGATGGCGGCGCGTCGGTGCTCTGAAATCCGCGACGAAGGCAACAGAGCTTTATGCTTGGCCCAAATCTCACGCCCCGCGCCCCCTCGGATGCCGCCGACCCGAGCGCCGAGTCACGGATCGAACGTCAAAGCAAAATCCTTCGAACGTGTTGGCAATTCGCGCCTCGTTCACACTTTGTTTCGGCGCCGCGATCATGTGGAGTACGACGCCCCGAATTAGGATCGTGCGTTGTAACAGACCTATCACAGGAGTTACCCTGTCAGGGCTAGGAAGTCATTCACCGCCAATGTCGTTGTTGAACATCGCATGGGATTGCCCCGCTGAATGTTGAAATAGGAGAAGCGGCGTTGCCCGCCTTGAGCCGGTAGGCTCGGGGTGTTGATTCCACGAAAGGAAAGCAACGCCATGAAAAGGGTTAGCACAACATCGATCGCTTTGCCTGCGACGGATGTGGGGGCTGTGGGCAAAGCTTGGCACGAGGTATCGGCGAGCTTCGATCGGTTCTGCCTGGCCGCCGGCATCGATGCGCTTGGGGCGATGATGGAGAAGGACGCTGAGGAGGTTTGTGGGGCTCGGCACGCTCGCAGCGAGGGACGGCGTGGGCACCGCTGGGGCCGCACTCAAGGCAAAATTGGCTTTCATGCCGGCAAGGTGACGGTCGAGCGGCCGCGCGTGCGCGGCCTCGCGGGCCAGGAGCTGGCGCTGCCGAGCTGGGATGGCGCGATCGCGGAGGACTGGCTCGGCAAGTGGGCGATAAATCTGATGCTGATCAACGTCTCGACGCGGAAATTCCGCCGAGCGGTGCGGCTTCCCGAGGGCGATGTCCCGGCGCCGACTGGGGCCGGCGTGTCGAAGTCGGCGGCCTCACGGCACTTCGTGGCGTTGTCGGCTGCACGCATGAAGGAATGGATGGGCGCCGATCTGTCCGGGCTCGACATCATGGTGGTGCAGATCGACGGCATCCACATCAGTGAGCATCTCGTGCTGGTGGCGGCGCTCGGAATCGATAGCGAGGGGCTCGAGCACCCGCTCGGGCTGATGGAAGGGGCAACCGAGCACAGCGCCGTGGTGCAGGCGTTGATCGACGACCTGATCGAGCGCGGCCTCGATCCAGCGGTGCCGCGTCTGTTCATCATCGACGGCTCGAAGGCACTCTCCAAGGCGATCCGGCGCAGCTTCGGGTGCCACACGCCGATCCAGCGCTGCCAGATCCATAAGGCGCGGAATATCATGGAGCGTCTATCGCCAGCTCTGCATGCCTCGGTGCGGCGTGCGTTGCGCCAGGCCTGGGAACTCGACGACGCGGCGAAGGCGGAGAAGCTGATCCGCAATCTCGCCCAGCGCCTGGAGCGCGACGCTCCCGGCGTCTCGAAGAGCATCCTCGAGGGATTAGATCGAGTCCTCACGGTGAGCAGGCTCGGTCTGCCGGCCGAGCTGCGGCGTTCGCTTGCCTGCACAAACATCATCGAGAACATGATGGGCACAGTGCGACGCGTCACCCGCAACGTGAAGCGCTGGAGTTCGCCCTCGATGGCCTTGCGCTGGACTGCGGCCGCCATGCACGAAGCCAAGAAGGGCTTTCGCAGGCTAAAAGCTTTCAGGCAACTTCCGGGCTTACGAGCCTCGCTTGCTGCTCACTACGAAAAGGAAACAAACAGTCACGCAGTTGCTCAAAACGCGATGGCCGCTTAACGTCATTCACGGCAGCGCTCGCTTTCGCAAAGTTCAACAGGGCACGGGACAATTCCCATCGCATTGCCCAGGAGGTTACAGCGTGTCGTTCACCGCCGCACTCGGTACTGTTGGAGCAGGGCTAGTCGGAAAGCTCTTGACCGCGGGTCTCCAAAAAATCGGAACTCTCGCCTTTCAAAAGGCTTTGCAAATCCTAAGAATAGAAAGCAACCTAAAGGGTGCGATCAAACAAAATCCGCTCGTTGCAACTGCAATCTCCGACTTCGAAACGGTTTTGGGTTCACGTTACAACCAGCTCACTTCGCAAGTCTCCACGTTCTTTTCTGATCTCGAGCGCAGTGGTGTTATCACTGCGATGGTGGAGACCGCGCTTCTGGGAGATAACCGAGACCGGGTCTTTCCCATATTTGATCGCATGCATGGCGTTGCTTTTGACAGTAACGGGGATAGCAAACTTTTATACGACAAACTAATGTCCTCTTTTACGATTACTCTACAGGAACTTTCCAAAGACCGAGTGCTTTTTGAATTAGTCAAGGCTATTGGAAACGATTTGCGAAATCGACTCGACCAGATCGAGGATGCCGTTAAGACAATTAGCCTTGATCCGGCAGACTGGCCCTCTAAAACAATAGATAGTCTAATCCCGCACTTTACCAAGATAGCCAAAGCGCTGCAACAATCCTACAAAACAATTCGCATCGAGACCAATAAAGGTCCGCGAGACGTTGATATAAGTAAAATCTATATTCCGTCCAAACTTTCTTATCGTCCGAACTCAGCTACTTTTTCTCACATTACTGCCCTTAGCAAATATGTCGCCTCCGAGAAGCTTCTGCAGCTAAGCGACCGCAGCGGAATTTTGGCGTCAGGTGAACACGTCCAAGCTGCTCTGTCAACCTTACAGTATACTGAACTCCGGCTTAACTTTAACCGCGTCGTCATACTTGGCGATCCGGGCGGCGGAAAGAGTACGCTATGTCAATATATTTGCCAAGATTTAGGAAAGCAGGTCCTTGCGAACCTGCCAGCTCAAAAGGTTAGTCCAGACACCCCGCAACTACGCAGGTTTCCGATCAGGATTATCTTACGCCAATTCGAGAAAGCCAGATCTCAGGCACCTCAGCTAGGATTATTCGAGTTCATCTGCAAAGATCTACCAATCAATGGTTTGCTCGAATACAAAGAAATATCGACGTGTCTTAAGTATCTACTAGCGACTGGCTCGGCAGCCATTGCCGTCGACGGCCTCGACGAAATTCTCGTCACCGCTCAAAGGCGCGAGTTTGTTGATTTAGTTGTCTCGTTTTCAAACCAGTTTCCTTTGTGCCCTGTTCTCGTTACATCGCGACTCGTAGGGTACGACGAAGCGCCCTTGCCTAACGACTTCGAACAACTGCTTCTGGAGAAATTTGATGACGAAGAAGTTCTGAGGTACGCTGGCAAATTTATGAAAGTAGTCGCTCAAAAAAACGAGACCGATGCTGAATTGTTTGCTCAACGCTTTATCTCGCAAACGGAAATTAATGCGAATGACTTACGACGAAATCCGCTGATGCTAGGTTTGATGTTGTGGATATTTCACAGCAGGGGTGACGTCCCTTCGAATCGGCCCGAGATTTATCGAGAGTGTGCCGTATTGATGTTCGAGCGTTGGGACCCCGATCGGAATATTCGAGCAGAAATTCCTAAGGATTTTGATCGTTTGCAGTTATTTACGCAGCTTGCATCTAAAGTCTTCCCGCTTCCTGAGCTTTCCGCAGGAGTCGATGCTCAATGGTTGGAGCGTGAAGTAAAATCGTATTTTGAAGAGCTATATCAGGATAAGGCGAAAGCGTTCGAGGCGGCAAAATCTGTAGTGAAATTCATCACAGGACGCGCTTGGGTGATGTCGGAAAAGGGAGATGGCGTATACGCCTTTACTCATCAAACATTTCTTGAATATTTTTTTGCACGACACATTGATGACATTTGCGATACGGTGGAGAACGTGTTTGATACAATGCGCGAAAAAATCATTGGTGGCGAATGGGACGTCGTTGCTCATTTGAGTCTTCAAATTAAAACGTACCGAAATATGCGTCGTCAAAACCAGGCACTTGATTACTTAATGGCGCTTTGCCAGGTGCCGCAAAGCGAAGCTCAGAGAAAAGCGGCGCTTACGTTTACCGCTAAGTCGCTAGAATACCTAGCAGGGTCTGAGGTGAACGTCCGAAATGTCGCGCAACTGCTGATAACAGAAGCCGTGCGGCGCGTTACAAGCGATCCGGCCAGCGGAGTCGCCAATATACGAGCAATGGTCCTTTGCGGCGCGGAGCGACGCGATTTCGTATGGTCTTTTATCCAAGCGTGGTTTATCGACGAATTTACCGCAGGATCGCTAAGTAGGGCACGCTCGGCGTGGCGTCTATTCGCTACGCTTGACGAAAGGAGTTGACCGCATCACGTAGTACCTCTACAGTTTTTGTCCACGCTTGACGAAGTGCGAAGGGCCGTCAAGGGGTCAATGGTGGCTCGCGTCGAAGATGATGCGTTCTTCGCGAAACGGGCGTGGGAATGGTATGGTTTCATCACGAAGAAGGCGTTGGCAAAATACGGTTTGGCAGCGTACTATCACACCCGTGTGCATGGACGAGGGTTCGGCGTTGATGGATTAACGTCTATAGCTTTGTGCTTTTATCATCCCGCAGAAAATATCATGAATCATTCAATTTCTATACCTCAGGCTAACCACGCGCTGGCGTTAATCGGAGATGCAGCGTTTCGGACACCGCTTATCAAGGCTGAGTTTACAGGAGTGCGGTACGGATTGCCGCCTATGGGTGTTTGGGAAAGCACAATGAATGAAGCAAGCGATCCACGAGCAGTATTAGGAATACTGGCAATAATGTGGATCGTGTCGGAGCTTCATGATCGAAAGGACCGCGTCGAGGCACATTATGGCAAAAAGAGGCGCGCGCTCTCCAACAAAATCTTCGCGAGAACCGACGTTGCAGAGTTGCCATCTTTTAAGTCTGTGAAAGATGCGATCGACACCGGACAAATCTTTCCGCCTGAAGCAAACGGTGAAGCTAGACTACCTGTATTGGGCGGTGAGGACGACGACGATGACGATGACGGCGGCTATTGAATGCTGTGTGCGCCCTTTTGCTCTTGGGCAGCCTGGATGACGAGGCGCGGCGTCGCCAGGGCCCGACTGCCGGTCGGCAGCCCCGACCTCCAGGGTCCTTGGCGTATAAGGTTTGGCCAGCGCCTAGCCCACGGTACTGCCCGCGCGGGCCTTACCCCGGCTGCGCTTTTCGTTAGCTCGCGCTCTTGTCAACTTGGAACACCGTTTGCGCCCTTCGTCCGGTGCGCTCTACAAACGACCCGCCACCTTGAAGATGCGCAGTGAGGCGTTCGGACATTGGTCACCGCTTGGTCCGACATTTGCGGAAGTGGATCAGAACGAGCGAACGTCGTTCGCGCATTTTTGCGAGATTCCATCGGCTTGTCATTAGCTTGGGGCGACACGGGACAAACGACCTATCTGGCCAGATGAGTGACACGAGCCCGGGAGGCTCGTGTCGAGTGTGTACAGCATCACACCTGCGAGCGGGACGGGAGCGCCGTACAATCGTTTTCGGCAAGTCGAACAAACCTCTAATAATAAGCTGAAGCCACCGCCGTCGCCCACCTTCGAGGCGAAAACCTGCTTGCCGGTATCGGGTTGACTTCGGCTGTGGGGCAGTGAGGAACAAGGTGGCGGCCGGATGGATGCCGATCGGCGACCGGTGCAAAGGCAACGCTCCCAAGGCCTGCCACTTGGGCGAATGAGTCCCCACTACCTTGGGGTACTTGGGCCTCCTGCCGCGACGGGCGGGCCGTCCAGCCAGCGAGGTGGTGCTGCACCGGTACACGATTGCGGAAAGCTGGGTGGATTACGGGTCGCTCACGGACGAGTGTAATCGAGGTAATCTATTGATCTTTAAGCATGTTTGCGGCCTTTTCACTGTTTCTTACGCTATTACACATACTCTGCCATAGAAGGGTATGGATTTAGGGGGTATACGCTGCAGCCCCTATATCCATCTCCCCTCATACCCCTATTTTCCTATTACTCTAAAGGATAGATATGTAAGATATGTAAGTAACGTAATGAGCTATCATTTGCAATTGGTTAGCGCATCCCGCTGGTGTAGGCATCCGTGGTCATCCGTAATCAGCCCCGCGCCCCCCGCAGATTTTCGCCGCGGCTGGGGTGGCGGGGATACCTGACGTGTCCTCGTGGCACCCACGCAGGTTTTTAAACATGACAGTCGCCGCCGCAGATTTTTTACACGCCCGCGCCCCCCTGGGGTCGCCAGTAGCCCCGCAACGCGCCCGACGTTTGCACCTGTTTGCCGACATCGGCATGCCAGACGGATGTCGCGAACCACAGTACCTTTGGACCCTGCCACCCGAGCCGACGCATCACAGCCGCCAATCGCCTCTCCGCGGCTGTGGAGGTCTTATCCCGCGCCATCCCAAGATGCACCGTCAGCAGATCCCTTTGAGCTGATCCGTTCCTGCGCCTGGCCACCGTCGACGACGGAACTGCCTTTCACGGTCGCTAGAATGTCCTCCCATGGGTCTTTCATGAGCCGCTGATCCTGCTGCTCGGCTGCCGCGGCGTACAGCGTCTCCGGGATCGTCAGCAGCTCGCCCCGTTTCTCGCCGGCAACCGCTTCGGCGAAGAGGTGATCGCGGTCGCGGTGCAGGGCGTCGAGATCGACGCGCCCGGTCCGCGCCGGCCAGAAGCGTCGGTTACCGGTCGCGTCCTGGAGGTACGCGTCACTGTTGGTCGTGCCGACAAGAATGCCCCGCCGCGGCTGCCGCACGACGCAGTGCCCATAAGCCGGTCTTGCGACGTCGCTGGTTTTGCTGAGGAACGCCTTTACCGCCTCCACGTCGGCGCGCCGCAGACCTGCCAGCTCGCTGAGTTCGCATATCCACGCCCCTGCCAGCGCCTCCTGCTGCGCACGAGTGTCGAGGTTCAGGACCGACTGGTCGGAAAAGTTCTCCTCGCCTGCCAGGATGCACAGCGCGCTCGACTTACCGGTTCCTTGCACACCCTCGAACACCGGCATGGTGTCGAACTTGCAGCCGGGCTGGCGTGCGCGGCGCACCATAGCGACTAGCATCTTGCATCCGACCGCACGGATGAACGGCGTGTCTTCTGTGCCGAGGTAGCGTGGGAGCCAGGGGGCTAGCCGTGGCTGGCCGTCCCATTGCAGCCCATCGAGGTAATCGCAAACAGGGTCGAAGCGGTTAGCCTCGCACGCACGTTCGACCGCCTGCTGGACGTTCGCAATTCCGGGATCGAAGCCGAACCGTGCGATGGTGAGTTCCCGGATCGCCCTGCATGCCGGATCGGACAACTCGGGCCCAAGGTTTTCGATGGCGTCGCCTTCGACGATTTTCCTGCTGTGGAAGACGTCGTGACGGAAGCGGATACCGAGCTGGTCGATCGCGAGCACGGTGTTGATATAGGAATTGGGTTTTCGGGCTCCTCCTTTCGTCAGCTCCCAGCTGCGCGGCATGGTGCGTGCGTCAGGCGCGATAGCTGCGGGGCTGCTGTGCGTCACCTCTTGTTCGGGCACGTGCCCCAGTTGGATGGGCGAGGTGATATGGCCCCGGTGCTTGCAAGCCTCGCAGAGTGCCGGGTTATGCCCTTGGAGGCGCTTGCACGTGGTCGGCCCGAGCGCGCGCCACCGATCAAGCTTGCCCTGGGTTTCTTCGAAAGTGTAGCGTTCGTCCCCTTTGGATATCTCGTGAGCGAGTGCATCGCCGTCGTCACAGAAGGCGTACACGCCGAGAGTGTCGTGCCACTGCGGCTCGGATATGCACCCCCGTTTGTCTACGAAGTCACGCACCACGGCGCAGTGCCGGACTATCTCGGCAGCCGAGTATTCTTCCAACGGTCCGTGCAAGGCGTCGTCGATCAGCCGCCGCCCGTCCTTTCGGCGGTAGAGCGTGTCGGGGATTTTCCTGAGTAGCTCCTGCACGCTCGTGCTAACCGCGATCCGCTCTGCCGATTTTGACGCCGCGGGCGCGTGGTCGAGAAACACGCGGAACCGTTCGAGCGGGCTCGGCTGCACGTTGCGTAGAAACTCGGGATCGCACGTCACCTCGCGCGGCGGCCTATATTTGTGATTATGGGTGCCCGGGGTGCGCAGCACGCTGGTCACGTCTGCCGTCCGCGCGGGGTCCGCGTGCAGACCGTCCTTGACGCACAGCGCCTTGAGCCCCCGCGCGCACGTCTCCCACGTGGCCGCGCCGATGTCCTGGTCCAGTGGCCAGTAGACGTGCAGTCCAGCCCCGCTGTCGATCACGAGCGGCGTGGGGAGATCCAGTTTCTTGCAAAATGCGGCGAGCGCCTTGAGCGCCGCATCTTTGTCCTGATATTCCTTGCCCGACCCAACGTCGATATCGAGCCAAAAAGCCTTCGCGTACGCGGCGTTGTGCTTCGTGCGTCCGAGCCGCTTCTGGCCAGCCGGTGTACCCGGCGGATCGTTCAGCGCTTCTTTGTAGGACGCACAGGCGTGGTAGCATTCGAAGCCATCGCGGTCGTGCTCCTCAAGGATGGACGCCAGCTCCTCGTGAGTTTGTGCGAACGCTGTCGGCCGGAACCCATTCGCCTTGGTGTGCTTGATGGCGACTGCGAACGGGCCGCGATTGGGCAACACGAGTTCGAGAAAGCGCGCGACGAGGCTACCGCTGCGGGGCAGCGTGATCACGTTCATGTCTATGACTCGCTCTTAGGGTTGTTTATGCCGCTGTCGGGCTGCGCGTGCTGCTGACCAGGATGACAATCGGCGGGTAGAACGACAGGCCGGGCAGCGTGATTCGCTCGCGCCGGCCACCCTGGACCAGCGTAGCTTCTACGGGGTTCTCGCCATCAAGGACGGCATCGACAATATCCGGTGAGGGTTCGACGGGGAGGAAGTCGAAGAGCACCATCGTGTGCTGCGCCCAATGCAAATACAGCGCGGAGGCTGCGAGCATAAGTGGCACGAGTTCCTCAGGGACGCCGCCGGTCTTGGCTGCCGCCTCGTGCTTGGCCCGCAGGCTTTCGAGGGTCAGTCTTTCGTATTTTGGGCCGACGTAGATGCAGCCTCCCGCAGTGAGTACGTCGGCCACCGAGCGGATAGACATTGGGGCGCCGATCGCTGGACATGCATCTGGCGTTTGTTTAGTATTCATATCTTATCCTCTGTCTTGGTATTGCGCTTGTCCGCCCCCCTGATCCGGGGGCGGCGAGCCTTTTCGGTCCTCAAGCCTCCAAATCCACGGGCCCGGGAGGGGGGAGTTTTCGCTCTACTTCGGCGACCAGCCGGAGGAGCTCGGGCATGCGGTTCACTGCCTGTCTGCGCAGCGCCATGTCATCGACACGAACCTGCGTGGTCAGAGCGGTATTGGCCGCACTGGTCTGGGCACGGAGCACGCCTCCGAAGGACGGGTGGGTCGGGTCAAGCGGCAGCTCCATAATCTCGTCGAGCTTGTCGACGGCTTTGCCGCATACGGTTTCGAGTTCGCGTCGCCAGCGGGGCCCTGTCATCCGAGCCTGCAGGGACGCCTTCGGGTATGCCGGCGCTGGCGGGCTCGGCCTTCGGGCCCAGCCCGTCGACGGGTCGGCCTTCGTCGTTCGACGGATCGGGAGCGCTATATTTCGCGTGAAAATCGGCGTAGTTGATCATGCGCTTGCTCGGCACAAACGGCAGACGGTTTTATCGGTCATGCGGCGACGGGAGCCCTGCACGCTGCGAGCGCCGCGGCGTATCCGGCGCCGTTGTCTGCGGAGGCGCCTTGCGGCGACGACTGGCTATCGAATTGGCTATGGCGGCAGGGTGGTCGGCAAATGCCTTGCGCTGCGGGGCAAGCTCACCCGCCGCGATGCGCTTGGCAAAGGCCTTGACCTCTGCGTAGTCAAACAAGGCTTTTCGGCCGCTGTAGACGGGATGGAGATATCCGCGTTTGACCCAATTATCCCAGAGCGTTGTCTCTCCAGCGCCCCCGAGCACGCGGCGCGTGTCCCTAGACCCCAGGAAAAACGTCTCGGCCGCTGCTGGCAGATCTTGTTGTGCGCTGGGCATCTGTGGTTCTCCAAATGAGCACAAAGAAGCTCTATGAAGCGCCACGCGTGAAGCGGCGGGGGTCCCCTAAAGGAACAATTTCGAGAGTCGTCGCTCTGGTTCGATCGGTGTGGCGGTGGGCGGTTTCAACGCCCTTGAGGAAGCTGGCTACTAGGCCCCACCACGGTGAAGGTTTTTGGGGCGAGCGTCCCCAGTAACAAACGACGAAATCTCGATGGGCTGGCGATGTAGCTGGGGCCGCACTTGATTTTGGCCGCGCTCACAACTGCCTGAATAAACCTGATCAATCCTTCCGGAATTTCTCCGTTGCGCCTAATTAGCGTGCTATCCAGCGAAGTTGCGAAGGCCTGCAGCGCGTGGACCATGTTCCGCAGCGCATTGCTCTCCTTACGCCCAAGGCTAAACTCACGGCCATATTTGTCGCGTAGTTTGACGATGCACTGCTCCCGTGAGAGCCTCGGCCTGTGGGACTGTAATCGCGCCACCTCCTGTTCGAGGGATTGGGGGAGGCGGTTCTTTTCCCGCAACACCCTCGTCGCCGCCGCGACTCGCTGTCGCGCTTTCAGCTCAATACCCTTTTCCTTAAGCCGCTCTGCTATCAAGCACGCGATCTTCCTTTCTATTTTTCCGCGGTACGGCCAAGTGTTCATATAGGCGGGAAGTTTTTTTAGAACTTCGCCCAAAATGCTGTCCAACGGAAACGCTGATTGAATACACTCGACGGCTCGCCGGCGGCGCCGGTCCCCCTTGATAGCCCTCTGATATGCTTCCTTCTTGCCCGCGGCCGTGTCATGTTTCTCGGCACGGAACTCCATCTCAAAGAGGAGGCATATGCAGGCGAGTTCCTTCTCACGGCGTGACTTGTTTCGCAAGTTTGTGCACCCCAAAATATCGAGTGCTTCGGTAAAATCGTATGCGGGACGCTTGGCAGGGAAATGCGGCGGTCCGCCGGCGCAGCGTGGACTGATCTCGGCGGGCCGAATTAGTTCTCCGCGGGCTTCAATTTCCGTGCTGGGCGGGCGGCGCGGCACGCTTACGTTCCGGTTCGGAATTCGAGGACGTTTGCGCTCGGGGGCCTGGTGAGAGTGCCCAGATAGGTGCCCCAGCTTTCGAGGGCGTGTCGTTTCTCGTCCAGATAGGCGTGGCGATCGTATATCCCGGTCACACTCGAATCAGCGTGGTTCAGGACGCGGCCGATGACGAAGCGAGACGCTCCGAGCTTGCCCAGGCCGCTCGCGGCGGTGCGCCTCAGGTCGTGAATTGTCCACGGCGCTAGTGGATCGAGCCGACCCTGCCGGCGCACCTTCGCAGCGGCAACATCCACACGCAGCTTGGCCTTGCCAAAGCCGCTGATCGGGGTGTCGCCGGTGGTTGTGAAAACATAGGCGCTTTCCTTCTGCTTGGTGGCGCTGACATCGTTAAGGGCCCGCGCCGCTCCGTGGGCTGTTCAGAGGATGTCCCACGCAAGGGGCGACAGCGGGACGACATGCGCCCGCCGGGCCTTTGTCTGCGCTCCGCTCAATGTCCAGGTGCGCTCGGTCGCGTCGATATCCGCCCAACGCATGCGTGCCACTTCATCGCGCCGCTGTCCGGTGGCGAGCGCCATCTGAAAGAATGGACCAAACGGGTAGCCCAGCCCGGCGAAGAGTGGCCACAACACCGCGATCTCTTCGGCGAAAGGGTGCGCTCGCGCGCCTTTTCCTCGGCCGGCCGCTCGACCAGCGTCGCTGGCGAGGCATCGACGATGCCCCGTCGGATCGCCCAATTGAACATTGCGCGCACGGCGGCCAGCACGCGGTTCGCGAGCACCGGTTTCCCGTCGTCGACGATGTTATCCAAAAGCGCGACCACATCCCGCCGTGTGATCGAGCGGATGTCACGGGCGCGCCAACGCGGAAGCATGTGCTCGTCGAACATCCGACGGATTGCGGATACGTAGGACGCTGCCCGGTCGCGCCCCTCCCTCAAGCGAGCGTCGTATGAACTCTTCTGCCACGTTTGCGACGGTGTCGGACTTTGTCGCGGCCGCAATGGCCGCGCGCTTGCGCTCGTCTTCGGCAAGGTCTTCGCCGCGCTTGGCCGCTGCGACGATCTCGCGGGCGCGCTGGCGGGCAGCGGATAGAGATACGGTCGGATAGGGACCAGGTACGACGCAGCGCTGCCCTGGCTGGCCCTTCACTCGGTAGCGAATGAGCCAGCTCCGCGCGCCGCTTGCGGTGACGCGGAAGCAAAGCCCCGGCACTTCGCCGTCGACTTCCACCAGGCGCCCTTTGGCGGGCGGTTTAAGCGTCTTCAGACGGATTTCCGTGAGCTTCCGCGCCATGCGTCCTTCCCCTTGGGGTACTCACCGGGCACTCAAAAATCGCCGGTTTGAGGCGAACCGCTGCGAACGGCCACGAAGACATCGTGCCACAAACCTATTGACTAGCAAGTAGTTTTTCGCCTCGTTGGCGAAGGATCACGAAGGCCAGCGATGATACGGCAACATGACTGAAAATCACGGTGTCGGTGGTTCGATTCCGCCCCTGGGCACCATGAAATCAATGGGAACCTTCTCAGCAGCGTCGGCAGTCCTAGAAGGAGAGGGCGAGCGAATCGACCGTGAGGCTTTCAGCTGCTGCTGCGATCCGCGTGCCTGAGCACCCATCGATCGAGAAGGAAGATCAAGCCTAGCCAGGCGCAGACCAGCAGCGGCGCCGCGACGGTCTCGAAGGCGCTGTTGCCTTCAAGTTGGCATTCGACGGCCCAAATGACGCACAACGCGATAACGAGGACCCACCAGTCCTTACGCACCAGGTCCAGCAGCCTCAGCTCCGGGTCCATTCGCGAACCGTGAAAAGGCCCCGCCGAAGCAAGGCGAGGACATCGTGGGGACGGACACATCTTGGGGACGGATACGTCGTGGGGAGCGCACCGTGGGGGAGGGACCCCCTCGGGTAGGCTATCGCGGGCTCCCAGCCTCGTCTATGGCCGATAAAAGTCACGGGTGCCGGGGCTTCGATTCCGCCCCCTGGCACCGTGTGTCTCGGGTCGGCGGCCTTGTCTCCGTAGGCACCCTTGCGACCCACCGGTCGATGACGAAGATCGCGCCCGCCCACAGCACGATCAACACGGGCCCGACCATTATCTCGCGGAAAGTGTTGCCTTCGACCACCGCCTCGACCGCCCAGGCGATGCAGACGACGATAGCGACCAGCCACCAGTCCTCGCGCAGGAGGTCCAACAGTCTCGTCATGTCGATGCCCCCACGTTAGCGCTGTGAGGATGCATCCCGAGGCCGACACGATTGCCGGAGCGCTTTTTCTTTGTCGAGTTGCGGATCATTTGCGATCTGAACCTCGTGCCGTTGCGCCGTCCTTCGCGCCAACCCCTCGTAGCTCTCTGCGATCTCGAGCATTTGGCGTCGCGAGACGGGATCGAGTATTTCGGTGGCAACTCGTCGCGCATCCTCGGCGCGATCACGCCAATGCTCCGCGTCGTGAAAAAGTTGCTTGGTCATCGCTGCAGGTCACCGCGGTCAAGCCCCACGACAAACCATAAACGCTGCAAGCTTTCGGTTCATGAACGCCGGATGAATATGCGGTAAGGCTGCGCTGTCGAGTTCCCACCCTGCTGCGGCGGCGTGCAAAGACGAAGCCATCTCTGCGCTATCTCGACCCGAGCGTCGGCGGAAGACGTCTCTCGGATCGAAACTGAAAAGGGCGCCAGTCAAGGCGCCCCCTTCCGCCGCCCCCGAGACCTCCCGCGGCTCAGGGGCAAAGCTACCAGACCGCCGTCCCGGTTTGGTTGCATTTCCGTCACAGCTTGTGAGTCGATGAAAAAGCCCCGCCGGGAGGCGGGGCGAAGTCAATGGGCGAGAACGCACCCCGTAGGGGCGCATCGCGGCGAAAGGCTTATCCGGCTGGCGCAGCTCTAGCGATTTCGATTTTTCGATTGGGGCCTTCCACAAATGAATGGCCCCCGCGGCGGGTCCAAGTTTGGGAGCCGCTCCATGTGCACCTTGCCGCCTGAGGCTACCTCATGGCATTCGCCATCTTGTCTAGCGCGGCGCGCAATCCCTTAGCGAGCTTGATGGCGTCGTCGTTGGCCCAGAAATGCATGAAGAAAAGGCGCGGCTCTTCGACGAGCATGTGACTGTGGAGCGCCGCCACCTCGATGCCGTTGGTGCGCAGCGCCTTTATCACCGGATTGACCTCGTCAGCCGTCATCACGAGGTCGCCCGTGATCGCGGCCTTGCCGCCGCCGGTCGGCTGAAAGGCGAGTTCGGTCGCGGCGGCAAACGGCCCGGGCGGGCTCAGCGGCATGCCGCCATCGGTGATCGGGTCTCGGCGTGGCACGACGAACCCGTAGACGCCACCATCGGCCTTGCCTTTGATGCCGATGATCTGGTCGAGCTGCGTCGTGTCGAGGTCGATCGCCGGTGACGCTGCGGGGACGGGCGGCGCGAGCGGCGTCTTGCTGGCCGCCAGCGCCGCAAGAACCGCGCCGGCAATTTTAACCGGATCGCCGTGTCCGCTGACATGCATGAAGAACAAGTCGGGGGTCGTGCTCAGCAGATGATGATGTAGCGCCGTGATCTCAAACCCGTTCTCGATCATCTTCGTCATGACCGGGTTGATCTCGCCATCGAGCAGCACGAGGTCGCCCATGGCCATGACCTCGCCGTGCATCGGCTTCATCGTAATCCAGCCGATGAGCGCAAACGCCGGCTTGAGTGCAATGCCATCGCGCGTCACCGAAAGATCGGTGCGCGGGAAATCGTAGCGGTGCACATCGCCGGCGACGACCGCCGCCTTGCGTCCAAACGCGTCGTCAACTTTTTGCCAGTCGACGTCCTGTGCGCGGAGAGGCGTTCCAAAGACCATCGGGATAGCAACAAGCAACAATGTGAAAAGCACTCGCATCGAGTCCTCCTCCTCGCGGCACGAAATGGCGTCTCATTCAGAAACTTATGTTCCTGCCTTCAATCTTCGGCATCGCTGCGAGTCGCTTGAAAGATAGGAGACAGAGTGCACTCCGGCCCGGGCACCATTACCGGATCCCGGCCGTTCCGTTCTGGCAATCAGGGGTAACTCGACACGAATGAGACATCAACTGTCGGAGACGCGCTGACGGATGTCAGCCCCTTATGGCCTCACGCCTGCTTCGAGGCAAAATATGCTCGATTACCGCGCGTGAGCACCTTGTCGCCATCCGTGAGCTCGAACGGCTCGATGTCGCTCGCCGTGGCGAGTTGTTCGTACACCGGACCGAAGTCCTGGTAGCAGGCGTCCAGCAGCGTCTCGAAGGTGTCGATCACGAAGTAGGTCTGCTGAAAGTCGTCGATCTCGTACTTGGTGCGCATCACCCGCAGGAGGTCGAAGGCGACGCGATTGGGCGATTGGCTTTCGAGCGCAAAGGCGCTCTCGGCCACGGAAGACAGGATGCCGGCGCCGAAGATGCGCAGCCCCGCCGTACTGCGGATGAGGCCGAACTCGATCGTGTACCAGTAGAGCCGCGCAAGATTTTGCAGGCGACCAAGCTGCAAAGCGCGCCGACCGCCCTTTCCATAGGCGACCATGAAGTCCGAATAGGCAGGGTTCGCCAACAAGGGGACATGGCCGAAGATATCGTGGAAGATGTCCGGCTCCTTGAGATAATCCAGCTCCTCCTCGGGCCGGATGAAGGCGCCCGCCGGAAATCGGCGATTGGCGAGATGATCGAAGAAGACGTCATCGGGAACGAGCTCGACCACCGGGACGACGCTCCAGCCGGTGATCTTTTCCAGGCGATCGCTGAGCCTCGCCATGTCCGGAATGCCGCGCTCGGACAGTTGGAGCGCGCCGAGCGCCGCCAGAAACTCGTCGCACGCCCGGCCTTGCAAAGCCTCGACGGCGCGGCGAAACAGACGATCCCAGCGGTCGTGCTCCGCCGGCGAATACGAAGCCCAGTCCTGGTCGATCGTGAAGTCCGGATTGCGCCGCGCGTTCCAGAACCGGTTCTTTGGGCCGGTCTTTGCGCCGGTCTGGGGGCTCGCGCGTGACGGTACGTCGGTGCCCACGTCCATGGCCGCCTCCTGGGCGCTGATGTTCGCGCTTTCTCCGCTGCGACAGTCGCAATGCTCAAGAAAAACTTGTGATCTCGTGCGGGATTGTTCAAGGCCACTGGCGAAGGTCGCGATGGCGCAGGAGACACGGCGATGAAGGCATCGAACGGGGCGCAACAGGACGCCGCCGGCCGGGCGCGTCCCGCCGCGCGGAGTTTCGTCGCCCCCCGATCCGTCGCGGCCTCGATCGCTCGCCAGATATCGGCGCTCGATCCCGGCTATTTCGCCCTCGTCATGGCGACCGGGATCGTCTCCAATGGATTCTATCTGCAGCAGCAGCGTGCGGTCTCGGATGCATTGCTCGCTGTGGGGATCGCAGCCTATGTCTGGCTCGGCCTTCTCACCGGCCTGCGCGCGGCGCTTTCCGGTGCGGCACTCAGAGCCGATCTCGCAAACCCGCGTACGGTCTTTTTGTTCTTCACTTTCGTCGCGGCGACCGACGTGCTGGGCATTGCGATCGGCGTGCGCGGCTTTGCGGGCATTGCGCTCGGTATGTGGGTCTGCGCCCTGACGATCTGGGTCATGCTCATCTATCTCGGTTTCGGCGTGCTCATGTTTTTCAACACGCCCAACGGCGCTGATGTCGTCAACGGAGCGTGGCTCAACGCCATCGTCGCCACCCAGTCGCTGGTGATCCTCGGTGTTGAGGTGGTCTTGCCGGCAGCCGGTTTCGGGCCCATCGGCTGGATGATGGTCCACATGCTGTGGATGATCGGCCTTGGGCTTTACGCAATCTATGTCGCACTTCTGTGCCAGCGGATGTTCTTCTTCGACGTGAAGCCCGCGGACGTCGCGCCGCCCTTGTGGATCGTCATGGGTGCCGCGGCGATCAGCGCCAATGCCGGCTCGGCACTCGCTGCCGATGGTGCGGCCACGCCGTTTCTGCGGTCGATGCAGCCCTTCGTCGATGGGGTCACACTCGGCCTGTGGGCCTGGGCGACATGGTGGATTCCGCTGCTGATCCTGCTCGGCGTCTGGAAGCATGGGATCCGCCGCGTGCCGATCGGCTACACCCCAATGCTCTGGAGCATCGTCTTTCCCGTCGGCATGTACGGGGTCGCGAGCTTCCGCCTGTCGCATGTGGCCGGCGTCCCGGCGTTGGAGTTGTGGTCGTGGGCGGTCGCCTGGATCGCGCTCGCCGCCTGGGGCGCGACGGCGATTTCGCTCGTCATCGCCTCCATTCGGAGCATGCGAGAGTTTGCACGTTCGGCGGTTTAGGGGCAGCCGGGCAGGCCTTCGCCCGCTCGGACTTGCAGGCAGCGCTCCTCGGGACCCGGCAATTCACGCGACGAGCAACCGCGCGGCAAATCGTCAAGTGGGAGTCTCGCAACGCGAGTCCGAGCCATAGATCATGCGCGACACCGCCGCCCGTCGCCGCGGAACCACCACCTGCGATCAAGATTGTCTCGCATGGACGCTTTCACCAAAGCTCGTCACTACGAGAAGATTGCCGCCCGATACCAGGAGCTGGCAAAGCTTGCCCAGCTTCCGTATGTGAGCGACCTCTATCTGACATATGCGGCGCGTTACGCACGCATGGCCGCACAGGCTTCGCGACCACAGGAGCGCCCGGCGGGAACTGCGATGCGGCAACCGCGTGCCGCCGAAAAACGGAAGGGTTGCCCCAGTCGAGTTGGGTCGTCGAATTGATCCGATGTCGCAGCAGGTGTCGCTTGAGGCAGCCCGCCATCCAGCCGAGGTCGACGGCGCTTCCCGAGCTCTGCGGCTGGTAGAGGATCACCGACCCGTCAGGGCCGATGACTTTGACACGTACCAGTTGGCCCTGACTATCGTACCACACGGCCTCGGAATAACGCGCGTTGATGGTGTAGCGGTGCGCCTGCACCTCCTTGCCGTCCAGACCAAGCGTATCCATGCCGTCGTCCGTGACCGACACAGGCATGATTTTCCCATCCGCGACGTCGAGCATGGCCGAATGCTTCAGGAACTCCGGGTTCCAAAGCGTGGACGGCACGATGTCGTCGTCCAGGGGAGCTGGTTTTCCCGTCGACGGTGAGTTGCCGCCGGTTCCCGCTCGACCGCACCGCAACCTTATGCCGCGTGCCGTTGTTGTCAGTCGTCGCGTTGAGGTTGACGAGATGGCCACTATTCCAGCGCTCAGTCGTCGTTTGCTTGAATCGGTAGGCGGTAAAGAACAGCACGTTCACGGTGAGATCGGTCGTGGTGCTGACCGTCACGTCGTCACCGCTGCGGTCTATCTAATCGTGCTGGTGCCGATCGGATCGCCGTCGCGGCGTAATCACGAACCGCATCGTCTCGGCTGCCGCGGGATCGACTGTGCTGAGCGCCAGCCAAAAGGCGCCGAGAATGACAAGCGCTGCTCTCATGCGTTTGCGTGCTCCATGCGTTGGGCCACCTGCGCATTTCTGGGGTCATGCGGTCGGCCTCGTCGTTGCGCTTATCGGCTCTAACCGACATCCCTCACGCCGGGTTGCAGAGGCGGATCGGCATTCGCTCTTCTTCGTGAGCGGCCTGTACCGGTTCCGCAGCCGTGAGCCTGAACTCCGGGTCACATCATGGTGAGGTCAGCGATCGTCGCGCTCGTGTCGTTCTGCACGCGGCGGCCGGTATTGATCGTGTTGATCGCGCTGATCCTTGCCGGCGGATCGACCGTGTATGCCGTGCGGCATTTTGCACTCAAGACCAACGTCACGGATCTGATTTCACCGAACGTGCCTTGGTCGCAGCGCGGTGCGCAGTTCCTCAAGGACTTCCCCCAGCAACAGATCATCGTCGTGGTCGATGCGCCGACCGCGGAGCTCGTCGATCAGGCGGCCGCAAAGCTCGCCCAGGCACTACGCCAGCATCCGAAGCGTTTTCTTTCCGTGAGCGAACCGGGCAGCGGCCCCTTCTTCGAGCGGAACGGCCTGTTGTTCCTCCCCGAGGCGCAGGTTGCCGAGGTCACGGGCGAACTGCGCAGCGCCAATCCTTTCATCGGCGCGCTGGCGGCCGATCCCAGTCTGCGGGGAGCGCTGGGCGCGCTTTCGCTCGCGCTGTCGGGCGTCCAGTTCGGTCAGCTCAAGCTCGACGATCTCGTGGTGCCCTTGAACATGGCCGCCGACACCGCCGACGCGGTCCTTGCCGCCCGTCCGGCGAGCTTTTCCTGGCGCGCGCTCACCGATCGCAAGCCGCCTGCGCCGCAGGACCTGCGGCGGTTCATCCAGGTGCAGCCGATCCTCGATTTCAGCGCGCTGCGGCCCGGTCATGCCGCAACTGAAGCGATCTCGCGCATTGCGTCGGACCTCGGCCTCGCCACCGCGTTTCAGGCACGGGTGCGCCAGACCGGCGCGATCCCCATGGACGACGATCAATTCGGCACGATCAGCCAGAATGCCGGGATCACCATGGCAGTGTCGGTTTCGCTTGTGGTCATCATCCTCTTGCTGGCGCTGCGATCGATCCGAACCGTCGCGGCGGTCATGGTGACGCTCACGTTCGGCCTGGCGATCTCCGCGGCGGCAGGGCTGGCTCTGGTCGGGGCCTTCAACCTGATCTCGATCGCGTTTTTCGTGCTGTTCGTGGGGCTCGGGGTCGATTTCGCGATCCAGTTCAGCGTGAGATACCGCAGCGAGCGCCATGAGCATCCTGAACTGCATGAAGCTTTGCGAAGCACTGCTCTCAAGGCGGGTATCCCGTTGTCGCTCGCCGCCGTTGCGATCGTGGCCGGATTTTCGTCGTTCATGCCGACCGACTACATCGGGCTCTCCGAGCTCGGCGAGATCGCGGGGGCCGGCATGATCGTCGCGTTCCTGTGCAGCATCACGCTCTTGCCGGCGCTTCTCACGCTGTTCAATCCGCCGGGTGAGCTCCATCCGATGGGATTTTCCTGGCTCGCTCCGGTGGATCGTTTCACCGCCCGGCATCGGATTCCCATCGTCGTCGTCACCCTGCTGATCGTTCTTGCCGGCACACCGCTGCTGCTTCACCTGCCGTTCGACTTCAACCCGACCCATTTGCAGGACGCCAAGACCGAGTCGGTCAAAACCTATCTCGAGCTCAAAAGCGAGCCGCAGACCGGAGCCAACGCGATCGAGATCGAAGCGCCCGACCTGAAGGCGGCAGACGCCACGGCAGGCCTTCTTGCCAAGCTTCCGGAGGTCTCGCAGACGAGGACGCTCAGCCGCCTCATCCCGCAGAACCAGGACGAGAAACTCAAGCTGATCCGTGCGGCGGCGCAGTCGATCAATCCCTCTCTCGACCCGGAAAAGGTCGAGACCCCGCCGACCGACCAGCAGAATGTCGACAGCCTGACAGCGACGGCCGGGAGCCTGACGAAAGCGGCAGGCACCGATCAGGGGACCGGGGCCGTCGCCGCGCGGCGGCTCGCCTCACTCCTGACGAAGCTTGCCGGGGCCGACCCGGAGGTCCGCACGCGGGCCGAAGCTGCGGTTGCCGAACCCCTGCGCTTTGCGCTCGGCCAATTGCGCCTCGAGCTTGATCCGCAGCAACGTCACCATCGATACCATTCCGCAGGAGATCGCGAGGCAATGGGTGACGGCAGACGGACGCGCGCGGATACAGGTTCTCCCCAGCGGCGACCCCGAGAACACCGACACGCTCCGCAGTTTCGTCACCGCGGTACTCGCCATCGCCCCCGACGCCACCGGACCCGCCGTGCTGCTCTACGAGGCGGCGCGGACCGTCATCCATGCGTTCATCGTGGCGGGCGTGTTCGCGCTCTCGGCCATCACCGTGCTGCTGCTCATCGCGCTGCGCCGGGTCGGCGACGTGCTGCTCACCCTCGTTCCGTTGCTGGTCGCCGGCGCCGTGACCTTGGAGCTGTGCGTCATTCTCGGCATCCCGCTCAACTTCGCCAATATCATCGCGCTGCCGCTGCTGCTCGGCGTCGGTGTCGCCTTCAAGATCTATTACATCATGGCGTGGCGGGCCGGGAAAACGCACCTGCTGCAGTCGAGCCTCACCCGCGCGGTGATCTTCAGCGCGATGACGACCGCGTCGGCCTTCGGCAGTCTCTGGCTCTCCGAAAATCCGGGCACCTCGAGCATGGGCGAAATGATGGCTCTGGCGCTCGTCTGCACCATGGCGGCGGCGGTGTTCTTCCAGCCGGTGCTGATGGGGCCGCCGCGCAAGGTTCGGGCTGAGCAGGCGCCTCGCAGCGGTCTTTCGACAAAGCCTGAAAGGCCGTAAGATTCAGGCCCGCCCTTTTTGAAAGAGAGCGTCGGCCTCCCTCATGACCGCACATTGGGTCCGCAATCATTCCCACTGGGGCGCCTTCTTTGCCAAGGTCGAGGACGGCCGTGTCGTCGGTGTGCGGCCGTTCGAGCATGATCCCGACCCGTCGGTCCTGATCGATGCGATCCCCGCGGGTGTGCATTCGCCGACCCGCATCGCCACGCCGATGGTGCGGGAAGGCTGGCGCGGCGCCGGCACCGGCGGTACCGGATCTGGCCGCGGCCGCGAGCGCTTTGTGCCGGTCACGTGGGATCACGCGCTCGCTCTCGTTGCCGGCGAGATAGCGCGTGTGAAGGCGAGTTACGGCAACGCCGCCATCATGGGCGGTTCGCAGGGCTGGGGTTCGGCCGGGATCTTTCACGCGGCGCGCGGGCAGGTTCACCGCTTTCTGGGCGCCTGCGGCGGCTTCGTGGACCAGACGAGCAATTACAGCTTCGGCACCGCGCTGACCTTCCTGCCGCACGTGATCGGCTCGGCCCAGGCGGTTACCGGGCCGTTGACGTCGTGGTCGTCGATTGCGCGGCACTCCCGGCTCCTGGTTATGTTCGGCGGGGCAAATCCGAAGAACACGCAAGTGGCGAAGGGCGGCTGCGCCTCGCACTCGACTGCCGATTCGTTGCGCGCACTGGCGGTGGCCGGCGTCGAAGTCGTCAACATCAGCCCGGTGCGCGACGACGGTCCGGCGGCGGTGCAGCCGGCCTGGATTCCGATCCGGCCCAACACCGATACCGCCATGATGCTGGCACTCGTCCACACGCTGGTGGGGGAGGGGCTGCACGATGAGAGCTTCCTGTCGCGCTACTGCGCCGGCTTCGAGAGGGTCCTGCAATATCTGACCGGCGAGGCCGACGGCGTGGCGAAAGATGCCGAATGGGCTGCGGCTATCACCGGCGTCCCCGCCGCTACCATCCGGGATCTGGCGCGCCGCATGGCCGCAACGCGCACCCTGGTGAGTGCGACATGGTCGCTGCAGCGGGCCGACCACGGCGAACAACCCTATTGGGCGCTCATTCTGCTGGCCGCGGCGCTCGGCCAGATCGGCCTGCCGGGCGGCGGCTTCGGCTTCGGCTACGGTTCGGCGGCGGGGATCGCCGATCCTCCGCTGCTGTTCGCCGAGCCGCGGATGGAGCCGCTGCCGAACCCGGCCAAGCTCTCGATCCCGACCGCACGTATCGCCGATTGCCTGCTCCACCCCGGCGAAACGTATGACTTCAACGGCTCGCGCGCGGTCTATCCGGACATCAGGCTGGTGTATTGGGCGGGAGGCAATCCCTTCCACCACCATCAGGACCTCAACCGGCTGCGCCGCGCATGGCAGCGCCCCGAGACCATCATCGTGCAGGAGCCGTGGTGGACCGCGACCGCCCGTCACGCCGACATCGTATTGCCGGCGACGACGACACTCGAGCGCAACGATATCGGCTGTGCCGGACGGGATCGCTTCGTCATCGCCATGCACAAGGCGATCGATCCGGTCGGAGAAGCGCGCAACGACTTCGACATCTTCGCCGAGCTTGCCGCCCGGCTCGGCTGCGCGCAGGCCTACACACAGGGGCGCGACGAGGCTGCGTGGCTCAGGCGCATCCACGAGCGATGGTGCGAGGGCGCCCGCACCAACCGGGCGGCGCTGCCGGATTTCGACACCTTCTGGAAGGAGGGCTACTTCGAGATCCCGCAGGCGGCGGAGGAATACGTGCTGTTCGCCGACTTCCGCGCCGATCCGGAGAAACACCGGTTGCGCACGCCGTCGGGCAAGATCGAGCTTTACTCCGAGCGCATCGCGGGCTTCGGCTACGACGACTGCCCGCCGCACCCGACCTGGATGGAGCCCGCCGAATGGATCGGCTCCACGCAACGCACCTTTCCGCTGCATCTCGTGTCGAGCCAGCCGCGGCTGCGCCTGCATAGCCAGATGGATGCCGGGCCGGTCAGCGCAAGCGGCAAGGTGGCAGGCCGCGAGGCGATCCTCGTCAATCCCGCCGATGCCCGCGCCCGCGGGATCGCGGCGGGCGACGTCGTGCGCGTCCACAACGCGCGGGGCGCATGTTTCGCCGGCGTCATCGTCACCGACGCCGTGCGCGAGGGTGTGGTGCAGCTCGCCTGCGGCGCCTGGTACGACCCGGCGGACGATGTGGCGGATGCGCCGTGCCGGCACGGCAATGCCAATGTGCTCACCCGCGATCGCGGCACCTCGAAGCTCGCCCAGGGGCCGAGCTCGGCCACTACGACCGTCGAGATCGAGCGTGCAACCGCGCCGCCGCCGGTTGCCGCGTTCGTGCCGCCGGTTTGAGGTCCACGGCGCCGCGCTCCGGCTTCGATATCCGGACTAGAACTTCTGACGGTGTAGGAACGCGGCGCTGCGAATTTCCGAACGTAGCCTCTGGCCTCTTTCCAATAGGCTTCCGCATTTCCCGACGAAGCTGGTACTCGACGACAATGGGGCGCACTATGTTTCGGAGTCCTTCTACAATAGAATGAAAATAATTATTAATAATAGCAGAGGTATAAAACCTTTTTAAGCCAATAAAGTTACTCATTTTGTTCGATGGCCAAAAGTCCACCTCGATGAGGAGAGCAATGGCCTCAACGGTGATCGCTTGGCGGTGAGTGAAAGCGATCGGTTCACCCTCGCGGATCGCAACAAGGGTCCGGAATCGTCATCTCCCCTGTTTTGTCTTGCCAGCGTGCCAGGGCGGCACCCAAGTGCGGTGCGCAAGACGCATCTAACAGCGCATGGCTCGCAGCAGACGCCGGTAGAAGCGATCGGCCTTGTCTTCCTGAAGAGCGCCAATAAAGTCTGCGTCCACCGATATGGCGACGCCTGAAAAGTCGCGCCAACTCGTCAGTTCAGCTTCTATTTCGTCCATGAACAGGTCAAAGGCCGAAAACGCTTTAGCTGTCCCGGCTTGACCAATATCCCTCAGTGCTGCGTCGAGTTCTGCCGTCGGATTTATCCAATCTGGCATGCCGCCCCACAACCATCCGGGGCGAGCATAGAGTCGCGCCTTGATGACCTCGGCCGGTGTGCCTGCGTCGATCTCGTCCGCGAGCAGCCCTAGCCCGATCGCCTGCATTTTGATTGAGCGATTAAGTCGCTCAGGAAACGATGAAAACGCAACAAGGCTTCCGTATTCGCACCATTTAGGTCCAAGCGGCCTCCTCGATGCGCTCACAGTTGCGGAGATGCAGCAGTGGGACCAATTCCTACCGGAAAATGAGCCAATAGATCAGCGCCATCAACGGCGAGATGACGAGCCACCCGAGTTCGCCCCCGAAACCGCTGACGAAGCAAAGCACGGCTGAAATCGCGGCGACCGTGGCGGCGGCAAAAGCCTTGCTGTCGAGGAAATCGAACATACCGCCGAGCGCCGCCGGCTCCGTGTGGCCGTCCAGCCGGTCCAGGCCTTCTTCCACCCTCTGGTCGATGACACTGAGCATCGTCACCCGATTCGATAACCTAGGGGGGTATATTATATGCAAGGGCGCCCCCGTTGTCACCTGGCGTGCCAGCCCTCTTCGGATTGGCGCCGACAGTGAGCACAAACGATTGGAATGGAAGAACAGCGTGCACCGCTTGCGACGCAATCAAGACGCAACGCGATTGATCAGCATTCCCTCGAAGACGGCGTAGTGATCGCCGCCCCATAGGGGTCCCGAAGACGTGTGGCATAGGGGGAGGGGGTGTACCCGCGAACGGGTCATCGACCGCCGGAAATCGTTTCAATCACGCGGCATTCCGCGATTCGGCCGCCGGTACAGCGGTCGAGCGTCTGCAAAAGCTCGTCGCGAAGCGACTTCAGCTGGTGAATTTTCTCCTCGATCACCGCGAGGTGGTCGCGGGTCATGGCATCGACTTCCTCGCAAGACCGCTCGGGCATGTCCTGCAGCGCCAGCAGCTTCCTGATGGCGTCAATCTCGAACCCCAGCTCCCGGGCGCGACGGATGAAGATGAGACGGCGAACTTCGGGGGGACCAAATGTACGACGTCCGCCCGCACGGGCTGGGTGAAGGAGCCCGACCTGCTCATAGTACCGAATAGTCGGGACCTTGATCCCGCTTTTCCGAGCGGCCTCCCCAATGGACGAAGGCATCAAATTGCTTGCTCCTCTAGGGACTAGAGGATGCACCCTCTCGCCGCGATCGTCCATCTCGCGAGTTTCGGAAGATGCCCTGCTGCCGCGACGAGCACTGCCATACGGCCTCTGGTCGTTTCGACGGGCCCGCGTGGCGCCGAGCCTTGTGGATCGCGCTCATTGTCAATGCCGCGATGTTTGTCGCGGAGGTCGCGGCCGGCATCGGCGCTGGGTCGGCATCATTGCAGGCCGATGCGCTCGATTTTCTCGGCGATGCGGCCAATTATGCCGTCAGCCTCGGAGTTGCTGCGATGACGCTGGCTTGGCGGGCTCGCGCAGCGCTTCTGAAAGGCGTGACGCTGCTGGCCCTCGGCCTTTGGGTTGCTGGAACCACCGCCGTCCATGGATGGCTGGGCACCCTCCCGCACGCGGAGGTGATGGGCGTTGTCGGGGGACTTGCCCTTCTCGCCAACGGCGGGATTGCCGCAATGCTCTACCGCTACCGCGCGGGCAATTCCAACATGCGTTCCGTTTGGATCTGTTCGCGCAACGACGCTCTTGGAAACACGGCAGTGCTGCTAGCGTCAGCCGGCGTGTTCGGGACCGGCACGGGCTGGCCCGACGTTGCGGTGGCGACCGTTATGTCAGCGCTCGCGCTCTGGGGCGGAACGCAGATTGTTCACCACGCGCTCCGGGAGCTCGGAACAGAGCGAGCTGTTGCAGTTCTTCAACAGCGGTGACGTGTTGACGCCTGATAAGCCGATCAATCCCAAGAAAATCCTTGACCCTTCAGTGGCTGGAGGATGCAGGCTCCTCTGGATTGCGGATGTGAGGGGGGATTGATGCGCCGGGCCGTCACTGCAGGGGTTTTCCTTGCGCTCGCGTTTGCCGGCGCAGCGGCCGCCAAGGACGACGACGACCACAAGTTCGTTGTGGAGGTCGGGACGGCTGGCGAATGGCCGCTGACCAACGAGCCCGGGAATTTCGGCGGCACCGTTGCCGTGGAATTCACGCCGATCGAGCACTGGCTGGAGATCGAGATCGGGCTCACATCGCTCAACACCACCGGTCACAGCGAGCTCTCCGGCGACCTCCTGTTCAAGAAGCCGTTCCAGATCACGCCGAGCTTCGAGTTCATGATCGGCGCCGGGCCGTCCTTCTCGCAAACCCTCAACGGGCCGGACCAGGGCACGGCGGTGAGCGCGGAATTCGCCCTCGACTTCATGTTCTGGCCGACCAAGGACGTCGGCTGGTACTTCGAGCCGACCTACAGCATCAACCCGCGGACGGGAGAGCGCAGCGCGGCCTTCAGCATCGGCCTATTGTTCGGATTTCACTGAAACACTGCGAGGCAAAGCCTTGGGACGTAACTACTGTCCCGCGTGGGCTTCAGCCGCTCGCGGGGAAGCCCCGAATGATCAGGAGCCGCCGACCTGCTTGTAGAGGTGCGGTACGTCCATCCGATTGCACAGGCGCCCGGTGTAGGCCAACTGGTCCCCAAGCGACAGCGAGGTCCCGTCGGGCTTGCGCTGGTCGCCATTGATGTCCGGGCTGCCGTTGCAGGCCGCGATCTCCGAGATGTAGGCGCACATCCAGGCCTGCGGGCCAATGCCGCCGGAACCGATACGGGTGATCGTGATCTCGCAACGGTTGTCCTTCGGCGAATAGCGGAAGGAGGAGATGCTCGCTCCGTCCCAGTTCTTTTGTTTGAGCACGAGCTTGCCGGCGAAGGGATGCAGGTACTGCGGAAGCGGGACCCATATCTTCGGCGTGGCGCCGATGGCGCCGCCGGGCACGACGGCAAGCTTCGCCAGCCGCGGAACGGGATAGTCGTTCCACCCGAAAGCCAAAGCCGGAATCGAGTCTTCTTGGACCAGCAGCGCGAGCACAAGCAACGCGCCGACGCCCGTAGGTATTGCCCGCATCGTGGAATGGACGAAGCGTCCCCCGGAACTTTTTGACGTTCTTGGAAAATAAGCACAGACAAGTGGAAAGAATTTCTTACTCGGTTGTAAAAAATATCAGAAGCAAGCGGCGCGTTCGATGCGCTAGAGCGGGACGGGTCGGCCGTCGGCGAGGAAACGGTCTCAAGCTCGGGTTCGGCTTCCGGGGGTTCGAAACTGGGGAGATGACGCCGGGGAAACCTCGCAATCCAACTTCGCTACCGGCTGCGCCTGATCTTCGAAGGGGGCGGCGCGATGGCCTCGTCGCCCTCCCCGTCCTCCTCACGAGAGGCACGGGCGAGAAGATCGGTGAGCCAGGTGTCGCGGCCCTTGGGGTGCGGCGGCGGCCCCGCCGGGCGCGGCGGCTCCGCAAAGCGGGGTTCGGGGATGCGTGGCTCGGCCATGCGCGGTTCGGCAATGCGCGGTTCGGCAATGCGCGGCTCGGCGTGTTCGGCTCGGCGACCGCCGAACATCTGCGCCCATAACCGGCTCAGCGACCCGCGGCCATTCCTGGCGATCGGTTTCACCGGGCGCGGGGCGCTGTGGGCGGCCGCCCGCGCGCCCTCGCGCGCTGCGCCTCGGTCTCAACGCGCAGCGCCTCGGTCTCGACGCGCGTGATCGCCTCCTCGAGCGACATTTGCGCCGTGAGAATGTCCGACTTGTCGAGACGGAGCCCCGTGCTCCGGGTCTCGCCGCTGAGCGCGCCGCGCGCCCGCTCATAAATGCGCCGCCGCGCCTCGCCGGTGTTCGGCTCGAGCGTCGCCACGGCCTTCGCTATGATCGAGTAGTAGTCCGCCATCCCCGGCACTGTCTTCTATTCAGCGCCCTTCGAACAAGGGCATGGTAGGTTGCAACTGCAGAAAAATTAAGGCCGTTGCCACAGTGGTGAACGGAATCGGCGCGTGTGTTGTCCCGAGGCAGGACAGGCGCGCGTGTCCCGTAGCCCGGATTGAGCGAAGCGAAATCCGGGTGTGCCTCTGCGCCAATCGGCATTGACCGGCCACTGCGCGGTCCCGGATTTCGCTTCGCTCAATCCGGGCTACAGACCGCTGCCGCCCTGCGACGCAACGTCCGGCCGTACCGCCTTACCCCGGCCGCAGTCGCAGGGTGAAACAGTTCCACGTGCGCGATCCTTGACAGATCGGGCCTGCTGGATTACGAGAGCGAACGTTCATTCTCGTTTACCGACGACGCAAACCGGAGAGGGGGGTCTCCAATGCGCCGGGCCAACGCGCAGCTTCACCATGACCGGCAGGACGAGATCCTCGCGGCAGCCGCGCGCTGCTTCGTGCGTGCCGGCTTTCATGGTGCGTCGATGCAGGACATCTGCACCGAAGCCGGGATGAGCCCCGGCAATCTCTACCGCTATTTCCCCTCCAAGGAGGCGCTGGTCGCCGGCATCGCCGAGCGCGACCGCGCCGAGGTCGCAAAGCAGTTCGCGGGCGCAGACCTGTCGGTCGGTCTGTTCGCCGTTCTCGAGGGCATGGCGCAGCGCCACTTCGCCGAGAACGACGCCGAAGAGGTCTTGCTGTGCACCGAGGTGATGGCGGAGGCCCGCCGCAACCCGGAGATCGCGCGGATTTCCGCGTCGTTCGACGCCGACATCAAAAAATGGCTCGGCGACCTTTTCCGCGCCGCGGTCGCGCGCGGCGACGTTGCCTCGCCGACGTCGACATCGAGGGCGCGGTGACCATGGTGATGATCATCGCCGACGGTATCTCGTGGCGCCGTGCGGTCGATCCCGCCTTCGACGCCCAAGCCTTCATCCCCGTCTTCATGGACATCACCCGCCACATGCTGCGCGCCCGCCCGGCGCGCCTATCCGACACCGAGGAACCGTCGTCATGAAAGCAAGCGGCATCACTGCCATAGGTCTCGTCGCCGCCGCCGGCCTGTGGATCGCGTCGGGGCACCTGTTGCCCCGCGACAGCGCCGAGGGGCACGCCGCGGTCCGGGCACCCGAGGCGGTCAAGAAGGCGTTCCGCGTCGCCGTCGTCGAGGTGCGGCTCGTGCCCCACAGCCGCAAGCTCACGATTTCCGGCCGCACCGAGGCCGATCGCCACGGCATCATCACCGCCCGCACCGGCGGCATCGTCACCGAGCTCAAGATCAAGCGCGGCACGCGGGTCAAGGAGGGCGAGATCCTCGCCGTGCTCTCCGACGACGCCCGCGCCGCCCAGGTGGCGCAGGGCAAATCGCTGGTGTTCCAGCGCCGCACCGAGCTCGAGTCGAAGCGCAAGCTCATCGACACCGGGGCGCTTCCGCGGCTCGAGCTCGTCAACATGGAAGCCGCGCTCAAGACGGCGGAAGCCGCGCTCGCGGCGGCCGAGGCCGAGCGCGACCGCGGCGTCGTCGCCGCGCCGTGGACCGGGGTGATCAACGACGTCATGGTCGAGGTCGGCGATGCCGCGTTCTCGTTCCAGGGCCGCGAGCTTGCGAAGATCGTGTCGCTCGATCCGATGCTGGCGGTGGTCGAGGTCGCCGAGCGCAAGCTCGCCGGCCTCAAGGTCGGCGAGCCTGCGCGGGTGCGGCTCGTCACCGGCGAGGTCGTCGCCGGCCGCATCCGCCACGTCGCCAAGACCGCGAGCCAGTCGACCCGGACCTACCGGGTCGAGGTCGAGCTGCCGAACGGCGACGGCGCGATCCCCGACGGCATTACGGCGGAGGTGTCGGTGCAGCTCGCCAAGGTCGCGGCGGCGCGGGTGCCGCGCTCGGCGCTCACCATCGCCTCGAACGGCGACATCGGCGTGCGCACCGTCAATCCGGCCGGCAGGGTCGGCTTCTCCGCCGTCGACATCGTCGAGGACGAGCAGTCGCAGATGTGGGTCGCGGGGCTCGCGCGACGGGACCCGGGTGATCGTGCGCGGCCAGGATTTCGTGCGCGAGGGGCAGGAGGTCGAGGCGGTCGAGGCGGAGGAGCTGACCGCCACGGTGAAGTAGAGCGCGGGAAGCAGGCGCGCGCAGCGACATAGCGGCAGGGGCGGGGGATCATGTCGAGGTTCATCGATTACGCGATCGATCATGCGCGGCTCACGGTGGCGACGCTGCTGTTCCTGCTCGCCGCCGGCCTCGTCGCCTACATGACGATCCCCAAGGAGGCCGAGCCGGACGTCAAGATTCCGATCATCTACGTCCAGCTCGCCCAGCGTGGCATCAGCCCCGAGGACGCCGAGCGGCTGCTGCTGCGGCCGGTCGAGACCCAGTTGAAGTCGGTCGGCAACGTCAAGGAGATGCGCTCGACGGCTTATGAGGGCGGCGGCTTCGTGCTGCTCGAGTTCGAAGCCGGCTTCGATTCCAAGGCGGCGCTCGCCGACGTCCGCGCCAAGGTGGACCAGGCCAAGCACGACCTGCCGCGCGATGTCGACGAGCCGTCGGTGCAGGAGGTCAACCTCTCGGCCTATCCGGTGCTGGTGGTCGGCCTTGCCGGCGACCTGCCGGAGCGCACGCTGCTGCGCATCGCCCGTTCGGCGAAGAACGCCATCGAGCAAGTGCCCGGCGTGCTGCAGGCGGAGCTGCGCGGGTCGCGCGACGAGGCGGTCGAGGTCATCGTCGAGCCGACGCTGCTCGCGAGCTACGGCATCGCCCTCGACCAGCTCGGCCAGCTCACGGCGAGCTTCAACACGCTGATCGCCGCCGGCGCGCTCGAGGGCGAATCCGGCCGTTTCGCGGTCAAGGTGCCGTCGCTGTTCGAAAAGCCGCAGGACGTGCTGCGGGTGCCGGTGACCGCGAACGCGGGCGCCGCGGTGACGCTCTCCGACGTCGCGCAGATCAGGCCGACCTTCAAGGATGCGACCTCGGTGACGCGGGTCAACGGCCGTCCCGCCATGACCATCGAGGTGTCGAAGCGCACCGGCTCGAACCTCATCGAGGTGGTCGACGCGACCAAGGCAGTGGTCGCCGCGCTGCAGAAGACGTGGCCGGAGGCGGTCCAGGTCACGTTCACCCAGGACAAGTCGAAGATCATCCGCCAGATGCTCGCCGACCTGCAGAACTCGGTGCTCACCGGCGTGCTGCTGGTCTCGATCGTGATCCTGTTCGCGCTCGGCTTCCGGGCCTCGGTGTTCATCGGCATCGCGATCCCGGCGTCGTTCCTCGCCGGCGTGCTCGGGCTGCAGCTCGCCGGGCTCACCGTGAACATCGTCGTGCTGTTCTCGCTGATCCTCGCCGTCGGCATGCTGGTCGACGATGCCATCATCGTCTCCGAATTCGCCGAGCGCCGCATGGCGGAAGGCATGGCGCCGCGCGACGCCTATTCGCTCGCGGCAAAGCGCATGTGCGGCCCGGTGATCGCGGCGACCGCGACCCGCATCGCAGCGTTCTCGCCGCTGCTGTTCTGGCCCGGCGTCGTCGGCCAGTTCATGAAATACATGCCGATCACGCTGATCGCGACGCTCTCGGCCTCGCTCGCGGTCGCCCTGTTCTTCACGCCGACGCTCGGCGCGCTGCTCGGCCGCGCCGCGCCGGTGCCCCATGACGAGCGCGCGAACGACCGCGGGCCTTATATGCGTACGGTGCGGCTCGCGCTGCGCCATCCCGGGCTGACACTGGGCTTCGCCGTGCTGCTGCTGTTCGCGGTGCAGACGGCGTATGGCCGGTTCGGCCATGGCGTCGAGTTCTTCCCCTCCGTCGAACCGGATTACGGGCAGGTCATCGTGCATGCCCGCGGCAATCTCTCGCTCGACGAGAAAGACCGCGCGGTCGCCGAGGTCGAGAAGCGCGTGCTCGCCTTCGACGGCCTCAAGACCGTCTATTCGCGTATCGGCGAGCAGCCGCGCGGCATGAGCGACATCAGCGAAGACACCATCGGCGTCATCCAGTTCGAGTTCGCCGACTGGCGGGCGCGCCCGCCCGCCCACGTCATCATGGACGCGATCCGCGACAAGACGGCGGACATCTCCGGCATCCTCGTCGAGGTTACCGCGCCGCGCGCGGGCCCGGCGACCGGCAAACCGATCCAGGTGCAGCTCGCCGCACCCGATCCGGCCGCGCTGACGCCGGCTGCGAAGATCGTCGCGGCGGCGCTCGCGAAGCATGCCGAGATCCGCGATCTCGACGACGGCCAGCCGCTGCCCGGCATCGACTGGCGGATCGAGGTCGACAACGCCGAGGCCGCGAAATACGGCGCCAGTGTCGGCGCGGTGGGTAGCGCGGTGCAGCTCGTCACCAACGGGCTCAAGGCGACCGAGTACCGGCCCGTCGACAGCGACAAGGCGGTCGATATCCTGGTGCGCTTCCCGCCGGAACGGCGCAGCCTCGACCAGATCGACGATTTGCGCGTCCAGACCCAGGCCGGCCATGTGCCGATCGGCAATTTCGTGACGCGGCGCCCGGTGCAGCGCGTCGGCTATATCAACCGCGTCAACGCCAACCGGGTGAAGACGGTGTCGGCGAATATCGCCGAAGGTGTGCAGAGCGCGGTGGTGCAGGCGGACATCGCGCGCGAGCTCGCCGCAACCGATCTCGGCGCCGGCGTGACCTTCAAGCTCAAGGGCGAGGACGAGGAGCGCGCCAAGGCGGGCGCCTTCCTGATGAAGGCGTTCGGCACCGCGATCTTCCTGATTTTCGCGATCCTGCTCGCGCAGTTCAACCGGTTGACCTCGGTCGGCCTCGTGCTCAGCGCCGTGGTGATGTCGACCTTCGGGGTGCTGCTCGGCCTGATGATCATGGGCCAGCCGTTCGGCGTCGTCATGACCGGCATCGGCGTGATCGCCAATGCCGGCGTCATCGTCAACAACAACATCGTGCTGATCGACACCTATGACCGGCTGCGCCGCGAGGGCGTCGCCGCCTATGACGCGATCCTCGAAACCTGCCGCGAGCGGGCGCGGCCGGTGGTGCTCACCGCGGTGACCGCGATCCTGGGCGTGCTGCCCATCGCATTCGGCGTCAATGTCGAGTTCCTCTCCCGCGAGGTGACGATCGGCGCGCCGGCGACCCAGTGGTGGATCAATCTCTCTACGGCCATCGTGTTCGGCCTCGGCTTCGCGACCGTGCTCACTCTCGTGGTGACGCCCGCGGCGCTCATGGGCATCGAGAACATGCGGCTGTGGCGCATCCGCACCGTGGCGCGGCTGCGCGGCCTGTTCGCACGGCGTCAGCCGGCGGGGGTGTAGCCTCTCTTTCCCTCCCCGGTTTCGGGGAGGGCAGGGTGGGGCTCTTTCTTTTTCTTTGCTCGCTCCGCTCGCGGACCCCACCCCGACCCTCCCCGAAGACGGGGAGGGAGAAGGTCGTGTAAAGTCGGCCGCGTGGAGCCGAAAGAATGATGAGCGTATCCAGGAACATCGGGGTCGTCGTCGCGGCGGCGCTGGCGCTCGGCGCGTGCAACAGTTTCATTCCCGAAAAGGAAGTGCCGGTCGAGGAGAACCGTTTTCCCAAGAGCTATAAGACCGCGATCCTCGATCGGCTGCGCGCCCAACTGCCCGACGAGAAAGGCATCCACAGTGCCTTCCTCGCCGAACCTGTCCTGAAACCGCGCGACGCGATCACGCGCTACATCGCCTGCGTCCGTTTCGATGCAAAGGACGACCGGGGCAAGTATCAGGGGAACAAGGAATACGCGGCCTTCTTCTACAACGGCGACCTGACCCAGATCGTGGCGGTGACCGACGATGTGTGCAAGGAGGCGGCCTACCAGCCGTTTCCGGAGCTGGAGAGGCTTTGAGGCCGGGGCGTTGCCGAAGGCGCGCGCAAGGGGACCGCAGTCACCGGCCTGCCTGAGGTCTGGATAAGCCCCGGCGCAACGCTTAGGTCCCTGACGCTTCGGGAACGGCCGAAGCATCGGCCCGCGCCGGGCCCTAAGATGCGAGCCTCCAACGCCTGAGGATGCCATGGCCAGCCACGCAATGTTCGCCGAGATCGCCGCGCTCGCCGGAGACCCCGGCCGCGCCGGCATGCTGCACGCGCTCATGGACGGGCGCGCGCTGACCGCGACCGAGCTCGCGCGCGTCGCCGGCATCGCGCCGCAGACCGCGAGCGGGCATCTTGGCCGCATGACCGCGATCGGCCTCGTCGCCGTCGAGCGGCAAGGCCGGCACCGCTATCACCGGCTCGCGAGCCCCGCGGTGGCGCGCATGCTCGAAAGCATCATGGAGGTCGCGGCCGACCTCGAGCCGTCACGCAAGCGCTTCACCGTCGGCCCGCGCGACGCCGCGCTGCGCAACGCACGCACCTGCTACGACCATCTCGCCGGTCGGCTGGGCGTCGCCATCGCCGACGCATTGGTGGCGCAGGGCCATGCCGAGCTCGGCGGCGAGGCCGGGCTCATCACCGAATCCGGCGTGAAGCTTCTCGGCCAAGCCGGGATCGACGTCGGGGCGCTCATCCCGCGGCGGACCAAGGGAGTGCGCGTGCTGTGCCGGCCGTGCCTCGACTGGAGCGAGCGGCGGCCGCACCTCGGCGGTGCGGTCGGTGCGGCGATCTGCTCGGAAAGCCTCGCGCGCGGCTGGGTCGCCCGGATGAACGGAACCCGTGCGGTCGCGATCACGCCGCTCGGGGGGCGGATGTTTCGTGAGGCCTTCGGCGCCACGATCGATTGAGCCGGTCGCGCTGCGGCCTTCGGCCGGACTGCGCCGCATCCTCACTTGCCCCCCCGTTTTCGGGGAGGGCACGGTTACTACTGTGTCATAAGCGCAGGTAGGGTGTGCCACCGCGCGGCTCCTCGGCCGATCGCGTGCGCAAAATCGCGCAGCGCGGTCGCGCACGCCGCCAGATCCTCAGAGCGCGATTTTGCACTCCCTACGAATTTGCGACGCAGTCGCCCCATCACGGCGTCGGCAGCGCGAACACGCGGATGGCGCCGCCCGGGCGGGTCGGCGGCTCTCCCGCCGGTCGGCCGGTCGCGACTGCAACGAACTGGCGACCGTTCACCACATAGGACATCGGCGGCGCGCCGACGCCGGCGCCGGTATCGGTCGACCACAGCGCGGCGCCGGTCGCGGCGTCGTAAGCGGTGAACTTCCCGTTCGGCTCGCCGGTGAAGACGAGGCCGCCGGCGGTCGCGAGCGTGCCGCCGACGAGGGGCTGCGGGGTCTTCACCTGCCACAGCACGCGGCCGCGGTTCTTCATGTCGAGCGCGGTGAGCGTGCCCCAGGTTTCGCCCGCCGGCACCGGCTTGGTCACGGTCTTGAACAGTGCCGGCCCGCCCGGAATGTTGGGAACGCTCACGCGGGTCTGGATCACCGGGGCGTGCCGGGCCGCGACATAGGCGACGCCTGCGCGGGGGTCGTAGGACACCGGCGAAACGCTCACCGCCCCGCCGCCGGCCGGCGATACGCGGACGCCCTCCGGCGTAGGCACCGCGTAGGGGTTGATGTGCGGCACGACCTCGTCGGAGCGAAACAGGAGCTTGCCGCTGGCGCGCTCGATCGCGAAGCACCACCCGGACTTGCCGCATTCGAGGACGGCGGGGACGGCGCGGCCATCGACCGTCGCGTCGAACAGCACCGCCTGTCCGGTCGCGTCGTATTGGCCGTGGGGGGATTCCTGAAAGAACCAGCGCAGCGCGCCGCTCTTGGCATCGAGCGCGGCGACACCGTTGGCATAGAGGTTGTCGCCCGGCCGGACGAGGTCGACGTCGCCCGGCGCCGGGTTGCCGGTGCCGATGAAGATGAGACCGGCATCGTGAGCCGGCGTCATCCAGGTCGAGTTCGATCCGGCGGCCCAGGCGTTCTTGTAAAGTGATGCCGCCGCCTTCTCCGCGGGGATGTCGCGGTTGAGCGGCGTGCCGTCCGGGCTCGCAGGCGCGAAGCCGCCTTCCCAGCCGTCCTCCTTGGTCGAGTACCAGCGCCAGATCTCGGCGCCCGTCCCCGCGTCGAGCGCGGCGAGAAATGCCCTGCGGCCGAGATTGGCGTCGATCCACGCTTTGCCGACATCGATGCCGGCATCGAGGCTCGCCTTGACGAAAGCGTCGTCGAAGCGGTTCGCCTCGAAGCCGGTCGAGCCGACGATCACCTTGCCGTCGAGGACGAGAGGCGCCGCGCGGAACTGGAAGTCCACGTCGGGCAGCTTCGCACCGGGCGGGACAAGCGCCGTGGCATCGTAAGGAGCGACCGCCTTGTCCCAGATCACCTTGCCGGTCGTCTGGTCGAGCGCGATCACGCGGGCGTCGTCGGTTGCTTCGAACACGCGGCCGCCGGCGACCGCGACCCCGCGGTTGCTCGGAATCTGCGGCAGCTTGTGCCGTGCGACATGGCGGTAGCGCCAGATCTCGCGGCCGGTCACGGCATCGAGCGCGGCGACGTCGTTGCCGGCCATGCCGACATACATGACGCCGCCGATCACGATCGGATGCGTCTGCGCCGATCCGACGGTACCGAGCGAATAGCTCCACGCCGGCGCGAGCCGCGCCACGTTGCCGCGGTCGATTCCGGCGAACGGCGCGAAGCGCTGGTTCGAGCCGTCGCGACCGAAGCTCGGCCAGTCGCCGTTCCCCCCGCTCTGCGCCTGCGCGGCGAACGTGACCACGACGACACCGGCGGCGCCCAACAGCGCGGCAACCAAATCGTTTCGCATGTGCTGCAAGCCCTCGAAGTTCGACCTCCTACTAGCGCAGTTCGGGGCGGGAAACAGGCTATCCTCGTCGAAGGAAAAACCGATCGCTTTCGTCCATTTTGGAGGAACAACCCCATGCAAAGGTGGAAATCGTAGCCCGGATGAGCGCAGCGGTGCATCGGGGTATGGCGAGGCGGCAGCAACCTCCGCCCGCGTGCAGGGAGAGGTCGGATCGCGCCGCGATCCGGGTGAGCGGGCCTCGTCGCGAGCTACGAGCGCCAGCGAGAAATGCTCGGAAGCTCAGACTCGCGAACCACCCCCTCATCCCGACCCTTGCGCGGGAGGGTGGGGAGGGGGGCGACGAGGCCGCTCTTTCCGAATGTTGCACCATGTCGCCGACGACGTTCATGCTCGACCGACATAAAACAACGTCCGCGCCCGAGCGCGGGAGGCACCAGGGAGGACTGAATGACGCCCGTTCACAAGACCTGCGCGCTTGCCGCGCTGGCGGCTGCGGTCATTGCCGGTGCGATCATGGGCGGCGCGGCATTGGCGCAAGCGCCAGCCGGCCCCACCGCGGTCAATCCCTGGGTCACGCTCGCTCCGTTTCCGGAGGGCTCGGAGGAGGTGCTCGGCGCGACGGCGGGCGGCAAGCTCTACGTGCTGTGCGGCCTCGGTCCGGGCTTCAAGCCGCTCGGTCTCGTCTATGAATTCGATCCCGCGACCAATGCGTGGACGAAGAAGAAGCCGATGGCGCTGCCGGCGCATCACGTCGCCTTCGCGACCATGAACGACAAGATCTACGCTTTCGGCGGCTTCAACCTGCCGGCTTCCGGGCCGCCGGCATGGAATCCGCTCGACAACGCCTGGGAATACGATCCCGCTGCGGACACCTGGAAGGCGCTCGCGCCGATGCCGACCAAGCGCGGAGCCGCCGGCGCAGCGGTGCTCAACGGCAAGATCTACGTGGTGGGCGGCGCCGCCTCGCTCCCCGGCGTGACCGAGAACGGCATCCATCCGGCGCGTCCGCACAACGTGCTCGCGACCGTCGAGGAATACGATCCCGCGGCCAACAGCTGGCGGACGCGGCGGCCGCTGCTCGTCGCGCGCAACCACCATGGCGTCGCCGCGGTCGGCGACCGGCTTTATGCGATCGGCGGTCGGATCGGCGGCGCCTTCATCTCGAGCGGCAGCAATAACATCGACCTCGTCGAGGCCTACGATCCCGCGGCCGACCTGTGGACGCCGCGCGACAAGATGCCGACCCGGCGCAGCGCCATCGGCGCGGTGGTGTATGGCGGCAAGATCATCGTCCCCGGCGGCGAGTTCCAGGACCGCCGCGAGCTTGCGGCGTTCCGCGCCGTGGAGTTCTACGACCCCGCTGTGAACCGCTGGCAGATCCTTCCCTCGATGCCGCACCCGCGCCACGGCCTCGCCATCGGCGTTGTCGGCAACCGGCTCTATACCGTGAGCGGCGACGGTCAGTCGGCGGCGAGCGGCATCGAGCACTCGGCCGTCAATTTCAACGAGGCTTTACAACTCGATCTCGTGGTCAAGTAGGCTTGACTTGAGTTGACTTGAATTGACTTGAGTTGATTTGGCCCGGGGCGGCGACGCCGTCTCGACCGGGGAAGCGCGAAATGGCGATCGCAGGCGACGTGACGTGGTTCGGTGACGGCGCCGGGATGGCGCCGTCGCGCGCCGCCATGCGCGCGATGCGGCTCTATTTCGTCGTGCTCGCACTCGTCGGCCTCGTTGCGCTGATCTTCGGGATCGAGAACCGGATCGCGCCGACCGGCGCGTTCCTGTTCGCGCCGCCGGTCGATCTCGTTCCGCCGCTCAGCCCATCGGCGTGGTTCGCCGCGTTTGCCGCGCACCAGCAGGATCCCGTGTTCGTCGCCTGCGGCGGCACCGAGAGCCTCGACCAGTTCAAAGCGCTCTACTGGTGGGAATGGTTGCGCCAGGCGAGCCTCCTCTCGCTTGCCGGCGCGGTCGCGATCGGGCTCGCCGCCGCGCTGCTGCGATATCGCTTTGCGCTGCGCTGGTTCGTCGCCCCGAGCCTCGTCGTGCTCGGCTACTTTCTCGCCGACGCGTCGTTCGAACTTGCCGCATCGAACGTCGATACCCTGATCCGTTACAATGTCGGCCAGTACCGGCACGCGCTCGGCATGACCTTCGCAAGCCTCGCGATCGCGCTCACGCTCGCGACCGGACTACGACCGGCGTCGCTGCGCGTGTCCCGCGGCCTCGCCTGGACCGGCGTAGTCCTCGGCGGGCTTGGTGTCGCGACCGGGGCGCTGTTTGCGGCACGCAACGCCGCCGCGGTGTGGCCGAGCTTTCCCGGCTACGAAGGCGCCCTGCTGCCGCCGCTCGACCGGCTCGGCGGATATTCGCCGCTCTGGCTCGACCTCACGTTCAATCCTTACGCCATCCAGTTGGAACACCGCCTCCTCGCGCTTCTCCTGTGGATCGTGCTGCTCGCCGCTCTCGTCATTGCCGTGCAGCGAAGATCGAGCGCCGGGAGAGCTATTGCCGTGTTGTTCGTCATAGTCACCGCGCAAATGGCGAGCGGGATCGCGACGCTCGTCCTCGGCGTGCCGGCCTTGCCTGCGCTCGTTCACGGGATCGGCGGCGTGGCCGTGCTGGCGGGGTTCTTCTGCCTGCTGTTCCCGGTGGGACGGGATTTAACGAGGCCGGTTACGTCAAATTGTCACTAATCACAGTTCGATCTTCAAGTTCCCGGGCATCGGCTATATTTGAGTACCACTATGCTGTCGGGAGCCGGGATGTCCGTACCGCCGCGCGTGAGCTGGCGCCAGATCGAAGAGGCCGACCTCGCGGGCGTGGTCGACCTGCTTGCGCGCGGGTTCCCCGTTCGCGATCACGCATATTGGCAGCGTGCGCTTACGCGCCTTCGCGATCATCGCGGTCCGCCGGACCTGCCGCGGTTCGGCTATCTGCTCCAGTGCGGCGGCACGCCGGTCGGCGTGGTGCTGACGATCGGATCGGTACGTCCTTCCGGCGAGAACCCTGCGATCCTGTGCAACCTGTCGAGCTGGTACGTGGAGCCGGCGTTCCGCGCCTACGCGCCGCTTTTGATCTCGGCGGCGCTGCGGCACCGGGGTGTCACCTTCATCAATGTTTCGCCGGCGCCGCATACGGTTCCGATCGTCGAGGTGCAGGGCTTCAAGCGCTACAGCGACGGACAATACGCTGCGATTCCGGCACTCGCCTCGGCGCCCGGCATCGAGGTCACGCTGCAGGAGAACGATGAAGCTCCGAAGGCGCCGTGCGATCCGCTCGAGCTCGAGCTCATGCGCGCGCACCGCGGCTACGGTTGCATCACCATATGGGCCGTTACGCCGCACCGTGCATTTCCTTTTGTGTTCCTGCCACGGCGGGTCAGCGGTGTGATCCGGTGCGCCGAGCTCATCTATTGTCCGGACCTTGCGGCGTTCGTCCGCTTCGCCCGCCCGCTCGGGCGCGCGTTGCTGCGGCGGGGCAGGGGCTTCGTCCTCGTCGATGCCCCGGCGCCGATCGCGGGGCTCCCCGGGCACTACTTTCCTGGCAAGCGGCCCAAATACTGCCGGGGCGCGCCGCCGCGCATCGGCGACCTCGCCTATTCGGAGATTCCGATGTTCGGGCTGTAGGGACGAGGCAACATCGATTCCGGCGAGCGCAGCCGGGGGAGAGAGCAAATTAAGGTTAACGGCGCTTTGCGGTCGCGGTAAAATTTTCTTTAACTAGTTTCGGCCGCTGGGTGAGAGAGGGTTCGCAGGTTGGAAATGACGACGCGGTCAGCCGACGCTCCGGCGACGAACGAAGCCATCACGTGGCGTGAGGCACGCTATCTCGCGCGCGTCGTGCAGATGCTCGTGACGTCGCCGAACGACAGGGAGGAGTTCAGGCGCGAGCTCGAGCACCTGCTGCGCGCCGCCGAGGCGTTGCGCGCTGCTTCCGTGCGCGGCGAAGGCCGGGCGGGAGCGGCGCAGGTTCGCGATCCTGGCCAGCGGGAGGCGGAAACCGCGGCCGAGGGGGCAGTGGTCGAGCTATGGCGCTCGAATGGTTGCGCCGATTACGGAAAGCCGGAGGCGGCGGAAGGGGTGACGCAGCTGCGACGGCCGGCGGCCGCGCGTGCCGATCCCGTGGACGCGAGCGAGCTCGCCCGCGCGGTGGACGAGATCGAGCGCGCGGCAGCGGCGCTGCGGGCGGAAGAGCGGCGGCCGCCCGCGGTGCGGGCAGAGGCTTTGGAGCAGATGCCGCCGATGAAGCAGCAGATTATGGAATTCTGGCTTCCCGTGGCGGCGGCGACAGTGGGGATGCTCGCCGCTATCGTCAGCTTCGTCCGGTGAGCGAGGAGATGAACGCGGCCTCTGCATTGCGGGCGCAGACCCCGAGCGGCGCCGAACGCGGCCTGCCGGTGCCGGTCGCTACGGTCGGCGGGCTCCCGATCGCCGTCATCAACCGGGTGGATTGCGCAAAGCTGATGGTCGACCTCGCGGCCGCCGGGCGCAAGGAAGGCCGCCCGGCGCTGGTCTTCACCTCGGCCAACGGCCAAGTCCTCTCCATGTGCGAGGCGAGCAGCGATATCCGCGCATTGTTCCTCGCCTGCGACCTCATCAACGCCGACGGCATGCCGATGGTGTTCGCATCGCAATGGCTGTCCGACCGCAAGTTGCCGGAGCGGGTGGCGACGACCGATCTCGTCTACGAGGTCGCCAAGATCGCGCAGGAACGAGGAATTTCGTTCTATCTGCTCGGCGCCGCTGCCGGCGTGATCGAACAGGCGGCGGAGCACCTTCAGCGGCTCTATCCCCGGCTCGAGATCGTCGGCTACCGCCATGGCTATTTCACCGCCGAGGAGGAGGCGGATGTCGTCGCCGCGATCAATGCGGCGCGCCCCGACATCCTGTGGCTGGGCCTCGGAGTCCCGGCCGAGCAGAGCTTTGCGCTGCGTCATCGCGAGCACCTGCGCGGGGTCGGCGTGATCAAGACGTCGGGCGGCCTGTTCGATTTCCTGTCCGGCAGGAACCGGCGGGCGCCGGAATGGATGCAGGCGGCAGGGCTCGAATGGGCCTTTCGCATCTACCTCGAGCCGCGGCGGTTGCTCGGCCGTTACGTGAGGACGAACCCTCACGCGCTGTTTCTACTGCTGACCAAGACGCGGTCTGCCAAAGCCGGGAATGGCCGGCCCGAGGGCTCGTAAGCTTGCGGCGAATGGGCGCGGTTCCGTGCCGCAACCGTTAACATTAATTCTTGAGTGTTTCCCGAGGTTGGATTGAGGGTCGATGGACAGTCCCGGCCGGAGATGAATAACTGAATGGGGCGATGAACAATTCCAGGCGGCGGAAAGCGGCTCCGAGCGCGCAGGGGACGCCGCTGCCACCTATTGAGTGTCGGTAACGAGCAGCCCGTCATGTTCCAAATGCCGCGCGGCAAATTCGGGAGCGTCGAGAATGGCTTCACGCGCCCAGGCGTGATCGAGGCCGGTTCGCGTGCGCCCGCGGATTGGGCGCCGGAAGGCCTCGACTTGGGCTTCCTTTGGCGCGGGCGCTGGTTGATCGTCGCGGGCGTCGTCCTGGGGATCTTGGGGGCGATCGCCGCGGACCTCGTGCTCGTCCCGCGATACCGCGCGACCGCCCAGATATTGATCGCACCGACCGACCTGCGCGGCGTCGAAAAGGACGTGTTGGTGTCGCCCGCGCAGACGGCGGACGCCAGCGTGCTCCAGGTCGAGAGCGAGTCACGTGTGCTCACCTCGGACAAGGTGCTGATGCGGGTCGTCCAAAAGGAGGACCTCGCGAACGACCCCGAATTTCGCGGCCGCAAGAGCATGCTCGGTGATTTCGTCGCGACCGTGCTGGCGCCGTTCCGTCGCGCCGGCCGGCCGGAAACCAATCCCGATCTCACCGCGCTGCGCGAGTTCAAGCGCGACGTCACCGCGGTGCGCAGCGACAAGAGCTACGTCGTCGATCTCACCGTCGAGTCCGAGGATCCGGACAAGTCCGCGCAGCTCGCCAACGCGGTCACCATGGCCTATTTCGACGAGCAGGCGGCGGCGCGCACGGCGGCGGCCCGCCGCGTCAGTGACTCCCTCGTGGCGCGGCTCGCCGAGCTCAAGTCGCGGGTGCAGAAGGCCGACGAGGCGGTCGCAAGGTACAAGTCCGAGAATAACCTGGTCGGCGCCGGCGGACTGCTGGTTCCGGAGCAGCAGATCGTCGAGCTCAACAAGCTGCTCACCGCGGCGCGGGCGCACACCGCGGAGACCAAGGCGCGCTACGACCAGGTGCTCGAGCTGCAACGCAAAGGGCTCGACGCCGGATCGACCAGCGAGGCGGTCAACTCGAACACCATTGGGCGATTGCGCGAGCAGTATGGCGCCGCGGCCCGCCTCGAAGCGTCGCTCTCGGCGAAGCTCGGCCCGCTGCATCCCGACGTGCGCGATGCTCGCGCCCAGGCGCAGAAGGCGCAGCGTCTCGTCAATGACGAGATCAAACGCGTCTCCGATGCCGATCGCGGCGATTATCAGTCGGCGCTCGCCAATGAAAAATCGCTGACCACGAGGCTCGACGGGCTCAAGCGCGAATCCGTTGAAACCGATCGCGCATCCGTACGTTTGCGTGAGCTCGACCGCGACGTCGAGGCCAGCCGGGCGGTGTACGAGTCCTTTCTGGTGCGGTCGCGGGAAACGCAGGAGCAGGAGCGGCTCGATACGGCCAATATCCGTGTTATTTCGGACGCGCAGGCGCCGATCGAACGCTATTTTCCGCCGCGGCGTCTCGTGATGTTCGCCGGGGGGGCAGCGGCCGGTCTCATGCTGGGAGTTGGCTTCGCGGGGCTGGGCGAGTTGGTGCGAAGGGCGAGGGCTTAAGCTTGTCCGTCGCACCGGGTAAAGTTGCAGCCCCGCAAAGCGGGAGGCGGAATTTGGAATGGAATCGCGTCCGGCCGGCCTGGATGACCCGTGCAGAGTCGCCGGGCCTGTCGGTCGAGGTGCGTGAGGGCGCCGATTGGGACGCCGTCGGGTGGCCGTCCAACACCGCCGATCCGGCGCTGGAGATGAGCGTCTTCCAGTCCCGCGAGTTCCTCGAAACCTGGATGGCGACGATCGGCCGCGACCGTGCGGTGCGGCCGATGCTTGCCGTGGTGTCCGACGCCGATGCGCGGCCCGTGCTCTATCTGCCGTTCGTCATCGAGACCCGGCTCGGCGTCAATCTCCTGCGGTTCATGGATGCGGGCGTCTCCGATCTCAACGTGCCGATCATGGCGCGCGGACGCCACCTCACCGAGACCGAGTTCGCCGGAGTGTGGAAGAAGATCAGGTCGCTTCTTCCGCCGCTCGACGTCATCGACCTGCGCAAGATGCCGGACCATCTCAACGGCCTGCACAATCCGCTGACCTATCTGCCGTGCGCGTCCGGAGAGGTTTACGGCCATGCGGTTGCTCTCTCGCACCTGCCGGAGATCCACGCGCGGGCGCCCGTCGTGCGGATGCGCAAGAAGCTGCGCCGCCAGTTTCAACGCCTCGGCGAGCTCGCGCCGACCCGGTTCGTGAGCAATCCGGCGAGGGAGTTGCCGCAGGTGGTCGACGGTCTGTTCGACCTCAAGCGCATGCAATACCTGCGTACGCGCGGCCGCGATTTTCTCGAAGCGCCGGGAATCCGCGCCTTCTATTTCGCGATGGCGGCGCCGGACCGGCTCGGCCGGATCAGCAATCTGTCCGCCCTGATGTGCGGCGAGGAGATCGCCTCGGCGCACCTCGGCTTCATCGGTCGCGACCGCTTCTATTACGTGATGCCTGCCTACGATGTCCGCTTCCGGGCACTGGCGCCGGGGTATCTGCTGCTCGATCACCTGATGTCGCAATGTCGCGATGACGGCTACGAGGTGTTCGATCTCGGCGAGGGCGAGCATCGTTACAAGGAAAAGTTCATGACCCACCAGCTGCGGCTGCGCACCTATCAGCACGCCGTCACCGTCGCCGGGATGATCTATCTGCAGGCGAACCGGATCAGGCGTCGCCTCGACCTCCAGATGCCCGGCTTTCTCACCGCCGAACGATAGCTGCCTGCCGGATAAAAGCTCGATCGACAGAGCCTGTCGGATCGACAGAGCCTATCGGATCGATAGAGCCTATCGGATAGAAGTCTGATCGATCGATGCTGGGGAAGGGGGTCGGAGGCCCGGCTTGGATTTGAACCAAGCTTAAGGACCTTGCACAGTCCTTGCGTATCCGCTCCGCCACCGGGCCGACATCATCACTAGCATTGACGGTCACACTTGCAAACCGACAGATTATCTTAACGTTAGTTTAAGAATGTGCGCAGGGCAGCTATGCCGCATCGGCGATCGTGCGCATGCGCGCCGCGGTCGCACGGGGCTTGATTTTCGGCCCAAAACCGCGGAAGGGGCAGGGCGCCCGCCGGGCGCCATGGACCCCCGCAATGGATGACGGGATCGGGAGGAAGACGGCGATGTCTGTTCGATCGGGGCGCGAAATCATGGCGGTGCCCGGGCCGACCATCCTTCCCGACGAAGTGCTGTGCGCCATGCACCGGCAGGCGATCGATATCTATTCCGGGCCGCTGCTCGCGATCACCGACAGCCTGTTCGCGGACCTGCGCCGGCTGTTCGTGACGAACGGCCGTTGCTACGTCTACATCGCCAACGGACACGGCGCGTGGGAAGCGGCGCTCACCAACGTGCTGTCGCGCGGCGACAAGGTGCTGGTGCTCGAAAGCGGGCGTTTCGCGCTGAGCTGGGGCGAGGCCGCGGCGAAGCTCGGCGCCGACATGGAGATCCTGCACGGCGATTGGCGCCGCGCGGTCGATCCCGCCGCCCTCGAAGCGCGCCTGCGCGCGGATACCTCGGGCTCGATCAAGGCGATCCTGGTCGCCCATGTCGACACTGCGTCGGGCGTCGTCAACGATCTCGAGGCGATCGGCAAGGCGGTGAAGGCGGCGCGGCACGACGGCCTTCTCATGGTCGACGCGGTGGCCTCGCTCGGCTGCGTTCCCTTCGAGATGGACGCCTGGGGCATCGACGTCGCGATGTCCGGATCGCAGAAGGGACTGATGTCGCCGCCCGGCCTCGGCTTCGTCGCGGTCGGCCCGCGCGCTCGCGCGGTGCACGCCACGGCGGGCCTGCGCACGCCGTATTGGGACTGGACTGCGCGCGACGGCGACCTTCATTACCAGAAATACGCCGGCACTCCGCCCGAGCATCTGATGTTCGCGCTGCGCAAGGCGTTCGACATGCTGTTCGCGGAAGGCCTCGAGCACGTGTTCGAGCGTCACCGCCTGCTCGCCGAAGCGGCGCGGCGGGCGGTCGCGGTGTGGTCGGAGGGACAGGCGTTCTCGTTCAACATCACCGAGCCTGCCGAGCGGTCCGACACGGTGACGACGGTGCTCATGGCCGACGGATACGACCCGCGCCCGCTCGCCGACTATTGCAGCTCGAAATGCGGGGTCGTTCTCGGGATCGGTATCGGCGAGTTGCACGGCAAGGCGTTCCGCATCGCCCATATGGGCCACATCAACGCGCCGACGCTTCTCGGCGTCCTCGGCGTCGTCGAGATGGCGCTCGAGGCGCTCGGCATCCCGCACGGCAAGGGCGGCGTCCAGGCGGCGATCGATTGGTTGGGCAGCCAGGTGAAGCCGTGAGCGGGTTCGTCGACCGGATTTGAATGACTCAGTCGATTCCGACCATGATGTCCGTGGCCTTGATCACGGCATAGGCCGACTGGCCGACGACGAGCTTGAGGTTGTCGACGGATTCGTTGGTGATCGAGGCGGTGATGGTCGTGCCGTCGACGTCGAGCAGGACGTGGGCGGTGGTCGCGCCCTTCTTGATGTCGGTGATCTTGCCCTTGAGCACGTTGCGCGCACTGATCTTCATGGCTGTCTCCTGACGGCGTTCGATTGCCGGTGCGGACTTGGTTATAGCCGTGAGGACATAACGACAAGTGCCGGCGGCTAAATCTCAGGGAGCAGCGGTTCTGCTCCCTCTCCCCGCGTGCGGGGAGAGGGTCGGGGTGAGGGGGCGGTTTCGCGAGTCTGAGCCTCCGAGCAACCTGCTCTGACGCTCAGACTCGCGACGCGGCCCCCTCACCCTCCCTCGCTTCGCTCGGTCGACCTCTCCCCGCACGCGGGGAGAGGTATTGCAGCCGCCCGTACCGTGTGAATCTCGCAGAGACGAGCTCGGCCATGACGACCAAAAGAGAACGCAGCGCGCGCGAAGCCTACGCCGGCAGCCCCAAGAGCTTTGCCGCGTTGCCGCCGAGGATCGCCGCCTTCTCGTCGTCGGAGAGCGTCGTCGTGGCGAACACGTGATCGACCGGATGCTGCTCCCACACGAAGGGATGGTCGCTGCCGAGCATGACCTGGCTCGCACCGACCTGGGCCACGAGGTGGCGCAGCGCTTCGGGCGTGAACACCAGGGCGTCGAAATGGAGCTGCTTGAGATACTCGGTCGGCTTCTTCTTCAGCTTGATCTCGGCATTGCATTGCCCGGGCGGCGCGACGAAGCAGGCGTGGTCGCTGCGCGGCGCGTAGGAGCCGAGATAGCCGCCGCCATGGGCGGCGAGCACCTTCAGGCCGGGGAAGCGATCAAGGGTGCCGTCGAAGATGAGATGTTGAAGCGCGATCGTGGTGTCGAGCGGATTGCCGATGGTATTGGCGAGCCAGCCGTTGCCTGCGAAGCGCTTGGCGAGCTCCGGCGTGCTCTGCGGATGAACGAACAGCACGGCGCCGAGCTCCTCCGCCTTCGCCCATACGGGGTGGTATTTCGGATTGGAGAAGTCGTCGCCGGCGACGCTGCCGCCGATCGCGGCGCCGCGCAGGCCGAGCTTCTTCACGGCCTCTTCGAGCTGCGTCACCGCGAGGTCCGGGAACTGGAGGGCGAGCGTCGCAAACGCCGCGAACCGATCGGGCTTCGACGGCGGTGAGCTCGGCGAGCTTCTCGTTCTGCACCTTGACGATCTGCGCCACCGCGTCGCGGTCCTTGCGATACCAGAACGGATTGATCGAGAGCACCTCCATGTCGATCGCCATGGCATCCATCTGCGCGAGCCGGTCGGCGATGACGATGAGCTGGTTCTGGCCGCCGTTGACCTGCCCGATGATGCCGCGCCTTTCCTCGCCAACCAAATCGAGCGCCTCGGGAATGAGGCAGTGGGAGTGGACGTCGATCGTCTTGACACGCTTGCCGCGCGACCTGGACGGGCAGGCGCGCCGGGGGCTGCTGGGCACGCGCCGCGTCGAGGAGACCGCAGCTGCAGAAGGCGATACCCGCGCCGGCGGTTCCTAGAAAGGCTCTCCTCGAGATCATGTTTCTTCCCCTGGATTTTGTTGGACGGCGCGGAACGCACCGACGGCTTGCGCGGCAGGCGCAGCTTAGCTCACGGGAGTAGATGGCGCGACCGGGTGCTGCGGTACGCCGCAGGGCGGCGTCGATGCATCGTGCGCATCGGCCGCCCCCATCACGCGCGCAAGAAAAAAGCGCCCGGCCGTCAGCCGGGCGCCGCAGAGCGTGTCTTGCGAATGTGCGATCAGTTGGCGGCGAGGGCCGGCGCGATGTCGGCCTGCTTGGTGGTGGCGCCGTGGCCGCCGGCGATCGTCGCGCCGGTGATGTTGTGCTTGCGCAGCGCCTCACCGACCGCGACCGTGCCGGGGTTGCGGCCGACCGGGCCGCGTGGCGACACGAGGTCGGTCACCCACAGCACGTTGTCCTTGGGCAGGTGGACGAGCAGAAAGCCGTCGACGTGCGGGTTCGGGATGTTCATGAGGGTGATCTCCTCCTGGTCATCCTTGATCGAGGCGGTGTCGGCGACGCCTTCGACAGTTGCCGGCTTGTTGGCCTTCTGCTGGGCATCGTTGTCGACGGTGTGCGGGCGCTTGGCGACCTGCTCGAAGTACGCCTTGTCCTGCGCCGGCACGTAGACCTTCGCGCCTTCGGCGACGAAGGCGCGCATGCCGCCGGTGTGGTCCATGTGGTGGTGAGTGAGCACGAGCGCCTTGATCGGCTTGCCCGGATACTTCTTCTTGGCGGCGTCGATCACCCAGTGCGACTGGCCTTCATCGGTCGGCGCGTCGACGACGACGAGGCCGTCCTTCATATTGACGATGAGGTTGTTGGCGCCGCCGCCCTGGACCATCTGGACGTTCGGTCCGAGCTCGACCAGCTTGAAGCTGCCGTCATCGCCGAAGTAGATCTTGTCGCTGTCGGTGAAGCGGCCGAGGTAGATGCGGCGCATGACCCACTGGTGTGGAACGGGGCCGGTCGCCATCTTGAACGCGGCCTTGACGGCGTCCGGCACCTCGAAGGTGTTGGCCGGGATCGCCGTGTTGGCGGCGATGTCCTTGTAGTTCATCCGCGAGATTTCCATGTCGCCAAGGAAAGTCGCGCGCTGGGATGCCATCTTGACGCCGTTGACGGTGCGCCAATCGCTCAGCACGAGGTCGTAGTTCTGGTCGCCCCAGATGTTGTCGGCGTCGCGGATGCGCACGGCGGCCGGCAGCTTGGTGGCGGGATCGAACATGATGATGTAGCGATCCGGCCCTTGAGTGAAGACCGCAGCAGGCAGTGTCTTGTTGCCGAGCTTCTGGTCCTCGATCGCCGAGACGCTCTGCGGATTTTCGAGCGCGCGCAGCAGCAGCATCGGCGAGGTGCGGTTGCGCTCGCGCGTCTCGGCGGCGTAGCGGACGCCGGACATCGGCTTGATTGCGCCCTTGTCGTCGATCACGGCGCCGTAGGTCGGATAGAAGATCTCACTGTATTTGATCTTCTCGACCGCCGGATATTTCATGTCGCGGTCCCAGTCGAAGCGCACACGCAGCGGAGCGTTGTAATCCACCGTCACGGTAAACGCGGAATCGCCGAGGAAACGCGACTCGCCGTTGACGCTGTAGGACTGGCCGGGCTCCCAATGCTTGGCGTCGCCCTTGCTCACGAGGGTCTTGATGGCCCGCAACGCGTCGGCGCCGCCTTGCGCCTCGACGCCGAGCTTGATCAGGTCATTGGGATTGGTTTGGGCGGATGCCGGGGTGAAGGCGGTCGTCGCCAACAGCGCGGCGGCAGAAATGATGAATCCGTATCTCATGCCGAGTTCTCCCGTTTTTGTAGGTCTGTTCGCAGGCGTCTGTTTTGCTTCCTGCGGCGGGGCTGCAATTGCCGCCGCGCGCTCCCTTAGGTCAGTTTTGCCACGGAGAAATGACGGCCGGGCCGCAGGCTGAGAGGCGCGGCGGTATCTGAGGCCGGATCGCGCTCGAAATCAAGAACTTCGGATGGCGGCGCCGCAGCGCATAACCGCGCACCCGATCATGAGAGCCGGGCGTTTTTTGCGCGGATCGCATGCGGAGCGAATCGCTCGCCGCCATGCTCAATCTTTAAGCGAATTGCAGCGGCGAGACTCGCGCGCATCAACGCAGCCGTTCGATTTCCTCGGCGCGGGCGACCGTCACGTCGAGGTCCTTCACGAGACCGTCAGCGAGCGCGTAGACCCAGCCGTGAACGGCGAGAGGCTGGCCGCGCGCCCAGGCGTCCTGCACGAACACATCGGAAGCGACGTTGCGGACCTGGTGCACGACGTTGAGCTCGCACAACCGGTCGAGCCGCGCGCGTTCGTTGAGAATGCTCTCGAGCTCGCCGCGATGGGCGTGGAACACTTCGCGGATCGGATGCAGCCAATGGTCGACGAGGCCGCGCCGCTTGCCGTCGACCGCTGCAGCGACGCCGCCGCAGCCGTAGTGGCCGACCACGATGACGTGCTTCACCTTGAGCACGTCGACGGCGAACTGCAGCACGGAGAGATAGTTGGCATCCTGCGGCGGCGCGAGGTTCGCGACGTTGCGATGGACGAAGAGTTCGCCGGGGTCGACACCGACGATCTCGTTTGCGGGAACCCGGCTGTCGGAGCAACCGATCCACAGGTATTCCGGGGTCTGCTGATTCACCAGCCGCTGGAAGAAGCCGGGATCGACGGCGACCATCCGGTTCGCCCATGCCCGGTTGCTGGCTTTGAGGTGATCGAGCATGCGGGACGATAACGACGGTGGCCGCGTGCCGCAATCGGCACCGGCGCGCAAAATTGCGTCAGTGGCTGGATCATCGCTGCGACTGCTGCTCCCGCAGCCGCAGCGTTTGTCGATTGGCGTTACGGGCAGGGATGCCGCTGGCCGTCGAAGCCGAGATAGGTCCCTGTTGCCGGATCGTACGACCTGTAGCGCTGCGCGCAGTAGTCGGTCGCGCTCACATTGGCTGGCGGCGGCGGAGGCGGTGCCACCACATAGCCGGGCGGGGGAGGCGGCGGGGGCGGCATATAGACGACGGCCGGGGGCGGGGCAGGCGGCGCGCAATAGTTCGGCGCGACCACGACCCACGCCCCGTCCGGCCGCTGGATGTAACAGGTCTGGTGCCACCAATAGTAGGCGCCGCGGCGCTGGCCTTCGGCGGCGATGATCGCGCCGGAGGCGCCGCCGATGAGCGCACCGATCGCGGCGCCGCGTCCACCGCCGACCGCGCCGCCGATGATCGCACCGGCCGCGCCGCCGAACAGTCCGCCCAGCAACGGATCCTGGGCCTGCGCCTGTTGGGCGGGCATGGCGAAAGCGAGCGCCAGCAGCGCCGCTATTCCGGATGTACGAAGCATTTGGTTCTCCCCGTTCGAGCCGGTCGCCTCGTCACCGTCGATCAGCGCGGGAGGCATCCGGCATCGCCCACGCCTATGATGACACACGGCGACGGCGCGTTGCAAACCGGGGAAGGGACGCCCGGGGAAGCGAAATTCGCTCGTATTATCAGGGGTTACCGGGCTGTCGACGATACGGGAGCCCGTGAAAATGCGGCGAAACCGCGGCTACCGTCGCACCGCGCGGTTCGGACTCATCCGCCGCCGCGGACGCGAACGGGTGCGCGCGCGACATCGGCGAACATCGCGGTGAGCGCCCCGATCGTCATGGCGATGAGGTCGGCGGGGGTCGGATGGCCGCGTTCTGCCCCGAACAGCGAGAGCTGCGAGACAAGAGCGGCGACCCAAATCACCAGCACGAGGGCGATCGCGCCGCCCTTCAACGTCGGGCGCCGCGTGAACATCATCGCGAGTCCCGCTGCGTTCTCAAACTCGGCGTCGAGGTAACGCAGCCCCCGCGCCAGCAGCCCGGGGATGATCGGGAAACGCATCGCTTCGATCGTCTCAAGGCTGCGCATTGCTTTCCTCGCGGGTTCCTGCCGGGTCGAACACCACGCGGTTTTCCCATGGGCGTGCGGCGATCACTGTGATGACCGTCACGCTCAGTGGTGCCGTCGTTGCGCGCACGATGCGATGGGCCTGGGAGGGACACGCGTCGGGTGCCGTCATCCGTCCGGATCGACCGGCGCCATAGCTGGAAACCCCGGCGGAGCGTGCTATCGTAAGCCGGTGCGATCAGGGCGCATCCCGTCCACGGGAAGGGAACACTCCCACCTGAGCCGAAGCTTCGACGGGGACCGACGACCCTCTTTCCGCCCGTTTCGTGGACACCGGGCAGTTGAGAAAGAGGTCCATGATGTCCGATGAACCCTCAGGTTCCGGCGCCAAGCGTTTGGTCCGCCCGCTTCCCGCCAATCCGAATCTCGAGATGCAGCGAAAGCTCGCCAAAGCCCTGGCGCGCGACTATTGGCGCGGTGGGGCGGAAGCGATCGAGCGCGTGCGTGCGGCACACCCGAAGCCTCCGGCAGCGCAAGATTTTGTTCTGAGCGATGCCCAGCTCGTGGTCGCGCGCGAATATGGCTTCGCCGGCTGGCCGCAATTGAAACGAAAAATCGAGTCGTCGACCAAAGCGCCGGCCGACCTGTTCAAGGCCGCGGTCGAAGCGGGCGACGTCGAAGAGGTGCGGCATCTGCTGCAGTCTCATGCCGATCTCGTCGCAATGATCAACGCGCCGATGTTCGCCTTCAAAAGCCAGGCCGTGCACGTCGCGCGGACCAATCTTGCGCTGCTGGATCTCCTGTTGGCCAACGGTGCCGATCTCAATGCCAGGACCGGCTGGGAAAAGGGCGGCTTCGGCGTCCTGGAACAGGTGCGCCCGGACGAGGCCGCGCCGCTGATTGCCCGCGGCGCCCGGATCGATGTCTTCGCGGCGGCGAATCTCGGCATGATGACGGAGCTCGCGGCCTTGATCGCCGACGATCCGGCCCTCGTCCATGCCAAAGGCGGCGACGGCAAGCGGCCGCTGCATTTCGCACGCACGATCGAGGTCGCGCGATTTCTGCTCGATCACGGCGCCGAGATCGACGCGCGCGACGATGACCACGACTCGACCCCGGCGCAGCACCTTATCGGCGATCGCCCCGAGGTCGCCGGGTTCCTCGTCGCGCAGGGCGCGCGATCCGACCTGCTGCTTGCTGCGGCGCTCGGTGACCTCGCGCTGGTGCGGCGCCATCTCGACGCCGACCCAGGCGCAATTGCCATGCGGGTCGATCAGGATTGGTTCCCGATGATCGATACCGCGGCAAACGGCGGGCATATCTATCAATGGACGCTCGGCTTCCATGTCTCGGCGTTCGATGTCGCGCGCAAGGGCGGCCATGCCGAGGTCCTGGGCCTGCTGCTCGAGCGGGCGGGTCCGCTTGATCGATTGATGGATGCGCTCTGGTGCGGCGATGACTGCCCGCGCCGAGGTAGTGCTCGCGGCAGACCCGCGGCTCGTGGCCGAGGCGCCGCCAGGGGTTCTGCACCAGGTCGCCGACGCCGCCCGGAACAACAACTATCCCGCCGTCCGGGCGATGCTCCGCCGCGGATTTCCGGTGACCGCGCGCTCACAGCACGGCGCGATGCCGCTGCACTGGGCGGCGTTCCACGGCAATCCGGACATGATGGAGGAGGTCCTGCGCTGCAATCCGCCGATCGAGGCGCAGGATCGCCAATACCAGGGGACCGCGATGGGTTGGCTGATGCATGGCGCGCTCGCCCCATGGGGATTTTCGACCGGTCGACACGGCGAGTGCGCGCGCCTGCTGCTCGCCGCCGGAGCCCGCGTGGACGAGGCGTCATTGCCGACCGGACATGATGCCATCGATCGGGTGTTGCGCGACCACCTCATGACAGGCTGAGAGCAAATGCGCTCGATTTCTTCGCGGCGCCCGTGGATACGGCCGCGCAGGCAAACTGTGCGGCGATCGGCTAGGGCAATGACGAGCCGGGCGACTCGAACAAGCTCGGTGGCGCCATCGCTGGCGACGCTGGTGGCGGTGATGATCCGCTGCCGGGCGTCAGTTTTGACAGCTGGCGTGCCGGCCGCCGATCGCGCTAGATCACGCCCATCGCTCACGCGTTGAGCAAAGGGTCCCGGCCTCTCCCCAAGCCCCCAGCCCTTCCCCAGAGGCCGGGACCCCGTTCTCCTCCTCAAACCATCATCCACCGAACTCCCGCACCTGCGCATCGGCGAAGGGCGGGCGCGGTTTGCATTTCAAGCCCGCGATCGTGGTACAATGTTGTGGCTTGGCGCCGGCGTTCGCTCGGCGGACGCGAGGGGAGAGGGGCTTATGCGGTTGCTTGGATCATCGCTTTGGGCGTCGATGTCGGTCGCGGCGGTCGTCGCCAGTGCGCCGGCCTACGCCCAGTTGGTGCCGCCGGCGCCGCAAATCAACATCTACGAGCAGGCGGCGTCGAAAACCTGTATCCGCACGGCCGGCTGCCGGGTCGATTTCGGCGTGGTCCCGAAGAACCTCAATGTCCTGCGGGTGTCCTGTCTGATCGCCGTCCAGACCAATCAGGCTCCCGCGCTGATCAGCGACTTCGAACTCGGACATGTGAGCTCTGACCAGAGCAACTACACCTTTGGTCAGTATCTCGCGCCGCTCGAGTTGCTCAGCACGGCGGGTCCCGACCAGTTCTACATCGCCAACGCCGCCGCCCTGCACGCGGTGCCGACAGGCTATCGCCCGTCAATCCTCGTCGTTACCCGTATCGATCCGAGCGTGCCGATTGCCATGCAGTGCTCGATCCACGGCTCCACCAATTAAGCTCGGGGCGCGCGGCTCAGCCGTTTTGGGACCAGAAATCACAGGCGCGGCTATGCTGCGGTGCGGCACTAGAGCGTCTGCCGGGCCGGATTAATCCGATATAAAGCTAAATCTTCACAAGCGTGCGTCATCCGCCCGAAAATGCATAGCCTTGAAACCATGGTCGCCTAATTTTTCGTCGTTCGCGAGTTCAAGCCATCGGCTGTTGGAGTCGTCGGACTATCTTTCGGTCCAGAGGAGGCAATCCCATGAAGAGCATCGTCATCGCCTTGGCCGCCGGCGCCGGAATCCTGTTGGTTCCCGCACTGCAGGCCTCGGCCGCGCCGGCCAACGGCGCCGCCATCGTCAATGGCCAGCAGCAGATCGATTCGGTGATCACCGCCGGCAAGAAGAACAAGACCGGGCGCTGCCGCGCGGACTTCGTCCGCGATCGCGCCGGCTACTGCGTGCCGAATCCGCACGCCTGATCGGGTCCATTCGGACCCCAGCGCCAAGTAGGCCTGAGTTCCGCCGGCCGGCACCCGTCGTGCCGCCGGCGGCTTCGCCGTGCCGGTCGGTCACCGGCGGTCAGGGATGTCGTCGTGCCCGGCAAGCGCATCCAGTTCGACGACGAGACCTGGCATGCGCTCAACCTGTTGGCCCATGACCGGATGCAGGACTTCCAGGAACTCGCCGATGAGGCGTTCCGCGACCTGCTGGCGAAGCACGACCGCCCGACCGACCTGAAGACCGCATTGCGCCGGAGTGTGGAGGCGGAGAAAGAGCCTGCGGAGAAAAAGTCGACTGAGAGAAAGTCGACTGAGAGAAAGTCGGCGGGGAAAAAGCCGATGGGGAAGGGGCGTGCCAAACCCTAGAGACGCCGAGTATTGAAAAGCGGATCGAAGCCGCAGTTGAACCGGCTGCGCCGCAACCGCCGCACCTAGCCCATCTGGTCCGAGACTTCCATCAAAGCCCGGCAGCACAGCCGATCGGGGTCGGTTTCCCCAGCGGCGGCGAGCTCGATAATCTTCGCGAGCACGAGAGCGGTCGCAGCATCGTCATGATTGGGGCCGAGATCGAGAATCTCGCACGCCTTGTCATGGGCGCGCTGCATTACATCGACGAGGTGAGGATCCACGGAGAGATCCTCGAAGCGTTCCCTGCCCGACATTCTATTTTTCTCTCTGGTGCGGTCCGGTTCACGCCGAATCGGCCCGCGCTCCGAAGAATTTTGCTGCTTATCATCGAGGTGCCCGCGACTGCGTGCGAATGCTCGATGTGTCAGCCCCAATCATCCGGCCAGTCGGCGGTGAACGTCAACTTAAATTCCCGTTTCTTTTTTGACCGGAGCGTTCACTTGGTGCGATGGGGCGCGCAAATTGTTCCGCGGAACACGGCCATCTCGCTGCGAGCCGCAGCGCATCGCTGCACCGGGCGGCACTGCCGTGTTGTCAGGGTAGCGCCGGGTTCCCGGCAGATGCGGCGTCGATTGTGCGCGCGGTCAGCATGGACCGCTTCGCGTAGGCCGCACGCAGCGGTCGATGATCCAGATGAGCCCCATCCAGACCGCCACGAACATAGGAACGGAGATGAGAGAGCGCAGGCTCGCGCCATCGAGGGTGCCCCCGATCGCCCACAGCAGCAAACCCATGCCGGCAAGGAGCAGCTTGGCGTTTCGCGACAGATTGAGAGGGTTCGTGGTGTCCATGCGCGCGGTGCTACACGCCGGAGACGTGACGATTATGGCAGCAGCTATGCGGCCGCTGTAGCCCAGTCACATCACGGCCGAAGACCTGAGCCCTTGGAAAGAGGCAGCATGAATGCGCCGCTTGCGGCACTTGGGAATCTCGTCGTGGCGTAGGTCAGCGCGGCGGCGGCACTCGCCGCGCTCAGGATGATGGCCCGTGCCGATTAACCTGCGCGGATAGTTCGCCGCGGGATATCTGGAGCGCCGGGATCGCGCCGATCGCGCTCATGAGATAGCGGCGCGATCGCCGAAAAGGAAAAACCCCGCTCGGGGCGGGGCCAAGTCTGAGGAACCGTCCCGTACCGGGACGAGCGAGTGGATCATTGGGAACCCGCAGGACGTTTTGATGGCGATCTCATGTCTTTTTTGGGCGTGCTCTGTTGCCCCTCAAAAGTGCGCCGGGGCCCGGCTTATCGAGAGCAGAGCCGCGCCGATCATTCCGGCGCCGGTCGCCACCAGGAGCAGGCATGCGATGGTTCGCAGGAGATCGAGACGAAGTGGCGGAGGGCGGATCGCAGCAAAGGAAGTCACCACGAAGACCACCGGAATGGCCTCGGCCGCGAGTTGCACCGCGTCGAGCGAGAATTGCCCGGCGGGCACCACGAGAGCGAGGCGCAGCAGGGCTCCCATTCCGAAGAAGAGGATGAGGGACTCCTGGATGCGCGCATGGGGCAACGGCTGCCGGTACATGAGGTAGACGAGCGGCGGCCCCGGGGCGGAGAACATTCCGCCGAGCAGCCCCGAAATGCCGCCCGAGACAACGAACGCGCTGCGCGACGAGACGGTCTTCAACGGCTCGGCGGCATGCCAGAGCAGCAGCGCGCAGAGCACGACGCTGATGCCGAGAATCAGGCGCAAGACCTCGTAGGCCGTATCGGCGAGCCAGGTCAGCAGGATCGTGCCGGCGACCGCGCCGACGACGCTCGCCGCGAATGCCGGCCACAATGATTGCTCCAATCGCAGCGGCCAGCGCCGGTAAAGGAACGTACCGGCGGTGGTCGCCATGATCACCGTCACCGCATTGATCGCGTCGACAAGCGGGATGAGATTGGTCGCCCCGACGAGGCCGAGCAGGATCAGCGCCAAGGCAAAACCGGTGAGGGTCTGGGCATAGACGGCGAGCGCGACGAATATCAGGAACAGCAGGTGGGTCTGCATCGGGGAGGGCAGGTGAGGGGATCAGGGGCGCGCCATTATACGCTGCGTGAGGGTCGCGGGGGCACCCTTTCCCGGTCGGCGGCTCGATGCCGGATCAGCAGGAAGTCACGGCGATGGAACCCGTCCCAGCCATCGGGCGAGGAGCAGCAGCGTTTCGAGCGTGACGCTGATCTGCAGCACCAGATAGACCCACTTTCTCGCGTTGTCGGACGCGGCAAAGCCCGACGCCGTGTAGGAGCCGATCGCGGTGCCGGCGGCGAGCCACGCAGCCACCGACCAATCGACCTTTCCGGCATCGCCGTAAATAGCGGACGACAGGGCGAACAGGACGAGGCCGGTGACGACCTTGATCGGATTGGCTTTGCTCAGGGGCAACCCCATCAGCAACACCAACACGACGAGCCGCAGGATCGCGCTGTCGACGGCGATCACGCCTCCGTAAAAGCAGAGCAGGGAATAGATGAATGCACCCGCGCGCTCGGGCACGAGGGGACTGGTCGCACCAGTCGAGAGCCAGCGGTTGGGTTTGATGTAGACCAGGATCATCGAGACCACGGAGGTCAGCACGATGATTGTCAGCATTTCATTCGAATGGATGAGCGTGCCAAGGAAGGCGCCGACGATCGCCCCCGCAACGGTAGCAACGAGCAAAGGAATCGTTGCTTTCCATTCGATCTTCTTCTTCCGGATGAGAACGATGGTCGCGATGATGCCGCCGACCGTAAGATTGAGCCTGCTCGTGGCGTTGGCTTGATCGGCGGTAAGGCCCAAAGCCAGCAGGACAGGCAAAACCACGGTCACCCCGCCTCCCGCGAGAACGCTCAGGCCGCCGGCGAGAACGCCGATCAGGACAGTCGCCGTCGCAGCGATGAACGTCATCGAAATGTCACCTGCTGCTCGAGGATTTCATCGAAACGGGAGCGGCCTTCGCCCAGCCGGGTGAGCGATTTGACCAGCGAACGCGGTTCTTGGCTCGGGTCACCATGCAAACACAGCGCTTGAATCGCGTCCAGCGTAACTTGGGAAAGGTGCTCCTGCGGGTGCGTCACGTTCGGTTTCCGATTCAACTTGAACGAATGCAGCATCTCGTTGTGATCGATCGCGTCGTTAGGATAGAGATGGAACGCACGTAGGAACAAACGCGGCGTGATCTCGAAGAGCGCCTACCGAATGCTTTCGGCGCACCGCGCGGCGATGCCATCAGGAGGCGGTTAATGAACTGCTTTCATGTCGACGCGAGAGGTCGCTTCGCTTTTCGCGCGGTTGAAGCCCAATTTGAGTGGGCTCGCATGCGGACTAAGCCTGCTCCTTGCCGCAACGGCGTTTGCGCCGCTCGCGCAGGCCCAAGTCCCGGGGGCTTCGGCAACGAGCCGCCCGCTGAATGTCATTCTGGTGCTGCGGGATCAAACGCGCTCCCAATTGCCGAGCGGCGCCGGATACGACACGCCCGCGCTCGACAGGCTCGCCCAGCAAGGGATCAACTTCCGCAATCACTACATCGCCTCGGCGATGTGCACGCCGTCGCGCGCGGCGATCTACAGCGGGCAGCCGCCGCAGGTCAACGGCGTCTTCGACCAGTTGGAAGCGGGCTATGTGCCGAGCTTGCGAAAAGACCGGCCCAACATGGGCTCGATGATGAAGAAGCTCGGCTACCGCACGGCATTCTACGGCAAATGGGAGATGGATTTCGCCATCGTGACACCGAGCCCGGCCGTCAATTACAGCGAGGCGCTGCAGCCCTATGGCTTCGATATCTACCAGCCCGACGGCGACAAGACCGGGACGCCGGACCAGGGCTACAAGACCGATACCTACACCGCGGCCGAAAGCGTGCGCTGGCTGCGGGGCAACGTGCCCGAACTGCGCGAAAAGGCGCAGCCGTTCTTCATGGTCGTGAGCTTCGTCAACCCGCACGACATCATGTATGCGGACGCCAATTTACCGGGTACGCCGCAAGCGCAGAAGGCGGTCATCAACGGCGTGCTCACCGCGCCGCCGAACAATTCGCTTTACAGCAAGCGGTGGAACACCGCTCCCTCGCCGACCCTGCAGGAGAGGCTCTCGGCGCCGGGGATGCCTGCGGCTTTGACCGAGTACCATGCCGGCTGGTCGGGGGCGCTGGGCACAATTCCGGTCAACCGGCCCGACATGTGGCGCGCGTTCAACGACTATTACCTCAACACGATCCGCGACACCGACAGCGCCCTCCAGCAGCTGCTCAGCGGACTGGACGAATTGAGTCTCTGGGACAACACGGTCGTGATCTTCACGGCAGACCACGGCGAGATGGCCGGCGACCACGGCGGCCTGCGGGGCAAGGGCCCCTTCGCCTACGAAGGAAATTCCCACGTGCCGTTGATCGTCGTCCACCCCGATTATCCCCGCGGCCAATCGTCCGCCGTTCTCACGAGCCACCTCGACCTGATGCCGAGCCTGCCGGGGCTCGCGCGGGTGCCCGAGCCACAGCGGCGCGACGCGGTGAAGGATTTACCCGGCCACGATTTTTCCGTCGTCATGGCGAATGCGCAAACCGCAGGTCTTCAGGCCGTCCGCCCCGGCGTCCTGTTCAACTACGTCGCGCCCCTGACCATCGACGCGGATTATTGCCTCGCCGGAATGACGCAGCTGCTTCAGGGAAAGGTCACGCCGCCCTTGACGGAGCTGCAGCCAAAGCTCGGCAAGCGGGGATTTCTCAGCTTCGTCTACGACGGGCGATACAAGTTCGCGCGCTACTATGCGCCGGCCAATTTCAATACGCCGGACACGCTCGAGCAGATCGTGCGCAACAACGACCTCCAGCTCTTCGACCTCACGAACGACCCGCGCGAAGAGCACAATCTCGCAGTCGATCCGGAGAAGAACAAGGAAATCATCCTGCGCATGAATGCCCTGCTCAACGAGCTCATCGCCAAGGAAGTGGGCAAGAACGACGGCAGCTTCCTGCCGGCCGCGATCCGACCCAAACAGTGATCTCGACGGCGGGCGTGCCCGGGGGAGCGCGATGCCGGAGTCGTTGATTTACACTCAGTCGTCATGGCCGGGCTTGACCTCACGAGTGTCCGGCACGGTTTGTGCCTTTCATGCGCCCTTGGCGACCGCGGCGGGAGCGTTGGCGGCGCGATGCTCGCGGCGCCGCCTGGTGGCGCGCGTGGCGCGGGGGCCGAAGTCGAATTTGGGTTGCCGGGGCTCGGGCAATGGCGGGGGCTTGAGCAGTTCTGCGACGGCGCGGCGGAGCATCAGGTTGGATTGGATGAGCCGTGCGAAGGTGAGCGGGCTGGCGACGATCCTGGTGGCCTCGTGGGCGAGGCGCAGCAGCACGAAGGCGATCAGCGCGACCGTGATCTGAATGCGGACGGCGTTTTCCGAGGTTCCCAGGAAGTGGCCGATCTTCAAGGTCTGCTTGACCCATCGGAAGAACAGCTCGATCGCCCATCGCCGCTTGTAGAGGTCGGCGATCTCCTGCGCGCTCGCCTCGATGTCGTTGGTGAAGATGCGCAGCACCTTGCCGGTCTCGATCGCAACCCGGACCTCGCGGACGAGCCCCGGCATCGGGTTGCACCGCGATGCGGCGAGCCGCTTGGGAAGATATCCGGTCCGATCGCTCAGGATCGCCGATCCCGGCGGCACCGCGCGATGCTGCGCCACCTCGAACGGCGTGTTGGACTTGAGGCGGGTGACGATGCGACAGCCGGCTGCGTCGAGTTCGGCCCACCAGCCGTAATCGTAGTAGCCGAGGTCGAACACGTAGGTCGCGCCCGCCTCGATCGGCATCTGCTTGGCGGCGGTGATGTCGTTGACGTTGGACGGCGTCACTATCAGGTAGAGCGGCTGATCGGCATCGGGATCGTAGATGATGTGCGCCTTGGCGCCGCAAACTCCGGTCGAGAACCTCGCCCAATCGCTCAGCTCGCTCAGCCGCAGGGAGGTCGAATCGATCAGCCGGACGCAGTCGGCGATCTTGCGGCGATAGCCGGCCTGCAAGGATCGCATCAACGCCGCCAGCAGCCCGGCGAACACTTCGACCGGACGATCGGCGTTGGCGCTCGACAACGCCGATCTCGATACCGGGCGGCCCCCGAGATGATGAAGCTTGCCGGCGTGGCTCTTCAGGTTCGTTTCGATCTCGCGCAGGCTTCGCGCCCCGCAAAGCTGCCCATACAGCATCGCGATCAGATGCGCCTTGGACTTCACCACCCGACCGTCCCAGTCGGCATCGTGCTCGTCCACAAGCCGATCGAACACCGCCCATGGAATATGCTTCAGCAGCTCATGAAAAACGATATTCTGATGAGGCACGACGTTGATCCTTTCCCGTCCAGATGATTCGTAACCAGCTGGAAGCGAGCAGAATCAATGTCGTGCTTATTCAAGCACAGATCGTGCCGGACACTCGTGGGTCAAGCCCGACGATGCCGACCTGAAAAACCCGAAGCAAGCTTCCATCTAGGGATGATCGCGGTTGAATTAGGCTGCGCTCTGAATTCATCCTGCGCCGACGGAGGCGAACAATGACGCCTGAAGAATTCAAACACTCCCTCGCAAAATCCTCGCCGCCCGACTGCGCGCCAGCGCTGCAAGCCCTGTGGTGGGCGGCCAAGGACGACTGGAACGCCGCGCATGAGATCGTGATGAAGCACGAGGATGCCGATTGCGCCTGGGTTCACGCGCATCTGCACCGGGTCGAGGGTGATCTGCCGAATGCGCGCTATTGGTACCGCCAAGCCGGCAAGCCCGCCGCGACGACCGAGTTCGACGCCGAGCGCGAAGCAATCATCACGGCGTTGTTGTAGGTACGGCTGCGTGATTTCGCGGTTTGGCGCGGCAAGGGAGCAACGGCGGCGCGCTCTCTTCTCCCTCTCCCGCTCGCGGGGGAGGGTCGGGGAGGGGGCCGCGGCGGCGAGGCGATCGCGGGCGTCGTACCGGGACGAAACTCAGCTTCCCCCTCCCCAACCCTCCCGCGCAAGCGGGGGAGGGAGTAGCGCAGCACGGGGGAAGGGAGCGCTTAACCCGGCTCCATGCCGATCTTCTTGTAGGCCTCGCCGGCCTGCGGCGTGGTGAGGAACTTGATCAGCGCCCGCGCGCCGTCCGCCGAAGCGGCGTCTGAGTGCACCGCGGCGTCGAATACCGTGATCTCCTGGATGTCCGCCGGCAGCGCGCCGACATAGGTCGTGCCTTTGACCGGCAGGAGCTCGCTGACTTGCTGGAAGCCGATATCGGCATCGCCGCGGGCGACCACTTCGCCGATCGGCACGCCCTGCACCTGCTTGATCTTGCCTTTGATCTCGTCGGCGACGCCGAGACGCTCGAACATCTTTGCGAGATAGACGCCGCTCGGCCCGGTCGACATCGCAATCGACTTTGCCGCGAGCAGCGTTCGCTTGACGGCATCGGCCGACGAGATGTCGGGCTTCGGTGCGCCGGCGCGCACCGAGACGCCGATACCGGACTTCGCCACCGGCGTCCCCGGTCCGACCTTGCCGAGCTTGGCGAGCTCGGCGATGCCGTTCGACGCCATCAGCACGAGATCGACGGTCTCACCGCCCTTGAGCCGCCGCATCATCTCCGCGGTCGGCACCCATTCGGTCACGACCTTGTTCTCGGTCGCGCGCTCGAAGGCCGGGATCAGCTCCACATAGGCATCGTGGATCGCGGCCGACGCCATCACCTTGATCTCGGCGGCCGATGCCGGCCCGATCCATCCGGTCATCGCCAGCATTGCTCCCGCACAGATCGCTCCCATCTTCATGTTGGATACTCCTCCCGCACCGGCAATGTGCCGGGCTCGCGCCAGCATAGGCCGCGCCAGCACCAGGCGGTAGCAGCGTGGCCCGCAATCCTTGACTGCGTTGACGTTGACCGCGCTGACCTTGACGACGACCAGCTTGGCGCGCAATGGCTTCGCGTCCAATCCGAAGGAACGACATGAACGCTCCGACGAAGACCAGCAAGCTCATCAAGGGCGCCACCGGCGACTGGGAAGTCGTCATCGGCATGGAGATCCATGCCCAGGTGAGCTCTGCTGCGAAGCTGTTCTCCGGCGCCGCCACCGCTTTCGGCGCCGCGCCCAATGCGCAGGTGTCGCTGGTCGATGCGGCGATGCCGGGCATGCTGCCGGTGATCAACAGCGAATGTGTCGCCCAGGCGGTGCGCACCGGCCTCGGCCTCAATGCGCGGATCAACCTGCGCTCGGTGTTCGACCGCAAGAACTATTTCTATCCGGATCTGCCGCAGGGCTACCAGATCAGCCAGTACAAGTCGCCGGTGGTGGGCGAGGGAGAGGTCGTGGTCGATATGCCCGACGGCGCGATCCGTGTCGGTATCGAGCGGCTCCATCTCGAGCAGGATGCCGGCAAGCTCCTTCACGACCAGCACCCCGCAGCCTCCCTCGTCGACCTCAACCGCGCCGGCGTTGCGCTGATGGAAATCGTCTCCAAGCCGGACCTGCGCTCGGCGGAGGAAGCCAAGGCCTTCCTTGCCAAGCTGCGCGCCATCCTGCGCTATCTCGGCACCTGCGACGGCGACATGGAGAAGGGCAATCTGCGCGCCGACGTCAACGTGTCGGTGCGCCGGCCGGGCGAAGGCCTTGGCACTCGCTGCGAGATCAAGAACGTGAACTCGATCCGTTTCGTCGGCATGGCGGCCGAGCACGAGGCGCGCCGCCAGATCGCCGTGATCGAGGACGGCGGCATCGTCGCGCAGGAGACGCGCCTCTATGATGCGGCGCGCGACGAGACCCGTCCGATGCGCACCAAGGAAGAGGCGCACGACTACCGCTATTTCCCCGACCCCGACCTGCTGCCGCTCGAGCTCGCACCCGACTACGTCGAGGCGCTGCGCGCGGCGCTGCCCGAGCTGCCGGACCAGAAGAAAGCGCGTTTCATCGCCGTGTTCGGCCTCGCCGGCTACGATGCCGGCGTGCTTGTCGCCGAGCGCGAGAGCGCGGAGTTCTTCGAAGCGGTGGTGCGGCGCCCCGACGGCACCGCGCGCGACGCCAAGCTCGCCGCCAACTGGGTGATCAACGAGCTGTTCGGTCGCCTCAACAGGGAGGGCGGCGAGATCGGCGCCTGCCCGGTGTCGGCGGCGGCGCTCGGAACGATCCTCGATCTCATGTCCGAAGGCACGATCTCCGGAAAGATCGCCAAGGATTTGTTCGAAATCGTGTGGAGCGAAGGCGGCGACCCGCGCGCGATCGTCGAGAGCCGCGGCATGAAGCAGGTGACCGACGTCGGCGCGATCGAGAAGCTCGTCGACGACATCGTCGCCAGGAACCCCGAGAAGGTCGAGCAGGCGAAGCAGAAGCCGGCGCTCGTCGGCTGGTTCGTCGGCCAGGTCATGAAGGCGTCCGGCGGCAAGGCGAACCCGCAGGCGGTGAACGATCTCCTCAAGGCGAAGCTCGGCCTCTGACGCGCGCGAGGCGCGAGGCGAGAGCGCGTCGAAGGTCGCGAGAAGGCGTCGAACCGACCTCGCGCGATCGTTCACGCGGGCTTCCGATGGTCGAGAATCGGTGCGATCGATACCCCATCGAAGGTGTCAACCGGCTTGTCAGAGTGTTCCAAACGGTGGTTTCGGCGAATCGGTAAAACCGATTCGCGCCCTTTTCGCTTCGATGCGAGTGTCCGACTCGCTCCGAATTCGCTCGTTCGACCACGTTGCGCACAAAAAAATTTTGGCACCGAAAACATGCTGACGCGATGTCGCGAGAGGGCTCCGCGGCGCCGCTGCAAACGCTGTCAAGCGCGCTCATTTGTGTTGTGCACGAGTATTCCGACATGGATGAAATGCCCATTTCACAGTGGTTTTTTGAATCGGTCTGCGAACGCGCGTTGCGCGCTCGCTCGCGCGCGATGATGCGAGCGTCGACGTCGTCGGCTCGCTTCGTCGCGACGTGCCGCGATGCGGAAGGCGCGAACCGATACACGTTTCGTTAATCCGGAAGCTGTTTTTTTCGTTTTGCTGTAGTAATCGAAATGCAGTGCCTACGATTCGCGTGGGTACTGATGCGACACCGCCAGCTCAACTGGACTAGGAGGGCACTATGGCGAAGAAGGCAACGAAGGCGAAGGCAAGTGCGAAGAAGAAGGCCCCCGCGAAGCGGAAGGCCGTGAAGAAGAAGAAGTAAAATAACGCGGAGCGCTGACGCTCCATACCTTCGACGACCCGATGGTCAGCCCGGCGACATCGCGCAGATGTGGGGATGCAGTCGGTGATGACGCCGGGGTCGGCGACGGAGGGCGTCGGCGAGACTGAGGATCGAAACTCCCGGATGCCGAGATTCGGTCCCGATGCAGGTCACCCTGTCGCTGCATCGGAAAGTCCGGGAAAGGCACGGATCATCCGCGCTGCGTCGTCAGCGGTCGTGCTGACGAAATTACGGTCCTCGGAGCTCTCGCCGACGCCTCGTAACTCCGGCAGGTGTTTCAGCCCCAGTTGATCGTTCATTGAAGCGGCGCTCGAGAGGTTTATCTCGCGCCTGTCGAATGAACCCCGGGCGCCTTTTTCCAGACATCGGCAAGCGCGGCGGCTGCGGCCCTTGTAGGGTGGGCAAAGGCGCGAAGCGCCGTGCCCACGCGGTCGAACCGGTGGCTTGCTCAGACGTGGGCACGCTTCGCTTTGCCCACCCTACGGTTCGGGTCCGCGGCATCGCGAGCCGACCGACCGCAGTTGATAGTTACCGCTCCCTTGCGCGAGACGGTTACCGCCGGCTCATCAGAATTGCAGAAAACTGCGCATTTCTCGGGGCTGTCGAGATTAACGCGAGAGGGGCACGCGCGGTGGAGCGGCGCGGCGTTCACCTCCGATTCATCGCATCGATTAAAGCGTGATTCAAAGCTTCCGCACATGATCGGAGCGCTCCGGGGGGCCGGAGGAGAACAGCCGGTCAATGCCGGCGAAAGGCCTGGGAGGCCGAAATGGGACGAGCAGAGCTTGCAGCCATCGAGAGCGGCGGGACGGGGGAAGCCAGCGGTGACATGTTCTACCGGCTCGGCATGATGTATTCGATCGGTGGCGACATGCCTGCCGACTACGTGACGGCACACAAGTGGTTCAACCTCGCGGCCATGCGCGGCAATGCCGACGCCATTCGCCTGCGCCGGGAGATCGCCGAGGAGATGACCGAGGCGGAGGTCGCCGCCGCCCAGCGCGCCGCGCGCGCCTGGCTGCGGCACTGAAGCGGCACGCGCCGTTCTCTCGACACGAACCGCGTGGGCTGGTCCACGGCACATTCCGACACAACCGCTGGCGGTCGCGATACGCTTGTGCTCCTGTTCTTCCGTCACGGAAATGGGAGGAGCACATGCGGATAATGATCGCCTCGCCTGCGGTATTGCGGCGCTCGCCCTTCTCGGGTCAGCGCCTTCAGCGGATGCTCAGAGACGGTACGGGAGCCTGAGGTGCCACGGCCGCGTCCTGCAATGCAGTGACGTGCCGAAGGGGATGCCGTCTCCGGGCGTCGAAGCGTGCATAAGAATGTGCGTCCGTGAAAAGAAGCTTACACTGCGCTGACCCCGGTGCGGGTTGGCGGGGGCCCGTCGTCGACAGCGATGCCAGCCTTCGTCCCACGCGACACGTGACGTATGGCCTCGATCGATTCCCGAAAGCATGACCTGGCCTCCGACCGCCGCGAGCGCGGCGTGGCCGTTCGCGGCGCATCGCTCAGGATTGCGGAATGACCAGCGGCCCGCCGGCGCCCCGACCACATCGCAGTCGGCGTTGAAGCGGAGCCTCGAAGATGCCCTCGCGCCGCATCGTCTACGACCTGACAACGCTGTTTCATTGGAAAGGGCCGCCGAGCGGCATCGTCCGGGTCGATCAGGGTTTCGCCCATTGGGCGCGCGCCGCGCTGCCTGATGTCCATTTTGCGGTTTACGATCCGGGGCTGCAGCGGTTTCGCAAGGTCGCGGACCGCTGGGTCGAGCCGCTGATCGGCGATCATGCTTTCGCGGATACGTGGGGTCTTGGCGCCGGCCCGGCCGCGCGCCGCAGATATCCGCGCCTGGCACCGTCGATTGCGAAATGGCTCACGCAGCCGCGGCGACGACTGTTCGCCGCTCTGGAACGCCTTCGCCGCGATGGACGGCCTGCCGCGCTACGCGCCGCGGCCGAGGGTCTGCAGGCACGCATGATGTCGGAGAAATACCGCGCGGCCCCGATCGCCCCCGACGGGACGCGCGGCGCCCATGTCCCCTTCGATGCGGCGTTCGAGGGGCTGATCTCGTTCTCCGCGCACGACACCCTGATTTCGGTGGGATCGAGCTGGACCTATCTCGACCCCCGCACCTTCAGGACCTTGAAGGAGGAGACGCGCTGCACCGTGGTGGTGATGTGTCACGACCTCATTCCGTTGCTCCACCCGGAATATTGCGTGGCCGGCGAGGTCGAACAGTTCCGCACCTATTTCAGTGAGATGATTCCCCATGTCGACCGCGTGATCGTGAGCACGCGAACCAACGAAGCGGCGCTGCACGCGTATTGCACCGGTCAGAACATTCGCCTCGGTGCGACCCGGCTCACGCCGCTCGGCGCCGAGATTCCATCCCCGCCTTCACTCCGACCGGATGCCGTCGAAGGGCTCGTTCCCGGGCGCTATGCGCTGCACGTCAGCACGGTCGAGCCGCGCAAGGGCCACCGGCTGCTGTGCCGCGTGTGGGCGCGGCTGCGCGCCGAAGGTGTGGTCGGCGGCGACGGCTTCAAGCTCGCCATCGTCGGACGGCTGGGCTGGAACGCCGAGGCGATCATCGCCGAGCTGCAAGCCGAAGCAGAGCATGGAACGATCCGCCACTTCGCGAGCGCCGACGATGCCCTGCTCGCCGCGCTCTATGACGGCGCGGCGTTCTGCGTCTATCCCTCGATGCACGAAGGCTACGGACTTCCGATCGTCGAGGCATTCGCCCGCGGCAAGGCGGTCATCGCGTCGGATCGCGGCTCGATCCCCGAGATCGCCGCGGCGTTCGCTCCCTGCCTCGACCCGACCGACGAGAGCGCATGGTTGAGCGAGGTGCGGCGATGGATCCTCGACCCTGCGGTTCGCAGCGGCTACGAGGACAAGATTCGCGCCGCGTTTCGGCCGGTGTCGTGGGAAGAGGCGGGTCGGCTGTTCTTTCGCGCGGCGCTGCAGGCGGACGCCGACGGCGCGTAATCGACAGCCGTCGCGGCTGAGCGAAACATCGTGGGCGAAAGGCTGGCGGAGACGGAGGGATTCGAACCCTCGATACGCCTTGAGAGCGTATAACGGTTTAGCAAACCGCCGCCTTCAGCCACTCGGCCACTGGCCCCGTCGCTTGTATTGTGTACCCATGGGTGGTACATAGACACATAAGCGGGCCACTAGGTGATCGTGAGCTTTCGGGACGAGTGGCTGCGCGCGTTCTTCGTCGAGGACACGCGGTCGCGGCACATTCCGTCCGACCTCGAAAACCGCCTCTTTCGCAAGCTCCAGATGATCGACGACGCTACGACCGATCAGGACCTACGCGTACCGCCCAGCAATCATTTTGAGAAGCTGCGCGGTAATCTCGTGGGGTTTCACTCGATCCGCGTCAACAGTCAGTGGCGGCTGATCTTCCGGTGGGACGGCAGCCGCGGCGAAGCAGAAGGCGTCTACCTTGACGACCACAGCTACAGATGAGGCGAACCGTGCTGACGACGAAGCGCAAGCCGGCGACGATCGGCGAAATCCTGGTCGAGGAATTCATGGAGCCCATGGGCCTGACGCAGGCTGCGTTGGCGGAGGCGATGGGCGTTCAGCGCAAGCACGTCAACGAGCTGTGCAACAACCGCCGGGCCGTGACAGCGGCGACGGCGCTCATCCTCGCGCGCGTTTTCGGCAACAGTCCGGACTTCTGGCTGAACGTGCAGCGGCGGAGCGATCTGTGGGACGCGATGAACAGTCCCCGCGAGCGCGAGCGGATCGAGCGCGCGACGCCGCTTCGTACCGCGGTATGATGGCTGGCGGAGACGGAGGGATTCGAACCCTCGATACGCCTTGAGAGCGTATAACGGTTTAGCAAACCGCCGCCTTCAGCCACTCGGCCACGTCTCCGTCGCCGTCCATATGCCCGAGCGGCGCCCCGCTGGCAAGCCGATGCGGCCTCTCGCAAATGAGGCGGGGGAGGGCTGTGCATTGCCGGATTTGCAGCCAGATGCGGCCCTATATCCGCGCGAACGCCGTGTCAGCATTTGGGATCGCGCGGTCCTCGATCGAACCGCGCCTCGTTCCGCTGATCATGCGTGGACTGGCTCCGCGCAGCCGATGGAGCCCGTGTCGATGCGTAGCGTACTCTGCGTTCCCGTGATCTCGGCCGGCATGATCGGTGCGGCATTGACGATCGCCGTCAGGCCGGCGGTGGCAGCGGATTGCATCGCCGAGCCGAACCGCGACGCGCCCCCGGGCCAGCACTGGTATTATCATCTCGATCACGCCAACGATCGCAAATGCTGGTATCTCCACGCGACGGTGCCGGGAGGTGCCGCGGAGGCGCCGGCGATGGAACTGCAATCGGTCCGTCGGCGGCAGGTGGCGCCTGAACCGCAACGGCGACAAGCCGCACCGGCGGTGGAATTGCAGCGGCGGCAAGTCGCGGCGCCGCAGCCCCCGGCGCAGCGGAGCGAAGCCGAAGAAGCCGCGCTCTATCTCGAATTCCTGCGCTGGAAGGAACAGCGCCGCGACGCGCAGTAGATCATCCACCTTTGTCATCGCCGGGCTTGTCCCGGCGACCCCGATAACCGGGGCACGGCCGTGCCATATGATCGGGGTGGCCGGGACGAGCCCGGCCATGACCACTTAATGCGACCGAGCGCGCTCCGCATCGCACTTCGCTGCGAACCCCGCGATGGCGGTGATCGTGCGCGCGTCGGACAGGAGCGGTGCGTGGCCCTGGTCGGGGACGACGACGATCTCCATGTCGGGCCGGCGTGCCTGCATCGCGGTCACGGTGGCGGCGCTGAGGATGTCGGAGTTCGCGCCGTGCACCACCATCAGCGGCACGTGTGCCATGGCATCGAACTCGTTCCACAAGGTCGGGAAAGGCTTTTCGGGGCTCACCGTCTCGAGGGTGCTGGTGAGTGCGGGATCATAGGTGACGACGAGCCGGCCGCCGTCCTCGCGCCAGGCCCGCATTGCCGCGGCGACCCAGTCTGCGGCGGTGAGATTGGGAAATTGGTTGTCCGAGGTGTTCCGCAGGATGTCCGCGCCCTCCTGGTAGCTCGCCGGTTGGGCGAGCTTGCCGACATAGCTCTTGATCCGCAGCACGCCCGCGGTGTCGACGACCGGGCCGATGTCGTTGAGGACGACGCCGGCGATGAGGTCGAGGCGCTTGGTGGCGAGCGTCATGGTGACGAGGCCGCCGCGGGACGTGCCGACGAAAATCGCCGGCCCGACTGCGAGTGCGGTCATGACGGTGACGACGTCGTCGGTTTCCACCGCGATCTTGTAGTTCGCGGGATCGCGGTCGTAGCCGGAGCGTCCGCGGCCGCGCAGGTCGAGGGCGAGCACCCGGCGCTCCTTCGCAAGCGCGATCGCGAGCGGCGTGAAGTCCTCGGCGGTGCGTGACAGGCCGGGCAGGCAGACGACTGGCAGCCGCGGCGAGCGGGGATTGCCGTAGTCGAGCGTGTGCAGTTCGAGCCCGTCATTCGCCGCCGTGAACCGGCTCTCAACCATGGCGGTCTCCGTCATCCGGATGAGCGGACACCGCAAACGCGGCAGCCTCCCGTGATCGCCCGGGTTATCGCACGTGGGGAACGGCGAGCCAATTCACGGGGTCGTCAGGTCGCCTGACGCGCAGCCCGCATGTGCGCAGCGATGTGCGGGATTGTTGCCGATCGAAATAATGCGGGAAACCCGGATGTCGCTTCGCTCAACCGGGCTACGGGGGCGTGGTGGCTAATTGGTGCTGCCGCCGCGGCGCAGGTCCGCCTCGATCATCAGGCGCGAGCCGCCGCCGAAACGCGCGCGGTAGACTTGGATGTTCTCGATGATGCGCTGCACGTAGTTCCGCGTCTCGGAGAACGGGATGCGTTCGACCCAGTCGATCGGGTCGACCTTGGGGTCGCGCGGATCGCCGTAGCGCTCGATCCATTCCTTGACCCGGCCACGGCCCGCATTGTAGCCGGCGAAAGCGAGGATGAACGAGCCGTTGTAGCTCGCGATGTTGTCGCCGAGCTCGGCGCTGCCGATCTGCATGTTGTAGACGTTGTCGTTGAGCAGCCGGTCCTGGTCGAAGGCGACGTTGAACTTCTTGGCGACGTAGCGCCCGGCTTCCGGCGTCACCTGCATCAGGCCGAGCGCATGCGCGCTCGATACGTCCTTCGGATTGAAGGCGCTCTCCTGCCGCGCGATCGAGTAGACGACGGCCGGCTCGACCGCCGGGCCGATCGCCGTGTAAGGCGGCAGCCCGAAGGTCGGAAAGGCGTAGTGGTCGAACGGCTGCCCGCGGCCGAGCGCACCCTTGCCGATGAGGAGCGCGCTGCGGGCATCGTCGTGCCGCGCGGCGACCTCGGCGAGCGCGGCGAGCATCGCCATGTCCGGGCTGCGGTCGGCGAGGTCCGCCACGATCGGGATTATGAGGTCGCGGTCATTGAGCGCGTAAAGTGTCTCGACAGCGCGTACCACCTCGTTGCGAGCGAGCGCCGCGCGCTTGTCTGAAGCGGGCAGCGGGGTAGGCACCAGCGCCAGCTCGTGCATGCCGAGCTTCGCCCGGGCGAGCTGGCCGTAGTAGGCCGTGTTGTAGCGCGCGGCCTGCTCGTAGAAAGCGCGGGCGTCCTGCGGCTTGTTCATCGCCTCGGCGGCGCGTCCGCGCCAGTAATTGGCGCGCGCCATCGCGATCGGGTTGGTGAGGCCGGTGATGCGGGCAAAGTGCTGGGCCGCGCCGGCGGGATCCTTGAGGAAGCGCAGCGCGATCCAGCCGGCAGTGAACTCGTGCTCGACCTTGAAGTTCTCCTTGGTCGGCGTCGCGGCGTCGCGGACAATCTTGTAGGCGGTGGCGGCTTGGTTGAGGTCGAGGAGCTTGCGCGCGATCAGCCGCCGCTCGATCCACCACTCGTCCGGATCGTAGATCAGGGCGACATCGCGGGGCGCCGCCAGCATCAGCTGCGCCGCCTCCTGGTACTTGTCGGCTCGCCGCAGCATCTGGATGCGGCTGAACATCACGCCGGGGTCCTGGTGCGCGCTCGAGGGGAGCGCCTCGATCAAGGACTTGCCCGTGGGCGACTTTTCGTTGACCGCGGCCCTCGCCTTGACGATCGCCGGCTCGACGCCGCCGAGGCGGTGCGCTGCGCGCAATGCGCCCGAAACGTCGTTCGCATAGAGCCTGCGCTCCATGCGCGCCTTGTCGTCGGCCCGGGTGAGGAGGGCGCCGAAGATGTCGAGAAGCTGCTCCTCGGCCTCGGGCTGCAGGGACGCGGTCCGCCACGCGTCGCGGAACAGGGGCTCGGCGCTGCGGGTGTCGCCCTGCTCGACGAATGCCCGGGCGAGCGCGAACTTTCCTCTCTCGGAGGCCGGCTTGTCGCCGGTGAAGGCGCGGATGGTCGCGAGGTCCGCATGCTCCTGCCACAGCATCACCTCGGCGCGCCGGCGGAACATGCCGGTGCTCGGCCAATTCGGGTTGGCGGCGAGGAAGGCCTGGTAACGCGAGAAATTGGCGGTGTTGTCGTCGCCGCGCAGGATCGCCCATTCGACGATCTTGCGGGTGAGCGGATCGGAGATGCGCTGCTCGAGGTCGGTCGCATCTCCAGTCTTGCTGCGGCGCGCGAGCGCGAGGGCGTCGTGGGCGGTGGCGAGATCGGCTGCAGACGCGGTAACGGGAGGCGGCGCCAGCGGCTCGCCGGGCACCTCGGGCGAATCGAGCGAAGCGTGAACGGCACCGGTCGGGAGCGGCTCCCGGCGTTGGACGACGGGGGCCGGTTCGCGATGCTGCACGACCGGCTGCTCACTATGTGCAGCGGTGAGGCGCGGCCGTGGACGGGGCAGGGGGATCTGCTTGGTGACGGCCGCCGCATCCACTTTGTGGGGCGGTTGCGCAAGCGTATCGACCGCCCCCGCGCCGCTCGAAGCGAGCGCGACGACGCTTGCTGCCGCGCAGAACGCCAGTCGATTACGGTGACGCCGGGTCAAGTGTTCCCCCGTCCGGATTGGCCCCATCTACCCTTGGGTTGCAACGGTTAAATAAGCTTAAACCATCAAACGTGGCATTGGTTCGACGCGGGCGCGGCGCCGCCGGAAAAAGGCCGGCATCGAGGGCTTTTAACACCGTGCCGGAATGGTTATCAATGAGGCGGGAGCGCGATTTGCGTGCAATCCCTCCTTCCAGGAGCATCATCATGGGCGTCAAGACGGGATTTCGGGGCTCCTTCACGGCTCTGGTCACCCCGTTCAAAAACGGCGCGGTCGACGAAGGCGCGTTCCGCAGCCTGGTGCAGTGGCAGATCGCCGAGGGGACCAACGGCCTGGTGCCGGTCGGAACCACGGGCGAAAGCCCGACGCTGTCCCATGACGAGCACAAAAAGGTGGTCGAGTGGTGCGTCGGGGAAGCGAAGCGGCGCGTGCCGGTGATCGCCGGCGCCGGATCGAACTCGACCCGCGAGGCGATCGAGCTTTCCGAGCACGCCGAGAAGGCGGGCGCCGACGCGGTGCTGATCGTCACGCCCTACTACAACAGGCCGACCCAGGAGGGCCTCTATCAGCATTTCAAGGCGATCAACGATGCGATCGGCATCCCGATCATCATCTACAACATTCCCGCCCGCTCGGTGATCGACATGTCGGTCGACACCATGAAGCGGCTCTACGAGCTCAAGAACATCGCCGGCGTCAAGGACGCCACCGCCAACATGGTGCGGGTATCCCAGCAGCGGGCCGAGCTGGGGCCGGACTTCAACCAGCTCTCCGGCGAGGACGCGACCGCGCTCGGCTTCATGGCCCATGGCGGCCACGGCTGCATCTCCGTCACCTCGAACGTGGCGCCGCGCCTGTGCGCCGAATTCCAGGGGGCCTGCCGGCGCGGCGACTACACGGCGGCGCTCGCGCTGCAGGACAAGTTGATGCCGCTGCACCAGAACCTCTTCGTCGAGACCAATCCGGCGCCGGCGAAGTACGCGCTCTCCGTGCTCGCCAAGTGCGCCGACACGGTGCGCCTGCCGATGGTGACGCTCTCCGACAAGTCGAAGGCGGTCGTGCGCGACGCCATGGTCCATGCCGGATTGATCAACTGACGGACGCTGCTAAGGACAATCGGCGGGCTGGGGAGATGCAGGCAAAGCTACCCTAGGCGCCAACCGGGAGGGCTGCGCCATGCTCGAAGACTTCAAGAAGTTCGCCCTGCGCGGCAATGTCGTCGATCTCGCGATCGGCGTGATCATCGGCGCCGCCTTCGGCGCCATCGTTAGCTCGCTCGTCGGCGACGTCATCATGCCCATCATCGGCGCGATCACCGGCGGACTCGACTTTTCGAACTACTACCTGCCGCTCTCCTCCAAAGTTACCGCGGACTCGCTGACGGAGGCGAAAAAGCAGGGTGCTGTATTGGCTTGGGGGAGTTTCATCACAATCGTGATCAACTTTATGATCATCGCCTTCGTGCTGTTCTTCGTCATCAAGGCGATCACCGCTCTGCAGCGGAAGGAAGCCGAAAAGCCGCCGGAGCCGGCGAAGCCCTCGGCGGAAGTCGAGCTCCTCACCGAAATCCGCGACCTCCTGAAGAAGAGCTGAGCGCGCGCTGGTCGCGCCTCACGTGAGACAATGGCAGAGAAGAAACCGCGCACGTTCAAGATCATCGCCGAGAACCGCAAGGCGCGCTTCAACTACGAGATCGGCGAGGTGGTGGAGGCGGGCATCGCGCTCACCGGCACCGAGGTGAAGTCGCTGCGTCAGGGCAAGGCGACGATCGCAGAATCCTATGCCGACGCCAAGAACGGCGAGATCTGGCTCGTCAACGCCAACATCCCCGAATACCTCCAGGCGAGCCGCTTCAACCATGCGCCGAAGCGGCCGCGCAAGCTGTTGCTGCACCGGCGCCAGATCGACAAGCTCGCCGCCGCCGTCGCGCGCGAGGGCATGACCATCGTACCGCTCAAGATGTTCTTCAACGACAAGGGGCGCGCCAAGATCGAAGTCGCGCTCGGCCGCGGCAAGAAGCTCCACGACAAGCGCGAGACCGAGAAGAAGCGCAGCTGGGAACGCGAGAAGGGCCGCGTGATGCGGCTCAAGGGGTGAGAGGGCCAATGGCGTTGCCGGTGAAGCTCGACCACTGCGTGATCCACGTCTCCGATTGGGAGCGCTCGAACGCGTTCTACCGCGATGTCATCGGCGCCGAGGTGGTGCCGCGCGGCACGGGCTTCGCCTATCGGCTCGGCGACACCCAACTCAATTGCCACGGCCCCGGCGTGAAGGCCGAGCCGGTGGCGCGGCTTCCGGTGGCGCCCGGCAACAGCGACATCTGCTTCGCATGGGACGGGCCGATCGCGGACGCGATCGCCCATCTCGCGCGCGCCAAGGTGCCGATCGAGCTCGGGCCGGTCGCGCGCAACGGCGCCAAGGGCGGCGGCACCAGTGTGTATTTCCGCGACCCCGACGGTTCGCTGTTGGAGTTCCTGTCTTACCGTTGAATGGCTTGGCGCGAATCGTGCGAGCAAGACGTGAGGACAAGAGGACATTGCCAGAGGACATTGCGATGAGCACGGCCCATGATCCCAACATCCTCCCCGCCGATCTCCCGGTGCCGATCGACGATGGCGAGGCTCGCCATCTCGCAGGTACGAAGCTGCCGCCGCTCCCGCTGCCGGCGACCGACGGGAATGTGGTCGACCTCGCCGCGCTAACCGGACGCACGGTCGTTTACATCTATCCCCGCACCGGGCGGCCGGGACAGAAGCTGCCCGATGGCTGGGACGCCATTCCGGGGGCGCGCGGCTGCACGCCGCAAAGCTGTTCGTTCCGCGATCATTTTGCCGAATTGCGCGGGCTCGGCGTCGCTCAGCTCTACGGTCTCTCGACCCAGGATACCGCGTACCAGCGCGAGGCGGCGGAGCGGCTTCATCTGCCGTTTGCGCTTCTCTCCGATGCCGGATTGCGGCTTACGCAGGCGCTCGACCTGCCGACCTTCACCGTCGAGGGCATGACGCTGATCAAGCGCATGGTCCTCGTCATCGACAGCGGCATCATCACCAAGGTGTTCTATCCGGTATTCCCGCCCGACGAGAGCGCAGCAGCCGTCGTCGCGTGGCTGCGCGCGTCGAGGTAACTCCGCACCGCCTCGAAGACCGCCTGGAACATCTTGGGTGTCAGCACGCCCGTGTTCGTGTTGTAGCGTGAGCAGTGATAGCTGTCGAAAAGCATGAGGCCGTCGAGCCGATGGGTCGCGCCATGACCGAACTTGAGGCTCGACATGCGACGGCCCAGCGCCACCGCCGTAGTGTCGTGGGCGATCCGGCCCAGCGCGACGATCGCCGCGAGGTCAGGCATTTCCGCAATGGTGGCGCGCAGAAAATCGCGGCAATGCGCGATCTCCTGGCCGTTCGGCTTGTTTTCCGGCGGCACGCAGCGCACCGCATTGGTGATGCGGGCGTCGCACAGGGTGAGACCGTCGTCCGGGCGGGCGAGAAAGGTGCCGCTCGCAAAGCCGAAGTCGAGGAGCGTCTGGTAGAGGAGGTCGCCGGCATAATCGCCGGTGAATGGCCGTCCGGTGCGGTTGGCGCCCTGCAACCCCGGTGCAAGGCCGACGATCAGCAGCCGCGCGTCGCGCGATCCGAACGAGGCGACCGGTGAGTTGAACCAGTCAGGCTGCCGGGCCCGCCAGGCCTCGCGGAACGCGACAAGCCGCGGACACCTCGGGCAATCGCGACCGGGAAATTCGAGACCGGGACATCCGCGGCCGGCATCCGAGCCGTGGCTCATGTCGCGCCGCTGCCGCCGGCCGCAGGTCCGGAACCGAACCGCCTAATCGTCCTCGAACTCGTCGTCATCGGCCGCCGCCGCTGCTGCCGTGGTAACGGGAGACCGCGGCGCCGTGCTGCGCTGAAGGAACTGGGGCGTGTGTCTCGGTTCCCGCGGCTCGCGCGGCGACCGGTCACCCGGATCGCGCCCAATCTTCGCCTGCAGATCAGCAATGTCGAGAAACACATCGGCCTGCCTGCGCAATTCGTCGGCGACCATCGGCGGCTGGGTCGAAACCGTCGAGGCGACGGTGACGCGCACGCCGCGCCGCTGCACCGCTTCGACGAGGGAACGAAAGTCGCCGTCACCGGAGAACAGCACCATGTGATCGATGTGGCCGGCGATCTCCATCGCGTTGACCGCGAGCTCGATATCCATGTTGCCTTTGACCTTGCGGCGGCCGGCCTGATCGACGAACTCCTTGGTCGCCTTGGTGACGACGGTATAGCCGTTGTAATCGAGCCAATCGATCAGCGGCCGGATCGACGAGTATTCCTGATCCTCGACCACCGCCGTATAGTAGAAAGCGCGAACGAGGTAACCGCGCGATTGAAACTCCCGCAGCAGGCGCTTGTAATCGATATCGAAACCGAGAGACTTCGCCGTTGCGTATAGGTTGGCGCCGTCGATGAACAGCGCGGTCTTTTCACCTGGTACAGACATTAGAGGGTTCTCTTGTTGCGGCCGCTGCCGTTACAGGGCCAAACGCCGGGCGTACAACGGAAATATGCGTTGCCGGCACCACGTACAGGGCTGCGACATCAAAAGCCCCTGCGGCGCGCCCCCGCCGCGTAGAGAAATCGCCATCGACCACCCTGGATCGATCTGAGCTAACAGAGCTTTGCGTCGCCGCCAAGCCGAATTTATGGCGATGCCGGCGCAGTCCTCGCTTTTCCGCTTGCACTGCATTGCGCTAGCGGCTAGGTCGAACCAGAATCATTAAATTCCCGCAGCTTAGGGAGTGCCGAGGTTATGGCCCGCGTCACCGTCGAAGATTGCATCGACAAGGTCGAAAACCGTTTCGAGCTCGTTCTGCTCGCCAGTCACCGCGCCCGGATGGTGTCTTCCGGCGCACCGATCACGATCGACCGCGACAACGACAAGAATCCGGTCGTCGCTCTACGCGAGATCGCCAATTCGGCGATCTCTCCGGGCGACCTCAAGGAAGATTTGATTCACGCCCTGCAGAAATATGTCGAGGTCGACGAGCCCGAGCCCGAGACGGTGCCGCTCATCTCCGGTGGCGGTGGCGTCGAGGCCGACGATACCGAGGTCACCGTCGACCGCATGACCGAGGAAGAGCTGCTCAAGGGCCTCGAGGGCCTTGCGCCTCCCGAGGAGCGTCCGGAGCCGCCGGAGCCGGACGAGGACGACTGAGCGGAATTTTCCCCAAGGTTTTGCAACGTTTGGCGGCCCGGCAAAGCCCGGGCCGCAGTTTTTTGGCGGCGCGAGCAACGCTGGCGCGACGCGCCGTAAACGCTTGCTGAACGCTGCCTTTGCCATGATATCCTGAAAGATGATCCGCGGGGTGTGGTCCGGCGGCCAAGGGCTTGGAATGGCGAGAGCTTCGACAGATTTGCCGCGCATGGAGTCCCAGGGCAAGGCCCGCAGCCGGCTGGGGCGCGAGCTGTTGCCGAAGCTGATGTCGGGCGAGCAGGTGCCGCGGCCGGTCAAGATGATGCGGCAATACGATCTCGTCGAGCGGGTGCGCAAATACAATCCCAATACCGACGAGAACATGCTCAACCGCGCCTATGTGTACGCGATGAAGGCGCATGGCGAGCAGAAGCGGGCGTCGGGCGACCCGTATTTTTCCCATCCGCTTGAGGTCGCCGCGATCCTCACCGATCACAAGCTCGACGATGCGACCATCGTCGCCGCGCTGCTCCACGACACCATCGAAGATACCGAAGCGACGCGGGCGGAGATCGACCAGCTGTTCGGCGAGGACATCGGGCACCTGGTCGAAGGGCTGACCAAGCTCAAGCGGCTCGATCTCGTGTCGCGCGAGGCAAAGCAGGCCGAGAACCTTCGCAAGCTGCTGCTTGCCATCGCCGAGGACGTGCGGGTCCTTCTCGTCAAGCTCGCCGATCGCCTCCACAACATGCGCACCATCGAGCACATGAAGCCGGAGGCGCGCCGCCGCGTCGCCGAGGAGACGCTCGACATCTATGCGCCGCTCGCCGGGCGCATCGGCATGTACGAGATGCGCGAGGAGCTCGAGAGCCTTGCGTTCCGCGAGCTCAATCCCGAAGCCCACCGGGTGATCACCGAACGGCTCGACGCGCTCGCCGCGCGCCATGAAGGCCTGATCGCCGAGATCGAGGAGCAGCTCGTACGCAAGCTCGGCAATCGCGGCATCGAGGCGCAGGTGCGCGGACGGCGCAAGCGCGCCTATTCGATCTGGCGCAAGATGGAGCGCAAGGCGGTCGGCTTCGAGCAGCTCTCCGACATTTTCGGCTTCCGCCTCATCGTGAAGAGCGTGCCCGAGTGCTACCAGGCGCTCGGCATCGTCCACACCACCTGGCCGGTGGTGCCCGGCCGCTTCAAGGACTACATCTCGACGCCGAAGCAGAACGATTACCGCTCGATCCACACCACGGTGATCGGGCCCGGCCGGCAGCGCGTCGAGCTGCAGATCCGCACCGAGGAGATGGACGAAATCGCCGAATACGGCATCGCCGCGCATGTGTTCTACAAGGACAACGTGACGGAGTCGCCGATCGAGCTGCTGTCGCGGGAATCGAACGCCTATGCGTGGCTCCGCCGCACCATCGAGCTGCTCGCGGAAGGCTCCAACCCGGAAGAATTCCTCGAGCACACCAAGCTCGAGCTGTTCCAGGACCAGGTGTTCTGCTTCACCCCGAAGGGCAAGCTGATCGCGCTGCCGCGCAAGGCGACGACCATCGACTTCGCCTATGCGGTCCACACCGACGTCGGCAACCGCGCGGTCGGCTGCAAGATCAACGGCAAGATCGCGCCGCTGGTCTCGGAGCTGCAGAACGGCGACGAGGTCGAGGTCATCACCTCGAAGGCCCAGCTCGCGCCGCCGACGGCATGGGAGTCGCTCGTCGTCACCGGCAAGGCGCGCGCCGCGATCCGCCGCGCCACCCGCCATGCGGTGCGCGCGCAGTATGCGGAGCTCGGCCGCCGCATCGTCGAGCGCATGTGCCAGCGGGCGAAGCGTGAATATTCCGACGAGCGGCTCTCGGGCGCGCTGCCGCGTCTCGCCCGCCATTCCATCGAGGACGTGTTTGCTGCGGTCGGACGCGGCGAGATGAAAGCGTCCGACGTCGTGCGCGCGATGTATCCGGACTACAAGGAAGAACGTGCCGCCGCGGTCGGCATCCGCAATCCGGAGCCCGGCTGGTTCGGGCTCGGCAGCGGCAAGCCGCTGAAGTTCAAGCTGCCGTCAGCCGAGGACAAGAGCGCGATCCCGATCCGCGGCATCAACAGCGACCTGCCGGTGCGGTTCGCGCCCGACGGCGGCGCGGTTCCCGGCGACCGCATCGTCGGCATCCTCACCCCCGGCGAAGGCATCACGATCTATCCGATCCAGTCCTCGGCGCTCAAGGACTTCGAGGATACGCCGGAGCGCTGGCTCGACGTGCGCTGGGACGTCGACGGCGGCACCGGGCAGCGCTTTCCCGCGCGCGTCGCCGTGCAATCCGTCAACGAGCCGGGCTCGCTGGCGCAGATCGCCCGGGTCATCGCCGAGCACGACGGCAACATCGACAACATCCGCATGAGCCGCCGCGCGCCGGACTTCACCTCGATCACCATCGATCTCGAGGTCTACGACCTCAAGCACCTCAACGCCATCATCGCTCAGCTGCGCGCCAAGCCGATGGTCGCCAAAGTCGAGCGGGTGAACGGCTGACGCCCATGATGCCGACGACAGACGCGCCGATGTTCGATGCGGGCCTTCGCGACGCAAGGGGAGCGCCATGAGCGCGCCCTATCTGCGTCTCGGCGTCAACATCGATCACGTCGCCACCGTGCGCAATGCGCGCGGCGGGCGCTCCCCCGATCCGCTGCGCGCGGCCGAGCTCGCGATCGCTGCGGGCGCCGACGGCATCACCGCGCATCTGCGCGAGGATCGCCGGCATATCATCGACACCGACGTCGTGACGCTCAGGGATCGTATCAAGAAGCCGCTCAATCTCGAGATGGCGGCGACACCGGAAATGGCGGCGATCGCGATGCGGGTCAAACCGCACGCCGCCTGCATCGTGCCGGAACGCCGCGCCGAGCGCACCACCGAGGGCGGGCTCGACGCCGCCGGCCAGGCCGACGTGTTGCGGCCGCTGATCGCATCCCTCAAGGCGGCGTCCATCCGTGTCTCGCTGTTCATCGCGCCGGAGCCGCGACAGATCGAAGCGGCGGCGGCGCTCGGCGCCCCGGTCATCGAGATTCACACCGGCGGCTGGTGCGAGGCGGTGCTCGCCGGCGAGCGTGACAGGGCCGCCGCGGAGTTCGAGCGCATCCGCGCGGGCGCGATCGCGGCCCGCGGGCGCGGACTCGAGGTCCATGCCGGGCACGGGCTCGACTATGTCACCGCGGAGGCGATCGCCGGCCTGCCGGAGATCGTCGAGCTCAACATCGGGCACTTCCTCATCGGCGAGGCCATCATGGTCGGCCTCGAGGCGGCGGTGCGGGAGATGCGTGCGGTAATGGACCGCGGTCGCGCCAAGGCGGAACGGCTTGCGTGATCGTCGGGATCGGCACAGATCTCGTGGACATCAGGCGCATCGCCAAGACGATCGAGCGCCATGGCGACCGCTTCCTGCAGCGCGTGTTCACCGAGACCGAATGTGCGCTGGCGGAGCGCCGGGCCAACAGAGTCGAGACCTATGCCAAGAGGTTTGCCGCCAAGGAGGCGTGCGCCAAGGCGTTGGGAACCGGTTTTCGCGCCGGCGTATTCTTTCGTGATCTCGGTGTCGTCAACCTTCCTTCGGGGCGGCCGACCATGGTGCTGACCGGCGGCGCGGCGAAGCGGCTCGCCGTCATCACGCCGGCAGGGCATACCGTTCGGATCGATCTCGCGATCACCGACGAATACCCGATGGCGCAGGCCTTCGTCGTCATCTCGGCCGAGCGCCTGGCTCATGGCTGAGCATGGAGAGTTGATTGCGCGCGGTCGCGCGAGCGGTTAGAAAGTGCTAGGATTCCCGAAGTTTCGCAGGTCTTCGTCGCCGGTGCTTGGTGGTCAGGGTACGGTGATGGGGGTACGGTGGGTCGACGGTTTGTTGCCGTGAAAACATTGGGTTATTTTGTGGGAGCGGTCGCTGCGAAGGTATCGGACGGCGCTCCCGGGTCCCTTGTATGGGAGTATCGCGGCGTCGGGTGAGGTGGGCAAGATTGGGGCGTCCGTGCATGCTTCGATGCACGCGAAGGGAACGGTCGAGGGATCCTGAGGACCCTTGCGGGCATGAGCCCGCGTCAGCCCGGCGGAACCGCGGGCACGAGACATGAGAGACGAGAAGGCCGATGAGCGTGTCCAGTGACGAGAAGCGCAAAGCCGCTGAAGAAAAGCGCAAAGAGGGTGGGATTGCCGAGACCATCCGGGTCATCATCCACGCCCTGATCATCGCGCTCCTGATCCGCACCTTCCTGTTCCAGCCGTTCAACATCCCGTCGGGATCGATGATGGATACGTTGCTGATCGGCGACTATCTGTTCGTCTCGAAATACAGCTATGGCTACAGCCACTATTCGCTGCCGCTGTCGCCGCCGATATTCTCCGGACGCATCTTCGGACATGAGCCGGCCCGCGGCGACGTCGTGGTGTTCCGCCTGCCGAAGGACGATTCGACCGATTACATCAAGCGCGTGATCGGACTGCCCGGCGATCATATTCAGATGATCGACGGCCTGCTCCACATCAACGGCGTTCCGGTCAAGCGCGAGCGCATCTCCGATTTCATCGACGACGAAAGCGGCAGCCCGGTGCGCGTCAAGCGCTGGCGCGAGACGCTGCCGAACGGCGTGAGCTACGAGACGCTCGACCTGCAGGACAACGGCTTCCTCGACAACACCCAGGTGTACAACGTCCCGGCCGGTCACTACTTCATGATGGGCGACAATCGGGACAACTCGACCGACAGCCGCGTGCTCAGCCAGGTCGGCTATGTCCCGTTCGAGAATCTCGTCGGCCGTGCGCAGATCATCTTCTTCTCGATCGGTGACGGGGAGCCCGCTTGGCATATCTGGACCTGGCCATGGGCGGTGCGTTGGAACAGGCTGTTCACGATCGTAAGATGAGCCGCAAGTCGGCAAGCAGGCGCGACCTCGAACAGAAGATCGGCCACGATTTTGCCGACGCCTCGCTTCTCGACGGTGCGTTGACCCACATCTCGGCGCTCAGCGGCAAGAACCGGGTCGGAAGCTACCAGCGTCTTGAGTTTCTCGGCGATCACGTGCTCGGGCTCGTGGTCTCCGATCTCCTGTTCCGCGGCTTCCCGGCCGCGGACGAAGGCGAATTATCGCGCCGTCTCGCCGATCTCGTGCGCAAGGAGACCTGCGCCGACGTCGCCCGGGCGATCGATCTCGGGACCGCCATCAAGCTCGGGACCTCGGAGGCCAATGCCGGCGGCCGCAATCGCGCCGCGATCCTCGCCGACGTCTGCGAAGCGCTGATCGGCGCCGTGTTCCTCGATGGCGGCTATCAGGCCGCAGTCGTCGTGGTCGAGCAATTGTGGGGCGATCGCCTGCGCACATCGGCGAGCCCGGTGCGCGATCCGAAGACCGCGCTGCAGGAATGGGCGCAGGCGCGCGGCCTGCCGACGCCGTCCTATCGCGAGGTCGCGCGCACCGGCCCGCACCACGATCCGCAGTTCCGGGTCGCCGTGCAACTGCCGGAGCTCATGCCGGCGGAAGGTCTCGGCCGCTCCAAGCGCGCCGCCGAGCAGGCTGCGGCCGCTGCGCTGCTGTCCCGCGAGGGCGTGGAAGCTCCATGAACGAGGATCGGGAAACCGCCGCGCCGATCGCTGCGGCCGGTGATCGGCGCTGCGGGTTCGTCGCCATCGTCGGCGCGCCGAACGTCGGCAAGTCGACGCTCGTCAATGCGTTGGTCGGCGCCAAGGTCACGATCGTGAGCCCGAAGGTGCAGACGACGCGGGCGATCATGCGCGGCATCGCGATCGAAGGCGACGCGCAGCTCATCTTCGTCGACACGCCCGGCATCTTCTCGCCGCGCCGGCGGCTCGACCGCGCCATGGTCGCGACCGCCTGGAGCGGTGCGAAGGACGCCGACGTCGTCGCGCTGATGATCGACGCGAAACGCGGCCTCGATGACGAGAGCGCGGCGATCGCGGCGAAGCTCGCCGCGGTGTCGGTGCCGAAGATCCTGATCGTCAACAAGGTCGATCTCGTCGCCAAGCCGAGCCTGCTCGGCCTTGTTGCCGCAGCCAATGAAGGGGCGCACTACGCTGCGACCTTCATGGTCGCGGCGCTCTCCGGCTACGGCGTTCCGGAGGTGAAGAAATGGCTCGCCGCCCATGTGCCGGAAGGGCCGTGGCACTACCCCGAGGACCAGATCAGCGACGCGCCGCTGCGCGCGCTCGCCTCCGAGATCACCCGGGAGAAGATCTATCTGCGGCTGCACCAGGAGCTGCCCTACCATTCCACGGTCGAGACCGAATCCTGGGAGGAGCGCAAGGACGGTTCGGTGCGGATCGGGCAGACGATCTTTGTCGAGCGCGAGAGCCAGCGCAAGATCGTGCTCGGCAAGGGCGGCCAGACCATCAAGGCGATCGGTGCGCTCGCCCGTCAGGAGATCGCGGAGATCATCGAGAAGCCGGTGCATCTTTTCCTGTTCGTGAAGGTGCGCGAAGGCTGGAGCGACGATCCCGAGCGCTACCGGGAGATGGGCCTCGAGTTTCCGAAGGAGTGAGTGCGGTTTTCTCTGGCGCCGCGGCGGTCCGCCACGAACGATCGCAGCGTGGTATTGACGGAGTTGTGCTGACGCGGGCGGTTTCCGCGTGCATGGCGTACTCCCTCTCCCGCTTGCGGGGGAGGGTCGGGGAGGGGGCCAGCGGCGGTTTCTCCAAGCGCTGTGCGGTGTGAAACCTCAGCTTCCCCCTCCCCAACCCTCCCCCGCAAGCGGGGGAGGGAGTCGAAGGCCAGCGGGTGAGGGAAGCAGGAGAAGAGCGGAGACGGAAACCCCGTGGAGTGGAGCGACATCGCAATCGTGCTCGGGGCACGGCGCCATGGCGAAGCCAATGCGGTCGCCGAGCTGATGACGCGCGAGCATGGGCGGCATCTCGGTCTTGTGCGCGGCGGCGCCGGCACGCGGCAGAAGCCGGTGCTGCAGGCGGGCAACCGCGTGAGCGCGACCTGGCGCGCACGGCTCGATGAGCATCTCGGCTATTATGTCGTCGAAGCGATCGAGCTGCGGGCCGCCGGGTTTCTCACGAGCGCGCACGCGCTCTACGGGCTCAATCACCTCGCCGCGCTGTGCCGGCTGCTGCCCGAGCGCGATCCCCACGCGCCGGTGTTCGATCTCCTCGACACGACCGTCGCCCGGCTCGCCGAGCCGGTGCCCGCGGCTGCGTTGGTCGCGCGCTTCGAGCTGCAACTCCTCGCCGAGCTCGGGTTCGGTCTCGATCTCGACGCCTGCGCGGTCACCGGCGGCGCCGCCGACCTCGTCTACGTCTCGCCGAAATCAGGGCGGGCGGTGTCGCGCGGCGCCGGCGAACCCTGGCACGACCGGCTGCTGGTGCTTCCTGCGTTCTTGAGCGATGAGGAGACCGGCGAGCCGACGGCGGAAGCGCTCGAAGCGGGCTTCGCGCTCACCGGATTCTTTCTCGCCCGCCATGTCTTCGATCCGCGCGGCGAGTCGTTGCCGGAAGGCCGTGCGCACTTCATCGCCGCGGTGACGCGGGCGAGCCGGCTAGCCGCCGCAGCGCTCGTTCGGGGCGCCTTGAAGGATGTCCGCGACGCGCCGGTTACCAGGGTCGATAGCCCCAGGCGCGCGGCCACACCAGCGGCTTGTAGTAGTAGCCGCCGGGCACGACGTTGTAGCCGACGTAAGGATAGGTCTGGTAGAGCCCATAGGGCTGGCCGGGCCAAGCGGGGTGGCCGGCGACGCATCCGCGCCAGTTGCACCAGCCGACCTCTTGCCGCGCGTCGAGCGCGTTCGCGGCGGCCGACAATTGGCCTGAGGCACCGAGCGTCAGCGCGCTCGCCGGTGCGCCAAGCCCCATGGCGACAAGGATGGCGCCGGCCATCGCCGCACGCAAAGCGTATTCACGCATGAGGTCCTCCGTTGTCGCCGCCGGCCGGCGGCCCGACAGATCGTTTGCGGCCGTCGTCAAAGCCAGGTAACGCGATCTTCCCTACCGCATGGGTCTTGATGAACCATGCCGAGGTTCGATTCGGCGAGCCGGGAAGCAGGTCTCGCCTGCGAGCAAAATGAAAAAGCGCGATCCGCTCGCACGGACCGCGCTTTCCGCTATTCGTCAGAGCCACCCGCGGTGGCTCATGATGTTACCACCACCAGCGGCGCCATCCCCAGCCCCAATAGGGGTAATAGTAGCCGTAGGGATAGTAGGAATAGGCCGGCCACGGCCGCCAGTAGCCGTAGTAATACGGCCGCGGGCCCCAATAGCCTCCTCGCCAGCCTCCTCGCCAGCCCCCGCCACGGCGCCACCACACCTGCTGGGGTTGAGCGGCATCGACTTCCGTCGCGGCGCTCAACACGCCCGCCGGCGTGCTGAACGTCATGGCGTCAGCCCGCTGGGATAAGCCGACAAAGCTCAAGAAGATGGCGCCGACCAACGCGGCCAGCAAAGCGTATTTTCGCATCCTAGAGTCCTCCTTGTTCTTCGGAATTTCCGAACAGTCAGGATGTCCACCCCGCACAAGCGTAACATGTTTTTCCCAACGGATTCATGGCTGCGCCGTTCAGCCACGGTTCATGAAGCGACAGAGTCAGCACACGGTAAAGGCGGATAGATTCGCTTGTACGGTTGTTCGCGCCGCCCGCATTGAGTAATTCCTTGTCATGAACGACAAAACGATTCCCGGCCCGTCCGACGTGCAGGAGATCGCGCTCCGCGAGGCGCTGGAGGAGCGGTATCTCAACTATGCGCTGGCGACCATCATGCATCGCGCGCTCCCCGATGCGCGCGATGGGTTGAAACCGGTTCACCGCCGTCTCCTCTACGCCATGCGGCTGTTGCGGCTCGACCCCGGCGCCGCGTTCAAGAAATGCGCGCGCGTCGTCGGCGACGTCATCGGCAAATTCCATCCGCATGGTGACCAGGCGGTTTACGACGCCCTGGTGCGGCTCGCGCAGGATTTCGCCCAGCGCTATCCGCTGATCGACGGCCAGGGCAATTTCGGCAACATCGACGGCGATAATGCCGCGGCGATGCGCTACACCGAGGCGCGCCTCACCGAGGTGGCGCGGCTCCTGATCGACGGCATCGACGAGGATGCCGTCGACTTTCGTCCGACCTATGACGGCTCGGAAGACGAGCCGATGGTGCTACCGGGCGCGTTCCCCAACCTGCTCGCCAACGGCTCCCAGGGCATCGCGGTCGGCATGGCGACCTCGATCCCGCCGCACAACGCGGCCGAGCTGTGCGACGCCGCGCTCCACCTCATCGACCATCCCGGTGCGAAGAGCCGCAACCTCATGAAGTTCGTCCGCGGTCCGGATTTCCCGACCGGCGGCGTAATCGTCGATCCGCCCGCCGAGATCGCCGAAGCCTATGTTACCGGCCGCGGCTCGTTCCGGGTGCGGGCGCGCTGGACCAAGGAGGACGCCAACCGCGGCACCTGGCAGGTGGTGGTCACCGAAATCCCATGGCTGGTGCAGAAATCACGCCTCGTCGAGAAGCTCGCCGAGCTCATCAACGACAAGAAGCTGCCGCTGGTCGCCGACGTCCGCGACGAGTTGGCCGAGGATTTGCGTCTCATCATCGAGCCGCGGGCGCGCACGGTCGATGCCGAGCTGATGATGGAATTGCTCTTCAAGCTCACCGAGCTCGAGAGCCGCATTTCCCTCAACATGAACGTGCTGGTGGGCGGCAAGGTGCCCAAGGTGCTCGGCCTTGCCGAAGCGCTGCGCGCCTGGCTCGACCATCGCCGCGATGTCCTGTTGCGGCGCACCAACTATCGCCTGCGGCAGATCGATGATCGCCTCGAGGTGCTCGGCGGCTATCTCGTCGCCTACTTGAACCTCGACCAGGTGATCAAGATCATCCGCACCGAGGACGAGCCGAAGCCCGTCCTGATCCGCACCTTCAAGCTGACCGACGTCCAGGCCGACGCCATCCTCAACATGCGGCTGCGCAACCTGCGCAAGCTCGAGGAGATGGAGATCAAGACCGAGGAGAAAAATCTGCGCGCCGAGCGCAAATCGCTCAAGGAGCTTTTGGGCTCCGAAACCGAGCAGTGGAAGACGGTCGGCGAGGAGATCAAGAAGGTCCGCACGACGTTCGGGCCGAAGACGCCGCTCGGCAAGCGCCGCACGACGTTCGCGCAGGCGCCGGAGCACGACGAGGCGGCGATCGAAGAGGCGATGGTGATCCGCGAGCCGATCACCGTCGTGGTGTCGCAGAAGGGCTGGATCCGGGCGCTCAAGGGCACGGTGACGGATCTTTCCAACGTCACCTTCAAGTCCGATGACGGCCTGCGCTTCGCGTTCCCGGCCGAAACCACGTCGAAGTGCCTGATGCTCGCCACCAACGGGCGCTTCTATACGATCGAGGCGGGCAAGCTCCCCGGCGGCCGCGGCCATGGCGAGCCGGTGCGTCTCTTCATCGACCTCGAGCAGGAATCCGATCTCGTCACGGTGTTTCCGATCGTCGGCGGGCGGAAGTTCCTGGTGGCGAGCCGCGAGGGCAGGGGCTTCATCGTCCCCGAGGACGAGTGCATCGCCAACACCCGCAAGGGAAAGCAAATCCTCAACGTCACCATGCCGGACGAAGCCTGCGCCATGGGCGTCGCCGACGGCGAGCTCATCGCCGCGATCGGCGTCAACCGCAAGATGCTGGTCTTCCCGATCGAGCAGGTGCCGGAGATGACCCGCGGGCGCGGCGTGCGGCTGCAGCGCTACAAGGATGGCGGGCTGTCGGACGTGAAGGTGTTCCGGGCAGAGATCGGACTGACCTGGAAGGACTCGGCCGACCGCGTGTTCACGCTGACGCTCAAGGAGCTCGCCGACTGGCGCGGCAATCGCGGCGACGCCGGGCGTATCGCGCCGAAAGGTTTTCCGCGCAGCAACAAGTTCGAATGAACGCGCGACTTCGAATAACGCGCGACGTGGCATCAGCGCTTGAGGAAAGGGCGCCCCGCCAGGCGGGGACCGCGACGGGACAGGCTCAGGCGCGGGCGGTGCGCCACGCGTTGCGCAGAGCCGGAAGCCGCGCCAAGGGATAGCGGCGGTAGATCCCGTAGTGCATCATGAAACGTCGGACGAAAGAACGCATTTCAGGTCTCCAGGCGGAACGGGAAACGCTGGTCCGAGGCTCAGGTTCCAACCGCTCGCCGCGCATGACAATTAGTCTTGCGCATATGTTCTACGGTTTTACGAAATCCGACAGATCAATCATTGCGGTTGAATAAACGGATCGCTCACGTTGCTGCGCAGCACTCGTGACGACACCATGAAAACCAAGCTGTTGCCGCATTGCCCACAAGGCAGTGCATTGCGAGATCACGTTTCCGTGCGCAACCATCCCTCGGGCGCCAGACGCTCCTGCGGCAGGAAGCGGCCCTTGTAATCCATCTTGCGCGAGTTTTTTACCCAGTATCCGAGATAGACATAGGCGAGGCCCATGCGGCGGGCGCGGGCGATGTGATCGAGGATCATGAAGGTGCCGAGCGAGCGCGGCGTGTGGGCCGGCTCGTAGAACGAGTAGACCATCGACAGGCCGTCCTTGAGCACGTCGGTGAGCGCGACTGCCAGGAGCTCGCCCTCACCGCGACCGTTGATCGCGGTGTCGATGCCGCGGCGCCGGTACTCGACGAGCCGCGTCTGCACGTGGCTGTCCTCGACCATCATCGCGTAGTCGAGCACGGTCATGTCGGCCATGCCGCCGTCGTAGTGGCGGGCGTCGAGATAGGCGCGGAACACCGAATACTGCTCCGAGGTCGGCACGCCGACGCGCATCTCGCCGATGAGGTCGGCGTTGCGCTCGAGCACGCGGCGCATGCTGCGCGTCGGGGCGAACTCGTCGGCGATCACCCGCACCGAGACGCAGGCGCGGCAGCGCTCGCAGGCCGGGCGGTAGGCGATCGACTGGCTGCGGCGGAAGCCGCCATGGGTGAGGAGGTTGTTGAGCTCGGGAGCGCGCTCGCCGACGAGGTGCGTAAACACCTTCCGCTCTTCCTGGCCGGGCAGGTAGGGGCAGGGCGATGGCGCCGTCAGGTAGAACTGCGGCGTATCGCGGGAGTGCTGGGTCAAGTCTCGGGTCCTGCGACGCAGTCGATCGTGTTGCGGCTAGCTTTGCGCGCCGCTGCGCATTCGTCAAAGGCCATTTGCGGCAAAGGGCAACGCGCCGCACATCAGCGGGAATAGGGGGGCATCTCGGCGACGTGCCGGCCGGAATTGATGATGACGGTGCCGGCGACGAAGTCGTGCAGTAGCCGGCGCCGCGCGTTGAACGGTCCGATCAGCACGATGAACGGGGTGAGCGCGGAAACCGAGATCCAGAACAGGATCGCGTGCACCGCACCGAGCAGAAAATAGCAGGGCCCGCCGTACCAGGTCCTGATCTCGAGGTCGAACGCGCGCATGCCGTAGGTCGCCGAAGCCGGGCTCCCCATGGTGATACCGTAATAGAGGATCGCCCAGATCGCCGCGGCGGGGCTCACCAGCCAGAACAGCAGCCAGCCGAGGCCGAAGGTGAAGATGCCGAACAGGAAGATGAAGATGCACGCCAGCAGGACCGGGATCGAGATGATCAGCACGTCGACGATGAAGGCGAGCACCCGCCGCGTCGACACCCCTTCGAACAGCTCGGGATGGGCGACGGGATCGTAAGCATGGGGCTTTACCTCGACGTCAAAGGAGCTGCGCGATGATTGCTCGGTCATGGCCCGCCTCCCGATTGGCTCGAACGCCACATGCTGCCACTCCTTCCCGACAGCATGGACGTTGCACCGGTTCGGGACGACTGCTGCGATGCCGGCCAGCCGGAATCCCGATCGCCTGTGTCGCAGATGTCGGGGTCAGGCACCCTTGTCGCAAGAGCGGGTGCCGAGCCAACCAAGTGGAAATGATCTAGAACCCAATGCAAACAGGGGCGCCGGACGTTGGCAGCGTGCGTGCGCGTCGAGCCCTCGGCCGAACACGGGAATGAACGATGACGGTCACGTTCGCAGACGTCCAGGCGGCCCGGCGCACGCTTCAGGGCCAAGTCCTGCGCACGCCGATGCTCCCGGCTCCAAAGCTCTCCGAGATCACCGGTGCCGAGGTATTCGTGAAATACGAGAACCTGCAGGTCACGAACTCGTTCAAGGACCGCGGCGCCTACGTCAAGCTCTCATCGCTCGGCGAGGCGCAGCGCAAGAGCGGCGTGATCGCGATGTCCGCCGGCAACCACGCCCAGGCGGTGGCCTACCATTCGCGGCGGCTCGGCATTCCCTCGACCATCGTGATGCCGGTCACCACGCCGTTCGTGAAGGTGAAGTCGACCGAGGCCTATGGCGCCAAGGTCGTGCTCCATGGTGAGACGCTCGCCGAATGCCAGGAGCGCGTCGCCGAGCTCGCCCGCGCTCATTCGCTGGTGCTGGTGCACCCCTATGACGATCCCGCCATCATCGCCGGGCAGGGAACGGTGGCGCTCGAAATGTTCGAGGAGGTGCCCGACCTCGACACGCTGGTCGTTCCGATCGGCGGCGGCGGGCTGATCGCCGGCAACGCCATCGCGGCCCGAGGGATGCGGCCGGCGGTGGAGGTCGTCGGCGTCGAGGCTGCGCTCTACCCCTCGATGCGGAACGCCATCACCGGGGCCAATGACCCGATCGGCGGCCCGACGCTCGCCGAAGGCATCGCGGTCAAGAACGTCGGCAAGCTGACGCTACCGGTGGTGCGCGAGCTCGTGTCCGACATCATCCTCGTTGACGAGGCCCACCTCGAGCGCGCGGTGAACGCCTATCTCACGCTGCAGAAGACCATGGCGGAGGGAGCGGGGGCGGCGGGGCTCGCGGCGATGCTCGCTTCGCCCGAGCGCTTCCGCGGCCGCCGCGTCGGCCTCATCCTGTGCGGCGGCAACATCGACCCGCGCATCCTCGCCTCGATCATGGTGCGCGAGCTCGAGCGCGAGCACCGCATCGTCTCGTTCCGTCTTACCATCGCCGACCGGCCGGGCGTGCTCGGCCCGATCGCGACGCTGCTGGGCAAGCTCGGCGCCAACATCCTCGAGGTCGACCATCGCCGGCTGTTTCTCGACGTGCCGGCCAAGGGGGCGAAGCTCGACATCACCGTCGAGACACGCGACCGCGCCCACAGCGAGGAGATTTTGCGGGCGCTGGAGGAGGGCGGCTACCAGCCGGTCCACATCAGCACGGGGGATGCGATTACGTAGTTGCCACGGATAGTTGGCTCCAAACCCGCGGTCATCGCCGGGCTTGTCCCGGCGACCCCGATCGTGGGGCACGGCCGTGCCAAAATGGTCGGGGTGGCCGGGACAAGCCCGGCCATGACGTTGGTTTGTGTCGTTAGATCAGAATATTACCGCGGTTTATCGATGTAATTTTGAAGCGGGGTGTTTGCGCGGATAAACTTCGCTGCCTAACGTTTTCACCGCCACCCGTTCGTCAGGAAATCCACCAAAGTCTGCGGCTCGGCGCGAGCCTGCTGCTCCTCCGGTATCTGCGGCCGGGGGCGCGGGAGCGGTACCGCGACCAAGTGCGGACGGTGCGGCGGCAGCGGGATCACCTCCGGCAGCTCGACGGGATCGTCCTCGGTGATCTTGTTGGTGACAGGCGCATAGACATCGCCCACCGCGGCACTCGGCTGGGCGGCCGGAACGGTCGCAGGAGGCGACACCACCGGCACAGGCGGCAGCGACGCGAGCTGCATCCCAGACGCGGGAGCCGCAGCAGCCGCAGGCGCGTCAGGCGTCATGGGCGCCACGTTAGGCGGTGGAGTGGCGGGCACGGACGCCGTCGGTTCGATCGGATCGGCCTTCGGGGAAAGGAGCTGCGACGCAGCGACCAGGGCCCGGCTGATTGCGGCCTGCGCCGCCACCCGAGGCGGCTGCTTGGTTGCCATGGCCGGGACCTCGCGGTCGGCTATCGCCGTCGTGGGATCGCTCTCACGGAGCAGAAGCGCCAGCACCAGCCACCCGGCCATGAAGGCCACGGCGACGCTGAACGTCATGACCAAGATCTTGGAGCCCCAGGTGGGCTCCCCATAATGGCTGCTGTCCGCCATCCCCGACCCCCAAAAATCCCCCGCGACGCCCCGGAACCCGGGGGGCGTCAGCCCGCCTTCAACTTTTCCGCAACCCGGGGTGCGAAATACGTCAGCACCCCGTCAGCCCCCGCCCGCTTGAATGCCATGAGGCTCTCCATCATGGCCTTGTCGCCGTCGAGCCACCCGTTCCCGGCAGCGGCCATGATCATCGCATATTCTCCGGAAACTTGATATGCGAACGTTGGGACGCCGAAGGTGTCCTTTACAACCCGCACAATATCCAGATAGGGCATCCCGGGCTTCACCATCACGAAGTCGGCGCCCTCGGCGATGTCCGCTTCGACCTCGCGCAGCGCCTCGTCGGTATTGGCGGGGTCCATCTGGTAGGTGCGCTTGTCGCCCTTGAGGGTCGTCGAGGAGCCGACCGCCTCGCGGAACGGCCCATAGAACGCCGAGGCGTATTTCGCTGCATAGGCCATGATCTGCACGTCGGTGCAGCCGCGGGCATCGAGCCCCCGGCGGATGGCGCCGACCCTCCCGTCCATCATGTCGGACGGCGCGATGATGTCGCAGCCGGCCTCGGCCTGGACGAGGGCCTGTTTGACCAGCACCTCGACGGTCTCGTCGTTGAGGATCTCGCCGTCCTGCATGAGGCCGTCATGGCCGTGGCTGGTATAGGGATCGAGGGCGACATCGCACAGCACGCCGATTTCGGGCACTTCCTTCTTGATCGCGCGGACCGCGCGGCAGACGAGGTTTTCCGGATTGGTCGCCTCGGAGCCGGATTCGTCGCGAAGGCCCGGCTCGGTGTAGGGAAACAGGGCGAGGCAAGGAATGTCGAGCCGCGCCGCCCGTTCGGCGTCGCGCACCGCCTCGTCTACCGAAACTCGCTCGACCCCCGGCATGGCGCCGACCGGGACGCGCTTCTTCTCGCCGTCGACGACGAACAGCGGCCAGATCAGGTCGTTGGTGGTGAGCACGTGCTCCCGCACCATGCGGCGCGCCCACTCCGATTTGCGGTTGCGGCGGTGGCGGGTCGTAAGATCGAGCGACGGCGCGCTCCGCCCCGGGGAACGCGCTTCGACGGGGGAAAACCGGACGGTCGGCTCAAGGGGGCGGCCGTACTTTATGGCCATGGACTGCTCCTGACGGCGGGCCGCCTTTTCTATCCTCAAAGTGCCTGCAATTCCAGCAACTCCGCGATCCCCGAAGAAAACGCAACCGGCGCGCGAGATGATGGAGTCTACGCCCACATTTCGTCGTAATTGGGGAACCGGCGCAGCACCGGCGCGGCACGGGTGGGTTCGAGCGCGGGCAGAACCCCGGCGAGGACCTTGTTCATTAGCGGCGAGCAGTGGCGGACATAGAGGTCGAGCGGGTCGAGCTTGGAGCGAAGGTGGAGCTTCGGATCATAATTGAGCCCGGTGCTGCGGAAACGCTTGTAGCCGTTCGCCATCGCCCACCGCACCACGTCGCGGAAGGCGTAGTGGTAGAGGTGGAGGTCGAGGGCGCAGCCATAGTCGAGCCCGAGATACTCCGCGAAGATGTCCTCGCCTTCGACCATGCACAGGCTGAAAGCGACGGCGCGACCTTCTTTCGTCCACACGAAGTAGCGCACCTTGTCGGGCATCCGCCGGCCGAGCTCGCAGAAGAATTGCGGGGTGAGCCTTTCGAAATGCAGCTTTGCGCGCGCGAATACTTGGGAATAGAGCGGATAGAGCTCGCCGATACATTGCGTGATGTCGCTCGTCACCGTGAGCGTGATCGGGGCTGCCGCCGCGGCGGCGCGGAACTTGAGCCGCAGGTCCCGCCGCGTCTTGCGCGAGAGCGCATCGGCCATGTAGGCCTCGAAGGAGGGATAGTCGATGTCGAGCCGCGTCATCGGGTAGCTCGGCACGCGGGTGTAGCCGTCGTCGAGCAGACAGCCGAGCACGCCGCGGTACTTCGCCGGAAATTCCTTGAAGACGACGACGGAAGCCCCGAGCCTTTCGGCGTGGAAGGGAATCCCGTCGCGCAGCAGCCGCACCTGGACCGCGTGAGGCATCTCGTCGTCGCCGTCGAGATGGCCTTCGCCGGCGGCGCAGCCAACCATCAATGTGCGTGCCGTCATGAACCGCGGCCACAGTTGCCGCAGCACGGCGAGTGCAGGCCGTGCGCCGATCACGGCGGCACAGAGGTCCTGGTCGAGCACGAAGAACGGCGCGACCGCGCGCACCTCGCCGTCCGCGTCGCGTAGTGCGAAATAGTTGTAGTCGAAGCCCTGCCGGATGCCGCGCGAGACGATCTCGTAATAGCGGCTGTCCTTGCGCTCGCCGGCAAATGCGCGCGGCCAGCGGCGGCAGCGCGCGATCTCTTCGCCGGTCATCACGTCGACGGTACCGCCGGGGGGCGCGATGACGGCAGCGCCGCGGGGCGCGATGACCGCGGCGCCGCGGTGTAAGGCGAGGTCGGGCTGGAACTTGCGCGACAGCTCGTTCATGAACGGGCCCCGGGGTGGTCGAATCTGCGCGATGGATCGACGCTCCGAATTCGCGCGACGTCGGTCAAGCCGGCTGCGATCCAATGTTGTGGGAAGCCTGACGATGACGAGCGACGAAATCCTGTTCGACCGCCGCGGCGCGGCCGGCATCGTCATCCTCAATCGGCCGAAGGCGCTCAATGCGGTGACGCATGGGATGGTGCGCCGATTGCAAGCACAGCTCGACGCCTGGCGCGACGATCCTTCGGTGACCCGCGTCGTGGTGACCGGCGCCGGGGGGCGCGCCTTCTCCGCCGGCGGCGACCTGCGCGGCATCTACGAGGCGGGCCGGGCTGGCCGCCAGCAGGAGTCGCTCGCCTTTTGGCGTGACGAGTACCGCCTCAATGCGGCGATCAGGTTCTACCCCAAGCCTTATGTGGCGCTGATCGACGGCATCGTGATGGGCGGCGGCGCGGGCCTGTCCGTGCACGGCTCCCATCGCGTGGCGGGCGACCGCTTCGCCTTTGCGATGCCCGAGGTCGGCATCGGCTTCTTTCCCGACATCGGCGCGACCTGGTTCCTGCCGCGCTGTCCCGGCGCGTTCGGCACCTTCCTCGCGCTGACCGGGGAGCGGCTCGGCGCCGCCGACGCCGTCGCCGCCGGGATCGCCACCCACCGCGTCGCGTCGGACCGCTTACACGATCTTCTCGACGCGCTGTGCGGCGCGGCGCCCGTCGATGCGCTGATCGGCGCCTTTGCCGTGCCGGCCGGGGAGGGGCCGCTCGCCCCCTGCCGCGCTGCCATCGATCGCATTTTCGCCGCCCCCAGTGTCGAGGATATAGTCGCGGCGCTCGAAGCCGAGGCGGCGTCGGGGGGCGAGGCGGCCCAGTGGGCCGGCGGGGTTGCAGCGGCGATTGCCGGCAAGGCGCCGTTGAGCCTCAAGCTTGCGCTGGCGCAGATGCGGCGCGGGCGCGACTGGACGTTCGCCGACTGCATGCGCGCGGAATGGCGCATCGTCTCGCGGGTTGCGTATGGAGAGGACTTCTATGAGGGAATTCGCGCGGTGATCATCGACAAGGACAACCGGCCGCGGTGGCGCCCGGCGACGCTCGCCGAGGTCAGCGAGGCCGAGATCGCGCGGCATTTCGCGCCTGTCGAAGATGAGCTCGTCCTGCCATGAGCGAGCCGCGCTCCGACGACGCCATCAAGAATATCCGCCCGGTCCAGGTCACCATATTCGACTTGGCGGGCATGGACTGGGGGGGCCGTCTTGCCCTGTTCCTGCGGCTGATGGGCTGCATCTCCATGATCAAAGGGCTCTACGGCTGGGCCGAGGTATGCGGCATCATCGGCGAGCCGGGTGGCTTCGAGGTTCATATCCAGTCCTGGCAGGTCACGACGGCCTTCTTCGCCGTGATCGATCTCGTCGCGGCGGTCGGTCTCTGGCTCCTCGCGCCCTGGGGCGCGGTGGTGTGGCTCACGTCGACGGTGGCGCTGATCGTCGTCCACGTATTCCTGCCGCAGGTCTACGGCACGAACATTGTGGTGATCGCGCTCTGCCTCCTCGCGATCATCGCCTATCTCGGGCTCGCGCTCATGGCCGCACGCGAGCAGCCGCGCTGAAGACTTCATCTCGAAAACGTCGCGCATCTTTCGCAGACCTTAATCGGTCGCGGGGCAAGCAAGAGCTTTTCGTAAGCATGTTTGCGGTGAACGAAAGCTACCCAATCGCGGTGAATTGAACCTGAAGCCGTTCACGCCTTCACGACGTTCGCGAGCTGCGACGCGTCGCTCAAGCCCGCAAAATAGTCTAGTGCTTTCAGAAGCTTCGCGCGGCCCGCGGACGGCCTGTGCCGGCACGTGCGAGCGACCTGCGCCGGGCAGGAGTTAACGTATTGCCAAGTATTCATGCCCGCCCATAAACCTCGCCTTCATAGTATCGTTTAAGTCGATTTTAGATCGTTCTGCGTACAGTTTAGGTACAGAGCGCACGGGGAACAGGAGCCCCGCGCAACAGAATAAAACCAGGAAGGCGTCACCCCATGAAAGCAGTGATGAAGGCGGCAGACCCGGCAGAACGCGACCAGCGTTCCGAGCAAATCCGGCCGCTTTATCTGGAGTTGCTCACCCTCGTTGAGCGGCTGCATCGCCGGCTGCTCGACGTCATCAAGGACGAGTTCGACCGCCGCGGCCGCGCCGACATCAACTCGGTGCAGGCGCTCCTGCTCTACAACATCGGCGACAAGGAGCTGACCGCCGGCGAGCTGCGCACCCGCGGCTACTACCTCGGCTCGAACGTCTCCTACAACCTCAAGAAGCTCGTCGAGATGGGCTTCCTCGACCACCAGCGCTCGCGGGTCGACCGCCGCTCGGTCCGCATCAAGCTCACCGACAAGGGCCGCGAGGTCCGCAACATCGTCGACACGCTCTACCACAAGCACGTCCGCACCGTGGAGCAGGTCGGCGGCATCAATGCCGAGGAGTTCTCGACCCTGAACAAGGCGTTGCACCGCCTTGAGCGGTTCTGGACCGACCAGATCCTTTACCGCCTCTGACCACCCCGCGTATCCACTCTGCCTGACCCCACCACCCCTGAACCCCCGGCCCTCGCGCCGGGGGTTTTGTTTTCCACAGGGACCGCATGGCGGTCTCGTCTTGCGGAGCGCCCGGCACGCTTGCGCGCCGCGTTCCCCACAACATCTTGCGGCCGACGAGCCCAGTCCAAACCAAACTTGGCGGGGCAGGGGCGATGTGTTATCGCCAACCCAATCGTTCTCAGCCGGCCAGGATGCGGGGCGGATGCGCCCTGCGGCGCCCGTTTGGAATCTTCAATGAACAAGCCCACCAAGCCGACCGCGCTCGCGCGCAACATGTTCACCGCGACGCTCGCGGAGAGCGATCCCGAGATCGCCGAGGCGGTGAGGCTCGAACTCGGCCGCCAGCGTGACGAGATCGAGCTCATCGCGTCGGAGAACATCGTCAGTCGCGCGGTGCTCGAAGCCCAGGGTTCGGTGCTCACCAACAAGTATGCGAAGGGCCTGCCGGGCAAGCGCTACTATGGCGGCTGCCAGTTCGTCGACATCGCGGAAAATCTTGCAATCGAACGGGTTACCAGGCTTTTCGGATGTGGTTTCGCAAACGTGCAGCCGCACTCCGGGGCCTCCGCCAACGCCGCTGCCTTTATGGCGCTGATGGCGCCCGGCGACACCTTCATGGGGCTCAACCTCGCCGCCGGCGGGCACCTCTCCCACGGCTCGCCGGTCAACATGTCCGGCAAGTGGTTCAAGGTGGTGCCTTACAGTGTGCGCCGCGACGACCACTTGATCGACATGGACGAGGTCGCAAAGCTCGCCCGCGAGCACCGCCCCAAGGTGATCATCGCCGGCGGGTCGGCCTACCCGCGCATCATCGACTTCAAGGGATTCCGCGCCGTTGCCGACGAGGTCGGCGCGTTCCTGCTCGTCGACATGGCGCATTTTGCCGGCCTGGTCGCCGGCGGCGCCCATCCGAGCCCGTTCCCCCACGCCCATGTGGTGACCACGACCACGCATAAGACGCTGCGCGGCCCGCGCGGCGGCGTCGTCCTGACGAACCAGGAAGACCTCGCCAAGAAGATCAATTCCGCGGTCTTCCCGGGCCTGCAGGGCGGGCCGCTGATGCACGTCATCGCGGCGAAGGCGGTGGCGTTCGGCGAGGCGCTGCAGCCTTCGTTCCGCACCTACGCTGCTGATGTCGTCGAGAACGCCAAGGCGCTCGCGGAGACCTTGAAGGCGCGCGGCTGCGACATCGTCTCCGGCGGCACCGACACCCATCTCATGCTGGTCGACCTGCGGCCGAAGCGGCTCACCGGCAAGGTCGCGGAGGCGGCGCTCGGCCGTGCCCACATCACCTGCAACAAGAACGGCATTCCCTTCGACCCGGAGAAGCCCACGGTCACCTCAGGCGTCAGGCTCGGCTCGCCCGCCGGCACCACCCGCGGCTTCGGCGCCGCCGAATTCCGCGAGGTCGGCGAACTGATCTCCGACGTGCTCGACGTGCTCTCCCAGAAGGGCGCCGAGGCCGACAGTTTCACCGAAGGCGCGGTGCGCGATAAGGTCAAGCACCTCCTCGCCCGGTTCCCGATCTACGGCTGACGAGGGGGCCATGCGCTGCCCGAACTGCACCAGTCTCGACACCCAGGTGAAGGATTCGCGCCCGACCGAGGATTCCGCCGCGATTCGCCGCCGCCGCCTCTGCCTTGCCTGCGGATTCCGCTTCACCACCTTCGAGCGCGTCCAGCTGCGCGAGCTGTCCGTCATCAAGCGCAACGGCCGCCGGGTGCCGTTCGACCGCGACAAGCTCGCGCGCTCGGTGGTGATCGCGTTGCGCAAGCGCAACGTCGACCCTGAGCGGGTCGAGCAGACGGTGTCGCGGATCGTGCGCGATCTCGAGAATCTCGGCGAGAACGAGGTGACCACCGAAACCATCGGCGAGACGGTGATGGCGCATCTGCGCGATCTCGACGACGTCGCCTATGTCCGCTTCGCCTCGGTGTATCGCAATTTCCGCGAAGCGAAGGATTTCGAAGCCGTGCTCGGCGAGCTTTCGGCCGAGGAAGAGCTTCCTCCGATCGCCCCGGCCAGCAAGTAGCCGCCGGGAGCAGGTCCGCCGGGAACAACCGGCCCGGCATTGCCGACTGCCTCCGGGGCGGCCGCCCAAAGGCGTAGCTTTCAGCTATGCCGATGAAGGCGCGCAGCCGACGGGAATCAGGGAAATCCCGGGCGGATCGTCGCTCACGCAACCATCTAATATTTTTAACAAAATGCTTCTTTCAAAGTTCAGATGTGAATATGGTATAACAGTATTGTGTAAGTTGTTTGGTATTCAGATGAATTAAGAGCTTATGTACCGTTTCCGACAATTTTATACGGCGGGTATGGCGGTATGTCTTTGAGTGATAATAGGGCAACAGGCCTAGAGATTGTCCGCTAACCAAGAACTATTGCGGACGGCTTGCCTTACAGCGGTCGATTACTTGCGTTAGATTGCGCCGCAAGACGGAACCGGGCGGCGCGAAGGCTCTCGACTTTCTTCCGAGATGGCAAAGGCGTGGACGGAAAGCGTGGCAACTGCGTTTTCCACGGGTGCTCCGGCTGCCGCGGCTGGGATGAACGATGCACGGGTCATGATCGTCTTAGGCCTTGGCCGGTGTCACGCGACGGGGTCGGCGCACCATAGTCCAGCGTAGGTTCCGGCAAGTAAAAGTGCGTCGAATACTTCAAAAAAAGACAATCGGGGACGGAGGTGGGCCGAGGACTTGGTTCGCGGGGCCCACGTGTTTTGGGCTTTTCTCGAAAACCCGTGACGGGGGGTCATGGGGACGGTGCAGGGAACAGGAGAGTTGGAAATGCTGAAACGTCGTCATTGGGGATTGCTGGCGACCGCGGCGGTTTTCGTTGCGGGCTCGGCCGGCGCGCAACAAGTCGACATTGCCACGGCTAAGGTCGAGCAGATGCAGCGGCAGATGCAGCAGCTGCAGGATCAGATGAAGCAGGTCAACAAGGACCTCGCGGAGGCCAAGAAGAAGGCGGCCGAAGCAAAGTCCGAGATCCCGCCGGCCTTCAACGGCGCCTATGGCGCGGACCTCAAGCCGTTCCCGGCCAAGGCGCCGAGCATCGTCGACAAGGTGAAGCTCACCTGGGGCGGTTACTTCTCGGCCGATGGGGTGTGGCGGGACCACTCCACGGTGCAGGACAGCAATACGTCGTTCGCCGCGATACCGTATCCGTTCCAGCCGACCTACGGTGAGCACGAGTTCCGCGCCAGCGCCCGCCAGAGCCGGATTTCGCTCCTCATCGAAGGCCCGCTCACCCCGACCCAGAAGCTCTCGGGCTACTTCGAGATGGACTTCCAGGGCGCCGCGCCGACCGCGAATTTCAACGAGAGCAACAGCTGGACGCCGCGCCTGCGCCAAGCTTTCTTCGCTTATGACAACCTCGACTCGGGCTTCCATTTCCTCGCCGGTCAAGCCTGGAGCTTGGCCACCCAGACCACCGTCGACATGACGCCGCGGAAGGAGAACGCCCCGATCGTGATCGATGGGGCCTACGTCCCCGGTTTTGACTACACCCGCAACTGGCAACTGCGTTTTGTGCAAGACATTGCGCCCTGGATGTCGGTCGGCGCATCGGTCGAAGCTCCGGCTGCGCTGGTCTATGCCGGCACCGGCGCGATCGCGAACGGCGGGACAGCCAACGGCTGGATCGTGAACTTCGCAAATCCCGGAGCCGGCACTCTGAACAACGCCGGCAGCTTCACGGCGGATACCATTCCAGACGTCATCGCCAAGGTTGCCTTTGATCCGGGCTGGGGTCACTACGAAGCGTTCGGCATTGCGCGCTTCTTCAACGATAACGTGTATAATTGCCCGGTTAACGATATCAGCACGGTCGCCGGCACGGTCGGAACCTGTCTTCTCGCGGGCGCGGGGTCATCGTTCCCCGGTTCGGCACACCAGAAGACCACCCTTGGTGACGGCGTCGGCGGTTCGGTGTTGTTGCCGGTTATTTCGAAGTACCTCGACGTGACGGCTTCGGCCATGTACGGCCGGGGCATCGGTCGCTACGGCGCGTCCCAGCTGTCCGACGTGTATGTCGGGACGGACGGTTCACTGCAAACGATCACGGCCTTCCATGGCCTCGTTGGCGCCATCCTCCACCCCTGGGCGGGTCTCGATATCTACGGTTATGCCGGCATCGAAAAGGAAGCGTCGGCCGTTTGGGCGAACGCGGCTGGTATTGGTGGTGTTTCCGGCTTCGGCAACCCGAACGTGATCAACGGGGGCTGCTACTTCCCGACAGCAGCTACATTCAGCGTCACTACCAATCCTGCCATGAGCGGGAATTGTGCCGCCGTGAACAAGCTGGTCTCGGGAACTACCCTTGGCTTCTGGCAGGACGTCTACAAGGGTCCGATGGGCCGGGTCGCCACCGGCCTTCAGTGGGAGTGGATCCATCGCGAAAGCTTCGCGGGCTACGGCGTTGTTGCCGCTTCGGCCACCAGCCCCGCTCTCGCAGGCGTCGGTGCGGTCCACACCGACGACAATATGGTCCTGGCCTCGGTGCGTTGGTATCCGTTCTGAGCCTGCAGTCACACGCATCGGATTGGGGGGCGGCCGGTCGGCCGCCCCTTTTCTTTTCAGGGGCCACAAACGCGCCTGAGGGTGGATTTTGCCTCCCAGATGCCGCAAAGACGGGCGCTCGGCGCGCTTTCGCCGGGCGCCTTCGGCGCCCCGGCCGGCGCGACGGATGGATCCGACGCGATGGCCTTTTCTCCACACGACGAGCGGTCTGACGAGCGGTTCATGGACCTCGCGCTCGCGCTCGGCCGGCGCGGGCTCGGCAATGCGTGGCCCAATCCCGCGGTCGGTGCCGTCGTGGTCGATGCCGCGGGTGACGTGCCGGTGATCGTCGGCCGCGGCTGGACGCAGCCCGGCGGGCGCCCTCATGCCGAAGTCGAGGCGCTGGCGCGGGCGGGCTCCCGCGCCCGCGGGGCGACGCTCTATGTGACGCTCGAGCCGTGCTCCCATCATGGCCAGACGCCGCCTTGCGCGGACGCCATCATCGCCGCGGGGATCGCGCGGGTGGTGTCGGCAATCGAAGACCCCAATCCGGAGGTGGCGGGGGAGGGCCACGCGCGGCTGCGCGCCCGCGGCATCACGGTCGAGGTCGGCCTGCGCGAAGCGGAGGCCCGGCGCGTCCATGCCGGCCACTTCCGCCGGGTGCGCGACGGCCGGCCCCACGTGACCCTGAAGCTCGCGGTGTCGGCTGACGGCAAGGCAGGGCTTGCCGGCCGCAAGCCCGCGGCGATCACCGGCGAACGCGCGCGGGCGCGCGTCCACCTGATGCGCGCCATGAACGACGCGATCCTGATCGGCATCGGGACCGCGCTCGCCGACGACCCGCAGCTCACCAGCCGGCTGCCGGGCACGCAAGCGCGCTCGCCCGTGCGGGTCGTGCTCGACACTGCGCTGCGCCTGCCGGAGACGAGTGCGCTCGTCCAGACCGCCGCGCAGACACCGGTCTGGGTGTTCGCCGGCACCGGTGCGGATGCGCAGGCCGAGCGGCGACTCTCCCGGTATGAAGTCGAGGTGCTGCGCGTCCCCGCGGCGGCGGGGCGTATCGATCTCTCCGCCATGCTGCATGTCCTCGGCGACCGCGGCGTCACCCGGCTGATGGTCGAGGGCGGACCGATTCTCGGCCGCAGCCCTCCTGAGCGCAGACCTCGTCGACGAGGCTGCGATCTTCCGCGGCGACGTCACGATCGGACCAACCGGCATCGACGCGCTGGAAGGTCTGCCGCTGTCGGCGGTGACGGCCTCGCCGCGCTTCGTCTCGCGCGGGGTCGAGGCGGTAGGCGTGGACCGTCTGGAAACGTTCGAGAGGGCACGGTCGTGACTGCGGATGTAGCGGACGCGGTTGCGGCGGTTTCATCGATTCCAGGGTCCCGGCGCGCCGCGCTCATGCGCACCGCGTTTCGTCCAACCTGAAGGCAAACACAAATGTTCACCGGCATCGTCACCGACATCGGCGAAGTGGTTGCGGTGCATCCCCGCGCCGATGATCTGCGTCGCCTCAAGATCGCCTGCCACTATGAGCGCGCCGGCATCGCCGATGGTGCTTCGATTGCCTGCAATGGGGTCTGCCTCACCGTGGTCGGTGCCGGCGAGGAGGATGGGCACACCTGGTTCTCCGCCGATGCCGCCGCCGAGACGCTCGCCGTCACCACGGCGGGAAGCTGGCGGGTCGGCACGCGGCTCAATCTCGAGCGCTCGCTGCGCATCGGGGACGAGCTCGGCGGCCACATCGTGGCTGGTCATGTGGACGGAGTCGCCGAGCTCGTCGGGCGCGACGATCTCGGCGACATGGCGCGCCTCGTGCTTGTGGCGCCGGCGGCGCTGTCGCGCTTCATCGCCGTCAAGGGCTCGGTCGCCCTCGACGGCGTATCGCTCACCGTCAACGAAGTGGCGGGCGATCAATTCTCCGTGCTGATCATTCCCCACACCCTCACTGTGACCACGTTCGGTGCGCTCGCCTCGGGAGACTTCGTCAATCTCGAGGTCGACCTGATGGCGCGCTATGTCGCACGCTTATCGGGCATGTGAACGTCGCGCTTGCTAGCGGTGGCGTCGGCTTGGTACTGACGGCGCCGGTTCACTTCTCCGTTGATGGACACGCATGGTCGAGGCGCGCAGACGCAGGCAGGCACCGGACGCGCCTCTCGACGGCGTGCGCATCCTCATCGTCGAGTCCGGCTACTACGAGGACATCGCCGATATGCTGCTCGCAGGCGCCCGGCGCGCGCTCGATGCAGCCGGCGCGGTCTATGATGTGGTCACTGTGCCTGGCGCGCTCGAAATTCCGCAGGCGGTCTCGTTTGCGCTCAAGTCTTCGCGTGGCACAGCTTATCAAGGCGTGGTGGCGCTCGGCTGCGTCATTCGCGGCGAGACGAGCCACTACGACATCGTCGCCGGCGAGTTGGCGCGCGCGCTGATGGACATCGGCATCGCGACCGGGGTGCCGGTCGGCAACGGCATCCTCACCGTCGATACGCCCGAGCAGGCGCGCCGCCGCGCCGACCCCGACGGTGGCGACAAGGGCGGCACCGCCGCTGCCGCCGCGCTCGCGCTCGTCCGTCTCAAGCGAGGCGGGATTCCCCCGGCCAAGCCGCAATGACCCGCGCGCCGCAAAAGGCGGCCGGTCCGCGCAAGGCCAATCGCCGCGGCGCGGCGCGGCTTGCCGCGGTGCAGGCGCTCTATCAGATGGACATGGCGGGCGCCGGCCTCAACGAGATCCTGGCGCAGTTCGAAAGCCACTGGCTCGGCCGCGAGGTCGAAGGCGAGCAGTATCTGCCCGCGGAAGCAGCGTTCTTCCGCGATATCGTCTCCGGCGTGGTGGCGACCCAGCGCGCCCTCGATCCGAAGGTCGACGAGGCGCTGGCGACGTCCTGGCCGCTCAAGCGCATCGAGGCGATCCTGCGCTCGGTCCTGCGCGCCGGCGCTTGGGAGCTCGAGACGCGCACCGACATCCCGGCGCGGGTGATCGTCTCGGAATATGTCGACGTTGCGAATGCCTTCGTCGACAAGACCGAGACCGGCATGGTCAACGCCGTGCTCGACCAACTCGCTCGCAAGCTGCGGGGAGCGGAGTTTTCCAGCGCGGAGCCGTCCGACCCGGCCTAATTGGTTTGCCGCATTCCCCCTCCCCACCCTCCCCCGCAAGCGGGGGAGACTGCCAAAGGCACGTCGCGTCCGAACCTTCGTCGGGCACGGCATTGCAACTCCCTCTCCCGCTTGCGGGTCGCTTGCGGGGGACGGTGGGAGGGAGCTCGCGGCGTCTCGGCCGAGTGACGCCCCCTCCGATAATGACTAAGCTCCCCGCGTAATCGCGCCGGCAGGAGGTCATGGCGAAATCCGACCAAGGCTCGGCCGAGGACCGGCTGATCGCGACGTATTTCCGGCCGATCGCGACCCATCCCGGCGCTCTGGGTCTTGCCGATGACGCTGCCGTCATCGCTCCGCCGGCGGGCTGCGATCTCGTGCTCACCACCGATGGCGTCATCGGCGGGGTGCATTTCTTCCCCGACGATCCCGCCGACGCGGTGGCGCGGCGGGCGCTGCGCGTCAACCTGTCGGATCTCGCGGCGAAGGGCGCGGCGCCGCTCGGCTTCCTGATGTCGATCGGCCTGCCGGCCGGCCTGCCGCCCGACTGGCTCAAGGCCTTCGCCCAGGCGCTGCGCGAGGACGCCGCGCATTATCGCTGCCCGCTGCTCGGCGGCGACACCGACCGCAGCCCTGGCGCCATCACGGTCTATATCTCGGCGTTCGGCACCGTGCCCCACGGCACCATGGTCCGCCGCGCCGGTGCGCGCGAAGGCGACCTCGTCGTGGTGACCGGCACCATCGGCGACGCCGCGCTCGGCCTCGCGCTGCGCCAGGACCCCACCGCGGCGGCGCGCTGGAAGCTCGACGAGACGATGCGGGCGCATCTGCTTTCGCGATATCTACTGCCACAGCCCCGCAACGCCATCGCCGAGGCGCTGCGCCGGCACGCCAGCGCGGCGCTCGACGTCTCCGACGGCCTCGCCGGCGATCTCGCCAAGCTGTGCCGGGTGTCCGGGGTCGGCGCGGCGATCGCGGTAGAGCGCGTGCCGCTGTCGCCCGCCGCACGGCAGGCGCTCGCGAGCGATCCGGCGGCGATGGAGACGATCCTCACCGGGGGCGACGATTTCGAGATCGCGGCCGCGGTGCCGCCTGACCGCCTCGACGGTTTGCGCGCCGAGGCGGAGAGAGGCCGGCGTCGCGATCACCGAGATCGGCGTCGTGGTGGCTGGGCCACTCGAGGCGCGGTTCGTCGCTGCTGACGGGCGTGTGCTCGCTTTCGCGCGGCCGGCCTACAGCCATTTTTGAAAGACCGTCATTCCTGGGCGCGCGTCAGCGCGAACCCGGAATCCAGAATTGGGCGGTTTCACCAGCGCCGCGTCTTAGCGCTGGATTCCGGGTTCCGCCTGCGGCGGCCCCGGAATGACGGGTGTGGGTTTGTCACCGGACGGCGTAGGGCTCACCGATCCTCTTCGCGATGCACGTCGTGCACGACGATGCCGGCGCCGTGGGGCGGCATGGTGAGCCAGTCCTTGCGGCGCAGTGCGCGCTTGGTGTCCTCGTAGCCCGACTGCCAGTGCTCGCGCATCGAGGTGCCGGAGAACTCGTGGTCCTTGGCATGACCCTCATAGGCCTTCTGCTGGTAGATCATCTGCAGGATGGTGATCTCCGGCATGTTGTCGAGCTCTTCCTTGAGCTTGCGCTCTTCGTCCGAGAGACGGTCCTCAGGGATCTTGTCGAGCGCGAGATGGAGCCGCTTCTTCCAGGTGTGGATGCGGCGGTAGACGTCGGTGTTGTAGCGGGTGCGCGAGGAATACATGATGTCCTTGTGGCGGGCCATCACGTCCTGGAGGTCGCGCGGCAGCACCCCGCGGGCGCTGAACAGGTCGATCTGGAAGATCAGCGTGTTGAGGCGGTCGTCCTGATCGAGGAGGTGCTGCAGCGGCGTGTTGGAGACGATGCCGCCGTCCCAGAAATGATCGGTGCCGATCTTGACCATGGGGAGCGCCGGCGGCAGCGCGCCGCTCGCCATCACGTGCTCCGGCCCGATGATCTCGGTCGCATTGTCGAAATAGACGAAGTTGCCGCTGAGCACGTTGACCGCGCCGACCGAGAAGCGGACCTGCTTCTCGTTGATCATCGAGAAATCGACGAGGTCCTCCAGCGTCTCGCGCAACGGCGCGGTGTCGTAATAGCTCGTCGCGGCCTGGGCGCCGGGCAGGCTGAACCACGGGTTCGGCGTGCGCGGGGTGAAGAAGCCCGGCTGGCCCTGCACCATCGTCATCCAGGAGCTAGCGAGGTTGCGGGCCTTGCGGAAGGCATCGCCGTCCGGCGTGAAGTGCCAGATCTTGCGTTCGGTGACCATCTCCCAGAACGTGCGCAGCCGGTCGAGCCGGCGGCGGCGCGAATTGCCGGCGATGATCGCGGAATTGATCGCGCCGATCGAGACGCCGGAAACCCAGTCCGGCTCGATCTCGGCTTCGTGCAACGCCTGATAGACGCCGGCCTGGTAGGCACCGAGCGCGCCGCCGCCTTGCAGCACGAGTGCAACCCGGTCGCAGCCCGCCGGCCGCCAGCCCTGCGAAGTGTAGTCGCGCACAGTCGTTGTCGTCGTCGCGTCCATGTCCGGTACTCCAGCCGCCCAAGCCTATGCGAGGGGAGGTGACGCGCTCATGACGCGCGGGTCGCGCATCGTTCCGACCCATCGCCCCGACGCATCGATCGCAGGCATCGATCCGAGCACATCGGCCCGTGTCATCGATCCGCAGGCGGAGCTTCACGGGATTGTCAGATTGGCAAACTACGCAACGAGCGCCGGCCCGATGGCGGCACGATGCCCGCCGACGCAAACGGGGATTCCATGCGCAAGGAAGACGTTCTCAAGCTGCCGTCGATGCCGGCGGCAGGCCCGAGCTATCCCGCCGGTCCCTATCGCTTCATCAACCGCGAATTCCTGGTGATCACCTACGAGACCGATCCCGAGCTGATCCGGGAGCAACTGCCGGAGCCGCTTGAGCCGCTCGATCGGCCGCTGGTAAAGTACGAATGGATCAAGATGCCGGACTCGTCCGGCTTCGGCAGCTACACCGAGTCCGGCATCGTGATCCCGGCGCGGCTGCGCGGCGAAGAGGTCAACTTCGTCTCCCAGATGTATCTCGACGACGATCCGCCGATCGCGGCGGGCCGCGAGATCTGGGGCTTTCCGAAGAAGTACGCCCATCCCAAGCTCGAGATCGTCAAGGACACGCTCACCGGCACGCTCTCCTATGCCGGCCAGCTCGTCGCCATGGGCACCATGGGCTACAAGCACGAGGCGATGGCGGGCAACGGCGAGCGCACCACGGCGGCGCTGTCGCAGACGCAAATCAACTTGAAGCTCATTCCCGGCGTCGACGGCCGTCCCGAGATCTGTCAGCTCGTCGCCATCAACATCGTCGATATCGTGGTGAAGGGCTCGTGGATCGGGCCTGGCCGACTGCACCTCATTCCCCACGTCAATGCGCCCGTCGCCGACCTGCCGGTGCATCGGGTCGTCGGCGCCCATCACTTCCTCGCCGACCTCACGCTGCCCTATGGCCGGGTAGTTTACGACTATAACAAGCAGAATTTTGTTGCGGCCTAAGAGCCGTTTTCCCGTCTGCGTGCCGTAAAAACGTGCTGCAATGCGGAACCACGCGTTCGGCGTGCAACCGATAATTGTCGGTGGTATACAAAATATCCCATTACGCCGTGTCGCGAGCCAAATGTGACGGCTGCCTGCAAGGGAAAAAAGAAAGCAGGGCCAAAGCCCTGCTCCAATGCGCTCACAAAGTACCGGTCATCTCCAATTTTTGTTTTTGTGGAGTGGCCGCGAGTTTTTCGCGCCGCCGGTTTTCCTCCCACAGACTTGGACCGCAACCTCCGGAGCGCAATATTCTTGCGCAGATGCGCTCCATTCAGCGGATAAGTTACTTGATACCCTACTCGGGTCCAATTTGTCACCATGGTTGTCGTGCACTGCACCATAAATCATCAAACGAGGGGTCACGTGCCTGTGCCACGCCGGTTTTCCGCCACGAGACGTCGGTTCGAGCGTTTGCCGCGCTTGTAATTGCCGGAGCGATCCGCTTTCACTGCGACCTCGTTTTCAAAGGAATCACGCGGAGCCCATGCGACTGTCCCGTTACTTTCTGCCGATCCTGCGTGAAACTCCCAAGGAGGCAGAGATCGTTTCGCACCGGCTGATGCTGCGCGCCGGAATGATTCGCCAGGAGGCCGCGGGCATCTACGCGTTTCTCCCGCTCGGCTTTCGCGTGCTGCAGAAGGTCTGCCGCATCGTGCGCGAGGAGCAGGACCGCGCCGGCGCGGTCGAGATGCTGATGCCGACGATTCAATCGGCCGAGCTGTGGCGCGAGAGCGGGCGCTACGACGACTACGGCAAGGAGATGCTGCGCATCAAGGACCGCCACGAGCGCGAGATGCTCTACGGTCCGACCAACGAGGAGATGATCACCGAGATCTTCCGCGCCTATGTGCGCTCCTACAAGGACCTCCCGCTCAATCTCTATCACCTGCAGTGGAAGTTTCGCGACGAGGTGCGGCCGCGATTCGGCACCATGCGCTCGCGCGAATTCCTGATGAAGGACGCCTATTCCTTCGATCTCGATTATGCCGGAGCGCGGCATTCCTACAATCGCATGTTCGTCGCCTATCTGCGCACCTTTGCGCGGATGGGTTTGCGCGCCATCCCGATGGTCGCCGACACCGGGCCGATCGGCGGCAACTTGAGCCACGAGTTCATCATCCTCGCCACGACCGGCGAGAGCGAGGTCTATTGCCACCGCGACTATCTCGACTTCGAGATTCCCGAGGCCGGCGTGAACTTCGACGATGCCGACGCGATGCAGCGAATCGTCGATGTCTGGACCTCGCGCTATGCGGCGACCTCGGAGAAGCACGAGCCGGATGTGTTCGAAGCGCTCCCCGGCGACGCGCGGATGTCGGCGCGCGGCATCGAAGTCGGCCACATCTTCCACTTCGGCACCAAGTATTCGACGCCGATGAAGGCGGTGGTGGCGGGGCCCGACGGGGCTGAGCATCCCGTCCACATGGGCTCCTACGGCATCGGTCCGAGCCGGCTCGTCGCCGCCATCATCGAGGCCAACCACGACGAGACCGGCATCAAGTGGCCGGAGGCGGTGGCGCCGTTCAAGGTCGCCGTGCTCAACTTGAAGCAGGGCGACAGCGCGACCGACGCCGCGAGCGAGACGGTCTATCGCCAGCTCACGGCGAAGGGCGTCGAGGTGCTCTACAACGACCTCGACGAGCGGCCCGGCTCGAAATTCGCGTCGACCGACCTCATCGGCATTCCCTGGCAGATCCTGATCGGTCCCAAGGGCCTCGCCGAAGGCAAGATCGAGCTCAAGTGCCGCGCCGACGGAACCCGCCAGCTGATGACGCCGGCCGATGCCGTCGAACGTCTTGCGTTATGAGCCTTGGGCGCTGTGACGCTGGGTGTGCTGTGACGCCGGGGGTCATGACGCGTTACGCTACGACACGAGGAACCTGTGCGCGGTGAGCGACGCGACCATAAAGGCAGTGGCGCATGATCGCCAGAATCTGATGAAATCCAGGGGCGGGGCCTCCGGAAGCAGGGAAAACCCATGAGCGAACCCAACGCGACGGCGCCATTTGCTCCCTTCGAATGGATGATGTCGCTGCGCTATCTGCGGGCGCGCCGCAAGGAGGGCTTCATCTCGGTGATCGCGGGGTTCTCGTTCCTCGGCATCATGCTCGGGGTCGCGACCCTGATCATCGTGATGGCGGTGATGAACGGCTTTCGCAAGGAGCTGCTCGACAAGATCCTCGGTCTCAACGGCCACCTGTTGATCCAGCCGCTCGATTCCCCGCTCACCGACTGGGAGATGGTCGCCGGCCGCGTCGCCATGGTGCCGGGGGTGCGGCTCGCGGCGCCCGTGGTCGAAGGCCAGGCGCTCGCCTCCTCGCCGTTCAACGCCAATGGCGTCCTGGTACGCGGCATCCGCGGGCCCGACCTCGCGCGCCTCGGCTCGATCGCGAACAACATCCAGCAGGGCACGCTCGAGGGCTTCGACGAAGGGCAGGGCGTCGCGATCGGGGCGCGGCTCGCCGAGCAGCTCTCGGTGCATGCCGGCGACAACGTCACCCTCGTCTCGCCGCGCGGCGCGGTGACGCCGCTCGGCACCACGCCGCGCATCAAGCCCTACAAGATCGCGGCGGTGTTCAAGATCGGCATGTCGGAATACGACGCCGCCTTCGTCTACATGCCGCTGCCGGAGGCGCAGGCCTATTTCAACCGCAACGGCGACGTCACCGCGATCGAGGTCTATGTCGACAATCCCGATCGTGTCGACCGCTTTCGCCGCGAGATTCAGGAAGCGGCGCAGCGGCCGATCTACATGATCGATTGGCGCCAGCGCAACGCCACCTTCTTCAATGCGCTCCAGGTCGAGCGCAACGTCATGTTCCTGATCCTCACGCTCATCGTGCTCGTCGCCGCGCTCAACATCGTCTCCGGCCTCATCATGCTGGTGAAGGACAAGGGCCAGGACATCGGGGTGATGCGCACCATGGGCGCGACCCAGGGCGCGATCATGCGCATCTTCCTGATCACCGGCGCCTCGATCGGCGTCGTCGGCACCGTGGTCGGCTTCCTGGTCGGCACGCTCGTCTGCCTCAACGTCGAAATCGATCCGGCAATTCCTGTCCTGGGTCACCAGCACCGAGCTGTTCTCGCCCGAGCTCTACTTCCTCTCTCGCCTGCCGGCCGACATGGATTTGGGCGAGACCTCCGCCGTCGTCATCATGGCGTTGACGCTGTCTTTCCTCGCGACGCTCTACCCGTCCTGGCGGGCCGCCCGGCTCGATCCGGTCGAGGCGTTGCGCTACGAGTGACCTGATGCCCGACGAAACACCGGCGATCTATCTCAACGGCGTCGAACGCCGCTACAAGCAGGGCGACGCGACGCTCGAGATTCTGACCGGCGTCGACCTCGCGGTGTGGAGCGGGCAGTCGGTGGCGCTGATCGCGCCGTCGGGCGCCGGCAAGTCGACGCTTTTGCACATCGCCGGGCTCTTGGAGCACCAGGACGCCGGCGAGGTCTTCATCAACGATGCGCCGACCTCCTCGCTCAACGACGCCGCGCGCACGCGGCTGCGGCGCACCGACGTCGGCTTCGTCTACCAGGCCCATCACCTGCTGATGGAGTTCACCGCGCTCGAGAACGTCATGCTGCCGCAGATGGTGAAGGGGCTGCGCAAGAGCGACGCCGATCGCCGCGCCCGCGAGCTGCTCGGCTATCTCGGGCTCAAGGAGCGCGTCGAGCACCGCCCGGCCGAGCTCTCCGGCGGCGAGCAGCAGCGCGTCGCCATCGCCCGCGCCGTCGCCAATGCGCCGCGCATCCTGCTCGCCGACGAGCCGACCGGCAACCTCGACCCCAAGACCGCGGAGCGGGTGTTTTCCGCGCTCACCCAGCTCGTGCGCGCCTCCGGCCTCGCCGCAATCATCGCCACCCACAACATGGAGCTCGCCGATCGGATGGACCGGCGGGTGACGTTGCGGGATGGGAAGCTGGTGGAGCTGGGGTAGGGGGGCCGTGATGGCGCAGGGCAATCCAATTGATCCTGGCGACACTCCGAACGACAAAGTCTGATCTCGATAAGGCGCGCGAGTTCGTCTGCCGTGCTACCTCCAAGCCGCCTCTCGATCCGCGTCGGGCTAAGGATATCCTTGAGGAAGCCTGGGGCATTAACCAAGCAGTCGACCCGCCGACCAAGCCCGACTGAAATTACTTGCTCTGAGAACATATCATGAACTATGTTCCCTCTATGTTCGAAGCATGGGGAGCGCAACATGATACGGGCCGTCGTCGAAGAAGCCGCCGCACTGGCATCCGTCGCCCTGTTCGTCGGGATGATCGTCGTGTGGGCGCAGGTGCTGTCGGTGCTGTAGCCGGCCACCATTGCGAGATTTGAAATCCGGCATGTGAAAGTTGGGGGCCGCAGGTGGTGTGCGCTGGACAGGAGAGCGCGCGCCTCGCCAGGATCATCGGGTGGTCGAATCGGCCGAGGCAAATAACGGCTGACAACGCCCTGTCTCCAGGCCGATGCGGCCCCCGTGGTGCGCCCCAGACGGGCGGGCGCTCTGCGCCTTTCACTGGCGAGCGACTTACAGGCGAGCAATGGTCGGATTTGTCCATCTCCACATGCATTCGGCCTACTCGCTGCTCGAGGGGGCGTTGCCGATCGCCAAGCTCGCCGAACTCGCCAAAGCCGACCATCAGCCGGCGCTGGCACTCACCGACTCCAACAACATGTTCGGGGCGCTCGAATTCTCCGACAAGATGGCAGGCTCGGGCATCCAGCCGATCATCGGCTGTGCGCTCTCGATCGATTGCGGCGATCAGGAAAACCAGATGCGGCCCGGCGGCCCGGCGGTCACCACGATGCCGCGCGTGGTGCTGCTTGCCGCGACCGAAGCCGGCTACCGCAACCTGCTGCATCTCAATTCGCGCGCCTTCCTGGATCATCCCGGCAACGAGCCGCCCCACATCAAGCGCGCCTGGCTCGACGGCTTCACCGAGGGGCTGATCGCGCTCACCGGCGGCCCCGACGGCCCGATCGACCGTGCGATCCTCGCCGGCCAGCCGCATCTTGCCGCAGCACGCCTGGACGCGTTCCTCGCGGCGTTCGGCGACCGGCTCTATGTCGAGCTGCAGCGCCACGGCCTCGCCCAGGAGCGCACCGTCGAGGCGGCGCTCGTCGACCTTGCCTACGCCAAGGGCATTCCGCTCGTCGCGACGAACGAGCCGTTCTTTGCGACCGTCGATGACTACGAGGCCCACGACGCGCTGCTGTGCATCGCCGAGGGGCGCGCGCTCGGCGAGGCCGACCGGCGCCAGCTCACCATCGAGCACCGCTTCAAGACGCGCGCCGAGATGATGGCGCAGTTCGCCGACCTGCCGGAAGCGCTCGCCTCGACGGTGGAAATCGCCGAGCGTTGCTCGTTCCGCCCGGTGTCCCGCAAGCCGATCCTGCCGCGCTTCTCGCTGCCGGGAGCGCAGCCGGTCGACGAGGCGAGCGAACTGCGCAAGCGTGCGGCCAACGGGCTCGCGCGGCGCATCGCTGATCACGGCCTCGCCGAAGGGACGACCCGGGAGCAGTACGACGAACGCCTCGCCTTCGAGCTCGGCGTCATCGAGCGCATGAACTATCCCGGCTACTTCCTCATCGTCGCCGACTTCATCCAGTGGGCAAAGGCGCAGGGGATTCCCGTCGGTCCCGGGCGCGGCTCGGGCGCAGGCTCGCTCGTCGCCTTCGCGCTCACCATCACCGACCTCGATCCGATCCGCTTCGGCCTCATCTTCGAGCGCTTCCTCAATCCGGATCGCGTGTCGATGCCGGACTTCGACATCGACTTCTGCCAGAACCGGCGCGACGAGGTGATCCGCTACGTTCAGGGCCGTTACGGCCGCGACCAGGTCGCGCAAATCATCACCTTCGGCAGCCTGCAGGCGCGCGGCGTGCTGCGCGACGTCGGCCGCGTGCTGGAGATGCCCTACGGCCAGGTCGACAAGCTGTGCAAGCTCGTGCCGCAGAATCCGGCGGCGCCGGTGACGCTCTCCCGCGCCATCGCCGACGAGCCGCGCCTGCAGGCGGAGCGCGACCGCGAGCCGGTGGTCGCCCGCGCCTTCGCGATCGCGCAGAAGCTCGAAGGCCTTTACCGCCACGCCTCGACCCACGCCGCCGGCATCGTCATCGGCGATCGGCCGCTCTCCGAGCTGGTTCCGATGTACCGTGACCCCAAGTCCGACATGCCGGTGACCCAATTCAACATGAAGTGGGTGGAGCAGGCGGGCCTCGTCAAATTCGACTTTCTCGGCCTCAAGACGCTCACCGTGCTCGAGACCGCGGTGAAGCTCATCGCCGCGCGCGGCGTCGAGATCAATCTCACCCGCATTCCGCTGGATGACGCCAAAACCTTCGAGAGCCTCGCCCGCGGTGAAACGGTCGGGGTGTTCCAGGTGGAAAGTCAGGGCATGCGCCGCGCCCTCATCGACATGCGGCCGGACCGCTTCGAGGACCTGATCGCGCTTGTTGCGCTCTATCGTCCGGGACCGATGGCGAACATCCCGACCTATTGCGCGCGCAAGCTCGGCCGCGAGCCGATCGAATTTCTGCATCCCAAACTGGAGCCGATTCTCGCGCCGACCTACGGCATCATCACCTACCAGGAGCAGGTCCAGCAGATCGCCCGCGACCTCGCCGGCTTCAGCCTCGCCGAGGCCGACCTCCTGCGGCGCGCGATGGGCAAGAAGATCAGGGCGGAGATGGCGGCGCAGCGCGACCGTTTCCTCGCCGGTGCGGTCGAGCGCGGCACCGACAAGGCGCTCGCCGACACGATCTTCGATGCCTGCGCCAAGTTCGCCGAATACGGCTTCAACAAGTCGCATTCGGCGCCTTACGCGTTCATCACCTACCAGACGGGGTACTTGAAGGCGAACCATCCGGTCGAGTTCCTGGCGGCGTCGATGACGCTCGACATGGGCAATACCGACAAGCTCGCCGAATTCCGCGACGAGGCGCAGCGCCTCGGCATCAAGGTGCTGCCGCCCTCGGTGAACCGCTCCGGCGTCGATTTCGACGTCGCGGGCAACGCCATCCATTATGCGCTTGCGGCCCTCAAGGGGGTCGGCCGCGCCGCGGTCGAGGCGATCGTCACGGCGCGCGCCGAGCGCCCGTTCGCGGACCTCGCCGACTTCGCCCGGCGCGTCAATCCGCGCTCGGTCAACAAGCGCGTGCTGGAAAGTCTTGCGGCCGCGGGCGCGTTCGATGATCTCGAGCGCGACCGCGCCCGGGCCTTCGCGGCGATGGACGCGGTGCTCGCGACGGCGCAGCGCACCTTCGATGCGGTGACGCTCGGCCAGAGCGAACTGTTCGGCGGCCCGGCAGCGCCGGAGAAGCTCGTCATTCCCGAGGTCGCGCCGTGGATGCCGGCGGAGCGCCTGCAGCGCGAGTACGACGCCATCGGCTTCTTTCTCACCGGCCATCCGCTCGATGACTACGCGAACGTGCTCAAGAGCCTGCGGGTACCGTCCTGGGCCGAGTTCTCGCGCCAGGTGAAGTCCGGAGTCACCGCAGGCAGGGTCGCGGCCACGGTGGTGTCGCGCGCCGAGCGGCGCACCAAGACAGGCAACAAGATGGGCATCATCGGCCTGTCCGACGCTTCGGGGCACTACGAGGCGGTGATCTTTGCCGAAGGGCTCGGGCAGTACCGCGATATCCTCGAGCCGGGCCGCGCCGTGCTCCTCATGGTCACCGCGGAGGCCCAGGGGGAGGAGGTGCGCGCGCGCATCCAGAGCGTCGAGGCGCTCGATGCCGCGGCTGCCAAAGTCCAGAAAGGCCTGCGCATCTTCCTGCGCGACGGCCTGCCGCTCGACGCGGTGTCGAAGCGCCTCGACGGCAAGGGCGACGGCGAGGTCAACCTCGTGCTGCTGCTCGATGCCGGCGCCGAAGTCGAGGTGCGGCTTCCCGGCCGCTACAAGGTCTCGCCGCAGATCGCCGGCGCCATCAAGGCGGTGCCGGGCGTCGTCGAGGTGCAGGCGATGTAGCGGCGGCAGCGCGCGGCCGACGAGCAAAGGGCGAGGCGGAAGAGGGGCCTCCCGTCTTTTCCCTCCCCGACTTCGGGGAGGGTAGGGTGGGGCTCTGTCTCGGCTCGCTATCGCTCGCGGACCCCGCCCGACCTCGCTATCGCTCGGCCACCCTCCCTGAAGCCGGGGCGGCATGAGAGCGTGAGCGTGGCAAGGTCGCGCGGCAAGGTGGCGTCGCGCGCGCGGTTGCAGTCCTACGGCCGTTGCGCTAAACGCGCTTCATGACCCGAACCTGCAGCCGCCGAGCCATTTCCATGCGCATTCTCAACCTTGCCGCGGCTGTTGCCGTCGGCCTGATGCTGCTCCCGCTGACCGCGAGGAGCGCCGAGCAGCAGTCGCTCGAGATCGCCAGCAAGAACGGCGTCCACGTCTTCCAGGTGGAACTCGCCGTCACCGACGAGGAGCGCCAGAAAGGGCTGATGTTCCGAAAAACGATGCCGGAATCGACCGGCATGCTGTTCGACTTCAAGCGCGACCAGGACGTGTCGATGTGGATGCACAACACCTATGTGTCCCTCGACATGATCTTCATCCGCGCCGACGGCCGCATCCTGCGGATTGCGGAGAACACCGAGACGGAGTCCGACAAGATCATCTCGTCCGGCGGACCGGTCCGCGCCGTGCTCGAGGTGGTTGCCGGCACCGCCAAGAAATTCGGCATCGCGCCGGGAGACCGCGTGGGATCGCCGATCTTCCGCAAATAGGGTGGGCTTTCCTCAAGCGGGCTGCCCGGCCGCGATTGCCGGCGGCGCGATTGCGGGCATCCGGCGAAGCGTGTAATCGAGGGCCGCGGTGATCGCCGCCCGGTCACGTCGGCGGGGTATAGCGCAGCCTGGTAGCGCGGGAGTTTTGGGTACTCCAGGTCGCAGGTTCAAATCCTGCTGCCCCGACCAGCCAACCCCTTGATTCCGTTCAGAGTGATTCTGACGTTTCGAGGGGTGATTCTGACAGGTGGCGCCGTGATGTGCAGATGCCTCCGCTCAAGCGATGTTCTGACCCAATGGAGTTCGCCATGAAAATGCTTCTTGCGACCGTCGCCATCCTCGTCGCGACTCCTGCGTTTGCCCAGGATGTATCGCTCGTCGGGACCTGGACCGGCCAGCGCGACCGGATCGCCAAGGTCGAGGGGCGTCGCGGCGGCCTTGCGACACTCGTCATCACCGAGCAGCAGGGCAACACCTTCACCGGCCGCCTCAAACGCTCCAATGCGACCGGCGATGAGGAGGAGCCGCTGTGGGGTGCCTTCACCCCGGGCGGCAAGCTGATCATGGGAACGGACGACGAGGGGACCTACATGTTCAGCCTCGTCGACGCCAACACGCTCGATTACTGCTACACCGAGACCGGGCGTTCGCCGCGGGCGGTGTGCGCAAGGCTGTCGCGTCAGCGCTGAGGTCCGCTGAGCCTATTGGCGATGCCGCCGCGCGCGGACCGGGCCAAGGCCGGCTCTTTCCCGCGAGGTGGCGATCCACTATAAGCCGCTGTGATCGGCACGTTTCCAATTCTTTGGCACCGTCGCCAAGCCTGCTGACCCGGCCCCGGCCGCAGGAGCAGGACGCGAGCTTGAATACGGAAAACCCATGACCGCGCGCATCTACAAGCCGGCGAAGACCGCCATGCAGTCGGGTAAGGCCAAGGCCAAGATCTGGGTGCTCGATTTCGAGCCGTCCGAGCCCAAGGAGGTCGAGCCGCTGATGGGATGGACGACCTCCGGCGACACCCGGCAGCAGGTGCGCCTCCACTTCGACAGCAAGGAGGAGGCGATCGCCTATTGCGAGCGCAACGGCATCTCCTACCAGGTGTTCGATCCCAAGCCGACCAAACGCCCGTTTATCTCCTATTCGGACAACTTCGCCTTCAACCGGCGCACGCCCTGGACGCACTGAGCGCTCCCCGCGCGCGCTTCCGATCCCTCCAGTCGCCCCGGGTTCTCACGGATTGCCCCCTGGTTTGCCGTGCGCCGCCCCTCCGGGGTGCGACGGCACGGCGGTGCCGGAGGCCGCAAATCCGGATGACACGGCCGGGCGGCATGATAATTTAACCCCCGGCGGATAGGTCTCCAAAGAAACCGCACCGATTTGCAAGCGCCTCGCCAGGCAGGCGCGGCCGAGGAGGAACTACATGGCACGCAGTGGACGCCGCAGCACCGATTCCAACGCGAACGGTCCGAACGTAAGTCGCCGCAAGTTCATGGCGGGGGTTGCGGTGGCGGGAGCCGCCGGTGCGGTGACGCCGCAGGAGGCCGCCCGCGCCGCCACGGCACCTCAAGCCGATGTTTCCGAAACCCCGGCGCACCGCCCCTCGGCGCTGCGGCCCAATGCGCATGTCGCGGCGGCCGAGACCGGCATTCCGAAGACGCTTGCAAAGTCGGAAGGTCCGGACGGCTCGGACTTCATGGTCGACGTCATCAAGACGCTCAACATCGATTATGTCTGCTCGAACCCGGCCTCGAGCTTCCGCGCGCTGCACGAATCGCTGATCGACTACGGCCACAACAAGACGCCGGAGTTCATCACCTGCACCCACGAGGAATCCTCGGTCGGCATGGCCCATGGCTACTTCAAGGCCACCGGCAAGCCGGCGATGATGCTGTGCCACGGCACCGTGGGCCTTCAGCACGCGGCGATGGCGATCTACAACGCCTGGTGCGATCGCGTTCCCGTCATCGTGATCGGCGGTACCGACATCGACGCCGCCTACCGCGCGCCGGGCGTGCCGACCTTCCATTCGGCGCAGGACATCAATGCGATCGTCCGCGACTTCACCAAGTGGGACGACCAGCCGGTGTCGCTGCAGCACTTCGCGCAGTCGATGGTGCGCGCCTACAAGATCGCGATGACGCCGCCCCACGAGCCGGTGATGCTCGCGCTCGACCTCGGCCTGCAGCAGGAAGCGATGCGGGCCCACGAGCGGGAGACGATCTACATCCCGAAATACGTGCCGACGGCGCCGCCGCAGGCCGATTCCGGAGCGGTGCGTGAAGCGGCGCGCCTGCTCGCCAATGCCGAACGGCCGGTGATCGTCGCCGACCGCGCGGCGCGCACGCCCGCCGGCACGCGGCTCCTCGTCGAGCTCGCCGAAGCGCTCCAGGCGCCGGTGATCGATCAGGGCGGCCGCATGAACATGCCCAACACCCACTATCTCAACCATACGGCGCGCGGGGCGGCGCTGATCGGCAACGCCGACGTCGTCCTCGGACTGGAGCTTTCGGATTACTGGGCGCTGGTCAACGGCTTCGTCGACAACGGGCACGACAACATCGGGATCAACGAATCCAAGATCAAGCCCGGCACCAAGCTGATCGGCATCTCGTCGACGCCGCTCGTCACCAAGTCGAACTACCAGGACTTCCAGCGCTTCCAGTCGCTCGACGTCGACATGGTGGGCGACGCCGAGGCCAGTCTCCCGGCGCTGATCGAGGCGGTGAAGGCGGCGCTCCCGTCCGACCGCCGCGCGGCTCTGGAGAAGCGCGGCGCGGACCTTCGCAAGGCCTATGCCGATGCCCGTGACCGCACCCGCGTCGCAGCTGCCGTGGCATGGGATGCGAGCCCGATCAGCACGGCGCGCCTCTCCATGGAGATATTCAACCAGATCAAGGATCTCGACTTCTCGCTGGTGTCGAGCTCGGGCAACGTCAGCGGCTGGCCGAACCGGCTGTGGAAGATGGAGAAGCACCACTCTTGGCTCGGCGGGTCCGGCGGCTACGGCGTCGGCTACGGTGCGCCGGCGGCGGTCGGCGCTGCACTCGGCAACCGCGACATCGGCGGGCGCTTCTCGGTCAACATCCAGTCGGACGGCGACCTCATGTATGCCCCCGGCGTGCTGTGGACCGCGGCCCGACACAAGATCCCGATCCTCTCGGTGATGCACAACAACCGCGGCTATCACCAGGAGGTCATGCACGTGCAGCGCATGGCCAACCGGCGCGACCGCGTGGCGGCCCTCGGCATGGACCGCAGCCCGATCGGCACCAGCATCGAGAACCCGGACATCGATTTCGCCGGTCTCGCGAAGTCGATGGGCTACTGGACGGCCGGCCCGATCAAGGATCCCGATCAGCTCGGACCGACGATCAAGAAGGCGGTCGAGGTCGTCAAGGCCGGCGAGCCGGCCCTGATCGACGTGTGGACACAGCCGCGGTGAGGACAGGGTTCATGAACACGCGTCGCGTCATGTTGGTGCTGGCCGCGGTCGCGGCCGGCCTCACGCTCGGGGCCGGCGACGGCTTCGCCGCCTCGGCCGAAAAGGGCAAGCAGCTCTTTCTCAAGAATGGCTGCTGGCAATGTCACGGCGAGAAAGGGCAGGGGGGCGTGACCGGCTTCAAGCTCGCCCCCGACCCGATCCCGTTCGAGACGCTGCAGACTTTCGTGCGGACGACCAACCGCAACATGCCGCCCTATCGGGAATCGATCCTGTCGAACGACGACCTCGCCGACATCTATGCCTATCTTCAGTCGATCCCCAAAGGGCCCGACGCCAAGAGCATTCCACTTCTCAATCAGTGACCTCCGGCCAAGGCCGAAGTTGCGATATGCCTCGAAAGGCCAGTCCCCGCCGGCGGCGAGGGCTGGCTTTCTGATCTGACAAACCCCGTTTGTGCTCCACCGGCTGGATGACCGTGCGCGCTTCGAGCGACGACCGCGATGATGCCCGCAAAGACCCGTCGGCGCCCCGCCCGGCCGGCCGGGACCGGTGGGACGCGGGCGACGTGCTGGAGATCACCCGAACGTCCGGCCACGAGCCCGCCCTTGGCAATTCGCGCCCGCCGACTAGATACGACGGACAAGGTCGAAAGGGCGCGGTCTTGAACCTTCCCAATCTCATTACGCTCGGGCGCATCCTGCTGGTGCCGGTCGTCGTCTGGGCGATCGCCTCGAACGAGATGCAGGCCGCGTTCGTGCTGTTCCTGCTCGCCGGCGTGAGCGACGCCGTCGACGGCTTCCTCGCCAAGCGCTTCCACATGAAGAGCGAGCTCGGCGCCTATCTCGATCCGCTCGCCGACAAGGTGCTGATCGTGTCGATCTACGTCGCGCTCGGCATCACCGAATCGATCCCGCGCTGGATCGTGATCCTCGTGGTGTCGCGCGACATCCTGATCGTCGGCGGCATCATGCTCGCGGCACTGCTCGGCAAGCCGATGCAGGTCAAGCCCCTGCTGGTGTCCAAGCTCAACACCGCGGCCCAGATCGTCTATGCGTGCCTGGTGCTCGCCGCGCTCGCCTTCGGCTTCACCGCGCAGATGGGCGAAGGGGTGATGATGGTTGCCGTTGCAGTGCTCACGCTCGCCTCGATCGGCTTCTATGTTCGCGAATGGGTGGTCCATATGAGCGCCGCCGAGCTCGAGGGATGAATCCCGCCCACACCGGTGCGGAGCCGGCTTGATGGGCAGTCAGCTCGCGTTCGACCTCGATCCAGCGGAGAATTTCTCCCACGACGACTTCATCCGCGGCGCCGCCAATGCTGCCGCGCTCGATCTCGTCGAGAGCTGGCCCGGCTGGCCGGCGCGGACGGTCGCTATCGTCGGGCCTGAGGGGTCCGGCAAGAGCCATCTCGCCGCGATCTGGGCGGCCGCAGCCGGCGCGCGTCGCCTCGCGAGCCGCGCGCTCGATGAATCCGCCGTGCCGGCGGCGCTCGCGACCGGCGCGCTCGCGCTCGAATGCGGCGTGGTCGATGGGAACCTCGACGAGCGCGCCTTGTTCCATCTTCTCAACCTCGTGAAGGAGCAGCAGGCATTCCTTCTCCTCACCGCCCGCATTGCGCCCGCGGCGTGGCCAATCGCGCTCGCCGATCTCGCCTCGCGGCTGCGCGCGGTTCCCGTGGTGACGCTCGCCGCGCCCGACGACGCGATGCTGCGCGCCGTCCTCGTCAAGCTGTTCGCCGACCGCCAGGTCGTGGTCGACGAGGCGCTCGTGAGCTATCTCATGGTCAGGATCGAGCGCAGCTTCGCTGCCGCCCGCTCGATCGTGGCGACCCTCGACCGCGAGGCGCTGCGCCGCCAGCGCCCGGTCACCCGGGCGCTCGCCGGCGAAATCCTCGGAGGCGCTTGAGGGGCGGAAGGGAGGCCGCCGCCGACACCATCGGTATGCTGCCCGCGCGTTCTGCCTCTTGTCTGTTGCCGGTCAGGAAAGTGTTCGTTCTACAATCCCGTCGTTGGTAAAATACGGTAATATAAGCAATTGATGCTTAGCTGATCGCTCGCCGTCCCAGTTGACCCGAAGTCGAGCTCGCATGACTTGACGCGGCTTTTCCGGCGTTCTCTTTAGGTTCGGGTTGCGTGGTAGCATGATTACGCGCGACGCGAGGCGCGAGGAGGTTTCGATAGTCATGGCAGAACCTGCCCAGGCAAGAGTTCTTTCGGTCGAATCGGCGGGCGCCCCGAAGCCTGTCGGCGTCGACGTCATGGCGACGCCGGCGACGTTCACGCCGGGCGGCCCGGACCGCTACATCAATCGCGAACTGTCCTGGCTCCATTTCAACCGCCGCGTCCTCGAGGAGGCCGACAATCCCCATCATCCGCTGCTCGAGCGGGTGCGTTTCCTCTCGATCTCCGCCAACAACCTCGACGAGTTCTTCATGGTGCGCGTCGCCGGCCTCAAGGGCCAGATGCGCGCCGGAATCCTCTCCCGCAGCCCGGATGGGTTGACGCCCGGCGAGCAATTGGCGCGCATCAACGAGGCGGTGTCGAGCCTCGCCACCGACCAGCAGACGCGCTGGCGCGAGCTGCGCACCGAGCTCGCCGGCAACGCCGTCGTGCTCGTCGAGTCGGACGCGCTCAAGAAGGCGGACCGGATGTGGCTCGCCGACTACTTCCTGCGCAACATCTTCCCGATCCTCACGCCGCTCGCCATCGATCCCGCCCATCCGTTCCCGTTCATTCCGAACCTCGGCTTCTCGCTCGCGCTCCACCTCATGCGCGCGAGTGACGGCGAGACGATGAATGCGCTCATTCGGTTCCCGCAGAAGATCGAACGCTTCATCCAGTTGCCGTCGCCGCCGGACTCAGCGGCGCGCCTGATCACGCTCGAGCAGGTGACGTCGCTGTTCATCCCCAAGCTGTTCCCGGGCTACGACGTCAAGGGGCAGGGCGCTTTCCGGGTGATTCGCGACTCCGACCTCGAAATCGAGGAAGAGGCGGAAGACCTGGTCCGGCTGTTCGAGACCGTGCTCAAGCGCCGGCGGCGCGGTTCGGTGATCCGGCTCGAGCTCGACACCGCGATGCCGCCGGACCTGCGTCGGTTCGTGCGGCGGGCGCTCGCCGTCTCCGAGGACGAAGTGTTCGTGGTCGACGGCGTGCTCGCGCTCTCCGAGCTCTCCCAGCTCACCGCGATCGACCGCCCCGACCTCGAGTTCGTGCCCTACAATCCGCGGTTTCCCGAGCGCATCCGCGAGCATGCCGGCGACTGTTTCGCCGCGATCCGGCAGAAGGACCTGATCGTCCACCACCCCTACGAATCCTTCGACGTGGTGGTGCAGTTCCTGCAGCAGGCGGCGCGCGACCCCGAGGTCGTCGCGATCAAGCAGACGCTCTACCGCACGTCCAAGGACAGCCCGATCGTCCGCGCGCTCGCGGAAGCCGCCGAGGCCGGCAAATCGGTGACCGCGCTCGTCGAGCTCAAGGCGCGGTTCGACGAGGAGGCCAACATCCGCTGGGCGCGCGACCTCGAACGCGCGGGCGCCCAGGTGGTCTACGGGTTCATCGAGCTCAAGACCCACGCGAAGCTCTCGCTCGTGGTGCGCCGCGAGGCCGGCTCGCTGACCTCCTACGTGCATGTCGGCACCGGCAATTATCATTCGGTGACGGCGCGCATCTATACCGACCTGTCCTATTTCACTGCCGATCCTGCCGTCGGGCGCGACGTCGCCCGCATCTTCAACTTCATCACCGGCTATGCCGAGCCGGCCGATCTCGAGCGCATGTCGGTGTCGCCGATCGGCCTCAAGACGCGCATCCTCGACCACGTCGCCGACGAGATCGCCCATGCCAAGGCGGGGCGCCCGGCGGCGATCTGGATGAAGATGAACTCGCTGGTCGACCCCGATATCATCGACGCACTCTATGAAGCCTCGCAGGCGGGAGTTCCCGTCGATCTCATCGTGCGCGGCATCTGCTGCCTGCGGCCGGGGGTTGCGGGCCTGTCCGACAACATCCGGGTGAAATCGATCGTCGGCCGCTTCCTCGAGCACGGCCGCATCTACTGCTTCGGCGGCGGCCACGGGCTGCCGCACCCCAAGGCCGCGGTCTACATCTCCTCAGCCGACATGATGCCGCGCAACCTCGAGCGCCGCGTCGAGGCGCTGTGCCCGATCCTCAACGCCACCGTCCATCAGCAGGTGCTCGATCAGATCATGATCGCGAACCTCAAGGACAACGAGCAGAGCTGGACGCTCTTGCCTGACGGCTCGTCGGTCCGTATCAAGGTCGCGCCGGGCGAAGAGCCCTTCAACGCGCACAAATATTTCATGACCAATCCCAGCCTGTCGGGACGCGGAGAATCGCTCAAGGAATCCTCGCCTCGCAGCCTCACGCGGCGGCGCGACCTTGAATGAGATGCCGCGCCGCGGCGGGGCGTTCGCGCAGGGCCGCATCGACAACGGCCCGCCGGTGGGGGTCATCGATATCGGGTCGAACTCGGTCCGCCTCGTCGTCTACGAGGGGCTCACCCGCAGCCTGACGCCGATCTTCAACGAAAAGGTGCTGGCCGGCCTCGGCCGCGAGGTGCTCTCGACCGGGCTGTTGGCCGCGGACGCCGTCGACAAGGCGCTCGCGGCGCTGGTGCGCTTTCGCGCGCTGGCCCAGGGAATGCGGGTCGGCAAGCAGTTCGCGATCGCCACTGCCGCCTGCCGCGACGCCAGCAACGGGCGCGAGTTCATCGCCCGCGCCGAGAAGGTCATCGGGGTGCCGATCACCATCGTGTCGGGCAAGCGAGAGGCGGAACTCTCCGCGCTCGGAGTCACGTCCGGCTTCCACAAGCCCGACGGCCTCGTCGGCGACCTCGGCGGCGGCTCGCTCGAGCTTACCGACGTGCACGGGGCGCGAATCAAGTCCGGGGTGACACTGCCGCTCGGAGGCCTCGCGCTGCAGGACCTGTCCTCGAAGTCGATGACGAAGGCGGAGAAGATCACCCGCGACGCGCTCGCGGGGGTCGATCTTCTCAAGCACGGCCGTGGCCGCGACTTCTTCGCGGTCGGCGGGACCTGGCGGTCGCTGACGCGGCTGCACATGTGGCAGACCGGCTATCCGCTCCATGTCATGCACGGCTATGTGATCCCGGCGACGGAGGCGCTCGAATTCTCGAGCCTGGTGCGCCGCGTCGATCCCGAGACGCTCTCCAAGATCGAGATCGTCACCTCCGCCCGCCGTCCGCTGCTCGCCTATGCGGCGCTGGTGCTCGAGGGCATCGTGCGCCGCGCCCGGCCGAAGCGGGTCGTGGTGTCGGCTCTCGGCGTGCGCGAAGGGCTTCTCTATTCGATGCTGTCCGACGCCGAGAAGAAGCGCGACGCGCTGATCTCGGCGGCCCAGGAGCTCAACGTGCTGCGCTCGCGCTCGCCGGAGCACGGCGAGGAGCTCGCCGCCTGGAGCGACCAGTTCATGGCGTCGTCGGGCCTCGACGAGTCGGCGGAAGAGAAGCGCCTGCGCCACGCCGCCTGCCTGCTCGCCGACATCGGCTGGCGCGCCCACCCGGATTACCGCGGCGAGCAGTCGCTCAACATCATCTCCCACGCCGCCTTCGTCGGCGTCGACCATCCGGGCCGCGCCTTCATCGCGCTCGCGGTGTTCTTCCGCCATGTCGGCCTCACCGAGGACGAGATGTCGCCCCATGTGCGCGAGCTCGCGACCGCGCGCATGATCGACCGCGCCCGCGTGCTCGGCGCCACCATGCGGGTCGCTTACCTCGTCTCCGCCGCGATGCCGGGCGTGCTGCCGCAGACGCCGCTCGTCGTCGAGCGCGGCAAGCTCAAGCTCAAGCTGCGCGGCCGCCACCGCGACCTCGCCGGCGAGCGCATCTTCGCGCGGCTGCGGCAGCTGGCGCGGTTGGTCGGGCGCGAGCCGGTGATCGTGACGGAGTGAGATCACCCGGCGTCGTTCAGACTGGCCTTTTGGGCGCCAATGGCGTATATGTGACATGGTCACGAGGCTGATCGCGGTTGCGGAAACACCGCTATTTGTGCGCCAAGCGAAGAAGATATGGAGCCGCGAGGAGCACGATGAGTTCGTCGACTTCATCGCTGCGAATCCCGATACGGGCGACATAATCCCGGAAACCGGAGGAGTCCGTAAGGTTCGCTGGGCTAAAGAGGTGGCCGGCAAGCGTGGCGGCGTACGTGTCGTGTACTTCTTTGCCGATCGGAATCGACCGGTCTATTTGCTGATGGTCTATGCGAAGGGGCGGAAGGAGGATCTGTCGGCGGACGAAAAGCGCTCCGTTCGCCAACTGGCCCTGACGCTGAAGCGGGCATAGGGAGCCTTCCTAAAAAATCCAGCGGACGACGGGTATGGGCAAGTTTGGAAAAGAGCTCATTGAAAGCATGACTCAAGCGGCGACGCACGCGCGTGGTCGCAAAGTCTCGGGAATGCGGGTTACGACCGTCGAGATTCCCGATGTGAAGGCGATTCGAAAATCTTTGCATATGTCGCAGCATCGCTTCGCGGCGCTTTACCGGATTCCCCTGGCAACGCTGAAAAACTGGGAGCAAGGGCGGCGCAATCCTGATGCACCGGCAGCTGCGTATTTGCGTGCGATCCAGCGCCGACCAAAAGAGGTCATGGAGGCTGTGTCAAAGTAGGGCCGGAACGTAGCGACCTCGTCGGATCACCTCTCCCAGCGCATTCCGACGATGCGGAGATCAGACGGAAAACGCCGATCGGTCGAACGCGAGGTGCATCCGCGGCATCTCGCAGATCGCACGGGCTCCTGCGGCGCTCAAGTGAATCCGCCAAGTCTGGCGATCGGCGATTTCGCCTTTTGCGAAGGCCCGGCACGAGAGCAGCGCCAGATTGAAGCTTTCATCGCGCGCTCTGGCCGAACGATATCTGATCACGAGGGCGCCAGCCTCTCTCGCGGCATCTGCCAGATCCTGGCACGGGCCGTAGTTTGTCGGATGCGTCCAAACCACTTTGTGCTCATCGAAGGGACCGCGCGTCAGATCGATCCCGTTCTTGGTGGCGAAGTCGGCCGCGAATGCCGTGTATTCGCCGGGATTGGCAGGCCAGGGCGTGTCCGGGGACTCCACGAAGAACAGCAGCCGGTAGAACGTCAACTCGGCGATCGCGGTACCGGGAAGCTCGGCGGCGTAAAAGACACCCGCAGTCAGGCCGGCCCGGCGAAACCGTGACCCCGTCGGATAGGGAGCGCCATAGCGGAAGGGCGTGGACAGCAAATAGGGCAGATGCCTGCACTCCTCGGGGATGCGAGGCTTGGTGTCTTCGATCAGCTCCTCCAGCCGAGACTGCTCTGCCTGGGTGTCCGTGAGCTTCAACGTCGACACGTAGTGCTGCGCTTCCACCGCGCGCCAACACCGCCCAAGGAGTGCCCGCTTGTTAGACGACAGCCCTGCGGGCGTCCAAATATTGGATGACATTCATGAGGCCCGAGACGGACTGGATGAGCTCGATCGGCGCTGCTCCCAGCGCCGTGTTCGTGTTCGACAGCCAGGCACTCGCGGCGACGTCATCGCCGCCGATGAGCGCATCGAGCGACCGGTAGAGGCGGACCAGAAGCACGGCGAGCTGAAAGGGCTTGCTGCCGGCCTCCAGAGCATGCTTGCCGTTTTTCATCCGGGAGACCGTCGCCTCCGACACTCCGATGACGCCAGCCAAGACCTTGCTATTGATCCGCAGCCTGTCGGCTGCGCGGATCGCCGCTTTGGTTACGAGGGCGGAATCCGAAGCTGGGGTAGGAGCGGTACTCGGTCCAGTTCGCATGCGGCTCACTAGATTTCTAAGGAAACTATATAATACAATTATTGCTTTGGAAAGAAGGTGAGTGAATGGACGAGAGTAGAATTGAACGTTGGCTACGCGAACAAGTGATTGCGGGCCACAAGGAGTACATGGCCGATCCGTCGAAGGGCGTTTCAGCCGAAGCGATCCTCAATCGTATCAAGGCTCGCCGTGCCGCGGAGCGGTCGCGGTAGGGCCGCTACCCCCGCTCCACCACCACCACCTTGCCCTTCTCGACCGCGAGCGCGAGCTGTCCGCGCTTCAATGCGATCGCGCGGTCGCCGAACATCTCGCGCCGCCAGCCATGCAGCGCCCCGACGTCGGCGCGGTCGTCGGCGGCGATCCGTTCGAGGTCGTCGACCGTCGCGATCACCTTGGCGGCGACGCCGTAGCGCTCCGAGGTCATGCGCAGCAGTACTTTGAGGAGCTCTACCGTCGCCGAGCCGTTGACATTGGCGCGCGGGCGATCGAGCGCCGGCAGCCCGGCAGGGTCGCGCGCGAGCCCGCGCTTGACCGCCTCGATGATGTCCTGGCCCCATTTCGACCGCTCGAACCCGCGCGGCAGCGAGCGCAGCGCGGCGAGCTTCTCAGGCGTCGTCGGCCCATGGGTCGCGATGTCGCCAAGCGCGTCGTCCTTGAGGACGCGGCCGCGCGGCACGTCGCGCGACTGCGCCTCGCGCTCGCGCCACGCCGCGACCTCGATCAGGACGGCGAGCTCCCGCGGCTTTCGGACCCGGGTCTTGAGCCGCTCCCAGGCGGTCTCGGGCTCCATTCGGTAGGTGTCGGGAGAGGTGAGAACCTCCATCTCCTCGTCGACCCATTCGTTGCGCCCGCGCTTGTGCAGGTCCGCCGAGAGCGACAGGAACACGTCGCGCAAATGGGTGACGTCGGAGATCGCATAAGCGGCCTGCGCGGGGCTGAGCGGCCGGCGCGACCAGTCGGTGAAGCGGTGGGACTTGTCCAGCGCGTCGCCGGTGACCCGCTGCACCAGCTGGTCGTAGGAGATCGAGTCGCCGTATCCAAGCACCATCGCCGCCACCTGGGTGTCGAAGATCGGGTGCGGGATGAGCTTCGCGCGATGCCACATGATCTCGATGTCCTGGCGCGCGGCGTGGAAGACCTTGGTCACCTTCTCGTTCGCCATCAGCTCGAAGAACGGCGCGAAATCGATGCCGTTCGCCAGCGCGTCGATGACGACGGCTTCCTCGGCCGTCGCCATCTGGGCGATACACAGGAGCGGGTAATACGTGGTTTCGCGCAGGAACTCGGTATCCACGGTAACGAAGGGAAAGCGGGCCATCCGTTCGCATGCGGCTGCCAGATCGGCGGTCGTGGTAATCAAGTCCATGACGATTTCTTAGCGGAGTCGGTCGGCCCTGTCGCGCCCCGAAAATGCAGGCTATCCTTCCCTTTCCGCCGTCCAGCGATCGAGACCTTGCACCATGAGGCAATTCCTTATCGTTGCTGTCCTTTCTCTGTTTTCCGTGGTTGCCCGCGCAGCCCAGATCGAGGATTCGGCCGGCCGCCTCGTCACCATTCCCGACCGGGTCGAGCGCGTCATGGCGGCCGGTCCCCCGGCATCGGTTCTGCTCTATGTGCTGGCGCCGGAGAAGATGATCGGGTGGACCGCCGCCCCCCGTCCCAATGAGCGCGAGTTCCTGCTCCCGTCGGTGCGCGACCTGCCACAGCTCGGCCGGCTGACCGGGCGTGGCGACACCGCCAACATCGAGGTGGTGCTCACCGCCAAGCCCGACCTGATCTTCGACTTCGGCTCGGTGAACGCGACCTATGTCTCGCTCGCGAACCGCGTGCAGGACCAGACCGCGGTGCCCTATCTGCTGCTCGACGGCCGGCTCGACCATACCGCCGACACCGTACGCCTGCTCGGTAAGGCGCTCGGCGTGCGCGAACGGGCCGACCGCATCGCCGCCTACATCGAGGCGACCGAGCAGCTCATCGACAGCCGCCTGCGCGACCTGCCCCCGGCGCAGCGCCACCGGGTCTACCTTGCCCGCGAGGCGAACGGCCTCGAGACCGGGCTCACAGGCTCGATCAACACCGAGATCATCGAGCGGGCCGGCGGCATCAACGTCGCCGAGCGCGGCAACCTGCGCGGCGGCATCGCCAACGTCTCGATGGAACAGGTGATCGCCTGGGCGCCAGACACCATCATCACCTGGGACGCCAATTTCTTTCGGGACTACGCGACGAACCCGCTATGGGCCACGGTCCCCGCGGTGGCGGCAAAGCGCGTCTATCTCGCGCCCCGGCTGCCGTTCGGCTGGATCGACGCGCCGCCCTCGATCAACCGGGTGATCGGGCTCAAGTGGATCGCGCACCTCCTCTATCCCGACCGGTTTCCCGAGGACATCCACGTGACGGCACGGGAATTCTTCAAGCTGTTCTATCAGGTCGAACCCGACGCCGCCGCGCTCGATCGCATTCTTGCCGGGGAGCAGCCGGGCGGGCGCGGGCGCTGATGCGCAAGGGCGGCCTGGTGTTTCTGGTGCTGATCGGCGTGCTTGCCGGCGCGATCGTGGTGGCGCTCGCCTACGGGCCGTTCCCGCTCACCGCGGACGACGTCGTGCGGGCGACCCGGCGGCTCGCCACGGGGAACGATGTCGGACCGGTGACCTCGGGCGAGATCGTGTTCATGCGGGTGCGGTTGCCGCGGGTCGCTGCGGCGATGCTGGTCGGCGCCGCGCTGTCGGGGGCCGGCGCGACCTACCAGACGCTGTTCCGTAATCCGCTGGTGTCTCCGGACATCCTCGGGGTCTCGACCGGCGCCGGGCTCGGCGCGGTCGTGGGCATCCTGATGTCGATGTCGGTGCTCGGCATCGAGGCGCTCGCTTTTGGCGGTGGCGTCGCGACGGTGCTGCTCGTCTACCTCATTTCCTCCTCGCTGCGCGGCCATGACCGGACGCTGGTGCTGGTGCTCTCGGGCGTCGTCATCGGCGCGCTCGCCGGGGCCTGCATCTCGCTCGTGAAAATCCTCGCCGACCCCTACGACCAGCTTCCTGCCATCACCTTCTGGTTGCTCGGCAGTCTCGCCGGCATCAAGCTCGCCGACCTCGCGGTCACCGCGCCGCTGGTCCTCGTCGGCGTCGTGCCGCTGATCATGGAGCGGTGGAAAATAGGCGTGCTCTCGCTCGGCGACGACGAGGCGCGCTCGCTCGGGGTCGACGTCGGCCGGCTGCGCGCCGTGGTGATCGGCGGGGCGACGCTGATGACGGCCGCCGTCGTCGCCATTTCCGGCGTCATCGGATGGATCGGCCTGATGATGCCGCACATCGCCCGCATGATGGTGGGGCCGAACTTCAACCGGCTCCTGCCGGCGTCGATGCTGCTGGGCGCCGCCTTCCTCCTCGTCGTGGACACGATCGCGCGCAGCCTCGCGCGGGTCGAGACGCCGATCGGAATCCTCACCGCGGTGCTCGGTGCGCCGTTCTTCCTGTGGCTGCTCGCGCGCGGCCGCCGGACCTGGGGATGAGTTTGGGGCTGATCGATGCGGCTCACCGCTGACAATCTCGCCATCGGCTATGGCGACCGCGTCGTCGGCAGCGGCATCTCGCTTGCCGTCGTGCCGGGCGAGGTGCTGTGCCTGCTCGGGCCGAATGGCGCCGGCAAGACCACCTTGTTCCGCACACTGCTCGGGCTGCAGCCGCCGCTCGCGGGCTCGATCGCGATCGACGGCGTGCCGCTCGCGTATCTCAAGCCCGCCGACATCGCGCAGCGACTCGCCTACGTGCCGCAGGCCCACGTCACCGAGTTCTCCTATTGCGTGCTCGACGTGGTGCTGATGGGCCGCACCGCGCGGCTGCGGTCATTCGCGAGCCCCGGCAGCGAAGACCGGCGGATCGCGCTCGCCAGGCTCGCGAGCCTCGGCATCGGCGACCTCGCGGATCACGACTACACCCAGATTTCCGGCGGTCAGCGCCAGCTCGTGCTGATCGCCCGCGCGCTCACCCAGGGCGCGCCGTTCCTGATCATGGATGAGCCGACCGCGAGCCTCGATTTCGGCAACCAGGCGATGGTGCTCGCCCGCATCCGCGAGCTCACGGCAGAAGGCTACGGCATCGTGCTCTCGACCCACGACCCCGATCACGCGCTGCTGCTCGCGACCCGCGTCGCCATCATCGCCGACGGCGGCGTCAAGATGATCGGGAAGCCCGGCGATGTCGTCACCGCGCAGACGCTCTCGGCGCTCTACCGCATCGAAGTCGAGGTCGAGGAGACACCGTCGGGCCGGCGCGTCTGCGTGCCGGTGTGGCAGCGCGCGAAGGTGCCCGGGGAGGCGTCCGGGCTTCCCGGCGAATGAGATCGGCGCGCTTCAGGCCCCGCTCAGCTTGCCTTGTTCAGGCCGGACTTGATGGTGCCGGTCGTCGCCGTGGTCGCCTTCTGGGCGATCGCGGCAAGCTCCTGCGCCTGGCGTGCATACGTCTCGAATTCCTGACGCATGTGATTGCTCGACATCGTGAAGAATTCGGTCGGCGACTTTGCGGTCGTCAATTGCCGCATGAACTCGAACGCCGCGGTGGTGTTGGCGTTGGCGAATTCCATCATCTTGGCGTTGTACTCCTGGACGCCCTTCATGTTGGCCGCGTAGGTGTCGCTCATCACCTCGCCGGCGGCCGCGGTCATTTTTTCGACCTGGGCGGCCCCTTTTTCTGCAGCGTCGCGAACGGACTTGGCACTGGCACTGGAGTAATCTGTCGGCACGGCAAGAATCCTCCTGCGGGCCTTACGACGGAACCCTCGCGCTGCGGCCCCTCCCAGCGCGACCGGGCATTTGGCTGGCAGTCTTGACCCTGACAATCACGTAGACACCGGGGAGTTTCACACAAGGCGCTCCCTCGCGCCGGACGCGACAAAAAGACTCCAGGGGCGACGCCGGGAGAAGATCAAAATCCGGGAGGCAGGTCCGCGCCCCATTTCGCCTTGATGCGGGCGTCGAGTTCCCGGCTTGAGCGCGCGACGATCGGGAACGTGTCGCGGCGGGCGAATGGTCTGCAGGCGTCGATTACCACTCGGGCGTTGCGCCGGTCGGTTTCGCTGTCGAAGCACATGGGGTCGAGGTGGGTGCTCCAGCAGCCGCGGACGATGTCGACGTCCTCGCGCGGGTCGCATCGCGTGCACATCGCCCAGATCACATCGTTGATGTTGGTGGGGTCGATGTCGTCGTCCACCACGATGGTCCAGCGGTTGGAATAGGCGCCGGCGTGGCACTGCGAGGCGACGAAGCCGGCCTGCTTGGCGTGGCCGCCATAGAGCTGCTTGATCGAGACGGTGAGCCAGAACCGGCTGCCGCCGGCTTCATGGGCCCACACGCCCTTGATCTCGGGAACCCCGGCCGCTTCGAGCTGGTTCCACACCGCGCCGCAGCGATAGGTGCCGAGATAGAAGGTGTTGTCGTTGGGCGGCACCGCCGGGATAGCGCCGACCAGGATCGGGTCGTCGCGGTGCATGAAAGTGGCGATGCGGATCGCCGGTTCGGGGCGGGTGCCGCCGGCGTAGTAGCCGGTCCATTCGCCGAGCGGGCCTTCCTGGATGAGGTCGCCGGGATGGATGTGGCCCTCGAAGGCGATTTCGGCATTGGCCGGGACCGGCAGGCCGGTGCGCGGCATGTTGAAGACCTCGACGGGCTCGCCGAGAATGCCGCCGGCCGCCTCGAACTCGCTCTTGCCGTACGGGATTTCCAGGCCCGCCAGCATGAACAGCGCCGGATGCATTCCGGCGACCACGGCAACCGGGCAGGGCTCGTTGCGAGCGTGGTATTTGCCCATGATGATGCGGCCGTGCTTGCCGGGCGACATCATCACCGTCGCCACCGCAGGGCCCTGGCTCTGGACGCGATAGCAGCCGTAATTGATCCAGCCGGAATCCGGGTCCTTCATCACCACCATGCAGGCGGTGCCGATGAACGGGCCGCCGTCCTGCTCGTGCCACACCGGCGTGGGTATCGTCTCGATGTCGACGTCCTCGCCCTCGGCGACGTTCTCGAGCAGCGGGCCGCTGTTGACCGCGCGCGGCGCGTGGGTCGGCGCATCGCGCATGTAGTTGCGCCACCACTGGATCAGCTCCATCTCGGAGCCGTGCGCCGGCAGGCCGAGCGCGATGTTGATGCGCTTGACCGAGGTGAGAATGTTGGCGAGCACGCGGTGGCCCTTGGGAAAGCCGGGCACCGCCTCGAACATCACCGCCGGATTGCCCATCTTGCGCTGGTAGATATCGACGATGCCGCCGATCTCTTGGCGATGCTCGGCGCCGGTGATGGTCTTGAGCTCGCCGGCGGCGGCGATGTTGTCGATCCAGTTGCGCAGGTCGATGTTCGCCACGTCGTTCTCCCCGAATACGTGTCCCTTGCGCTCAATCGATTGCGTCGGCCACGGCTTTGCCGCAGGCCTCGGTGTCGGCGTTGCCGCCGAGGTCGCGGGTGCGCAGCGTCTTCTCGGCGAGCACGTCCTCGATCGCGTGGACGATGGCGCCGGCGGCCTCCGGCTTCGCCGAGATGATCGAGCATCATCGCGCCGGACCAGATCTGGCCGATCGGATTGGCGATGCCTTGCCCGGCGATGTCCGGCGCCGAGCCGTGGACCGGCTCGAACACCGAGGGGAATTTGCGCTCGGGGTTGATGTTGCCGCTCGGCGCGATGCCGATGGTGCCGGTGCAGGCCGGCCCGAGATCGGAGAGGATGTCGCCGAACAGGTTCGAGCCGACCACGACGTCGAACCAGTCGGGATGCAGCACGAAGTTCGCGGTGAGGATGTCGATGTGGAACTTGTCCCAGCGCACGTCCGGGAAATTCTTCGCCATCGCTTCGACCCGCTCGTCCCAGTACGGCATGGTGATGGAGATGCCGTTCGACTTGGTCGCCGCGGTGAGATGCTTGGCCGGCCGCTTCTGCGCGAGCTCGAAGGCGAACTTGAGCACGCGGTCTGAGCCGATGCGCGTGATGAAGGTCTCCTGCACCGCGAACTCGCGCTCGGTGCCGGCGAACATGCGGCCGCCCGTGTTGGAGTACTCGCCTTCGGTGTTCTCTCGCACCACGAAGAAATCGATGTCGCCGGGCTTGCGGTTGGCGAGCGGGCAGGCGACGCCGGGCATCAGCCGCACCGGGCGCAGGTTGACGTACTGGTCGAACTCGCGCCGGAACAGCACGAGCGAGCCCCACAGCGAGACGTGGTCCGGCACCTTGGAGGGCCAGCCGACCGCACCGAAGAAGATCGCGTCGTGGCCGCCGATCTGCGCTTTCCAGTCCTCCGGCATCATGCGGCCGTGCTTCTCGTAGTATTCGACATTGGCGAAGTCGAACCAGTCGAGCTTGAGCGCGAAGCCGTGCTTCTTCGCCGCCTGCTCGAGCGCGCGCACGCCCTCGGGGACCACCTCCTTGCCGATTCCATCGCCGGGAATGACGGCAACGCGGTAGGTCTTCTTCATCGCGGGGGCTCCTTGTAGGGCGGTAATCCCCTGATAACACAACGCGCGACGCGCGCGGAAGGGAGCTGCGCGTCAGGGGTGGTACGCGCAGAATGGACACGCCATGGACAGCCTCGGCGCGACCGTACTAACGTCTGCAGATGCCTGCGCGCCACATGGGCCGGGGCTGGAGAGGGTGCAGCGCTCTCCTCATATTTTGCGACATGAGGCGCGGATCGGGCGAAGCCCTGCCGTGGAGCATGGAGGAAACGCGTTGCGTCGATTGCTGGCGTTGATTTTCGCTGCCGCCACCGTTGCGTCAGCCGCGCTGTCCGCGCCGGCCTTCGCTGAATATCCGACCCGCCAGGTCACCATCGTGGTGCCGTTCGCGCCTGGAAGCGTGACCGATGCGGCGGCGCGGCTGCTCGGCCACGAGCTTGCGGCCATGCTCGGGCAGCCCTTCGTCATCGAGAACAAGGTCGGCGGTGGCGGGATCATCGCCGCGAGCGCGGTGGCGCGGGCGCAACCCGACGGCTATACGCTGCTCGTCACCACCAACACCACCCATTCGGCGGCGCCGGGCCTGTTCAAGAACGTGCCCTATGATCCGATCAAGGACTTTGCGGCTGTGGCGCGGATCGGAAGCTTTCCCTCCTTCGTCGCGGTCAATCCGAGCCTGCCGATCCGCTCCATGGCCGAGCTCGTCGCCTATGCCAAGGCCAATCCGGGCAAGCTCGAATACGGCCACGGCAACTCGACCGGGCAGATCGTCGGAGAGGCGATCAAGAACCGCACCGGCATCGACATCGTGCGCGTCGCCTATCGCAGCAATCCGGCCGCGGTGACCGACCTCATCGCCGGGCACATCGCAATGATGATTCCGGATTTCGGCACCGGCCTCGAGCAGCTGCGGGCGGGAAAGGTCCGCGCGCTCGCCATACCGCACAACGTGCGCAACAGCCAGATGCCTGATGTTCCCACCCTCGATGAAACAGTGATGCCCGGGTTCGACATCTTGGCCTGGGTCGGCATGTTCGCGCCCGCCGGTACGCCGCCTGAGGCGATCGCGCGTCTCGCCGGCGCGGTGAAGACGATCCTCGCCAAGCCGGAGACGCAGCGGCGCTTCGTCGACACCGGGACCGATGTGTACTTCGCGGGGCCCGCGGAGTTCAGCGCCTTCGTCGCGGACGAGCTGCCGAAGTGGCTGGCGCTCATCCGGGAAGCCGGCATCGAGCCGGAATGAGGCCTATCAAACCCGCGGGCGGGACGGTACGATGGCCCGAAATGGAGCTGCTTCCTCCCCAAAGCCGGGATGGAAAGAACAGTCGAGCGAAATGTCCAGAACAAGGAGGAGGACAATGATGCGTCGTTGGTTGCTGGGTCTTGGCGTGGCGATGGTCGCCCCGCTCGCCGGTCCCGCCTGGGCACAGGATGTGCCGCAAATTCCCTTCGACTCGGTGTCGAACTTCCTCAAGCTTCCCGCCGACATGAATCTCGGCGAAGCCGCCGGCGTCGCGGTCAACTCCAAGGGCAACGTCTTCGTCTATTCGCGCAGCGGCTCCAGCCTCGGTCCGGCCTACGGCAACGCGGCCTCCCAGCTCCTCGAGTTCACGCCGGACGGCAAGTTCATCCGCGAGGTCGGCAAGAACCTCTACGCCTGGTCGTTCGCCCACACCGTGCGGATCGACAAGGACGACAACATCTGGGCCACCGACAAGGGCTCGGACATGATCATCAAGTTCAACGACAAGGACGGCAAGGTCGCGATGGTGTTCGGCCGCAAGTCGGAATCCTCCGACGCCGACGCCCATCCGCTGGAGCGTCCGAAGCCGCCGCTGCCGGCGGTCGACGGCCGCTTCCGCCAGCCGACCGACGTCACCTGGGACGGGCAGGGCAACATCTACATCAGCGACGGCTACATCAATTCGCGCGTCGCGAAGTACGACAAGAACGGGCAGTGGGTGAAGCAGTGGGGCGGTCCCGGCAGCGGTCCGAGCCAGTTCAACACGGTTCATTCGATCGCTTCCGACAACTCGGGCAAGATCTACACCGCCGACCGCGGCAACCGCCGCATCCAGGTGTTCGACGGCGACGGCAACCTCCTCAACACCTTCAAGATCGACGTGCCTTTCAACGAAAACACCGTTCCCGTGATCGGCAACAAGCCTGATCTGAGCAACTACCAGCAGGTCGGCGGCACCTTCGCCCCCGGCGCGCCCTGGGCGCTGTGCATCACGCCAGGGGCGAACCAGGTGCTCTATGTCGCCGACGCCTATCCAGGGCGCATCTACAAGCTCTCGCTCGACGGCAAGGTGCTCGGCGTGCTCGGCGAGTCCGGCCGCCAGCTGAAGCAGTTTGGCTGGATCCACGAGATCGCGTGTCCCTCGGAGAACGTGCTGTTTGTCGCCGAGATCATCACCTGGCGCATCCAGAAGCTGCTGCTCCATCCTGAGCAGGCGAAGAAGCAGGCCACCCGCTAAGTCGGGCGACTAGATAGCGACACTGCGAAATGACGAAGCCCGCGGCGCAAGCCGCGGGCTTTTTGATCGGGCGCGCGGCCCACGAGCCGCTCTACGGGATCACTCGCTGTGGCATCGGAGGGATCGGATCGCGTCCGGTCATAACGTTCCAATAGGCCCAGGATCGCTCGTCCATGATGCCCGGCGGCGCCTGCTCGAGCGCCGCGCGGAAATCATTGAGATCGAGGTAGCGTCGAACCACCTCGATCTCTTCGGCTGTCCCGTAGGTCATCAGATAAACAAGAAGCCGTACGGGATCGGCCAGCGCCTGCTCTGGCGGCTCGAACCAGATGACATGCTGCGCCACAGCAGAAGTTCGGCATCGTGGGGCAGGGGCTTTATCGCCCGGCCCGCGTCGGCGGCTTCCTCATGCCCCGGCCCACCTTGGGAAGGAGGAAGAAGGGGCAAGCGGACGTTCACCCCCGATACACCGGCTCCGGCTGCGTGAAGAACGCGTAGCAGGATGTGGAGCGCGATCTCGTAGTTCTTGCCCTGGAAGCTCGCATGCGAGATGCCGGGCATGACCGCGAACTGCTTGTCCGGGTTGGGCAGCAGCTTGAAGAACTCGATGAGGTCGTCGAAGCTCGCGATGCCGTCCCACTGGCCGCGCATGATGATGGTCGGGACCGTGATCTTGGTCGGGTCGCAGACCGGCAGGTTCGAGCACATGTCGATATAGGTGCCGTTCGGAATGGAATCATCGAGCGCGAGGATGGCGTCGGCGAAGGCGTCGATGACCTTGTCGTCGGCGGAGCCGGGATGGTCGCGGTTGAAGATCGAATGCACGAAGGCACGATTGATCGGCCGCCGGTTCTTGGCGCGGAACTCGGCAAGCTTCTTCGACCGCTCGGCGAGCGTCGGGCTGCCCTTTCCGGTCCACACCGTGGCGTCGAGGGCGAGCCGGCCGACGAGCTCCGGGTTGTTCTGCGCGAATAGCGCCGCACGCAATGCGCCCGAGGAGATGCCGTAGACGAGGAGGGGACGCTTGCCGCGCAGGCCCTGGATGTATTTCGCCGCCGCGGCGCAGTCCTCGGCGCCATAGGCGATCGGCGCATTATTGTCGCGGGTCTTGGTCGAGCGGCCGTAGCCTTCCATATCTACAGACCAGGTGTCGTAGCCGTGCCGGGCGAAGAACTCCATCGCCGAAGAATCAGGGCGCCCGGGCACGTCCAGATCGAAAGTCGGCTGCGACGCCATCGAGGAGCCGTGGACGAACAACACCGTCCCGCGCGCCTTGGCCGGATCGCCGGCGCACTTGTTCCACAGGAAAAGCTTGACCTCGCCCTTGGTGGTCCAGTGTTCCGTGCCGGTCAGGCGGTGCTGCAGGGTCGTCTCGTTCATGAAGGGGGCCTTTCCTCGAAGCCATCGACGGAGGTCGCGGACTTGTCCGACAGGATCATGCGCGCTGTCAAAGGGATTAGCGCCACGCGCGGCGTCTGCGGACGGCTCGTCGCGATCGGGAGCGACGGCGGCTCGAGACGAAAGACGAATGGCCGAGGCCTGCATCGCAATACCAGATTTGTGGCGGGACACCGGTTTGCCAACATCGGCTTGCCTCACATGCTGCACTGCGCTAAGCCTCCCCCGCTTCCCACCTTGGAACCGGTCCAGGTTCGCTTGAACGAGGCGGCAATCGTTCGCGTTTGGCCGATACGGGCAGGGAGCGGCGGGCTGGGCATCGGTCTGCGCCAAAGAGGGTGAAGATGAACGCGCTCCTCCAGGAATATCTTCCGCTCGTCATCTTCATCGGCGTCTCCCTGGTGATCAGCCTCGCGCTGCTCGTCGCGCCCTTCATCGTCGCCTATCGCCAGCCCGATCCGGAGAAGCTCTCGGCCTACGAATGCGGCTTCGACGCCTTCGACGATGCCCGCATGAAATTCGACGTGCGGTTCTACCTCGTCGCCATCCTGTTCATCATCTTCGACCTCGAGGTGACGTTCCTGTTCCCGTGGGCGGTGGCGTTCGGCAAGATCGGCTCGCTCGGCTTCTGGTCGATGATGGTATTTCTCGGCGTGCTGACCATCGGCTTCATCTACGAATGGAAGAAGGGAGCGCTCGAATGGGATTGACCGAGCGAACGCCGCAGATCGCGCCCGCTGCGACCGGCCTGCTCGACCCCCGCACCGGGCAGCCGGTCGGCGTCGACGATCCCTTTTACGTCGGGCTCAACCGCGAGCTTTCCGACAAGGGATTCCTCGTCACCGCGGCCGACGATCTCATCATCTGGGCGCGCACCGGCTCGCTGATGTGGATGACCTTCGGGCTCGCCTGCTGCGCGGTCGAGATGATGCAGATGTCGATGCCGCGCTATGACGCCGAGCGGTTCGGCTTCGCGCCGCGGGCCTCGCCGCGGCAGTCCGACGTGATGATCGTCGCCGGCACGCTCACCAACAAGATGGCGCCGGCGCTGCGCAAGGTCTACGACCAGATGCCGGAGCCGCGCTACGTCATCTCGATGGGCTCCTGCGCCAATGGCGGCGGCTACTACCATTATTCCTACGCTGTGGTACGCGGCTGCGACCGCATCGTGCCGGTCGACATCTACGTGCCCGGCTGCCCGCCGACCGCCGAAGCGCTGCTCTACGGCGTGCTGCTCCTGCAGAAGAAGATCCGGCGGATCGGGACGATCGAGCGGTGACGGTGACGGCAGTGATGATGACCGAAAAGCTCGAATCGCTCGCCCAGACCGTGGTGAAAGCGCTGCCGGACGCGGTGACCTCCTACGCGGTGACGACGTTCGCCCATGCGGAGCCCGAGCTCACGGTCCACGCCAAGCCCGAGGCGATCCTCGCGGTGCTCACGCACCTGCGTGATGATCCCGGGTGCCAGTTCTATTCCTTCATCGACCTCACCGCCGTCGACTGGCCGCAGCGCGAGAAGCGCTTCGACGTCGTCTATCACCTGCTTTCGCCGACCCAGAATGCCCGCATCCGGATAAAGATGGAGGTCGACGAAGCGGAGACGGTCGCTTCGGCGACCGGCGTGTTCGCCGGCGCCAACTGGTTCGAGCGCGAGGTCTACGACCTCTACGGCATCGTGTTCACCGGCCATCCGGACATGCGCCGCATCCTCACCGACTACGGCTTCGACGGGCATCCCCTGCGCAAGGATTTCCCGCTGAGCGGTTTCGTCGAGGTGCGCTTCGACGACGAGCAGAAGCGGGTCGTCTACAGCCCGGTGCAACTCGCCCAGGAGTTCCGCAATTTCGATTTCCTGTCGCCGTGGGAAGGGACGGATTACGTGCTGCCCGGCGACGAGAAGGCCGGGAAGAGCTGATACGATGAGCCGACACGAATGAGCGAAGTCCGCAACTTCACCATCAATTTCGGCCCGCAGCATCCGGCCGCGCACGGCGTGCTGCGCCTCGTGCTCGAGCTCGACGGCGAGGTGGTCGACCGCGTCGATCCGCATATCGGCCTGCTTCATCGCGGCACCGAGAAGCTCATCGAGTACAAGACCTACCAGCAGGCGATCCCGTATTTCGACCGGCTCGACTATGTCGCGCCGATGAATCAGGAGCACGCGTTCTGCCTCGCGGTGGAGAAGCTGCTCGGCCTCGACGTGCCGCGCCGCGCGAAGCTCATCCGCGTGCTCTATGCCGAGATCGGCCGGCTGCTTTCCCATCTCCTCAACGTCACGACGCAAGCATTGGATGTCGGCGCGCTCACCCCGCCGCTATGGGGCTTCGAGGAGCGCGAGAAACTGATGGTGTTCTACGAGCGCGCTTCGGGCAGCCGCATGCACGCGGCCTATTTCCGCGTCGGCGGCGTGCATCAGGATTTGCCCGAAAAGCTCGTCGACGACATCGCGGCATTCTGCGACCCGTTCCTCAAGATTTGCGACGACCTCGAAGCGCTGCTCACCGGCAACCGCATCTTCAAGCAGCGCAACGTCGACATCGGCGTCGTCAAGCTCAGCGATGCCTGGGCGTGGGGCTTCTCCGGCGTGATGGTGCGCGGCTCCGGCGCCGCCTGGGACCTGCGCAAGGCGCAGCCCTACGAGGTCTATGCCGAGCTCGATTTCGACATCCCCGTCGGCAAGAACGGCGACTGCTTCGACCGCTATTGCATCCGCATGGAGGAGATGCGCCAGTCGATCCGCATCATGAAGCAGTGCATCGCCAAGCTCCGTGAGCCGGAAGGGCAGGGGCCGGTCCACGCCGCCGACCACAAGGTCGTGCCGCCGCGCCGCGCCGAGATGAAACGTTCGATGGAAGCGCTGATCCATCACTTCAAGCTCTACACCGAGGGCTTTCACGTGCCCGCCGGCGAGGTCTATGCCGCGGTCGAGGCGCCCAAGGGCGAGTTCGGCGTCTATCTCGTCTCCGACGGCACCAACAAGCCCTACAAGTGCAAGATCCGCGCGCCCGGCTTCGCCCATCTTCAGGCGATGGATTTCCTGAGCCGCGGTCACATGCTCGCCGACATCTCCGCGATCCTCGGCTCGATCGACATCGTGTTCGGCGAGGTCGACCGATGACGGCACCAACGTCCTTTTGAACGAGTAAACTCATGTCCGTCCGTCGCCTCGCGCCTCCTGAACTGCAGCCGAAGGAATTCGCCTTCACGGCGGCGAATCTCGACTGGGCGAAGCGCGAGGTCACCAAGTATCCGGAGGGCCGCCAGGCCTCCGCGGTGATCGCGCTGCTGTGGCGGGCGCAGGAGCAGAACGGCGGCTGGCTGCCGCAGAAGGCGATCGAGTACGTTGCCGAAATGCTCGGCATGGCGAAGATCCGCGTGCTCGAGGTCGCGACCTTCTACACGATGTTCCTGCTCCAGCCGGTCGGCGGCAAGGCCCACGTCCAGTGGTGCGGCACCACGCCCTGCCTGCTGCGCGGCGGCGAGGAGATCAAAAAGGTCTGCGAGCGGCGTATCGCCCACGACCAGTTCCACGTGTCCGCCGACGGCGCCTTCTCCTGGGAGGAGGTCGAGTGCCTCGGGGCCTGCGTCAACGCCCCGATCGTGCAGATCGGCAGAGACACCTACGAGGATTTGACCCCGGAGACCTTCGAGAAGGTGCTCGACGCCATCGCCCGCGGCGAGAAGCCGAAGCCGGGCCCACAGATCGATCGCCAATACTCGGCGCCGATCGGCGGCGACACCACGCTTCTCGATGTGCCTCACACGCCTCCGGACGTCCCCCAGCCGAGCAAGGCCTAGCCGATGCTTCAGGACAAGGATCGCATTTTCACGAACCTCTATGGCCGCCACGACTGGGGGCTCAAGGGAGCGCGGGCGCGCGGCGCCTGGGACGGCACCAAGGCGATCCTCGAAAAGGGCCGCGACGCCGTCATCAACGAGGTGAAGGCGTCGGGCCTGCGCGGCCGGGGCGGCGCCGGCTTTCCGACCGGGCTCAAATGGTCGTTCATGCCCAAGCAGATCGGCGAACGGCCGCATTACCTCGTCGTCAATGCCGACGAGTCCGAGCCGGGCACCTGCAAGGACCGCGACATCATGCGGTTCGATCCGCATCTCCTGGTCGAAGGCTGCCTGATCGCGAGCTTCGCCATGGGCGCGCATGCCTGCTACGTCTATGTGCGCGGCGAGTTCATCCGCGAGCGCGAACACCTGCAGGCCGCGGTCGACCAGTGCTATGAAGCAAAGCTGATCGGCAAGAACAACATCAACGGCTGGGACTTCGATCTCTACGTCCACCATGGCGCGGGCGCCTATATCTGCGGCGAGGAGACCGCGCTCCTCGAGAGCCTCGAGGGCAAGAAGGGCCAGCCGCGCCTCAAGCCGCCGTTCCCCGCCAACATGGGCCTCTACGGCTGCCCGACCACCGTCAACAACGTCGAGTCGATCGCCGTCGTCCCCGACATCATGCGGCGCGGCGCCGGCTGGTTCGCCGGCATCGGGCGCCCCAACAACACCGGCACCAAGCTGTTCTGCATCTCCGGCCACGTGAACCGGCCGTGCACGGTCGAAGAGGCGATGGGGATTCCGCTGCGCGAGCTCCTCGACACCCATGCCGGCGGGGTGCGGGGCGGCTGGGACAATCTGCTGGCCGTGATTCCCGGCGGTTCCTCGATGCCGATGGTGCCGGCCGCGGAATGCGTGCCGCTGCCGATGGACTTCGACGGTACCAAGGCGGTCAAGTCGGCGCTCGGCACCGCCGGCGTCATTGTGATGGATAAATCGACCGATATTATTCGGGCGATGGCGCGCATCTCCTACTTCTACAAGCACGAGAGCTGCGGCCAGTGCACCCCGTGCCGCGAAGGCATGGGATGGATGTGGCGCGTGCTCACCCGCATGGCCGAAGGCCGCGCCCACAAGCGCGAGATCGACATGCTGATGGAGGTCACCCACCAGATCGAAGGCCACACCATCTGCGCGTTCGGCGACGGCGCGGCGTGGCCGGTGCAGGGCCTGCTGCGTAATTTCCGTCACGAGATCGAGCGGCGGATCGACGAGTACAGCGCAAATCCGCATCCGGATCCGGTGCGGGTGGCGGCGGAATAGCGGGGAGTGCGCCGATGAGCAAAATCATCGTCGACGGCAACGAGATCGACGTCCCGCCGGAATTCACGCTGCTGCAGGCCTGCGAGGCCGGCGGCGCGGAAATCCCGAGGTTCTGCTTCCACGAGCGGCTCTCGATCGCCGGCAATTGCCGCATGTGTCTCGTCGAGTTGGTCGGCTCGCCCAAGCCGGTGGCGAGCTGCGCCTGGGCCGTGCGCGACTGCCGCCCCGGTTCCAAGGGCGAGCCGCCCGAGGTCAAGACGCGCACGCCCATGGTGAGGAAGGCGCGCGAGGGGGTGATGGAGTTCCTCCTCATCAACCATCCGCTGGATTGCCCGATCTGCGACCAGGGCGGCGAGTGCGACCTGCAGGACCAGGCGATGGCCTATGGCGTCGACTCCTCGCGCTTTGCCGAGAACAAGCGCGCGGTCGAGGACAAGTATCTCGGGGCGCTGGTCAAGACCTCGATGAACCGCTGCATCCAGTGCACCCGCTGCGTGCGCTTCGCGACCGAGGTCGCCGGCGTGCCGGAGCTCGGCGCCACCGGCCGCGGCGAGGACATGGAGATCACGACCTATCTCCAGCACGCGATGACCTCGGAGCTGCAAGGCAACGTGGTCGATCTCTGCCCCGTGGGTGCGCTCACCGCAAAGCCCTATGCCTTCGTCGCCCGGCCCTGGGAGCTCGGCAAGACCGAATCCTTCGACGTCCAGGACGCTGTCGGCTCGTCGATCCGCATCGACACCCGCGGCCGCGAGGTGATGCGCATCCTGCCGCGCGTCAACGACGAGGTGAACGAGGAGTGGATTTCCGACAAGACGCGCCATGTCGTCGACGGACTGCGCGTCCAGCGCCTCGACCAGCCCTACGTGCGCCTCAACGGCCGGCTCGAGCCGGCATCGTGGTCGGAGGCGTTCCGTGCCATTGCCGCCAAGGTCAAGGCGACCCGCCCGGCGGGGATCGGCGCCATCGCCGGTGACCTCTGCGGCGTCGAGGAGATGTTCGCGCTCAAAGAGCTGATCGGGAAGCTCGGCTCGACGAACCTCGACTGCCGCCAGGACGGCACTGTGCTCGATCCCAAATGGGGCCGTGCGAGCTATCTCTTCAACGCAACCATCGCCGGGATCGACGAAGCCGACGGCGTGATGATCATCGGCTCCAATCCGCGCAAGGAAGCGCCGGTGCTCAACGCCCGCATCCGCAAGCGCTGGCGCCACTCGAACCTCAAGATCGGCGTCATCGGCGAACGCGCCGATCTTACCTACGATTACACCTATCTCGGCGCCGGCACCGACACGCTCGCCTCGTTCCTCGACCACAAGCCCGCCGACCTCAAGCGCCAGATCTGGCTCGTGGGGCAGGGTGCGCTCACGCGGCCGGACGGCGTCGCGGTGCTCTCCGCGGTCGCCCAGGCCGCGGTCGCGACCGGAGCGCTGGTCGACGGCTGGAACGGCTTTTCCGTCCTGCACACCGCGGCCGCCCGGGTCGGCGGTCTCGACATCGGCTTCGTGCCGGGCGCGAACGGCCTTGTCGCCGCGGCGATGGCGCAGGGCGGCGTCGATCTCCTGTTCCTGCTCGGCGCCGACGAGATCGACGTCGAGCCGGGACCCTTCGTCGTCTATATCGGCACCCACGGCGACCGCGGCGCCCACCGCGCCGACGTCATCCTGCCGGGCGCGACCTACACCGAGAAGGCCGCCACCTACGTCAACACCGAGGGCCGCGTCCAGCGCGCCGGGCGCGCCGCCTTCCCGCCCGGGGATGCACGCGAGGACTGGTCGATCCTGCGCGCGCTCTCCGACGTGCTCGGCCAGCGGCTGCCCTACGATTCGTTGCCGCAGCTGCGAACGGCGCTGTTCCGCGCCTATCCGCATCTCGCCATCCCCGATGCCATCGCGCCCGGCAGCGCCGACGACGTGCGGGCGCTCGCGAAAGTCGGCGGCAGCTTCGACAAGGCGCCGTTCAAGTCGCCGATCGAGGATTTCTATCTCACCAATCCGATCGCGCGGGCGTCCGCGGTGATGGCGGAGTGCTCGGCGCTCGCCGAAACCGCGGCCGAGGCGGCGGAGTAGACACATGGCGGAATTCTTCACCGACTACGTCTGGCCGCTGATCGTCATCGTCGCGCAGAGCGTGCTGCTGCTCGTCGTTCTCCTGATCGCGGTCGCCTACATCCTGCTCGCCGACCGCAAGATCTGGGCGGCGGTGCAGATCAGGCGCGGCCCCAACGTGGTCGGCCCGTTCGGTCTCTTCCAGAGCTTCGCCGACCTCTTCAAATTCGTGTTCAAGGAGCCGGTCATTCCGGCCGGCGCCAACAAGGGCGTGTTCCTGGTGGCGCCGCTCGTCACCTGCGTGCTGGCGCTCGCCGCCTGGGCGGCGATCCCGGTCAGCGCCGGCTGGGTGATCGCCAACATCAATGTCGGCGTCCTCTACGTCTTCGCGATCTCCTCGCTCGGCGTCTACGGCATCATCATGGCCGGCTGGGCATCCAACTCGAAGTATCCTTTCCTCTCCGCGCTGCGCTCGGCGGCGCAGATGGTGTCCTACGAAGTCTCGATCGGCTTCGTGATCATCACCGTTCTGTTGTGCGTCGGATCGCTCAACCTGAGCGCGATCGTGGAGGCCCAGAGCACGCGCGGGCTCGCGACCTCTCTCGGCATCCCCTGGTTCACCGTGCTGAACTGGTTCTGGCTGCCGCTGTTCCCGATGTTCATCGTGTTCTTCATCTCGGCGCTCGCCGAGACCAACCGGCCCCCGTTCGACCTTGTCGAGGCGGAATCGGAGCTCGTCGCCGGATTCATGGTCGAGTACGGCTCGACGCCCTACATGCTGTTCATGCTCGGCGAGTACGTGGCGATCACCACCATGTGCGCGCTGACCACGATCTTCTTCCTCGGCGGCTGGCTGCCTCCTTTCGCGGTGCCGCCGTTCACCTGGGTGCCCGGGATCGTGTGGTTCGCGCTCAAGGTGCTGTTCGTGTTCTTCATGTTCGCCCTGGTGAAGGCGTTCGTGCCGCGCTACCGCTATGACCAGTTGATGCGGCTCGGCTGGAAGGTGTTCCTGCCGCTCTCGCTCGCCATGGTCGCGATCGTCGCCGCCGTCCTGCAGATCATGGGATGGGCGCCACAATGAGGAGCATCCGATGAGGCTCGATCAGGCCGCGAAGTCGGTTTTCCTGGCGGAGTTCGTCGGCGCCATCGTGCTGTCGATGCGCTATTTCTTCAAGCCGAAGGCCACCTTGAACTATCCCTTCGAAAAGGGGCCGATCTCGCCGCGCTTCCGCGGCGAGCATGCGCTGCGCCGCTATCCCAATGGCGAGGAGCGTTGTATCGCCTGCAAGCTGTGCGAGGCGATCTGCCCGGCCCAGGCGATCACCATCGAGGCCGGCCCGCGCCGCAACGACGGCACGCGGCGCACCACCCGCTACGACATCGACATGGTGAAATGCATCTATTGCGGGTTGTGCCAGGAGGCCTGTCCGGTCGACGCCATCGTCGAAGGGCCGAATTTCGAGTTCGCCACCGAGACCCGCGAGGAGCTCTACTACGACAAGGAGCGCCTGCTCGCGAATGGCGACCGCTGGGAGCGCGAGCTCGCGAAGAACATCGCGCTCGACGCGCCCTACCGGTGACGTGACGCTCATGATCATTCCGTCGCTGTTCTTCTACCTCTTTGCCGGCGTCTGCATCGCCTCTGCGGTGATGGTGATCTCGGCGAAGAACCCCGTGCATTCCGTGCTGTACCTGATCCTCGCCTTCGTCAACGCGGCCGGCCTGTTCGTGCTGATGGGGGCCGAGTTCCTGGCGATGATCCTCATCGTCGTCTATGTCGGCGCGGTCGCGGTGTTGTTCCTGTTCGTGGTGATGATGCTCGACATCGACTTCGCCGAGCTGCGGCAGGGCTTCCTCAACTACATGCCGATCGGCGGCGTCATCGCCTTCATCTTTCTGTTCGAGCTTTTGCTGGTGCTGGGCGCCTGGGTGATCGGCCCGGAGGTCGTGCGCACCGCCCCGATCCCGAGCCTCGACACGGTGACGAACACCGCCGCCCTCGGCGAGGTGCTCTACACCCGCTACATTTACTATTTCCAGATTGCGGGGGTCGTCCTGCTGATTGCCATGATCGGCGCGATCGTGCTCACATTGCGCCACAAGCCCAACGTCAGGCGGCAGAACGTCGCCGAGCAGGTCGCCCGCACCACGGCGACCGCGATCGAAATCCGCCAGGTGCGGCCGGGGCAGGGGATCTAGGCCATGATCGTCGGGCTCGGTCATTACCTCGTCGTCGCCGCGATCCTGTTCACGCTCGGCATCTTCGGCATCTTCATCAACCGCAAGAACGTCATCGTCATCCTGATGTCGATCGAGCTCATCCTGCTCGCCGTCAACATCAACCTGGTGGCGTTCTCGACCCATCTCGGCGACATCGTCGGCCAAGTCTATGCGCTGTTCGTCCTTACGGTGGCGGCGGCTGAGGCGGCGATTGGGCTTGCGATTCTCGTCGTGTTCTACCGTAACCGCGGCTCCATCGCCGTCGAAGACATCAACCTGATGAAGGGCTGACCGCACGATGTATCAGGCCATCGTCTTTCTTCCCCTGCTCGGCGCGATCCTCGCCGGGATCATCGCCATGGTCGGGGCGCATCAGCGTTTTCCCGGGGGCCCGCCGAGCGACGCCGGCCACGGCCACGGGCCGGTGCCCCATGGGGCGGCGCACGAGGCCGCTGGTCACGCCCATGCCGCCCATGACGAACATGAGCCGGCCGAGCCGCCGGCGATGGGGTCGTATTCCGCCGAGCTGATCACGACGACATTGCTTTTCATCGCGATGGTGCTGTCGTGGATCGCGTTGTGGCGGGTCGGCTTCGGGCACCAGGATGCCCGCGACGCGATCATGCCGTTCATCGTCTCGGGCGACCTCAAGGTCGACTGGGCGATCCGGGTCGATGCGCTGACCGCGGTCATGCTGGTCGTGGTGACGACGGTGTCCGCGCTCGTCCACCTCTATTCGATCGGCTACATGGCGGAAGACCCGTACCAGCCGCGGTTCTTCGCCTATCTCTCGATGTTCACGTTCGCCATGCTGATGCTGGTGACGGCGGACAACCTGGTGCAGCTCTTCTTCGGCTGGGAGGGCGTCGGGCTCGCGAGCTACCTGCTGATCGGCTTCTGGTACCAGAAGCCGTCGGCGAACGCCGCGGCGATCAAGGCCTTCGTCGTCAACCGCATCGGCGATTTCGGCTTCGCGCTCGGCATCTTCGCGGTCTTTATGATGACCGGCGCGGTCGATTTCGACACCATCTTCGCGCAGGCGCCGACGCTCACGGGCAAGACCATCCACCTCATCGCATGGGACTTCGATGCGCCGACCCTGATCTGCCTCCTCCTGTTCATGGGCGCGATGGGCAAGTCGGCGCAGTTCCTGCTGCACACCTGGCTCCCGGACGCCATGGAAGGGCCGACCCCGGTGTCGGCGCTGATCCATGCCGCCACCATGGTGACGGCGGGCGTCTTCATGGTGGCGCGGCTCTCACCGCTGTTCGAGCTTTCGGAGACGGCGCGGACCTTCGTCGTCATCATCGGCGCCACCACCGCGATGTTCGCGGCGACCGTCGCGCTCGTCCAGAACGACATCAAGAAGATCGTCGCGTATTCGACCTGCTCGCAGCTCGGCTACATGTTCGTCGCGATGGGCGTCGGCGCCTATTCGATCGGCATGTATCACCTCTTCACCCACGCCTTCTTCAAGGCGCTGCTGTTCCTCGGCTCCGGCTCGGTGATCACCGCGATGCATCACGAGCAGGACATCCGCATGATGGGCGGCCTGCGCACCAAGATACCCTTCACGTATGTGATGATGGTGGTCGGCACCCTCGCGCTCACCGGCTTTCCGCTGACCGCCGGCTATTTCTCCAAGGACGCCATCATCGAGGCGGCCAACGCCAGCAAGAATCCCGCAGCCTTCTACGGCTACCTGATGACGCTCGTCGCCGCAGGCCTTACCGCGTTCTATTCGTGGCGGCTGGTGCTCAAGACCTTCCACGGCCGGCCGCACGACGAGGCGCATTTCGAGGCGGCCCATGAGAGCCCGCGCTCGATGCTCATTCCGTTGTTCGTGCTCGCGGTGGGCGCGATCCTCGCGGGGTACCCATTCTACCAAATCTTCGCAGGGTCGGGGATCGAGAACTTCTTCCGCGACTCGCTCAAGCTCAACACCGAGGTGCTCGAAGCGATGCACCACGACAGCAATGTCTGGATTTCCTCGCTGCCGACGGTCGCGATGGCGGTCGGCTTCGGCGTGGCGTGGCTGTTCTACATCCGTCGCCCGGACATCCCGGTCGAGCTCGCGCGCCAGCAGCCGGTGCTCTACCAGTTCCTGCTCAACAAGTGGTACTTCGACGAGATCTACGACTTCCTCATCGTTCGTCCGACGCTGTGGCTCGGCCGCCTGTTGTGGAAGGGCGGCGACGGCTGGCTGATCGACGGCTTCGGTCCTGACGGGGTGTCGGCGCGGGTGCTCGACGTCACCCGCAACGTGGTGCGGCTGCAGACCGGCTACATGTACCACTACGCCTTCGCCATGCTGATCGGCGTCGCCGCCTTCATCACCTGGTTCATGTTCGCGGCGGGAGGCCACTGATGGCAAGCTGGCCGATCCTCTCCGTCACTACCTTCCTGCCGCTCCTCGGGGCGCTGCTGATCATTCTCATGCCGGCCGAGGATGCCTCGGTCGCCCGCAATGCGCGCTGGGTCGCGCTGTGGACGACGCTGATCACGCTCGCGATCTCGCTGATCCTGGTGTGGCGCTTCGATCCGAGCTCGGCCGAATTCCAGTTCGTCGAGCGCAAGCCGTGGCTCACCAGCACCATCAGCTACCACATGGGCGTCGACGGCATCTCGCTGCCATTCGTCATCCTCACCACCGCGCTGATGCCGATCTGCATCATCGCGAGCTGGCTGCCGATCCAGCGCCGGGTGAAGGAGTACATGATCGCCTTCCTGGTGCTCGAGACGCTGATGGTCGGCACCTTCTGCGCGCTCGACCTCACGCTGTTCTACCTGTTCTTCGAGGGCGGCCTGATCCCGATGTTCCTCATCATCGGCATCTGGGGCGGCCCGCGCCGGGTCTATGCGAGCTTCAAGTTCTTCCTCTACACCTTCCTCGGCTCGGTGCTGATGCTGCTCGCCATCATGGCGATGTACTGGGATGCCGGCACCACCGACATACCCATGCTGCTGCGCCACGCCTTCCCGCGGTCGCTGCAGACCTGGGCGTGGCTCGCCTTCTTCGCTTCGTTCGCGGTGAAGATGCCGATGTGGCCGGTCCATACCTGGCTGCCCGACGCGCATGTCGAAGCGCCGACCGCGGGCTCGGTGATCCTCGCGGCGATCCTGCTGAAGATGGGCGGCTACGGCTTCCTGCGCTTCTCGCTCCCGATGTTCCCCGAGGCCTCGGTCGCCTTCGCGCCGCTCGTCTTCACGCTCTCGGTGGTCGCCATCATCTACACCTCGCTCGTCGCGCTGGTGCAGGAGGACATGAAGAAGCTCATCGCCTACTCCTCGGTGGCGCATATGGGCTTCGTCACCATGGGCATCTTCGCCGCGACCACGCAGGGCGTGGCCGGCGGCATCTTCCAGATGATCTCCCACGGCATCGTGTCGGGCGCGCTGTTCCTCTGCGTCGGCGTCGTCTACGACCGCATGCACACCCGCGAGATCGCCGCCTATGGCGGGCTCGTCAACCGCATGCCGCTCTATGCGGCGGCCTTCATGGTGTTCACCCTCGCCAATGTCGGGCTGCCCGGGACGTCGGGCTTCATCGGCGAGTTCATGACGCTCCTCGGCACCTTCCGGATCAACCCCTCGGTTGCGTTCTTCGCGACGCTCGGCGTGATCCTGTCGGCCTGCTACGCGCTGTGGCTCTACCGCAAGGTGATCTTCGGCACGCTCAAGCCCGCGCTCGCCGCGATGACCGATCTCGACGGGCGCGAGCTCCTCACGCTCACCCCGCTCGTCGTGCTCACCCTCCTGATCGGCTTCTATCCGAAGCCGGTCCTCGACATGTCGGCGGCGTCGGTGACGGCGCTGCTCGACAGTTTCCATCAGGCGATCGGCGCGGCGAAGACCGCGGCGCTGGCGCATTAAGGCTTCGCGATGACCGAAGGCTTCAACTTTGCCGCCGTCTATCCGGTGCTGCCGGAGCTGATCCTGGTGGTCGGCGCCATGGCGCTCCTGATGATCGGCGCCTGGCGCGGCGACCGCACCACCTCGGGGCTTTCCGGGCTCGCCGTGATGCTGCTGGTGGTCGCCGGCGTGCTGATCGCCACGATGGGTGGCGAGAAGACCGTCGCCTTCGGCGGCAGCTTCGTCGTCGACCGCTTCGCCAAGTTCCTCAAGCTGCTGGTGCTGGTCGGCTCGATCGGCGCGATTTTGCTTTCGGTCGAGTTCCGCCGTGATATCGACCGGCGCAGGTTCGAATATCCGATCCTGATCCTGCTCGCGACCGCAGGCATGCTGCTGCTGATCTCGGCCGGCGACCTGATCGCGCTTTATCTCGGCTTCGAGACCATGAGCCTTGCGCTTTATGTGCTCGCCGCGATCGACCGCGACAGCGCGCGCGCCACCGAAGCCGGCCTGAAATACTTCGTCCTCGGCGCGCTCTCCTCGGGCATGCTGCTCTATGGCGCCTCGCTGATCTACGGCTTCGCCGGCACGGTGAGCTTCCCCGGCATTGCGACCGCCGCCGAATCGGCGGGGATCGGGCTCATCTTCGGGCTCGTCTTCCTGTTCGCCGGTCTCTGCTTCAAGGTCTCGGCGGTGCCGTTCCACATGTGGACGCCCGACGTCTACCAGGGCGCGCCAACCCCGGTCACCGCGTTCTTCGCCGCGGCGCCGAAGGTCGCGGCGATCGCGATCTTCATGCGGGTGTCGATCACGGCGTTTCCGGCGATCTCGACGCAGTGGCAGCAGATCGTCGTCTTCGTGTCGATCGCCTCGATGGCGCTCGGGTCGTTCGCCGCCATCGGCCAGCGCAACATCAAGCGGCTGATGGCCTATTCCTCGATCGGCCACATGGGCTTCGCCCTCGTCGGGCTCGCCGCCGGGACGAGCGAAGGCATCCAGGGCGTGCTCGTCTACATGGCGATCTACGTCACGATGACGCTCGGCACCTTCGCCTGCATCATCTCCATGCGTCGCAAGGGCAAGGCGGTGGAGGACCTGACCGACCTCGCCGGGCTCGCCCGCACCAAGCCGGTGACGGCGTTCTTCTTCGCCATGCTGATGTTCTCGATGGCCGGCGTGCCGCCGCTCGCGGGCTTCTTCGCCAAGTTCTACGTGTTCCTCGCCGCGATCCAGGCCGGCCTGTTCACGCTCGCCGTACTCGGCGTGATTTCCAGCGTGGTGGGCGCGTATTACTATCTGCTGATCGTCAAGATCATGTATTTCGACGAACCCGTCGACGCTTTCGATCCGACGCCGAGCGAGCTGTCGACCGTGCTCGGCATCTCCGGCCTCGCGGTGCTGCTGTTCTTCGTCTACCCGTCCCCGCTGGTAAACGCCGCGGGCGTGGCTGCGAAGTCGTTGTTTTAGGGCGTTGCTCCCGGAATGCGACCCGTTCCTAACTGAGCGTCATGGCCGGGCTTGTCCGGCTTGTCCCGGCCACCCCGATAAGATGGCACGGCGGTGCTCCGATATCGGGGTCGCCGGGACAAGCCCGGCGATGACGGTTTGGGGTGCGTCACGCGCTTTTCTACGTTCTTTCGCCGAGACGGAATGAAGCCCTCCGACCTTACGTGCAACACCCCGCCGGCCCAGCCGCCGGTCATCCACCTCGACAGCGTCGATTCCACCAATGCCGAGGCGCTGCGCCGTGCCCGCGCCGGGACGCGCGAGCCGCTGTGGGTCGTCGCCACCACCCAGACCGCGGGCCGCGGCCGGCGCGGCCGTGCCTGGGTGTCGCCTCCGGGCAACCTCTATGCGAGCCTGCTGCTGGTCGATCCCGCGCCGGCCGCGGTGGCGCCACAGCTTGCCTTCGTCGCCGGGCTTGCGGTTCACGATGCCTGCGCAGCGCTCGCTCCCGGCGTTGCCGATGCGCTCCGGCTCAAATGGCCCAACGACCTCCTGTGCGCTGGCGCCAAGATCGCCGGCATCCTGATCGAGGGGGAGGCGGTCGTCGGACGGAATCGCCGCCGTGATCGGCATCGGCGTCAACTGCCGCCATCACCCGGACGCGGTCGAGCACCCCGCGACCGATTTCGCAGCGCAGGGAGCCCCGATCGCAGCCCCCGCGCTCCTCGACGCGCTGCGGCGGACCATGGCGGCGCGGCTCGCCGAATGGGACCGCGGGGCGGGCTTTGCCGCGATCCGCAGCGCCTGGCTCGCCCGGGCCGCCGGTCTCGGCCAGGCGATGCGCGCGCGGTTGCCAGATCGTGAGGCGATCGGCGTGTTCGAGGCGATCGACGAGGCCGGGCGCCTCATCCTGCGGCTCGCCGACGGGCGGCGCGAGGTCATCACCGCCGGCGAGGTGTTTCCGGTAGGCGAGGAACCGGCTTGACCGCGCCCTGTCGCGGTGCACCATTGCGCCGATGATCTCTCCACAAGAAGAACTCGTCTTTGCGCCGCTCGGTGGCGTCGGCGAGATCGGTATGAATCTGTCGCTCTACGGCCTCGGCACCGAGCGCAGCAAGAAATGGCTGGCGGTCGACCTCGGCGTCGCCTTCGCCGGCGACGACCTGCCCGGCGTCGACCTCATCATGCCTGAGGTCCGCTTCGTGGTCGAAGAGCGGCGCAACCTCGTCGGGCTGGTGCTCACCCATGCCCACGAGGATCATTTCGGCGCGCTCCTCGATCTCTGGCCGCGGCTCAAAGTGCCGGTCTATGCGACCCCCTTCACCGCGGCGCTCCTCGAGGCGAAGCGCCAATCGGAGCCCGGCGCGCCGGACATTCCGGTCAAGGTGGTGCCGCTCGGCGGCCGCATCACGCTCGGACCGTTCGACATCGAGTTCGTGTCGGTCGCCCATTCGATCCCGGAATCGAACGCACTGATCATCCGCACCAGCCGCGGCGCGGTGCTCCACACCGGCGACTGGAAGCTCGATCCGACCCCGGTGATCGGGCCGCCGACCGATGAAGCCAAGCTCCGCGCGCTCGGCGAGGCCGGCTGCCTCGCCGTGGTCGGCGATTCCACCAATGCCGTGCGCGACGGGCGCTCGCCCTCGGAGACCGAGGTCGCGGCGACCCTCAAGACCCTGATCGCGAACGCGCCGGCGCGGGTCGCCGTGACGACCTTCGCCTCCAACGTCGCCCGCCTTCGCGCCGTCGCCGACGCCGCCCGCGCCTGCGACCGCGAGGTGGTCGTCGTCGGCCGCGCCATGGACCGGATCGTCCAGGTCGCCCGCGAGACCGGATATCTCGAGGGCGTGCAGGATTTCCGCGGCACCGATGCCTACGGCTATCTGCCACGCGACAAGGTGGTCGCGCTGTGCACCGGAAGCCAGGGCGAGGCCAGGGCGGCGCTCGCGCGCATTGCCCTCGACGAGCATCCCGACGTCACTCTCGCCGCGGGCGACCGGGTGATCTTCTCCTCGCGCACCATTCCCGGCAACGAGAAAGCGGTCGGCAAGGTGGTCAACGGCCTCGTCCGCCAGGGCATCGAGATCATCACCGACCGCACCCATCTCGTCCACGTGTCCGGCCATCCGCGCCGCGCCGAGGTGGCCGACCTCTACGCTTGGGTGAAGCCACGCATCGCCGTGCCCGTCCATGGCGAGGCGCTGCACCTTGCCGAGCACGCCGCGCTCGCCCGCAAGGCGGGGGTGCCGGAGCAGGTCATCTGCAGCAACGGCGACGTGGTGCGGCTCGCGCCGGGGCCGGCGGCCATCGTCGACGAGGTGCCGCAGGGGCGCCTCTACAAGGATGGCCGGCTGATCATTGACGGCGAGACCCGCACCGTCGCCGACCGGCGGCGGCTGAGCTTCGTCGGCATCGTCTCGGTCGCCGTCGCGCTCGACGACGCCGGCACGATCGTCGGCGATCCTGAGGTCGAATTGATCGGCATCCCCGAGACCGGCGTGCTCGGTGACTCCATCCACGACCTCGCCTTCGAGGCCGTGGTCGATACCGTCAAACAGCTGCCGCGGGCGCGGCGGCGCGATCCCGATGCGGTCGAGGAGGCGGTCAAGCGCGCGGTGCGCGCCGCGATCGCCGCCAACTGGGGCAAGAAGCCCATGTGCCTGGTTCACATATTGACGGTATGATGCGTAAAACATCCATCACGGCAGGCGGAGAACGATGATCGGCAGGCTCAATCACGTCGCCATCGCAGTGCGCGACATCGCCTCGGCGACCAAGCTCTACCGCGATACCCTCGGCGCCGACGTCTCGGCGGCGGAGCCCCAGGCCGAGCACGGGGTGACGACGGTGTTCATCACGCTCCCCAACACCAAGATCGAGCTTCTGGAGCCGCTCGGCGCCAACTCGCCGATCGCGAAGTTTTTGGAGCGCAATCCCGACGGCGGCATCCACCACGTCTGCTACGAGGTCGACGACATCATCGCGGTGCGCGACCGCCTCAAGGCCGACGGCGCGCGCGTGCTCGGCAGCGGCGAGCCGAAGATCGGCGCCCACGGCAAGCGCGTGCTGTTCCTGCACCCGAAGGACTTCCTCGGCACGCTGGTCGAGCTCGAAGAGGCGTAAGGTCGAACAGGCCTATCGTTGAAGAGGCGTAGCGGTGTAGAGGCGTAGCGGTGAGGCGTAACGTTGTCCTGGACCACGATTCTCGCGATCTATTTCATCGTCTGGTGGCTCGTCCTGTTCACGGTGCTGCCGTGGGGCGTGCGCTCCCAGCATGAAGCAGGCGAGGTCACGCCCGGCACCGATCCCGGCGCGCCGGCAATCACCGGGCTGGTGAAGAAGATGCTCTGGACGACCGTGATCGCGACCATCATCTTCGGCGCGTTCTACTGGGCCTTCGTCACCCGCGCCATCGATTTTGAGAACCTCGTGACGCTGTGGGGGCTGCTCAGGCCAACGTCGAGCCAGTAGGGGCGACCTGTAGCGCGCATGAGCGAAGCGACATTTCGGGGCCGAAACTGAGCCTATGGCGCCGGCGCATTGATCCCGGATGTCGCTTCGCTCATCCGGGCCAGGGCCAGAAGTCATGCCCAAGTGGCCACCGACTTCGGGGCAGCGCGGCGGAGGGAGCGTCTGTACAATCTCAAGCTCTCGCCTTCTTGAGCTGCGCCTTCTTGGCGCGCTGTTGTACCGCGTTCTTGCGGCGTTTCGCTGTGACGCGCATCCTCTCTTCGGCATGCTCGCCCTTTAGCTTGCGCGCCTTCACGATAATACCCCGCTTCTCCCCGAGCACCGCCTTGCGCAGCAGTGCGTTGAGCCGCGTCTGCCATCCCGGTCCGGCCGCACGTAGTGCCGCCAACAGATCGGGGTCGAGGCGAATTTTGACAGGCTGCTTGCGGGTTTCCGACGGCGGGCGCCCGCGTCGGATCAGCTTGCCGCCTTCGTGCAGGTCGGCCTCGGCCAACTGCTCGTCGGTCAATTCCGGAGCGTCCTCATATTCGTCCTGGCTCACGACGTGCGCATCAAGCGCCTTTAAGTCGGTCGCGATACCGCGCTTGTTCTCGCTCATTGCACTTCCTCATCGAGATGATGCGGCGGATGTCCTTTCCGCGCGGCGTCCACACCACCATCACCATGCGTCCGGCAAGGTAGCCCACGGTTTGCATGCGGACCTCGCCGTAATCCTGACGACGGTCTTCGCGGTCCAGGGTGCGGCCCGCAAAAACGTACCGCGCATCCCTGAAGTCGAGGGCCCGCTCGCGCAGCGCCAGCTCCCGCTTTGCGCGGTCGAACGTGATCCGCATCGGTCAATAAATTATTGTACACCCCAAAAAGCGCAAGCCTGTTTGCGGCAATAGTTCCAAGGGAACGGGCCTGAGCCGCAGCCTGGTGGGTCATGCGAAAATTGAGGGCCGCGTCCTACCGCCCTGAGCCTACGTGAGCAGAGCCGGTGGGTGGCCGACGCTCCGACAATGGCTGAGGTTGGATCCCGGATGTGCTGCGGCTCAAGCGATGCGCACAACGGCGACAGGACTAAATCCCTCGCCCCCAAGGCCTTCTCGGCGAGCGGTATCCCGCCCCAAAACCTTCGGCTAATTCACCGATTAAGGCATTGCCTGTACGGGGGCTTTTTGGCATGGTCCGCGCCGATTTGAGCCGGGATCAGGCCGTGTTGCCGCCGAAACGCGTTTCGACGGGCAGGGGGGCCGTCCGGGCGTTTCCAACCGGGGTCGGACCTCCATGATAGCTTTGGTGATCATCATCCTGTGCGGGCTTGCGGGCATCGCATACGCGGTCTGGGCGACCCAGTCGGTGATGGCGGCGGATGCCGGCAGCGCCAGGATGCAGGAAATTTCCGCGGCGGTGCGCGAGGGCGCGCAGGCCTATCTGCGGCGGCAATACACCACCATCGGCATCGTCGGCGTCGTGATCTTCCTGATCGTCGGGCTGACCCTCGGCTGGCTCGTCGGCATCGGCTTCGCCATCGGCGCGATTCTCTCGGGGCTCGCCGGCTTCATCGGCATGAACGTTTCGGTGCGTGCCAACGTCCGCACTGCCCAGGCGGCGATCTCTTCGCTCGCGGGCGGTCTCGAGATCGCGTTCAAGGCCGGTGCCATTACCGGCATGTTGGTGGCGAGCTTGGCGCTGCTCGGCGTGACGCTCTATTTCGGCTTCCTTACCGGCACCATGCATTTCGCGCCCAATGACCGCATCGTCATCGATTCCATGGTGGCGCTCGGCTTCGGCGCCTCGCTGATCTCCATCTTCGCCCGACTCGGCGGCGGCATCTTCACCAAGGGCGCCGACGTTGGTGGCGACCTCGTCGGCAAGGTCGAGGCCGGCATCCCCGAGGACGATCCGCGCAATCCCGCGACCATCGCCGACAACGTCGGCGACAATGTCGGCGACTGCGCCGGCATGGCGGCGGACCTGTTCGAGACCTATGCGGTGACCACGGTCGCGACCATGGTGCTAGCCGCGATCTTCTTCAACGGCACGCCGGTGCTCGGCGCCATGATGACGCTGCCGCTCGCCATCGGCGGCATCTGCATCCTGACCTCGATCGCCGGCACGTTCTTCGTCAAGCTCCCGGCCAATCAGTCGATCATGGGTGCGCTCTACCGCGGCCTCATCGTCACCGGCGCGCTTTCGCTCATCGGCATCGCCATCGTGATCGCGCTCCTGATCGGCTTCGGCTCGCTGCCGGGCGTCACCTATACCGGGCTGCGCTTGTTCCTGTGCGGCATCGCCGGCCTCGCGGTGACGGGCCTCATCATCTGGATCACCGAGTACTACACCGGCACCGAGTTCCATCCGGTGAAGTCGATCGCCGCGGCCTCGGTGACCGGCCACGGCACCAATGTGATCCAAGGCCTCGCGATCTCCATGGAAGCGACGGCGCTGCCGGCGATCGTCATCATCGCCGGCATTCTCGTGACTTACTCGCTGGCGGGCCTGTTCGGCATCGCGATCGCGGTCACCACGATGCTCGCGCTCGCCGGCATGATTGTCGCGCTCGACGCCTTCGGCCCGGTCACCGACAATGCCGGCGGCATTGCCGAGATGGCGGGACTGCCCAAGGAGGTGCGCAAGTCGACCGACGCGCTCGATGCGGTCGGCAACACCACCAAGGCGGTCACCAAGGGCTACGCCATCGGCTCCGCCGGCCTCGGCGCGCTGGTGCTGTTCGCGGCCTACAATGAGGATCTCGTTTTCTTCATCAGCGATCCGGCCCGTCATCCCTACTTCAGCGGGGTGAAGCTCGACTTCGCGTTGACGAACCCGTACGTCGTGGTCGGCCTGCTGTTCGGCGGCCTGCTGCCGTATCTGTTCGGCGCGATGGCGATGACCGCGGTCGGCCGGGCGGCGAGCTCGATCGTCGAGGAGGTGCGGCGGCAGTTCAAGGAGAAGCCCGGCATCATGCAGGGTACCGACAAGCCGGACTACGGCCGCGCCGTCGACATGCTCACGCGCTCCGCGATCAAGGAAATGATCATCCCGTCGCTGTTGCCGGTGCTCTCGCCGATCTTCGTCTACTTCGTGATCTACGCCATCGCGGGCGGCGGCGCCGCCGGCAAGTCGGCGGGCTTCTCGGCGGTCGGCGCCATGCTGCTCGGCGTCATCGTCACCGGCCTGTTCGTCGCGATCTCGATGACCTCGGGCGGCGGCGCCTGGGACAATGCGAAGAAGTACATCGAGGACGGCCATTACGGCGGCAAGGGCTCCGACGCCCACAAGGCAGCGGTGACCGGCGACACTGTCGGCGACCCCTACAAGGATACGGCAGGGCCGGCGGTCAACCCGATGATCAAGATCACCAACATCGTCGCCCTGCTGCTGCTCGCGGTGCTCGCGCACTGAGGCCGAGGGCTTCGGGCGGCATCGGTCGCGAAGAACGAAAAACCCCGCATGGCGCGGGGTTTTTTTGCTTTTCGTTTCGTAAAAGCGATCTCACTCGGAAGCCACACAACCGACCTCATCCTGAGGAGCCATGCGCAGCATGGCGTCTCGAAGGACGGCCACAGGCCGCAGCGTGTGGGGCCATCCTTCGAGACGCCCGCTTCGCGGGCTCCTCAGGATGAGGTCGGAAAATTGAGACGGGCTGGCTCGGTCAGAACTTCGTGATCTTGAACACGAAGGCGAGGTAGTTCTGCTCGACGCCGCCCGATGGCGTGGTGCGGCTGATGGAGTCGAAAATCTTGCCGTCCTTGAGCCCGTAGTCGGCGAGGCGCTGGACCCGGCGGTTCTTGTCGAAATAGACGGCGACCACCCGCCGGTCGATCTCCTTCTGCGGCAGGAACGAGATCTGCTCCGCGCGCTGGGAGATGTAATAGAACACCTCGCCGGAGAGCGTCGCCACCGTCGAGGGCGTGCCGAGCACGATCAGCACCTGCTCCTGGGAGGAGCCGAGCGGGATCTGCTCCAGCGCGCCTTCAGGCACCATGTAGCCGTGATGATAGACCTGCGTCATGCCGCAGGCCCCGGCGAGCGACCCGGCGAGAATGGCGATAGCCAGCCTGCCTGCGAGGCGGGCACGGCGCTGTTTGACCCGGTTCAACCCGGTTTCCCCCTTGCACTCCACGGCTCGATGACCTACCCCGCGGCGGGTCGGGACACAACTGCGCGATCCGTCGCCCCGCGCGTCCGCTACCGCCTTGCCAATGTTTCGGTTATTTCGCCCCCGGTTCCATACTCCGACCATTGACAGCCTCTATGGCGTCATCGTGGCGCAAGCGCGAGTGCCTGATTTCTATGAAGAATTCGGAGTGGCCGACAGCGTCGAGGGGCGCTTCGAGCTGATCGTGCTGCATCTTGCGCTGGTGACGCGAAGGCTCGCCCGCGACTCCGAGGGTATGGCGTTCGCGAGCGCGCTCGTCGATCGCTTCGGCCGTGACATGGACGACAACCTGCGCGAGATGGGCGTCGGCGACCTCACCGTGCCGAAAAGGATGAAGCGGATGTTCGAGGCGCTGTACGGCCGCACCCGCAGTTATCACGGCGCTTTGGACGAGGCCGGCTCCGATGCCCTCGAAGCGGCGCTCGGGCGCAACGTATTCGGCGGGCGGGCAGGCGAGGTGGTCGCGCTCGCCGCCTATGTGCGCGGCGCAGCGCGCGCGCTCGATGCTGCGGACGTCGAGCAAATCTTGGCAGGCCGGCTTGCTTTTCCGGCGCCCCGCGCCATCTTGGCCGACGTTGCCTTGACGAGAAGCGCCGAAAGTCCGCCCGATGAAACGACCTGAAGGATGGCATGTCTCCGTCCGCCGGGAAGATGTCCCCGAAACCGGCCTCAAACTCGCGTTCGAAGCCGATGAGGAGGTGCGGGCGCGGCTCGCGGCCCTTGCGGGCGTTGTGAGCGTGCCGCAACTCGGCATCAGCGCCGACGTGATGCGCCACGGCGAGGGGTTGCGGGCGTCGGGACGGGTCACCGCCCGCGTCGCCCAGGCCTGCATCGTCACACTCGAACCGATCGAGAATACGATCGACGAGCCTTTCGACGTGCTGTTCCTGCCGCAAGACGTCACCGGCGCCGCGCCTGTGGGTCCCGATCCGCGAGAGGTCGATGACACCCGCGAGCCCCTCGTCAACGGCGCCGCCGATCTCGGGACGGTCGCGACCGAGTTCTTCCTGCTCGGCATCGATCCCTATCCGCGCAAGCCCGGCGCGGCGTTCGCAAGTCCGGACGAGGATCGCGCGGCAGATAGCCCGTTCGCGTCGCTCTCACGGCTCAAGGGCGAGGACGGCAAGCGTTAAGGCGACTTACCAGATCGCAACCGGTTTCTTCCCCGTTTCCCGCAACCTGCTGAATTTCCAGCGGTCGGCAGTCCGCTGGGGACACCGCGCAGATCGCCAAATCGCCAGTTGTTTCCGCGATCCGACGCGCTATGTTCACGGCCCGATCGGGCGCCGGGTTCGAAAATCCTGCCCCGGCTCCCAAGGTTGATCGATGCCACAGAAGGTCCGTATCGCGCTCGACGCCATGGGAGGTGATCATGGCGCCCCGGTGGCCATCGCCGGTGCCGCCGTGTCGCACGGCCGTCATCCCGATACCGAGTTCATCGTGGTCGGCGACCGCACCATCTTGGCGCCGCTGCTTGCGGCGCACCCGGATCTCGAGGCGGCCTCGCGGATCGTCCACACCGACGTTGCGGTGAAGATGAACGAGAAGCCCAGCCAGGCGCTGCGCCACGGCCGGTGGAAGTCGTCGATGTGGATGGCGATCGACGCCGTGAAGAAGGGCGAGGCCGATGCGGTGGTCTCGGCCGGCAACACCGGCGCGCTGATGGCGATGGCACGATTTCACCTCAAGCCGATGGCGGGCATCGCTCGCCCGGCGATCGCGGCACTGTGGCCGACCTTGCGCGGCGAATCGATCGTGCTCGATGTCGGCGCTACCATCGGTGGCGACGCCCAGCACCTCGTCGCGCTCGCTACCATGGGAGGCGCAATGGCGCGGGTGCTGTTCGACCTCGAGCGGCCGACGGTCGGCCTCCTCAACATCGGGGTCGAGGAGGTCAAGGGCCTCGAGCAGGTGCGCGAGGCCGGCCGCATCCTGCGCGAGGCGGATCGGAGCGACCTCGATTATTTCGGCTTCGTCGAGGGCGACGACATCGGCAAGGGAACCGTGGACGTCGTGGTCACCGAGGGCTTTTCCGGCAATATCGCCTTGAAAACTGCCGAAGGAACCGCCAAACAGCTTGGCGAATATTTGCGCAACGCCATGAGCCGGACACTGTTCGCCAAGCTCGGCTATCTGCTCGCCCGTCATGCGTTCGCGGCACTGAAGGACAAGATGGATCCACGCAAGGTCAACGGCGGCGTATTTCTCGGCCTCAACGGCATCGTCATCAAGAGCCATGGCGGCACCGATGCCGAAGGCTTCGCCGCGGCCGTCGACCTCGGCTACGACATGGCGCGTTACGAGCTGCAGGCGAAGATTTCCCAGACGCTCGGCAGCCCGAGTGCCGCGGTGCGCAACCCTGTCGCCGAGAGCGTGCCCACGTGACGATGACGCGTTCGGTCGTGCTCGGCTATGGGAGCTATCTGCCGAGCCATATCCTCACCAACGCCGACCTCGCCAAGAAGGTCGATACCACCGATGCCTGGATCACCCAGCGCACCGGCATTCGCGAGCGCCGGATCGCCGCGCCCGGCGAGCTGACTTCTGATCTCGCCATCGCTGCCGCCCGTGCGGCGCTCGCCTCCGGCCAGATCGACCCGGGCTCGATCGATCTGATCGTGCTGGCGACATCGACGCCGGACAACACCTTTCCGGCGACCGCCGTCACCGTGCAGGCGGCGCTCGGCATTACCGGCGGCGCCGCCTTCGACGTGCAGGCGGTGTGCTCCGGCTTCGTGTTCGGGCTCGCCGCGGCTGACGGCTTGCTCCGCACCGGAGCATTCCGGCGGGCGCTCGTCATCGGGGCCGAGACGTTTTCCCGGCTGCTGGACTGGACCGACCGCACCACCTGCGTGCTGTTCGGCGACGGCGCCGGCGCGGTGGTGCTGGAGGCGACCTCCCAGCCGGGGACCCGCGCCGACCGCGGCATCCTCACCGCTCACCTGCGTTCCGATGGCCGCCACAAGGACAAGCTCTATGTGGACGGGGGGCCGTCGTCGACCGGCACGGTCGGACACCTGCGGATGGAGGGCCGCGAGGTGTTTCGCCACGCGGTCGCCAACATCACCGATGTGGTCGAGGACGCCTTCGCGACGACCGGTTACTGCGCGACCGACATCGACTGGTTCGTGCCCCACCAGGCCAATCTGCGAATTATCGACGGCTCGGCCCACAAGCTCGGCATCGACCGAAAGAAGATAGTGGCGACGGTCGACCGGCACGGCAACACCTCGGCCGCCTCCATACCACTCGCTCTTTCGGTCGCCGTCGACGACGGCCGCATCAAGAAGGGCGACCTCGTTCTCCTCGAAGCCATGGGCGGCGGGTTCACCTGGGGCGCGATACTTCTGCGCTGGTGACATTGCTCCCGCTCATTTTTGGGTGTAATGCGCGAGCCTGATTGACCAAGTGCGTTCAAGTCCATATCCTTGAACAATAAACAGATATCGATTGCGTTGGGGCCGGAGGATGGCGGAGAAGACCGTAACGCGTGCCGACCTCTGCGAGGCGGTCTATCAGCAGGTGGGGCTCTCGCGCACCGAATCCGCAGCGCTGGTGGAGCTCGTTCTCAAGGAGATCACCGACTGCCTGGAGCGCGGGGAGACCGTCAAGCTCTCCTCGTTCGGGTCCTTCGTGGTGCGCAAGAAGGGCCAGCGGATCGGCCGCAATCCCAAGACCGGGACCGAGGTGCCGATTTCGCCGCGGCGGGTTATGGTGTTCAAGCCTTCGGCGATTCTAAAGCAACGCATCAACGGCGGGTCGATCGAAGGCATGCACGAGGACTAGTCGCGCCAACCTGATGGAGAGGCGGCTTTGAACAAGGCGCCCGATGCCTTCCGAACCATCAGCGAGGTCGCGGACGATCTCGATCTCCCGCAGCACGTGCTGCGATTCTGGGAGAGCCGTTTTCCCCAGATCAAGCCGATGAAGCGTGGCGGCGGCCGCCGCTATTACCGCCCCGAAGACATCGACCTGCTGCGCGGCATCCGCCACCTGCTTTACGGCGAAGGCTACACCATCCGCGGCGTGCAGCGCATTCTCAAGGAGCAGGGGCTGCGCACGGTGCAGTCGGTGGGACAGGGCCGTCCGGTATCGCTGCCGGAGCCTGTGCCGGAGGATGCCGCAACCGACGAGGCCGAGGCGCAAAACAGCGTTCCGAGCTTCCTGCCGCCGATTTTTGGGGCCAGTGGCCCGCGGGGCGCAGAGCCCGCCGAGGGTGACGACCGATCTGTACTTGAGGGATCTGTTCTCGAGGGATCTGTTCTCGAAACCGACGTTGGGGCGAGCGCGGCATCGGCACAGCCGGCGCCGGTACCGACGGAGCCGGCGCGAGCTGTCATTGCCGGCCTTGCCGACGAAGACCTCGACCGTCTCAAGACCGTGCTGAGCCGGCTCGAGGAGTGCCGCGTGTTGCTCGACCAGGCGGTGGGCAGTGCTGGTTGAAACGCTGCGTTAACCCTGCCACGTCTTTCCCAATCGGCCCATCATCCCGCCCAAAAGGCGTGTCATCTGCAGATGACTCCAATCGGGGAAGGGGCAAAACCATGAAGAAGATGATCGTCATCGCCGCGCTGGCCGCGGCAGGTCTCGTTCCTGTGGCGGCGCAGGCCCAGGAGCGCCTGGGCGACGCTGCCCTCGGCGCGGTTTCCGGCGCCCTCGTCGGCGGCCCGATCGGCTTGGTGGCCGGCGGCATTGTCGGCTTCACCGCCGGCCCTACCATTGCAAGTAGCTGGGGACTTCGCCATCGGAGCCGCGCGCACCGGGCCGCCTATCGTCCCGCGCAGTAATTCTACGCCAGCCCTGATCAAAGCAGCCCTGATCAAAGCAGAAGGCTGGCGTCCCGTCGGGACGCCAGCCTTCCGTTCATGCGTTGATGCGGCCTGTTACTGCAGGACTTCGATGAAGCCCATGCGGCCGGGGATGTTGCCCGCAAAGTAGATGCGGTTCGGATTGGTCGGATCGATGTCGATGCGGCGTCCGTCCGATTCAGCCTCGGGCAGCGGGAATTCGATCCACTCGCCGGTCTTGGGATCGAACCGGTCGATCACGTCGGCCTGCTGGCCGCTCATCCAGACGTAGTTGTTCTTCTTATCGACCACGATCGAATACGAGCCGGACGTGCTCGTCGGCGGCGTGTAGAGCGTCATCTCTTTCGTCTTGTGGTCGATCTTCATGAGCTTGCCGGCCCGCCACAGCGCGACCCAGAGATCGCCGTTGCCGTCGGCGCCCATGCGGCGCGGGTAGGCGTGCCCCTGATAGGGGATCTTGTACTCGTCGACCTTGCCGGTCGCGGGATCGACCCGCGCCATCAAGTCGGCCTCGTCCTCCGCGAACCAGACCGATCCGTCGCCTGCCACGGCCATGCCGTAGGCGCCCGGGCTCTTCTGGACCTTGGCGGCCGGTGCCGGGAAGAACTTGAACTCTCCGGTCGTCGGATTGAGCTGGCGTGCCTCGGCCGAGCCGCCGGTGCCCCAGACGGTGCCGTCCGGATGAAGCGCCATGCTGTTGCCGCCGGCATTGCCTTTGCCCCTGGGCCAGGCGTAGGAGACGAACTTCGCCGAGTTGGTGTCGTAGCTCAGCCAGCGCCCGTTGGGGCCGTCCGGCAGCCACAGCACGCCGTCTTTGCTGATCTGCGGATTGCCGAGGCTCTGGCGGTCGGGTGCGGCCGGGCCGGGCGGGGTCGCGATCTCGGTGAATTCGAGCGTCTTGGCATCGAAGTGTCCGAGCTTGCCGGCGCGCTCGGCGACCCACGGATTGCCCTTGGGATCGACGGCGACGTCGTGCGGCTCGGCGTGATGATTGACGAGATCGTAGGTCACCGCCCGGTAGTTGACCGCCTTGCCGGTCTGCACCTTGTGCGGCAGGCGGCTGTTCGCGTCATAGGGCTGCACCAGCGGGAATTTCTGCGAGAGATAGTCCACCACCTCCTTGTTCTCCGCTGTGGAGAGGTCGGGGATGCCGGCGACCGTCATGCGGGTGCGCATGCGCGCGATGGTATGCGTCCAGTCGTCCGCGTCGGAGCGCTTGACGAGCACGCGCTGCAGGTCGTGGCAGGAGACGCAGCGCTCGGCGACGAGTTGACGGCCCTGTCCCTGCGGCAGCCCGGTCTCGTCTTTCGGGGTCTTGTCGACCTGCTCCTCCGGGACCCGCTGCGGCCATGCCGGCGCAAGATCGGGACCGCGCTTCTCGTTGAGAAACAGGCCGACCTTGGCGTCCTCGCCGCCGGCCGTCACGGCGACGTTGGAGAACCATTGGCTCTGATTGTCGCCCGCGACGCCCTGCACGCGGTACTGGCCGGGCGGCAGGTCCTTCGCTTCGAACCGGCCCTGATCGCGGCTGATGACCATGAAGGTCAGGCGGCGCTGATCGTTCTTGAGCTTCACGAACGCGCCCGACACCGGCCTTCCGGAGGCGTCGCTGACGACGCCGGTCACGGTGCCGCCGTCGGCGGCGAGCACAGCTTGCGCGGCGAAAACGAGGGCGCCGGCGGCAATGCCCGCGGCCAGACAACGATTGAGGTGAGTGAGCGACATCGAGTTTCCTCCTGGTGGTCCCATGCGTTGTGGGAGATTTGGCGGCCGGGCTTGAGCCCGATAGCGCGCCAGCGTCCGCGATCCGCGGTTCGATGCAGGCTATAGAAGGCATCGGCGCCCATCAATGGCGCAGGGTGTTTATGGTGCTACGCGTGCACGTCTGCTTTTGGGGGCGTGCGAACTGGTCCCGGCCGCGTGGTGGGCTTTCAGCCGACGGGATAAATGCCGTGCAGAACCTTGTCGAAATGATCTTCGATCGCGGTCGTGCAGGGACATGATTTGCGGCGCAGAGCCGCCTCGTCCTTGACGATGAACACGCCGCGTCGCGTATCGAGAACGCCCTCGTCACGAAGCTGGCGCACCACGCGGGTCACGAACGTCCGCCCCACGCCCAGCATTTCCGCCAGCTGTTCCTGGGTCATTTCGAACTCGTTGTGCCCGGTGCGTGCAACAGCGGCCAACAGCCATTTTGCGGTTCGCTGAATGATCGTATGGGTCGCGTTGCAGGCGGCCGTCTGGAACATCTGCGCGAGCAGGCAATCCGAATAACGTGAGAACCAGTGCCTCAGCGTAATCGAATCGAGTTTGCACTGTTCGAGAGCATGGGTCTTGACCCGCAGAAAGCGCCCGCCGGCTCTGCACGTGGCAGGTCCCAAAGGCCGGCACGTCTCCATTCGAAACTATGCCGCCGACAGCTCCTTCCCGTCCCACCAGCGCGACCTCTACCGCCGGGCTCGCCTCATCGATCCAGACGCTGAACGCCGCCATGGCGGAGCCGCACGGGAACCAGGTGTCTACGACCTCCTCGCCCGCCCTTTGCAGAACGGTTTCGGCTCGCAAATCGACGCACATCATGTGAGGCGCAAGCCGCTGCCGATCCTCGTCGCGGAGCTTGGCCAGCAGACCGTTCTCGAGGAGATCACTTGGGCGAGGTGTCGTCATTCCGGTTTTTGCTCTGCAGCGTGCACTAGTGCGCGGACCGCTTCCGCGTCCTGTGTTACTTTTGAACACAAATGCCGGACCTCGCCGGCGGTTCCATGCGGACGTCACGGCGGGGATCGGAAAGGCGAGGCGAGTTGACGACTTATGCCGTGGCGGTTCGACAAATTGGCGATCGAACCCGAGCGTATCCAGGCGATGCAGGCCGCTTATTACAAGGCATGCGAGCAGCTCGGACTCTCGCCGGCCTCAGACCCGATAACCGCGATGCTCGCGACCAAGATCATCGATCTCTGTACGGCGGGAGAGCGCGATCCTGATCGCTTGTGCCAGTCGGTTGTCGACCATTTCCGCGCCGAGCCGATGGCTCGCCCGGGTGGCTGAAGATCATGCCCATTCTGTTGAATAATCCCGCGCATTGGCACCTTCGCGCGCAGGAAGCGCGCCTCCTCGCCGCGCAACTGGAAGACCTCGAAGCGAAAGCGGCGACTTTGAAGATCGCCGAAGAGTACGAGCGACTTGCCGTGCGCGCTACAAAACGGATCGAGGAGGCAGGCGGCGTAGAGTAAGGCGGCGCCTTTTTGCCCAGTGGGAGGGACGCCGCCGCTTCGCTTCGACCACTTGGATGTGCCGGCACCCGCCCACCTGTGGACTCGGACAGCCCACCGGCGGCGTGCACGGAATGCGTCTCCGGGCGGGCGCTGATCCCGCGTGTCGCCTCGCCCAAACGAGCCATGGGAGCGAGACGAATCCCTTTGCCGGTGTCGGCATCGCGCCTAAAATCGCCCAGATGCGCGCCACGGTCGACAAGTGACCGCCGGCGCCAACGAGATTTGGGAGATGCGCACATGGATACGGCAAGAACCGGCATGATATCGGGCTTCGCCGCCTGCATCCTGACCGGCCTCTGCTGGGCCGCACCGGCGTCGGCACAGGCGCCCGACCTCACCGCCGCAAAGCGCGATTACCGCCGCCCGCCGCCGCTCGCGGTGCCGAACGGGGCACTGGTCGCGCTCGGCCGCCAGCTCTTCTTCGACCCGCTGATCTCCGCGTCGGGCAAGACCTCCTGTGCGAGCTGCCACGCGCCCGAGCTCGGCTGGACGGTCAAGGATGCCCATCCGACCAACGACTTCGGCAAGCCGAGCGGTCGCAAGTCGCAGCCGCTGATCGGCATCGGCCACGCCGGCAACGCGCCGGTCGGCTGGGACGGGCGCAATGCGAGCCTCGAGGCGCAGGCGAAGAATTCGATCGCCACCGGCTCGATGTCCATGCGCGAGACCCCGATGCCGGTCAAGGTCGAGACCATCGTGGAGCGCGTCGGCGCGGCGCCGGACTATGTCGCGAAGTTCAATGCGGCGCTGCCGGGGAAGCCGATCGACGTCGACGCCATCACCCAGGCGATCGCCGCGTTCGAGCGCACCATCGAACCGGGTCAGTCGCCGTTCGACCGCTGGATCGGCGGCGACGAGGCGGCGATTTCCCCCGCGGCGAAGCGCGGCTTTGCGCTGTTCACGGGCAAGGCCGGCTGCTCGGCCTGCCACAGCGGCTGGCGGTTCACCGACGACCAGTTCCACGACATCGGCAGCTCGACCAGCGATCTCGGCCGCGGCCGCGAGGTGAAAGACGTGCATTTGAACTACGCCTTCAAGACGCCGACGCTGCGCTCGGTCGCGTTGCGTGCGCCCTACATGAACAATGCCTCGGTCGCGACCCTCGACGACGTCGTGAAGTTCTACGAGAAGGGCGGCATCGCGCGGGAGAGCCGTTCGCCCATGCTGATGCCGTTCGGTCTGACTGACCAGCAGCGCGCCGACCTCGTCGCCTTCATGGAAACGCTCACCGGCGACGACGCCAAGCAGGGCAAGTGAGGGCGGGGGCGCCGCACTTAGGGGCCCGTAGGGTGGGCAAAGCGAAGCGTGCCCACGTCTGCGCGCTCTATTCTTTATCTTTAGGACCTCATCCTGAGGAGCGTCCGTCAGGACGCGTCTCGAAGGACGGCGACAAACCGCAGTGGGTGGGGCCATCCTTCGAGACGCCTGCTTCGCAGGCTCCTCAGGATGAGGTCCATAGAGAATCACGGGCTATGCCCGCCTTCGACAATCAATAAGAGGCCCCCTTGCAGAAATTCGGAATCGGTCAGGCGGTCCCGCGGTTCGAGGACCCGCGCCTCGTGCGCGGCGGCGGCCGCTATGTCGACGACATCGTGCTGCCGGGCATGGCGTTCGGCCATGTGCTGCGCTCGCCGCACGCCCATGCGCGGATTCGCGCGATCGCCACTGACAAGGCGCGGGCCGCGCCCGGGGTGCTCGCCGTGCTCACCGGCGCCGACTGGGTCGCCGCGGGCTGGGGCGACCTGCCGGTGCCTGGCGGCATGAAACGCCGCGACGGCAGCCCGATGTATCGGCCGCGTTATCCCGCGCTGGTGACCGATCGGGTGCGCTGGGTCGGCGACTACGTCGCCTTCGTGGTGGCTGAAACGTATCACCAGGCGGTCGACGCCTCCGAGCTGATCGAGGTCGACTACGAGCCGCTGCCGGCCGTCGTCTCGACCGCAGATGCGGCGGCGCCGGGCGCGCCGCTGGTGTGGGACGACTGTCCCGACAATATCTGCTTCGTTCATCGCGACGGCGATGCGGCCGCGACCGATGCCGCCTTTGCCGGCGCCGCCCACGTGGTGCGCGGCCACTTCGTGGTCAACCGCGTCACCGCAGTCACGATGGAGCCGCGCGGCTCGATCGGCGATTACAACGCCGCCGACGGCCGCTACACCATCTACACGACGTTGCAGCGCGCCCATCCGTTCCGCGCCGAGCTCGCCCACAACGTGCTCAAGGTTCCCGAGAGCCGCGTGCGGGTCGTCGCGCCCGACATCGGCGGCAGCTTCGGCATGAAGTCCGCGGTCTACAACGAGGTGGCGCTGGTGCTGCTCGCCTCGAAGACGCTGCATCGCCCGGTGAAATGGGTGTCGACGCGCTCCGAAGCGTTCCTCAGCGATGCCCAGGCGCGCGACAACGTCACCGACGCCGAGCTTGCGCTCGCGGCCGACGGCACCTTTCTCGGCCTGCGGGTGAAGAGCCACATCGCCGTCGGCGCCTACCTGCAGACCGGGATGACGGCCGCGGTCGGCAATCTCGGCACGCTCGCCGGCGTGTATCGCACGCCGGCCATCCACGTCGACGTCACCGGCGTGTTCAGCCACACCAATCCGATCCGCCCCTATCGCGGCAACGGCCGCCCTGAGGCGGCCTTCGTGATCGAGCGGATGGTCGATCTCGCCGCCGACCAGCTCGGCCTCGATCCGGCGGAGCTGCGGCGGCGCAACAACATTCCGCCCGCGGCGATGCCGTTCAAGACGGGGCTCACCTTCACCTATGACAGCGGCGCTTTTGCCGAGAACATGGAGATGGCGCTCCGCCTCGCCGATGTCGACGGCTTCCCGGCGCGACGCGAGGAGGCGCGCACGCGCAACAGGCTGCGCGGGCTCGGCATCTCCAACACCATCGAGCGCGCCGCTGCGCCGAGCTTCGAGGGCGCTGAGATCAGGTTCGACCGCGGCGGCACCGCGACCCTGTTCTCAGGCTCGATCAACCAGGGGCAGGGCCACGAGACCGTGTTCAAGCAGATCGTCTGCGACCGGCTCGGCCTCGAGCCAAAGGACATCCTGTATCTGCAGGGCGATACCGACCAGGTGTTCTTCGGCGAGGGCACCGGCGGCTCGCGCTCGGCGACGCTGGGCGGCTCCGCGGTTGCGGCGGCGACGGTGAAGGTGATCGACAAGGCGCGCGCGATCGCGGCACATGCCCTCAAGGTCGATGCCGCGACCATGAAGTTCGCCGATGGCGTCTTCTCGGCGCCCGCGACCAACGAGACGCTCACCATCAAGGATGTGGCAAAGCTCGCCGCCAATCCGGCGCGGCTGCCGGCCGACATGGAGCCCGGGCTCGTCGAGACCGCCGTCTATCGCGCCGAGGTCGAGAACTTTCCCAACGGCTGCCATGTCTGCGAGCTTGAGATCGACCGCGACACCGGCGCAGTCGAGATCGTGCGCTACAGTGTCGTGGACGACGTCGGCACGGTGCTCAATCCGTTGCTGCTGCATGGCCAGATCGCCGGCGGCATCGCGCAGGGTGTCGGCCAGATTCTCAAGGAGGACATCCGTTTCGACCCCGAGTCGGGACAGCTCGTCACCGGCTCGTTCATGGATTATGCGATGCCGCGGGCGGGCGATCTCACCGCCTTCGCCATCAAGAGCAATCCGGTGCCGACCAAGACCAATCCGCTCGGCGTCAAGGGCGCCGGCGAGGCCGGGACCGTCGGCGCGATGCCAGCGGTCACCAATGCGCTGATCGATGCGCTCGCCGAGTTCGGCGTTCGCGAGATCGAGATGCCGGCGACGCCGGAGCGCATCTGGCGCGCGATGCAGGGGAGGTGAGGGGAGGCGAGTTGCGCCGAAGCTGCGTCAGAACTGTTCGCGCCTGAGCCGTGAGGCGAGAAAGTCGACGAACAGCCTCGTTTTCTTCGGCAAGATCTTTGTGGACGGCCAAACCGCGCGGATGACCATCGGCGGCGGCTCGAAACGAGTGAGAGCAAGCTCCACGTCGCCGCGCTCGATGAGCTCTTTGACCTGCCAGAGCATTGCGCTGCCAATTCCGAGACCGCACACCGCGGCCGCATTCGCGGCCTGCGCGCCATCGGTTTGAAATCGGCCCGCGACTTTCACGGACCGCAGTTTTCCGTTCACGAGAAACGGCCACACGTTCCCCTCACTCGCGGTGCTCCGGATGATGCACTGATGCCTCGCCAAGTCTTCCGGCTGTCGGGGCTTCCCATGCCTGGCAAAGTACTTCGGCGCAGCGAAGTAAACGCGACGCGCTTGTCCTATGCGCTTCGACTTCAGCGCAGAGTCGGCCATTTCACCGATCCGCACGGCGAGATCGAAGCGCTCCGCGGCCAGATCGACATATCGATTGGTAAGGTCGAGCTGAACGTCGACGCCGGCATGACCGTCCATGAAGTCGGCGATCAGCGGAACCAGGTAACGCGGACCGAAGGTGGACGAAGCGGTGACTCGCAGCGGCCCCACGATCTCGGACCGTCGATTGCCGGCCTCGAGCTTCGCCATTTCGATCTTGGTCAGAGCGTCGCCGAGACTGCGGCGGAAGGTGAGCCCGGCCTCGGTCGGCGCCGATCGGCGTGTGGTACGCCGGACGAGCTCCACGCCGATCTCACGCTCCAGAACCGCAAGTGAACGGCTGACCGACTGCAGAGATCTGCCGAGATGGCGCGCAGCGCCGGTCAAGCTGCCCTTGTCCACGACCGCCACGAAGGCGTGGAGATCATCCAGGCGGTTCAATCGCATTCTCCCACTTTGCGGAAGTATCTATCACACGACCGGCGTCTTGTTGAAAATCGCGATCGGTTGAACTCTCGCCGACGTGGGCGAGGTGCGGTGAAGCCGTAATCCTTTCACCCGTCGATCGGCGCGTCTGCGGGCAGGCTCAAGCCGCCGGCGGCCCTGTGGGTGGAGGCGCGGCTCGCATCATGGTCGGGGTGAACTTTCAAATATGGAACAGGACAGTGGCATGAGATCGTCGATCGTTTCGAACAAAGCTCGCTTCGTTGCCTGCTGCAGCATCCTATACGCGCTCGCGGGATCGGGCGCGGCTGTTGCGCAGTTCTTCTCCAGCCCCGGATGCCAAGCGCTCGAGAATGCGGCGGCATTCAGTTTGCAACCCGGGGAAACGACAGGGCTGTTTCCCGTTGGCGGGAATATATTCTACCAGGGTGAGACTATAGGGGCCGACTGGAGCCAGACCGTCTTCATGGACTTTCAGGTGTGGCACGTAGGCGACGGACAATCCACGCAAACCTATCTATTATATGACAGTGGAAATACGAATCAGGGAACAATCAGACAAACACTCAATCTGCCAAATAGCGATTATGCTGTCGTGTTGACGAATACCGACGCAAATGCCGACTACGGAATCAACTGGGCATGTAACAACATGCCGAATCCTCACATCCCGAAGACACACGATTCCAACGACGATGGTAAGAGTGATATCCTGTTTCGCGACAGCGGCGGGAATTTGGCGCTGTGGCTGATGAACGGTGGTTCGGTATTGAATTCTGCAGGTCTGGGAACAATACCGAGCACCTGGTCGGTCGTCGGCCAGCGCGATTTCAATGGGGACGGCAAATATGACCTGCTTTGGCGCGACACCAGCGGCGACACGGTAATCTGGTTCATGAACGGCCTGACGGTGTCCTCGACCGGGTCGCTCGGCAAAGTGCCTGCGACCTGGACGGTCAAAGGCACCGGCGGCGGTGAGATCCTTTGGCAAGATACCGCCGGAAATCTCGCTGTCTGGCTCATGAACGGCAGCCAGGTCTGGCAGACGGGCGGCCTCGGATCCGTCCCCCCTTCGACCAATTGGAGCGTTGCGGCGGTGGATTTTGGAGGCAACATTCTCTGGCGCAATACGGCCACGGGCGCCGTCTCGGTCTGGCTGGTCGCGGGGACCCGGGTTACGTCGACGGTAAGTCTCGGCACCGTCCCGAGCAATTGGATGATCCAAGGCATCGGTGATTTCAATGGCGACGGCAATACCGACATTCTTTGGTGGGACAGCAATTCGGGCACCGTGGCTGTCTGGTTCATGAATGCGAGCTGGCAGATTCAATCCACCGCGGGAATCGCCGTGGTGCCGGCCAGCAGCACGTGGAGCATCGTCCAGACCGGCGACTACAACGGTGACGGCAAGAGCGACATCCTCTGGAAGGACGGCACCGGCAACCTGGCGATATGGTTCATCAATGGCTCGTCGGTCGCCTCGACGGCCAGTCTGGGCAACGTCGGAACAAGCTGGGCGGTGCTTTCGCAAAATGCCGAGTGAGGGGGCGATACGAAACGTGATTGAGGGTCGACCGAGCACAGTCTCCAGTCCGCGGATCGGTCAGCCATAGAGGAACTGGACGGTGATCTGCGACGCGTCAACTCGGGCTTTCTTCCACCTGCGGGCCGCCGCCGGCGCGGCGGCTATTTCAAGCCGTTCACCGCCACGATGTTGAATTTGGCGTATTTCTCGCCGATCTTCAGCGCCGCCTGAAAGTCCGGAGAATTGCGCCAGGCTTCCAGCGCCTCCATGCTGTCCCAACGCAGGATCACGACTGGCCCCCGAGGCAGATTTCCTGCAAGCGATGTTCCCGGTCCTGCCGCGATATATTCGCCGCCATGGTCCTTGACCGATTTCTGAGCCGGCGAAACGTATTCGTTGGCGTAGCGTTGCTGGTCGCTGACCTCGTTGATGGCGACCATGTAGACCGGCGCTTTGGCCTGCGCATGCAGAGCTTGGATAGCGGCACCGCCGAGTGCGACCCCCACTGCCATTGATAGCGCCATGCCAAATCGGGCTTTCATGATCGTCCTCCGGAAGCGGCGGTAGCCCGGATGAGCGAAGCGACATCCGGGAACAACATCTGATGTGTCTCTCGAAAGGTCCCGCATGTCGCTGCGCTCATGCGGGCTACGGCCTGCGGCACGGCCGTCGACCACTCCCCCGCTTGTTTGCGGGGGAGGGCCAACCGATCCGCCGGTCACTTGGTGAAGCGCCGCACCGTCATCTTGTTGGTGTAGCCGCCATAGACGTTGCCGGCCTCGTCGACGCCGACGCCTTCCGGCGCGCCGACCTCGGCAGACGGCTCAGGAATGAAAGCGGTGACCTTGCCGTCCTTCGCGCTGCCGATGCGCACGCCCTGCTTGAAGCCGGGATTGTTGGTCGGGGTCGACTGCGAATCCGCCACGTAGATGGTGTCGTTCTTGTCGACCGCGACGTCGCTCGGCCGGCCGAACTGCTTCCACTCGGCGACGAACTTGCCGTCCGGCTCGAACACCTGGACGCGGTTGTTGGCGCGGTCGGCGACGTAGACCTTGCCGGCGGAGTCCAGCGCGATGCCGTGCGGCGTGTCGAACTCGCCCTGCGCCTTGCCGTGCTTGCCCCAGGCGGTGATGAACTTGCCGTCCTTGGAGAACTTCGCGATGCGGTCATTGCTGTTGCCGCCGTGCCCGTCGGCGACATAGATGTCGCCGTTCGGCGCGACTACGACGCCGCTCGGCCTGTCGAGGAACTCGGGGCCGTTGCCGGGCATGCCGGGCTTGCCGAGCGTCAACAGCACCTTGCCCTCCGGGCTGAATTTAACCACCACGGAGCCCTTGCCGTTCTGCGCCCGCTCGTCGGCGACCCACACGTTGCCGTCCTTGTCGACATAGAAGCCGTGGGGCGTGTTGAACATGCCGCCGCCGAAGGCGGTGATGAACTTGCCGGAGGCGTCGAATTTCGAGATCGGGTTCAGGGTCGAGTTTCCGCAGTCACTGCCGCCGCAGCGGTCGAACACCCAGATGCTCTTGCCGTCGCTGTGGTCGACCTGGACCTTGATCGCCTGACCGAACTTTCGGCCCGTCGGAAGCTGGGCCCAGCCCTCCTGCATCTTATAAGGATTGGGTGCGGCGTTGGGATCGGCCGCCTGGGCGTAGACGTGGTTGCCGGCGGCGAGGGTGAAGGTGCCGGCGGCGATGCCGGCCAACAAAGCGAGCCTGATGGTATGTTTCATGATGTCCTCCCTGTGGGCTCGAAGGCACGCTCCCGACGGACCAACCGTCCGTCCGGGTAGACGCGCGAGGCCGACCGTTTGCGGCGCCCTCGAACCGGCGGCATGATAGCGGCGCGCCTGGTCTTCGGGAAGCCGCGAATCGGCGTGAGTTCGATTTGTCGCCGCCGGCGGGCTCCGCGGTGGAGAGGATTGTCATGAAACTGTCGATCGCAACCGTCTCGCTGAGCGGCGACCTCAATGAAAAGCTCGAGGCGGTCGCCGCGGCGGGCTTCAAGGGCGTCGAGATCTTCGAGGCCGATCTCCTGTCGTTCGACGGCACGCCCGGCGACGTGCGCCGCCGCGCCGCCGATCTCGGCCTCGACATCATCACCTTCCAGCCGTTCCGGGACTTCGAGGGCATGCCGCCCGAGCTTCGCGAGCGCAATCTCTCCCGCGCCGAGCGCAAGTTCGACCTCATGGCCGAGCTCGGCTGCGACCTCCTGCTGGTGTGCTCCAACGTGTCGCCGCAGAGCCTCGGCGGCATCGGCCGCGCCGCCGACGACCTTCATGCGCTCGGCGAGCGGGCCGCGAAGCGCGGCATGCGGGTCGGCTTCGAGGCGCTCGCCTGGGGGCGCCACATCAGCGATTACCGCGATTCCTGGGAGGCGGTGCGGCGCGCCGAGCACCCGGCGATCGGCCTCGTGCTCGACAGCTTCCACATCTTCGCGCGCAAGACCGACTTGAAGCCGATCTCGAGCATTCCGCGCGACAAGATCTTCCTGGTGCAACTCGCCGACGCGCCGCTGCTCGACATGGACTCGCTCTCCTGGAGCCGGCACTTCCGCAATTTCCCGGGGCAGGGCGAGCTGCCGCTCATCGACTTCATGACGGCGCTGCAGGCGACCGACTTCGACGGGCTGCTGTCCCTCGAAATCTTCAACGACCAGTTTCGCGCCGGCTCGGCGCGCAGCGTCGCCATCGACGGGCGGCGATCGCTCCTCTACCTGTTCGACCAGCTGCGCGAGCGCGGCGGCACCTTTCCGGCCGGGCTCGTCCAGCTGCCGCCGCGCGCAAAGTGCCATGGCACCGAGTTCATCGAGTTCGCCATCGACGAGAACGAGGCGCCGGCGTTCGAGACGCTGCTGCGCGGCCTCGGCTTCGCGCGTGCCGGCATTCACAAGTCGAAGGCGGTGACGCGCTGGACCCAAGGAGCGATCAACATCGTGGTGAACGCCGAGAAGGAAGGCTTCGCCCACTCCTTCGATATCACCCACGGCACCGGTGTCTGCGCCATCGGCCTCGCCGTCGACGACGCGGCGGCGACGCTTGCCCGCGCCGAGGGGCTGCTCGACAAGCCGTTCCGCCAGGCGGTCGGACCAGGCGAGCTCGAAGTCCCCGCTGTGCGCGGCCTAGGCGGCAGCCTCGTCTATTTCGTCGACAAGGCGAGCGATCTCGGCCGGGTGTGGGAGATCGAGTTCTTGCCGACCGGCGAAACCAACCCCGATGCAGGCCTGCGGGCGGTCGACCACATCTCCCAGTCCATGCATTACGAGGAGATGCTCACCTGGGTGTTGTTCTACACCTCGCTGCTCGACCTCAAGAAGACCGGGGAGCAGGACGTCCTCGATCCCGCCGGGCTCGTGAAGAGCCAGGTGGTGCAGTCGGCGGACGGCGCGCTGCGTATCGCGCTCAACGCTTCGCAGTCTGCGCGCACCCAATCGTCGCGCTTCCTCACCGAGGCGTTCGGCTCGGGCGTGCAGCACATCGCCTTCGTCACCGCCGACCTCGCCGCGACGGTTGCACGGCTCGAGGCGAACGGCGTCGACCTGTTGCCGATTCCGGAGAATTACTACGACGATCTCGAAGCCAAGACCGACCTCACGCTCGAGCGGATCGACGCGCTACGCGCCCACAACATTCTCTACGACCGTGACGGCGGTGCCGAATACCTGCAAGTCTATACCCGCACCTTCCGGGAGCGCTTCTTCTTCGAGATCGTCGAGCGGCGCGGCTATGCCGGGTTCGGCGCCGCCAATGCCTCGATCAGGCTTGCGGCCCAGACGCGGCTGGCGCGGGGGCGGATGGCGCCGGCGGAGTTGTAGGACGCGGGCCATCGAAACAGTGGGGGATGCAAACATCCACTGAGGCTGTTCCATTTTTCTGACCAGGGAGAGAACGACATGGGCGAACTCAAAGGCATCCAATTCCTCGGCGTGGCGTTGCTGATGGCGGGGATGGTAGCGCACGCGGGAACGCTCGCCGCGCAGGACGTGAAGCACCTGAATCCTGTGATCGAGAAGCTCGCCGCCGGCAAGGCGATCGTCGGGTTCCAGACCGGCGATTTGACCATGGGGAATGCCCGCACCATGGCGCGTGCCGATGCCGACTATGTGTATGTGGACATGGAGCATACGCCGCTGGATTTTCCCGGGTTGAACCAGTTCGCGATGGGCATGGTCGACAAGGCCACCGCGCTCAAGAAGGGCAGTCCCGCGCCGAACGTGGCGCTGTTTGCGCGCTTTCCTCCTTATGGCCGCGAGGGGGCACAATGGATCGCCAAGCAGGCGCTCGACGCCGGCCTGATGGGTGTCATCTTCAACGGCATCGACACCCCCGAGCAGGCGCTGGTGGCGGTTCAAAACATGCGCTACCCGCAGAAGCGCACCTCGAAGTACCAGAATCCGGTGGGACTGCGCGGTTATGGCCCCGCCGCTGCCGCTTGGGTGTGGGGCATCTCGACGGCAGAGTACGAGCGGCACGCGGATGTGTGGCCGTTGAATCCCGACGGTGATCTCATCGCCATCATGATGATCGAATCGACGGAGGGCATCAGGAATGCCGATGCCATTGCCGCGGTGCCGGGTGTCGGCGCCATCTTCCTCGGCGCCGGCAGCGATCTGCGCCAATCGCTTGGCGTCGAGGAAAACGCACCGGAAATCGAGGAGGCTTTCCAGACCATCCTGCGGGCCTGCGTGGGTCACAACGTGGCGTGCGGCATCACGGCAACGACTGCACAAGGTATTGCGCGGCGGCTCGGCGAAGGATGGAAGATGATCCGCACGACCAATGGGGCGTTGAACCAGTGGCGCGCCTCTCAATCTGGGCGATAGGGGAATAAGGACGCGATGCCCCGACGGGGCAATCGTGGCCGATCATCACGGGCGCCAACATCGGACTAAGTGCGTCCTTCGGGCATCCCGATATGCGCACGACCGCCGGCATGTCGCATATGGGTCAGGGGCCTAGAGCTGGACGTGCTCGATGCCCGGATGATGGGCAGCGGACCCGAGCGTCACATCGATGCGGCCTGCGCCAAACCAGCGGACATTTCCGCCGGCCCAGACCGCGTTCGAGTTTTCCACCTTTTGCCCCGATTCTGCCCCAGCCAGCACTAATCGAGATGATAGCTATGCCGATATGGCGGCACCCGCAGCGTCGGCGTCTGGACGCTGCAGTGCAACGAGCCGGTCGAAAACGATGTAGTCGAAATTCAACCGGACATGGTGTTGTTTGCATTCTCTGTCGTGCGAGATGACACGACGGATAAGTTTTTCCACGCGTTGCCGGAAAAGGCAGAAATTGTCATGCGTTGCTTTTTGAATTCATTGTCGTTTCACGGTTCTAGGATCGATGACGCGCACGCCTGCGAATTGAACTGGGAGCGCGGAAGGAAAGCGGAGAAGCCAACCTCAACTAATCGCGGCAGAGCAGTCTGGCGCGCTTTGGCGCGAGTTCTTTCGCCGACCACGTTTCTTGCTCTCGCAATTCCGAGCCTCGCGCTGGGCCAGACGAACAACGAAGGTCTGCCTCTCGTTCCATTGCAGATTGTCAATAACTACAACACCACGGAGAATCTGTTCGTCTACATTCACGGGCTTCTCGCAAGCTCGACGCCGGATATACCGGCCGGGTCGACTGTTTATGTTTCCAATGTCAATGGAGACATAAAAGTCATGCCCGTTATGGGCACGTACCAGAGCCTGGCACTAAACCTTGGGACCGGGCAATCGACCACGATAATGTTCCCGAAATTGAATGCCGCGCGCGTCTATGTTTCACTCGGTCGGGGCTTGCAGGTCTGCTGTAACTCCGCTGCGGGGGCACCGCCGAGTGAGCCCATTGGGTGGAGCTCGACCGAACCCAACTACAATACCCCCTTCGACTGGGCCGAGCTTAATTGGGATAACACGGGAAACGCCGGGCTCGGGCACAAGACGCGTCTCGGCGGCAACGTGACCCAGGTCGATATGTTCGGGTTGCCGCTCCTTCTGACCCTGAAGGGGAAGAGCACGGTCGCTGATCAGCCCGCCACCGCGAACGCAGGTTTGACCCGCAGGTTCGATACGATCATGAGTGCGTACCAGGCGCTCGGGACGCCATGGACCCAGCTCATCGTGAATAGCGGAGGCGCCCCGTCGAGGGTGATTTCTCCGTATCACGGCATCGGAAATGGCGTCTTTCCGAATAACGCGTTGGACTCGTACATCAGTCAGGTATTCTCATTCTACCAAAGCAATAGCCTCACCGTGCGGGCCTCGTGCGGCCAGGACGGCGGCGTCACGCACGTTCTTTCCGGAAGCACATCAGGCGGAGCGCTGGTGTTCTCGGAGGGCGGCACTGCAAGATTCCAGTTCTTGCAGCCGACTACTTTGACCGTCTACCAAAACGAGATCCATGCGAATCCGACACCGGCGTCGCCGCTGTACAACTGCCTTTCCGGTGTCGTGGCGGCAAAACTGGGCGGTGCGTTCATCCGCACCAGCTTGCTGTTGAACACCAATATCGACGCTTGCAATACAAGTCAGTTTTACGTCGGTAGCCCAATCCAGCAATACGCCAAGTTTTTCCACACGTATGGTGTGAACCATCTGGCCTATTCGTTCGGTTACGACGACACGTGCGGACAGTCGAGCTACATCAACATCGACGATCCGACCGGCTTCTCGATTACGGTGGGCGGAAAGCCGACCGCTGCACACGACTTCAACGCCGACGGCAGGAGTGACATCGCCTGGCAGGGCGCCGGCGGCGCCGTAGCGATCTGGTTCATGAACGGCGGGCAGGTCTCGTCGTCTGCAGGGTTCGGTGCCGCGGCGACCAGTTGGTCGATCGTCGCTCAGCGCGACTTCAACGGCGATGGCTATGCCGACCTCCTGTGGCGCGACACGACGGGCAACACGGCGATCTGGTTCATGAACGGCACGACCGTGTCGTCATCCGCCGGTGTCGGTAGCATCCCGACCACATGGGGGGTCGTTGCTACGGGCGACTTCGACGGCGACGGTTTCGGTGACATCCTCTGGCAGGACAACAGCGGCAATCTCGCGGTGTGGCTGATGAACGGCGCTGTGGTCTCCTCATCGGTCGGGATCGGCAATGTATCGCCAGGCACCTGGTCGATCGCCGGTACGGGCGACTTCGACGGGGACGGTAAAACCGATCTCTTGTGGCATGACACCGCCGGCAACACGGCGATCTGGTTCATGAACGGCACGGCTGTCTCGTCGTCCGCCGTTGTCGGCAACGTTCCCACCGTCTGGTCGGTGGCAGGCACGGGCGATTTCAACGGCGACGGCAAGGCCGACGTCGTATGGCGCGACAGCACCGGCAATACATCGATCTGGCTCATGAACGGAGCGACGGTGTCATCGGCCGCCAGCGTCGGCAGTGTGCCGACCACATGGACGATTGCGTTGGTCGGCGACTTCAACGGAGACGGTACGAGCGATCTGCTGTGGCGCGACACCGGCGGCATCACCGCGATGTGGCTCATGAATGGCGGGACCCTCTCTTCGACTGCGGGTTTCGGCAGCATACCCATCGCTTGGACAGTGCAGTCGCTCAACGCCGAGTGAACGAAGGCCGGGCGAGATGCGCATCTCAATGGCAAGGTCGCGACGGCCTTGATGGAAAAGGCCAAGGCCGGACTATTTGCCACAGCGCCCGACATCCACAAGCTCGAGATTCCTCGCGGCCAAGCGGCCAAGCGCACCAAAGGGACAAATGACCGATGAGGCAATTCCGATGAAGGCGATCGTGGTGACGGACAAGGCTGCGGGAACCGCCGGGATGAAGCTGGTAGAGCGGCCCGCGCCGCAGGGGGGCGCGCTCGCCGGCCTCTCGGGCGCGAATTACGGCGATGTCATTGTCGAGGTTCATGCGTCCGGATTCACCGGGGATGAGCTCGCGTGGCCTTCGACCTGGATCGATCGCCTCGGCCGCGACCGGACACCTTCGATCCCCGGCCACGAGGTGGCCGGAGTGGTCACCGCGCTGAGCTACGGGACGACGGGGCTGTCGGTGGGACAGCGGGTGTTCGGCCTCACCGACTGGACGCGCGACGGGACGCTGGCGGAGTACGTAGCCGTCGAGGCACGCAACCTCGCGCCGCTGCCGGGGGACGTCGACTTCACGGTGGGCGCGGCCCTCGTGATGCCGGGCCTGACCGCGTGGCAGGGGCTGTTCGAGCTCGGCCGCCTTCAGGCTGGGCAGACCGTCCTTGTGCACGGTGCGGCCGGCGTCGTCGGTTCGATGGCAACCCAACTCGCACGTGAGGCGGGCGCGTACGTCATCGGCACCGGGCGCGCCGCCGGCCGTCAGGCGGCGCTCGACTTCGGCGCGCAGGAGTTTGTGGACCTCGAGAACGACACGCTGGAAGATGTCGGCGGCGTCGATCTGGTGTTCGATGTCCTCGGCGGCGACATCGCGAAGCGGTCCGCGCGCGTGATTCGAGCCGGAGGAACGCTGGTGACCATCACCGGCCCGACCGACGCACGGCCAACTGACGGCCGGACGGTTGACTTCGTCGTCGTGCCCGATCGCGCCCAACTCAGTGAGATCGTCCAGCGGGCACGTAACGGACGACTGCGCACGAACATCGGCAAGGTCTCGACCCTCGACGACGCTGTCGCTGCCTTCAACTCGACCGAGCGGCGCGCGGGGAAGACGATCATCCGCGTTCGTCCGTGAGGACTGGGGGAGGGCGAGCGGTTCTGCCCTCCTCGCGGATCATCCACGCCTCGTCCTCGCCCTGGACCGTCGCTCGCCATAGAGCCCCGAACAAGCCGGCAAGCTACGAATGCTCGCCGGTTACATCCGCTGAACATCTCATTGGAGCCCCGGTGGACCAAAAGCGACACCGCAATCAATTATCCAACAGATTGCACAAGTGATGCGCACCGCGTTGGTCAATTCGACACTTCAGCAAACGCTCGTTTGCTGCTGGTCGTGAACCCGCCGTCGACGCGAGCCCAGAGACAGCAGCGCGGTTTCCGCACGACGAAATCGCCCGATGGACACCGGTGATCAAATCGACGGGATTGAGCCTGAGCTAGACATTTGAAACAATACTGCACTGTACCACGCAAGACGCCGGCCGCGTTGCATACGGCTTGCCGTGAAACTCAGATTCAGAGGGACAGGATCGTGTTAGAACTCGACCAATTCATTGCCGATTGCCGCGCTGCGATCACCGCAGATAAGTCTCAGAAGTTCGTGCGTGAGGTGGTCACGCGGGCCCTGTCCGATCCGCCGGCAGTCCTCAAGGCACTCGGAGAGCCAACGCGTGGTGTGCTCCAGACGCTCTACCGGTCAGACGATTTGACTATCCTAAACATCGTCTGGGCGCCCTACATGACGCTGATGCCCCACAACCACAACATGTGGGGTGTTATCGGAATCTACACGGGACGTGAGGACAACATTTTTTGGCGCCGCTTGCATGATCAAAATGGGAAACTGGAAGCAGCCGGCGCAAAAGCGCTCGGTCGGGGCGATGTCGAGTCGCTCGGCCGTGACATCATCCATTCGGTGACGAACCCTATTCCGAAGTTGACCGCCGCGATTCACATCTACGGCGGTGATTTCTTCGCCGCCGAACGCAGCGAATGGGACCCTGAAACGCTTGACGAACAGCGCTGGGAAGCTGCCCGTGCGGTGCGTCGATTCGAGGAGGCAAACAAGATATTGTCCACGGGTCAGGCAAAGGCGTAAACTCCGGGCCGGCTGCGAATGAATTGCACGCTGGGCCGGCAACGGCGATTGGCCTCAATTCGGAAGAGCTGAAAAACCTGATTCAGAAGTTGCCGTCAACTACTGCCGGTCTGCAGCGAGAATCTGAATGGTGACGCGATCTTCATTCTCTATCGTGAATTTCTCAAGCCCTTCGGGCGAGGCAAGGTCGGTGCTCGTTGGGCGAATTCCTGCCCGGGAAATGCGCGTCGGCAGTCGGCTATTAGCTCCTTGACGAATTGGTCCGCATACGGAGCGAGAAATCGTTGCGGGTCCCATGCGATTCGAAGCCAGCGCCCGAGTGCAGCTCCGCGCTGTATGATTGGAATAGCCCGGATTCGCCCACGCGGAACCCGCATGGTCGAGGGAATAATGGCAACTCCGTAACCGTCGCCAGCCAACGCCATGACTGTGTGCGGGGCTGCGCTCTCCAATAATACGCGCGGACGCAGGTGCGCGATCCGGCACGCCGTTTCGAACCAATCGCGCGACGCAAATCCGCCCCGCAACAACATAAGTGGCTCGTCTGAGAGTTCGGTCACTTCGATCGCGTTGCGACGGCTCAGCCGATGCTTTGCTGACATCACGGCTAGTTCGTACACCGGATAGAGCAAGCGGTGCTCAAAACGTTCGTCATCGACTGCCATGATCGCGAATTTCAAGTCGCCCCGGTCCAATCGGCGCGGCAAGTCGGTGCCGCCTTCCTCGGCCAATTGAACCTCGACGCCGGGGTGGCGGTGCCGATAACGAACGAGGAATGCAGAAAGCGTATTCTCGATCACCTGCGGCGTTGCGCCAACCCGCAATGTTCCAGTCTCGCCTTTTTTGAGCGCTCCTGCCCGCTCGGTCAGCGACTGGACTTCAGCGAGAAGCCGCTGGGAACGCCGAAGTATGTCCTGGCCTTCCGAGGTCAGCTGCACCCGTCGACCGATGCGATCGAACAAAGGCACACCGAGTTCGGCTTCAAGGGCGTGAATCTGGCGAGACGCAGCAGGCTGGCTCAGGTTGAGCCGAGCCACGGCCCGGTGGATACCGCCAGCTTCTGCTATCGCAACAAAGGTACGGAGGTGGCGAAAGTTCATTTCGGGTGATCCGTTTTTTGCATCAATCATAAAAGCGTAAATGCATTGGACATATCAAGAGTGAATAGCCATCGTGGCGCAGGTCCAACGGCCGCCGCGCGGAGTGAGAGTCACTGCGACCGTTCGATGTCAGTTCTTCTCAAAGCCGCTAACACAGGGAGGAATCCCCCGTGGGCAAGTTCGAGGAAAAGGCGCCGTTCAGCGAACATGTCGCTGGCAACGGCCTCCTGAGCCGGCGCATTTTCCTCGAGGGCGCGCTCGTCGCTGGCATGGCCGGCGCCGCCACCAGAGCCGGAATTTCGGGAGCGAGGTGACGATGTGATGGATGCCCAATCGCTGCCCAAGGTGAGCATGCCGAACCGGAACGGGTTCATCCCGTTCCCGCGCTATCCCTAGGATCGCAAAAGCCGGCGGGCGCCGCCGACGCGTTCGCTGCGTCACGTCCTGTGATGCGGGCGCCTCATGGAACTCCCGCGTCGTCAATTTCCAAACTTCCGGCCGGCATTGCCGCGCTTCCGGCGATGTCGCGGATTGCGGAGGCTCAAACCTATTCGACGCGCCCCGTCACCACAATCGCGCCATAGCCCCTGCGCTTGAGACGATGACATTCAACTCTTGAATACTGGGAGGGCAATTTTTATGACGATGATTTCTTCGATGTTCACGCCGCGCGCAGCGGGTGCAGCGGCGTTGTGGCCGATCCGGATCGCGGCCGCGGCAAAAACGGCGGCAACGGCTGCGGCAGTCGTCGCGTTGCTGTGCGCCGCGCAACCGGCGGCGGCACAGTTTACCCAGCAAGGGCCGAAGCTGGTCGGGACCGGCGAGATCCACGGAGGACATGGCGCCAGCGAAGGCTGGTCGGTCGCGTTGTCCGCCGATGGCAACACCGCCCTGGTGGGAGGGAACAATGACAACAACGCCGTCGGCGCGGTGTGGGTTTTCACCCGCAGCGGCGGCGTGTGGTCCCAGCAAGGCTCGAAGCTGGTGGCGACCGATGCGACCGTCAACGCCAGGGTAGGCAACTCGGTCGCGCTGTCCGCCGATGGCAATACCGCGCTGGTAGGTGGGAACGGCGACAACAATGGCGCCGGCGCGGCGTGGGTCTTCACCCGCAGCGGCGGCGTGTGGTCCCAGCAAGGCTCGAAGCTCGTCGGGACGGGGGCGGCGGGGTCCGGCGGCGCCAACCAAGGCTGGTCGGTCGCGCTGTCCGCCGACGGCAACACCGCCCTGGTCGGCGGGTATAGTGACTTCAACAGCTTCGGTGCGGCGTGGGTCTTCACCCGCAGCGGCGGCGTCTGGTCCCAGCAAGGCTCGAAGCTGGTGGGGACCGGTGCGACCGGCAACGCCCAGCAAGGCTGGTCGGTGGCGCTCTCCGGCAACACCGCCCTGGTGGGCGGGGTTTCGGACAACATCTCCGGCGGCGCGGCGTGGGTCTTCACCCGCAGCGGCGGCGTCTGGTCCCAGCAGGGCTCGAAGCTGGTCGGGACCGGTGCCATAAACGCCCAGCAAGGCAATGCGGTCGCGCTGTCCGGCGACGGCCTCACCGCCCTGGTGGGCGGGCGGAATGACAACGTCAACGTCGGCGCGGTGTGGGTCTTCACCAGCAGCGGCGGCGTGTGGTCCCAGCAGGGCTCGAAGCTGGTCGGGACCGGTGCCGCCGGCGCCGCCCTTCAAGGCGCGTCGGTAGCACTGTCCGCCGACGGCAACACCGCCGTGGAGGGCGGATGGACCGACAACTCTAGCGCCGGCGCGGTGTGGGTCTTCACCCGCAGCGGCGGCGTGTGGTCCCAGCAAGGCTCGAAGCTGGTCGGGACCGTTTCGCCGGGCTCCGGCAATCAAGGCTGGTCGGTCGCGCTGTCCGCGGACGGCAAGACCCTCCTGGAGGGCGCGCCGCAGGACAACAGCGGCACCGGCGCGTCGGTGGTCTTTGCCCAGCCGACGTTGCTGGGACCGAACACCCACGACTTCAACGGCGACGGCAAGAGCGACATTGCCTGGCGGGACACCGTCGGAGATCTAGCGATCTGGCTGATGAACGGGACAACGATTGCGTCGAGCGGAGGGGTCGGAACCGTGCCGACCACCTGGACGATCGTCGGGCAGCGCGACTTCGACGGCGATGGAAAGGCGGATTTGCTTTGGCGCGACACCAGCGGCAACACCGCGATCTGGTTCATGAACGGCACGGCCGTCGCGTCGTCCGCGGGCGTCGGCAACATCCCCACCAATTGGTCGGTCGTCGGCACGGCGGACTTCAACGGCGACGCAAAGGGCGACATTCTCTGGAGGGATACGAGCGGCAATGTGGCGATATGGCTCATGAATGGCGGCCAACCCGTATCCTTCGGGAATCTTGGAAATGTGACCACCAACTGGTCGATCGCAGGGACCGGCGACTTCAACGGCGACGGCATGGCCGACATCCTGTGGCGCGACAGCCACGGCAACATCGCGATGTGGTTCATGAACGGAGCGACGGTCGCCTCGTCAGCGGGTGTCGGCAATATTCCCACCAACTGGTCGGTCGTCGGCACAGGCGATTTCAACGGCGACGGCAAGAGCGACATCATCTGGCGCGACAATGTCGGCGACGTCTCGATCTGGTTGATGAACGGCGGAATTATCTCGTCGGGTGTGGGTCTCGGTCAGATTCCCACCGACTGGCAGATTGTCGAAACCGGAGATTTCAACGGCGACCACACAAGTGACGTTCTCTGGTTTAGCTCCACGTTCGGCGTCGTCGCTATGTGGTTGATGACTAATGGGCAGATCATGCAGCCCGCGGGTGTCGGCTTCATTGGCGCGGGCTGGACGATCCAAAGCACCAACGTTGATTGAAGCAGTGAACCGGATCGACGTCCGAGTTGGAGGCTAAATTCGCTGATCAGACTATGTTCCCCGATTCAGGCGGCCGACCGCTTCCGCCTGCGGCACCAGTCGCGCCTTCGATGTCCGCCTCACGCAATTAGATAGATCGGGCTGGTCCAGGCCTGGTGGCCGTCGGCCTGCGTCACGCGGATGTAGACCGGGAGGTCGGCGCCGCCCGCGAACGTCACGTCGTGTGCGAGGGTGACGCGGCGGCTCCAGTTGGCTTCGGGCAGGCGGTAGACGCTGACCGCGCGGCCGAGGCCGCCGCCGTCGAAGCGGATGATGTCGTCGTCGAGGACAGCAAGGTCGACCTCGCCGGAGACGACGTTGGTGTCGATGCGGAGCGTGCCGCGCCGCGGCTCGGCGAGCCAGAGATCGATGCCGGCGAGGTTGCCGGTGGTCACCGAGGTCCAGGCGAGTGTTTGCGGTGAGGTCTCGGCCACCTTGCGTTCCGGGTTGAGGAAGTTCACCGGCGCGAACCGTAAGATCTTATTGCCCGAGAGCGTCAGCGCTCCCTTCCACAGCACTTCCCGCCCGCGGCCGCGATATTCTGCGCCCTGCCACATCACCCGCACCCGGCGCCCGAGGTAGGCGGACGCGAAGGGACGCACCGTCTGCGCGACATTGGGGCCGTGCAGCACGTCGACCCGCTCGATCGGCTCGGTGCCGATGACTTCGGCCTCGAGCCGCATCGGTGTCGCGCCGGACCGTACGATGTCGCCCATGAGGGCCTCGCGGACAATCTGTTCATGCGCCGGGCCGAGCTGCGGGTCGTCGGAGAACCGCGTCACGTCCGAAGCGAATTTGCCCACGAGGTCGATGAAGATGCGGGTGCCGGTCGTCCCGTAATGGCGGCGCGCGCGCAGCGCCGCGAACAGCGCGTCGCGGGAAAGCTCCGGCATGAGATAGCAGGTGATGCCGCCGATCGCGCCGAAGGTCGAGGCGCCGGGGCGGGTCGCGCCGGGGCGTCCCTTGTGGTCGTCGCTGTGGCAGACCACGCCGACGCGGTAGCCCCGCTCCAGCGCGTCGTGCAGCAGCCATTCGAACGTGCCCCAGGTCGAATGCACCTCGACCGCGCGCTCGAGCTTGCCCGCATGGGCATACTTCACGTCGGCGTAGCGGCCGCCGACATGGGCGATCATGACCGCGTCCTCGCCGGCCATCGCGTCGAAGATGTCGTGGGCGGTGTAGCACTCTGTATCTGGAGCGCTCGCGCCCTCCACCAGAATGTGGGACGAGCGCCGGATCGGGCGGCCCTCGCGGCGGTAGAAGATGTTTCGATCACCGCCCATGCCGGTGTTGCCCGACCATTCGTAGCCGGGCACGCAGACGAAGCGGCCGGGCACGTCGAGTGACGCGGTGAGCCGGTTGAGCTCCGCCCAGAACGCGTCGGTCATCTGGAAGTCGTTGCCCTGGTGGCCGACGATGTCGACGAAGGCCTTGTCGCGGGCATAGAGCAGGTAGGTTTCGGCGCGGCCGCATCCGATGGTCTCGCCGCTCTGGCCGTGCAGATCGCCCCAGTAACGCCGCAGCGGTGCGGTGGCGACCACACGCAGCGGATTGGCGCAGGCAACCTCCGCGCCGCCCGCCGCGAGGAGCCGAAGCTCGATGTCGCCGGCGGAGTCGGCCACGAGATTCTCGATCACCAGTGGCGCATTGCCGGGCGCGATCGCGACGTACTCAGGTAGACCGCGGACCGGCCGCGACGGCGCAAGCGTGAGCCGCGCCTCGGCCTCGGCGGTCGGATTGCCCCAGAGGTCCTCGGCGACGATCGCGAGCCGGAACGGCTCGCCCACGACCGCAAGCGACGGCCAGATCGCCTTCCAGCGATGTGCCAGACCGGGCACGAGATCGATGGCCGGCTGCTGCGGCAGCTCGCAGAATTCGTAGGCCGCGAAGGCATCGATGCACACCTTGAGCGGAAATTGCTCCTCGCAATTGGTCTGCAGGCGATAACCTGGCGAGCCTTGACGGCGGTCGCCGAGCCGCACGGTCAAGGTGTCGCCGCAGCGCAGGTAGCCGCGACCGATGCGGATGAGGATCGTGTTCGCCCACGGCCTGATGTTGAGACGGTCGAACCACACCTCGAGCTTGGCGCCGTTGCTTGCTTCGACCGTGGTGTAGTTCGCCGCTGTGGCATCGGTGAATTGCGGCTTGCCCATGTCCGAGGTGGTGCGCCACGAGATCTTGACGATGCCGGTGTCGTCGATGCCGAAGGTCCCAGCGGTGTAGGTCAGGGTCAGCTCCTGATAGGAGCCTGCGACGAATGGCCCGGGAGGATCGAGCGTCGCGGAGCCCATGTGCGCGGGCAAGTAGGTGGAGAATGGCATCGAGCGGGTCCGGCGGTCGGTTGCTGGCGGGAAGCGAACTGATACGATGGACCTCTGGAGATGCAAGGGTTGATTTTCTCATGACGAAGGCCTGCGCGAATGCAGCCGTAATCGCTACGGCCGCAGTGGCTCTCCTTATTCCGTCGCTTGTTATTCCGTCGCTTGCCGCGATCTCGGCAAAATGACGCCCGCGATCGCCCCTCGCGCAGGCGCCCTCCAACCCGAACGGAGATATTGATGCGATTGCCTTCGATCTTTGCCGCCATTGCAGGCGCGCTCATCGTGGCGGGACCCGCCGCACAGGCCCAGCAGCCCTATCCGACGCGCCCGATCACGATGATCGTGCCGTTCGCCGCCGGCGGCCCGACCGATGTGCTGGCGCGCATCCTCGCCCAGCAAATGGGCCCGTCGCTCGGCGCCCAGATCGTCGTCGAGAACGTCACCGGCGCGGGCGGGACGATCGGCTCGGCCCGCGTCGCCAAGGCGGCGCCCGACGGCTACACCATGGTGATGGGCAATCTCGGCACCCACGCCGCGAGCATGGGCCTCTACAAGAATCTTTCCTACGATCCGCGCACGCGATTTCGAACCGGTGATGCTGGTCGCCACGACCCCGATGGTGCTGCTCGTCAAGAAGGATCTGCCGGTCGCGACGCTCGAGGACTTCATCGCACTCGCCAAGAAGCACCGTCTGAGCATAGGAAGCGCCGGCATCGGCTCGATCTCCCATCTCACGCTGCTGCTGTTCGCGAGCCTCTCCCATACCGACATCCAGCACGTGCCGTATCGCGGGCTCTCCCAGGCCGACAATGACCTGATCGGCGGTCAGATCGATTCGCTGTTCGACCAGATCATCAGCGCGACGCCGCACATCACCTCCGGTTCGGTGAAGCCCATCGTCGTCACCGCGACCGCGCGCGCGCCTTCGCTCCCGAACATTCCGTCGTCCACCGAAGCCGGGCTGCCGGACCTCCAGACGCTCGCCTGGACGGCGCTCTTCGTGCCGAAGGGAACGCCGGAGCCGATCGTCATGCGCATCAACACCGCGCTCGACGGCGCCATGGGCGATCCCGGTGTCATCAAGAGCCTCGACAAGCTCGGCGCCGACCTGCCGCCGCCCGACCAGCGTACGCCGAAGGCGCTCGCCACTCTCGTGCGTTCCGAGGTCGGCAAGTGGGTGCCGCTGCTCCGTGCCGCCGGCGTCACGGCCGAGTAATGCGGCTCACGCAAGAAGAAAAGGCGATGCAGGCGGGCGATCACGGGCCCGCCGTGCAATGGGCGATCGATCACCAGATCAAGGTCGGGCACTATCTCGGTGCGGAAGATTTCGTGCCGGTCTCGCAGGCCCACATCATGGCCGACACCGAATCGCTCGGGCCCGCCGGCGTCGAGTGGCTCGAACGCATGGCGGCGCTCCCGGCGCCGCAGCGGCGGGTACGCATTCCGACCATCACCGACCCGCGCGGGACCGACTTTGCCGCCGCCCACCGCCTCAAGCAGTCGTCATGGATGATCGACCTCGAACGCCGCGCGATCGCGGCTTTCGAGGCGTTGGGCGTCCTCATGACCGATACCTGCATCAATTACCAGACCATCATGCCGCCGGTGCGCGGCGAGCACGTCGCCTATGGCGACACCGGCGTCGTCATCTATTCGAACAGCGTGTGCGGCGCGCGCTCGAATTTCGAAGGCGGTCCCTCCGCGTTGAGTGCCGGGCTGACCGGCCGCACGCCCCGTTACGGCTTTCATCTCGACGCACGGCGTGCGGCGACGCTGGTCATCGATGTGAGCTTTACGCCGCGCGATCTCGGTGACTGGGGCGCGCTCGGCGGCATCGTCGGACGCCTCGCCGGCGACTACTGGCAGGTCCCCGCACTCACCGGCATCGACCGCGTGCCCGGCTCCGACGAGATGAAGCATTTTGGGGCGGCGCTCGCGAGCTATGGCTCAGTCGCGCTGTTCCACATGGTCGGCATCACGCCGGAGGCGCAGCGGGCGGACGACGTCGTCCGCCGCGGGCAGACGCTGCGGCGCTACCAGGTCGGCGAGGCCGATATCCGGGCGCTCCAGGCGAGCTATCGCGAGGGCATCGACAAGGTCGACGTCGTCGTATTCTCGGCGCCGCAGCTCAGCCTTGTCGAGATGGGCCAGCTCGCCGACCTGCTCGACGGCCGCCGCGCCACCGTCCCGCTGTTCGCGGTGACGAGCCCGCAGGTCAAGCCGGACGCCGACCGCATGGGGCTCACCGCGCGCATCGAGGCGGCGGGCGGCCTCGTGCTATCCGGCATGTGCTTCTACCAGAGCTACGCCCGCGAGATGGCGGAGGCGAACGGCTGGCAGCGGCTCGCCACCAACTCGGCGAAGCTCACCAACATCCTCGGCGGCTATGGCTACCGGCCGGCGCTGATGTCGATGGAGGCCTGCGTCGCCGCCGCCTGCGCCGGCGGAAAGCTCGCGTCATGACAATGTTCTTCGCCGCTGCCGGAATGGGGCCGAAAGTGCGCGGCCGCGCGCTCGTCGCCAAGGACGGGTTTTCGGCGCGCTACGATCTCGATCGCATCCGCGGCGTGTTCTCGCGCCCGCAGCACAAACTCGCCGGCGAGAGCTATGTCGGCCGCGTGCTGATCCTCGATGCGGCCAAGGGCGGCGTCGCGACTGCGTGGATGCTCTACGAGATGAAGGCGCGCGGCGTGATGCCCGCTGCGCTGGTGCTCAATGCCGTCAACCCCATCATGGCGCAGGGCGTAGCGCTCGCCGATTTCACCATGATCTCCGGCTTCGACGTCGACATCACCCTCGCGGTGCCGAACGGCGCCGAGGTCGAGGTCGACCCGGCCGGCGAGCGTCCCTGCCTGCGGGTGGTGTGAAACGCTGATCGCTCGCCTGCGGTCGTCGGTCGCGTCGAAGCCGACGCCTGCTTCAGCCTGCTGGTTCGGGACTCGGAAACTTCCACGTGCCGTTCAGGATCTCAGGACGCGGCCGGTAAAGCCGCACCGTATAATTCCAACCGGGCATGGTCGGCAGGCAGTTCGGAATCTTTCCGTCGCAGCCCCCGAACTGGATCGTGATGGCGCCGTCGGGGTCCTTCTTCGCCGTGATGTTGTTGAGCGAATAGGCGTTGTACGGGTTCTTCTCGAAATAACCCGCGGCGTCGTAGACGCTGACCGACCAGAAGGCCTCGACGGGGACTTGCCCGACATGGAGTTTGTAGACGGTCGTTCCGTCGTTCTTCGGCACGGCAGCACCGATATAGGTCGCGTCCTTGTCGGGGTTGCCGCCCCAACCGGCCGCGGTGCCGATGAGATGCTTGACCGGGTCGACCTCGCTCTTGGTGCCGAAGGCGTGCGCGAAGCCGTCCGTGTGCTTGGCGAGCACCAGCAAGGCGTCACGGATTTCCTTCAAGTCGGCGTGGTCCCAGGTCGGCAGTTCCAGCTTGCCGGGGTTGGCCTGATCGACCTTGATCGCGTCCTGAAGCTTATGAACCTCGTCGAGGTCCTTCGGATCGTTGGGATCGACCAAGGTGCGGATCGCGACCATCACATAACGTGTGCCGACGTCGCGTTCGGTGAGCGTGTGAGGCGCGTGGTCGTATGCGACGAACGGGACGTAATGGTCTTCGTTGATGACCTGCAAAGACATGAAGCGCTTGCCGGCGTCCGGCAGGGTGACCGTGACCGCCCCGGCGGCGAGGTCGAACACGCCGAAGGAGTAGAGGGTGTCTCGATTGAGGCGAATGACCGTCTGATGATCGATCGAGGCCGGCTCGCGCCGATGAGCAAGCTTGCCGATTCCGGCTTCCTTGGCATTAGCCGCGAGATAGTTATCGGACTCGGCGCGCGCGAAGTTGTCGACCGTGACGGGAACCGTGCCGGTCGAGGGTGACTGCGCGTGTGCCGCTGCCTGCCAGCAAGCCAGACACAGCGACGCGGCGATGGCTTTTCGCATGACATACTCCCTGAAACCTGACTGGAAAGGAGCGTAGCCCGATTGCCGGGCCGATCAATGGCCGCGCAAGTCCCCACGGCATCGGCTCGACCAAAAAGCTGCCGGCCGGCAACGCATGGCCCAGTTGTGGAATGCGCTGCATCGCGGTCGCCGGGTCGGCGAAACCGCAAAGTCTGTCGGCGGCGTTTGTGCGGCGCGGCCGCCTCGCCCCACCGCGCGGGCCGGCCGATATGCGGCCAGTGGGGCGTAAATGGTTGGCGGATCGTGTAATCCCGTTCCCTTACAACTGCGATCGCGTTAGGCTCCCTGAAACTCGCCTAGGGATATCGATGGTGCGGCGGCCTTTTTTGCCGCCATCCGAACTGGGGCGCCGAGGTTTCGGCGCGCGTAGTTGGAGCCATAGCCATGAAACGCAAGATTGCAGCGATTATGGCTGCCGACGTCGCAGGCTATAGCAAGCTCGTCGCCGAGGACGAGGAGGAAACCCTGCGGCGGCTGGCGGCCTATCGCGCCGTGATCGACGACTTCATCGCCAAGGCGGGCGGCCGGATATTCAACACCGCGGGGGATGCCGTCCTCGCCGAGTTTCCGAGCGCGGTCGAGGCGGTACGCTGCGCAATCGACGTCCAGGAGAGCTTGCGCACCCGCAATCTCGCCTATCCGCCCAGCCGGCAGATGAATTTCCGCATCGGCATCACCATCGGTGACGTCGTCGAGCGCGACGGCGACCTCCTGGGCGACGGCGTCAACATCGCCGCGCGCCTCGAGGGACTTGCGCAGGTCGGCGGCATCTGCATCTCGCGGGCGGTGCACGAGCAGGTCGCGAACAAGCTCTCGGTGCCGTTCGCGGATATCGGCGAGCAGCATGTCAAGAACATTCCGACGCCGGTCTACGCCTATATGCTGCAATTGCGCGTCGAGGATGGCCTCAAGGCCGCAGCGGCACCGAAACCAGCTTCACCGTCGGCGTCGCGCCGGAAATGGCCCGCTGGCATTGCGCTCGCAGGCGTCGTGGCCGTCGCAGCGGCGGCCGCCTACCTGCCGCTCGCATCGCATCTACGGGGCGGATCGACCGCGCAGAGCGAAGCGCCTGCGGCTCCGGCGGCCAACCGGCGCGCCCCGCGACCGCCGCAGCGGCAAACGGTGGACGGCACGTCGACTGCTCCGGCTGCATCCGCTTCCGCGCCCGCATCCACGGCCGCGTCGCCGACGCTGTCCGCAATCAAGCCCGCGACGCTTGCTGCGACTTTGGCGATGCTCACCCTCACGCCTGACGCCCGCGACGACCTCGTGAAGGTTTACGAGGGTGGAAAAGCGCACAAGGCGTTGGTCGGGGTGCCGGGCACCGATCGACACTGGTTGGTCGTTGGCCTTCGTAGCGGCGAGGTCGCGCAGGAACGGGCCCTGGAAGGTTGCCAGGTCTGGTCGAACCAGCCCTGTGCCCTGATCGCGCTCGACGACCTCGTGACGGCGGAGCATGCCGACGGCAAATGGCCGCTCCACGACATGCCGCGCGTCCACTACGCCGGGACCTTCGATCCGGAGCGCATTCCCTCGGCACTTCCCGCGATGCGCGGACGCGCCGATGTCCTCGGCTACCGTGAAGCGCCCGGTCCGAAGGCGGCGGCCTTTCATCCGTCGGGGCGGATCTTCACCGTGACGAAGGCCGCGAACCAGCGGGCGGCGGAGGAACGCGCGCTCGGCGAATGCAATGCCGAGCCTGTTCGCAACGTTTCGAGCGGTCCCTGCTTCCTCTACGCGGCGGGCGATCAGGTGATCCTTCCGGAGCGGCGCAGCGCGCCGGCGCCGGCCGCGCCGCCGGCCACACGCTAGGGGCGTTTGCCTTCATTTCACGGCCGCCCAGAGCGCCGCAGCCAGCGACTCATTGAATCGCGAGATTTCCCCGGGCGATAACCTCGGCCCATTTGGCAACCTCGCGCTCCATCATGGTGGTCATCTCTTCCACAGTGCTGCCGCGCGGCGTCATCCCGAAGATCGACAGCCTGTCGCGCAATTCGGGATCGGCTGCGGCCGCCACGATCTCCCGGTTGAGGAGCTGCAAAACATCGTCCGGGATGCCCTTCGGCGCCGACAGGCCCTGCCAGCTGGTGACGACGAAATCTGGAAATCCGCTTTCCGCGAGCGTCGGCACGTCGGGGAGCAGCGGGCTGCGTCCGGCGCCAGTCGTCGCGATGATCCGGATGCGGGTATCGCCGGAGGTCGGCTGGAATCCCGCGTAGTAATCGATGCCGACGTCGACATCGCCGCGGATCAGGGCGGTGACGAGCTCGGGCACCGTCTTGTAAGGGATGATGGCGACATCGATCCCGGTGCTTTGCCGGAATCGATGGGCGGTCAGGTTCTGGGTGCTGCCGGGATTGATGGTGCCGATCGCGAGCTTGCCCGGATTGCTGCGGGCGGCCGTCACGAAGTCCTTGATGCTCTTGAGCGGCGAGTTCGCCCCGGTCGCGAGCAGCAGCTCGCCCAACGTCGCCAGCATCGAGACGTGGGTGAAGTCGCGCAGCATGTCGACCGGTCGGGACTTGAACAGCGACATGCTGATCGCCATTCCGCTGCCGCTGAAGAAGAGCGTATAGCCGTCCGCGGGCGCGGCGAGGACGGCCTTGGCCCCGATGCTGCCGGCGCCGCCGGGACGGTTGTCGACGACGAATTGCTGGCCGAGCCGCGCCGCCAGCTTCTGGGCAAAGAACCGCACGCACACGTCGGCGAGGCCGCCCGCCCCATAGGGCAGGACGATCGTCACCGGCCGTCTCGGGTATCCGGGCTCGCCCGCCGCCGGCGTCACGAGTGCCGATGCGATCAGCGCCGGTGCGGCCAGCGCCGCTGCGATACACCACGCGGCGATCGCGCCGCCCGGCATGCGTCGCCGCCTTCCGATGGAAGCTTGCATCGCAGTCCGCATTTCCGACGCTCGCAAAACGGCACCCAATGACTTGCGCCCGGCATGCTAGCCTAAGCGCAATTCTATGCCCACGCGAGGGACCATGACGCTCATCCTCTCCAACCAGGATGTGGAGCAGCTCCTGACCATGGAAGGCTGCATGGAGGCGCTCGAGTACGCCTATGGCGAGCTCGGGGCCGACCGTGCGGTGATGGGTCCGGTCATTCGCGTCATCGCTCCGGTGCCGGCGGGCGCCGGGCAGGGTGACGGCCGGCAGCGTTTCTACGCTTACGCTTCGATGGCGGCGGCGTTGCCGGGATGGGATGTCGCAGCCAACCGGCAGGACTTCGATCTTCTCGACTATGAGCCGACTGCGACCGGGGTCCGCCTCGCCAGAATCCCGGCTTCGCCGGGCGAGACCTTCTGCGGCTTCGTGCTGCTCCACAAGGTTTCGACCGGCGAGCTCCTCGCCATCATCCAGGATGGATTCCTGCAGAAGATGCGGGTCGGCGGCCTCGCCGGCGTGGCGTCGAAATATCTCGCCCGCGCCGATGCCGACGTGCTCGCAGTCATCGGCTCAGGCTGGCAGGCGACGGCGCAGGTCGAAGCGCACTGCCTCGCCCGGCCGATCCGCGAGGTGCGCATCTACAGTCCCAATGCCGGGCGGCGCGAAGCCTTCGCGGCGGCGATGTCCAAGCGCGTCCACGCCGAGGTCCGTCCGGTTGCGAGCGCCGAAGCTGCGGTCCGCGGCGCGAGGATCGTCGCCACCGCCACGAACTCGATCGAGCCCGTGCTGTTCGCCTCCTGGCTCGAGCCGGGAATGTTCATCACCTTCGTCAAGGAGTTGGAGTTCGAGGACGAGGTCTATGCGCGCTGCGACGTCCTCGTCGCCAACCGGCGCGGCCCGACCTGGGCGCGTTACGTCGCCGGCGGACCGGGCGGCGATCCCCGAGCAGGGGCGCGAAATCTGGTACCGCTGGAGCGAGCAGCAGTGGAACGACGTGCGGCTGCTCGGCGACATCATCGCCGGCCGTGCAGCGGGACGGACCGACGAAGGAGAGATCATCGCCTTCATGAACCAGGGGGAGGGGATGCAGTTCGCGGCGGTCGGCCGCGTGCTCTATGACCTTGCTCGGGCGAAAGGCCTCGGCGCCACGGCCCCGCTCGAATGGTTTCACCAGGACAAGAGATACGTGCCCTGAGGGCGGGCGTGCGGCCGAGCGCACGAGCTGGTTCGAGCCCCAGCTTGAATCACATGGTCGGCCAAACGCAACGCTTCTGGGCCGGCCCAGCTTCGGCGCCATTGGAGCAAAGCGGACATCAACCAGCCGGCACGCCCGCTTAAACCGTCGGAAAT
>CAWGRH010000020.1:0-105586 GCA_963824905.1 uncultured Alphaproteobacteria bacterium
GAGGCAGATGCGACCCTCGTCAAGGAAGCGGGTGAACGCCTTCCAGCGGGTGAGGCTGTAGTTGATGGCCTTGGCGGTATCGCTCTTGGAGGAGAGGAGTGCGAGGTGTTGCCGCATCCAGACTTCGAGATCGGCGACGAGCGGTTTGGATTTTGCCTGCCGCACCGCGACGCGCTGCGGGGGCGTCAGGCCGTTGATGGTGCGCTCGATCTCGAACAGTTCGTCGATGCGGCGCACCGCCTCAATGGCGATGGGCGCTTTGTTCTCTTGTGCCAATTTGAAGAAGTACCTGCGGCCATGGCTCCAGCATGCCGCCTCGATGATCGGAGCGGGACGCCGTTTAGCGTCGTAAAGGGGGTTGAACCCGGCGAAGGCGTCGGCCTGCATGATGCCGACATAGCTGGCGAGATGTTCTTGGGGATGCTCGCCGGCACGCGTTCGCGAATAGCGGAAGACGGCCGCTGGCGGATCCTTGCCGCCGAACGGTCGATCGTCGCGCACATAAGTCCAGATCCGACCTGTCACGGTCTTCATTTTGGCCAGCACCGGCACCTTCGTGTCGTCGGCATGGATGCGTTCCGCGCTCAGGACATGGGCCCACAGGGCCTGAATGATCGGGTCCAGCGCCACCACGCAAGCGCCGACCCGGTCGGCGAGCGTCGAGACATCAAGCTCAATCCCCTCGCGCGCGTAGGTCTCGCTCTGGCGATTGAGCGGCTGATGCAAAAGGAACTTGGCGACCAGCACCATCGCCAAAAGGCTTGGGCCAGCAAATCCGCGCGGGATCGGATGGGACGGCGCAGGCGGCTCGGTAATCGCCTCGCAATCCCGGCACGAGAACTTCTCCCGCACGTGCTCGATGAGCTTCCATCGCCGCGGCTCGCATTCCAGCGTCTTCGACACCACCTCGCCGAGCTTGCGCAGCCGAACACCGCCGCATTTTGCACAGGCGCATGGCGGAGGTTCGACGATCCGCTCAACCGGCAGATCATTCGGCAGCGGCTTGCGCGGCGGCCGCGGAGTGCGGGCGCGCTTTTCCTTGGCGACCTCGGGGGCCACCATCTCAGCCTTGGTTTCTACTTCGGCCTGCGTCTCTTCGAGATCCTCGATGGCGAGCTCGAGCTGTTCGATAAGTTGCTTACCGCGCTCGGATGATTGCCCGAACTGCTCACGCCGCGCCTTGGCCAGCATCAGCTTCAGTCGCTCGATCTCGAGCCGGCCGACGGTCACCTCGCTCCGCGCAATTGTCAGCATCTCGCGCTGCGCCAGGATCATCGCATGTGCGGCGCCGAGGTCTTCAGGGAGCGGATCGGAGGGCATCGTCACAGGCCCGATTCAAACAGATTCGCCGCAAAAAATCGTCATCGATCCGCAGCGTGAGTCACTTCGTCACGCTTCATCCGGCCACCTGTGGACGCCAGGTTTCTTGGGGCATCCGCCAATCGATTCCAGACAAAAGATACGACAGCTGAGCGACGCTGATCGTCACAACACCGTCGGTCATCGACGGCCACAGAAAGCGCCCGCGCTCAAGCCGCTTCGTAAACAAGCATGCCCGTAGAGTAGGAGACGAACGCCGTGCCGCATCGCTGCGGCCGGTTTCTCGCCTCCTCTCCCCGAACCGGACATGCGCCTTTCGTTACGCATCCGGCTCTCCAGAAGACATTGCGAATGCAGGTTTCCTCATCCAGCCTCGTCGATATCGACCGACGGGTGTCCACGCGAGCAGGTACTGCTCGTGTTGAGCATCCCGCCAGATCTTTCTCGTCGCGCGGCGCGAGCTTGGAGCCTGACTCCGTACCAGCTCTCGCACGCGTGCGGTCGGGTGCTTACGTCGCATCCATCGCCAGAGCCGATCGGTGACGTACCAGTCGATGCTGGTAAACACCTTCTTTGCTCCACGACAGTGGCGATAGTAATTCGCCCAACCGCGCAGGACCGGGTTGAGGTTCTGGAGCGTCTGACCAAGTGACCGACAGTTTGTGTTACGGCCTGTCAGTTGCTTGATCTTATAACGAAGGTCAGCGGACTTTGCTTTCGGTATCTCGATGCTCGGGAAGTACCCGAACCGTTGATCCCATCGCATTCTGACGTAGCATCCGAGGAACTCGAATCCGTCCGTCAGCGTCGTGATCTTCGTTTTCTCCGGCGACAGTTCGAGACCGGTAGCCGTCCGCAGATGTTCCGCCAGCGCCTGTTGTTCGGCGGTGGCATCGTCTCTGCTGCCGGCGACCATGATCACGAAGTCGTCCGCGTACCGCACCGGAAAGAACACGGGCCGACCGGCCCGGCGGTCTCGGTTACGCGCTCCGAGTGCCGCTGCCATACCGTCGCTGGTGCGACGTTCCTAAATCTTGCTGCGATGGTGGACCCATCGTTCGTATCGCTCTTCGATTGCGCTGAGCGCAATGTTGGCGAGCAAGGGCGATATGATCCCGCCCTGAGGAGTGCCGGCTTCCGTTCGAAGGAACTGATCCTCCGCCAGGACGCCCGCCGCCAAGAGCTGTCGGACCAGCCGTACCACCTTCTGATCGGCGACGCGGTTGCGCAACCGGTTGAGAAGCAGATGATGGTCGATGTGGTCGAAGCAGCCCTTGATGTCTCCCTCGATGACCCAGGTGTATGGTGTTCCATGGCGCCGACCATCGCTCTCGCGCTTGCGGGGGCGAATGGTCAGCCGGATGTGCTCCAAGGCACCGTGACACCCTCGTCCAGGTCTGAACCCGTAAGAGACATGCCAGAACTGCGCCTCGAAGATTGGCTCCAGAATATTCTTGATCGCGGCTTGCACGACGCGATCAGCGACCGTAGGAATGCCCAGGGCTCGGAATTTCCCTGGTTTCCCAGGCTTGGGAATCAGCTTACGACGTGAGGGTCTCGGTCGATATGCGCCGGAACGCAGGTCGGTTCGAAGCCCTTCAATGAATCGCCGTACTCCAGTTCTTGCCTGGATGCGTGCCACGGTCATCCCGTCGACGCCAGCGGCGCGCTTTCCTGTGTTGGAAGCTACGCGACGCCAAGCCTGCTGGAGGTTGCGGAGATCGGTGACCCAATTCCACATGTCCCTCCAAGCATCCTCGGGATTGTCCCTGCTCCACTGATAAAGCTTGCATTGAACGCTGAGTAACCAGGCCTCGTCGGCCCGATGATCCGTGTCCACAGATCGCTCCCCCGCAATGCGTGCTCATCGTCTTCCTGCCTCCCTTCGCCGTGTACGCGGCTTTCCCGCGCTCGGACTACTACGGAGGCTCCGCCCTCGATCGCTTCTTCTCCGGCCATCGCGGCTAGCCCGGTCCGTCCGGGCGAAGAAACCGAGTTCCCGTGTTCTGATCTTCAACCTGCGTGTCGTTAGGCGGTGCGCTGTACCCCTGGCGATGCTGAAGAAAGGGCCGTATGAGCGGTGCCCTGTCTCGGGTCCGTTCCGGAGCCCAGCAGCAGAAAGTCAAGAGTTCTGCCGCTTCGGATCGCATTCCCTCCGACGCCATCACATCAGTTGGAGGCAGTGCACGATAAATACAGAGGCTTCCGACGCGCACTTCGTTATCTCGCCATAGACACTGTGGTAGCCTGGCCTGTGGATGATGGTCCGCATCCAGTTCATTTAAGACCGATCTGCTTATGACACTCCACCGGCGATGCCCGGCAGGGCTTTTCGGTCCCCTTCGTCCCGATGCTCATTCGGGGCGAGCGGCATCTCAGCCGCTGGTCGAAAATCAGCAGAGCTAAAGAGATCGATGCTAACTCATCATCCACCTCCCGCGCCGTCACGGCGCACCCTGGCCATCGTGCCAAATGATTTTGATTAGGTCACTGCGACGGCCTCTAAAAACGTAGAGATCGCCCGCAAACGGTTATGTGGCGCGCCACATAACCGTTCTTATGTGTCGGGCGAGATTATGTGGCGGAGGCGGCGTGACGACGGCCAGGGCCGGCCGTTCCCGAATTTCTCCGCCACATAATATCTCGTGCCTCTCATGCGGACGCGGAATCCCCCCTGCGCCGCCACGCAGGGACCTCCTGACGATTCCAGGCCTGTCTTGGCCACGCCCAAGTCGCCACGACCCACCGCTACGCGGCCGCGGATGTCGAGATGATGCGGCGAGGACTTGGGAAGGCGGGCGTCTCAGGCGACCGCAGCCCGCACTTCCGGACCGACGATCCTGTCCTCCAGTTGTTGGCAAGCATCTGATTATTATGTGGCGGAGAAATTCGGGAACGGCCGGCCCTAGCCGTCGTCACGCCGCCTCCGCCACATAATCTCGTCCGACACATAAATGCGGATCGCGCTTCAATGTCTCCTGAACTAGAAGCGACAGAGCCTGGAATCCGCGGCGCATATCGGTGTGGCCGGTAGCAAGCCAAACACGTACGTTGCCCGGGACCGTAATCATCGGCGCTCCAGCACGTCGAGAACCCGCGCCAAAGCCGCAGCGTCGACATTCGCGTCAACCCTCACTCGTCGGCCGCCACCGAGACTGATCTCAATCAGCCCGCTTCGGCCTGACGTCGCAAGACGCGACTGAAGGGGTTCATCGGATGATGGCTTCGACAGCTCCGCCGCCGGCTCTGTCGCCGGGCGTGTAATTCTCCGCATTTGTGGGCGTCGAAAATTCCCTAGCTGGCACCCTGGGCCGGCTTGCCTGGGCGCGTCCCGGCAAGCCGGACTGCCGATCCGTGGCCGACCATTCCTTCCGATTCGATTCGGAGGGAGCGGCTGCGGTGATCCAGCTTGGAGAACTGATGATGATCTTGGAGCTTCACCGGCAAGGACTTCTCGATCACGGCGATCGCTCGGCGCACCGGCCGCGATCCGAAGACGGTACGAAAATACGTCGAACGCGGGCTTGAGCTGCCAGCCTACGGGCCGCGTCAAGTCGGCCGACCGAACAAGCTGGCTCCCTACCTCAGTTATCTGCGTGAGCGCGTCGACGCTTTTCCCGACCTGACGGCGGTCAGGCTTACCCGCGAGATCAAGGAGCGGGGCTACTGCGGCGCCTACACGGCGGTGAAGCGTTTCCTCTCAGTCATCAGACCCGACGAGCAGCCGAAGCCATTTGAAGTCCGCTTCGAGACGCCTCCAGGCCACCAGGCGCAGGTCGATTTCGCCCGCTTTGTAACGACCTTCACCGATGAGCCGGAGATCAGCCGGATCGTTTGGCTGTTCTCCCTGGTGCTCGGCCATTCCCGGTACATCTTCGCGCGCTTTGTCATGCATCAGGACCTGCAGTCGCTGCTGCGCTGTCACATGTTGGCCTTCAACGCCATCGGCGGAGTGCCGATCGAGATTCTTTACGACCGCATGAAGACGGCCGTGATCGGCGAAGATGCCGAAGGGCACGTCATCTACAACCGCTCACTGATCGCACTGGGCCGCCACTACGGCTTCGCTCCGCGGGCTTGTCGGCCCTATCGGGCCAAGACCAAGGGCAAAGTGGAGCGGCCGTTCAGCTACATTCGGCAGGACTTCTTCTTGGCCCGCTCGTTCCGCAACCTTGAAGATCTCAACGCTCAGCTTGCCGACTGGCTCGCAACGGTTGCCAATGTCCGTCTCCATGGCACGACAGGCCGGATTGTCGCCGAGGCCTTCGCTGCCGAGCAAGCGGAGCTGCAGGCGCTACCCGCCGTGCCTTTTGACGAGCTCCTCAAACTGGAACGCCGCGTCAGCCATGATGGCTTGGTGTCGGTCGGCGGCAACTACTACAGCGTCCCCGATCGGACTCGGCGCATCGTCGAGGTACACCAACTGCCAGATCAGATTCGCATTCTCGATCAGGGACGCCTCGTTGCCACGCATCCGGTCTTGGAGGGCAGCCGGCAGTACCGGGTTGACCCCGCCCACCGGCAAGGGACCCTGGCGAGAACGCAACGCCAAGCCGCGGCACCTGACCTGATCATTGGTCGGAGCGGGGAGCATGTCGCCCACCGCTCGCTTGCCTTCTATCAGGCCGTCGGCGAGCGCCTCGCTTCTGTAGGAGACCGGTCATGAACATTCATGCCGCCGTCACCACTATCGACAGCATCAAAAGCAGCCTGGTCGCCCTGAGGATGCCACGCGCCCTCGAGGTGCTCGATGCGACCCTGCGGCGTATCGAGCAAGGCGAGATCGATGGGATCGAGGCTCTCGATCAGTTGCTCGTCGAGGAACGCACGATGCGCGAAAACCGGCGCGTCAGAACCGCGCTGACACTGGCGCGGCTGACCACGGTCAAGTCGCTGGCCGGCTTTGACTTTGCCTTCCAGCCTTCGCTCGACAAGAAGCGCATCCTCGCCCTTGCGCAGCTCGACTTCATCCCTCGCAACGAGGTGATCCACCTCCTCGGGCCGCCCGGCACCGGGAAGACCCATCTGGCATCAGCGCTCGCCATCGAAGCCGTAAAGGTCGGCCGAAGCGTCTACTTCTCCACTTTGGCGGACATCGTCGCTTCGCTGGCCAAGGCCGAACGCGATGGCATGCTTCGTGAGCGCATCCGCTATCTGTGCCGGTCTGCACTGCTCGTCGTCGACGAGATCGGATACCTGCCGATCACGCCAGGCGGCGGCAATCTGTTCTTCCAGCTCGTCAACGGCCGTTACGAGAGGGGCGCGATGATCCTCACTTCAAATCGCGGCTTCGCCGAGTGGGGCGAAATCTTTGGCGATTCCGTCGTCGCCACCGCGCTCCTCGATCGCCTGCTGCACCACGCTATCGTCATCCAAATCGAGGGATCGAGTTATCGCCTGCGTCAGCACGCCGACCTCGTACCCGAGCACCTTCGTGCCAAAACCCTCGTCACTCCGCCGCCGGCTCCGAAACGCCGCGGACGGCCACCAGGAAAGCAGACCGAAGATCCAGAGAACGGCTGATCACCGACCGAATCCAAAGCCGTCAACTAGGGAAAATTCGAAGCCCACAATCGGGGAAAATTCGGTGCCCATTGACAGGCTCCGGCCCGGCGATCCGCACCGCGGCAAAACGCGGCGCTATCGTCGAAGGCCCGCTCGACCGCGCTTGTCGACGCCAAGTGATCACGAGACTTGCCGAAACGCCATTGCGGCGTGCGACCTCGGATATCTTCGTCCCCGGCACCAGCGTTTCTTCCACAATCCGCGTCTTCTCGTCGGATGACCACCGCCGACGCCGCTCGACACCACCAAGAACTTCAACTCGCATCGGTCGACCTTAAAGCTAGACTTAAGGTCGCACGCTCCAGGAAAAACCAGTGTCAAACAAGATGGTGCCGCTCGGAGGAGTACGTTAGTACCGGCGCCCTATCGAGGACGCTCGGCACGAACCGCGCTGACGCTCCCCGAGCGCAGGCCGATGATCGGCTATCAGCACCCGTTGTCGATCTACGATGAATTGGTCTTCGGCCCAACCGCTGCCGACATCGCGGAGGCTGCCGCATGACCGATATTCAACACGAGCGCATCACTCAACTGGCGACCGAACTCCGGCTCCTGGCCGTGACGGATCTCTATGGTCCGATTGCGCAGACCGCAGCGACACGAAAAGATGCCAGCTACTCCGACTTCCTCGAGGACGGTTTGCGTTCCGAGCGCGACGCGCGGAATGTCAGATCGCGCGAGATTATTACGCAAATGGCGGGCTTCCCGGCATTGAAGACGTTGGAAGCCTTCGCCTTCGCAACCGGCGCGCCGCGCCAACAGATCCAGGAGATGGCGGCGCTCGGCTTCGTCGAGCGCAACGAGAATATCGTGTTGCTGGGCCCCAGCGAGCCCGCTTCATAATGCTCACCTGTCCATTCCGCTAGAGTTCCAGCACCTTTTGCAGCGGATCGCCGGACGGCGGACGCCGCAGACGCCGCGCGGTCGCAGCGTTCTTCACGTCGGTACGTTCCAGATCGGTCGCCTTGATGATCCATGGCGCGCCCTTACAGAGTTGATTCGCCGCGAGTTGACCATCCTTGATTAGACGGCGCACCGTCGACGGGCTGACGGACAGGGCTGCAGCGCCCCCGTCGAGCGTGACCTCGCCGCGCTCCCGTCGCTCGCCCCCTCCGATAGGTCGCGATCGCATTGTGACTGCGCAGGTTGCACACACGTGACTGTGTCCAGCCGTTGCCGCGCCTGTCGTCTTGCCGGCGCGATTGAGGCGCGTACAGAAAGCATTTCGGTCCCGATCACCTCCAGGCTCGGATGGCCATCGACAAGTTCGCGGATGCGCGCTTCAAATTGCGTCGGTGCAACTTTTCAAATCTTCAGCCCGAAGCCGCGCAGAACACCGCGCAGGCTCATCTCGACCTCATGAAGCCCTTCTGCACCAGCTTGCGCGCGGTCAGCATCGCGCGTGTCTCTTGTGCTTCCATCGATTTGCAGTGGACCGGGCGAAACCAGCCCAATCGCATCAATTCGGCAATGCCGTGCGCATCCTTGCGGTCCGTCTTCACCGGCATGATCTTGAAAGCGTTGCGCACGTGCCTCGTATCCAAAAGCTCGACCGTAAGCCCCGCATCGCGCATCGCCGCATAGAGCCTGCGACAAAGGGCCCGCCTCCAGTCCGATACGCGTCAGCTCCAACGTAACCGACCCGAGCCAGGCGACCAGCGCCTCTGGTTCGCTCGCGACCATCGCTTCCCGAATGATCTTGCCGCTCCCGTCGATCACGCACACGTGCGGAACTTCCAAAGACACGTCGATTCCTGCATAGTAGCTCATGGTCGTCCCTCGATGATGCTTGGAGTTGGCCACGCCAGACTCCGCTGTTTTGACACCACCAATCTGAGGGACGACTCTTAACCGTCGACTGAAGCCGCGCGCGGCGCAGGCCCGTTACCCCATCTAGCGTCACGCGGAAGTCCTTGGGAGACGTCGAAAGTTGAGCCAAGAATCGCCGGGTAACTATCCATGGAAAACCAGAAAGGACGGCTGCAGGATGGTCCTGTCGAAACGGCTGAACGCATCCTACCGTTCGGCAGCGTCGTGGAACTGGGGTCAGGGTCACAATTACCACGGCCGAATAGGGAATGGGACGCCTCGGTCCGTCAACAACCACACAATGGTATCCCAGCCTCATACCTCGCCTTCGCAGGAAGAGTGTAGGTTGCCCCGGTTGTCGGATCGACCCACGGCCATGGGTTGTTTCCGAAGAAGGCAGGCTTCGAAGTCAGATACATGGAATTGGGTATCGTAAATCCCCCCGGCGTATTGTGCCAACGCTGTGAGTTGGTGAGAAAGTCATAGTTCCCGTCGCGGATGACCGTCGAGAGGGTTTGCGGATCGGGATTCATCCCCCACCGCACCGGATCATAGCCGAGCTTCCACACGTCGGGGTCAACCCATTTCGCATTATTGCCTGTGCAATTGTTGCCGTTGGCGTCGCAAGACATCGCAGGATCGGTATAGTGCCAGCCGCTCATTTTTCCAAACCGACCCAGGACATTGCCAATGAAAGAGTTCCCACCACGAGCCGTAGGCAAGCCCGACGGTACGAACGTTGCCGCCGTCCGTAAAGCTTCGCCGTTGGCCGGATAACCAGTTGCGGAACACCGTTAGATAGGTCGCGTTGCCGTGGGTATAGTCACTGTCGAAGTTTTGGCTGTAATTGCCCTCGAACAGAACATGGTGAGGACCTGCCATGTGAGAAGCGTTGAGACCGACCTCCACCCAGGTGGGCGTATCGAAATCCCAAGAATTGTCGGCGTAGTTGTATGCGACGACGCTTCCCGCCCCGGATGACCGGAAGACCATCTCCTTGCAGGCGTCAACCAGGATGTTGTTCTCGACCAGCGCCTCGGACGAACCATCTGCGAACGAGATGATGTACCCCGCCCCGCCAGGCTCCGGCCACGATCCCGTGTGGATGTATGAGTCCCTGACTTCAACGCGGAACGAGTTGTTGATGGCAACGCCCTCGCCGATCCACTGGGTGATTTCAACGTTCTTCGTCCAAGAATAGGCAGCGTTTTCGAAGCGAAGTGCACCATCGGCGCCACCGCTCAGCGTCAGGTTCTCGATTCCGGCGTTTGTTACATGCACGCTGTTCCCGCCGGATTGCGCGCCGGTCTGGGTGTAGCGGGTCAGTTGTGCTGCGTGAACTCGTGCGGTATCCAATCGTCAACGGCGACGTGAAGATGATTGTGTTGCCGGAGACGGAGGCGATCTCCTTGATCTCGTTCATCGGCCGGTCTGTTCTCGAGAACCACGACATGGCCGCGGGGGGAGTGCCCGCAGTCGAGTTGTACGGACCCGACGCATTAGAATTGGCGTTGTCATCTCCAGGCGACACGGGGAAGTGCATGTTCCAGGCGACGCGATCGCCAGCCCACACTTTGGATTGCCCGGGAAAGCCCGCTGGGGTCGATTGCCAGGATGCGCCGGATGTTTCATCCAAGAGAACAAATTGACCCGTGGCAAAGCCTGACGGATTGGCAACTGTTACAGCCTTTGCCCCCTGCTGACCGTCGGATGTCAGACCCTGGCTCGTCGAGTTGTCCGGGCCGGGCCAACGGGCCGGGCCCACGATGACAACCGGTTGAGCGTCGTAGGAGTACGAGCCAGGATCCACAGGGGCGAGAATGCCATTCGTACCGCTCACCACGGTCGCGGTCCGGGCGCGGGCACCATTGGTTTTTTTCAGAATCGTGGAGCCTGCACCTGCACCCCGCAAGGTAATCGATGAATGCACCAGGAGCAGGTTGTTGATGACAAACGTGCCTGCACTGAGCTGGACGACTTGCCCGGACGGGCAGCCTTCCAAGGCTGATTGAATGCGGGCTGAATTGTCCGTTGAGCCATTCCCAGGCGCCAAGGTGGCACAGGTGCTCGTGCGACTGGGTATGCCACCCTTGGACATCATGCCGGGATTCCACGCGAAGCCTCCGCCCGGGGACGAGAAGTTGGCCAAGAGCGAGACGGCGCCAGAGAGCACGAATGTGTAACTCGGTGATGTGCTCACGACGCTGCCGTTCTGCGTCCAGTTGACAAAACTGTAGCCGCTATTGGCCGTGGCAGACACCGTCCGCGTGCTCCCCGCGGCATATGTGCCACTCCCAGTGACTGTCCCACCCGCGCTGGGCGAGGCGCTGACGGCGACTGTGTATTGGGAAGCACCCGACTGTAAAATTGGCTACCAGGGTGGTGTTCGCCGTCAGCGTGAACGAGTAGCTCGTCGCCGTGCTCACGACACTGCCGTTCTGCGTCCAGTTGACGAAGGTGTAGCCGTTATTAGGAGTGGCGCTGACTTTCTGGGTGCTGCCGGCCGCAAATCGGCCTCCGCCGACGACGATGCCCCCCGCGCTCGGCGACGCACTTACCGCAACAGTGTAGAGCGGCGCCGAAAAATTCGCGACGAGACTAACGTTCGCATTGATCGTGAACGTATAGTTCGCTGACGTGCTGACGATGTTGCCGTTCAGCGTCCAATTGAGAAAGCTGTAGCCGTCGTTCGGCATTGCCGTCACCGTCCGGGACGTGCCCGCCGCAAATGCACCGCCCCCGTTGACTGTACCGCCAGCAGTCGGCGACGCACTGAGTGCTACTGTGTATTGCCCGGCGACATACGAAAATTGGTCGGAGGCGCTCGATGCGCTGGTGCCGGCGGGAGACGTTACTGTAACGTCTACCGTCCCGGTTGCGTGTGCCGGCGAGATTGCCGTGATCGAAGTGGCGCTCACCACAGCGACGCCGGAAGCCGCGACGCCGCCGAATGAAACGCCTGTGGTCCCAGTAAAGTTTGCGCCACTGATCGTCACCTGGGTTCCGCCTCCGAGCGACCCGGTATTGGGACTAAGCCCGCTGACGGTCGGAGCCGACGAAATAGTGGTCGCGTTTAGTGTCGCATACAACGAGAAATGGAATTGGCCAGAAGCAGGTGTTTTAGAAAAACTGGCTGGCAAAGCGCCGTATGCAAACGAATAATACTTTGCATTGCCCGTTTGATTGTTTCTAAAGCTCAGCGCATTGCTGCTCGGCAGATATGCCAACCAATAGGTGCCCGCGGGAAGAACGACCTGCGCAGTCGTCGCCTGCCGTATTCCATCCAACCACGGGAGCAATTTCGGGAGTCTCGGCGAGCTTCGTTCCCGGACCTCCGCTGGGACCGGTCGCGTCGTAAACGCCAAGTCGCAGCTTTCCGCCAGGAGCGGTTACATAAAAGGACAGGCTCTGAATGGTAGCCGCCTGGGAGAGACTCGCCTGTTGAGCGAGAAGAAGATTGGCATTGTTGCTGTCATTGACGGAAGTGATTGCCGTTTCGCCCATCGTAATCGTGGCAGCAAACGCGGATTGCGATGACAGAAGGATGCTTGCGAGGAGTAGGACCAGAAGCGATTTGGAACGGGACGACCAAGCCCAAGACATTATTTATCTCTCGTGGATTACGCAGACGCGGGACGCACACGGTCGATCATCGACGATGGCGTTAAAGCAAACGTATCCGAGCTTGATGGCACATCTGGGCCGGACCAGCGGCGCCTTGAGGCCGCAAATCGGGACGCTTTAGCCGCGATCATGCGCCACGCGGCGCGTTTTTTCACGTCTGGTTGGCGGCCGTCTGGTTGGATCGGTGTAAGGCCACTCGCTGTTCGACGCGTCTGGGGTTGATCTGCCTCGGTCGGCGGCTCGTTGGGGCACATGGCCCCGGAGCTCGACGGGCCGGACCGCATGAGGCCGAGCGCGACGGTTCGGAACAACGCCCCCTCCAGGCAGCTGGACGCGGATACGCGCGATGTACTCGATCACACGCGTTTCGATTTTGATCAGGCGGTCTCGGATCGTGGTGAACTCGCAACCAGCGAGCGGGCTCGTCCGCGGGATCGCGGCGCGCACGCCATGCATCAGCCAGAACGCGGCGGTGTGGAGGACGAGCCGTACCTGATTGGCCGTCGCGCTGTGACACGACATGCGATCCGACGCCAACTGCGCCTTATGCAACTTGATCAGGTTCTCCATCTGACCGCGCTGGCAGTACACATTCTCGTAAAGGTGATGCGGGGAGCCCGCGAGCGAGGTGGCGACGTAGCGGATGTCGACCTCCTGGCGCATACTGATCTCTCCCGCGATCCGCTGCAGCGAGCATTCGAGCCGCGCGACCACTTGGCGCGGCTGCTTCCAGCTACTGGCCTGGTACATGAAGTTCGCAAAGGTGCGCAGCTTCGCTTTGCTACTGACCGCATGATGGAAGCGCAGATTGTCGGCGGTCTCCGCTACAGGGCGTCGAGCACGGCATTGGCGGCGTGGGCGAAGATGTAGTCGGTGCCATTGTCATCCGCCCGGTCCATCGCCTCGACGCGGCCGTAGTGGCTGTCGCCGCGCCAAACAATCCGGGCGTTCGGCCAATGCTTCGTGACATGCTTGATGACGGTCCTCACCTCCGTGCCCTTCGGGGTGCGCGCCGGACGCGCGGCAGTCACCACCGGGGTGCCGCTCGCCACGTGATAGATGGGCATCGACGCGAAGCCGCGCTCGTCGTGATGAGCATTCCAGAATGCAAGTTGCTGACCACCGTGCGCCGCGCAAAACGTGTCGTCGATATCGCGGATCTCCTGTTCGCCCGGTTTCACTGTCGTGCCGGCCTGGTCGTCCAGAGCGGCGCCGCCTCGGTCTTGCGCGACGCATTCTCCAGGATCGTCGATTGCGAGGCCAGCGGTGGGCCGCTCTGCGGACAACGGCCGACCGCGACCTTCATCAGCGGATCATGCCGCAGCCGATCGAGGTCGATGGCATCCTCGTGGCCGCACGCGATCGCACAGACGCGCGCCATCACCATTTCGAACATCGCGTGCCGGATGCGGCTCGCATCGCGGCGATCCGGCATCGCATCGGCAAGCCGCCCGCAAATGCCGAGCTTGCGTTCCGCGCCCCTCAACAGCAGCAGACCGCCGTTCGAGGATTGGTTGCCGCCGCCAAAATCCACTGTGAGTTTCTTGCGCCGGACAGCTGACAGGTCGAAGGGAAGCGGCGTATCGTTGGTCATGGCGGCTGTGGCGCTCGGCTGATACGCGATGCAACTTGTCTCGACAACGATTTGCTACGTGAATCGCGCCTTTGCTGCCCCAGCCGGCTCCGCTTGAAGAGGACATTGCGTTGCAAGTAACCGACGGCAGAGGTGCGCCGTACACGCTCCAGTGGCCGTGTCGGCGAAAGGAGAACGGTTGGATCAATTCGAGGAAGGGAACGCCGCTGGAGGTCACGCCGGTGAAATGGAGGCCGTATCCTATCTCGCCAACTCCGCGTCGATGTCACATCAATCTCACGCCTCGCGCATAATCCAGGTTAGGAGAGCGTCTACGTGATAGCTGAGCGTTCCATTCTCGGGACTACTTTCGCCATCCACAGCCGCGTGCGATTGGGCATCCGATTCCCTGTAAGCGACCGGTTTGCGCCGTGCCACGCTTCGTCCCCATCAACGTCAGCGTGATGCCTGAGATTGGAACTTTGTGCTCGATCCGCGCGGCTTCGCCGCTCCCAAGACACGTTTGCCGCTGTCGGATTGAGTTCGGGCGATTGAGTGCAAACGGCGATCCGGCGAGGACACGAGGCCAGGCGCTTTCAGCGTGTTTGACTTCGGTTCGAGTCCTTATATCGGGAACGTCAGGAATAACTATTTAGCTCGGCCGTGCGTCAACGCTTTTCCGCGTTTTCAGGGTTTCACGGTTGCTCCAACGGCCTTCCAGCCTCATAGCGCGCCTTGGCCGGCAGGCCCGAACCGCCGCAGCTGTTTGTCTGGATTTGCGTCGATCCAGTCGGCGTCACCCACGGCCATGGATAAGTGCAGCGGGTGCCGGCCGCGAAAAATGATGGAGCTGATGACAGGTAGAATGAGTTTGGCAGGGTGTGATCCGGAATGCTCAAGTCCCACTGCACAGAGTTGGTCACGTAATCATAATTTCCGTGCCGGAAAAAGTACGACCCACTGACTCCATTCATATAGGGATCCTGACCGCCCTTTCCATCGTTCCATCCAAGCATGAAGATGCTATGTCCAGACCAGTCCCCTTGGTAGGACCAACCATTGGCCACAGTTGTTTGTCCCGCAAGTCCCAGCACGTTGCCAATAAAGGCGAACCAATAGTTGTACGCAGAGGGTCCGGCGGCGCGCAGGGGTCCGGGGGCGGTGGGGTAGGGGTGCCCTACCGCGAAGCCCATGCCGGTTGAGTCATTCACAACATCGCCATTGCTGGGATCGGTGAAAGGCGTCCTCAATCCGGTGCTTTGGTTACGGAAATATGTCATATACATTGAGTTGCCATGGGTATGGTCATCATCCATATTGTGTGCCCAATTGCCTTCGAACAGGACGTGGTGTGGCCCTGAGTAATGACTGGCGTTCAGACCCACGTCGACCCAGTAGTTGCCGATGCCTGATTGGGCGTCATACATCGTGTCGTCGATGTAGCTGTAAGAAACGACCGAACCTGCGCCTCCGGCTCTAGCGACCATCCCCTTTCCACCAAAATTGGTGATGCTGTTTGTGATAAGTATTTCGGTCGACGCTTTTTCTAAAGCAATCGGGAATTCACCGCCATTGTTGACGGAGTACGCGGCGTGATGCACGTACACATTATTGAGTTCACTGCGCGCCGAATACATTATGGCGATTCCGCCACCGTACCAGTACCCAATTTCGACATTCTTGACCCAGCAGTAAGAACAGAATGCCATTAACATGCCGCCATTGACGCCGCGGAGTACGGATAGGTTCTCTACTCCGGCGTTTTGAACAAAAGAAATGGGAAAACCGCTACCCGACTGATTCGAGTAGGGGCCGTTGTAGACTTGAGCGTTATGGTTGCCGCTTTGCCGGAAGGCGATCGTGAGCGGATCGTCAAAGGTCAGGGTGCCAGCGCCGACCGAGGCGATTTTGTGCAGCTCGGCAGTCGGCCGATCGCAATAGGAATACCAACAACCTGCGGAACTAGCTTGAGAGGGAAAGGTAGAGCCAAAATCCCAGCCTACGTTATTTTGGGATTTGGACCACATGACGCGTCCCGTCGCAGGACTGCCGGATGGACTAAGCCAGTCCGAGGCGGCCCAAACACTTCCGGATCCGGTCCATTTACTCAAAGGATCGATGACCCAGTCGGCGCCTGACGCCTCGTCAATCAGGACCCACTGACCAACCGAAAAGCCGCTAGTTCCCGTGACCTGAACTGTAGTCTGGCCTTGCGCAGCGTCGGCAGTCAGCGCGGTGGCCCCGCATTCTGTGCCGACAGCGGCACCGACGTTGCCGCACTTGGCCCAACTGTAATTGTAGCTGGGATTGACAGGGGCTACTTGAATTACCGAAGGCCCACCATTCGGGCAGATAGCTTTATGAGACGTATCCGTGCCGCATTGGCCACCTGTATAGGCGAGAGCTCCATCAGAGACGGTGATGGAGGTCTGGCAATACGGAGAGCTGGAGCGGCCGCAGTTGCCCGTCCCGCTCAGTGTAATTCCTTTTCGAATCTGGATCGGCAGATCGGCCGTATGGACCGAAAATACGCCCGCTCCAAGGAAAACGATTTGCCCCGGCGGGCAGCTGTTTATTGCCTTCTGGATATTCGCGAAATCGTCTTGTCCCCCACCGAGAGGTTGAACCGTCGCACAAATCGTCGTGCGGTTCGGAATGCCGCCGACGCTCTGCAAGCCTGCATTTTTCCAGTTCGCATAAACGTCGTCATAGGAAGGGAGAACCCCGAGCGTTGGATCGTTTCCGCTAGAGCTTGCCGTCAGGTTAGTCCGGGGCGAAATCTTGCGATCGGAAGAGCTCGCTGAGTTACTGACGGCTCTGCCGTGGTGGGTTCCATTGACGAAGGCGATGCTGCTATTGGTCGCCGCATTTACCGACTGCCCAGTACGGGTGCCACCAACCTCGCTGTTTGCGGCAGCCGACGTAGGTACCGAAACCTTGTATGGACCGTGCTCTTTGCGCGCCAGCGCGAGATGCGCGGAGAAAAAGAGACAGACGGAAACGGACAACGGGCCAAGTGCTCTTAGCATTCCCCCACGAGAAAACCAGAGAATCGGTTGCATGCCCAGCCTCCCACTTGGCTGTGAATTTGTAGAGCATCATAGAGCTCCAGGCAAATGAGACAGGCGGAGCTGGACCGATGTTAATCATAAGGTCTGAGAAGCAAAGTACCGCGACCGCGAACGCGGGATTGCCCCGCTGAATGTTGAAATAGGAGAAGCGGCGTTGCCCGCCTTGAGCCGGTAGGCTCGGGGTGTTAATTCCACGAAAGGAAAGCAACGCCATGAAAAGGGTTAGCACAACATCGATCGCTTTGCCTCCGACGGATGTGGGGGCTGTGGGCAAAGCTTGGCATGAGGTATCGGCGAGCTTCGATCGGTTCTGCCTGGCCGCCGGCATCGATGCGCTTGGGGCGATGATGGAGAAGGACGCTGAGGAGGTTTGTGGGGCTCGGCACGCTCGCAGCGAGGGACGGCGTGGGCACCGCTGGGGCCGCACTCAAGGCAAAATTGGCTTTCATGCCGGCAAGGTGACGGTCGAGCGGCCGCGCGTGCGCGGCCTCGCGGGCCAGGAGCTGGCGCTGCCGAGCTGGGATGGCGCGATCGCGGAGGACTGGCTCGGCAAGTGGGCGATGAATCTGATGCTGATCAACGTCTCGACGCGGAAATTCCGCCGAGCGGTGCGGCTTCCCGAGGGCGATGTCCCGGCGCCGACTGGGGCCGGCGTGTCGAAGTCGGCGGCCTCACGGCACTTCGTGGCGTTGTCGGCTGCACGCATGAAGGAATGGATGGGCGCCGATCTGTCCGGGCTCGACATCATGGTGGTGCAGATCGACGGCATCCACATCAGTGAGCATCTCGTGCTGGTGGCGGCGCTCGGAATCGATAGCGAGGGGCTCAAGCACCCGCTCGGGCTGATGGAAGGGGCAACCGAGCACAGCGCCGTGGTGCAGGCGTTGATCGACGACCTGATCGAGCGCGGCCTCGATCCAGCGGTGCCGCGTCTGTTCATCATCGACGGCTCGAAGGCACTCTCCAAGGCGATCCGGCGCAGCTTCGGGTGCCACACGCCGATCCAGCGCTGCCAGATCCATAAGGCGCGGAATATCATGGAGCGTCTATCGCCAGCTCTGCATGCCTCGGTGCGGCGTGCGTTGCGCCAGGCCTGGGAACTCGACGACGCGGCGAAGGCGGAGAAGCTGATCCGCAATCTCGCCCAGCGCCTGGAGCGCGACGCTCCCGGCGTCTCGAAGAGCATCCTCGAGGGATTAGATGAGATCCTCACGGTGAGCAGGCTCGGTCTGCCGGCCGAGCTGCGGCGTTCGCTTGCCTGCACAAACATCATCGAGAACATGATGGGCACAGTGCGACGCGTCACCCGCAACGTGAAGCGCTGGAGTTCGCCCTCGATGGCCTTGCGCTGGACTGCGGCCGCCATGCACGAAGCCAAGAAGGGCTTTCGCAGGCTAAAAGCTTTCAGGCAACTTCCGGGCTTACGAGCCTCGCTTGCTGCTCACTACGAAAAGGAAACAAACAGTCACGCAGTTGCTCAAAACGCGATGGCCGCTTAACGTCATTCACGGCAGCGCTCGCTTTCGCAAAGTTCAACAGGGCACGGGACAATTCCCGAACCGCGGCGAGCGGCTCAGGGCTTGACTTTTTTGCAAGGGAATGACGTTTGCGGCGGGCGCTTCGAGCGTGTTGCCACCCGAGTCACGAAACCATATTTTCTGTCCCGGCAGCGGTGGTCGGGTATTTATCGCCTTGCACGCTAGGAATTTTCACCACGACGAGCACGACGTCTGTTATCGCTAGGAAGTTGCTCGTCTCACCAGGTTCCGCGACAATGATTTCGCCGGAAGTACAGTCTCGCCCCATCATCCGCGCTTGACCAGATAATACTAACGTGGCCTCTGTGGCAATCGCGTGATAATGATCCTGAAGGCGATAACCCGCGCTGTGACGTTTGACCGCGACCTCGCAGGCGTCTGTCTTCATGGCCGAAGGCTCGAACGCACCGACGAACCAGCCGCTGGTCATATCCTCTATCCGGCTAACCTTCATAGCTCGTCACCCTTCTTGCCTTACCAGCATGTTCGCTCTTGCTAAAAAATCCTAATAACTTCCGTATTTTAAGCGCGGAGGCCGGCGCCTGCATCCGACAAAGCATCGCGCGGGTCGAGGCCGGAGGGGCGGGCGAGGTCGATCACGGGCCCGAGCTTTATCGGCAGCCGCGCCAATAGCCGCCTCACTTGCGCGTGATGCCAACGACAAGACGCGGCCACTGTGGGGATGCTACGTTTGTTGAGGGCCGGCGCAAGCCCCTGTAGCCAGGTTGCGCCCGGTGCCAGATGCGCTCGGAGCGCGTTAGGCTGATCTGGCGGAGATGGCGCGCCCGAATGGCAGGGAACTCTTGCATGACCTTCGCTCCGACCGACTGCGCGGAGGATGGTAGCGGCCCTGATTGCGGCGCGCCACTGAACGCAAGTAAGGGCGTTGACGCGATTGGGACGGAAAGCGCCCGCGGGAGAACAACCCGACGACATGAGGCTGGTAGGTGACGAGCGCTCAACGTCCGTAAACGGCACGACGCTCTGCGGCAAGGGGTGCTTGATAACGCGCCGACGCCGCCGAAGCGGCCCTATCACGCCACTGAAAAACGTTCCTGCCAAGGCGATGCGAATATGATTCCGTGTCTCGTCGACGGCTGGAGGCGTGGATGCGGGGCACGGATGGGCGGTCTGGGGAGCTGTTCTCGTATGTCGACCTGGAGGAGCGGGTGCCTGCGAAGCATCCACTGCCGTTGGTTCGCAAGGTAGTGAACGATGTGCTGGCTGCGCTCGATGGCGATTTCGCCAAGGCGTACGCGCCAGGAGGTCGCCCATCAATCCCTCCGGAGTGATTGCTTCGGGCGTTGCTGTTGCAGGCGTTCTACACGATCCGCTCGGAGCGCCAGCTCATTGAGCAGCTCGATTACAACCTGCTCTACCGCTGGTTCGTCAGGCTCGGGGTCGACGATCCGGTGTGGGTGCCGCGAGGCCGACGTGGCGCGGAAGTTCCTCGCAGAGCTAATGGATCACGAGGAGCTTCGTGGGCTGCTATCGGACGAGCACCTCTCGGTCGACGGCACTCAGATTGCGGCTTGGGCGTCGATGAAGAGATTCAAGGCGAAGGAGGGGCGAGCAATTCACCGGAGCTATGCGGGACATTGGGTGACGAGGTCGATCAGGCAGCGTCGTGACCTGGCATTTCAATGACTTCGATGCTGTTTTGGAATCTGATGCGGTGGACGGCGCCCGCTCCCGGCATCGAACTGCCATAGAGTGATCGTCGCAGACGAATCAGATGAGGGAAGCCATCCAAATGCAAATTACCACGATCGGTTTGGATATCGCCAAGAACGTTTTTCAGGTCCACGGTATCGATGCCAAAGAGAAAATGGTTGTGAGGAAGCAACTCCGGCGCGGCCAGGTGATTGCGTTTTTCAAATCTCTTGCGCCGTGCCTGATCGGCATGGAGGCTCGTGCGACGGCGCACTTTTGGGCGCGCGAATTGATGGAGCTCGGCCACGAGGTGCGTCTGATGCCAGCGAAGGATGTGAAGGCTTACGTCAAGCGCAACAAGAACGATGCCGCCGACGCCGAGGCGATCTGCGAAGCGGTTCGGCGCCCGACAATGCGTTTCGTGCGGGGAGTTTGCGAGGAAGCGTACCGCGTTCACGAACTGCAGGGGTGATGAAGACATTGATGCGAAACGGTCGAGACCGTCGATCGGGAAATCCGTAATTGGCGTCATGCGAAGAAAGAACGCGTGAAATCTTTTTGGAACCGATCAGCGGATCACATCAGGGCCAGCGGCCAATCGGTCGCACTCACAGGCCGAATACATGACCGCACCCGAACGCTTCGCTGATAGTCAAATTCCTCTTGCACGGCGGGCGTCGTCCATACATGACGCCTTGGACGACTTTCGGCAACTGATTTTCTCCCTTCAATCGCCGCCAGGTTTTTGCCGCCGCGGCGACGAGATTGAACACCAAGAGCTTGGCGGTCATCGCCGACAGGGGTCCCTTCGTCCGCACCGTTCGATGACGCACCGTGGCGAACACGCTTTCGATCGGGTTTGACGTGCGCAGACGGTCCCAGTGCTCGGCCGGGAAATCGAAGAAGGCGAGCAAACCCGGTCCCTGGTCAGGCAGGCGACCGCAAATGCGCCCTCTCGGCCTGCTTGTGCTTGGTCTGCCCTGCCAACTCACCGGATCAGGCATGGCATTCCCTTGGGGGAGTCATCCGGTCTGCCAACTTGGCGAGCAGCGCGGTCGTCGAGGGCCTCAAACTCGGGCTTGACCTCGCAAGGGCAGGGCATCCACCCGTCTTTTGTCCCGCCGCTCAGATAAGCGAGTTTGCGTCCTCAGCAAAAGTGCAGAAGACCAGCGCCAGAGGTGGGAGCATGGCCACATCAACATGATCATATCGGCGGCCCTCCCTTTGATTACCACCGGGATGCAGCGGCGTGATAGGAGGTTGATCGCGCTTGGGTTTGATCTTGCCGTTCCGCCTTTGGCCCTCCTGTTAATTCTAATTATATTTGCACTCGTGATTTCCGAAACGTTAGCCTTCGCTAAAGGCTCGCCATTACCGCTCATTATAAGTCTTGTGAACTTGGATGCGTTAGCTCTCGCCGTCCTTGTCGCTTGGTGGCATTTTGGTTGCAGTATTGTTTTTTTGGATCGGTATTGTCAATACCCGCTTATGCACTGAGTAAAACTCCCCTATATAAGCAACTTCCACTCTTGAGAAATCGCGCTCAGCGTTGGATTCGAACCGAGCGAGGCGCGGAAAAGGAAAACCGCGACGAATGAGGTATCTTGCGTGCATCCACACATGCTTCGCTCCGCCTGCGGCCACGCCCTCGCCAACAAGCGCCATGACACTCGAGCGATCCAGGGATGGGTGGCACCGGTCGATCACCAGCACGGCGGTCTACACGTCGATGGCGCCGAACCGGTTCAAGGACTTCTGGCGGGATCGAGTGCGCTTGAAATTTTCCATTGCAATCCGATATTGCCGCAGTGCAGTATTAAGGTGTATGGGACTTTCGGTGGAGCTGCGCTTGGGCGAGAGCATTGAAAAGTTCAGCGTCGCGGTTGTCGCGACCGATGATGGCCGATTTGCGTATCAAATCTTTTTGGTCTGTGGCGAGCCGCGCACTCTTCTGACCGATAGCGCGCGCTATTTGACCCCCGACGATGCGGCGCGAGCGGGGTACGAGGCCGTCGCTTCAATGTCTGAAACTCCCTTACGACGGCCCTACGCCCCTAGCAGCCCGCGCCGACACATCGCGCCATTGTTGACCCCGGGCTAACACCGAGCGCCGCGCCGGCGCCAAACCGGATCAAGGAGTTTTGGCGGGATTGATCGTCCTGAACGGAGATGAGGCGGACGGAACGGGAGGCATGGGCGCCGGCGCTGCACCGGGCAGCGGAGGGGTCAGCATGGGCGCGGGAACGGTGCCGAGTTGCAGTACAGGAGTCGGGGCCGCCGTGCCGGGATTCGGGGGCGTCGGAATGGGAGCCGGTCCGAGCGCGTGCTTGACCGGCGGCGTTGTTCCGCCAGTGCTCGGCACGGGCATGGGCAAGGTCGGGCCGGCCTCGTGCGGGGTCGAGGTCCGGACCCGTGCGGTTGCGTGGGTCGGTTCCAGCGATTTCGTCGCCGAGCCGACAGAGACAGCAACGTGAATTGTCGAGGAGCCCCATACCTTCTGGATCTGACCCGCGACCTCCAAGGAACGAATCATCGCCCTGGAAGTCCTTTCTGGGTATGTATATGAAAGCCGATCCTTGCAGAACGACTTGGCCGGCTCGCGGAGGAAAAACCAGCGTCATCCTTTCCAATTGGACCTTCGCATATCGAACGCCATAATGGCAGTTTTGGCGGCTTCCGACCCTCATTGACCAGTTAACGGTGTCTGTGACCAAGTTGTAGAGTGGGCGATTGATCATGACGCAGGGTTCGGCGAATGCCCCGCGACATCCGAATAGGACTACGAGCGCTGCACCTGTGATCCACCCCGCCTTCGTATGCGCCCTTGTAAGGGTTTGGCGCGCGCCGCATCTGAAACCGCCGCGCATTGTAGCGTATTCCTTCGCTATAGCCGCACAATGCGTGCAAAACCTCTCCGCGTGGGCAGGCGCGACGCCGTCCAGCGTCAAACAGGTGAACGATGATTCTACAAGAAAATGTCGTATAAATAACCCGTGGCGCGCTGACGCATCTAGCCGAGGCTGCATCGGCAACAGCCTAAGCCGAGGTGGGACCTTAGGCCGTGCCAAACGCAAGCGTTTGAGCATCGCCAGCATCGCTGGGTTCGTCGGCAGAAAGACCCCGGCCACGCGCTGCTGATGGCACACGGGTTCGAATTTGGGTAGTGTCTCACTTTGAATTTCTTCGGGCTTGACGATGAGTGGTCGTCAGCGCAGCCGTTCTATATGCTGATGCACGTAGGAGGCAACAATGGCGATCATTCTCGGTATCGTTTATTCGCCGCCAAAAGCGGGGCTGCCGCATTTGCTAATGTACAAAAACGACGTGCTCGGCGCTCGGCCGTGCACTTCCGTGGCCCAAGGTGACGCCTTTCTGGCGAAGATCATGCCGGAGCTCCAGGCCAAGATTGCTGGCGACAAGAAAAAGGAAAAGGCGAAGGCAGCAAGGAAAAAGAGCTGATGCCTCGTGGTCCCAAAGGCGAGAAGCGCCCGCCGACGTGATCGGCGCCGCCGTCATGGTGGCGAAGATCGCGACGGGGGAGGTCGAGGAGTCACGCGGTCCTATGGGCGACGCTCGGTCACATGCGCAAGCTCGGCGTCCGCTCGCTTGATGAGTCCTGCTGGCTCTACCACCATCAGGCCGTCCCGAGTGCCGATCGGTGGCCGGATAACGTGCGCGTCCCCTCCTTCGAGCCCCGCACGGTCTGCGCAGGGTGCGGCATGAATCGGGGGCGACGTCCGACCGAATTGAACAGACGCGGGTCTTCATGGGCGCGTTGGTCAAGCCGCACGCCGCCGAGAAGCTGGCGGCGCTCGACCTCTGGCGAACCCTCGGTGGCTGCGATCGAGCATGCTGCATGATCGCACCCGCCGCGGGTGACCGGCTCCCTTTCGCTGCGAGAGGCCGGAAAGGCCGGGGTGGCCGCGAACTCACGGGGTGATGATCGGGCCTACTCCCTTTCTTTCGCGCGCGCCTCACTTACCGCACATGCTATGATGCGCGCACCATCGCCGGGATTCGCCAATATGGAAGCGCCGAAGCTGACTTTGCGGGTAGACTTGGGCAGTGGTCGCGCCCTCGGCCCTGGAAAGATTCGTCTGCTTGAGGCCATCGCGAAGACCGGCTCGATCTCGCAGGCTGGCCGCAGGCTCGGCATGTCTTACCGGCGCGCTTGGCTCCTGGTCGACGACATGAACAACTGCTTCCGCGATCCTGTAGTCGAAGCGCAGCCCGGCGGCGCCCATGGCGGCGGCGCCACATTGACGATGCTCGGCCAGAAGCTCGTTGACCGATACCGCGCGATAGAGGCCGACGCGCTGGTCGCCACCCGAAAACATCTGCGCGACATTGAGATGGCGCTCAGGACGGGCAAGGCGACCCGCCCACTGACTTCGCTCAAGCGCACGGTGCGGGGAATGGCGGCGCGGCGGAGTCCGCAGTGATCGCAACTACGGGCCGCCGCTGAATTTGGTTTCCAACAGGTGGGCTAAACCGCTTCACCGCCGGGTTTAGCCCGACGACCACTCCGCGTCGTTTGCACAAGGAGGTGAGCCCTGGAAACGGCGCAGTCCCGGTCATACGTCGGCTACTATCGTGTCTCAACAGAGATGCAGGGTAGGTCGGGCCTTGGGATTGAAGCGCAACCCCGCATGGTGCATGATCACCTCGATCAGACCAACCGGAAGCTTATCGCCGAGCTTGTCGAAATTGAAAGCTGAAAAAATCCAGACCGGCCGAAACTCGCCGAGGCCCTGAAACTGTGTCGCCTCACTCGATCAAAGCTCATCGTGGCGAGGCTTGACCGGCTGGCGCGAAACGTCGGTTAGTGTCGCGGCTTATGGGTCTGACATCGATTTCAAGGCGGTCGACTTTCCGCGAGCGAACCGGCTTACAATTCACATTCTGGCGGCCGTGAAACGGACGAGGGGGACATTGGCTAACTGGGTTCCGAGTTTCGCTCCCATTGTCACGGAGGTCCGGGCCGACGGTCATCTCTCTACGGCCACCAGGGTAGGGAACTCAATGCGCGCGACGTATTGTCTTTTTCGGCGGCCCCTGGACGATGCAGACACTACGCCGCGTTCTCAGAGAGATGCGAAAGCCTTGCTGTTCGAGTTCCCCGCGCTTGCGTTGCAGCCATGCAACGAACGAGGGCCGGCTATGAGCAGTTAGGATCCCTAAGGGTATGTGGGTTTACATCCTAGTCGAATGCGATAGAAGTCGTCTCGACAGCGCGCGGGCCGTGACGGCGGACCCCCCAAGATATCCAGACCGCGAGGATGTGCGTCCTCCGGCATCGACACGCAAGGGCGAACTCCCCTGCAAGCGGCCGAGCCCCGGATTGGCGTTAAAAAAGCGCCGACCACTTGCCCCTAGCTTGCTCGGTCGACACGGCAAACGCCTGATTGCCGTGTCAAGCAGATCAAGGACGGGCAAACGGGGCGGGAGTGGGCCGAAAGTTGTCGCGAATCGGCAAGGGCTATCGTTTGGCCACGCCAGCCCAATACGATCGAGTTTTGAGACTATATTAGTTTTATCATGAATGTTCCGATCAATATATGACCTGATTATATAAAAAGAGCAGAGTAAAATATGGAGTACAAACGTTGAAACGAGCAAAAAAGGCTACGCAAAAACCTGTAGAAATTATGTATGAACTTTGTGGGCGACCGCCGCTGTTGGCAACGGAAGAAGAAAAAGATTTTGCAAAAATTGCGAACGGAATAATCGAATTTGTCGAACCAACAAACGCCATCGAATGGCTATACGCTAACGACGCGGTTTGCTACGCTTTCGAGATTCGGCGTTACCGCCGCATCAAAGTCGGTTTGATGGAGCGCTACAACATACCATGGACTCGGCTCCGACAATGCCGATGCGCAAGCTGGCGACGATGAAGACGGCGATGATCAATACACGAATGATCACGATGGCGGTCATGTCGTGGAAGATAAAGCGTACGAATATCGATTATTGGCCAAGTTCGATGCGGAACTGTTTAACTCGTGCTCATCGGATTTCGAGCTCGCCGATAGGCTGGAAACCGTGGCGCAGGCAAGATTGGCTCGGGTGCTGAGCCAAATCGACGATCGACGGGCAAGCTTCCGTGAAAAACTTCAGTTGGCGTCGACTCGGCTCATCAACGAACAAAGTGAAATCCACATCGCAGGTTCGCCGTCGCGATCGTCCATCTGCCACTTCACGGCGAGCCGGCAAGCTTGGGTCAAATCACGGGGTGACTCGGAGGTCGGTCAAAAAATCAGCCGGATAGTTGTGTCGATCGTGCCGAGGGCTCGAATGGTCACCACCACGCAACTCAAAGCGAACCGCGCCAATGCAAAATTGAGCACGGGACCGAAGACCACGGTGGGGAAGGCTGTCGCGTGCCGAAACGCATTCAAACATGGATTGAGCGCGTCCAATCTTCTCGATGCCGACGCCCAGTCCAAGATCGACGCTCTTGCCGGTCATATATTAGGTGAGGGTGATCAGACACTGCTGCTCCTGGCCACCGACGTGGCCAGGGCACAGTTTCAGCTCAATCGAGTGAGAGCCACGCATCACGCCGTGATGCTCGAGGTCTTTAATCAGGCTGAAACTATAACGAGGTCGCGTGGCGCACAGGCCCTCGCGATCGCCTTCGCCGAAGTGGCAAAAACCCTGGTCGGGCTGGATCGCTACGAGCGTAGAGCAATTCGCAAGCGTGAGTTCGCGATCACGGCCCTCCATTTGGCACGTAAACCTCCCTCTCGCCAATGATCAAGGCCCGGTCTCTCGGTGGTGAGGAAAGCATCGAGACCTCACGGATGGCCGCCCGTTCGCGCGGGTCGGCTAGCCCCAACCTATCCTTCCGAACAAAACAGGAGGCGGGGTGGTGATTTTGGCAGAACGAACCCAATCGTCGTGCTGCAACCGCAAATAGTAAGAACCACGCCGGAAGTGAAGCGGCCGTAGCACCCGTATTACCTCGGCGCCAGTGCCATGAAACGGCGGTCCACGTACGCCGCGGGCGGTGCCGACGTCTTGAGGTCGCCGGATGCCAGCATGGTGTCGCGCACGCGCACGGTCGCTTCCTCGGAGATTGCGCCGTCGGCGACGAAGGCTTTCACCGCCATGCACATGTCCCAGGTCTTGAGGGCGTCATCGAGGCCCGAGCCCGAGGCCTTCGCCAGCATCTGCGCCACTTCGATCTTGTTGGCGGGATCGCCGAGGTAGCGGACCGCCTTGTCGTGGGCCCGCGCGAAGGCGGCGAGCTCCTTTTCGTGGCCGCGCGCCCACGCCTCGTTGACGTGCCAGATCATCATCGGGAACTCGCCGAGGAACGGGGCCACCGCACCGAGATCGGAATAGCCGTCCTCGATCGCCTTGAAGCTCTGCGGTGTCGACAGCATGGTCGCATCGACGCCGCCGGACAGCAGGGCGCCGAGCCGCGCCGCGCTGGAGCCGGAGAAGATGAGCTCGACGTCCTTCTGCGGATCGAGCCGGAAATGGCGGGCCATGGCAATCCACCACAGGTTGGTGATGTCGCCGGGGCCGCCGGTCATCACCCGCTTGCCCTTTGAGGTCCGGCACCGACTTGACGGTCTTGGCGCCGACCAGGCTGTGGGTGCCGACCGCGAGGCTGTTGAGAAAGACCTTCACCTTGGCCCCGCCGCTGATGCCGCGCAGCGTGTCGACCATCGAGGAGCTGCCGATTGGTGCGCTCCCGGCCGCCACCTGTTGCAGCGAGCGCGCGCTCGCCCCGGAATTGATGAAGTCGACGTCGAGGCCTTCTTGCTTGAAGAAGCCCTTCTTGTCGGCGACGATCGCCGGCCAGATGGTCACGCTGACGCTGATGACCACGACCGGCAGCGGCGTGAGTGCCACGCTCTGCGCCCAGCCGGTGCGGGGATCGATCAGGCCGGCCGCCGCAACGAGGACGCCGAGGAGAAGTGCGGCGGATCGGTGTCTGAAACGGCGTCCGAAAAGGAGAGGTTTCATCGTCAGCTCGTCGCCTGCGAGATGATGTCGCCAACACGAATTCTATTTATCATCTCCCGCCGCGCGGCGAAGCCGCAAACTTGCTCCGTGGTCGTGGTTTGTCGCCGCATCTTCGACTGCCGGCCTACATGCCGCGCTTCGCCGCCGCGCGCAGCAGCTCCCACATCGGCTTGAGCTCGGGCTTGGTCTTGACGATGTCCTCGGCCACCGGGCTGACCTTGGCCATCATCTCGGCTTTGTCGGTAGGCGATAGAGCTTCCAGCTCGCCGCCTTTGTCGATCCAGATCTTGCGTTGACGCACCAGGAAATCGAGCACCCACGGATTGATCCCGGCGCCGACCTCGGTTGCGGTGGCGAGCACCATCGCCTGCAGATCGGGCGGCAGCGTGTCGAACCAGCGCTTGCTCATCGCCGCCATGATGATGTTGAAGGAATGCCCGGTCTCGTTCATGTGCTTCGCCGCGTCGTAGTAGCCGAGCGCGGCAAAGACGCCGAGATTGCCCAGCGCGCCGTCGATCGTGCCTTGCTGCAATGCCGGCAGCACGTCGCCGAGCGAGAGCGGCACGCCCGTGCCGCCGAGCTTGGCGATCTGGTCGATCTGGAACGGCGATGCCAGGACCCGGATCTTCCGGCCCTTGAAGTCGCCGAGCGTGCGCAGCGGCGCGCGCATCACGAAAGCGCTCGAGCTGCCGAAGAAAAGGCTCACGCCGATCAGGCCCTTGTTGACGCCGATGGCCAGAAAGGCCTTGGAGAATTCCGCATCGGTGAGCGTCTTGATCGCCTGCTCGTCGCTGCCCATCAGGTCGGCCGCGGTCATCAGTTCGAAGCGTTGGTCGACGCCGACGAAGAACTCCGGCGGGGCGAGGAATATCTGGATCGAACCGAGCTGGGTGCCCTCGATCATGCGCGGGATCGAGCCGAACTGGCTCGCCGGATAAAGTTCCGCCTTGATGCGGCCGCCGGACTTCGCCTCGATCGCCGCCGCGTAGCGGCGCATCCATTCGTGCTGCCCGTCATTGAGCGTCGGCGTCGCGAGCTTCATGACGAACGTCTTGCCGGCGGGCGCCGCGTTCTGCGCGCCGCCGCGCCGCAGAGCAGGAACGGCAGCAGCAGGGCGAAAGGGGCGAGCCAACGTTTGGTGACGAGCATGTCGTCCTCAGGGGTTCCTCGGGGTGGCGCTTTCGGGGATCAGTCCGGCCTTATCCCCGCGGCTTTGACCAGCAGGGCGTTCGACGCGATCTCGTCCTTGACGATGGCGTCGAACTGCTCAGAGGCCATCGGCATCGGCGCAACGCCCAGGGTTGCGAGCTTTTCGGCGACATTCGGTGAGCGCATGGCCTTTATCGTCTCGTCGTGCAGCCGCGCGATGATGTCGCGCGCCGTCCGTCGGGGTGCGAACAGGCCGAGCCAAAAGGTGTAGTCCGCGTCGGCGAGACCCGCTTCCGAGGTGGTCGGAACGTCGGGCAACTCCGGCAAGCGCTTTGCGCCGCTGACTGCCAAGCCCAGCACTTTGCCGTCTCGTATGAACGGCAGCGCCGTCGCCATCGGGCAGAGATAGAAGTCGGCGCGCCCCGACAGCACCTCCGTCAACGCTTCGGGCCCGCTCTTGGTTGGAACGTGAACGGCTTCGATGCCGGCACTGACACGGAATCGCTCCGCGCTCATGTGGGTCGCGGTGCCGACGCCAGTCGAGGTGTAGTTGAACGATCCGGGCTTCGCCTTGGCCGCGGCGATGAACTGCGCAATCGTCTTCGATCCGTTCAAGGGCGACGTGACCAGCACGTTCGGTATGCTGCCGAGAGCGGCGATCGCAGCCAGGTCGCGCGACGTGTCGTAGGGCAGGCTCGGATGAAGCCACGGCGCGACGGTGAGCGCCGAGGACGCGGCTAGAATCGTGTAGCCATCGGGCGGTGCCCTCGCGACCATGGTGACCGCGATGGTTCCGCCCGCCCCCGCGCGGTTCTCGACCACGATCGGCTGGCCGAGCTGGATCGCGAGCTGATCGAACACCACCCGAGGCACGACGTCGACGGCGCTTCCTGGCCCTGCTGTGACGAAGGCGCGGATCGACCGGGCCGGCCATGTCTGGGCCGCCGCGATGCGGGCGGCCGTCGGCAACAAGGCCGTGGCCGCCGCCAGGCGCATGAAGTGACGCCGCCGAAGGTTCATCGATGGCCTCCGCGATGCGATGTCGGCGGCAATTTTCGTGTTCGAAGCGCGCTGGATTCATCGCAGGCCGACGAGCGTGGTCGAAATTCACTCGACAGACTATGCAATATTTGCGCCGGTGCCGGCTGGGGCACAACCCTTTAATTTGCGGGGTATCGTCGCCTAGGCCGGTGGTCTTCCGCGAGCGCTCAGCCTCGCGATCCTTGCCACGCCGTCGTAGACGCTCGAGGTCAATCCTCGCGCCTACCGTTATCGGAGTTATCGGATCGGTCGGCTATTCCATCCGCCCGCCGGGCGAGGACTTCGTAGCTCTCGGCGATCGAAAGCATCACGCGGCGGGAAACCCCATCCTGCATTTCGGCGGCGCGCGCCCGGATTTCGGCGGCTCGATCGCGCCAGTGTCTGGCGTCTTTTATCTTGTCGGTCATATCGGCGTGAAGAAGAGCCATGCTGGTCTCCCGGGTGCTTTTGGCGCACGCGGCACCATCGGGCTGGAGCGCGACCACGGAAGCACCCATGGTCGCCGTTGGCTGGAGCGGCTTGTTGATCCCTTGGCGCTCCGATAGATCAGCACTCGGCCGGCGAATCCGAGCAGCCGCCGCGGTTGGTGTAACCGCCGTATCCCCCGTATCCGCCGTAGGAATAACCGTAGCCGGAGTAATCCTGATACGCGGGCGCCCGATAGGTCCGCGCGTAGCCCCTCGCATGGGGATGCGACGCAGCCTGCGCGGACGCTTGCGAGAGCGCGCCGAGGCTCATGATCCCGATGGCGGCTACAGCCGCCGCAAGGCGCAGTGCATGAGGCATCACGTTCATCTCCTTCTGTCCCCAGGCACCGGTGACTTAGGGACTGCGCCGGCAAATGATTGTGCGGGATTGCCGCGATTGGCTCGGTCCTGCGCAAAAGGCGCTGCGGCGCGCTGCGCGGGGCGCCATCGGGCGGGTTTCGCTGGGCAAAACCTCGCGCGACGAGACAGTGGCGCAAAAAAGGACTGCCGCGAAAAGCACTGGCGCGGCCGGGGCGCCGCGCAATATTCCTGCGTGGTGGCTCCTCCGGTGACGTCAACGCGTCACCCCGCCGCCTGGCAACGCGCTTATCTCGCCTGCAAGCGCTACCGGAGAACGCGCGAACGGGCCTTGGCGGCGGCCGCATGATAGTAGGGGCTCTGGTAGCAGTAGCCGCCGATGCCTGACAGCGTCGTCATGCACTGCTTGTAGCTCGTGAAATAGCAGGCCGTAGCGTCGCCGTCCGTCTTGGGGATTCGGGCGCACCACGGATAGCTCGTGGGCGATTGGGCCGCCGCGGGCATCATATCGGCGATGAGCGTAGTCGCGATGAGCGCGATGGATAGAATCGGCAGGCGCATGGAAAATCTCCGTCGGGTCGCCTCGCCCGCGATGAAACTGCTCCCGACGCCGTTGAGCAACGCCCGTCAGCGGCGGGCGGGAGCCTCACTTGGCAGCGCGCGCACGAACCTTGGCCGCAGGTCCGTGATAATAGGGGCTCTCGAAGCAATAGCCACCGAGACCCGACAGCGTCGTCATGCACTGCCGATAGCTGGTGAAGTAGCAGGACGTGCCCCCGCTATCCATTTTCGCGGTCCTGGCGCACCAGGGATAGCTCGTCGGCGATTGCGCTGCCGCCGACATGGTCATGGCTGCGAGGCCGGCAACGACAAGTGAAGTGGAGAGTATCGGCAGCCGCATGGAAAATCTCCGTCTGGTCGCCTCACCCGGGTGAATTTTAGCGCGTTAAGCGGCATCATCAAGGCTCTCAACCTCGTCAAGGCTCGCGAGCATTGTCATCGGGTTAACTCGATCGCTTGGAATGGATGAAACCGGCTGCGGCTCCGCCCGTCACGCACGGGGACTAATCTCTTGGTCCTATTGACACATACCGCATGCTCGATGTCGAACAGCAAGGAGACAGGACGGCAGAGACAAGGGATGGCGCAGACAGGAACTTCGCGCTTTCGCATCGGCATCGACACCGGCGGCACCTTTACCGATATTGTCGCTGTCGACACCGGTTCGGGGGCGATGCGGGTCACGAAGGTCGCGAGCACGCCGTCGAACCCTGCGGTGGGTCTCGTGCGAGGGGTGGCGGCGATCCTGCAGAAGGTCGGCGCCACCGCCGCCGACGTCAGCAGCCTCGCCCATGGCACCACCGTCGCGACCAATGCGCTGCTGCAGGGTGAGATCGCCTCGCTCGGCCTGATCGTCACCGCGGGCTTCCGCCACATTCTCGAGATCGCCCGCCAATCGGTGCCCGAGGGCTACGGCAACTCGTATTTCTGGGTGAAGCCGGAACGGATCGTCCCGCTGCGCTTCGTCTGTGAGGTCGGCGGCCGGCTCAATTACAAGGGCGAGGAGCTGCGCCCATTGGACGAGGAGAGCGCGCGCGCCGCGGCGCGGTTCTTCCGCGAGCGCGGCATCTGCGCCATCGGCATTTCGCTGATCCATTCCTACGCCAACCCGGCGCACGAGCGGCGCACCGCGGAGATCGTCGCGCAAGAGTACCCGGAGGCGACGTTATCGCTCTCCTGCACCGTGCTGCCGGAATACCGCGAGTACGAGCGCACGGTGACGACGCTGGTCGATGCCTTCGTCAAGCCGCACATGGATCGCTATCTGCGCCGCGTGCACGACGAGCTCGGCCCAGAGCTCAAGGACGTGCCGTTCCTCGTGATGCAGTCGAGCGGCGGGGTCGCGAGCGCAAGCGAGGTCGTGCGCAAGCCGATTACCACCGCCTTGTCGGGTCCTGCCGCCGGTGCGCTCGGCAGCGCCGTTATCGCCGGCATCGCCGGTTTTCCCGACGTCGTGACCCTCGATGCCGGGGGCACCTCGACCGATCTCTGCCTGATCGAAGGCGGCAAGCCGCAGGTGACGAATGCGGGATCGGTCGGTCCGTTCCCGATCCGCATCCCGATGATCGACATCGAGACCATCGGTACCGGTGGGGGATCGATCGCCTGGCTCTCCCGGGAGGGCCATCTCAAGGTCGGGCCGCGCAGCGCCGGCGCCGAGCCCGGCCCGATGTGCTATCCGAACGGCGGTGCGGAGCCGACCATCACCGATGCCAATCTCGTGCTCGGACGCATCCCGCCGGCGCTCATCGGCGGCGGCATCGCACTCGACGCCGGCCGCGCGCGCGCGGGGCTCGCGGCGCTGGCGCGGCGGCTTCCCGGCAGCATGAGCGCGGAGGAGCTTGCCCACGGGATCATCGAGATCGCCAATTGGAGCCAGGCCAATGCGATCCGCCAGATGACCATCCAGCGCGGCATCGATCCACGCGCCTTCGCACTGCTCTCGTTCGGCGGCGCTGGGCCGGCGCAATCGCCGGCGGTAATGGAGCTGCTCGGCATGAAGGCCTGCATCGTACCGCTCGATCCGGGCAACCTGAGTGCCTTCGGCCTGCTCGCGGTCGACTGGCGCACCGATCACATCCGCACCAAAGTTATGCACGAGGACGCCGCCGATCTCGACGCCATCGCTGCGGCCTATGCGGAGATGGAGCAGGCGGCGACCACGACCCTCCTCGCCGACGGCATCGCGCCGGCGCGCATGCGGATGATGCGCGAGGCGGACCTGCGCTACGCCGGGCAATCCATGGAAGTGCGGGTGCCGGCAGCGGCGGGCGCGATCGATGCGGCGTTCCTGGAACATCTCATCGACGCCTTTCATGCCACGCACCGGCGTACTTTCGGCTACGATTACGCGGGCGAGCAGAAGGTCGAGCTCGTCAATTTCTGCGTCTCCGGCTTCGGGCTGATCGAGCGGCCGAGCCTGCCGAAGCTTGCGCGGCCCGCAGATTCAAGGGCCGCGCCGAAATCGCGGCGCCAGGTATTTTTCGATGGCGCGTTCCGCGACACCCCGATCTATGATCGCGCGGTGTTGCCGGCCGGATTTCGGCTCGCCGGCCCCGCGGTGATCGAGGAGTTCGGTTCGACGACGGTGGTTTTTCCGGGCCAGGATGCGGAGGTCGATCCGCACGGCATCCTGGTGGTGCGGTCGGCAAAGGCTCCGAGAGCGACGTGATGAATGTTCAAGAAAAGCCCGCTGCGGCGAAGCCGTGGCCGACACCGCAGGGGCGCAACGATACGCCGGTCGACCCGATCGTATTGCAGATCGTCGAGGGCACGCTCAACTCGATCGAGGCCGAGATCGAATACGCGATCGAGCGCACGGCGCGCAGCCCGATGATCCGTGAGGCCCACGACTACCGCGTCGGCCTGTTCGACCGCTACTGCCGCAAGCTTACCGGTCGCTCCTACTCGGCGATGCCGAATGCCGTGGTGCGCGATTTTCCCCCCGACGCCATGCGTCCCGGCGACGTGTTCCTGATGAACGACACGTATCTCACCGAGGGCAGTATCGGCCACCTGCCGGACCTCTGCAGCACGGTGCCGGTGTTCCACGACGGCGAGGTCGTCGCCTACATCCAGGCGTTCGGACATCACGATGATATCGGCGGCCGGGTGCCGGGCTCGATGCCGGGCACCGCGGTCACGGTGTTCGAGGAAGGGCTCGCCATTCCGCCGGTCAAGCTCTACGCCGAGGGCGTGCGCAACGATTCGGTCTTCACCATCATCAAGCGCAACACGCGCGTTCCCGACATGCTCGCCGCCGATCTCGACAGCGAGGTGCAGGCCTGCCTGATGGGGGCGCAGCGCATGGCGGCGCTGTTCGAACGGTTCGGCCGCGCCCAGGTCGAGGCCTGCTTCCAGGCCATCCTCGACAAATGCGCCACCATCTTCCGCGACGAGTTGCTGCCGCGGATCGCCGACGGCGAATACCGCTGGGAAGACTACGTCGAGCACGATGGCGTCACCGACCCCAAGCTGCACAAGATCGCGCTCACCATGGTCAAGGCCGGCGATCGCATCACCCTCGATTTCACCGGCACCGACCCGCAATCCACCGGTCCAATCAACTGGCCGGCCGACTACGCCGACGGCGCTTTCCTCGTCAAATGGATCGCGCCGATCCTGCGCAACCTCGCCGAGACGCCGGAGCGGGCGGCCGAGATCCACGTCAATGAAGGCGTGTGCGACGTTTTCACGGTCAAATTCCCGCCGAAGGGGACGTTGATCACGCCGGAATGGCCGGCGGCGACCAATGCGCGCTCGTTCGTGCTGCTGCGCTGCCTCGGCCTGCTGGCGGGCGTCGTCGCCCAGGCGGTCGACGGCCGGATGCCGGCGGACCAGGAGACCATTCGCTACACCGGCTTTTTCGGCACCGACGCCGCCGGCAAGCCGTTTCTCTCGCGCGAGGTGCTGGGCGGTGGCTCCGGCGGGCGCTACTACGCGGACGGCAACGATGCCATCCACATCGTGCCGGACTCGCGCAACCAGCCGGCCGAATTCACCGAGACCCGGTTTCCGCTGCTCGTGGAGAAGCTCGCGCTGCGCATCGATTCCGGCGGAGCCGGCACGCGGCGCGGCGGCCTCGGCTACGAGAAGCACTACCGGGCGCTGGTCGATTGCCGCACCATCGTCACCGCGGACCGGGTGCGGCTCGGCTGCTACGGCCTCAACGGCGGCAAGGCCGGCGAGCCGTTCTGCGTCACCGTCGATTTCGCGGGCGAGGCGCGCGAGCTCGGCGGTCTCGTCGATGGTGAGCCCGTGCTCAAGGGCCAGATCGTGCGCGTGGTCACCACCGGCGGCGGCGGCTGGGGCGATCCGCTCGAGCGCGAATCCGGGCAGGTGCTTGCCGATGTGATCGAGGGCCGCGTCTCGGTCGAACGCGCGCGCGAGGATTACGGCGTGGTGCTCGCCGGTGCCGGCACCGCCGATGTCGCCGTCGACGAGACGGCAACGGCGGAGCGGCGGGCCGCGCTGCGCGCGCAACGCGGCGGGCCGCTGCCGATGATCGACCGCGGCACCGGTTTTGAGAAAATGCTGCGCGGCGAGTTTGCGCCGCGCATGCGCTGAGCAATCCTGCGGAGCGAGACGAGAATGGCGATCGAAGTCGCGAAAATCGAGTTGAAGACCGTCCAGGACGCGAGCGGCCTTGCGGACCGAATCGCAGCCGGACAATTCAAGGCTGATGAAGTGATCGCGGTGATCGGCAAGACGGAAGGCAATGGCGGGGTCAACGACTTCACCCGCATTCTCGCCGACCAGGCGTTCCGCCGCGTCCTGCTCAAGCTCGGCACCCGCGGCGAGGCCGACATCCACCAAATCCCGATGGTGTGGTCGGGCGGCTGCGACGGCGTCATTACCCCGCACGCGACGGTCTTCGCGCGCAACGCCAAGACCGGGCCAGCGACGGCATTGCGGCTCGCAATGGGCACCGCTCTGAGCGAGGAGCTGCTGCCGGAGGACATCGGCCGCCCCGCCATGGTGGAGAAGGTCGCGGCCGCCGTGAAGCTCGCGATGGCCGACGCCGGCATTTCCGATCCGAAGGACGTGCATTACGTCCAGACCAAGACGCCGCTGCTGACCATCGATTCCGTGCGCGACGCCGAGAGCCGGGGCAAGCATGTCGCCTGCGAGGTGCACGACTCCATGGGCGTATCGAACGGTACGACGGCGCTCGGCATCGCCGTCGCGCTCGGAGAAATCGCGATGCCGCGCGCCGAGCAGATCTGCCGCGACCTCGATCTCTACTCCTCGGTGGCGTCGTGCTCCTCGGGCGTCGAGCTCGTCCAAGCGCAGATCGTGGTGTTGGGGAACAAGGCGGGCGCCGGCGGACGTTATCGCATCGGCCATGCGGTGATGCGCGATGCCATCGACATCGACGGTATCTATGACGCGATTCGCAACGCCGGTCTCGAGCTCCCCGAGCGGCCGCGGGCCGAGGACCTCAAGGGTCGCGTCGTCAACTGCTTCATGAAATGCGAGGCCGACCACCGCGGCACCTTACGGGGACGGCGCCAGATCATGCTCGACGATTCCGACGTCCATCATCACCGCCATTCCAAGGCCGCTGTCGGTGGCGTCGCCGCGGCGGCGATCGGCGACCCCGCCGTGTTCGTGTCGGTCGACGCAATGCACCAGGGCCCGCAGGGTGGTGGCCCGGTGATTGCAATAGTCGATGTGGGAGAGTGAAGTAGACGTTCGAGAATGAAGTCGAAGGGTGAGAGTGCGGCCGGCAGCCGCAACGATCCCCGCAGGAGGCCATGATGAACACACCCTCATTTCGCCCACGGCGCGCGCTTCTCGCGACCATCCTGTGCGCGGCGTTCGGCGCGACGTCGGCGCTGGCGCAGGACAAGGTGAAGGTCGGCGTGTTCCCGGTGAGCTCCTCGCTGCCCTACTTCGTGGCGCTGGAGCGCGGCTTCTTCAAGGAGCAGAACATCGCGCCGGAGATGACCCGGCTGATCGGCGGCCCGCCCAACGTCGCGGCGCTGATCACCAACCAGATCGACGTTTCCGCGGTGCTGGTGACCATCGAGGGCATCAACGCCGATCTCAAGAAGCCCGGCGTCGCCATGTACATCTCGCTCAACAGCCAGAACCGCAGCTACCAGATGGAGCAGTTCGTGGTGCGCAGGGGCTTTCCGGCGACGAGCCTCAAGGACCTCAAGGGCGCGAAGATCATGTCGGCGCCGGGGCCGGCCAATGTGACCATGGCCAAGGCCGCGCTCGCGGCTGCCGGCCTCAAGGACGGCGATTACACGATCGACCAGCTCGACATGGGCCAGCACGTCAACGTGATGACGGCGGGCACCTTCGATGCCGGCTACACGCTCGAGCCCAACGCCTCGACCATGCGCAAGCTGGGCGTCGCCACCACCATCGAGGCGGGCGTCATCGCCCATTACGTGCTCGGCGACCCCGACGCCAACGCCTTCGTCGCGGGATGCGCGATGTCGAGCGACTTCATCAAGGGACGCCCCGAAGTCGCCAAGCGCTTCGCTGCGGCGTGGGGCAGGGCGATCGATTTCATCAACGCCAACCCGACGGAGGCGCGCAAGCACCTCGTCAAGAACACCTTCACGCCGGAGGACGTCGCCGACACCGTTCCGATGATCCGCTACTTCATGGCCCGTGACCTCACGCCGAAGGACCGCGCGGACTATCAGAAGTTCATCGATTTCTCGGTGACCACGGGCACGCTGCCGGAGAAGGTCGACGTTAACAAGTTCATCCAGGTGTTCTGAGGTGGACGGCGCGGCCGCTCTCCTGCAGTCATTCCGGGGCGCCGCGCAGCGGCGAACTCGGAATCCAGGCAACGGCCGTTTCAAAAGCATCTGGATTGCGGGTTCAATGCTGCGCACTGCCCCGGAATGACGGTGCGGGACGTTCCCGCGGGAGCCCATGAAACGCCTCGAACCCTTCCTGCCGGTGGTGGGCGTCGTCGGGTTGATCGCGCTGTGGTGGCTCGCGGTCTGGGCCAAGGTCGTCGATCCCGTGCTGTTGCCATCGCCGGCCGATACGTTCCGCGCCATGTGGAAAGGGTTCGGCGGGCAGCTCGGCCATGATTTTCTCATCACGGTGGAGCGCACCGCGCTTGCGACGCTGATCGCGGCGGTGATCGCGATCCCGCTCGGCATCGTGCTCGGTGCATCGCTGCCGGTCTACCGCTCGGTCGAATTCGTCATCGACTTCTTCCGCTCGACGCCGGCGTCGGCGCTGTTCCCGCTGTTCCTGGTGCTGTTCGGCGTGGGCGACCGCACCAAGATTTCGGTCGCGGCGTTCGGCGCAGCGCTAGTCATCCTGTTCAACGTCGCCTATGGCGTGATGAATGCGCGCAAGACCCGGCTGCTCGCAGCGAAGGCGATGGGGGCCTCGCGGCTGCATGTCCTCCTCGACGTCATGCTCATGGAATCGCTGCCGCAGACCTTTGTCGGGCTGCGCAACGGCGTGTCGCTTGCCCTCGTCATCGTGGTGGTGGCGGAGATGTTCATCGGCTCGACCGACGGCCTCGGCCAGCGCGTCTTCGAGGCGCAGCAATTGTTCGCAATGCCCGACATGTATGCCGCGATCTTCGCCGCCGGAGCGCTGGGCTATGGGCTCAACCTGTTGTTCCTCCTGATCGAGCGGCGGTTCGTCCACTGGTCGGGCAAGTGATGGCCGACGAGCCGCTGACGCGGAAATCCGCCGTCGAGCTTGCCGCGCTGATGCGTGCGCGGGAGGTGAGCCCAGTCGAGGTGCTCGATGCGCATCTCGCGGCGATCGCGCGGCTCAATCCGCGCCTCAATGCGATCGTGACGCTTGCCGCCGACGCGGCCCGCGAGACCGCGCGCCGCGCCGCGGCGAAGATCATGGCATGCGAGCCGACGGGGGCGCTCGAAGGACTACCCTTCGGGGTCAAGGACGTGACGGAGACCGCCGGCATCCGCACCACCTACGGATCGCCGCTCCACGCCGACTTCGTTCCGGCCGAAGACGCCGAGGTGGTGCGCCGTCTCAAGGCGGCGGGCGCCATCCTGCTCTGCAAGACCAACACGCCGGAATTCGCGACCGGTGCCAACACCGTCAACGCGGTGTTCGGCGCGACCCGCAATCCCTGGAATCCGGCGCTGTCGCCGGCGGGGTCATCGGGCGGCTCGGCGGTTGCTGTCGCGTCGGGGATGCTGCCGCTCGCCCAGGCCACCGATTTCGGCGCCTCGATCCGCATTCCCGCAGCATTCTGCGGCATCGTCGGAATCCGGCCGACACCAGGGCTCACGCCGAATCATCCGATGCCGCTCGGCTGGGACCCCGGCCAGGTGCATGGCCCGCTCGCCCGCAGCGCCGAGGATGCGGCGTTGATGCTCGACGCGATGGTCGGACTGAGCCGCCTCTCCCCGATCTCGGTCGCTCCGCCATGGCGCAGCGCGCGCGAGGTCGTGGCCGGCATGAACGACGCGCGCGGCCTGCGCATCGCCTATGTCTCCGATATCGCCGGCATCGGCGTCGAGAGCGAAATCGATGAGGTGTGCAGGGGCGCCGCGCGAAGCCTGGCAGACACCGGCGCCACGGTCGAGGAGATCGCATTCGACGTGTCCGAAGGGCGCGATCCCTATCAGGTGTGGCGCGGCGCCTGGATGGTCGGGCAGCAGCATGCTCGTCTCGGCCGGCGCGCCGAATTCGGCGAGAACCTTCGCGGCAGTGTCGAGCACGGGCTCACCGTCACCACGGCCGATCTCGCGGCGGCGGAAGCGGGACGACTCGCCGTGTTTCACCGCTTCCGTTCGCTGTTCGAGCGCTTCGATGTTTTGCTCACGCCTGCCGCGCCGGTGAAGCCTTACCCGGTCGAGATGAATTTCCCGACCGAGGTCGCCGGTCGTGCCCTCGCGAACTACATCGATTGGATTGCGCCGGCCTTTCTCGTCACGCTGGCGAGTTTGCCGGCCGGCAGCGTCCCCGCAGGCAGGACCTCGGACGGGCTTCCGGTCGGGCTTCAGATCGTCGCGCCACGATTCGAGGAGCCGTTGATCCTCTCGGTCGCGAAGCTCGTGCAGCAGGCGAACCCGATCGGCTGGCCGCCCTATAGCTGACCGCCGGCCGGCAAGGTGTCCTCGGCGAACTCGGCAAGCGAGATCGGAGCGATCCCCATGAGCCACGTGAGAACGTTAGGGTTGCCGACGAGACCGTGGAGGGCATAGCTGCGGAACATGGCGGCCAGAGTCTCGCGTTGATAGTCGCCCATGCCCGCGGCGCGGGCGCGAAGTCTCCCAGACTTCAACGGTTTCCGTGACAACGCGCACTGGCCGTCCGACGGCGAGACCCAAGACTTCGGCGACCTCGCGCTGAGTCAGTGCGTCGGTGCCGACCAGTTCATAGGTTGCACCGTGATGGCCGTCCTCTGTAAGGACCCGAGCGGCGGCCTCGGCCACGTCGCGCAGATCGACGAGGCTGATCCGGGTGTCGGCGGGATAGGGGATGCGATAGATTCCCTCCTCGACGATGGCGCGCGAGCCCGCCAGGATGTTCTGCATGTAGGCGGTCGGCCGGAGAATCGTCATCGGGAGGCCGGACGTCAGCAGCATCTCCTCGACGAGCAACTTCGCCCAGTGGTGTGGCATCGCTTTGATCTGTGGATGCAGCACCGAGTGATAGACGAAGCGCGGAACGCTGGCGGCCCTTGCTGCGGCGATTATGGCCGAGGCGTAAGCGACCTCGTGTGGGCTGACGTTCGGGCAGATGTGGTAGATCGCGCGGGCTCCGTCGGCTGCGGTGGCGAGGACGGCGGCATCTTCAAATGAGCCGACAACGATCTCGCTGGCGCCATGCACGGTGACCTCGTCCGAGTGTTGGGCATCATGAATAAGGGCGCGTACGGCGACCTCGCGTTCGGCCAGCGCCGTGATGACCGCCAAGCCGGTCTTTCCGGCCGCTCCGGTGACGAGGATCATCGGGACTCCGTCGCGAGCTGCCAGAGCCGCGCCGGGCTCAGCGGTATCTCCAGAATCTCGACGCCGAGCGCGCCGAGATCGAGCGCGTCCTCGATTGCCTGCGCGAACAGCGGACCGACCGGTATCGCGCCGGCCTCGCCGGCTCCCTTGATGCCCAGCGGGTTGAGCGGCGATTTGGTCTCGGTGTGCGCGAGCTCCACGTTCGGCACGTCGGTCGAGGAGGGCAGCAGATAGTCGGCAAGCGTTGCGTTGAGGAGCTGCCCCTCGCTGTCGAACACGAGCTTCTCGAAAAAGGCGTTGCCGATGCCTTGCGCGACGCCGCCGTGAATCTGTCCCGCCAGGATCATCGGATTGATCACCGTGCCGCAATCGTGGACCACGACGTATTTGCGGATTTCGACGGCGAGCGTCTCCGGGTCGACCTCGATGATCATCGCATGGACGCCGCTCGCGGTCGCCCCCGACGCCGGCCCGAAATACTTGGTGGACTCGAGCCCCGGCTCGGCGCCCGGCCGCACCGCCCCGCGCATCGGGTTCGCCTTCATCGCAAGCTCGCCGAGGCGGACTGATTTGCCGGGCACGCCGGCGATCGAGACTTTGCCGTCGGCGAGCTCGAGGTCCTCCTCGGCGCATTCGAAATGCTCGGCGGCAAGGCGCAGGATTTTCTCCCGCACCGCCTTGCCGGCCTCGTAGACCGCGGTGCCTGCCACCACGGCGCCGCGGCTCGCGAAGGTGCCGGCGCCCCAGTAGAACTGATCGGTGTCGCCGGTGACGACGTCGATGTCGCGTACGTCGACGCCAAGCTGATCGGCGGCGATCTGTGCAAAGCTCGTGAAGTGGCCCTGGCCCTGGGTGCCGATGCCGGTGGCGAGGCTGACCTTGCCGCTCGCCTGCACGTGGATTTTCGCGCCCTCATAGGGGCCGATCCCCGTCCCCTCGACATAGCAGGCGATGCCGAGGCCGACGTGGCGGCCTTGCGCCTTCAGGCGCGGCTGCTCGTCTCGGCGGAACGCCTCGTAGCCGATGAGGTCGAGCGCCCGTTCGAGGGTCGGCCCGTAATTGCCGCTGTCGTAGGAGATCCGCGCGAAATCCTGGTAGATGATCTCGTTGTCGTAAGGAAATGCGTCGGGCGGGATGAAATTGCGCCGGCGGATTTCGGCGCGGTCGATCCCGAGCTCGCGCGCCGCGAGATCGAGCAGCCGTTCGATGACGAAAACCCCGTGCTGGCGGCCGGCGCCGCGATAGGGGGTGACGATCGGCTTGTTGGTGAAGACGGCGGTGAAAGTGCTGTCGTAGCTCGGCACGACGTAGGGGCCGAGCAGGGTGCACTGGCTGTTGAGCGGCACCGTGAGGCCATAGGGATCGTAGGCGCCGCCATCGTGCAGAAATACATCCTTGATGCCCAGGATGCGGCCGTCGCGGTCGAGCGCGATCTCGGCGTCGTGGATCTGGCCGCGCTCATGGGTGGTCGCGACGAAATGCTCGCGCCGGTCCTCGATCCACTTGATCGGCTGGCCGAGCCGAATCGCTGCCCACGGCAGCAGCACTTCCTCCGGATAGAACAGCATGATCTTGGGGCCGAAGCCGCCGCCGACGAAGGGCGCGATCACCCGCACCTGGCGTTCGCTCAAGCCCAGCATCCCTGCGAGGCCGCCGCGCAGGAACACCGGCGCCTGGGTGGTGTCCCAGACGGTGAGTTGGTCGGCGCGCGCATCCCAGTTGGCGACGATGCCGCGGGTCTCGATCGGCGAGGACGCGCCGCGGTCGTAATGGAAACGCCGCCGGATCACATGCACAGCTTTCGCGGCGGCCTTCGCGTAATCACCCTTGATCTGGCGGACCCGGGCCGCGACGTTGGTTCCGAGGTCGTCATGAACGAGCGATGACCCCGCCGCGAGCGCGGCTTCGAGGTCGACGACGGCAGGAAGCGGATCGATGTCGACCACGATGTCGGCAAGCGCATCCTCGGCTTCGTGGCGGCTGCGCGCGACGACCATCGCCAGCGGCTCGCCGACATTGCGCACTTTGTCCTTGGCGAGGGGAACCTGGGTGCGCAGGTTGAAGGTGATGCCGGGAATCGGGGGCGGCGGCACCAGCAGGGGCCCCGGTTTCCAATAGGCTCCGAGATCCTCCGCGGTGTAGACGGCGATGACGCCATCGCGCCGCCGCGCCGCCTCGACATCGATCCCGCGAATGCGCCCGTGGGCGACGGCGCTGCGCAGGAAAGCCGCATGCGCGAGGTTCGGCAGCGCGACGTCGTCGACGAACAGCGCGCGACCGCGCAGCAGCCTGGGGTCCTCGTTGCGCTTCGTCGGAGCGCCGAAATAGCGGGTCGTCATCATCCTGATATCGCCCGACCTTCTCGGCGGGCGCAAGCGGGGAATGGGGATCTCGCCCGCGCGCCATGGCCGGGGTCATCCGAAGGTTGGCACGACGCTCGCGGTTTTGCCCGAACGGCGCGGTTATCAGCCCAATCAAATCTCGGAGCGGAGGGTTGGTCGGCACGCGGCTTGTATTGTCAACGGCCGGCGCTGCGCCCAAGATGGCCTCTCCAAGGAGAAGACCCGCGCCGAAAGGACTAGTCCGCGCGACCAGGTGATGCACACATCGTTGGCTTCCGGCACAGAATCAGGGCAATCCGCCGAGCGATCGCCGCTCGCCGTCGATGCCAAAGGCATCTCGCTCACCTTTGCCACGGCCGACGGGGAGGTGCAGGCGCTCTCCAAGATCGACCTGCAAGATCGCCGCCGGCGAATTCGTGTCGTTGATCGGACCTTCGGGCTGCGGCAAGACCACGCTGCTGCGAGTGATCGCCGACCTCGAGCAGCCCACCGCCGGCACGATCGCGGTCAACGGAGTGACCCCCGACGAAGCCCGGCTCAAGCGGCACTATGGTTATGTGTTCCAAGCCCCCGCGCTCTACCCTTGGCGGACGATCGAGCGCAACGTGATGCTGCCGCTCGAGATCATGGGCTATCCGGCAGCGGAGCGAAAAGCGCGGGCCGCGCGCTATCTCTCCCTCGTCAATCTCTCCGGCTTCGAGCGGAAGTTTCCCTGGCAACTCTCCGGCGGCATGCAGCAGCGCGCCTCGATCGCGCGCGCGCTCTCGTTCGATCCGGCGCTGCTTCTGATGGACGAGCCGTTCGGCGCGCTCGACGAGATCGTGCGCGACCACCTCAATGAGCAGTTGCTGCGACTGTGGAATCAGACCGGAAAGACGGTGGTGTTCGTCACCCACTCGATCCCCGAGGCGGTCTTCCTCTCGACCAAAATCGTGGTCATGTCGCCGCGGCCGGGTCGCATCATCGACGTTATCCCATGCGGTTTCCCCCGCGAGCGCACCCTCGAGATTCGCGAAACGCCGGAATTCCTCAAGATCGCCCAGCGGGTGCGCATGGGCCTGCGGTCGGGGCATTCCTATGACGAGTAGCGATCTGCCCGTAGCCAGTGACAAAGGGCCAGCCGTCGCACCGCCCCGCTGGCGATCGCCCTCCTGGCTCTCCGATCTTGTGCCGGTGCTGGTAATCCTGCTGGTGCTCGTCGTCATCTGGTATGTCGCGGCCGTACTGATGAATATGGCTTTGGTGCGCGATGCCTTCGAGCGCGAGGAGACCACCTACACGCTCGCCGACCTCATCGGCGGCACGCTGGGAGCCGAGCGACCGCTGGTTCCCGCCCCGCACCAGATCGTCCTGCAGTTCATCGATCTCGTGTTCGGCTATCCGCCGGACTCGCCGCGCAGCCTCCTCTATCACAGCTGGGTCACGCTCTCGGCGACCTTCGTCGGCTTCCTCATCGGCACTGCGCTCGGCATCCTGCTTGCAGTGGCGATCGTGCATGTGCGCGTGCTGGAAAAGAGCCTGATGCCCTGGATCATCTGCTCGCAGATGGTGCCGATCCTCGCCGTGGCGCCGATCATCATCGTGGTGCTCGGCTCCATCGGCCTGCGCGGGCTGCTGCCGAAATCGCTGATCTCGGCCTATCTGTGCTTTTTTCCGGTGGCGATCGGCATGGTGAAGGGCCTGACCTCGCCGGACCCGATCCAGCGCGACCTCATGCGCACCTGGTCGGCAACGCCTTTCCAGGTGCTGTGGAAGCTGCGCCTGCCGGCCTCGGTGCCGTTTCTGTTCGCGAGCCTGAAGGTCGCGGTGACGATTTCGCTCATCGGGGCGATCGTCGCGGAACTGCCGACCGGAGCGCAGGCGGGGATCGGCGCGCGGCTACTGGCAGGCTCGTACTATGGCCAGACGCTGCAGATATGGGCCGCGCTGTTCGCGGCGGCCATTCTCGCTGCCGTACTGGTCGGGATCATCAGCCTCGCCGAGCGGTGGACCGCCAGGTGGATGGGGGCGAAGCCGTGAAGCGTCCCTCGCATCCCTGGTATTTCGTCGCGGCGCTGCTGGCGCTCGCTGCCCTGATGCTGCCGCTCGGACCCGGGATCGGCTTCTCTGCCCACGCGCCCCTGCTCACGGCAACGGTCGCGGCTGCGGCGATGTTTGCGGCCGCAGCCTTCGCCTTCTCTGCGCCGCTGGCTTTGGCCGGCGTGATCCTCACCTGCGCGGTTACGGTCGAGCTTCTCCGCGATCCCGGCGTTGCGGGGAACGCCGGCTCCGGCTTCTGGGCGCTGGTGCTGGCCGGGTGGCTCGCGGCGAGCCTTGTCGTCACCGGCCTCGCCGGGGTCAAGCCGCAGAACCCGGTGCTCCGGCGCGTGCTCGACCTCGCAATCCCCGTTCTGTTCGGCGGTTTCGTGTTCTATCTCTGGGAGGTCGCGGTCCGCGGCTTCGGGGTTCCTGCGGTCCTGATGCCGTCGCCGAGCGCTACCGTGGCCCGGTTCTCGGGCTCGCTCGCGACGCTTGGCGAAGACTTCATGCAGACCTTCGTACGCGGCATGCTGACCGGCTATGTCATCGGCTGCGGCGCCGGGTTCCTGGTGGCGATCATCGCCTACCGCTTCACCTTCCTCGGCCGCGGCCTGCTACCGATCGGGAACTTCATCTCCGCGCTGCCGATCGTCGGCATCGCGCCGATCATGGTGATGTGGTTCGGCTTCGACTGGCCCTCCAAGGCCGCGGTGGTTGCCATCATCACGTTCTTCCCGATGCTGGTGAACACGCTCGCCGGCCTCTCGGCGGCCGGGCACATCGAACGTGACCTCATGCGCTCCTATGGCGCGACGCCGGCACAGACGCTCACCAAGCTCAACCTGCCGGCGGCCATGCCGTTCATCTTCAACGCCCTGAAGATCAACTCGACTCTCGCCTTGATCGGCGCCATCGTTGCCGAATTCTTCGGCACTCCGACCAAGGGAATAGGCTTTCGCATCTCGATCGAAGTGGCGAGAATGTCACTCGACATGGTGTGGGCCGAGATTGCGCTGGCGGCGATCGCCGGCATGGCCTTCTACGGCATCGTCGTGCTCGCCGAGCGTGCGACGACGTTCTGGCACCCGTCCTATCGGACCTGACTCGGCGGTCGAAGCTGGAGAGAACCAACATGAAAAAAACATGCGCAATGCTTGCGGGCCTGCTGCTCGGTGCCGCGCTCTCAAATCCGGCGCTGGCCGCCGACAAGGTCACGCTCCAGCTCAAATGGGTCACCCAGGCGCAATTCGCCGGCTACTACGTCGCCGCAGCGAAGGGCTACTACAAGGACGCCGGGCTCGACGTCACCATCAATCCCGGCGGCCCGGACACCGCGCCGGCCCAGGTGATCGCGGGCGGCGGCGCGGACGTCATCATCGACTGGATGCCCTCGGCGCTGGCGTCGCGCGAAAAGGGCGTGCCGCTCGTCAACATCTCGCAGCCGTTCAAGCGCTCCGGCCTCGAGCTCACATGCCGGGCCGACACCGGCATCAAGAAGCCGACGGACCTCAAGGGCAAGACCATCGGCGTCTGGTTCTCCGGCAACGAATATCCGTTCCTGTCGTGGATGTCGAAGCTCAACTTCAAGACCGACGGCTCGGCTGGCGGCGTGAAAATGCTCAAGCAGGGCTTCAACGTCGATCCGCTGCTCCAGAAGCAGGCCGAATGCATCTCGACCATGACCTACAACGAGTATTGGCAGGTGATCGACGGCGGCTACAAGCCCTCGCAGCTCGTCGTCTTCAAGTACGAGGACGAAGGCGTGGCGACGCTCGAGGACGGGCTCTACGTGATGGAGAGCAAGCTCTCCGATCCTGCCTTCGCCGCCAAGATGGCGAAGTTCGTGAAGGCGTCGATGAAGGGGTGGGATTACGCCCGCAAGAACCCTGACGAAGCCGCGAAGATCGTGCTCGCCGCCGACACCACCGGCGCCCAGACCGAGAAGCACCAGAAGCGGATGATGGGCGAGATCGCAAAGCTCCTCGCTACCAACGACGGCAAGCTCGATCCGCAGGACTACGAGCGCACCGTGTCGACGCTCCTCACCGGCGGCTCCGACCCCGTGATCACCAAGAAGCCAACGGGGGCCTGGACGCACAAAATCTACGACGCGATGAAGTAAGGCTTTGGCGGGCGCCGCTCGACGGCGCATGTTTCCCATCCACCGTCATCGCCGGGCGTCCGGCGACCCCGATCGTGGCACGGCCGTGCCTTGACAAGCGGGGTGGCCGGGACGAGCCCGGCCATGACCAGGTATTAAGGCTGCGGCTTGGCGCGCACTTCGCGCTGGAAGATCTCGAGGCAGTGCGACTTCAGGGCCACGAAGTCCGGCTCCGACAGCGTCGCGCCGTTGCGCGGACGCGGCGCCTTGTAGGACGGATAGGCGGCGATCCGCGCCGGGCCGCGGGAGAGCAGCAGCACGCGGTCGGCGAGAAACACGGCCTCCTCGAGATCATGCGAGACGAGGAGCGTGGTGGTGCCGCTCTCCATGAAGATGCGCTGGAGTTGCTCGCGCATGTAGAGCGTCATCTCGTAGTCGAGTGCGGAGAACGGCTCGTCGAGAAACAGGATCTCCGGCTCGACCACGAGCGCGCGCAAGATCGACACGAGCTGCTGCTGGCCGCCGGAGAGCTCATAAGGATAGCGCTTGAAGTCGAGGGTGACGCCGAGATGGGCGATCAGCCGCTCGACCCGGTCGCGCCGGTCACGGGGCGCGATGTTCTTGAAGCGGAGGGGATATACGACGTTGTCGAAGGCGGAAAGCCACGGGAACAGCGCTTCCCGGTAATTCTGAAACACGTAGCCGAACGTGATTTCGCGGATCGACTTGCCGTCGAACAACACACGGCCGGCGTCGGCCGGCACCAGCCCGGCGATCATGTTGATGAGCGTGCTCTTGCCGCAGCCGTTCGGGCCGAAGATCGAAACGAGCTCACCGCGGGGGATGTCGAGATCGAAGGCGTCGTAAACGTAGCTCGCGCCGAACCGCTTGGTGAGCCCGCGAACCGTTACGTGCGGACGAAGCGCAGGTTCGCCAGTACCCGCCGGCTCGAAGCCTTCAGGGGACGTGATTGCATCGCTCTGCATTGCGTGACCTCATCCTGAGGAGCCGCGCACAGCGCGGCGTCTCGAAGGATGGCCTCAAACTCTGCGGCCCGTGGCCGTCCTTCGAGACGCCTGCTCCCGCAGGGTCCTCAGGACGAGGTCCTAGTCTAGATTTGCCGCCTATCAGGAGCGAGAGCCTTCGTTCACTACCTTGTTGATGAAGTACATCAGAACGAGAGACGCCAAAGTTGTCGAGATGACGATATAGCCCAGCACGTCGAAATGCCGAAGCTCGCCCGTGGGGCCTTGGGCGACGATGAGCCCGGCGATCACCGAGGCGATCCCGCCGGAAAACTGCTGCACCGATGCGCCGACCGCGTTGAAGGAGCCGCGCTTGGTGATCTCGGGGATCGCCGACATCAGCGCCTGCGACGGGATCATGCGGGAAAAGATGCCGACGAACATCAGTACGGTCACCAGGATGACGGTGAAGAGCGACACGCGACCGAGATGCGTATAGATCAGCACCATCACGATGGTGAGAGCGCAGCCGAAGATGAATGTGGGAAATTTTCCGAACGCGTCGGCCGCCCGCCCAACCAGGGGGCCGGTGAAGATGGTGAAGAGGCCCGACACGAGATAGACCGTCGGCAGGTCGGCGAGCGATATGCCGAGATTGTTCACGGTGAATACGCTGCCGAACGGCATCAGCATGTAGCCGCCGGTGACGAGCAGCGCCGTGGTGGCGAAGGACAGCAGGTAGCGGGGAACGGAAACCGTGGCGGCGAGATGCCGCCACGGGCTCGTTTCCTGCTTCAGCGCGAGATGGCCCGCGACCGGCTTCATGTAGACGAAGATGATCACGCCGACCGGCACCGCGACGAGAACGATCGCGAGAAAGGTCACGTGCCAGTTCCAGAGATTGGCGATGTAGATGCCGGCGGGAATGCCGAGCACCTGGCTCGCCGAGAACGCGGTCTGAACGACGCCCATCACGCGGCCGCGCATCGCGAGGGGAAACAGATCGGTGACGATGGCGAGAACGACAGAGCCGATCACCCCGCCGAATATCCCGGTCACCACGCGAGCGACCAGAAGCTGCGGATAGCTCGACGCCAGCGCACACAGCGCGGTGCCGGCGACGAACCCGCAATAGAAGAACAGCAGGAATTTCTTGCGGTCGAAGCGGTCGGCGAAGCCGGCCGCGAGCAGGCTCGAGGCGCCCGCGCTGAACGCATAGGCCGACACGATCTCGCCGAACCGCTGCGGGGTGATGTCGAGGTCCGGCATGATGATCGCGCCGAGCGGCGAGATGATCATGAAGTCGAGGATGATGGAGAACTGCAGAAAGGCGAGCAGCGCCACCAGGAACATCTGGTAGCCGGTGAACTTCGGCGGCGAAGCCTTTGCCGGTGCCTCCGGCTGCTGTGCCCCGGCTGGCGCCTCGGTGCCGGCAGCTTTGACGTCTGAGGTCATCGGAACCCGCGCGTGAAGGTGACGGCCGTTGCCCGGCCATGGCCGCGACAGACGAACTCGAAGGAAATAGCGGCGGAAGTGTGAGGCGATCGCGTTACGGTCGTGCTGTGCAGGTGCTGACGCGCGGCGGGCGGTGTGGACCGATCGTGCCGGCTGGACAGCGAATCCGACCGAAGCCGATCGCCGACGTGTTGACGCCGCGCCGTTCAATTTGCCGGTGGGGATGCCTTGCGGGAGATCGGCCCTATGGAATTGTCATCGCCGGGCTTGACCCGGCGATCCTGATCATGTGGCACGGCCGTGCCTCACTAAGCGGGATCGCCGGGTCAAGCCCGGCGATGACGGCTTCCCGATCCGCGGGTCACTTGCCGAGATGCTTGTCGAAGAACCGCGCGATCTCGGTGAAGACCTCCTTGGTCTCCGGCGCAGAGGCGTCGAAATTGTACTGGGCGTGCGACATGCCCTCGTAGACCTGAAGCTCTGCTTCGACCCCGGCGCGGCGAAGCTTGCGGTGCGCAAGCACGGTGAGGCTCAGGAACAGGTCGCGAGTGCCGCTGGTGAGGATGGCCGGCGGAAAGCCGGTGAAGTCGCCGTAGATCGGCGACAACTGGGGATCCTTCAGGTCATGTCCGGCGGCGTAGAGCTTCGCCGCGTGCACGAGATAGCCATTGTAGCTGACCAGCACATTGTCGAGCCACTCGTTGGTCTTGTAGGTATCGCCGGTCTCGGTGAGGTCGGCCCACGGCGTGCCGGGCGCGATCGCGGCCGGCAGCGGCAGGCCTTCCTGCTTGGCGCGCAGGATCATGGCGAGCGTCATGCCGCCGCCGGTCGAGGTGCCGAAGATCGCCATGTTGCGCGGGTTCTGCATCTTGACCACTTCGCGCCACACCGCCATCGCGTCGTCCATCGCCGCCGGATAGGGGAAGTCGGGCGGCATGCGGTAGTCGATCGCGATCACCTTATAGCCGCCGAACGCGGCCATCAGCACGGCTTCGCCGGTGCCTGCCTCGCCGGGGCCATAGACGTAGCCGCCGCCATGCACGTTGACCAGCAAGCGATTGCGGTTCTCGGGCGCGATTTCCTTCGGAGTCACGATGAAAGCCTTCACGCCGCCGATCGCCGTCGGCTCCAAGGTGACGCCGAGCTTTTCGCGCGCTTCGCGGCGTGCTGCCGCTCCGGCATTGGCGAGCCTGGTGATGAGGTCCTTCCATTCAGCCGCGCTCTTCGGATCGGCGTCCCACGCCGGAATGCGGTACGGCGCGGCGATCGTCGCCTGCAGCTGCGGGCTCACCGTGCCGGGTACCGGGATCGCGCGGCCCGGTACGGTGCGCGGGCCCGGCTTGTTGTTGGCGGCGTTCTCCTGCGCTTCGATGGTCGCGAAATCCGGTTCGAGGGACAACGCGGGCCGCACCGGCGCGACCGCAGTGAGCCCGGCAACGACAGTGACGGCAGCGGCGGAAAGAGCAATCGAATGTCGCAGATTGCGCATGACTTTGACCTCCCTCGATTTCTACGGCTGCGACGGGGCGTGGCCACTTCGACCCGAACGACAAATCGTCGACTTTTCAGGAAAAGCCGATCCAGCGTCCGCCCCAGGCGACGCCGGCCCACAAGACCAGCGATATCACCGCGGCCGATCGTGCGGTCGACGTGCGATCGGACGCCGACTTCGTCCGCGTCACGCGACGATAGGCGGTGAACGTGAAGAGGAGCACCGACAGCAGGCAAATCATCTTCACCCAGAAGGGGAAGCTGTAGAGGCACTTGATCGACTCGGCGAGAAACAGCGGAACGCCCGACACGACCATCATGCTGACTCCGACGATGAGCCATGGCTCGGCGCCCGCCGCGAGTTGGGCGACCGGTTGCTTCGTCAGCCCGACCCCGAGGAGGCGCAAATTCACCACCAACGTGGCACCGGCAGTCAACCCGAAGCCGAGAAGGTGAAACGCCTCGATGGCGGGGAACAGCCAGACCGAATTTCGTATCGTGACGCCGATGTCGGTCTGGTAGAACCACTGGAAGAGCGGCAGGAGGTCCATCGCCTACTCGGTCGGTGTGCAGCTGGTCAGGAGATTGATGATGTCCGGTTGCGGCTGCCGATCACAGTCGAACCAATTATAGGCGATCATGCGTCCGGACACGACGATGCCGATCCACAAGACGAGCGACATTGCCCCGGCGAGCCTCGCGGTGCGCGGCGGCTTCGCATCGTTATCCCAGGTGGTGATGCCAGGATAGACGCCCGCGTGAAAGATCAGCACGTTGATGCCCGCGAGCACCAGCAGGATCATTTTGAACCTGAAGAACAGGTTCTGATAGGACCGCACGGGGATTGCGTAGACCAGCATAAGGCCGCTGATCACCATCAGCACGAAGCCGAGGATGGTCCAGGGCAGAAGGCGCCGGGAAAATTCCGATACCGGCACCTTCTGGAAGGCCCAACCCAGCAGGCGCAGGTCGAACACGATGACCAGGCCGAAAAACAAAACAAGCGACCACACGTGGGTGGACTCGAGGATTGAATAGGCGATGTCCGACTCGTGGAGCGCCATACTCCATGGCGTCTCCGCCAGCTGTTCGAAGAACGCCAGGGGTGACATCGCCTAATCCGTCAAGTTCCGATCCGCGTGCGGCGCTGGTTTGCCGAGCAAGCTCAGTGGGTCTTGTCGACGCCAGGCGTCAGCTCGTAGGGGGCGCCGGTGCCGGAGGAGCCGAGAAACAGCTTGCGGCCATCGGGGAAAGTAAGGTCGCGGCCGTTGGCGCGATGGCTGCCGTCTTTCGATTGGTATCCATCGACCATGATCTCGGTTCCGGGCAGCAGCGAATCCTTGGTGAAGCCGCGGCGGAACAACACGTTGGGCGTGCCGGCTTCGATTGCCCAGTTCACCGTCGTGCCGTCGGGGTTCTTCACGTTGACATGCAGCCAGGTGTGGGGATTGACCCACTCCATCTTGGTGATCGTCCCTTTGAAGTTCACCGGCTTGTCGGCGTCGAATTCCGCCGCGAACGCATGGTGCGCCCACGCCCCCGCCGACCATCCTGCCACCGCGAGACCCGTGATACCGACCAACAAGGCAAGCTTCGTTCGCATGTGCTTCTCCCTGCCGCGTGTAGAATTTCAGGCGCCAAGTCGCCGCGGCGGCTCAACTCGCCTGTCTCAAGTTCTGTCAAATTTACCAGACTTCACTTGTCTGATCTCACCCGTCTGAAGTTTCACCTGCCGTACCACTGATAGAAGGCATCGCCGGGCGGCACCTTGCGGGTGATATCGATCGTCATCGTATCGCCCTCCCAATGCTTGACCAGCGGTGTTTTGCGTAGATTTCCATACATGAACTCCTCGACGAACTCATTGCAGCGGAACTCGAGGAGCTGGATGTTCGGTTCGACGCGACGATAGAGCGGCATCGCGATCTTCCACGGCCGCGTGAACACGTTGGGGTCTTCGATCGTCGCCTCGTACCAGATGATGTCGGGCGACATCATCGTATAGCGTTCGACGAGGCGCAGCGCGTCGCTGTGGAAATCGCCGGCGCGGTCGAACCAGGTGCGGTCGTTGAAATTGGTGACGTCGACCACCAGCGTGTCGCCGTCCCAGCGCCCGACCGAATGGCCCATCCAGGTGTCGTCCGGCGGGCCTTCGACCTTGTCCATGTGGATGGTGCGCGCGGTGTTGGAGAACTCGAAGGCCACGTGGACCTTGTTGGTGCTCTGCGTAATCTGGAACGGGTAGGGCAGGTACATCGCGCGCGGAACGCCCGGTAGATAGCATTTGAGCTCGGGGTCGCGGTCGATCCAGTGCTCCTGGTTCTCCTTCTTGATCGCCAAGGCTTCGGGCTTGTACGGGATTTGCCCGTCGCCCTGCACGACGCCGAGCGATCCCGGCACCGCGCCCGCGGCACCGAGCGCAAGCACCGGCGCGGCCGGCACCCGGGCATATTCAAAGGGGTAGACGCCCTGCTGGGTGACTGCGGCGGGCCGCGCGGCGTGGGCCTGCAGGTCCCAATTGGCCTCGTTGTTGGCCTGCCATATCCCGGAAAAGTTCGGCTTGCCCTCGATGCGCGCGGGAGGCCGCACGATCTGCGGCGCCTGGGCCACGGCAAGGGAGGTGGCGGCGTCGACGGCCATCACGGCAAGGGCAACCGTCATCAATAAACCAACGCAGCGGTCGCGCATCTGTTTTCTCCCTCCATTCGCTGTCATTGCAGCGGATCGTCTTCGACCCCGACGAAATCGGTGGCGTTGTCCTTGGTTGCGGGATGCGGCCCGCGGCGTTCCGCAAAAGCGAGCTCCTCCGCGCGAGCGCCGCGGATGAGGCCGGGCAGGCCGTAGTTGCCCTCGATGCAGCGCGGCTCGGTGTAGAGGCGGTTCTCCTGATCGTTCTGCCGCGTGAACTCCTGCTTCACCGTCCACGGCCTCGTCCACACCGTCGGATCCTCGATGGTCACGACAAGTTCGAGCGCGTCGGGCCCGGTGCGCTTCCAGCGCTCGACGAGATGCAGTTTCTCGCGTGCGCCCTGGTAATCGGTCTTGGGACTGAAGTTCGTCACGTCGACGACGAGCGTGTCGCCTTCCCAATGGCCGCGCGAATCTCCGAACCATTGGCGCACGGAGGCCGGCAGGTGGGGGCTGCCGTTCATCACGATGTTGCGTTGCCACCCCTGACCTTGCCCGACGTCGTAGAACATCGTGACGCCGCCGGGCGTCTGCACGATGCGGCGGAAGCTGCCGGTCGCGGCGCCGAACTCGGGCAGCCCGAGGGTCAGGCAGCGGTCCGGCAACGAGCCGTCTTCCGGACCGTCATGGCGGTTCATCCGTGCCGTGTTGTAGCGCGGCGGAAGCTCGGCAAGACGCGGTGAGGGCGTCGGATCGTACTTACCACCGCTGCAGGCGACCGACTTCGACTTGCAGGTCTCGGTCGATTGCAGCAATGCGAGACGAAATTCGCGGTCGGCTGCTGCGGCCCTCGCGGCATCCGGCGTCATCGACGGGATGCGGCCATTGGGCGGATCGGTGATCAGCGATGTGCGTGCGCCCGTCCTCTTCTGGGTCATGAACAGAGCGTTGTAGGCGCCGGCGACGTCGAGCTCGGTACCGCGCTCGACGCGCCGATCGCGGCGCAGCAGGGCCGAGCGCTCCGTATCGAGTTGGGCGCGTTGGGCGTCCGTGAAAAACTCCTGGTTGGCGAATTTCGGCGCGCGCTGCAGCGGCGTGTCGCCTTCGTCGGTCCATATGCCCTGCAGGTTGGGCTCGCCCCACGGCGTCTTCACAGACTGCGCCGAGGCGCCGGCGAGCGGGAGCGCCATCGCGGCGGCCATGACGGGAATGGCGATCGCCACGCCTGCGAAATGACTACGCATCTACCGATTCCCTCGCGGCATTTCATTCCTTGCGGCGACTCGTCCCTTACGGCGCCTCATTGTTGCAGCGGATCCGGCTCTTGGAATCCCGATGCGTTGTCCCTGGTCAGTGGATCAGGTCCGCGCCCTTCGGCGAACTCGCGGTCCTCCTGGCGCGCCGTCTTCATCATCGCGGGGAAGCCGAAATTTCCCTCGATGCAGCGCGGCTCGTAATAGATCCGGTTCTCCTGCTCGCTCTGCTTCTTGAATTCCTGCTTGACCGTCCACGGCTTCGTCCACACGGACGGATCGTCGATCGTTGCGATGTATTCGAGCGTGTCCGGCGCGGTCCGCGTCCAGCGCTCGACGAGGTGCAGGTTCTCACGCGAGCCGCGGTAGTCGGTCTTCGGACTGAAATTGGTGACGTCGATGACGAGCGTATTGCCGTCCCAATGGCCGCGCGAGTCGCCGAACCACTGGCGGATATCGGACGGCATGTGCGGGCTGCCGTTCATGACGATGCTGCGCTGCCATCCCTGGCCCTGCCCGACGTCATAGGCGATGGCAATGCCGCCCGGCGTCTGGACGATGCGGCGGAAGCTGCCGCCGCCATTGCCGGCACCGAACTCCGGCAGGCCCGGCGTGAGGCAACGGTCCGCCAGCGCGCCGTCCTCCGGCCGGTCATGGCGGTTCATGCGCGCCGTGTTGTAGCGCGGCGGAAACTCGTCGCGTCGCGTCGTGGGCGTCGGGATGAATTTGCCTCCGGCACAGCCGGGCAGGCCGAGCTTGCAGGTCTGCGTTGCCTGCATCATGGCGAGGCGGAAGTCGCGGTCGGCGTTCGCGTTCTTTTGCGCCTCTGGAGTCATCCCAGGGATGCGGCCGTCCGGCGGGTCGACGATCATCGACGTGCGATTGCTGGTGCGCTTGAGTGCGCCCCATACATTGTTGTAGGCGCCGGAGACGTCACGCTCGCTGCCGCGTGAGCCACGGTTGTCGCGGCCACGCAGATCGGCCCGCACGCGGTCGAACTCCGCCCGCTGCGCATCGGTGAAGAATTCCTGGTTTGCGAATTTCGGCGAGCGCTGGAACGGCGTATCCGCTTCATCGGTCCAGATGCCCTGCAGATCAGGGTCGCCCCACGTCGTCTTCAATGCGGCCGACGCAGTTTCCGATGCCGCGGAAGGCTGGGCCAATACCGCGCCGGCAGGCAACGCGATGCCGGCGAGAATCGAAAACGCCGATGCGACCGCGGTCGATGCCCCCATCGACTTTTGAAGTCGAATTCGCACCTCATGCCTCCCGCTTCCTGGCACCGGACGGAACCAACGGCCCACAGCCGGCGCGGACTGCATTTGTTGAGCAATTATCGTCAAGCGCGCCGCCAGTGTCCAGCGAATTGGACGTGGTCCCGAGAAACGGTCGGCGAGTTTTCAAGTCGCGCAGCGATACCATCGCTTGGATTGAAATCGGCAGCGACAAAAACAAAGATCATGACTGGTATCGACTCCAGAACTTCGGGCGCGGACCGCGTGGAAGGCCACATCGACGCGCGATTCGGCTCGACCAGCTCGACCGGTGGCGCTGCGGTGCAGCGCTCCGCCGATGCTCAGCGGTTCCCAGGAGGGCGGGCATTGCGAACGTTGGTAGAAATGTCCTTTTCCTGCGGATACCAGAATGTTTGATGGCAACCTTCACAAACATTCTCCATTCGAGCGCCGACTTCGAGCAGTAGAGCAGTATTCCTCGCGTCGATTGCTCCGAGCGCTTCCATGCCGACACTTTGGAGCGCCCTTGCGAATGCATCGAAACTCTCTCTCTTCTCGCTCAAGAGCACATTGATCTGGGGCGGCTCGAGTTCGGCCCCGGGCGCCTCGGACTTGGTTCCAGGAGGCGCCGCCTCGCGGCCGGGCATGATCAGCAGATTGCCGCCTTCGATGATGCGGACCGCGGCACGGCGCGGCTCGTGCCACTCTTCGTCGGTTTTCGGGAACATCTCGTGGATGCCCCCGTCGTCGACTAGGGTTCCGACCGCGCCCCAAAGCGTGTCGGCGGACGGATCGATGATCGATTCCATCAGATCCTTGATCGTGAGGAACACCTGACTGTCCGGATTGGCGGAGTTCACGGCCGCCGCCGCCGTCGCCGTGCCGCCTACGGCACCGGGCTCTGGGGGCTTTTGCTGAGCAACGGACGACGAGACAGCAAATCCCAGCATCGTCGCGCAAAGCGCTGCCGCAATTTGTCGTCTCATCGTGCACCACTCCTTCGTCGAACAGGAACGGCGGTTACTTCGCCGCGTTCTTCCCGGCATCCGCCCTCGCTTTTTCGTCGGCGCGCGCGCCAGCGAGGATTCCGATCATGGCGTAATTGCCCTCGTGGCAGGCGTATTCATATACCGGAACGTCGATCCTTGATGTCGGGACGGCTGCAGTCCAGGGCTTGGTCCACGTGTCGGGATCATCGACGGTGAACTCGTAGAGCAGGGCGTCTGGCCCGGTGCGGGTGAAGCGCTCGGTAAGATGCATTTTGGCGCTCGAGCCCGGAAGGCTCGTCTCACGCTTGAAATTCGTGGTGTCGACGACGAGCGTGTCGCCCTCCCAGTGGCCGCGCGAGTCTCCCTTCCATTGCGGAACGCGCAGATGGGGGCGGCCGTCCATCGGAATGATGCGGGCCTCGTGGATCATCTCGTTGACGATCACCACAGTGTCCGGGGTCTGGAACAGCTGGAAATTATTGTTGTAGGCGCCGGGCGTCATCGGAGGTCCGGAGTTCGCTCCGAGAATGCAGCGCTCGGAGAGCGGACGGTCCTCCCAGGTGTCGGCGAGCGGATGTCCGAGCTGTTCCTCGCGCCCGATCTCGGCGCGGCGCTTCGCTTTGGCCTGGCCTTCTGGCGTCGTGGGAGGAAGCCGCCCGTTGGCCGGATCGACGATCAACGAGGTCCGCTTGGTTCCGACGACCTTGTTGCCGCGGTCGTACCAAAACTCGTTGTAGGGGACGACGCCGTTTGCGGGATAATTCAAGCCGCCGACCTTCGGATCGATCAGGTCGCGATTCTGGCGGCCGTTTTCCTGTTGCTCGTATTTCGCCGCTTCCTCGTCGGTGAAGAACGCCTTGGTTCCGAGCGCGACCGGGCGCTCCAAGGGGGTAATGGTCCGGTAATCCCACACACCCTGCAGATCCGGCTTGCCGTCGGGCGTCCGCGGCGTCGTCCAGGTCTTGGTGACGCCTTCCACCGGTGGGGACGCCGGCTGGGCGGCGACGGGGAACGGCGCCAGCAGTGCGAATGTAATCATCGTCGAAATACTCGCCGAAGTGAGAAATCGATGGCTCATCCGAACCTCCTTTTTCACTTGCCGGGTTGCTTGCGAAGATGCCCGTACATGAGCTCTTCCACGAACTCCACGCACTTGAATTCCAGGATTTGCGCGTTCTTTTCCAGCCGCCGGTAGAGCGGCATGGTGATCTTCCATGGCCGCGAGAACACCTTCGGATCTTCGATCGTCGCCTCGTAGGTGAGCGCGTCGGCACCGAGCGGCGTGTAGCGTTCGACGACGTGCAGCGCGTCGCTGTGGAAATTCCCCGCCCGGTCGAACCAGGTTTCCTCGTTTTGCGCGGTAACGTCGACGACGAGGGTATCGCCCTCCCAATGGCCGACCGAGTGTCCCATCCAGCTGTCGGCCGGGGGTGGCGCCGCCTTGTCCATGAAGACGGTGCGGTTCGCGCCTGCGTACTCGTAAGCCATCAAGACGTATTTCGGCGTCTGAATGATCTGGAACGGGTAGGGCATATAGGCGGCGCGCGGCACGCCCGGCATGTAGCACTTGACCTCCGGATCGGCGGTCAGGCGGTTTTCGAAGTTTTCCTTCTTTTTCGTAGCCGCCGCCGGCAGATACGGGAGCTCATTGCCTTCCACGACCCCGAGACCCGGCGGCACCGCGCCGATGGCGCCGAGTGCGAGGACCGGCCCCGACCGTGCCGCGTGTTCCTGAATGTCCCAATTCGCCGTGTTGAGCGACTGCCAGATGCCGTTCAGATTGGGGTGGCCGTCCGGACTACGCGGCAGCGAGGACGTCTGCGCCTCGCTCGCGGTCGACATCGCGCCGCAAAGGATTGCGGCAATCATGGCCGCAACACTCGCACAACGCGTTCGTTCCCTCCAACTTCCCATGTAATGCTCCCTCTCTTATCAGGCTGTGCGGGTAGCATGGCGATAGGGTATACCGGTTGCGTATGTGATGAAAAGAGGCGCGTACGGTTTGCCGATCGGCTATTCCGGCAGCGCGTGGCACAAGCATCTGTTGACGATGGAGCCGGAGCATCTGTTGACGATGGAGCCGGCGCACCGCGCGGGCGCCGCTCCATGAGGCCCTCCGATCTGGAAATCCGACCCGGAAAAATGTCATGGAGCTTCCACGCCGCAAATTCCTTCATCTCGCTGCGGGAACGGTCACGCTGTGCTCGAGCCTCCGAGGTGCGTGGGCGCTCGATTATCCACTGAAGCCAGTGCGGGTGATCGTGCCGTTTGCCGCGGGAGGCTCGACGGACATTGCGGGACGGCTGATCTGCCAATGGCTGTCCGAGCGCACCGGCCAGCAGTTCATCGTCGAGAATCGGACCGGCGCAGGAACCAATCTCGGCACCGAGCTCGTGGTACGGGCGCCCCCCGATGGCTACACGCTGCTCGTCGTCGGCGCGACCAACACGATCAACGTGACCCTCTACGAGAAGCTCAATTTCGATTTTGTCCGGGATATCGCGCCAGTCGCCGGCATCGTTCGCTCGCCCCTTGTCATGGAGGTGAATGCGTCGCTGCCCGTCAGGACGGTTCCCGAGTTCATCGCCTACGTCAAAGCCAATCCCGGCAAGGTGAACATGGCATCGAGCGGGGTCGGGGCGACGCCGCATATGGCCGGCGAACTGTTCCAGTATATGGCCGGCATCAAGATGGTTCACGTCCCCTACCGCGGCGACGCCCCGGCGCTGGCCGATCTCCTCGGCGGACAGGTTCAGGTCTATTTCGGTGGGCTGGCCGCAGCGATCGACCAGATCAAGGCTGGCAAGATAAGGGCGCTCGCAGTCAGCACCGCCGCGCGCCTCGACGTGGTGCCCGAGGTGCCGGCGATGAACGAGTACTTGCCCGGTTACGAAGCGAGTTCCTGGTATGGGATGGGGGCGCCGCGGGCGACCTCGCAGGAGATCGTCGTGCGGCTTAACCATGAGATCAACGCCGGCCTCGCAGATCGCAAGCTTGCGGCGCGGTTTGCCGAGCTCGGCCTCACGGTGCTTCCGAGCTCGCCCTCGGAGTTCCGTAAGTTCATCGGCGACGAAGCCGAGAAGTGGAGCAAGGTCGTGCGGGCCTCCGGCGCCCGCGCCGATTGAGGGCGGCGCGTGCCTGATGCCGGCGTACGCGTGAGCGGCGGCCGGCGTTTTGCATCGTGCGGCATGCCGCCGATCCTGCATCACCCCATCCGACGGCCGTATACGCCCTTGCAAGAGCCCTCGGCGGATGCGAATGTCGAAGGTGGTAGTGCTTTGAAATGACAAATACTTTTTGGTCGAAGGCGTTTTAGCGCTGGGTGTCGCGGAAGAGACCGAAATTGCGGTTTCGTCGCCTCGATGCGATCACGCCCAGTTTCATCGGCGTCAACCGCATGGAGCGGACGATGTATGTCTCTCGATGGAATTTGGTTTTGCTCGCGGTGTTGGTTGCGGCGCCGGTGCGGGCGCAGGACGCGAAGCCGAGGATCCCCGACTTTTCCGGGGTATGGGCACATATGACCTGGCCCGACTTCGAGCCGCCGTCGAGCGGCCCGGGACCGATTAACAACCGGTCCCGCCGCGACGGCATCCCCGACATCTTTGAACTGGTCGGCGACTACAGCAGTCCGATCCTCAAGCCCCACGCGGCGGAGATCGTGAAGCAGCACGGCGACATCTCGCGCACCGGAACCTATTACCCGACACCGAGCAACCAGTGCTGGCCCGGGGGCGTGCCGTTCGTTCTCTTCAACATCGGCATGCAGATGCTGCAGGAGCCGGACAAGGTCACCATCCTCTATTCGAACGATCATGAAGTTCGGCACGTGCGCCTGAATGCGCTGCATCCGGCGAACGTCACCCCATCCTGGTATGGAGATTCGGTCGGCCATTACGAAGGCGACACGCTGGTAATCGACACCGTCGGCGTGAAGATCGGGCCGTTCGCCATGATGGACATGTACGGCACGCCGCACAGCCCGTCGCTGCACGTCATCGAGCGCTATCGCCTCCTCGATTACGCGGCGGCGAAGGAAGCGGAAGAACGCGGCCAGAAGGGGTTGTCCCGGTTTGGCCGGGATCCAGGCCTCACCCGCAATCCCAACTACAAGGGCAAAGGGTTGCAGCTCGAATTCTCGGTCGAGGATGACGGTGTCCTGACGCAGCCATGGTCGGCCGCGATCAGCTACCGGCGCCCGCTCGGCGATTGGCCGGAAATGGCGTGTGCCGAGAACAGCGCGGGACACTTCGGCGGCGAGAAAGCGCCGGACATGCCGATTGCGGAAAAGCCGGATTTTTGAGACGGGCCGAGGCGGGCGATCGCTGCACGTTTCAGGCCGATCATGTCGTCGCTCATCGGTGGGGGCGTCAGCGGCAGTACGACTTCGTTTTTCGCTTTGCTGGAATGGCGAACCCGCCAAACCGGACCGAGCCCCGTACGCATCATGAAAAGCGATGGACGCTGGAATCCTCAAGGTTAATGCGCGGCCGGAGCGCGCCGAGCGGGATGCACGATATCCTGCTAGCTATGGTGGTGGCCGACGCGCTCAGGATTGCTAACGAAGGAGGAGAGGATGAACACTAGAACATACACGATGACCTTTGCCGGCGCTCTGTTGACAGCTTTGGCGGGTCTGTCCGTCGCGGTAGAGTCGAAGGAGTACCTCAAGGGAGACCGGCCTCAGCAGCGCGGTTATTCGGAGGCGGTGATCACCGAAGGCGGCAAAATTGTCTGGCTTGCGGGACAGACCGCAACGATGGACGACAACGGCAAATCGCTGGCAAGCGACTTCGAGGGGCAGGTGCGGCAGCTCTTCAAAAACCTGGATCGCACTCTGCAAAAGGCGGGTGGCAAGCTCGGTGACCTGGTGCAGATGACCGTGTTCATCACGGACGTGCGTTACGGCGATCGCCTGACGCAAATTCGCAGAGAGGTCTTCGGCGACAATTTCCCCGGCAGCGCCCTGATCACCATCACTGCGCTCGCGGTCCCTGACGCCAAGATCGAGATCCAGGGATACGCCGTGATCGGCGGCAAGTGAGGTAAAACGCGCCGGCGGGAGCAAGGCTGTCCCGCGCCAAGCCATTCGCTGGGTGGTGCATCTCCTTTTGGTGAACCGGCGCTATTGCCTCCACTTCGGAGCCTTTGACTTGGCCTCGCTTCGGCGGCAATCGCATCGTCATCATAGAGCCAAGCGTGGCGGCCGCCGACCAAAGTCGACTGGCGGAGCGTTGAGTTAGGACGCGAGCGCCGGATAGCGTCTAGCTCGGCAGCCGCGCCAGCGCTCGACGAACCTGGGCTGCCTGCCATCGGCCGGTGCCGGGTGCGGTCGGAATGCCCCGGTCGACTTCCCACGGTGCACGCGAAGGACCCGATCCGCGTGGGGAGCGGACCGGGTTTTGGTTTTGACCGGCGAGGTGAGCGCGATTACGAACGCAACACAAAGCGAATCGCGCTTACACGAATCATTTCACATAAAGATTTCGGACTTGATAACGATGTAGGTCGCGGCCGGCCGCGGATCCGCTTTCGGGCGTGAAGCCCCCGCGGCGGCCACTGGGTGACTCGGGCGGTTGCGAACCGGACACAGTCTGGTCGGTCCATCCTGGAATGGCACGTCAGAACATCACGCCGAATCGCCCCCGTCCCCTGAAGCTGTGTTATGCAGCCTTGCCTGCCGCTGCAGCCAGCGCTGCACGCGCGTGTCCTCGCAGACGGTCACATTGAACCGCATCCATGGTGAGCGCTCGAGATGCGGACGAAAGACCGCGCCCGGCGCGAGCATGATGCCGTCGCGTTGCGCAGCTTCCGCCAGCATGAGCGAGTCCTCGACATGCGGGAATCGCGCCCAGACGAACATGCCGTCCGTCGGCTCCACGAACAGCTCCAGCCCCATGCGTTCGAAGGCGCGCACGACATTGAGGCGCGCTTCGCCAAGCCGCTCGTGCAAACGTGACAGATACTTGCGGTAGTGACCATTCACCAGCATTAGATAGACGAGCCGCTCGGTGAATTGCGATGTGGTGATGCTGGTCAGCATCTTGATGTCGGCGAGCTCGTTGGCGATGTCCTGGCGCGCAGGCGACAAATCCGACGCGCAGGCTGCCCGACAGCGTCTTGGAAAAGCTGCGTGCATAGATCACGCGGTTGAGCTGGTCGAGCGTTGCAAGGCGCGGCGTCGTCTTCACCTGCAGATCGCAGAAGATGTCATCTTCCACGACGATGAAGTTGTGGCGCTCGGCGGCCTGCAGCACCTTGAACGCCACGTGCGGGCTCATATCGGTACCCGTCGGGTTCTGCATCACCGACTGGGTGAAATAGACCTTCGGCCGATGGGCGGCGGCGAGCTTTTCGAGGACGGCGATGTCCGGTCCGTCGGGATTGCGCGGCACCGCCAGCATCTCGACGCCCTGCAGGCGCAGATTGCCGAACATGTTGTAGTAGCCGGGATCGTCTACCAGCGCCGCATCGCCGGGCTTGAGCAGATAGCGGATGACGAGTTCGAGCGCCTGGCTGGTGCCCTGCGTCAGCAGGATCTGGCCCGCATGGGCGGTGATGCCGAGCCCGGCCAGCATCAGCGCAAGATGCTCGCGCAGCGGCAGTAGCCGAACGGGTGCCCGTATTCGAGCAGATAGGCGCCGTTCTTGCGTGCGAGCACGTTGAGGTTCTGGCGGATGCCGGTTTCGTCGAGCCACGAGTTCGGCAGCCACGGGCCGCCCGCCAGAACGGTGTTCTCGTCCGCTTCCAGCAACCGGCGAATGAGCCAGACCAGCTGCTCGTTGCGCTTGTGGTTGTCGGACGGCGCGGGATGCGCGGCCTCCGCATGCGCGGCCGCTGTGTAGAAGCCGGCACCCCGGCGCGACTGCAGATAGCCCATCGCAACCAGGCGGTCGTAAGCCTCGACCACCGTGAAGCGGCTGACATCGTAGGTTTCGGCGAAGTTGCGGATCGATGGCAGCTTGGTGCCGGGCCGCAGATGTCGATCGTCGATCTGCCGCTTGATGCCGACGACGATCTGGTCGGTGAGCGGTTGGTCGCTATTCGGATTGATCGTCAGGGAGAACATGCTGATTCCCCGCCTCGCTGAACTGGCCCGGTCTCTGGACCAGTACAGTTATGCCGAGTGACGGCAAAACTGTCTATTACTATGCTGGCAAGTGTCGATCACTGTGGCGAGACGTGTCAAGCTGAGAGACCGAGAGAAACGCTCGAACTCGCGACAGCAACCCACAGGACACGACAGGAGAATCCAATGCCGCTCATTCAGGTTCGCGTCATCAAGGACGTGTTCAGCAAGGAACAGAAGCGCCAGATCATCAGCAAGCTGACCGATGCCATGGTCTCGATCGAAGGCGAGAGCATGCGCGGCGTCACTTGGTGTGTGGTCGAGGAGGTGGAAAGCGGCGATTGGGGAATCGGCGGCAATGCCCTGACCACCGCCGACGTGCACGCCTTGGCGCGCGGAAAGGCTGCCTGACGGCGCGACCTGACACCCGCTGCGCGCCCGGACCGCCGACGGTGGTTCGGGCACTCATTGTCGGCGTTCTGCTATCGCTCGTCGACGATGCAAGTGAACGGACGAGGCGATCGAATAGACTGTGCACTTCCCCACCTGGCCCAAATCAGCTTCTCGGGCTCCTGAGGAATGTCCGCTGGTTGGGGTGAAGCTGCCGTGACAGCCCACGACTGGGTAGATTGCTCGTGACCCAAGGCGGAAGTGGCGTGTGCATCGCAGCAGTCGACGCTATTGCGTTCCAACCCTACCGTGACGAGGTACCTCTGGACCGGCATTGCTCGGCGCCAAGTACAGCGCTCAAGCGGTGATCAGCGCGGTGCAATCGGAGCGGCGCTTAAGAGCAGAGCGCGCAATGTTTGACGCCACATCGGCCGCCGTGAAACCGAGGCTGATAGCCGTTGCAAGCAGTCCAAACAGTCCAAAAACCTGTGCAGTCGTTTTTCCGGCCGTCATGGGTCTGCCACTGAGAGACTGTCCGATGGGGCGACGGGCCCCACCGGACTTTGCGCGTTATACGTGCCTAACCATACCAGGCTCATCAAGACAGACGACTTTTAGGCGCGCTCGTCCACGGCGTTGGAGGCGGCCATGTAGCCGTGAGTGCAGCATTTGCCGAGGCCATGCATCAAGTGAGCTCCAGTGGCTTCGCCACCGGCGTAGAGACCCGGGATGACCTGGCCTTTCATGTCGAGGACCTGGGCCTTGCCGTTGATCCTCAATCCCCCGCATGAATCGTGCCATTCGATAATGATCCGAGCGGCATAAAATGGGGGTGTTGCGATGGCGTGCATGGGGGCGTCCGGCCCACGCTCGAAGTCGGGGTCGGCCCCCTTCGCGACGAAGGAGTTCCACCTGGCCACCGTCTCCTTCAGGTAGGTCAGGGCGACTTTTTGGTGTTCGTTGCCCGCCCGGATGGCCGCGGCCAATTCCTCGATCGTGTCGGCCTTGAAGAACAGACCATTGTCTCCTGTGTAGGGCGGTTTGACATTCCATTGCGCGCGGTCAACCGCCGCCTGATCGAAGATTGCCCAGATCGGACCGGGGAGAAAATGCGGTGGCTGGGAGCCTTCGTTGATGGCCAAGGCAGCGTCAATGGCACAGTTGTCGTTATAGACCTCCTTGACCGCGTCGGGCTTGCAGTTGCGCCAATCTCCCTGAACGTACTCATTCCATTTCTTGATGGCGCCATTTTGTGGATACTCGCTCGACCCAAGCTGTTGCGTAACCCTCATCTCGTTGAAGAATCGCTTTCCAACCTGGTTGACGGCGATCAGGTGCTGGAAGCCGGCGGCGCCGACGTTGACTCCACCCGCGCGACGGTAGGGGAAGTGAGCGGCCCCTGGAAGCTCGAGATCGGCTACATCCATGGCGCCAAGCACCGTTGTTATGCGACGGGAGGAGGGGTTGTGGTAGCCTTGCTCCATCCCGTCAAGGCCCGCCCCGACATTCATCCCGGCAATGATGCCGCTGGCGTCGGCGGCGCGGCCCGGCCCGCCCAGCCAAGCCCAAGCCTTCGCTGTCAGAGACGGCTCCAGGCCCCCCGGGTGGAACATGGCGCGGAACTGCGGGTTGCCATTGTGTCCGCCAGTGCCGACGATGACCGCCTTGCGTGCCCTGATCGTGACGGTCTGCCGGTCGTCCTTGATCAGGCCGTTGGCCCATACGCCGCCGGTGAATTCGCCATAGCTGACGAATTGCTCGCCCGTTTTCGGGTCGCGCCTCGGCGTGTAGCTCGCCCGGATACCGAGGACCCTGCCCGAGAGCTGGCTCTCACGGATGATCTCGTCCATGTGGCGGTTGAGCATGAACTGGACGCCCTTCTCCTTAGCGCTCAACTCCAATGGTCTGGCGAGCGCCGCGCCCCTCCCCAGGACGCCTCGCCCACCACGGATTCTCTGATCGTCCATTACAATCGGTGAAAGGCGACTTGCGTGCCCGAGGACCTTTCCGTCGATGTCCCGTCCCGCATCTTCCTGGGTTACTGTTCCCGCTTTCACGTCGGTGACAGCCCCGAGTTTGAACATCGCGGTCGCTCTTCTCGCGCGGGACAGGCCTCCTTCATTGTGTGTGCCGGAAATTCGCGTGAATTTGACGTAGTTGTCCAGAAGGAACTGTCTAACCGGGGCAACGTTGTCGGCCCAGGCACGCAGGACTTCCCGGTTGTTATACCGGTACATGGCTTTGGCACCGGTGTTCACCACAGTCCAGTCGGTCTGGTCGCGAAATAGAAGATCGGGATCGTCTTGCATTGCCTCCGGCCGTTCCCGCGGGGCGACTGTGATTAATCCTTCCGGGTCGTTTTTACCTGCGAGATCGCGCAACTGAATTGCGTCACCGCCGCCCAGGGAGACGTTCCCATTGCTGTGGATCATTGTGCCGCCGATGTCGAAGTTCTGTTCAACGACGATTACCGACGCGCCGAGGTCGCGGGCGCGGATGGCGGCGGGAAGCCCCGTGGCTCCTGCCCCGAGGACGACGACATCCGCTTCGTAGTCCCAAGTAATGGCTTGGGCTTGCGTGGGGCCGGTCGACGCGGCGCCAAACGCTCCTGCGCCAACGCCGATTGCGGCACTGCGCTTGATAAAATTGCGACGATTGAGCTTGTTTTTGTCGAGCGTCGATACTGAATCGCCTGCTTTATTCTTGGACATATCGATCCTCCATTCTTGGACATATTGAACCGGGATTCCCCAGATGGTCTCCGAACTGACGTGAATTTTGTGCGCCACTCCCGCCGTCTCATTCGTGATCCCTCGCGCTGGTCGGCGAGCCTATCGCGGTGGCGGTTCCGAGGGAACGGGGGTTATCTGGCAGCAATTGCTTGCTGCACTGCGTGAGTTCGGTTTTGGCCCAAATCGGTCGCCACGGCCGCCGTCTGGCACGGCCGCTATTGGGTGTGGAGCGGACGCTCCGCTGCCGCCTGCAGCCGGTTCAGAGTCGCCCAGTCGACGCCGAACGTCCGGATAATATCGTGCACGGATTCGCCAGCCGCGCCGGCGGGAGCAAGTTTGTCCCGCGCCAAGCCATTCGCTGGTGCCATGTAAACTGTGGCCGTCGATGATTTCGGGTACCACTTGGGCCGCCGCACTACGACTCGGAACGTCGGCGCATTCTTTTTCGGCCCCACAGAATCCTGTTCCCGAGGCGCGCGCGCCTTTCCCGGCCCGCGATCAGCAGAGCGTGATCGGCCACGGCGTTGACCCTGTCATCAACGTCACCGATCATGGCCCAGACAATCGCAGCACCTGGAGGAACCATGACGCGCGTTGCGATCCGAACCGTCTCGTCGGTGGCCGTGCTTCTCGCGACGTCGACGCTTGCGCACGCCGAGGACGTGCGCACGGGCAAAGCGGCATATGGCGACTGGCAGACCGACGCGCCGGGCGTGATGCGCAAGATCACCGTTAACGATCTTGCGGCGCCGCTCGAGACGCCACCCACGGCGAACGCTTCGCGGGTCGTTGCCAAGCCCGCCGGCGCGTCGCTCGCAACCATGCCGGGCTTCTCGGTTGCGCCGTTTGCGACGGGGATGAGCGGAGCACGCGTCATCCGCGTCGCTCCGAACGGAGACATCTTCGTTGCGCGAAGCGGCGACGGCAGGGTGATGGTGTTGCGCGCAAAGTCCGGCGCCGACAAGCCGGACGTCGTCGAAACCTTTGCGTCGGGCCTCAGGCAGCCCTACGGCATCGCGTTCTATCCGCCCGGCCCCGATCCCAAATGGGTGTACGTCGCTGGGGCGAGGGACATCGTCCGCTTTCCCTACAAGAGCGGCGACCTCAAGGCGTCCGGGCCTGCGCAGACCGTCGTCTCCGATCTGCCCACCGGCGGAAGCCACTGGACCCGCGACATCGCCTTCTCGCCCGACGGCAAGACCATGTACGTGTCGGTCGGCTCATCCGGCAACGTCGCCGAGGACATGGGCGCAAAGCCCGAACTCGCCTCCTTCGAGAAGAGCCATGCGCTCGGCGCGACATGGGGCCGGGACGAATGGCGCGCCGACGTGCTCGCCTACGATCCCGACGGCAAGAACAAGCGTGTCTTCGCGACCGGCATCCGCAATTGCTCGGGACTTGCGGTGCAGCCGGGCACCGGAACGGTCTACTGCGCGACCAATGAGCGCGATCTCCTCGGCGACAACCTGCCGCCGGACTACGTGACCTCCGTGCAGCCGGGCCATTTCTACGGCTGGCCGTGGTACTACATCGGCGACCATGTAGACACCCGGCCGGGCGGTGGCCCGCGTCCGGATCTCAAAGACAAGGTTACGGTGCCGGACGTGCTGCTGCAGCCGCATTCGGCGCCGCTCGGCCTCGCCTTCAACGACGGCGACCAGTTTCCGGCGGCGATGAAGGGCGATGCCTTCGTCGCCTTGCACGGCTCGTGGAATCGCAAGCTGCACACCGGCTACAAGATCGTCCGCTTGCCCTTCAAGGACGGTAAGCCGACCGGCGAGTACCAGGATTTCGTCACCGGCTTCGCATCGGGCCCGGAGAACGTCTGGGGCCGGCCGGTCGATGTCGCGTTCGCCAAGGACGGCTCGCTGCTGTTTACCGACGACGGCAACGGCGTGATCTACCGCGTGAGCTACAAAGGCGGCTAGGCCGGCAGGGGGCGCAGCACGGCTGCGCCCTCAAAGCATCCGCGGTCTTTCGACATAGCTTGTGAGATCGTCGCCGAGCCGCAACGCCAGCGCGCCGAGGAGCGCGGTCGGATTGTAGCCCGCATTGTGCGGATAGACCGACGCCCCGACGACGAACAGGTTCTGCGCATCCCAGTGCTGCAAGTGCTGGGAGACGACGCTGTTCTTCGGGTCGGCGCCCATCGGTGTTCCGCCGGTGACGTGCGTGCTCTGATAGACGCGCGTATCGAACGGGCTCTTGCGCGCCGCCGCCGGCCCGACGATGGTCGCGTCCGTCGCCTTGGCAATCTCGGCGATCTTCTTGGTGCAGTACTCCGACATCTTCATGTCGTTCTCGCGCCAGTCGAACGTCATGCGCGCCAGCGGCAGGCCGAAGGCGTCGCGATAGACGGGGTCGAGATCGAGATAGTTGTCGCGGTGCGGATAGCTCGTGCCCTGGGCCTGCATGGAGAAGGAATGCGCGTACCATTCCGCGCTCGCCTCCTTCCATTTGGTGCCCCAGCGCGGAGTACCCGGCGGCATGCGACGGTTTCCGATCGGCCGGCCGTTGGTGAGATTGGCGCTGATGCCGGCGCCCCCGACGAAGCCGAGGCCGCTGTGATCGAAGTTGTCGTTGTTGAACTCGTCGATCGTGATGCCGGTGCTGCCGCTTGCCAGGAACGGGTTGATCCACCAGTCCTTCTTGAACACGTTCACCGCGGAGTTGGTCTGGTAGCAGAAGTTCTTGCCGACCACACCGGCTCCGGAGGCGGGATCATACGCTGCGCCGATCCCGTCAAGCAGCAGGAGGCGGGTGTTGGTCATGGTGAAGGCGGCGAGAACGACGACGTCCGCCGGCTGTTCGAATTCTTCACCGGTCAGGAGATCGAGATATCGCACGCCGGTCGCGCGTTTGGCTTGTTTGTCGTAATCGATACCCAACACGTGGGCCCGCTGACGCAGCTCGAAGCTCGGCCGCGCGAAGAGGACCGGATAGAGCAGCGTCTCCGGCGTTGCCTTGGCCTGCGCCTCGCACAGGAATTTCTCGCAGTGGCCGCAATACTGGCAGGCGCCGAGGCGCATGCCGTCGGGATTTGTGTAAGTGCCGGACGAGTTGCCTGACGGCGCGATGAAGGGCTTGTAGCCGAGCTTCTCGCAGGCGGCCTTGAAGATCAGTCCGGCTTCGGTCGGCTCGAGCGGCGGCTGCGGATAGTCGTCGCGGCGCGGCGCTTCGAACGGATTGCCGCCGGGCACGAGCGTGCCCTTGATGTTTCCCGCCTTGCCGGAGAGGCCGTAGAGCTTCTCGAACAGGTGGTGATAGGGCTCCATCTCGGCATAGGTGACGCCCCAATCCTCGATCGGCATGTCGGCCGGGATCGCCTGTTTGCCGTAGCGCGTCTCGAGCCGCGTGCGGAGCGTCGGATCGTATTCCGCCCACCGCCAGGCGAAGCCGTTCCAATGGCTCGCCGCGCCGCCCAGGCCGTCACCGGGCAGGAACGCGGCAAGGCGGCGGGTGGGAAACGATTCGTCTTTCGGGTTATGGCGGATGGTGTAGGTTTCGACCGACCAATCCTGCCCCAGACCGCCGCGGATGTCCCAGCGCAGCTCGTCGCGCTGGTTGGGAAGCTTCGCCGCGGCGGCGTCACGCCGGTCGGCGCCGCGCTCCAGCACGAGGACATCGGTGCCCTTCGCGGTCAGTTGCCGCGCGACGAGCGCTGCGGTCAGTCCGCCGCCGACGATGACGACGGTGCGTTTGTTCAGCTTCGTGGCCATTCGTGGTTTCCTCAGCTGAAGTCGGCGATGGACTTCGGATCGTTGGCGCCGGGGTAGGGCTTCCCACGATATGTGACGATGTCGCGCTGATGGGTCGCCGGCAGGCCCGGATAGCCGATCATGCGCCAGAACACCTTGTCGTTGTTGCCGCCGTAAATCGGGTCGGCGTAGCAGGCCTGTTCGAACAGCGGATATACGAGCTCGTTGAACCACGAGCCGAGTGGCACCCTCTCGTCCGCGACCTTGCCGCCGGCAAGCTGCGTCAGGAAAGCCTCGGCCTGCGCAGGGGCCAACGCGTCGAAGCTCTTGCCGAACTGCTTGCGGCACGCCGCATTCGCGGCGGCGAGACCGACCTTGAAGAACTGCTCCGGCGTGAGCGGAAGCTGGTAGCCAAACTGCGGCTTACCCTTCTTCCACGGGCCGTGCATGTAGAGCCGCTCGCCCTGGCCGAAGCCGCCGGCAAGTTGGCGATCCATGAACACCGCGAGCCCGCAATCGACACCGTTCGGCGTCAGGTGATCCGCCGGGCACATGACGTTGACGAGCGCTTCGACGAAAGCGGCTTCGTCGAGGCTCAATGACTGATAACCGGCGAGTGGCGAAGGCACCGATGTCGGCGCTGCGGGCGGTTCGGCCTGCGCGGTGCCGACAGCAGCCGCGGTCGCCGCTGTTGCAACCGCTGCTGGCGCGAGCTGCGCCGTGCCGGCGACCGTCGCAATCTGCTTGAGGACGTCCCTGCGCGCGTACTTCGCGCCCTCTCCATCGGCCATCGGCGTTCCCCCTGAGAAGCGGTCGAACCAGCCCTCGAGTGAACGACGACCGCGTTGTCACGGCGATGGTACTTGACCGGGAGTGCCGACGCCATCGGCCGAGGTGCGGCGTCACAGCGCGCGTCTCGCAACCCTCGAGTCTACGATCTCAGACCGGGGTCAGTTCTCAAGGTCGGCGCGATGCTGCAGCCGTGGCTTGGCCTTCGTCGATGCACTGGCGGTGGCGCGGCGCGTGGCAGCAGGATGTGAGGCAGCAGCATGCGCGGCTGCGGCCGGGGCATGCGGGCGCTTCTCGGCAATTCGATGCGGCGGGTGCGTCGCCTCGCGGTCGGCCTTAACGTGCGAATGGGCCACGTGAGCGGTCGGCGCCTTGAGCGTCTTTTGCGGGACGACAGGCTCGATGGATGCGACAGGCGGATCAGGCAGGGCCGGCGTCGGCTCCTCCTCGGGTTCGGCAGGCTCTGGCTCGGGCTCCTTGCGAACGACGACAAGCGTGACGGGAATCGGACCCAGGAAAGGCGGCGGCTCGGCTGCAGCCTCGGTTTCACTCTCCTTGGCCGGCTGGTCAGCTTCGACGGCGAGTTCGTTGGTGGCGGCGGTGACAGTCGCGGTGGTCATGGCCTGGAAAGCGTCGACCGCGGGCTCGTCGTGCAACGGCGGACGGTCGGCGCTCTTGGACACCTCGCGCGGGCGCGGAGACAACGGGATCAAGGCTGAGGATTTGGAGACGGCCGACGCGATGTTCTGGTCGGCCGCGATCTGCAGCCGGTCCTCGGTCTGCGCGCCGAACAGCGCGATGCCGGCAGACATCATCAGCGGCGGCAGCACGAGCACGCCTGCGCTCGCACCAAGCTGAACCAGAATGCTGCCGCGCTGTCGCCCCTCCTGGCCCTTGCGAGACATGAACCCCCACAAAAACGCGTAGTCCTGCTTCAACCGATCTCATTCATTTATGGCGATATTTCATCAACCTTACCGATCCCACCGCCTAAAAGGCCTGCAATCCACCGCGGCTGATCGACGAATTTACGTGGGCGGGCTGCGCAAAAAATAGGCAAAGATGGGCTCTGCCCTCTGCGCAGGCGTAACAATATTTCAAGTGTGGCGCGAATGCTACAGATTCGGTGTTCGGCAGGTGCTAACTTTGACCCAACAATGTTGGTGGGGGCCTCAATGAAGAGAATCGTACTGATCGCCGCAGCCGCGACACTTATCGGGAGCTCGGCATTCGCGGCCGACCTCGCGCTAAAGGCGCCTGCGCCCGTCTACTACAACTGGTCGGGGTGCTATGTCGGGGCGAATGGCGGCGGCGCCTGGGACGACGTGACGTTCACGATCGGCAACAACGACCCGACGTTTTTCGGCCCTGCCTTCGCATCCGGCGCGACGCCGAGCACCTACGGCGAGAATTCGCATGGCGGCATCGCGGGCGCCCAGGCCGGCTGTAACTGGCAGCCGACGGCCAGCGCCTATGTCATCGGCCTCGAGGCGGATGCCGACTGGACGAACCTGAAGAACAGCAAATCGATCAACACCAACGTGGCCGGCTTTGCAGCGGGGACCGGGACCGCCTCCGAGAATATGCAGTCGATCGCGACCATTCGCGGCCGCGTCGGCTACGCTTTCGACCGTCTGCTCGTCTACGCGACTGGCGGTCTCGCTCTCGGGAACACGAATTACTACTACTCGTTCGCGTTTCCAGCGACCGGCGAGAACTATATCAACAGCTATTCGGCGACGCGGATCGGCGGCACCGTTGGCGGTGGGGTCGAGTACGCCTTCACCAACGTTATCAGCGCCAAACTCGAGGGTCTGTGGTACCAGCTCGAGGGGTCCCAGTTCATGGCCGGCGGGGCGACGGGGGCTGGTCCGGTCACAGCGGCGCACATCGTGACCGCGGGGACTGACAGCGGATGGATGCTCCGCGCGGGTATCAACTTCAAAGTCTGGTAGGCATCGGGCGGCGTCGGCAAAAGCCGGCGCCGCCCGTTCTCATCGCAGTGGCGTGAGCCCCTTTTTTGCCAGTGGTCTTTTTTGGGGGCATCTGCGTGTTCTCCAGTGCGGCGGTCCGTTCGCCTGGCGTACGGCGCGGCGTGTGCCGCGTCGCGAAACAGCTGTCCCCAATCTCGGAAAAGCGATCGCCAGTGCGATGACTGCTCCAAAATCCGTCATCGAATGGCCGAATACGCCTTAAACCAGAGCGAAAACTCATATTATCTTTGGTCAGAGTGCGAGAAAAGACTTTAATAATATTTTGCGCTGCAACCGTTTCATTCTAAAATAACAGAGTTGTTCCAAAATCGGCGATAGATTGCGCCGGTTCGGCTCGCAGCGGTGCTCGGCTTGCAGTGATGGCAGACGCGAAGAGAATTCAGATCATCGAGGATGATCGTGAGATCGCCGACCTCGTTGCCGAGGAATTGACCGACCGGGGCTACGAGGTGCGCACCGCCTATAGCGGGCCGGAAGGCTGCTCGGCGATCTTCGAAGCCGCGCCCGACCTCGTGCTGTCGGATCTGATGATGCCCGTGATGTCGGGCTTCGATGTTCTCGATCGACTTGCCGCCGCGCCGTCCCTCCGCAACATCCCCTTTGTCTTTCTCAGCGGCCAGTCCGAGGGCGATGTCGCGCTTAGGGCGCGGCTCGCCGGTGTCGACGATTTCGTGGTGAAGCCGGTCGACTTCGATGTGCTCGACAGGGTCATCAGCACGCGTCTCGCCTTGGCTGCCGCATCCCGCGGCGCGACTTGACCCCTTCACAGCCCTAACCCGAGCGGCATCGCCGCGACGCAGCGCGGTCTCGGCGTGATCGCCCGCATCTGCGGCTAGATGGATGCCCTTTGGCGAAGTTCTGAGAAATATGTGGCCTGGAAACCTTCGCACCGCCGCATGATCGATTGGCCTAAATCCCAAGCACGCTCCTAGATTGAGCGATTTTGATGCACTCGCATAAGTCTTGCGCATTATGACGAAGCGGCCCATATTCATTGTCAAAGGCGGTCAATCCGCCGCATGAATTTGGAGGAAATCATGCGCAAGGCGATGACAGGCATAGCCGCTGCCATGTTGGGCTCGGTTCTGTTGATGACGGGCGCATCCGCTGCGCCGGTGATGTCTCACGCGGCGATCAAATCCGAGCCCGGCTTTCTGACCGTGGCAGCGCACAGGCGCGCGGCTGCGCCGGCGGTCCGGCAGCGCCGCAGCGACATCACGAGCTTCTCCTCCTCATCCGCATCAGGAGGAGTGGGCGTCAATCACCCGCCGAAGAAGTAGCGCACAGCGCATATTTTCGCGGGAGGCTTCGAAACGGCTTTCGCTTCTTCATGCGGAAGCCGTTTTCTTTTTTCCCTTACCCCAACCTCGATCAATTCAATCAGCGTAAGCCGCTGGCTTCCTGCAATGCGGCGCGCGCTCGCGGATTGGTGCGCGCCACGCGCTCGCGGGCCTGCGGGAGGACTTCCGGCAATACGGCCTTGACCTCGTCGCGCGACATTCCAGGAAGAACGCGTGTGTCATAAAGGATGTTGAGCAGATATTGATCGTAGAGATCGAAGAAGCCCATCTGGACGTCGTCGTTGAACATCGTCCACGGTACCGAACGGTCGTCGTTGATCGGGCCGAGCGACTGCAGCAGTTCCTCATAGGCGCAATCCAGGAAGCGGAAGTCGGTGCCGTCCGCAGCGAGAATGACCTCGGCGCGCCGGATGCGGTGCTGTCGGTCCTCCGCAAAGCCGGACAGGCACTCGGGATTGAGCTGCTGCTCGATCTGCCTGGCGCGCTCCGGCCCGTAGAATGCGCGGATAGTCTGCTTGAGATCCCGGTGACGTACCAGGGTGACGACCAAGTTCGCAGCTCGGCGGTCCAGGGTCACCGCGATGTCGAGCTCGCCGACGTGCTCGGCGATGTCGGCGACCACTTTCGCGATCACAGCGCTGCGGCCGGCCTGGGCCCGGTTGTCGACGAAGACGCGAACAGGCGCTTCGAACTTGCGGATGTGATCGTTGCTGCCGGCGACGCGAAGCTCGGCTCCGAATGCGATCTTGAAGAAGCCGTCGGCGATCTCCTCGTTGGAGAATCCGATCCGCTCGGCGCTGCGGCGCGTGGCGATCTCGGAATCCTCGGCGAGCGCCGGCGCCATCGCCATCCACGCGAGCCCCACAAACCCCGCGACGGCGATGGCGCGGCGTCGCGCGAGCGCGCACGCGCAAATATCGGCAGACGATTTGGCGTGAGCGAACGAGACGCGCACCGCAAACATGCGTCCGGCTAACGCGCACATGTCATGAAGCCACGCACATCGAGTCCGCACCACGTTCATCCATCGTCTCCAGTCGAACGCGGAGCAGCGTACGCAAGGCTCGTGCCGCGGAGCGAATGAGGCGCGGAAGTCCGGCTGTGCAATCCGTGCGGTAGCGGTCGTTTTGATATGAGAAAAAGATGGTCGGCCGTGATGTTGCGCACTGTCGTCTGCGCGAGTCGTGCGAGGCCCGTGCCGGCGCGCGAGCTGCACGTATCGCCATGCAGCTCTTGTCGTGTGCCGTTTGCGGTCTCGAGACCATCGGCAGTCGCGTTGCAACGGGTTGACGAGTAACGATGAGTTCTCATTGTCGACGCCGCACGCGTGAGAAAGCCCCGTCTGCTGTCCTGGCGCCAAGGTTGACGATCGCGACGTAGGATTTCGAGATGAGGCGGGCGGCGTTGTTGTAGGAAAGCCATAAAGAAAAAATATTTTGACGCTGATTTGCGCGGCGGCGGGCGCTGTCGGAGATCCGGAGAAGAGGTTCGATTAGGATGGAATCGCGCGGTTCTTCGGATGAAAACGAGGCCGCTCCGCGCGAATCTCGGGCAATCGGACTCGCAGTTGCCGCCCAATGACGCAAACTCGCTTGATGTCGCAAAGAATGATATTATAAAAATATGAAACCCGACGATTAACCGTATCGATTTGCTACTCCCCCATAAACGAAGATGGCGGAGCTGGGGTGATACGGGGACCTGTGCGCGGCGGAGCCGGCGTACGGGGTTGGGGCTGCGGAAATGAAACACATTTTTATAACGCGAACTGCGTTGGCAACGCTTATGCTTGCCGGCGCGGCGATTGGCGTTGCCGAGATGGCAAGCGCTGCGGATCTGGCGCCTGTGCCGGTCGCTCCGCGATTCAGCTGGACCGGCTGCTATGTCGGCGGATACATCGGGTTTGCGACTGCCAATACGTGGCAATCGACGGACCTCGGCAGTGGCGGTGTGCTGTTCAGCCCGATCGGTGCCAATCCCTGGAGCTACAGTGAGAACACGAGCTTTGTCGGCGGCGGCAACGTCGGCTGCAATTACCAGCTCTGGGGGGGCCCGTCGAATTCCATGTTCGGAGGGCTCGTCGTCGGCATCGAAGGCGAAGGCGGCTATATGAGCCTGAGCGGGTCGGCCGTCGAGCCGCTCAGCATCGACGTGATCGGCTCCTCGAAAATCGGTGACACCTACGGTCTCATCGCCGGCCGGTTGGGCTGGGTGATGTGGGAGCGGGTTCTCGTGTATGCCAAGGCCGGCGTCGCCTTCTACGACACGACCGCTACGGTGAGCGCGCTCACTCCGGGGCCGGCCGTTCTCGACACCATCACCGCCACCGGCAGCAAATCGCAGACCCCGTTCGCACTGGGCGGTGGCGTCGAGTATGCGATGTGGGACCACTGGACCGGCAAGGCCGAATACATGTGGCTCGACGGTAAATCGGGCTACAACGCCTGTGGCACCGATTCGCTGGCGGGCAAGACCTTCTGCTGGCAGCAGTCGCCGTCGCCGGTCAACCTTGTCAAGATCGGACTGAACTACAAGTTCTGATCCCTTCTCGATTCCGCACGCCTCGAGAGGAATGCAGATCAGCCCCGGCCGCCTGCCGGGGCTTTTCGCGTGCGCGTGTCTCATGGTCCGCGCGTGTTTGCGTGTTGCCGGAACGCGCCCATCTCGCAACGTCCTGCGTCGTACGAGCTCCATGGAATGGGCAAAGGCGCATTAACGCCGTGCCCGCGCGGAATACTGCGCCTTGCGTACCGCTGGGTGCGCCAGGGCCGTCCGGTTCGCTCTGGTGCGTCGGATACGCAGCCAAGGTTCCTGGGTCGGTCGAAAACGCCGGCGCCTGACGGAGCCCGGCTTGCGCGCCGAAGGCGCATCCGCGATCGCGCCCTGCGCGCTTTCTGATCGCGAGCGTTGTTACGCATCGAATTCGGGATATTTGCGGTCGATCCGCGCCGCATTCTAAAAAATGTGTCGCCGTTGGCACAGTCAATCTGTACCGTGTATATTATTGCATATTTTTATAAGATGTTGTACGGGTGCTATCTGACATTAGGTTTCAGACTCCTAAAAGTAGAAAAAACGTTGGAGCACAGAGAAGCTTTTCTGCCATTTAGCGTAGCGAATAACGTCAATTATGGCGCGATTTGGTGCAAGATAGCATCCACGCGTAGTTGAGGTTATTAAAAAGATATGAAACGTATTAATTTTGTGTATGGATTTTCGAACCCCGTATAACGAAGAATAGATGCGCTGGGGTGACTTAAGCGGGCCTGCTTTGCGCGGCTCGCGTAATGGGTTGGGGCGGGGTTATGAAAAAAATAGGCTTGTTGGGGCTGGCCCTCGCGGCGCCGGCCGGGCTGTTGGCCGTCGAATCCGGCCGCGCCGCTGATGCACCGACGCCGTCGATCAGCCCGGTGAATTGCAGGGTGCCGGACGCTCCCTACAAGAACTACAACTGCCTCGACAAATATCTCGGCGACGGCTTTTTCGAGCGCTTGGCGAACTACTACCGGCTCGAGTGGGGTCACGAGGCCGCGCCGTCCGACCCGAAGGCGCCCCCGGCTCGCCGCGAGGGCTGGCCTGGCCAGCCCCAGACCACCCCGCCCATGCCGTTCACCGAGTGGCCCTATGGCGGCGCTACCTCGATCGGCGTGACCCGGCCAAATGCGGTGGACAGTCCGCTGATGGTGGCGCTGGCCAACACCGAGCTCGGCAAGTGGATGAACGACTCCCACTTCCAGGTTTACGGCTGGGTTAATCCCGGCGGCAACCTCTCGACCAGCAGCGTCACCCCGGGCGGCAGTTTTCCCGCGGCTTACGCGTTCTCGCCCAATACCGCTCAGCTCGACCAGGTCGTCGTCTACTTCGAACGCGTGCCCGACACGGTGCAGACCGACCACATCGACTGGGGCTTCCGTTTCTCCGGGTTGTACGGCGAAACCTATCGCTATACCACCACCTACGGCATCGCGAGCTACCAGCTGCTCGGCCACAATCTCTTCAACGGCTTCGACATGCCGATGATGTGGGGCGAGCTCTACATCCCGTATATCGCCGAAGGCACGCTGGTCCGGCTCGGGCGATTCATCTCGATCCCGGACATCGAGGCCCAGCTCGCGCCCAACAACTACATGTACTCGCACTCGCTGACTTACGGGTACGACAACTACACGAACCACGGCCTCATGCAGACAACCGCCCTGACCAAGAACTGGTTCCTGGAGACGGGCGTCGTGATCGGCACCGATACCGCGCCGTGGCATTGGGGTCAGCGCGTCAACAATCCGTTCCCCAACCCGACCTATCCGGACAACACCTACCTCAAGGATCCGGGCGCGAAGCCTTCGTTCACGGCGGCGGTCCGCTGGCAGAGCGACAGCGGCTACGACAGCATCTACCTCACCGCCGACGGCCTGAACAACGGCGTCTGGGGCTACAACAACCTGCAATGGCTCGGTGGCACCTACTACCACAAGTTCAACGAGCAATGGCACCTGTCGTTCGAAACCTACACGCTGAGCCAGCGCCACGTGCTCAATGCGCTCGACCCGGCGAATGCGGCGGTGCTCGCCGCCAACGGGTGGCCTTATAACCCGACGCAGGGTTTCGCCTTCAACGCGCCGAACCTCGCCCAGTGCGGCAATACCTACGCGCCGGACTGCACCGCGCGCATGTACACCGCGCTGTTCTACCTGAACTACAGCCCGACCAAGGTCGACAACATCTCGCTGCGCGGCGAGTTCTACAACGACATGAACGGGCAGCGCACCTCGGTGAAGACCCGTTATGTCTCCGCAGGTCTCGGCTGGCAGCACTGGTACTCGCCCCAGGTCGAGCTGCGCCCCGAGGTCGTGTGGTATCACTCGCTCGACGCCAATGCGTTCAACGGCAATTTCAATGCCGCGCCCAACGGTGCCATGGTGATCCCGCCCGATCGGAACTACGACGTCATCGCGTCGATGGACCTGATCTGGCACTTCTGATCGGCTGAAAAACGAAGGGCCTGCAGGCCCACGTCTGCAGGCGGTCGTGCGTCACGCAAGACGCGCGCACAGTGAAGCCGGAAGCCGCTGGTCGCGGTGCCCCGCGCACGCCAGCCTCTTCCAAATAGCGCACCGGTGAGGTCGACGCAGAGGAGGAAAGGCCCGTCGGTCGCGCCAGGGCGAGGCGCGGCGGAAGTTCGCTCGCGGGCGTTCCGTCGAAAGCAGTTGGGGCAATGCGGTTATGTCGAGATCGGGTTCAATCGCTTCGGTGGCGGTCGCGCTGAGCCTCTCGGCTCTGACCGGCTCTGCGCTGATCGGCTCCGCCCGGGCTGCGGACGGCGCGCCGGCGAACTGCCGCGCACCGGATGCGCCATACAGGAACTACGACTGTCTCGATAAGTATCTCGGCGACGGGATTCTTCGAGCGGCTCGTCAACTACTACCGGCTGGAATGGGGGCACGACGGGCCGCCCGCCGACCCCAAGGCGCCACCCTCGCGCCGCGCCGGCTGGTCCGATGCTCCGCAGACCTCTCCACCGATGCCGTTCACCGAATGGCCCTACGGCGGATCGACCAACATCGGCATGACACGGCCGAATGCCGTCGACAGCCCGCTCATGGTCACGCTCGGCAACACCGAGCTCGGCAAGTGGATGAACGACAGCCACATGCAGGTCTATGGTTGGGTCAACGGCGGCGGCAATCTCTCGACCAACGGCGTGGTCCCCGGCGGCAACTTCCCGGCTTCCTACGACTACACGCCCAACGCCTTCCAGCTCGATCAGGCGGTCGTCTATTTCGAGCGGCTGCCCGACACTGTGCAGACCGATCATATCGACTGGGGCTTCCGCTTTTCCGGGAATCTACGGCGAGAACTACCGCTATACCACTGCTTTCGGCGTCGCGAGCTATCAGCTCCTCGGTCACAACCTCACCAACGGCTTCGATATGCCGATGATGTACGGCGAGCTCTATATCCCGCAGATCGCGGAGGGCCTCGTCATCCGCGCCGGGCGCTACATCTCAGTGCCGGACATCGAGGCGCAGCTCGCGCCCAACAATTACATGTATACGCATTCGCTGACCTACACCTTCGACAACTATACCAACACCGGCATCATGACGACGACGGCGCTCAACAAGAACTGGCTCTTCCAGTTGGGGGCGAGCGTCGGCACCGAGGCGGCGCCGTGGCACTGGGGGCAGAAGGTTCAGAACCCGTTCCCCAACGCCGTCTATCCCGGCTTCACCATGCTGCGCGATCCCGGTGCCAAGCCGACGGTGACCACCGGGCTCCGCTGGCAGAGCGACGATGCGCGGGACAACATCTACGTCGTCGCCAATGCGATGAACGACGGCGTCTGGGGCTACAACAATCTCCAATGGTACGGCGTCACGCTCTATCACAACTTCAATTCGCAGTGGCACGTGTCGGTCGAGCTCTACGAGCTCGACCAGATGAAGGTCCTCAACGCCGCCGATCCCGCCCACATCCTTGCCAACGGCGGCTGGCCGTTCGCTCCGCAGAACGGATTGCCGTTTAATGCGCCTGGAACCGCAATCTGCAGCAGCCCCTATGTCGTGACCTGCACAGCACGTTCGTTCGCCTCGCTGATGTATCTCAACTACCGGATGACGAGCCTCGACAACGTCTCGTTCCGCGCCGAATTCTATAACGACATGCAGGGCGAGCGTACCGGCACCAAGACACGCTACACGGAATTCGGCATCGGTTGGCAGCACTGGTACTCGCCGCAAGTCGAGCTGCGTCCGGAAGTCACGTACTACCGTTCGCTCGATGCCAACGCCTTCAACGGCAATGCCAATGCCCTGATCCCACCCAATCGCAACTACGCCGTCGTCGGTGCGATGGATCTGATCTGGCATTTCTGAGCAATATCGAGGGGTTAAAAGAACGAAAGGAATCCGGTGATCGGATAGTGACGTTAAACTGCAACACATCATCATTAAATTCGCGTGCGACCTGCTCGCCTCGCTTTGCTTCGAACTGGTCACGCCGCGGCGATGGCGGCTATCAAGCGATTGATGTTACGCGACAAACTTGGAAATTTGCGGAAAAGTTTCTCGACCAGGCGGGTGCCCGCCGCCTGCCCAACAAATGCGAATTTTGATTAAACTGACGGCAAGTTGGCTGCCAATATCGGTGAGCTTTATCTTAAAGATATGAAATCCCGAGACTTGTCACATCGACTTGACCCCGCATCATGACCGAAAGTTGGCGCGCTGGGGATTGAGCGGATTCTCGCGTTCGAGGGTCCGGGCGACGGGGTTGGGGCACAGCATGAACAGATTGGGGTGGATCGGCTTGGCATTGGCGATGCCGAGCGGGGTGGGGCTTGTTATGCCGGCGCGCGCCGCCGACCAGCCGCCGCCTTCGGCCGTGAACTGCCGGGCTCCCGACGCGCCATACAAGAGATACGATTGTCTCGATAAGTATCTCGGCGACGGATTCTTCGAGCGTCTGGTCAACTATTATCGGCTCGAGTGGGGGCATGACGCGGCGCCCGCCGATCCCAAAGCGCCGCCGTCACGACGGCCAGGCTGGGGCGATTCCGCACCGCAGACCTCACCGCCGATGCCGTTCACCGAATGGCCCTATGGCGGTTCGACCAACATCGGCACCACGCGGCCGGGTTCGGTCGACAGCCCGCTCATGGTCGCGCTCGGCAACACCGAGGTCGGCAAGTGGATGAACGACAGCCATTTCCAGGTCTACGGCTGGGTCAACGGTGGTGGCAACCTGTCGACCAACAGCGTGACGCCGGGCGGCAACTGGCCGGGCGCCTATAGCTACAGCCCCAACACGGCGCAGCTCGACCAGGCGGTCGTCTACTTCGAGCGCCTGCCCGATACGGTACAGACCGATCACATCGACTGGGGCTTCCGCTTCTCCGGCATCTACGGCGAGAACCAGCGCTATACGACTGCGCTCGGGTTCGCGAGCTATCAGCTCCTCGGTCACAACCTTACGAACGGCTTCGACATGCCGATGGCGTATGGCGAGCTTTATATTCCCTACTTCGCCGAAGGCACGCTGGTCCGGGTCGGACGCTTCATTTCGGTGCCGGACATCGAGGCGCAGCTCGCACCGAACAATTACATGTACTCGCACTCGCTGACCTACACCTTCGACAACTATACCAACACCGGCGTACAGACGACCACGGCGCTCAACAAGAACTGGTTCATCCAGTTCGGCATCACCGTCGGCAGCGATACGATGCCGTGGGATTGGGGGAAGACGGTCTCGAATCCGTTCCCGAATCCCGTATTCCCGGGCTACCAGATCGACAAGGATCCCGGGGCAAAGCTGTCCTACACCGGCGGCGTGCGCTGGCAGAGCGACAGCGGCAACGACAACATCTACGTCGTCGCCGACGCCATGAATAGCGGCAATTGGGGTTACAACAACCTGCAATGGACGGGCGTCACCTGGTATCACAAGTTTAATGACCAGTGGCACTTCTCCTGGGAGACCTACACGCTCTCCCAGAGCAAGGTGCTCAACGCCGCCGATCCTGCCGGGATCATCGCCAACGGCGGCTGGCCTTTCAGCGCTACGAACGGGTTCAAGTTCAATGCGCCGAACTTCGCACAGTGCAGCAGCCCGTATGTGGTGACGTGCACTGCGCGCGTCTTCACCACCCTGATGTATGTGAACTACCGGATCAACGGTCTCAACAATCTGTCGTTCCGCGGCGAGTTCTACAACGACATGGAAGGCCAGCGTACCGGCACCAAGACTCGCTACTACGAATTCGGCATCGGCTGGCAGCACTGGCTGTCGCCCCAGGTCGAATTCCGGCCGGAAGTGAGCTACTACCACTCCATGGACGCGAACGCCTTCAACGGAAATTTCAACGCGGTAAATCCGACGGGACTTCCGATCGCACCCGACCGCAACTACTCCTTGGTCGGCGCCATGGACGTGATCTGGCACTTCTGATCGCGTCACCTTCAAGCCTGGTGTGCGCGGCCGATGGGTCCTCCCATCGGCCGCGCTGCGTTTGAGGCAATGCCGACCTCTTGATTTGTCGCCGAAACCTGTGGGAAGGCGCCCAACCTCTTGATTTCGTGTTGCGAACCGGCAGGGTGGTCCGCCTGCGACCAAGCTGCAGAGATCATGCCGTGTTGCAAAAAATCATGGTAGAACCGCCCGGGCGAGGGCGACGACATGGATATGGCCAAGTGGCTCCGAGACGTGGGTTTCGAGCGCTACGAGCCGCTATTTGCCGAGCATGCCATCGACGCAGACGTCGTGGCGGAGCTTACCGAGGCAGATCTCGAAAAGCTCCAGATCCCGCTCGGCGACAGGAAGCGACTTCTCAAGGCTATCCGGGGGGCGTTTGCCGAGACCGACGCCGGCAAGGCCGACACCGGCAAAGCTGAGCATCTCGAGAGCGCCGGGATCCGGCAACCTCAGGCTGCAGAGCGTCGGCATCTGACGGTCATGATCTGCGATCTCGTGGGATCGACCGCGCTGTCGGCCCGGCTCGATCCGGAAGATACGGCTGCCGTCTTCGACGCCTTTCACTCCACCTGCGCGCGGATCGTAAAGGCCTACGACGGCTTCCTGAGCGATTTTCGCGGCGACGGCATTCTGGCATATTTCGGCCATCCGCGCGCTCATGAGGACGACGCCGAGCGAACCGTGCGCGCGGCGCTCGACATCGTCGAGGGAACCTCGCGGCTGGAGACGCGAGCTGCCGAGCCCCTGTCGGTCCGCATCGGCATCGCGAGCGGCCTCGTCGTCGTCGGCGACCTCGGCGGCGGCGGCGCGCTGTGGGACAATGCGCTGATCGGCGATCCGCCGAATCTCGCGGCGCGACTCCAGGCCCTGGCGGAGCCGGGAAAAATCGTCCTATCCGGTGCCACGCGCCGGCTGTTGCCGAACGCCTTCCGCCTGCGCGACCTCGGTCGGCACGACCTGAAGGGATTTGCCGAGCCGGTCGCGGCCTGGGGGGTCGAGGGCATCGTTGCCTTGGAGAGCCGCTTCAAGGCGGCGCATCCCACGGGCCTTACCGCTCTCATCGATCGAGAGGAAGAGCGCACGTTCTTACGGCAACGCCAGCGCCTCGCGTGGGAAGGCGAGGGGCAGATCGTGCTCATCACCGGCGAGGAGGGCGTCGGCAAGTCCCGCATCATCGCGTCGCTTGCCGAGGGCGTCGCAGACACCGAGCACACCCAGCTCCTTTATCAATGCTCTCTCTACCATTCCAACAGCATGCTGTATCCCTTCATCGCGCAGTTGGAGCGGGCCGCCGGATTCAAGGACGACGACACCTCCGAGCGGCGGCTCGAGAAGCTCGAAGCAGTGCTTGGCGGAGGCTTGTCGCGAGTCGATGAAGAGGCGCCGCTGTTTGCCACGATGCTGTCGCTGCCGTTTGCGGGGCGGTACGCGCCCTTGGCTCTCAGTCCCACGCAACAGCGCCGCCGAACGCTCAGCGCGATCCTCGATTATATCGAGGGACTCGCCCGCAAGGGACCGCTTCTGTTCGCATTCGAAGATGCGCATTGGGCGGATGCCACATCTCTCGAGCTGCTCAATCTTTTGATTGAGCGCGTGCGTCAGCTTCCGGTGCTCGGGCTGTTCACCTTCCGATCGGAGTTCGAGCCGCCGTGGGCAGGTCTTCAGCAAGTCAGCATGATGTCGCTAGGTCGTCTCGAACGCCAGCATATCGAGCCCATCGTCAACCAGGTGACGGCCGGCCGCAAGTTGCCTGCCGAAGTGATGAAACAGATCGTCGCCAAGACCGACGGCAATCCGCTGTTCATCGAGGAGCTCACCAAGGCGGTTCTGGAAACGGAAATCCTAGTAGACGACGGTGACGGATACCGGGCTTCCGGGCCACTGCCGCCGCTCGCGATTCCCGCGACGCTCCAGGATTCGCTGATGGCGCGGCTCGATCGCCTGGGGCCGGCCAAGGAGATCGCCCAGATCGGCTCCGCCATCGGACGGGAGTTCTCTTATTCACTGGTAAGCGCTTTGGTCGGGCGCAGCGACGGCGCGTTGAGGCATGCGCTCGAGCAGCTCGAGGACTCCGAGCTCGTGATCTGCCACGGCGATCCCCCCGATGCCGTCTATATCTTCAAGCACGCGCTGGTGCAGGAAGTCGCCTATGAGAGCCTGCTCAAAAGCCGGCGCAACCTGCTGCATGCCGAAATCGCCCGTGCCCTGGAGAACCGGTTTCACAACCTGATCGACAGTCAGCCGGAAATCCTCGCACGCCATTTCACCGAAGCCGGCATGGTCGACCGTGCGATCGATTACTGGCTCAAGGCGGGCAATCTCGCACTGAGCCGCTCGGCCAACGCGGAAGCCGTCAAGCATCTGCGAGAGGGATTGAGGCTCACCGAATCGCAACCGCACTCGGCGAGACGCTTTCGCCATGAGCTCGATCTCTACCTCGCGCTGGGCCCGGCAACGGCTGCGACCGAGGGAGATGCCGCTCCGGAGACCCTGCGGATCTTCTCCCGGGCGCGAGAGCTGTTGGGCAACGCGGGCTCGCCGACGGAGCAGATGACGGTGCTCTGGGGCGCTTATCTCGCGCAAAGCGAACGGGCCGAACATCGCCGTGCTCTCGACGTGGCGCGCCAATTTCTCACGTTGGCGGCCGACAACGAGCATCCCGGCCTCTCTGCGCTCGCCAACCGCTTCATGGGCCAAACGCTCAGCAACATGGGGTCGTTTGTCGAGGCGAAGACGCAGCTCGAGCGCACGCTCGCGATTTGTGCCTCCCACAAGGACACGATTGCGGCCTATCGACGGTTCGGCACCGACGACGAGGTGATGGCCCAGTCGTTTCTGGCCATGACGCTGCTGCTGCTCGGCTATCCCGACCAATCGGAGGCGGCGATACAGCAGGCTTTGACGCGTGCCCGCGGTCTGCGGCTCGCCTTTACGACGTCATGGGTGCTGAGCCACGCGGCACTCCTCGGCGTACTCGGCTGGAAACCGCGAAACGCCGCGGCCCACGCCGAGGAAGCGATCGCCCACAGCGTCGAGCACGGGCTTGTCGGGCACGAGCGTCGAGCCCGCTTTTTTCACGGCGCTTTGTTGGCGCACAACGACGATCCCCACCGCGGGGTCGCTCTGATGGGCGATTCCCTTTCGGTGACGAAAAGCAGCGCTCGCAATCGCCGGACGTTGTTCCTCGGTCAACTCGCGTCGGCGCATGCACGACTCGGCCGGTCCGAGGTCGCCTTCGGCATGTTGGAGGAGGCTATCCAGACGGCGGAAGCGACCCATGAACGGTTCTTCGAAGCCGAACTGTGTCGGCTGCAGGGCATGGTGCTCATGAAATTGGGCAAGCGCGACGAAGCCGACGCCCGCCTGCGGCAGGCGCTGACCATCGCCCGGCAGCAGAACGCGCGTTGGTGGGAGCTGCGAGCGGCGACGAGCCTCGCGCGCCAGTGGCACGCCGAAGGCAAACCGGCCGAAGCCTACTTGCTCCTCGAGCCGGTTTACCGTGGGTTTACCGAAGGTTTTGACACCGCGGAATTGCAAAGTGCCAAGGGGTTGCTGGAGTCGCTTAGTGGCCCCTGGAGCCCGACCGTAGAATCCGGGCAGGCGCACGTAACCGAAAGTTCAAAGAATCAAAATTCATGAGGGCAGCGCGCGAAACGCAACCAAACCAGTCTTATCGGTTACTTCTTCTTCGCCAGCTCAGCGAGGCCCTTGTCGATGGCGGCCATCGACTTCTTGAGATGCTCCTTGTGCGCAAGAAATTTTTTCTTCAAAGCGGCCTTTTCCGTCTTTGACATGTTGGCAAAGTCGAGATGCTTAAGTACGTCGGTCGCTTTCATACCCATCGTTTATGCTCCATTAAGCTGTAACATTGCAATAATGCGAATATCACTTGCATGACAAATAATCAATCGGGCTACCCTCAAAAAGGGGCGCGGGTCGATGACACTTCGCCGCGCTGCGGGATCGCTCGCGCGGACTGATCACGGGTTGTCTCGCCGACGTCCTCTCGATCGTCTGCTTCAGTTGATCGCGAACCTGTATGAGCCACAGGCGATCCCTGTTCGTCGCTTCTTTGATGGGATGAGTTGGAAAGCTCGCTGAATCAGCCTGCTTTCGTCATCAAGTCGTCTCGGTGCTCGCTGCGATGACCTTCGCGTCTCTCTTTCTTGAAGCGCGCCTTCTTCTCTGGTGAACCGGATATGTTTTTCTTTTTGCCGTTCTCGAGCACCGTGGCGTAGCCGTTCGGCAATATTTGGAAAGGACGGTCCAGTGCGTTGTTATGGTCGAATTGGACTGACTTGGGCGTCCGGAACAAATCGAAGTAAGCGGGATAAACGAAATCGCACATCGGAATTCTATCGACCAGGAATTCCTCTTCTTCGACGGCATCGCAAACCTCGTAGGCATACATGCGGCCTTTCGGGCCTGCGCACCAGAGATTGATCCCCGGATCGACCAGCATTTCCGCGAGCTCGTGACTTGCTGCCATGCTGACCTTCTCGCCGCTGTCGAGCACCAACTCCACGAACACCTTGGCGAACGGATTTCCTTCAAGGTGGTGAAGGCCGACCCACTTCTCCTTTTTGGCTTTGGCGGAGTCCTGATGATTCAAAAACATCAGGGTCCAGGTGCCGCCGCGCGGCTTTTTCCCCTTCACGAGTTGGGCCGGGGTGCCCCAAGCCGGAACAAAATGCTTATCCAGGTATTTCTGCAGCGCGGCAATCAGCCGGTCGAAATCCACTCCCAGATCTATGGTTGATTCGTTGACGCAGACGATGGTGGGCACCGGGCGCAGGGAAACGAGTCCGGCTTTTGGCGTGGGCATGTTCGCCTCCTAAGCGGAAGTGGTGGTCGTCGGGCGCAATTCGGAAGAGATCGAGCCAAGCTCGGCCAGCCGGCCGAGCGGCATCTGAGGGGTTTCGGCTCCCTTGGCGAGGATCGCGCGGAAATTCGCTATCCAGACTTGGAGAGCGTCAGAACTCGAACAGCTCGGTCTTATAGCAGCACGAGCCGGTGATTCCCTGCTCGGTTTCCTTGAGGGTGACCGCGAGCCACGTGCGGTCGACAGGCATGACGGCCTGACCCTGCCGGAAGACGTCGCCGAACGGTCGAACTGCCACTTCGGGCAGGCGCAGCGGCCGAAACGCATTCTGGAGGATGAAAAAAGCCTGCGAGATCGATGCGAGGTCGACGCCGTCCTCCTCCGCCATCCGGGCCGCCAGAATATCGAAGGGCAGCTGCTGGCGCGCGTGGGCCTCCAACACCGCGTGGCGTACACGCGCGAGTGCCTCGGCGAACGACAGATCGAGATCGAGGCGGGTTCGGACAATGACGGTGTTTTCGACGAGACCGACGACCCGCTCGGTATTCTCCTGCAAGCGATTGGCCATGGCGGTGGCGACGCAGATATCGTTGCGTCCGCTCCGGGCCAGCAGCATCGTCTTGAAACCCGTGAGCAGCGTCATGAAGAGCGTCGCGCTGTGTGCGCCTCCCAGCACGGAGAGGCGCGACACCAGCTCGCTGGTCAGCCGGACGGGCTCGTACGCGACGGGGGAGGCCAGCAGCGTATTTCCCTCGGCCCGGTCGGTCGGAAACACCGGCGAGGCACCGCGCAAATGCATTCTCCAGCCAGCGATCTGCCCCTCTGCGGCGCTGGTAGCGCACCACTGGCGCTGCGAGCGCGTCATGTCGGCAAACTGAAGCGCCGGGGCTGGCAATTGCGGGGACCGGCGGGCGGCGAATGCGCCATAGAGCGCCGAGAGCTCCTCGAACAGGACGCCGATCGACCAGCCGTCGATGATGATGTGGTGCAGCACTACGAGCAGGACATGGTCGTCCGGGCCGAGGCGCAGCAGGCGCATGCGAAACAACGGCGCCCGGGCGAGATCGAAAGGCATCCAGGCTTCCTGCTCGGCCACGAGCTCCGCCTTTCTGAGCACGAGCCGACGGGTGCGGTCTCCCCCGCGCGCCGCGGCGCTCGCAAAATCCTCGACGGTGAGGGGCGATCGTACCTCGGCCGCTGCTGCGACCGACGCTACGGCCCGCCCATTCTTCCAGGCGAAGCGCGTGCGCAACGAGTCGTGCCGGCGCACGATCTCGGCGACGCTGCGCCGGAACGCACCGACGTTGAGCCGGCCTCGCAGCCGGAAGGCGAACGACAGACTGAATTGTGGCAAGCCCGGGAGCTCCCGCTCCATCCGCAGGATCGACTCCTGCATGACGGACACAGGCTGGGGACCTCGTGTCTTGGCATGTGAGATTTCGAGCCGCGTTTCGTTCGACGGCGTCTGCCGCGCGGTGTCGAGGCGGCGCGCCAGCGCCTCGATGGTCGGCGCTTCGAAGATCGTGCGGATCGGCAACAGGACGCCGGTCGAATTGGCCACGCGCGCCATGATCTGGCCCGCCAGAAGCGAGTGGCCGCCCCGCTCGAAGAAGTTGTCGAAAGTTCCGACATCATCGACATCGAGGACATCAATGAAGATGCGGACCAGAGCCTGCTCGGTCTCGGTCCGCGGCGCGACGAACCCGCGCTCGGCGGCACGAACGCCGTCACTTGGTGCCACGAGCGCGAGACGATCGACCTTGCCATGCGTGGTCAGGGGCATGCGATCGAGGAAAACGAACCCGGGCGGGACCATGTAGGGCGGAAGCCTGGCCGCGAGAAAATCCCGCAGCGCTTCGACGTTGGATGGCCTGCCGCACGTCGCGACGACATATGCGACGAGTTGGGTCTCCCCCCTCGCATCTTTCTGCGCCTGCACGGCCGCGGATTGCACGTGCGCATGTTGGCTCAACGCGTGCTCGACCTCCTGAAGCTCGACCCTGCAGCCGCGGACTTTCACCTGATGGTCGGAGCGCCCGAGGCATTCCACCGTCCCGTCGGGCCGCCACCGCGCGATGTCGCCGGTTCGGTATATTCGCGCGCCTCGACGCTTCGAAAACGGATCGTGAAGAAATCTTTGTCCGGTCTGCGCGGGATCGTCGTGGTAGCCGCGGCCGACCGCAAAGCCGCCCACGTACAGCTCTCCGGCCACGCCGATCGGCGCCGGCTGCAAGTGAGAATCGAGCACATAGAGTCGCGTGTTGAGGATGGGCTTTCCGATCGGCACAGCCGTGAGCGATGCCGGCGGAGCTGCAAAGCTGCATGTCGAGACATCGTCGGAGCACTCGGTCTGCCCATAGGCGTTCATCAAACGGACGTTCGGAAACCGGCGGAACCACTCGCGGCAGAGATCGGGGGGAAGCGGCTCGCCCGTCGAAATCAGCCATCGAAGCCGGCGTAACGGGGCGAACGCGGGATCGTCGGGCGCCCGGGCGAGAAGCTCACGCAGCAACGACGGCACGACCTGCAGCACCGTCACGCCCTGGCGGTCGATCTCGCGCATCAGTTCAGGCGGGTCGCGCATCAGATTGTCGGGGCAGATGTGGACGCGCGCTCCAACCATCAGCGGCGCGAGGAACTGCCACAGCGATATCACGAAGCTCTGCGGCGCCGTCTGCGCGACGACGTCGGACGCCGACAGACCGAGATCGCCGATCTTGGAGAGCAGATGATTGCAGAGGCCGCGCTCTTCGATCATCACGCCTTTCGGCACTCCGGTCGAGCCCGATGTGTACATCAGGCACGCCAGGCGCGAAGGCGATGGCGCGACCCCACGACTGCCGGTGCAGGGCAGGGCGCTCGCCATTTCCACGAGTTTGAGGACTTCGGGGCGCGCGGCGGCCGATGTGCCGGACAATGCCCGTTTGAGCACGGTTTCGCAGCCTCGGCTGACCAGCACCAGTCGTGTGCGGCTGTGCTCTATGATCGAACGCAACCGGAGCGACGGAAGGGCCGGATCCAGGGGAAGAAGCGCCAGTCCGGCTCGCTGCAACGCGATCATTGCCGTGCTGAAGTCCGCGCCGCGCTCCGCCAGAACGCCGACCACGGCTTCGCCGCGGATGCCAACAGCGGCGAGCCGCTCGGCGATCGTCGCGCCGCGGTCGGCGAGGTCCCGGTAGCTCAGGCGAACACGCCCGGCGGTTACCGCGACCGCGTCCGGCGCACGTTCGACGTGCTTCGTAAAACGCTGGAAGAAATCCCCGCGCGGAGCGCCGCGCTTATGCGTGTCGTTCCATTCGACCAGGACGCGCCGGCGCTCCCATGCGGGCAGCAGCGGCAGGTGCGAGATTGGCGTGTCCGGCGCTTCCAGGACCGCCTCGAGCATGACCCGCAGGTGCGACGCCATTCGCGCAATCGTGTCGGATTCGAAGAGGTCGACGTCATACTCGAACCAGCCATCGAGCTCGTCGCCGGCTTCGACGATCTCGAGCACGAGGTCGCACCGCGCCGTGCCGGGATCGACGTCGACGAACTGCGAAGACAGTCCGGGGAGCGCCGGCACTCGCGGCACCGCGTTCTGCAGAATGAACATCACGCGGAGAGGCGCGTTCCGGTCTACGCCCCGTGGCAGGCGCAACGCCCGGAAAATCTCCTCGATCGACATGTCCTGATTTCGGTATGCATCCAATGTGACGCGGCGGACCCGCTGCAGGACCTCGCTGAACTTCGGGTCGCCCGCAAGATCGGTCCGCAGGACGATCGTGTTGGCGAACATTCCGATCAGGCGCTCGGTTTCGACCCGGTTGCGATTGGCGATCAGCGACGCCACCGCGATGTCGTCGTGGTCCGTGTAGCGCTTGAGAAGGCACTGAAATGCCGCGAGCAGCGTCATGAACAGCGTGACGTTCTGGGCGCGGCTCAGTGACCTGAGGCGCATGGCGAGATTTCGCGACAGCGTGAACGCGTGCCGAGCGCCGCGCCCGCTCCTCGCCTCCGGCCGCGGCCGGTCGGTGCGCAGCGGCAGCTCGACCATGCCTGTGAGTTGCGCGCGCCAGTAGCCGAGCTGCTGCTCGGCCGCGGTCGTTTGCAGCCAGCCGCGCTGCCACTCGACGAAATCCCGGTACTGGATGGCAAGCTCTGGCAATCGGGTGGAGGCGCCTCGGTATAGCGTCTCGAGCTCCTGCCAGAACAGGCGTTGCGACCACCCATCCGTCACTAGGTGGTGAAACTTGATGATCAGCACATGGTCGTCCGCGGCAAAGCTGATCAAGCGGGCCTGCAGCGGAAGCCCGTTCTCGACATCGAGAGGCTCACGCAGCCATTCCTGTGCGCGGTGCCGGATGGCCGCCATTCTCCCGGGCGCGCTACTACGTTCGATCGTCGTGCGCTCGAGCCGTAGCGGGGTCGTCCCCACTCTTTGTCTCGGCTCGCCGCCTTGCACGAAAAAATGCGATCTCAGCACCTCGTGCCGTTCGCAGATCGTGGCGATGCTCGATGCCAGCCGATCGCTATCGAGCGACCCGCGCAGCCGCGTGACGTCGATCACATGGTAGGTCGCCGGCTCGAGCTCGCTCAGCACATGGACACGCTGTTGCTGAAACGAGAGGTGGCCGCTCGCTGGATCGACGGACCTGGGGCCGAGGTTCGAGGGCTGCGCATCCCCGCCTCGATCCAAAGACTGCAGGCGTCCGGCGAGGATCTCGACGCTCGGCGAATCGAAAATGTCCTCGAACGAGAGTGCGACGCCGAAGCGTTCGCGTAGGCGCGAAAGCATTTGCGTGACCGCAAGCGAATCCGCGCCGAGCGCGAACACATCCTGTTCGGCCGCGATTTGCCCGACCTCGAGGATTTCCGCCCACATCGCTGCCAGCGCCGCCTCGATGTCCGAACGCGGCGGCTTAGAGCTGTGATCCGCACGCGGCCCCGGTGACGCAACGCCGAGCACACGCGCCAGTTCGCTGCGATTAATCTTGCCGGTGGAGCTCTTCGGGATGGCCGGCACGACATAAACGAGGCCGGGCGCTTTGTAGCTCGCGAGGCGTTCCCGGGCGAAGCTGCGGATCTGCTGAGGGCTCACTTGCGCGTCCGGACGCGCGACGATCGCAACCGCGACGTCCTCGCCCAGGCGCTCATGGGGAACGGAGAACGCCACCACGTCGATCACGTCGGGATGGCGCAGCAACACATCCTCGACCTCGGCAGGAGCCACCTGCAGTCCGCCGCGCTTGATGACCTCCTTCGATCGGCCGACGATGAACACGAATCCGTCGGCGTCGATGTATCCGAGGTCGCCGGTGCGGAACCAGCCGCCACGAAACGCGGTCGCCGTCGCCGCGGCGTCGTTCTCATATCCCCGCGTGATGGTCGGCCCCCGCAGCGCGATTTCACCCTGCTGGCCTGGCGCGAGGAGGCGATCGTCGTCGTCGAGGATGACGATTTCAGGTCCGGTCGCGCGGCCGACAGACCCGAGCTTGCGCCAGTCCAACGGGTTCGAGGCGATCTGCGAGCTGCCTTCGGTCATGCCGTAGGTCTCGATCACCGGAACGCCGAACAGGGCTTCGAGCTTGTTCAGTACCTCGGCCGGCAACGTCGCCGATGCAGAGCGGACGAGTCGCAGCGATGATCGAACGCGGCCGAGCTTCAACCGGTCCGCCTCGGACAGAATGGAACGATGAAACGAGGGAACCGCGGTGTACCAGGTCGGCCGAAACTCCGACAGCCAACCGAAGAAGGCCGCGGGATCGAAACCGGGCGTGCAGATCACGCCTGATCCCGCGGCCAACGCGCCAATGAGACCGGAAATCAGGCCATGGGCATGGAAGAGCGGCAGGGCGTTGAGCAGACGATCCTGCCCTTGGAGAGCCAACGCGTCGACCACGTTGCGTCCGGAGAGGCAGATGTTCGCCTGGGTCAACGGCACTGATTTGGGCCGCGATGTGCTGCCCGAGGTCAACAGGATGATGGCATCGTCATTTCCCGTCGCAGCCGGCTCGTCGAGCCGCGGGTGGCCCGGTCTCGAGCTCTTGAGACTGAATGTACCGAGCCCCATGCCGGGCAACGGCGTGAAATCGATGACCGGTATGCCGACCGTGTCTGCAACGTCGCGGCCGGGCGCGCTCGTGCCCGCGAGCGTCAGCAGCGCCGCCAGCCGAAGATCGGGGAAGTAGCGGCGGCACTCATCGGCGGTGAATCTCGGATTGAGCGGAACGCACACCGCGCCGGCAGCCGCCGCGATCACCGCGAGTGCGTTGTCAGGACCGCTCGGCATCAAGACCGCAACTCTGTCATGGCGCCCGATACCAAGCTGCCGCAGCCCAAGAACGATTTCGCTTATTCGTGCACGGAGCGCGCCATATGTGAGCGGAGGTTGGCCGAGTGCGAGAAGGGCCTTACGACGGGGTGCCGTCCGCGCGTAGTGCGCGATCATGCCTTCGATCGACGCGAAGACGCGGCTCTCGGAACGGCTATCTGCCGGTGCCCGCTCGATACGGCCGCCGACGTTCGCCGAGCCCGCGGGCTTCTTGCGCGTTTCAGTGCGACGAGCGGCGCGTTTCATGGCGCGTCGCTGCCTCGTTTCTTGAGCCTCGTGGCAGCGGCCCTGTTACGCGAGCGCGCCGCAACCTGGCGTGTACGAGGGGGCTTCGACGAGCCGGTTTTCGGCCTGCTCTTGGGGTCTTGCTCCGCCGGCACCCCTCGCGGTGCGTCCCCGCTGCGGACATGATCGAGAAGATCGCCCAGCATGAGGCCGCCGAGCGCTTCGGATGCGAGGCGGTCGATCCATGCGAGCGGAGCTTCAAGGGATTCGAGCTCCGGATCGGAATAGGCGATGAGTTCGCGATAATAGGCCTCGGCATCCTCCCGAAACAGATCGCGCACCAGACCGCTCACGAGCCGTCGCACTCCATACTTTATTCCGGTGATGGCGCCGCCGGTCAGGCCGACGCTGGGCATCGCTCCGAACGTGTAGTTGTGCAGCCGGCCAAGATACGGCGCGCTGCCGGGCCTCCGCTCGGTGAACTCGAATGCGGGTCCGAGGTAGGGATGCCGCGATAGGAGATCGCTTTCTTCACCGGGCGGCGGCGTGAACCGGTCGCGCCACAGCGCGATGTGGCGGACGATCGGTGCGAGTTCGGGTCGCGCCGAGAGATCGGTCTCGAAGCCGGTGGCAAAGATGATGAAGTCGAACGTGAAGGGACCACCTTCAGTCTCGACGGTCGCGACCTTGCCGTCATAGCGAACCGCGCGCCATGCGCAATTGGTGTGCCAGGCGAAATTATCGAACTTGCGACAACGCCAGAAGGTCTCTTGCGGCGGAGGCATTGGCGGCTTCTCCAGGATGTAACGCATGAAGCGCCAGCGATGGAGATCGTCGAGCTCGGCGAAGTGACCGAGCATCCCGGAGAAATTGGTCCAGATGAGTGGATTTACCCGCGGGAGCTCGGCGCGGCGCAGGCACATGTCGAACTCGCGCCGCCCCGGCCTCGAGGGCGACGGCCGCATTGTCGAACGCGTTCGCGCCGGCGCCGAGCACGCCGACGCGCTTGCCTCGCAGCCGCCGGAAGTCGATCTTGTCGGAAGAATGGGCCCACCGTTCGGGCGGGAGATCGGCGACGAGGGCGGGCGGGGCGCGCCACGATCCACTGCCGTCGATGCCGGTCGCGAGAACGATCTTTCGCGCCGTCACGCGCTCGCTCCGGCGCCCTCGCTGCAAGTGAGCGAGCAGGAGGTCGCCGGCCGGCTCGATCGACGTGACCTCGGTGTTGTTTTCCACCGGAAGGGCGAGCACGTCGCGATACCAATCGAGATAGTCCCGCCATACGTCCGGAGCGATCGCGCTGATGCTCTTCCACGCGCGAGGGCCGAATTTTGCCTCGTACCAGGCCTGTGGGGTGAGGCTCGGGATGCCGAGATCGATGCCGGTCACCTCCTTGGGTGTCCGCAGCTGCCGCATCCGGGCGAATCGGCGCCACGGTCCCTCCAGTCCGCGCGGATTGCGATCCACGATCCTGATGTTGTTGACGTGCTCCAGCTTGAGGGCAAATGCCGTCGCAAGCCCGGCTTGCCCGCCGCCGACGATCAGCACATCGAGCACCGGTGCGCCGTCGTGGAAACGTGGAATTGTCCATTCGCGCGAGGGGTAAGTCAGATAGGCCAGATCGCGCCGCACCCGTTCGGAGAGCCTGGCAACGGTCATGAGTGACGCCTTTCGATCATGCTCTCACGGGCATTCGCAGTTCAGGCCGGGAGAAAAGTCGCCGGAGACCCCAGTGGCCAGGGTTGGGAAACGACAGGAAGGCCGCAGCCGCTGCCGTCGGCGATCGCCAGCCGGTGTCGCGGAGTGGGAGAGAATTGGGAAAAGCACCAGCTTTTCGGGTCATCGCCTAAATCGCGCGAAAACGTGATGCCGCGTTTTCCCCCTGGCGCGACGTGGATCGAGAATTCATCGAGTGGGACTTGAAGGCCCAAACCGCGGGCTTTCGTATACGCCTCTTTGAGTGTCCACAGGTCGAAAAACCGGTCTCTCTGCTGCACGGAGGGCAGGGAAATCAGGTCGGCATGCTCTGCCAAGGAGAAGAACGTCCGGGCGATCTCGAGATACGAGACCGGCCGATCGGTCGCTTCGACGTCGATGCCGACGCGCTCACAGGACGAAACAGCGCATGCGACGAAGCCGTCGGTGTGAGACAAGCTGAAATGGAGACCCTCGGCGCTTCGCGGATAGGAAATGAAGGGCCGGCCGTGGCGGCTTCTTTCGAAGAGCCACGCCACCGGAGCTACTTCGGGTGCAATGCGTGAAAGCGCAGCACGGACGAGCCCGTGTGCAAATACGTATTCGCGCCGCCGTCGATCGGATGTGAAGCGCTCGGCCCGCTCCCTCTCCTCGGGGCAGAGCAGCTCTCTGCAAGCGCTCCGGATATCCGGAATATCCACGTCGTCGAGTGAGCCGAGAAAGAGGTGAATTGCACGGTCAGTCATCGGAACAAATTAAAAAAATCACCGGTTGAGATGCTATCACACCGACATCGCGCGACAAGGCAGGGCGTCCTCCGCAAAGGTCGCAGCTCCGCTGGCCTTGCAGCCAATCTCGCGCGGTGCAGGTCGACGCCCCGTCACACGCGGTGGCGAGTTCGGTACGATCGAGCACGGGCCCGATAAGGTGCCCGAGCTCGGTCTGCCGTTCGCGGCTTGGATCGGAAGCCGGGCCTCGAATCTCGGGCGGATCGGGCCCTTCGAGGTGGGCCTCCGCCCGTGCCCTCGGGCACTGTTCGCAATGTCATTTGAAATCGAACGCGCTGCGCGGTGAGATCTATCACAGAGGTGATGTGATTTATCACAGTGCTCGGCGGGACAAGAATCGTTTGGCCTGTGGGCTGAGCCGAAATTGCCGCATCCTCAACGCCGGGACCGAAGGCAAAACAAAATCAGATGCTTAAACCATCGGCTGTTTGGCGCCTGGAGCTCAATTGAATGCTGCCAAGATTGCTACGGGACGTTATCTCATGCGGCTGCTTCATTATTGTGCAGCTCTCGCTCGTGCCCAATTTATATAAGATCATACATGGACCCCTATAGATTTTTTATGTAGGAATCCGGAAGTGTTCCAGTGTTGGGCAAACTGGAAGGACACCGTATCCGCAAAATGCAGCCAGCATCCGGTGCCAGCAAGGATGTCCCCGTCCTTGACCCAAATCATTGGGGGAGTGGGCGAAATTCAATCTGGTGGACGACGCGAAGGATCGGCTTGGCGGCGCGCCGTCGCTTCCCGGCGCATTCCGGCGCGCGGCTCGCCGCGCTCGACCTCGGCCGGCTGTGGAAGACGGCGGATATAGGGGGCATCGCTGCGGCAGGTACGAGATCGCCGGCCAAAGATGCGCCGGCCACCGAACCCGGCGTCGGATGGTGCAGAACACTCGTCCGTATATCCCTCACCGATCTCGTTTTCCCGCTGCTTATGGTTGGCGCGACCTCGCTCGTGCTGGAGGTGGTGGCCCGATATACCTCGTTTGAGCTTCACTCGACGCTCTACCTGATCCCTGTGATCATCTCGGCGGTCCGCTGGGGCATCCGCTCGGCCGTGGTCGCCGCGCTCGCGAGCGTCGCCGTTTTCGATTTCTTCTTTCTTCCGCCGTTCTACAGCTTTTCGATCGCCGAGCCGAGCGAGGTGGTCGACATCGCCATGTTTCTCGTCGTGGCACTGGTGACCGGCAATCTCGCCGCCGCGCTGCGGCGGGAGGCTGACCGCCTGGGGCGGCGCGAGCGCGACGTTCAAAATCTCCATCTGCTGTCGCGCCGGCTCGCCCTGTGTTCGACGGACTTCGATCTCGTCGCGGCGGTCCAGGAGTATCTGACGAGCCATCTCGGTTGCCAGGCGTTCCTGATTCAGCCGCAGCAGGAACCGGGCGAGGTTTCGATCGACGAGCACGTCATCTCGGCGCGGCTCACGGCGAAAGCAGCGGAGATCGTGGCCGAGGGCGACTCCCGTTCGCATCTCCTGGTCGATCCGGGTCTTCGCGACGTGTGGGCGCTCAAGTCGATCTCGACCAGCACCGCCGACCACGGCGTCCTCGCAGTTAAGCTGGGGCACCAGTCTGCGCGCGAAGCGGGAGAGCTCAATAATCGCGTCGAGGCGATCCTGTCCGAGGCAGCGGCGGCGCTCGAGCGGATCGACGCCGCGGCCGCGTTCGCCAACGCGAACTTGCGGCTGCAGTCGGATTTCCTCAAGAACGCGCTCATCGGCAGCGTATCGCACCAACTGCGCTCCCCGATCGCCTCGATCCTCGGCTCGACCAGCGTGCTCGACGGCATTCCCGCGCTGCGCGACGACGGCCGCATCCGCTCGCTCGTCGACGGCATGCACCGCGAGGCGAAGCGCCTCGACAGCGACATCCAGAACCTGCTCGATACCGTGCGCATCACCAATTCCGGGATCAAGCCGGTGCTCGAATGGGCCGATCCCGCCGATCTCGTCACCGCAGCGATCCGGCAGCGATCCCATCGGCTCGACGGACATAAGGTTGCGGTGAACATCGAGGAGGCGCTGCCGCTGCTCAAGCTCAACTCCGGCCTCGTCGAGCAGGCGCTCGGCCAGGTCATCGAGAACGCGGGCAAGTATTCTCCGCCGGGTTCGACGGTCACGATCGCGGTCAGGGCGCGGGCCGACGAGTTGATCATCGACGTGGCCGACAACGGGATGGGGCTTCTCCCGGACGAAGCCGCATCCATGTTCAAGCGCGCGTTCCGCGGCCGCCGCCAGCTCGCTACGACCCCAGGTCTCGGTCTCGGCCTATGGATTGCGAGGATATTCATCACTGCGAACAGTGGCGCGATCTCCGCACGCAGTCTCGGCCCCGGGGCGGGAACCACCGTGACGATGCGTTTTCCGGTTCATGAAGAGGCCACGGCCTTGACCCATGTCCAAGTCTCCTAACTCCATATTGGTCATCGATGACGAACCTCAGATCAGGAGGTTCGTTGGCGCGGGGCTCGAGTTGCACGGGTTTTCCGTCAAGGAGGCGGGAACCGGCGCGGCAGGTTTGAACACCGCCGCTCACATGCAGCCCGACGTGATCGTGCTCGACCTCGGCCTGCCCGACATGAGCGGCATCGACGTGCTCGAGTCGCTGCGCGCCTGGTCGAACGTGCCCGTCATCGTGCTGTCGATCGAAGCGGCGGAGGAGCAGAAGGTAATGCTGCTCAAGCTCGGGGCCGACGACTATATCGTCAAGCCGTTCGGCATCGCCGAGCTCGCTGCGCGCTGCGAGGCGGCGCTGCGCCGCTATCACAAGAGCGCCGACAAGAATCCGATCGTGCGGACCGGGCCGCTGATGATCGATCTCGTTTCGCGCGCGGTGATGCTCGGCGAGGAGCGCATCACGCTCACCCGCAAGGAGTATCGGCTGCTGCACATCCTCGCCTCACACCTCGGCCTGGTGGTCACGCACCAGCAGCTGATCAAGGAGATCTGGGGAAGGTCGCAGGGTGACAACGTGCAATACCTGCGGATGCTGGTGCGCAAGCTGCGCCAGAAGATCGAGGTCGATTCGAATCAGCCGAAGTTCCTGATGACGGAATCGGGAGTCGGCTACCGGCTCGAGCGGATCAAACAGGAAGAATTAGCCGCGCGCTGAGCGATCGAGTTGCGCGAGGGCGTCGCCGTCCGCGGTGTCCGGCCGCCCCGGCGCGCTGAGCGCGTCGCGCCGGCGCTTCGCGTCGGGATAGAGATAGCATTCGATCAGCCAGGGCCGCGCGTTGGGCACGAACTCATCTCGGATCGCCTGCGCTTTGGTGCGCCCGGCCGGGTAACGATCGCCCCAGCCGGCGGTGCCGGTCGCAAGGATCTCGAGCGCCAGGATCAGGGCCGCAACGCCGATCAGCCCGTCATTGGCGCGCTTTGCGCTTCGCGACGATGTCGATGTCTTGAACAGCCGATTGAGGTGCGCGTCGGAATTGACGAGATTGCGGATTTCCGGGTTCCAGAGAATGTCGGGAAGTGAGGAATAGCCATTCATTTCATGGTAGCGAATGATGAACGGCCGGCATTTCTCCAAAAGCTCCTGCGGCAGGAACGAAAAATCGGTCGCGCGAAGAGCCCCGCCGCCTGCCCGCATTTCGCGGCGCCCGACCGCGACTTCACCCGACATTTACGGCATCTCCGTTGGACTTAGATGCGATTGTATTGAACGGGCGCATAGAAATTCGATCAAGAAATTGGCCGAAATAAATATCTAAACGATATAATTCGGCCATCTGGTAGGGCCCATGAGCAAAAGGCCCCGACCGGGTGGCGGGGCCTTTCTCACCGCAGCCTCTAAGCGATCAGAATTTGTAGCTCATGCCGAAGCGCGCGACGCTCATCTTCGGCGCCGTCCAGGTAAAAGCCGACGGGTTCGCCGGGAAGCCGGGCGCGATCGCGGTCGCGCTCTGGCCGCTCGAGAAGTCGTAGTAGAGATATTCGACCCGAAACAGCAATCCGAAGCCGGTGAACGGCGCCCATTCGACGCCGCCGCCCGCGACCCAACCGCTGGACGTGTTGTTGAATTGAGCGCCGGACCCATAGGCGATACCGCTGTTGAAAACGGCGCTGCTGTATTGGATCTTGCCCCATGCGCCGCCGCCGGTGCCGTAAAGCATGAGGTTCGGCCAGATGAGATAGCCGAGGCGGCCACGTAGCGTGGCGGCCCATTCCACCTCCGAATTCATGGCCGCAGACGTGCCGGGAACGATGCCGCCACCCGTGGAAGTCCATGGCTGATTGAAGGCGCCGGTCGCCCTCATGCCGGTCCAGTCGCCTTCGATGCCGACCACGAAGGCCGGCGAAAACTGGTAATTATAGCCGGCATAGAAGCCGCCCGCGAAAGCAGACCCGCCGGTGTCGCCGGAGACCGGATTAACGCCGGTGGCCGCCGGCGAGGGGAGAACCGTCCAGGCCGCAGTGTTGTCCGACCACGCGCCGCCGACATCGCCACCGAAATAGACGCCGGTCCAGGTCCACGGCACTACGACGGGGCTCTTCACGTACGGGGCCAGATCAGCCGCCATCGCGGGCACCGCCAAGGCAGTAGAGGCCAAGGCTGCAGCAACAAACCTTCTCATATGGATCCCCTTTTCCATCGCGCGTGCCGATCCCTGGCGCACACGACCCCCGCTGAGCGCTTCTTGGGAAACTAACTCCGTAATATTCGCTCTTGCAGCACGAGAGAGCGAGGTAAAGATTTATGCAGTTCGCAATATTCGAACCAATGTTGCGACAAAGTCACAACTTGGAGAGTGTTCGGCGCGCAATTCAATCCGTGCTGCCGAGCGGCTGCCTCAACAAAGTGACGTCGGACAATAAGCCGGGCTTGACCACGACGCGGCAGAGTGCGGGGTTGGTCCAGGTTGCGAACTCTTTCGGATCATGCTGGAAATCGCCTCCGACGCGATCCCCTGCGATCGGACGCGCGCTATCGAAAGTCGGGAGCGAGGATGATCCAAAGGATGGTCTCGAGAAGGCCGCTCGCAAGCGCCGCCGGCGCATTCCGTGCGACATTATTCGCGTTCCTCCTCGTGTCGTGCTCGCCTTCGGGGACGCCCGTTCCGCGGGCGGACTACGCCAGCCGGATCGTGGGCGGGTGGCAAGGCACGGTCGGAGACGTCAGCGAGACGATCACGTTCAATGCCGATGGGAAGTTCGTGAGCGAGGTGCGGCCCCGCGGCTTCATTAGCAATACGCTCGGCCAGGGCGTCACCGGAACGGTTCGCGGGACCTGGCAGATCAGCGGGAATGCGATCAAACTCAACATCACCAGCGCGCAGGATGCACGACTCGCAGACACCGCGACCATGAGCACGATCGAAAAATTCGAGCCTGACGAGATCGTGGTGAAGAGCGACAAGGGAGATACATCGACCTTCCGGCGGCTGTTGTGAGGGCTCGGCCGCACCGCCGTTTCCGCATGTCGGCCGCTTGATCGCAAAGCTCTTTTCGTGTGCCATCCGGGCGTGCATAAGGACCTGATGAGCGCTCGTGCACAGGCGGTCGACGCGGATGAAGCGGCGGTTCTTGCGCGCGGCAGCATCGCGCCGGCCGCGGCTGCCGCGTTTCTAAGGGCACGGCCGTGCGTCAGCGGCGATTTCGGGGTGGATTGCGCGGCGTTCTCCATATACTGGCAGCAGGCGGCGGCGATGCGCGCGAGCCTGCCGGCAAAGCTTGCCCGCAATGCCGGCCAGGCGGCAGCCTGCGACCTGATCTTGCGGCAAGCGCGCGAGGCTCGCGAGGCTTTCCTCACCCGCCATGTCGAGACCGTCTACCGCAAGCTCACCAGCGATTGCAGCCGCTTCGTGCGCGCCGAGGACCTCGTCTACGAGGCCGCGACTGCGTTTTCCGGGCTGACGCCGACGGCCGCGGAGGTCGGGCAGGAGGCGATGCACCCGTTGAAGGGCAAGGACGGTCTCGAGATCGACCAGGGCATTTTGCTTTCCCATGTCTTCGCGCATACGGCCTGCGGGCGCCATCTCTGTCATGCCATGCTGCTGCCGCGGCCCGATTCGCGCGAGCGATTGGCAGAGCTTACCGCCCACGGTGCATTCGATTGCGGCGCCGCGGCGGTGTCGCGCCTCGGCCGTGCCTCGCTGGTCGAGATGAAGCGTCCACGCCTCCTCAACGCGCTCGACGACACGACCCTCGACGGCATCGAGGCGGCGGTCGATCTCGCCATTCTCGACCCCGCAACGGCAGTCGCGGTGCTGCGCGGCGGCCCGGTCGACCATCCGAAGCACCCACGCGTGTTTTCGTCCGGGATCAACCTGACGCGGCTCTATCGCGGCGAGATTTCCTATCTCTTCTACATCAAACATATTCTCGGGTTCGAAAACAAAATGCTGCGTGGGCTCGCGCAACCCCATTGTCCGCCCGACGAAGTCACCGGCTCCACCACCGAGAAGCCGTGGATCGCCGGCGTCGATGTGTTCGCCATCGGCGGTGGCTGCCAGCTTCTGCTGGTGATGGATCACGTCATCGCGGCGAGCGATGCGTACATGACCCTGCCGGCGCGCAAGGAGGGCATCATCCCGGGTGCCTCCAACATGCGGCTGCCGCATTTCGTCGGCGATCGTATCGCGCGGCAGGCGATCATGTCGGGCCGCAGGCTCGATTGCGACAGCCCGGAAGGCCGGCTTATCTGCGACGAGGTCGTGCCGCCGCAGGATATGGACAGCGCGCTTGCGCAGGTGATCGACGCGATGACGAATTCCGGCGTGGTCAGCGCGGTCGCCA
>CAWGRH010000021.1:0-116057 GCA_963824905.1 uncultured Alphaproteobacteria bacterium
CTCCGTGGGTTACGTGATCAACGCGACGCCGAGCTGGCCGAGCTGGCTGACCGCATCGGCGATGTCCGGCACCCTCACAACGTCACCGACCTACGTTTCCATCAGCATGAATTACTCGGCGGCGAACTCGCTCGCGGCCGGGACATATACGGTCTCCATCACGTTCACCAACACCACCAACGGGCAAGGCAACACCACCCGGACCGCCACGCTCAAGGTATACCCGTCGAGCACGGCCCAGCTTGTGATCTCGCCCTCGACGAGCGTCTCCGCGACCGGACTGCCCGGTGGGCCGTTCACGCCCTCCTCGTTCCAGCTTCAACTCAAGGCCTCCACTGGGACGGCCAACTTCAGCATCGCCGGCGTGCCTTCCTGGCTCAACGCGTCGGCGACGTCGGGCACCGCGACGACGGCGGGAACGCCGCTGACGCTGACAGTGAACTCGAGCGCCAACGCCTTTGCATTCGGCGTCTATTCGGCGCCGATCACGATCACCAATACCGACACCGGACTGGGCAATCAGACGCTCTCCGCCTCGCTCGCGGTGCAATCGGGAATCTTCCAAATCCTCTCGAATTCCTCCTGGTTACGCGACGATTTCGGCCGGCTCTATGAGCAAGGACGAACACGTGATCGTCGGCACGGCTTGCAATTCCTGCACGACGGCGAACGTGCCGGTCCGTTGGGTCGACGGCGTGCCCTCGGTGCTGCCCCTTTCGCCATACACCTGGGTCCAAAGCGTGGTCACGAACGCGGATGGATCGGTGGTGTACGGTTATGTGAGCGGCGGTTCCAGCGCCCCCACCACGATGCAATGGACGATCTCCTGGCGGTTTGATTCTTCCGCGGTGCCGATCAGCGTGCAGCTCAACCCGTTCGCCACCGATGCGGGACGGCTCGGTCATGGTCGGCAACGACCCTGCGTCCCGATGGACGTCCGCGGCCGGCGCCGTTTCGCTGCCGCGGCTGAGCGGATACACCGACGGCTCGGCCGTATACGGCATCGACGCGGATGGCTCGATTGCGGTTGGCAATTCACAGAAAAGCCTGGGCGGCGGCTATTGGGACAACGAGGCCGTGCGGTGGACCACGACCGGCGGCTCGACCCAGGTCCAGGGACTTGGTTTTCTACCGGGTCACAACTACAGCACGGCACAGGCGGTGAACGCCGATGGGTCGGTCGCCGTGGGCATGAGCTGGCCCACGGGCACCGGACCTTCTCAGGCTGGATTCCGCTGGGCTGGCGGCACCATATCGAGCCTCGGCAACATCAACCCGCAGTCGATCACCGCCGATGGCAACACGGTGTTCGGTCCCGCCTTGGACGGCAGCGGTGCCATGCGCTGGACACCGGTCCACGGCCTCGAGACCATATCTTCGCTTCTTGCCGCTCGCGGTGCGCGTTTGAACAACATTTTTCTTAATTATGCCGGCGCCGCGTCCAGTGACGGCTCGTTCGTGCTGGGTACCGGCTCCCCGTTCAGCTCATCGAGCGGCTTCTACTGGTTTGCCAAGATAACTGGCGCCATCCCGGGACGCTCTGCGGCCACGCATGACATCAATGGGGATGGGAAGAGCGACATCGTCTGGCGTGACCAGAACGGCAACATGGCTTTGTACACGATGAACAGCGGGTCCATCCTGTCGGCTGGAGGCTTGGGAGGAGTACCCAACACGTGGTCGATCGTCGGCCAACGCGATTTCGACGGCGACGGCAGATACGACCTGCTCTGGCACGACGGCAGCGGCAATACCGTGATCTGGTTCATGAACGGCCTCCAGGTCTCATCGACCGCCTCCCTCGGCAACATTCCGCCGGCCTGGTCGGTCGCCGGCACCGGCGACTTCAACGGTGACGGCAGGGGCGATATTCTCTGGCGCGACAGCAGCGGCAACACCGCGATCTGGTTGATGAACGGCGGGGCGGTGTTGTCATCGGGCGCCCTTGGTGTGGTTCCCCTCAACTGGAGCGTCGTCGCCGTCGGCGATTTCAACGCCGACGGCATGAGCGATATCCTTTGGCGCGACACCAGCGGCAATTTGGCGATGTGGCTGATGAACGGCGCACAGGTACTGTCGGGATTCGGCCTGGGTTCCATACCAACGGCGTGGTCGGTCATGGGGTCGGGCGACTTCAATGGCGACGGCATGAGCGATATCGCTTGGCGCGACTCAGGCGGCAATGCTGCCGTGTGGATGATGAATAGCGGTGCAATCCTGTCGTCCGGCGCATTTGCCGCGCCCACTGCGTGGTCGATCGTCGAAACCGGCGATTTCGATGGCGACGGGAAGTCGGATCTGCTGTGGCGCGACACCAGCGGCAATACGGCGATCTGGTTCATGAACGGGACGACAGTCGCGTCGGCGGCGACCGTCGGCAACGTCCCAACGAACTGGATCGTTCAATCGGCCGGCGCCGATTGAACGCGCCGATGGGACCGACCGCTTTGCCGTGAGCAGCGGGAGAGTTGCAGGGCCAAGCAGGGAACGGGGACCGGCGCCCGACCAAGCTCAGGGCGCCGCCTCCATCCGCTTCTCGGGGGCCGCCGCGGCGTCGGTGACGCGATCGCGGCGCGGCAAGAGCTCGCTCGGCAGAACGTCGACGAGCTTCGCCTCGAGCGAGGCCCACAGCGCAAAGTCGTTCGCCCGCGAGCTCTCGAACGCGGCGAGCACCACAGCGGCGACGAACGGCAGGCTCTGCACCAGGAGCACGTAGCCGAACAGGTTGATCTCCTGCACCCGCTCGTAGTTGGTCTGGAACACGATCGCCGCGCCGAGCAGGAGCAGGCCGCCGAGGATCGCCTCGTTGAAGGCGGGGAAGGCGACGCGCCGCCGCGCCTTTCCCTTGCCGCCCTTGTCGGTGCGCACGAAGGTCAGGTGATCCTTGATGATGGAGTTGGCGACCGCGCGTGCCACCGTCCATTGCATCGCCATCGCCGCGATCATGGCGCCGGTCGCTTGGCCGAGCGGGATCGGGACCCGCCGCCTGTAGAGCGCGATGAAATGGATGACCGAGATCGCGAAGGTCGCCATGATCGGGAGCGTGAGCACCTTGTCCGGTACCGCGATCCCGGCAAACGCGACCACGGGTACCCACACGAGGTTGAAGATCGCCACCAGTACGCCGACGCTCTCGGCGCCGAGCCAGTTGATCCAGCCGAATGCGAATTCGCGCTTCTGGTCGGGCGTGAGCAGGCTCGCCCCCGGCAGGAATGCACGCCAATGCTTGCGAACGATCTGGAGGCCGCCCGACGCCCAGCGGTCGCGCTGCTTCTTGAAGGCCTCGAAGGTGTCGGGCAGGAGCCCGCGGCCGTAGCGGCGGTTGGTGTAATGGGCGACCCAGCCCTGCTCCAGGATCGTGAGGCCGAGATCGGTGTCCTCGCAGATGGTGTCGCTCGACCAGCCGCCGGCCCCGTTCAACGCGGCGCGTCGGATCAGGCACATGGTGCCGTGGACGATGATGGCGTTGACCTCGTTGCGCTGGACCATGCCGACTTCGAAGAAGCCGGCATACTCGCCGTTCATGACGTGGTGCAGCGGGCTGCGCTCGCCGTCGCGATGGTCCTGGGGCGCCTGGACGAGGCCGACCTTGGGGTCGGCGAAGGCCGGGACGAGGTCGGAGAGCCAGTCCGGGGCCACGGCGTAATCGGAGTCGATGATGCCGATGATCTCGGCGTCGGCGGCGGTCTGCGCCAGCGCGAGCCGGAGCGCCCCGGCCTTGTAGCCGTCGAGCCGCGGCGCGTTGACGAAGCGGAAGCGCTCGCCGAGCGCGCGGCAGTGCTCTTCGACGGGCTCCCACATCGCCGGGCTCGGCGTGTTGTTGATGACGATGATGCACTCGAAGTTCGGATAGTTGAGCCGCGCGACCGCATCGAGCGTCGCCTTGATCATATCCGGCGGCTCGTTATAGGCGGGAATGTGGATCGACACCTTGGGCGCGTATCCGTTCGCCGCCACGCCTATGCTCGCGGTGCCGGTACCGCCGGGCGCCAGCAGGCGCTGCGGCGCGCGGCCGAACCACACCACCGCGATCTCGTCGATCCGCCGCAGCGTGATCACCACGAGCGGCACCAGGAGCAGCATGCCGAGCGCGAGCGCGAAGGCCGAGCCTAACACGAAGTAATGACCGTTCCAGTATTCGAACACGGTCGCGGTCCAGGCGCCGATGCCGTGCGCGGCCATGGCGAGGAGCACGGCCTGCATCGCGGTCGCGCCGGCCATGCTGAGGATAGGCAGCGAGACGAGAACCCCGACCGCGACGGCGACGGTGCTGATCTTCCAGCGCGTGCCGTCGACGATCGGTCCGGTCCAGGCGAATTTCGGCTGACGCGCGTTGTCGAACAGGCCCCAATAGGCGCCGACACTGCCCTCGAAGGTCTTCCACGGCTGGTCGAACGCTTCGATGATGTTGTAGTCCATGCCGAGCGCCTGGGCGCGCGACAGGAAGGAGCGGATCACGCTCGCCTGCTCGAGCTTGCCCGGCATCGCGGTCTGGCGGTTGTAGCCGGCGCTCGGCCAGCCGAATTCGGCGATCACGATGCGCTTGCCGGGAAATGCCGACCGAAGGTCGCTATAGACGCGCACCGCCTGGTCGACCGCGCCTGCGGCCGGAATGCCTTCCCAATAGGGCAGCACGTGAGCGGCGACGAAATCGACCGCCGAGGCCAGCTCGGGGTATTCGACGAAGACGTGCCAGATTTCGCCGGTGGTCACCGGCACCGCGCCGCCGATCTCGCGCTTGACCTGCTGGATGGTCTTGATGAGGTCGGGGACCTTCAACTCGCCGCGATAGATCGTCTCGTTGCCGACCACGACGCCGTTGATGTTGTGGTTCTTGCGCACAAGGTCGATCGCCGAGCGGATTTCGCGCTCGTTGCGCTTCTCGTTCTTGTCGAGCCAGATGCCGACCGTGACTTTCAGGCCGAACTCGGCGGCGATCGGCGGCACCAGCTCGACGCCGCCGGTCGAAGAATAGAGGCGGATCGTGTTGGTGTAGGGCGCGATCGTTTTCAGGTCGGTACGGATCTGCGCTTCGGTCGGGCGGTTGCCGCCGTCGTCGGGATGCGCAGAACCTTGGAATGGCGAGTATGAAATACTATTCAGGACTCCCTCGATATTGGGAGCCGATGCTTGGGATTGCCATACTACCCAAGCAAACGCATGCAGGCACGCAACAAGCGCGACCACGGCTACTAACGAGCGCATAGCGCTGTACCGAAGGGGGCGGGAGATAGCAGGACGGCGTCTGTCCCCTAGACACCGTCACGGACGCACCGCAGTGCAAAATGTATCAGACTGCGGTGGGATTTCAAGTACAGGACGGGCGTGGCAGATTGACGGCGACGAATTTTTTTAGCGAGAAAATTCACGCCGCGAAATAAACCCGAGGTCGCCTATTTGGTTCCGGGCTTTTCCGATTTTTCTGCCGCCGCTGCGGCGGGCGGCGCGGCCGGCGGGAGCGCCGGGTTTTGCCAGCACGAATGGACGCGGGCGTTGAAGGTTTCGATCGCCTTCGGATCGATGTTGCCCTGGCGTACGACGCAGCGGAATGAAAACTGGACGTGCTCTCCCGGGCAGCCGAACCGGTCGTAGAGATCGAGATGGCGGAAGGCGGTGTCGAGATCGTCGCGCCACATGAGGCCAACCGCCCGTTCGCCGAGCCAGACGCATTCGGAGCGAGCCGCCGGCCCGCTCAGCGCGCGGTTCGCGTCCACGGTGTCGTCGCCGCGGCCGGTGGTCTCCTTGCCGGGCTCGGCGGGCTTCGCTTGCTCTGCAGGCTTTTGGTCGCCGTTCTGGCCGAAGGATGCGGCGGGGAGAGCGGCCAGCATCACCGCACAGGCCAAGGACGCGAGGTGGCGCAACACAGGACGGGCCATCGTTTCTACACTATCGGTTAGCCTGGCCAGGATCGACCGGGTGGGAACTTCCCATGCCGCTGCAATCAGGCAGGATAGTGGTAGGTTCGGCCCCGGCTCCGCCTTTCGTAAATGGCGGAAAGCGGCTCGTTTGTCCAGCCGACATCGACGGATCGGATAATAAGCCGCAAGCCGGTTGGACCGCCGACCTTGGCAGCGGCGTCGCGCTCCGGTAAGTGCACCTCGCCTTTTTTCCGGCGTGAAACCAGCGGAGATCCCTCGATGACAAGGGCCGTCGCCCTCTGCGTGGCGACCCTCGCGGTCGTCGCCGCGACGTGGTGGTGGCTCGGCCGCCCGGTCGAGGTGCCGCCCGTTGCCGCCGATCCCGGGCGCATCCAGTGCGTGTCCTACGCGCCGTTCCGCGGCAACGACAGCCCGCTCGACGAGGCGACCAGGGTGTCCGCCAGCGACATCGAGGAGGACCTGACGAAGCTCGCTCGCCTCACCGATTGCGTGCGCACCTATTCCAACGAGAACGGGCTCGACCAGGTCCCGGCGATCGCCAGGCGTCTCGGCCTCAAGGTGATCCAGGGTTTGTGGCTCGGCAGCGACCGCAAGAAGAACCGCGCGCGCATCGATGCGACGGTGGCGCTCGCCAAGCAATATCGTGACACGATTACGGCTATCGTCGTCGGCAACGAAGTTCTGCTGCGCGGGGAGCTCGCCGCTCCCGACATCGCTGAGGTTCTGCGCGAGGTCAAGGCGGCGACCGGCGTGCCGGTAACTTACGCCGACGTCTGGGAATACTGGCTGCGCAATCGCGAACTTGCAGACGCCGCCGATTTCATCACCATCCATATTCTCCCGTATTGGGAGGATTTCCCGATTTCGGCCGAGCAGGCCGGCGCGCACGTCGACTCGATCCGCAGCCGGGTCGCGGCGAGCTTTCCCGGCAAGGAAATCCTGATCGGCGAGGTCGGCTGGCCGAGCGCCGGGCGCATGCGGGAAGGGGCCTTGCCGTCGCCTGCCAACCAGGCCCGCGTGCTCGAGGAGGTGATGGCGCGGGCGCGGGCGAACCACTACCGGGTGAATCTGATCGAAGCTTTCGACCAGCCGTGGAAACGCAAGCTCGAAGGCACGGTTGGCGGGTATTGGGGGCTTTTGACCTCGGACGGCCGGGAGCCGAAGTTCGCTTGGGGGCAGCCGGTCTCCAATCATCCCCTGTGGGTGTGGCAAGGCGCCGCGGGAGTGACGCTCGCAGCGCTCGTGTTCGTGGCGGCGTTCGCCCCGCGGCGGGAAAGGGCTTCGCTCGAGAGTTGGCGCGAGGCCTGGCGGGAAGGCGTCGATCTGCCGGCCCCGCTCCTCGCCGGACTTGCCGTCGACGCCCTCGCCGCGGGGATCGCGGCCCCCTGGGCGGTCGCCGACGCCACGACCGAAAGCCTCGGCGCCGGCGGATGGGTCCGCGGCATCGCCTTTATTGCCGTCTCCGTCGGTGCGCCCATCGCCGTCGCCCTGACGCTGGCGCGGGGCGTCGCGATCCCGTCCTTTGCCCGCGTGCTCGGGCGGGCGGCACAGAGGCCGGGAAGCAGTCTTGCGGTTGTGGCCGGGGCGATCCTCGTCGCCGTTGCGGTGCTCGCCCTGCAGACCGCGCTCGGCCTCGTGTTCGATCCGCGCTACCGCGACTTCACCTTCGCGCCGCTCACCGCTTCGGTCGTGCCTTTTGCGGTCGCGTCCGTGGTGGGGATGCGGGGCGGCGCGCCGCTCGGGCGCCCCGAGCGCGTCGCCGCCGTGACCCTGCTCGGATCGGCGGTCTACATCGTGCTCAACGAGAGTGTCGCCAACTGGCAGGCGGTGTGGTTCGCCGCCATGCTGGCGGTCGTGGCCGTCACACTGTTTCGGTTACGGGACGTGCAAAGGACATGATCAGCAGCGCCGCGGCAAAACCGGACAGGCTCGCATTATAAAGAACGATGCCGAGGGCGGTGAACACCAGCGCGATGGTGAACAGCGGCACCGACGGGCGGATCAGATTGAGGATCGCCGCGCCGAGGCTCACCCACCCAAACACGTAGCGATCGAACAGCGCAGCGGCGACCTTGCGGCTCAGGCACAGCCAAGTGTCGAGCCCGAGGTCGCAGGCGAGCCCGACGCTCGATTGCTGGATGACGAGATAACGCATGTAGAGCGCGTAGCCGAGGGCGACGAAGCCGATCGAGATCACCCAGTTGAGCTGCGCGGCCGTGGGGGCGAACAGCCGCGTCGGGGGAGGGGCGTCGGACATCGGCGGGGGATGGTCGGGCGTGGACATTGCGATTTCATAGCATGCGTAATTGCCTCGCGGCAGCGGCCCCCTCCCCACCCTCCCCCGCAAGCGGGAGAGGGAGTCCGGCCATGCCGTGTGGTCACTTCGTGTCCATCTCCAGCTCAGTGCGGCCACGTTGCTAGCACCAGGGCAGCGGCTCCCTCGCCCCCTCTCCCGCTTTGCGGGGGAGGGTCGGGGAGGGGGCCGCAGCGGTGCCACGCGTGGAGGACGCCAAGTCCTGCTCCGATCGCTCCCCACGCCTCCCATTGCCTTCACGTGAGCGCCGGGGCAGCTTCCGCGCGAGGAGGAGCCATGGCGAATTCTTGCCTCACCGGTCGATGCCGCAGGCGTCGAATTCCGCACCAATGCGGCGCAGATGAAAGCGCTCGCGGCCGAATTGGAGGAGCGCCGTGCCGCGGCGGCGATCGGCGGGCCGTCGCGGGCGCGCGAGCGCCATGCCGGGCGCGGCAAGCTGTTGCCGCGCGACCGGGTGCTCCGCCTCATCGATCCCGGCGCACCGTTCCTCGAGCTGTCGCCGCTCGCCGCCTATGGAATGTACGAGGACGCGATCCATGGCGCCGGCCTGATCACCGGCATCGGCCGCGTCGAGGGCCGCGAGTGCATGATCGTCGCCAACGACGCCACCATCAAGGGAGGCACCTACTTCCCGATCACGGTGAAGAAGCACCTGCGCGCCCAGGAGATCGCGTTCGAGAACCGGCTCCCCTGCATCTATCTCGTCGATTCCGGCGGCGCCAACCTCCCGCGCCAGACCGAGGTGTTTCCCGACCGCGACCATTTCGGCCGCATCTTTTACAACCAGGCGAACCTCTCGGCGGCGGGCATCGCCCAGATCGCCGTGGTGATGGGCTCGTGCACCGCGGGCGGCGCCTACGTCCCCGCGATGTCGGATGAGACCATCATCGTGCGCAACCAGGGCACCATCTTCCTCGGCGGACCGCCGCTGGTGAAGGCGGCGACCGGCGAGATCGTCAGCGCCGAGGATCTCGGTGGCGCCGAGGTCCACGCTCGCCGCTCCGGCGTCGCCGACCATTACGCCGCCGATGACGCCGACGCGCTGGCGATCTGCCGGCGTGCGGTGTCGCATCTCGACGCGCGCGCGCGGGTCGATATTCCGCTGGCGCCTCCGCGCGACCCGGTAGCTGACCCGCGCGAGCTCGACGGCCTCGTTCCCGCCGATCCGCGAAAGACCCTCGATGCCCGCGCCGTCATCGCGCGCCTCGTCGACGGCTCGGAGTTCGACGAGTTCAAGGCGCTCTACGGCACGACACTCGTCACCGGCTTCGCGCGCATCGGCGGCATTCCCGTCGGCATCCTCGCCAACAACGGCATCCTGTTTTCCGAGTTGGCGCTCAAGGGCACCCACTTCATCGAGTTGTGCTGCCAGCGGCGCATTCCGCTGCTGTTCCTGCAGAACATCACCGGCTTCATGGTGGGCAGCCGCTACGAGGCCGGCGGCATCGCCAAGGACGGCGCCAAGATGGTGATGGCGGTCGCCTGCGCGCGAGTGCCGAAGATCACCGTCATCATCGGCGGCTCCTACGGCGCCGGCAATTATTCGATGTGCGGGCGCGGCTACAGCCCGCGCTTCCTGTTCATGTGGCCGAATGCCCGCATCTCGGTGATGGGCGGCGACCAGGCGGCGAGCGTGCTCGCCACGGTGCGGCGCGAGAACATCGAGGCCGGCGGCGGCAAGTGGTCGGAGATCGATGAGGAAGAGTTCAAGCAGCCGATCCGCGAGCAATACGAGGCGGAGGGCAATCCCTATTACGCGACCGCACGGCTATGGGACGACGGCATCATCACGCCCGCGGAAACGCGCCGCGTGCTGGCGCTCGCCTTCGCGGTGACGCTCAACGCGCCGATCCCCCCGACACGCTTCGGCGTGTTCCGGATGTAGGGGGCGGGCGTCCTACTCTGCCTCGCCCCCACACGCTGTCATCGCCCGGCTGGACCGGGCGATCCAGTAACCACTGGACTTCTATCGAGGCACGGCCCCAGCCACCTCGACAACGCGGGGGTTACTGGATTTCCCGGTCGAGCCTGGTCAAGCCGGGCAATCCAGTAAGCCCTGAACCATCGGTGTTGCGGAGACTTTGCCCCACCAAGAGTCCGGTGGTTACTGGATCGCCCGGTCAAGCCGGGCGATCACAGTGAATTTTGGTGACGCTTCGAGTCTCTCATGCGCAGGAGTCTGGATTCCGGGTTCGCGCTTCCGCGCGCCCCGGAATGACGGCTTCTATTTCTGGGTTGCCGCTGGCCTCTCCGGCGCCCCGTGCCGGATCGCCGGGTTGAGCGCGAGCGACACCCCGAGCGCCAGCGCCAACAGCGCGGCGACGATTTTCCACACCAGCACCGGGTTGCGCTCGTAGAGCGGCAGGCGACGGGGGGAGGCGGGCGCGGCGCGGATCGCGCCATGCTCCAGCGCGAAGATGAACTCGAAGACGTCGCCGAAGCGGTCGTCGGGTTTGACAGCGGTCGCGCGGGCAAGCGCCTCGTCGAGCCAGGCGGGCAGGTCGGGGCGATACTTGGTGAGCGGCGTCGCCCGCTTGAAGCGTGGATGGGAGAACGCCTCGATCTCGCCGTAGGGATATTCCCCCGTGAACATCCGGTAGATCGTGACCCCTAACGCGAACTGGTCGGAGCGCTCGTCGCCGGCAGCGCCGGAAAACAGCTCGGGCGCCATGAAGCTCGGCGTGCCCGGCGCATAAGGCGCGGGGATGTCCTCCATGTGCGGCAGGCGTGCGACGCCGAGGTCGACGAGGCGCAGCCCGGGGACCTGGCGGTCGCGGATCGCCTCGAGGATCACGTTGTCCGGCTTGATGTCGCGATGGATGATGCCGGCGCGGTGGAGCGCCGCGACGCCGCCGGCAAGCTTGATCCCATAATCGAGCCCGGCGGTGAGCGATACGCGGGGAGGGCGCGACAGGCGGCGCTCCAACGTCTCGCCCTCGTAGAACGGCATCGCGGTGTAGAGCGCGGTCTGGCGCTCCGGCGAAAGCTCGATCGTCTCGCCGATCCAGGGACTGCGGATGCGGGCCGCGATCCAGGCCTCGCGCAGGAAGGCGTCGCGCAGCACGCCCTCTGCGCCGGTGATCGCCTTGGGAAACTTCAGGACGACGCGACGCTTGTCGATCGTGTCGTCGGCTTCGAACACCCGGGTGTAGCGGCCGTCCGCCAGCATTGCGCGCAGATGAAAGCCGTCGATCGTTGTGCCTACCTTCGGCACCGGCAGCAGCGCGAGGCCGGCGGTGGCGAAGGCGAGATCGGCCGGATCGGCGGGCGGCAGGCCGATGACGTCGATGACGAGCGCGGTGGCGTTGTCGCTGGTGCGCGCCGCGAGCCCGGCGGCGACGAGCTCGCGCGCGGACGCGTCCGGCGCATTGAGCTGCGCCAGGATAGCGCGCAGCGTGTTGTCGGACACGCCGCCATGGATGCCGTCGCTGCACAGGAGATAGCGGTCGTAGAGGCGGACGGTGTCGCTCGCATAGTCGATCCGGATGCTCTCGTCGGCCCCGACTGCACGGGTGAGGATGTGCCGCAGGCCGGCGCCGGCCATCGCGTGATCGGTGGTCATGCGGTCGAGCGCGCCGTCCCGCCAGCGATAGGCGCGGGTGTCGCCGACATGGATGACGTGCACACGTCGCCCCCGTAGAACCAGCGCAGTCAGCGTCGTCGCCATGCCGGTGAGCGAGGGGTCGCGCGATCCCACCGCATGCGCCCAGGAATTGAAGGCCTCGATGGTGCGGGCGCTGTTGCGCTGGATGCCGAGCGTCGCGTTCTGTCCGAGGTGCCCGTCGACGAATGAACGCACCGCGAGCTCCGCCGCCACCCGTCCGCCGGCGGCGCCGCCGACACCGTCGGCGATGACGGCAACCGCACCGAGGCGCGCCTGCTCGGCGGCGTCGCCGACATAGAATGCGGCATAGTCCTCATTCGCCTCGCGCGGACCGGTGTCGGTCGCGATGCCGAAGCGAAGCTCGAGCCTCGTCGCATGACCGGCTGGACCTTCGACCTGTGTCATGAACCGGGCGTCTCACGTTTGACGGGGCGTTCAAACACCCATTTTTCGCAGCGCACAAAATTTGCGCGGTGGTGATATCGAAGAGGGCACGGCCGAGACTTGCAACTTCCGCCCGCGGCCGCGCGGTTTCCTGCGATTTTGGCCGGTTTTACCGCGCACACAGCTGCAAAAAAGTACGTCAGCGCCGCGATTGCATTTTTGGGTGCAGTGCATTCATTTTGATCACGGCAGATCGCGTTGAGATTTCGGGACCGAGCGGCAATGGTTGACAAGGCGTTTTTTCAATCCGGTAACACGCCGACGCTGCTTGCCGCTTTCTTCTACTTCGACATCTCCTTCATGGTCTGGGTGATGCTCGGGCCGCTCGGCCCTCTGATCGGCACGGACCTCCACCTCGACAGTGCGCAGAAGGGCCTCATGGTCGCGGTGCCGGTGCTCGCCGGCGCGGTGATCCGGGTCATCCTCGGGGTGATGGTCGATCATCTCAAGCCGCGGCGCACCGGGCTGATCGCCCAGGTGATCGTGCTCGCGGGCCTCCTTTTCATCTGGCTCGTCGGCATCCACAGCTTCGCCGGCGTGCTCGCGGCAGGCCTCGTGCTCGGTGTCGCCGGCGCGTCGTTCGCGGTGGCGCTGCCGCTGGCCTCGCGGTGGTATCCGCCCGAGCATCAAGGGACAGCGCTCGGCATCGCCGGCGCCGGCAATTCGGGCACGGTGCTGGCGGCGCTGTTCGCGCCTAGTCTCGCCCTCGCTTTCGGCTGGATCAACGTGTTCGGCCTCGCGATCATCCCGCTGTTCGCCGCCTTCATCGTCTACATCATCTACGCCAAGGACAGTCCGACCGCGCCGCCGCCCAAGGGCTGGATGGAGTATCTCGCCGTGCTGCGCATCGGCGACGCTTGGTGGTTCATGTTCTTCTACGCCGTGACCTTCGGCGGCTTCGTCGGCCTCGCCTCATCGCTCACCATCTACTTCAACGTCGATTACGGGCTCAATCCCGTGACCGCCGGCTATTTCACCGCGGCCTGCGTGTTCGCGGGATCGCTGGTGCGGCCGATCGGCGGCGCCATCGCCGATCGCATCGGCGGCATTCGCGCGCTCACCCTCATGTACATCATCGCGGCCATTGCGATCACGGTGGTGAGCTTTCACTTGCCGCAGGCGTGGATGGCACTCACCGCGTTCGTCGTCGGCATGCTGGCGCTCGGGATGGGCAACGGCTCGGTGTTCCAGCTGGTGCCGCAGCGGTTTCGCTCCGAGATCGGCGTCATGACCGGGCTCGTCGGCATGACCGGAGGCATCGGCGGGTTCTATCTCGCCTCGAGCCTCGGCTACTCCAAGCAGTTCACCGGAAGCTATCAGGCGGGCCTGCTCGTGTTCGCCGCATTGGCGGTGTTGGCGCTGGTTGGATTGACGAGCGTCAAGACGCGTTGGCGAACGACATGGGGGGCCAAGCTGGCAGTCGCGCGAATCTAGGCGGCACACTGTTCATGAGCGACATCGCACCTCGCGGCATCGACCCTCGCGGCGGCGACACGCACTGCCCCTATTGCGCCCTGCAATGCGGCATGAGCCTGACGGTCGAGCACAGCCGCTACGTCGTCGCGCCCCGCGATTTCCCGACCAACCGAGGCGGCCTGTGCCGCAAGGGCTTCACCGCGGCCGCGCTGCTCGATGCGCGCGACCGCCTGACCGAGCCCCTGGTCCGCGCCCACAAGGGCGGTGCACTGCATCCGGCGAGCTGGGAAAGCGCGCTTGATCACGTCGCCGCCCGCCTGCGCGACATCCAGTCCGCGTCGGGGCGCGATGCCGTCGGCGTGTTCGGTGGCGGTGGGCTGACCAACGAGAAGGCCTACATGCTCGGCAAGTTCGCGCGGGTCGCGTTGCGGACGAAGAACATCGACTACAACGGCCGCTTCTGCATGGCGTCCGCCGCGGCGGCGGGCCTGCGCGCATTCGGCATCGACCGCGGCCTGCCGTTCCCGCTCGAGGACATCCCCGGCGCCGAAGCGATCCTACTGGTCGGCGGCAATCCCGCCGACACCATGCCGCCGCTGATGCAGTATTTCGAGGAGCAGCGTCGCCGCGGCGGCAAGCTCATCGTGGTCGATCCCCGCGCCTCCACGACCGCGAAGACGGCGTCATTGCACCTGCAGCTCACGCCCGGGACCGACGGCGCGCTCGGCAACGGCCTCCTCAACGTCGCGATCAGCGCCAAGCTGATCGACGCCGACTTCATCGCGGCACGCACCAGCGGCTTCGATGCTGCGCGCCGGCTCGTCGCCTCCTACTGGCCCGACCGGGTCGAGCGCATCACCGGCGTGCCGGCGCGCAGGATCGAGGAGGCCGCGCACATCATGGCGGAGGCGGCGACGGCGATGGTGCTCACCGGGCGCGGCCCGGAGCAGCAGAGCCACGGCGTCGACAACGTGCTCGCCTTCGTCAACCTGGTGCTCGCGCTCGGCAAAGCCGGCAAGCCGTTCTGCGGCTACGGCTCGCTGACCGGGCAGGGCAACGGCCAGGGCGGCCGCGAGCACGGCCAGAAGGCCGATCAGCTTCCGGGCTATCGCCGCATCGACAATCCCCGCCATCGCGCCGAGATCGCCGCGATCTGGGGCGTCGCCGCCGACGACCTGCCGGGTCCCGGCCTCTCCGCCGTCGAGCTTCTCGCCGAATTGGGCACCTCGATCCGCGGCCTCCTGGTGTTCGCCTCCAATATCGCGATCTCGGCGCCGGCGGCGGATCAACTCGCCGCCCGGCTCGATGCTCTCGACCTCCTGGTGGTGGCAGACCTCTTTCTCTCCGAGACGGCGGCTTACGCCGACGTGGTGCTCCCGGTCGCGCAATGGGCGGAGGAGGAGGGGACCATGACCAATCTCGAGGGCCGCGTGTTGCTGCGCCGCCGGGTCAAGGCGCCGCCGGAAGGCGTGTGGACCGATGCGCAGGTGCTCAAGGGGCTGGCCGACCGCCTCGATGCCGGCGCTTATTTCACCGCCGACAATCGCGCGACCTTCGCCGAGTTCCGCCGCGCCACTGCGGGTGGCGTCGCCGATTATTCCGGCGTCACCTATGAGCGGATCGTCGCCGAGGACGGCGTGTTCTGGCCCTGCCCGAGCGAGGACCATGCCGGCACGCCGCGCATGTTCCTCGATCGCTTCGGCACCGAGGACGGCCGCGCCCGTTTCCACGCGATCGAGCACCGGCCGCCCGCCGAGGTGCCCGACGAGGAATACCCGTACTTCCTGACCACCGGCCGCGTGCTCGCCCAATATCAGTCGGGCACGCAGACCCGCCGCGTTCCGGAGCTCGCCAAGGCCGAGCCGGAGCCGTTCTTGGAAATCCACCCCGACACCGCCGCCAGTCTCGGGATCGCCAACGGCGACAAGGTCCGGCTGACGACGCGGCGCGGGCGCGCCGTGATGAAGGCGCGGCTTTCCCGCGACATCCGGCTCGACACGGTGTTCGCGCCATTCCACTGGGGCGGCGGGGCCTGCGCCAATTCGCTGACCGACCCGGCGATCGATCCGATTTCCAAAATTCCCGAATTCAAGGTCTGCGCGGTGCGCATCGAGAAGGTTGCGCGCGTGCCGTCGCGGGCGCGGACGCCGGCATCGATCCTGAGCGAGTGAGGGCCATGGAAGCAGCGCCGCGATTTCTCCAAGGTGTCTTCCCCTTCACGGGCGGCGGCCTCGACAAGCCGGCACCGCTCGACGGCAAGCTCGCCTACCAGGTCCCGCCGGATAAACGGGCGCAGCTCATCTACATGCGTGCCGGCAACTCGAGCGCGGAGCTCATCTATCTCCTGCTGACGCGCGACGGCAAGCCGATGCGGTACTTCCCGATCGGCGCGAAGGCGAGCGACCACGTCGCGCTCGTCGTCACCGAGGACATCTTTTCCGACACCAAGCTCGACGTGTTGCTCGCCGCGCCGTCGGGCGCGTCCGGCGATCTCGTGATCGATATCGGGCTCCTGGAAATCTGAGGGCGCACGCGCCGAGGACTTCGATGAAACAGAAACTCGTTGTTGTCGGAAACGGAATGGCCGGCGCCCGCGCGGCCGAAGAGGTCCTCGCCCGCGCGCGGGATCGCTTCGACATCGTGATGTTCGGCGCCGAGCCCTACGGCAACTACAACCGCATCCTGCTGTCGAACATCCTCAGCGGCGCCCAGGACACGAGCGAGATCTTCATCAATCCGCTCGACTGGTACGAGGAGAACGGCATCAGGCTCCATGCCGGCGCGCCGGTCCACGAGATCGACCGTGCGGCGAAGGTCGTGCGGTCCGAGGCCGGGGTGCGCGAACGCTACGACAAGCTCCTGATCGCGACCGGCAGCCGCGCCTTCATCCCGCCGATGGCGGGCATCAACGGGCCGGACGGCAAGCTCAAGCACGGGGTGTTCGGCTTCCGCACCATCGACGACTGCAACGCCATCGTTCTCAAGGCGAAGGAGAGTTGCCGCGCCGTCGTGATCGGCGGCGGTCTGCTCGGCCTCGAAGCCGCGCGGGGCCTCCTCAATCACGGCTGCGAGGTCCACGTCGTTCACCTCGCCGGGCATCTCATGGAGATGCAGCTCGATCCGACCGGCGGCTCCATCCTGCGCTCGAGCATGCAGGCGATGGGGGTGAACGTCCATCTGCAGAAGCTGACCACCGAGGTACTCGGCGAGGACCGGGTCACCGGCCTTGCCTTCAAGGACGGCACCACGCTCGATTGCGACATGGTGGTGGTGTCCGCCGGCATCAAGCCGAACGCGGAGATCGGCCTGCGCTGCGGGCTCAGCGTCGAGCGCGCGATCGTGGTCGACAACCACATGCGTTCGGTGAGCGATCCCAACGTCTATGTGGTCGGCGAATGCGCCCAGCACCGCGGCCGCGTCTACGGTCTGGTGGCGCCGCTGTGGGAGCAGGCGAAGGTGTTCGCCGACCACATCACCGAGCACAAGCCGGACGCCGCCTATCACGGCTCCAAGCTCGCGACCAAGCTCAAGGTCATGGGCGTCGAGCTCGCTTCCATGGGCATCACCGAGCCGGCCGAGGATCGCGACGAGATCATCCAGTTCACCGAGCCGAAGAAGGGCACCTACAAGAAGCTGATCGTGCGCGACGGCCGACTGGTCGGCGGCATCCTGATGGGCGACATCAGCAAGGCCGCCTATCTGATGCAGTGCTTCGACCGGGACGCGCCGCTCCCGGACGAGCGGCTCTCGCTGCTGTTCGACCTCGGCGCGCCGAGCCAGAAGATGACGGTCGAGGAGATGCCGCCCGAGATGCAGGTGTGCAACTGCAACGGTGTCTCCAAGGCGGCGATCGAGTCCTGCGTCGCCGGCGGCGTGCGAAACGCCGCGGGGGTGATGGACGCAACCCGCGCCGGCAAGGGCTGCGGCTCCTGCAAGAGCCTCGTTGCCGAGATCGTCGGCTGGCTGGGCGCCAGAGAGGCCGAGGAAGACGCTTCGGTGCATTACCACGTGCCGGCGATCCCGCTGCGGAAGGCCGATCTCGTCGCGGCGATTCGCGACAAGCAGATCAAGTCGGTGCCGGCGGTGTTCCGCGAGCTCGCGGGCGGCGTCGAGGACGCCGGCGAGCGAGCCGGCGCTGGCTTCGCTCCTGGCCGCGATCTGGAGCGGCGAATACGAGGACGAACGCGCCGCCCGCTTCGACGCCGCCGCGGGACACGACTCCGGCAAGGACCGGCGCGCCTGCAAGAGCTGCATCGGCATCGACTACTGCCGCTTCGCTCTCGGCGACAGCATTGGGCTCGCGGTCAAGCTCGAGCGCCGGCTTCGCGGCCCCGACGCTCCCGGCAAGCTCAAGCTCGCAACTGCGGGCTGCCCGCGCAACTGCTCGGAGGCGCTGATCGAGGATATCGGCGCGGTGGCGATCGGCGACGGCAAGTGGGAGATCTACATCGGCGGCACCGCGGCGCCGCACGTGCGCAAGGGCGACGTGCTTTGCATCGTCGACAACGAGGACGACGTGCTGCTCTACACCGGCCGCTTCACCCGGTTCTATCGCGGGAACGCGAAGTACAAGGAGCCCACCTCGACCTTCGTCGAGCGCATCGGCATCGAGCGCATCCGCGCCGTCCTCGTCGACGACAGCGAGGGCATCGCGGCCACGCTCGACGAGGCCATGCACGCCTCGGCCGACGCGACCTATGATCCCTGGCACGCGGCCGCCGCTCCGAAGACGGCGAACCAGGTCGCCGCCGTCATCAGCGCGGCGGAGGGCTGAGATGATCGGCGGCGCCGCGCTTGGTGGGGACGGCACCGTCTGGGTGTCGCTTAGGAAGTAGGTGCTTCGTCATTCCGGGGCTGCCCGAAGCACTACTGCGTCACAAATTCGTAGGGTGTGCAAAATCGCGCTGTGAGGGTCTGGCAGCGTGCGCAACCGCGCTGCGCGATTTTGCGCACGCGATCGGCCGAGGAACCGCGCGGTTGCACACCCTACCTGCGCTTATGACACAGTAGTGGAGGGCCGGAACCCGGAATCCATCTTTCCTGCAGTAATGCTGGATTCCGGGTTCGCGCTGATGCGCGCCCCGGAATGACGGAGAAAGTGGCTCAGCGCGTCGGTACGGACCCGGTCGTCGTCGCGGCCTCGAGGCGCTGGGCGAACAGCGCGATCGTCCTGGCGTAGACCTTCGCCCTGTTCCACTCGAGGATGACGTTGAAGTTGGCCGAGCCTTCGTCCCATCCCTCGCCGCGCTGCCAGCCCTTGTTCTTGAGATAGTTCGCCGTCGATGCGAGCACGTCGGGTGCGCTGTGGATCAGGTCGCGCTTGCCGTTGCCGTCGAAGTCGACCGCGTAGTCGAGATAGGACGACGGCAGGAACTGGGTCTGTCCGATCTCTCCGGCCCACAGGCCCTTGAGCTCGGCGGGCGTCATGTCGCCGCGCTCGATGATGCGGAGCGTCGCCATGAGCTCGGTGCGAAACTTGTCGCTCCGCCGGCAGTCATGGGCGAGCGTCGCGACCGAGCGGATGATCTGGAACTTGCCCTGGTTGACGCCGAAGTCGGTCTCGAGGCCCCAGATGGCGACGATGATCGGTCCGGGAACGCCGTATTCCCGCTCGATGCGGTCGAACAACGTGGCGTTCTTGATGAGCTGCGCCGATCCTTTTTTCATGCGATCGGGCGAGATCATGCGCCCGGAAAATTGCTCGAAGGTCTGGGTGAAGACGTGCTGGGCGCGGTCGCGTTGAAGCGTCGCCGGGTCTTCGGTAAGGCCGTCGAGCGCCGTGGCGATGGTTTTCTGCGAGATGCCTTGGGCGGCGGCCTCGGTTCGGAAATCGGCGAGCCAGGGATCGAAGCCGCTCCCGCAGGGCGCCGCACGGGCGCCCGATACGGCGGTAGCGCCGAGAGCGAGCGCGATGACGAACTTTGCCGGCGTGAGGCGCGCTGTCACGATGATCCACCCCCTCTGTCTCACGGTTTGCGCCGGTATCCCCGGAATCCCGCAGTCGGCGCACCGACTTCCAACAAGCTTCATTTATGTGCCCTTTTCAGGGCGCAGGCCGTAGGATTGATGGCGTTCTGCATATCTCGCTGACGGCAACATAGGAGGGGCCTCGAGCCCGACCATTCAACCCAGACTTTTATTTTCGGGGGAAACCATGAACGACAACGCGATCCCCACACCGATGTGCGACATCGTCCTCAAGGGCGGGCTGACCAGCGGCGTCGTCTATCCGCTGGCGCTCGCGAGACTTGCCAAAAACTTCCGCTTTTCCAACATCGGCGGCACCTCCGCCGGCGCGATTGCCGCGGCCGCCGCCGCGGCCGCCGAATACGGGCGACAGACCGGAGGAGGGCGCGGCTTCGCCCGGCTCGAGGACATTCCAGGGGAGATTGGGCCTAATCTGCTGGCCCTGTTCCAGCCGACGCCGCTGCTCAAGCCGGTCTACGACACCTTCATCGCCCTGTTGAATGCGCTCCCGGCCATCGCGCCGATCGCGGCGCCGCTCACCCGCTATTGGTTGACGACCCTCATCAGCCTCATCCCCGGCATCGTGGTCTTCCTCGCCGGAGTTGCCGCGAACAGCTGCGGCTGGGTGGCCTTCGGCGTCCTCCTCACGCTGCTCGGGCCGGTGGTGGCGCTGGTCGGAAGGGTGATCTTGGCGCAACCGGTGCCGCTCGCGAAGGCGGCGCAAGACACGTTGACGGCCGCGTGGAACGCGAGAGGCGACGTCCCGAAGATCCTGGCGGTGTTATGGACACCGCTCAAAGGCTATTGGCGGACTGCGGCCGCGGGCGTCGTGCTCGGCATCATCATCGTCCTGTTCGCGAAGAGTTGCGGGTGGGTCGCGTTCGGACTTCTGGTCGCGCTCCTCGGGCTCATCGGCGCCATGGTCGGCCGGTTCGTCTACGCGGCGGGCGTCGAGCTGGTAGCCAATGACTACGGTCTGTGTTCCGGCATTCGTCAGCCCTATTCCAGCGACGAAGCATTTACCGACTGGCTGACGCGGCTGATCGACGAGGCGGCCGGCCGCAGCAAGGGCCAGGATCCGCTCACCTTCGGGGATCTCGCGAATCTCGCGAGCGGCCAGATCAACCTCGCGATGATGACGACGAGCCTGATGGAGGAGCGGCCCTACACGCTGCCGTCACTTGGCTCGCATCACCCGACGGCGAACCCAGCGCCGCCGCAGACCGCGGGGCCGACGGGCTCGGGCGAGCACCATCTGTTCGTCTTCAAGCGCAGCGAATGGGAGAAGCTCTTTCCGGCCCGGGTCATGGAGTATCTGCTCCGCAACTGCCCGCGCTTCACGCCGCCGGCCGGCGAGAGCGGTGAGTTCTATGGCTTCCCGAACGAAGCGCATCTGCCGGTCGTGGTCGCGACCCGGATGAGCCTGAGCTTCCCGGGGCTCATCTGCGCCGTGCCGCTTTGGCGCCGCGACTTCACGCTCAAGGCGGATGAACGAGAAAAGCTGCAGCGCTGCCTGTTCAGCGACGGCGGCCTGTCGAGCAATTTCCCGATCCACTTCTTCGACCATCTGTTGCCGAACCACCCCACATTCGCCATCACGCTCGACGAGTGGGACGAGAGACGCAACCGCGATGCGGTCTGGCTTCCCTCGACCAAATACGTCGGCAGCGGAAGCAGCGTGCCGATCCTGCCGTTTAACGGACTCCCGGATTTCCTATACCGGCTCGTCAATTCGGCGAAGGACTGGCAGGACAGCCTGCAAAGCGTGCTGCCCGGCTATCGCGAGCGCATCGTCCATGTCGTCCTCAAACCGGACGAGGGCGGGATCAATCTCAACATGGACGCCGCGACCGTCGCCAAGCTCGCCAAATACGGCGAAGAGGCCGGCGACATCCTGTGCACGCAATTCGATTTCGATGCGCATCGCTGGCGGCGCTTCCTCGTGGCCATGGCCCGGATGGAGGAGACCCTCGACGAGGTGGCAACCTCGTATTACGGCGTGGCCAGCGGCACGGAGGACTTCGAGGACTTCCTGCGGCGGTATCCACGGATCGCCGAACACTACAAGCAGAAGCCGGAGGTGCTCACGGCGATGCTCACGCGCGGGAAGCAACTGGCCGACGCGGGGAGGGTGTGGCGGACGCCGCCGTGCATCCGCGACGGCTCCATCCCGCAGCCGGCGACAAATCTTCGCATCACCCCGAAGCCGTAGTGGTCGCTTCCCTCCCCGGCTTCGGGGAGGGCAGGGTGGGGTTCTTTCTCCCTTGCTCGCTACGCTCGCGGACCCCACCCGGCCCTCCCCGAAGACGGGGAGGGAAAGAAAGGGGCGACCGCTCATGGCCCGCGTTAAGCTAGCCCCTGCTGCGCGTGTGCTGGAAACCCGCATGGCAGCCGCAGGGCAGGCGCACCGGCGCGCGCGAGGCCGGCACGTCGGTTGACGCGGCGCGCATGTGGGCGGCGCGATAATAGGGGAGGAACCGCGCCGCCATGCGTTCCATGCGCGGCATGTGATCGCGCACGAAAGCGGTTGCCACCTCGATCATCTCGGCCTTGATCGACGCCTCGTCGATCCTGGTGAGCGCGCGCTCCTCCATCACCACCTCCCCGTCGACCAGCACGGTGCGCACGGCGTCGGAATTGACGGCATAGGCGAGCTGCGCGATCGGCCGGTAGAGCGGGATGAAGCCGTAGTCCTCGCGGTCGATGAGCACGAGGTCGGCCTTCCTGCCGGTCTCGAGGACGCCGATCTCCGCGCCGAGGCCGCAGGAGCGGGCGGAGCCCGCGGTCGCCATCTCGAAGGCCTCCTCCGCGGTGATCCAGGTCTCGTAGTCCATGTCGCCGACGCGGTGAATCAGCGCCGCCATGCCGAGCGAGCGCAGCATGTCGGCGCGATCGGAGGTCGAGGTGCCGTCGGTGCCGAGCGCGACGTTGACGCCGGCGTTTTTCAATTCGCGCACCCGCGCTATCCCTGAGCCTAGCTTGAGGTTCGAGAGCGGATTGTGGCTGATCGAGGCGCCGCGGGCGCCGACAAGCTCGATCTCGTGGTCGGTGAGCCAGATCGCGTGGTTCAGCGTGAAGTGCTCGGTGAGGACGCCGAGCCGGTCGAGATGCTCGACGATCGGCCGGCCGTACATCAGCTCGCCCTGCACGGCCTGCAGCTTCGACTCGAGCGTATGGGTGTGCACCGGAAGCGCCCGCGCGCGCGAGACTTCGGTCGCGGCCTGCAGGAGGTCGTCGGTGCACCATTGCGGGCCGACGGGTCCGAGAATGGCGCGGATGCGGCCGCCGGCCGCGCCGTGCCACGTCGCGAAGTTGCGCTCGAACATCGCCATCTCGTCTTTCCACGTGGCGGTCGGCAGCGTCGCGAGCTCGGCCTTGATGGCGGGCGCCATCAGCTCGTCGACCCACGGCAGCGGCTCGAGGAACGGCCGGTCCGACATCGAGGTGGTGATCGCGGCGCGCAACCCGATGTCGCGATAGGCCGCGGCGGAGCCGTCGAACGCCGCGGTTTCGCCGAGGCGGTTGATGAGATCGTCCTGCACCGTGGTGATGCCCGAGCGCACGCTCTCGATCGCGAGCAGCATGGTGCGCAGATAGTGCGTGCGCTCCGGCAGCGGCGTCAGCGCGAACGGCGGATAGGCGTGGAGAATCGAAACCTCGAGGGGCAGCGCGTCCCAGAAGCCCTGGCAAAAGCTTTCGTTGGAATGGGTGTGGGCATTGATGAAGCCGGGGATGACGATGCGTTTCGTCGCATCGATCACGCGCGGATCGCGCCCCGCGACCGCCTCGGACTGCCGCGAGGCCGGGGCCGATCGCAGCGATCCGGCCGTCGTCGATGAAGATATCGGCGCCGTCGAGATGGCGCCGGTTTGCACCGGGCACGACGTAGCCATTGCGGATGAGGACGGGACGGCGGTCGCCGCCGGAGGGCAGGGGCATCGTTCTTTCCGGGCTAGAGCATGATCCCGAAAAGTTGCAGACTTTTCGGATGCGGTCATGCTCAAAACCAGGACACCAGCGGCTCTATCGCACCGTCCGCCGGGCGTGCGCTATCGACCGCTGCCTGCGCTCTCCGCCGCGGTCGACCGGTGTCACGCTTTTTTGGCAGCCGGCGCCTCGCCTTTTGCCTTGGCGAGCAGGTCGTAGTCCTCCTTGGTGCGCTTGGCGTAGGCCATGGCGAACTCTGCCAGCGCATCGTCCATGGCCTCGCCCTTGCCCATGTAGCCAGAGATCATCGCCGGGTCGCCCGAGCGCGCATGGGCGCGGGCGAGCGTGCGTCCGCACAACCGCGCGTAATTGACGAGCGCCTGCTCCTCGACGAGCTCGCCGATCGATCCGAGCCGCCGGTTCTTCAATTGCCGCACGTAGAAGTGCCGCCCGGAGATCGCGTCCTCGGTCCAGCCGAGAAAGATGTCGCTCGCCGCCTGCATGGTGCGCTGGCCCTCGACGACGCGCCGGCCGGGATGGCCGGTGAACTTCGGCCCAAGGCACTCGAGCGCGGATTTCCGCGCTTCCTTGAATTGCAGGAACAATGGCGAGCTGTCCCCGCTCATGAACAGGCTCACCGTGCAGAACGTGCCGACGCTGCCGACTCCCACCGCCTTGAAGGCGGTGTCCTTGAGGACATACCGGTCGACAAGATAGAGCAGGGCCGGCGCCAGCCGCTTGCGGTAGGCGGCGAACACCTCTTGCGGATCGACGCGCTCGCGCGGATCGGTTTTGCGATCGAAGTGATAGATGGTCGGCCGCTTGTCGGCGATCTTGTCGCCCTTAACGAGGTGCGGAAAGTTGTCGTCGCGCTCGATCGAGCGGCCGGCCTTATGGAGGATCGCCTGCAGCCGACGCCTGAGCAAGGGGTCGTCGAAATTTCTGATCTCGCGAGGAAGCTCGATCCGGCTGTGCCAGATTTCGAGCGGCGACAGCTTGGCGAGGCTGCGCATGTGCAGGCGATAGGCTTTGACAGTGGCGGCCGCAGCAGCCCGCGCGCGCCTGCCGGTGAATTTGGCATCGAGGCCCGCGACCGCGATGCTCGCGGCCAGGCGCTTCAAGTCCACGGTGAAGTCGACGCCGGGCAGCGTTTCGTCGAAGTCGTTGATGTCGAACAGGATGATCTCTTCCGGCGTGGCGAAGGCGCCGAAGTTCATGAGGTGGCAGTCGCCGCAGGCCTGGACGGGGATGCCGGCGCGCGGCGCATGCGCGAGATCCTGCGCCATCACGGTCGCGGCGCCGCGCAGGAAGGTGAACGGGCTCACCAGCATCCGCTTGTAGCGCTCGGGAACGAGCTCCGGCACGCGGCTGCGGTCACCTTCGGCGAGCAGCTTGACGGGGTTGCGGCCGGGGTAATCATTGAGCTCGGCCTGCGCCTCGCGCGGCGTCTTTCGCCGCAGCACGATGCCCTGCTCATAACGCGCGGCATAATTGGCGGAAGCCGGACTTTTCATGATGGCCCTCCAGCAAAGCGGCCGCTACCGGCGGTAAATCGAAGTGTCTACGAGCAAAATTGCCCGCCATCATAGTTCAAATCGGGCAGGGCACAACTTGTGGGCAGGCGGCCGTCTCCCCGGCATACGCGGGGGCCACCGTGTTAGGACTTGGTCGGGAAAGGCGGGTGAAGCGGCGGTGCGCTCCCTCTCCCCGCGCGCTGGTAGGATGGGTTGAGCCTTGCGAAACCGGATCACCGTACGCGAGCCACATGCGATGGCGTTCGTGGAGACAGCGATGGGTTTCGCAAAACCGCAGCTCAACCCGGATCGCTAAAGCGCGCTCCGACTTGCTTGCGGGGGAGGGTGGCGAGGGGGCCGCGCTACGGCTTGAACGGCGGACACATCGACGAATGCCAAGCAGCCCGCTGGCGTCATCGCGCCGCCCCTATCGAACGCCGACGAAATTGCGTTACTCTCGGTGCATATTCGATCTGCGGCAGCCGCACCGGCGGCGCGCACGCGGAATTCGATCAGGGAGGACGAGATGTCGGGAACCGACGCCCCGGAGAAAACGGACGGCCACAACGCCGCTCTTGATCGCCGCAGCTTTCTCACCAGCGGCGCCGCGGTGGGCGCCGTCGCTGCGCTGCCGGCCCAGGCCGCGGCGGCTGACGGCGTCACCTGGGACCGCGAGGCCGACATCGTCGTGATCGGTGCCGGGGCAGGCGGGCTCGTCGCCGCCATCGCGGCCCGTGAGAAGGGTGCCTCGGTCATCATCGTGGAGAAGAACTTCGACATCGGCGGCCGCGCCATGATGAGCTATGGCGGCCTCTATATCGGCGGCGGCAACCGGCTGCAGAAGGCGAAGGGGATCCAGGACACCCCCGATCTCGCGTTCGCCGACTGGTCGCGGCCGGAGAAGCCGATGGGCCGGTTCAGCGACCGCGAGCTCGTCCGGGTTTGGGCCGACAACAATCTCGACCTGTTCGACTGGCTGGAGAAGCACGGCGTCAAGTGGGAAGGCTACCGCGGCGCGCCCGACCGGCTCGACCGCAACGGCCGTACGCGGTTGAACGTGGTGCACTGGCCGAACGAGCCGACCACGCCCGCACGCGGCTCTGGTTTTGTCCGCCCGCTGGAGAAGACAGCGCGCGCAATGGGCATCGACATCCTGCTCCAGCAGCAGATGACCAAGATCCACCGCGAAGCGCCCGTTCGCCGGGCGGGCGACCGGCATCACCGTCATCGAGGTCGACGACTCCTACCGGCAGAAGACCAAGACGATGAACATCCGCGCCCGCAAGGGCGTGATCGTCGCGACCGGCGGCTGCGCCGGCAATCCGGTGTTCCGCACCATGTTCGACGTGCGGCTCACCGAAGAATACCAGGCGGAAAACGCGGAGTGGACGGAGCGCACCGGCGACGGCGAGATCGCGGCGATGGAGATCGGCGCGGCGCTCGGTGCCACCGCCTGCCAGACCACCCAGGACGACAACCTCATCACCAAGGGACGGATGGGCAAGAAGTGCAACGGCACCATCACCGAGCTCTACACGACGAGCCCGCACTTCTTCCGCGCCCGCGCGCTCGGCCTCGTCGTCAAGGATTACCAGAACGTGATCCTGGTGAAGGAGAACGGCCTGCGCTTCTATGACGAGACGGTGCCGACCCGCGATTACGAATACTACGCGGCCGCGCTCGCCTGGACCGGCGACCCGAAGAAGTTCAACGGCGGCGGCCCGATCTGGGCGATCTTCGACGCCGACGCGGTGGCGCGCGAGAAGTGGGACGTGAAGCCGCCTCATGTCGATCCCGACGGCTATTTCTTTTCCGCCGACACGCTCGAGGAGCTCGCGACGCGGATCAAGAACGAGTACCAGTGGCGGGCGATGCCGCCGCAGGTGCTCCGCCAGACGGTCGAGCGCTATAATGGCTTCGTCGATTCCGGCGCCGACACCGACTTCAAGAAACCGCGGCCGATGTTCAAGATCGCCAAGCCGCCGTTCTACGCCGGCTGGCTCACGCCGGCGATCCACGACAGCTACACCGGCATCAGGATCAGCGCGCACGGGGAGGCGATCGACCTCCGCGGCAAGGTGATCCCCGGGCTTTACGCCTGCGGCGATTCCTCGGGCGGATTCGGGCAGCACGGCATCTGCCGTGCCGCCACCTTCGGGCGCCTTGCCGGTTTCCACGCCGCCGCCCAGGTCGGGTGAAGGGTCGGGTGAAGGCTCCGAGGCGCGTCGATCGGCACATGGCGACACCCCAGGCGACACCGGCGCCCGGCGACGGCACAGCTCAGCGCGACGACACGGTGCGTGAGAGTGCGACGCGCCCCCATCGCGTAAGCCTCCAGGTGATGCCGCCGCTGCCGGATGAGCTGCCGGTCGGATCGAGCGTCTCCTTCAAGGTTCGCGTCTGCGGCACCGATACCGACCTGCGCGGCGCCCGCGTCGAGGTCGTCGCATCGGAATTCGTGGTGGCGTCGCCGGCGCTCGCCGAGCGTGGCGAGGGCTTCACCGAAACCGCAGCCATTGCCGTCCGCGCGCCGACGACGCTCGGCACTTACGCCCTTGTGATCGTGTTCCCGCGCCAGCAGATCGGCCGCGACGTCTTCGAGAACTGCGAGCTGCCGATCGCGTTCAAGACCGTGCCGCAGCGGACCAGCGTCGCCGTATGGGGCGTCGCCTCGCCGATCCAGGGCGGCGCCCGGCTCGCGGTCACGGTCGGGGTCAAGAGTGCGGGCGCCTGCGATCTCAAGGGGGCCACGGTCGAGATCGTCGACGAGGCCGGGACGCCGGTCGGCCGCGGGCGGCTCGGCGATCTGCCGTGGCCGGGCACCGGCCTCTACTGGGCCGAGATCGGGCTCGCCGCGCCCGAGCGCGCAGGCAGATATTCATGGCGCGCCGTTTTTCCGGCGCAGGAGATCAAGCTCGCCCACGGTGCAAGCGACGCGGCGTTCGGCTTTGCCGTGGTGCCGCCGCCGGAGCACCGGCTCACCGTCAAGGTCACCGAAGCCGACGGTGCGGCGCCGCTCGCCGGCGTCGAGCTCGCGCTCGGACCTTACCGCGCGGCGACCGATGCGATGGGCACCGCGCGCCTCGATATCCCCGCCGGACGCTTTTGCCTCGCGGTGTGGAAGGCCGGGTTCGAGGGCGCGCCGTGCGATGTCGAGGTCGCGGGCGATGTGTCGCTGCAAGTCGAGATGAAGCGCGTTCCGGAGGAGCCCGCGATCTGGGACGAGATGCTGTAGCGTTTCATGCGTGCGGTCTTCGGGGATTCGTCATGGCCGGGCTCGACCCGGTCAAGCCGGGCAATGACAGTCAATTGATGGCGGTGGAGGCCATAAATGGCCGTCTACAGCAGCTGCAGGAAAATCAGCACCAGCCCGACCGCCGAGACGGCCCAGGCGAGCGTGCGCAGGTAGGGAATGCCCGCCACATAGATCACGGCGTAGGCGAGCCGCGCCCAGAAGAACAGCTCGGCGCCGCGCTCGGTCATTCCGTTGTCGCGGCCGGCGATGTCGGCGATGATGATCAGCGGTGCGAACAGCACCATGTTCTCGATCATGTTGAGGTGCGCCCGCCGGGCGCGGCCGGCCCAGCCGGGGAGCTCGGGAATCCGCTCGCGATTGCCGGCGGCCTTGGCGATGCCGAGACAGTAGATCGTGCCGACGACGGCGATGAGCATCTGCACGAACGTCAGTCCGAGCGACCAGATCAGAAGCTTGAACTCGACGGTCATCGCCTTCTCCCATCCCGGTGAATGCGGCGCGCCCCACGCCGCGTCCGATCATGCCACTGCAACGACAACGTTTCCCGGTGTGCGTCCCTGCTCGACCGCTTCATGCGCGGCGACGATATCGGCGAGCGAGAACGTCGCGGCGACGTTGTGCCGAAGCTGCCGCGTTTCCAGCGTGCGCGCGATCACGGCGAGCGCCGCGGCGCGCTCGGCGGGCGTGATCTCGTAGACGAAGATGAACTTGATGGTGATGGCATTGGTGAGCAGGAACTGCGCCGGGATTTCCGCAACCATCGCTCCGGTGCCGTAAACCACGACCATCGTGCGTGCATGCGCGACCGCCGGCAGCAGCCGGGCATTGGCGGCGAGATCAAGCTCGATCACGGCGTCGACGCCGCGCCCGCCGGTCAGCGCCATCACCCGTTCGCCGACGTTCTCACGCTTATAGTCGATGACGTGGTCGGCTCCAGCGCTCCGCGCGAGCTTCGCCTTGTCCTCGGAGCTGATGGTGGCGATCACCGTCGCACCGGCGGTCTTGGCGAACTGCACGGCGTAATGGCCGACGCCGCCGGCGCCGCCGGAGATCAGCGCCGTGCCGCCGCGACCAAGACCGGACACCGCGACGGCATGGGCGGCGGTCATCGCCGGGATGCCGAGGCAGGCGCCTTCGGCAAAGCTCGTGTGGTCGGGGAGGGGGACCGCGAGCGACTCCGGCAAAGTGATGTATTCGGCGGCGGTGCCGAAGGCACGCTTCCACTGGCCGTTCCAGATCCAGACGCGCTCGCCGACCCGGCTCGGCGCGACACCGCTGCCGACTGCATCGATGATCCCCGCGGCATCGCTGTGCGGAACGACCCGCGGAAACACGATCTTGCGGGTGCGCCCCTCGCGCGCCTTGACGTCGGATGGATTGACCCCGGATGCCGCGATCCTGACCCGGACCTCGCCCGGGCCTGGCGAGGGCGTCTCGACCTCGCCGACCCGCAGCACGTCCCGCGCGGCACCGTTCGCTTCATAATAGGCAGCGCGCATGAAGGTCGCTGTCCGCGGTTCGGCCGGGAGGGTCGCGCCCTAGAGGTGACCCCTGATCAAAGCGCCGGCCAGAGGCCGGCGCCAAGGTTCGGTTGGACGGGAGGAGCCTCGTCCTCCAGCCCCGCAATTACTCGATGCTGGTGTAGCGCCGGTCGTCGAAGAGCGCCCCGCTCAGGGGGCCGAGCTTCTCGCGGAATTCCCGGGTCGTCGGGGCGACCACGTGGCCCTCGAGCGCTGCCGGGTCCTTCCACACCTCCATGAGGGTGAAATGATTGGCCCGGTTGTTCTGCTGCCACGCCTCGATCCGCTCGGCGCCCGGTGATTTGCGGCTGTCGTCGGCAAGCTTCTTGAGCATGTCGATGGTTTGGTCCTTGAAGTTGGGCGTCACGTCGACATGGGTGATGACGAACACCGCGCCTTTGGTCGGTGTCGCCCCCGGGGTCACGGTGACCGGCACGGAGGGCCGCTCGTCATAGGGGCCCGAGCGCAACGACTTGAGCTTGTTGCGGAACTCGGTCATCGCCGGGCCGCTCTCGTGGGCCTCGCGGGCCTTCGGATCGCTCCATGCCTCGAGAATGGCGAAATGGCTCTTGCGGTCGAGGCGCTGGAGCACGTCGAAGCGCACGTTCCCCGCCTCTTTGCGGCTGGCCGCGGCTGCCTGCTTGATGAGGTTGACCGCTTCGCCCTCGGAGGCCGGAGCGACCTCGAGGTAGGTGACGGCGTATTCGGCCGACGCGGGCGCCGGAGGAGGCGCCTGCGCCCCCGCGGGTGCTGCGGACATCATGATCGCTCCCGCGACCAGCATTGCAGAACTAATCTTCATTGCGATCCTCCCAAGTAAATCGCCTGCCAGTAAAGCACCGTCACGCGACATGTGCCGGCCCATTTGTGCCGACCGCTGGTTGACTAGGCCGCGTCCGATCGCCGGCAAACTATCGCTCGCGCGGCGCAGCCGTCAAATGCGCATGTTGTCCGGGTGGGTCGCGAGGAAAAGCGTTCAGCCTTCGCGCTTGCCGGTCGCCCACTTGATGAGGTTCTCGGCCTGGTTCTTCACGTATTCGAAAGTCACCTTCTGGAGCTCGGCCGCGTTGGTCCAGTTCACCAGTGGTTTTGCCGAACCGGGATCGAAGCTGTCGTGAACGAACGCGCCGCCGACCGTCAGCACGGCGCCGACAATCAGGCCCAAGATAAATCGCATAATCCGTCTCCCCGTGATGGCTCAGTCATGATCATAGAAGACCGAAAGTTCGGGATTATGTCCGCGGGCGGAACGGGCACGGACCCCGGATGGTCTCATCCGGGGTCCACGCCTGGCTACCATTCGCGCGGCGAGGCTCAATAGCATACATTGACCCGCTGCAGAACCGGACCATAGGGGGTCGCGACCCACTGGTTGCGCCAGCACCCGACGTAGCCGCCATAGAAGCCGAAGCGCGGGCCGCCGAAGTGCGGGCCCCATCCGCCGTGGCCCCATCCGCCGTGGAAGCCCCACGCCGAGGCCGAGGTCGGTGCGAGTGCGGCGGCGCCGAGCGCGACCGCGGCGGTGAGTGCGAACATCGTCTTGCGGATCATTTGTCTCTCCTGTGCGGGACGTACCTTCTGTGCCGTCCTCGCAAGGTTGGTCGCACCACCGACGCGCCGGTTCAGCCGGGCGCGCTGTTACAAATTCCACTGCGCGTTCATCCCCGGTTCATCGCTCGCCTTCCGTCGCCTTGCTGGTTCGCGGTGGCGCCGGTATAAGCGCGTCCTCACCCTCAAGTGACGCAAAGGATGTCCATCAATGGCGGTCGAGCGTACGTTTTCGATCATCAAGCCCGACGCGACGGAGCGCAATCTCACCGGCGCCGTCAATGCCATCATCGAGCAGGCCGGCTTGCGCATCGTCGCGCAGCGCAGGGTACGGATCACGCGCGAGCAGGCCGAGACGTTCTATGCGGTCCACAAGGCGCGGCCGTTCTTCGGCGAGCTCGTCGACTTCATGATCTCGGGGCCGGTGGTGGTGCAGGTGCTCGAGGGCGAAAACGCGATCGCGAAGTATCGCGACATCATGGGCGCCACCGATCCGGCCAAGGCCGCCGCCGGCACGATCCGAAAGCTGCATGCGAAGTCGATCGGGGAGAACTCGGTCCACGGCTCCGACGCCCCCGACACGGCGGCGAAGGAGATCGCCCAGTTCTTTGCCGGGAACGACATCGTCGGCTAGAACCCACCGCCGGCAGCGGCTTGCGCCGTTTAGCCGCTGGTCATGGGGCCATCCCGGCCTGTAAAGTGCGGCCGCGGCCAGCGCGTCATTTCAATCGGTTACCGCCCGGGCTGGGCGAACTTTGGGGGATCGACCCGTGGAGATGATTGCTTCGGAAATCACGCGGCCAGCGTTCTGGCTGGCCGCGCTCCAGATCATGGGCATCAACATCCTGTTGTCCGGCGACAATGCGGTGGTGATCGCGCTCGCCTGTCGCGGGCTGCCGCCGAAGGAGCGCTTCTGGGGCATGGTGTTCGGCGCCGGCGTCGCTGCGATCCTGCTGATCCTGTTCACCGGCATCGTCGCGACCTTGATGACGCTCCCGTTTCTCAAGCTCGTCGGCGGCCTCGCCCTGTTCTGGGTGGCGATCAACCTCGTCTCGCCGCAGTCCCATGATTCCGAGGACACGCCGGAAGCGGTCGAGGACCTGTGGCGGGCGGTGCGCGTCGTCGTCGTCGCCAACATCGTCATGAGCCTCGACAACGTCATTGCGGTCGCCGCGGCGGCGAAAGGAAACTATTTGCTGCTCGGCCTCGGCCTCGCGGTCAGCATCCCCGTGGTCATCGCGGGCAGCGCGCTCTTCCTCGCCATCATCGAGCGCTTCCCGCTCGTCGTCTGGGGCGGCGGTGCGCTGCTCGGGTGGATCGCCGGTGGGCTCATCCCCGAGGACCCGATGGTCCAGAAGATTCTGGCGGGCACGACGATGGTCGCCATGGAAACCGATTACAACCTGTTCGGCTTGGCGGGCCATCTCAAGTGGGACTTCGACTTCGAGGTGTTCGAGGTGTTGTGCGGGATCATCGGCGCCATCATCGTGGTCGCCGTCGGCCTCCATCTGCAGCGAGGCGCCCGCACCAAGGAGTTGGAGGCGATCGTCGATATTCTCACTCACAGCGCCAAGGAGCTCAACCACAGCGCGGAGGAGCTCCACGGCACGCAGCCGGTCGGCGCGAAGGATTGAGCTGCACAACCGCTTGCCTCCCGGCTGCGCGCACTCCACAATTCGCTCCCTTGTATGACGCGCGCCCCGGGGGTGCGCGCCGCGGCTTGAGGTGCGCTTGCGATGAACCAGGCTTTGCGGGACATGGCGGCGGCGGTTCGCATCGGACCGTCGGCCTGCCCGCATGATTGCCCTTCAACCTGTGCGCTCGAGGTCGAGATCCTCGATTCCCGCACCATCGGCCGGGTGCGCGGCGCGGCGGACAACGATTACACGGCGGGCGTCGTCTGCGCCAAGGTCGCGCGCTATGCCGAGCGGGTGCACCATCCCGACCGGCTGACGCGGCCGCTGCGCCGCAAGGGTGGCAAGGGAAGCACCGAGTTCGCTCCGATCTCGTGGGACGACGCCCTCGACATCACGGCTGAAGCGCTGCTGCGCGCCGAGGCGCGTCACGGTTCGGAGGCGGTGTGGCCCTACTACTACGCGGGCACCATGGGCCTCGTCATGCGCGACGGCATCCAGCGCCTGCGCCACGCCAAGAAGTATTCCGGCTTCCATTCGACGATTTGCGTCAATCCCGCCTTCAGCGGATTCGCCGCCGGCGTGGGCAAGATCGCCGGCCCCGATCCGCGCGAGATGGCGAAGTCGGACCTCGTCGTGATCTGGGGCACCAATGCGGTGAACACCCAGGTCAACGTAATGACCCACGCGACCCGCGCCCGAAAGGAGCGCGGCGCGAAGATCGCTGCGGTCGACGTCTACATGAACGGCACCATGGAGCAGGCGGACCTGCCGGTGCTGATCCGTCCCGGTACCGACGGCGCGCTCGCCTGCGCCGTCATGCACTGCCTGTTTCGCGACGGCCGCGCCGACCGTGACTATCTCGCGCGCTACACCGACGTTCCGAACGAGCTCGAAGCCCATCTGCGGACGCGAACGCCGGCCTGGGCATCGGCGATCACCGGCTGCGATGTCGCCACCATCGAAGCCTTCGCGGCGTTGATCGGCGAGCGCAAGCGCGCCTTCTTCCGGCTGGGCTACGGCTTTTCGCGTTCGCGCAACGGCGCCGCCAATATGCACGCCGCAAGCTGCATTCCGGCGGTGACCGGCGCCTGGCTCCTGGAGGGCGGCGGCGCCTTCCACAACAGCTCGGACATCTATCGCCTCGACAAGACGATGATCGAGGGCCTCGATGTCCGCGATCCCGCGGTTCGCCAGCTCGATCAGTCGCGCATCGGGGCGATCCTCGAGGGCGACACCGATGCGCTCGGTGCCGGACCGCCGGTCACCGCGCTCTTCATCCAGAACACCAACCCGCTTTCGGTCGCGCCCGACCAGGAGCGGGTAAAGCGCGGCTTTGCCCGCGACGATCTCTTCGTCTGCGTCCACGAGCAGTTCATGACCGAGACCGCGCGCGCCGCCGACATCGTGCTGCCGGCGACCATGTTCGTCGAGCACGACGACTTCTATCGCGGCGGCGGACACCAATACATCATCTTCGGGCCGAAGCTGATCGACCCGCCCGGCGAGTGCCGCAACAACCACGAGGTCCTTTGCGCGCTTGCCGAGCGTCTCGGCGCGGTGCATCCGGGCTTCGGCATGTCGCCCCGGGAGTTGATCGACTGCACGCTGCGCAAATCGGGCCGGGGAACTCTCGCGGAATTCGAAGCGGGGCGCTGGATCGATTGCCAGCCCGATTTCGCTGCCGCCCATTTTATCGATGGCTTCCCCTGGCCGGGCGGCAAGTTCCGCTTCAAGCCCGATTGGAAAAATGTCCCGTTCCGCAGTCCGGTGCTCTCGGGACCGGTCGAAACGATGCCGGCGCTGCCCGATCACTGGGATGTGATCGAAGAAGTCGATGCGGTTCATCCCTTCCGGCTCGCGACCTCGCCGGCGCGGAACTTTCTCAATTCGACCTTCAATGAAACGTCGACGTCGTTGCGGCGTGAGGTTCGTCCAGAGGTCATGATTTATCCGGATGATGCGGCTGTCGCAGGCATTGCGGATGGCGACGCAGTCATCGTCGGCAACAAGCGCGGCGAGGTTCAACTTCACGCGCGCAGCTATGACGGCGTGAGACGCGGCGTGCTGATTGCGGAATTGATCTGGCCGAACAGCGCCTTTCCCGATGGACGCGGCATCAACACGCTCACCGGCGCCGATCCGATCGCACCATATGGCGGGGCCGCGTTCCACGACAATAAGGTGTGGATCAAGCGGGCCACCGATCCACGCTGAGGGCACGCTGCGAGTTGATCGCAATGCGCGACATGTGCCCTCGGTGCAACGTGGACGGCACGAAAGCCACCACGAGTTTTTATTTTAATATTTGAGTATTTGCTCGCGACCAGTACAAACGACTTTGAGCCTTGCTTCGGCCGCATTTTTTTGTAGTTATGGGCGCAGCAATCGGAATTTTTGGCCGCTCCGGCCCGCGCGTTATGAGCGACTGTTTCGGATCCCCAAAGACCCCCGGCTTGTTGGCACGGCAGGCAGATGATGCATGCTGCGTCTCATCTTTCGTTCTAAACTGATCTAGGAGACAGACGATGCAGAAGGGCACCGTCAAATGGTTCAATTCGACTAAGGGCTACGGCTTCATCCAGCCGTCGACGGGGGACAAGGACGTGTTCGTCCATATCTCCGCTGTCGAGCGCGCCGGCCTGAGCACCCTCAACGAGGGACAGGTGGTCGAGTACGAACTCGTCAACAATCGCGGCAAGGCGTCCGCCGAGAACCTCAAGGTCGCGTGATCGCGGCCCCGGCCGATTAATCGGCCCACGGGTGTTACCCGTAGTCCCCCGGTTACCCCCGGGGGTTTTTTATCGAGGCTTTCCTGTTAAGTTTTCCTATCGAAGGTATTGTTTTTAATTATTCCTGCTCCAATGCAATGCTCGCGCGCTCGAGCGGAACGAATTGGTCCGCGCTGCGACTGATCGCACAGCTCGGCCGCCGTCGCGTGATGCCAATCGCCATGTCATGGAGTTGGCCGTTGCCGGTGACCAGTTCCGAACTTTCATTCGAGGACTACCGCGGCAACCCCTACAGGCCGGGGTTCGACGGTCTGCGCGCTGTCGGGTTCCTCATGGTGGTCACCGCGCACATCCCCGCGGTGACGCTCTTCTCCTATTTGCAGGGATGGACCGCGGTCTGGATCTTCTTCGTCGTCAGCGGCTATCTCGTGACGATGCTCCTCATTCGCGAGGAGCGGCGTGACGGCCGGATCGCTTACGGCTCGTTCCTGATCCGCCGGTTCTTCCGCATCGTGCCGAGCTACTACGTCGCGATCGCGATCTACTTCATCGCCTGTTACGCGCTGCCGCCACTCGCCGACGAGTTCCAGGCCTTCGTGGTGCGACTGCCCTATTATCTCCTGCTGTTGCCGGAATACGCCCACACCAGCGAGTTCACGATCTTCGTCCACTCGTGGATCATCGGCATCGAGCTCAAGTTCTACGTGTTCTTTCCGCTGGTGTTTTTCATCACGCGGAACCCGATCTGGCGCTTTGCGGTGACGGCGCTCGTCACGGCGCTCCTGATCGCCGTCGGCTCCTTCACCGCCAATTCCTATTGTGCGCTGCTGTTCGGAGTGATGCTGGCGCAGCTCCTGGAATGGCCGCGCGCCTATGCGGTGATCGCGACGCTGACGCGGGTTCCACTCGCGGTTCCGCTCGGGTTCGTTGTCGCGCTGTTCGTCATGCTGCGCTACACCGAGCAGCTCACCGCCGTGGCCGCGGTCGCCACATACGTCGTCGCCTATGTCATGCTCCAGCGGGGCGCGCTGCTGCGTGTCCTCGAATACGGTCCGCTCGTCTATGTCGGGCAGCGATCATATGGAGCGTATCTCCTCCACGTGCTGTTCATTCACATCGGATACATGCTGTTCGGCAGCACGACCAATACGGCAGGGCTTCTCACCTTCGCCTTCACCCTCCTCGTGACCATCCCCGCCGCCGAGGTGCTGTACCGCCTGGTGGAAAAGCCCGGGATGGACTTCGCCAAGCGTTTCGACCATCGCGCGGCGAAGCCGAAACAAGGCGTGTAACCCACCGCGGACCTCAATCAGGATGAGGTCGTTCAACGCACTCAGATCTCGTCCGGAACGATGAGCCGCGCTCTCGGCGCGATGGCGGCATCGCCGTGCACGCGATCGCCGGTGATGCTCACCTTGCCGCCGGCGACGAGCGCAAGGGCGAGCGGATAGAGTCGCAGCTCGACGCGGAGAGCACCCGTTCGGCGAGCGTCTCCGGCGTGTCGCCGTCGAGCACGGGCACCGCGGCCTGGGCGATGATCGGCCCGGAATCCACCTCCGGAACGACGAAATGCACGGTGGCGCCGTGGATCTTCACGCCCGCCGCGAGCGCGCGCTCATGCGTGTTCAGCCCGCGGAATGAGGGCAGGAGAGCAGGGTGGATGTTGAGCATGCGCCCCGTCCATCGCGTCACCAGCCACGGTGTCAGGAGCCGCATGAAGCCGGCGAGACAGATGAGCTCGATGCGGTGGTTCTCGAGCACCGCCTGCACCGCGTGCTCGAAGGCTTCGCGGTCCTTGCCGTAGCGGGTGTGATCGACCACCGCGATCGCGATCCCCGAATCGCGGGCACGGCCGAGCGCAGCTGCCTCCGGGCGGTTGGAAAGAACGAGCGCGATTTCCGCGGGATAGTCGGCGCGCTTCGCGGCGGCGATGAGGGCCGTCATGTTGGCACCGCGGCCGGATACCAGCACGGCGGCGCGTTTGCGCGAGGTCATACTCCGCCGCCCTTGTTGCGCATCAAACCGGTGAGGGGTGGTACGGCGGAATTTCTCCTGGCGCAATCGGCTTGGTCTCACGTCGAGGCGCAAAATCTGATATGCTCCGTCGCGGTGGGCGAGGGCGGAGCGTGTCGAGCGCTGCGAATTGGGCCGCCGCGGCGCGAGTGCCGCGGTGGGGAGGGGTTGATGGCCAGCACGGATTGTTCCGACCGGGGGAGCGGGCGTGCGGCCGGCTCGATGCCGGTCACCCGGCGCCATGTGCTCGGGATCGGGGCGGGGCTCGGCGCGGTGCCGCTCATCGCGCCCCCGACGCGGGCGCTGGAACGGCCGGAGGGCCCGCAAGGGCTCGAGGATGCGGTGGATGCGCTCGTTCAGCGGATCGGCGCCAAGCCGTACGATCCCGGGCTCGCCGTGCTGCTGATCAAATCCGGCCGTGTCCTGCTGATGAAAGGGTATGGCCTCGCCGACCTGCGCAGCTCCACCCCGATCACGCCGTGGACCCGGTTTGAAATCGCCTCTGTCTCCAAGACCTTCACCGCGACTGCTCTCCTGATGCTGCAGCAGCGCGGCCTCGTCTCGGTCGATGACGACATCCGCAGGTTCCTCCCGGAGCTGCCGCAATATGCGAGCGCGCCGATCCGGATCGCCGACATGCTCCGCCACGTTTCGGGTCTGCCGAGCTATTTCGACCTGAAGAACGTGCCGATGGCCAACAAGACATTTTGGGTCAGCGACGATTATCCCTCCGAGCTCGCGCGACAGGCGCGGCAGTTTCCCCTGCGATTCCCGACCGGGCGGAAATATGAGTATAATAATACCAATTTCCTCCTGATGGCCGTGGTGATCGAGCGCATCTCCGGTAAGCCGTTCGCCCGTTTCATGCGCGATGAGATTTTCGCGCCGGCGGGCATGGTCGACACCTTCATCTATGACAACCCGGCGAGCGTGCCGGTGCACTCCGACCATCCCTGCAACAACGCGCTTGGGTACGAGTTCAAGAACAAGGCGTGGGTGGAGACCTGGGGCACCGTGCCGGCGCGGCATGAGACGCATCTCGAGGTCGGCGATGGCGCCGTGTGGAGCAACCTCGCCGATATGGCCCGTTGGGACGCGGCGATCCGGTCCAACAAGTTCCTCACCCCCGACACCATGCGCCGCGTGCTGGTGCCCTCCCGCACCGCGGACGGAAGGACCAACCCTTACGGTCTCGGCTGGGCGTTGTTCATGACCCGATCGGGCAGGGTCGGCGGCTTCGGCCACGCCGGCTACTGGGGTGGCTTCCGCACCGACTACCACAATGATTTTGCCGGCGATCATACGGTCGTGGTGCTTTCGAACCGCGGCCTCGGGCTCGATCTCGACGCCATGTGGTTCAAGTTCGACGCTGCGATCCGGACCCATCCCACGGCGTGAGATGCGGCGGCATGAGATTGTGCGGCGCGAGGCGCGACCATTGATTCATCGCCGGGTCACGCGGCGGCAGGAGACTTTTTCATGCCGATGGACGATGGTGGCCGGGTCATTGCGACGGTCCGACCATGATCCCACAATTCATCCGGCCGTACCTTTGTCTGCACCCATCAGGCGCCCGCGGGTGGAGGATGGCGCTCGCCGTCGTGCTGACCGCGCTCCAGGTGCTGCCGGGCCCGTTGCCGCCGCTCGCGATGGCGCAGGAGGCGGCCCCTCCGCCACGTGATAACGTGCCAGCCCCGCCGGCAGCCGCCCCCGAGGCCGCGCCAGCTGCGCCGAATGGCGAGACGGGCCCCCAAGCGATTCCTGCCCCGACGCCGTTACCGCCGCCCTCGACCTCGGAGGCGATCTGCCTCCTGGTGGAATTGGCGGCCCAGGCCCACGGGCTTCCCTTCGAGTTCTTCGCCCGCCTGATCTGGCAGGAGAGCCGCTTCCAGCCCAATGCGGTCGGTCCGATGACCCGAAACGGCCAGCGCGCCCAGGGCATCGCCCAGTTCATGCCGGGAACGGCCAGCGAACGCGGCCTGTTCGATCCCTTCGATCCGGTGTCGGCCCTGCCGAAAGCGGCGGAATTCCTCGAAGAGCTGCACCGCACCTTCGGCAACCTCGGTCTCGCCGCCGCGGCCTACAATGCCGGCCCGCGCCGGGTGCGCGACTGGCTCGACGGACATGGCGGCCTTCCGGCCGAAACCCGCAACTATGTTCTGAGAATCACCGGGCGCAGCGCCGAGGAATGGGCCGCCGCGAGCCGAAGCGGCGATGGCGACAAGGGACCGCTGGCTAAAGGCAACTGCCGCGAGCTGATCGCGCTCCTGCACACCGAGCCGTCGCCGTTCGTCACAGCGCTGGAGAGGCGGGTGACCCAGGGCAGCTGCGCGCCCGTGGGGCGTGGAACTGAGCGCCGGCTTCTCGCGTGAGCGTGTGCTCACGATGTACGCCAACGTCGAGAAGACCTACCGTTCGCTGCTCGAGAAGCGCGATCTCCTGATCATCGAGGGCCCGCTGCGCAGCCGCGGCTCCGGCACCTTCTTCCAGGTGCGGGTCGGGCTCGACACCCGCCAGGCCGCCATGGATTTGTGCGGCTCCCTGCAAAAGGCCGGCGCCGCTTGCCTCGTGCTGCGCAATTCCCACGGCAATGCGAAGCCGTTGTAACCGCCCGTAGCCCGGGTTGAGCGCAAGCGAAACCCGGGGCCGCGTGGCGCGGGCCGCTCCCGGATTTCGCGTGCACTCAATCCGGGCTACGTGGTGCGGGCAACTGCGCAATTCCCTCGGCAACGTGCAGCCGTTGTAGCCCCAGGGCCATGTGGCACGGCCGCCCCCGGTTTCGCTCCCGCTCAACCCGGGCTACAGGGCTGCGGCGCGAAGGATCACCCCTTCTTCATCGTCCGCCGTTCGATGCCGAGGAGGGCGTCGAGGCCGGTGGTCTGGTGGGCGCGTTTCATTTCCTTCTCGGCGCCGCCCGGCCCAAGGAAGGGGTCGGGCCTATCCAGGGCGAGGCACTCCATCGACTGGCGCACCGCCTTGTACATGGCGGCAAACGACGTGCCCGACGACGCGGCGAGGCGATAGCCGAGCTTCGCCATTTCCGCCTTCGACATGGAAAACGTTGCGAAGCCGTCGGGCGGGGCGAAGGTCATCAGCGGACCGGGCAGCCGCTCGCCGACGGTCCGCATCTCCTCGGCGTTGCGGGTGTGGATGAACAGCATGTCGGCGCCGGCGCGGTGGAAGGCTTCGGCCCGCCGCAGCGCCTCGTCGAGATCATGGACCCGGCGCGCATTGGTGCGGGCGATGATCACGAGGTCGGGGTCGGTGCGCGCGGCGACCGCCTCCTTGACCTTGTCGACGGCAAGCTCGGTGGTGACCAGATGGTCGATCCCGATGTGATGCTCGACGCGGCGCGGCAGCAGCTGGTCCTCGATCTCGATCGCCGAAAATCCCGCGGCCTCGGTGAGCGCGATGGTGCGGTGGACATGCATCGGGTCGCCCCAGCCTCCGCCGGCATCGAGGATGATCGGCAGCTTGCACACGGCGCGCATGTCGACGGCGATCTCGGCGAGCTCGGGCAGCGTGAGATTGGCCTCGGTTACGCATTTGAGCCAGCCGAGCGAACCGCCGCTCATGTAGACCGCCTTGAAGCCGGCATCCTCGGCGATGCGCGCCATGATCGGATTGAGTGCGCAAGGCGCGACGATCAGCTCGTCGCCTCGAATGAGTTCACGAAGGCTGGTCAACTGTTTCTCCATGGATGCGTCTCTACTGTAGGGCGGGCAAAGGCGCGGAGCGCCGTGCGGTCAGCAGGCACTATCGAGCGCAGGCGTGGGCACGTTTCGCTTTGCCCACCCTTGCATCTACTTGTCCAAGCGGTAATGCGCGACTGCGTCGTCGTTCCAGGCGAGCCCAGTGCCCGGTTTCGCCGACGCGATGATGGCGCCGTCGCGGAGCGCGAGCGGCTCTGCGAGGATGGTGTCGGCCCAGTCGACATATTCGAGCCAGTGCGCCGTCGGGCTCGCCGCCAGCAGGTGGGCGCTCAGCTCCGGCATCAGGTGCGACGACATCTCGATATCGTAGGCGGCGGCGACGCCCGCGGCCTGCTGCCAGCCGGTGACGCCGCCGATGCGGGCGGCGTCCGGCATCACGAAGTCGCAGGCGCCGGCCGCCAGCGCCTGTGCCATCGCCTTCGGACCATCGAAGTTCTCGCCGAGCTGGATCGGCGTGACGAGGTCGCGTGTGAGGGTGGCGTAGCCTGCGAGGTTGTCGTGGCGGATCGGCTCCTCGATCCAGACGATGCCTTCAGCAGCGAGCGCGCGCCCGCGCTCGAGCGCTTGGGCAACGGTGAGCGCCTGATTGTAGTCCGCCATGATCGACACGGAATCAGCAACACGCCGGCGCACGGCGCGGGTGGCGGCGAGGTCGTCGGCGAGCGTTGGATAGCCGAGCCGCAGCTTCACGGCCGTAAAGCCGCCCGCGAGCAGCTTCTCCGCCTCGTCGGCGACGGCCTCCGGGGCCATCAGGCCGAGGCCGCAGGAATTGTAGGCCGGGATCGGCCGCGGCGCGGCGCCGAGCAAAGCGGCGAGCGGCACGCCGGCAGCCACCGCGAGTGCATCCCACAGCGCCATGTCGAGCGCGGAAAGCGCCATCCGCACCACGCCGGTGACGCCGATCAGCGCGAACCGCCGCTCGAGCTTCGCCATGTTCTCGATCGGGGCAACGCGCTCGCCGGCGATCAGCGCGACGGCATCGCGCAGCACCGCGGCGATCGCGGCGGCGCCGCTCGGGCGGTAGCAGAAGAGATAGCTGCGGCCGGTGACGCCCTGCGCGGTCGCAAGGTCGACGAGGAGTAGCGGCGCCTCGCGTACCGTCGCGGCGCTGGTCCCGAGGGCAAAGCGCATCGGCACCGACACCGCAACGGTGCGGACCGCGCCAACGGTGAGGGCAGGGGGCGCCATCGCGTTACGCCGCGGTGCCGGCCTCGCGCAGCGCGAGGATGTCGGCGACGGCCCGGTTGAGCGGGGTCGCGACGTTGCGCGCGCGGCCGAGCTCGACGACGGCGCCGGCGAGCCAGCGCACTTCCAGGCGATTGCCGCGTTCGAGGTCGTGGTGCATCGAGGACGTCATGTCGGACGCGACGCGGTCGACGAGCGCGAGCCGCTGTTCGGCATAGTCCTCCGGGAGGCCGACGCCGTGGGCGCGGCCGACGGCGACCACCTCTCGCATGAGGTCGAGAAAGAATTGGCGCGTCTGCGGGTTTTCGCGGATCGGGCCGACGGTGCTGCGCATCGTCGTGGTGGTGCCGGACAGCGCGACCAGGAATACGAATTTCTCCCAGATTTCGCGGCGGATGTCGGGGGCGAGCTCGGCGTTCACGCCGCCGGCACGAAACGCTTCGAGGAAGCGCTTGGCCCGTGGCGTGGCCGCGCCGTCGAACTCGCCGAAAACCAGGCGCTCCAGCGGGCCGACCCGCACGATGACGCCGGGCTTGGCGATCGACGTCGCGACATAGCAGACCCCGCCCATGATCCGCTGGGCACCGAAGGCTTTGGCCAACATCTCGTCCTTGAGCACGCCGTTCTGGAACGAGATCACCACGGTGTCGGGCCCGACCACCGGCTTGATCTGGGCGAGCGCCTGCTCGGTGTCCCACAGCTTGACGGCGAAGAGGACGAGGTCGACGACCCCGATGGTCGCGGGATCCTCTGTAGCGGTGACCTGGAGCTGGAACGCATCGGGGCCGGTGACGGCGAGACCGTGCTCGCGCATCGCCGCGAGATGCGCGCCGCGCGCGACAAAGGCTACGTCGGCACCGCCCTTGGCGAGGCGCGCACCGAAATAGCCGCCGACGCCGCCCGAACCCATGACCGCTACGCGCATCGTTTCATATCCTCCCGACCGGCGTCACTATCACCATCCGGTGCGGTGCGCAGCACCTTCGGACGTTGGCGTGCCATGCGCCTGGTCGATGGCCGCCTCGCGGTGCCGAGAGCGGGCGCGTCCGCGTGCGCCGGCGATCTGCGATGGTGGGTTTGGGGAGGGCGGGCGTGCCGCTCAGCGGGAGAGCGTGGCTGCCGACACGCCGATGACGGTGCCGTGGGCATCCAGGGCCTTCGCCTGAAAGTACCCACCGGCCCCCGGCACGGTTATCGCGGTTTCGAAGCCGGACTTCGGCGCGCTCGCCACCGGAAACACGCCGGCTCCGTTGACGGCGAAGATCTGCCATGTCTTGACCTCGGTCGCGCCGTTCCACGATGCGTAGATCGTGGTCTCGCCGCGCCCTTGCACGGCCGCGATGACAGGCGGGTAATAGGGCATGCCGACCCAGGTCTCGCGATAGGCGCGGTAGGTGTAGTTGGTGGACGTGGTGTTGTTGCCCAAATCGATGCTCGGTATCGTGGCCTTGTAGAGCAGGTTCATCGTCGGGTTGGTGATGGTGTTGCCGCCCGGCGCGAACTCGGTCCAATACTGCGACTGACCCCAGCCGACGAATACGTGGCCGTCGGATAGTGTCTGGGTGTTGCCCTGAGACTCGACGTGCAGGTCGGCGTCGAGAAAATACTGCGTCGCCAGGCTCGCCGTCATGTTGGAGAGGTTGAGCTGAAGGTAGAGCGCGTGGGACGGGGGCGTGCCCGGCGGGACCGTCTGGCTTTCGCAGCAATTGTCGTCGAACATGCTCACGACGTTGTTCGGCAGGAAGCGCGCGTCGTGCTGCCAGGAGAATGTCGCCCCCGGACCGAAGGTGAAATTGCTCTGCTTGCCGCCGAGCTGCCAGACGATCTGTCCGGTCGGCTTGTTGATGCGATAGACCGTCCAGAGGTTTCTTCCCGAGACGACGATGTCGGTGGGGCTGTCGGTGAGCCCGATGGAATTGAGGTGATAGACGTCCCAGATGTTGCCGCTCGACGTCGCGCTCGATGCTGGCTCGTAGGAATTCGTGAGCGGGATGTAGTTCAGCGCGTCCCAGAAGAACACCACGCGGCCGGAGTTCAGGTCGATCTCCTGGATCGCAAAGTCCTGGATGTATCCATTCCGCGGGCCGCCATAGGGCGCAAGGTTCATCGGCACGGTTTTTGTCGACAGAAACAAAGCCGTATTCGACGGCGTCAGCAGGAATTCATGGATGTCGGAGGCGAAACCATATTGGGCGGTGACCGTCTTGATCACCCGGTAGGTGTTGTCGAGGATGTAATAGCAAGACCCCGGCTCCGAGGAGCCGGCGGGCACGTTGGTGTAGGTCGGCGGCGTCGCGAGCGTACCCTGCCAGAACGTCAGAACCGGCTTCCCGTTCAACTGCTGCATGCGAAAGTCGGTGTTCATCAGGTTCACGTTGCCGGTCGGGCGAAACCAGACCGGATTGGCGTTGGGTGTGGCGTTGTCGAGGATCAGGGCTCCCTGCTGGCCGACCGAGGGATCGGCGGAAAAGGCATATGGGGCGACGAATGCGAGACCGGGGTCGGGGCCCGCACCAAATGCAGCCGTGGTGACTTTCATGGGGCGCAGCGTCGGTGCGCTGACAAAGCTCCAAACATACTGGCCGGTGAGGATCGGAGCCGGGGTCTGGTGACTCGAGGGGTAGGGCACCGTCCCGCACTGGCTGTGGGACGGCACGGTACAGAGGAAAATGACTGCCGCCGCCGCAACGGGGGCCGACATGAGCCGACACGTTGCCGCGATCGGTGTGTTGTGTGTCATGTGATGGCCCCCATTTCGCGCACGATGGAGCGCGAAATCATTCGCGCGCACCGACACGGCGATGGCGTTTCCCGCAGCGCAGTCCAAATTTTGATTCGAAATCAGTGAACGCGACCGGTTCCGCTTATCACCAGGCCCACTAGTGGGCAATTCCCGCACGACTGCTGTGCACGACGGCCGCACTCCAGGTCGAAACGGTGGGGAGGCGCGCTCTCCAGGCCGTGCCCGGCTGCCGGCACCAAATCCCTGCCGCGCCTACCGGGGTCTCTTCGCGTCTGGGGCGCAGCGTGTTCGCGGTAACGACCCGAGGCAGTACCATTATCCGGCGTGGGAAGCAGGGCGGCGTTGCCTTCCTCGAGCAATTGCCGTTCCGTCACGCTGCAGGTGCGATTTCCAAAAAACGACTTGCGCGTCGGTGGTCAAGCCCATGACAGCTTTCGTGAATCCCCCTGCGGGCCGCAGATCGCCGGGGCCACAGGCTCAATCCGGCTGCGATAGGCACCCCGTTTGTTGCCCCGGGGGCTGCCAACCGCTGTCCTGACGATGAAAGTTTTGCTCCGACAGCATTTGCCATCTGGCTTCTGTGCCCATGATGTGCGATTAATTACGCTCTAACTATTAGACAGATTGCAGATGGGCCGAGGCAAAGACTTCCGCGATCGTCGGCGCGGTTTCCCCGACGAGCCGTTCGAACCTGCTCCTTCGTTTGGTCGCCCTCCGCCGCGGTTCGATCGTCCGCCGCGCGAGTCGTCCCGACCGGTACCGACAGGACCAGAGCGTCAGGCCAAGGTGAAGTGGTTCAACGGCGAGAAGGGCTTCGGCTTTGTCGAGCTGACGGACGGCACCGGCGAGGCCTTCCTCCACATCAGCGTCGTCGAAGCCGCGGGCCACACGGCCCTCGAGCCGGGGACGACGCTCACGACCAGGGTCGGGCAGGGCCAGAAGGGCCCGCAGATCACCGAGATCACCGCTGTCGACGCCAGCACGGCCGAGGCGCCGCGCGGACGTCCGGCCGGCGGTGCTGGCGGTCGCCCGATGGGCGACCGGCCGCCACGCAGCTTCGACCGGGCGCCGAGCGGCCCGGCCGAGGAGGTCGACGGCAGCGTGAAATGGTACGACCCCAAGAAGGGGTTCGGCTTCGTCGCTGTTGCCGGCAGCAAGGATGTCTTCATCCACCGCTCTGTGCTGGCGAAGGAGGGCATCTCCGAGCTGCAGGAAGGCCAGCGCATCCACATGCGCGTGGTTCCCGGCGCCAAGGGGCTGGAGGCGACCTCGATCGAGCTCAAGCACGAGTGAGCGGACCGTCGCCGGCGTGACCGGACGAATCGGTCCGACCACGAAGGACAAAATAAAATACGAAGGGGCGCCGTGGGGCGCCCCTTTTGTTTTGGTTTCGCGCGTTTGGTCTCGCGCCGGCCGCGCGGTTATTGCGTTGCCCGGTTGTTGATCGCCGTCTGGGCCTTGAGCGACGCCATTTCCGCCTCGCTGCGCACCGACATGACCGCGACCTTGCTCGATCGCGCATAGGCGAACACGATCTTGAGGTCGTTGCCGCGCTCGAGCAGCGAAGCGATGCGGATCTCGGTGCCGCGGGTCGGCAGGTCGAACATCGTCCAGGTCCCGACCTTGGAGTTGTATTTCGCGATCTGGTCGGTGGTCCAGAGCGGCGCCCATACGTTCTGATTCTTGTCGGGGATCGCCGCGTAGGGCTGCTCGGTGAAGGTGTTCGGGAACGGGATCAGCTCCGTCTTCATCGTCTTGACGTCGACCTTGGCGAGCGTGCCGCTCCAGGAGTTCGCGACCCACATGATGCCGCGCTCGCGGTCGATGCCGGGGCGGCGCGGGCCGTGCGACCACGGGAACGGGGTCCCGATGTCGCGCGGACCGTAGCCGTCGTAGAACTGGCGATCGGCCGCGGTGGCGCGCGCCATCTCGTCCTTCTCCGCCGGCAGCTTGAGCTCCGACACCTGCCCGGTGGCGATGTCCGCCTTGACGATGGTGTCGAAGGCCATCTGGGTCCACAGGCCGTTGCCGTCCTTGTCGCCGACGATACCGTAGGTCGAGCCCTGCGCGTTGTTCGGCCCTTTCGGATGGACCGACTTGTACTCGGTGAACTTCTCGATCACGGGATCGAAGCGCAGCGCGCCGTCGAGCGTTCCCGCCCAGATGCCGCCCTTGCCGTCGAAATCGACGGTCACCGGGCCGTCGATGTGGGACATGCCCTCGGGCGGCATGTAGACCGCGACCTTCTCGGTCTTCGGATCGATCTTGGCGAGCCCGCCCCTGGGCATCCAGACGTTGAACCAGATGATCCCGTTGTCGTCGCGCATGAGCCCGTGGGCGTTGGCAGCGATGCCGTTCTGGCCGTCGACCCGGAACGGCTTGATGGCGCCAGTCTTGGCGTCGATCTTGCCGACCGACATGGTCTTGTTCGGCGCCACCGCGGCGAACCACAGATTGCCGTCGAAGTCGGCGGCGGCGTCATGGGGCAGGGAGGCGACGCGCGAGGTCGTTCCCTTGGTCCAGTCCGAGCCGTCGTTCGGCGGGGTCCGCGAGGGGACGGCCTGGTCGGGATTGAGGGCGACGTCGTATTCGGTGAAGACCGCGCGGGCAGCCTCGCCGGACGGCCGCGGGCGGCTGGTGATGCGGAAGCCTTCCGGATCCGGTCCGCGCGCCTTGGCGAGGTAGGCCGCGAGCTCGGGCTGGTGGTGGTCGAGCACCTGATTGAAGCGGTTCGGCTGGTAGTTGCCGTAGACGTTGATGTTCTTCATCGCCTGGATGACCGCGGTCCAGCCGGCCTCGTCGAAGCGATGCTGCAGCGGATAGCTCGGCGTGTGGCAGCTCGTGCAGTTGTTGTGCACGATCCGACGCATGCGCAGGTCGTCCGTGGTCTCGGCGGGCAGGCCGGCGAGGATGAGGTCGCCGGGCAACTGCCGGACCTGGCGCTCGCGGTCTTCGATCTTGGCCAGCGCGAAATTGTGCCGCGCGCCGCTCTTTACGTCGACCTCGGAGGAGGCCGTCTCGAAGCTCAGCGCCTGCGCCCACACGCGATACTGCCCGGTGGGCAGCGGTGGGAAGTAGTAGGCGCCGGTCTCGTCGGTGAAGACGGTGGTGGTGATGGTCGAGCCCACGGCTTTGGCCGAAACCGTGACGCCGCCGAGCTTTTCGCCGGCCGGTGCGGTCACGGTGCCGGTCAGCATGGCGGGATCGGCGGCAACGGCGGGCAGCCCCGTGAGCGCGGTCAGGATAGCGGCGGCGCCGGCGGTGCGAAGGGCGACACGCGTGTGCTTCATGGTGTCTTCTCCAGGATTTTGTTCAACGGGTCGGATTGGCCGTCGGATTGGGTTTGGCGGGAATCGGCAATGTCTTCACATAGGCGATGATGGCGTCGATCTGTGCCGGCGCGTAGGTGTACTTGAAGCCCGGCATGTTCGGGGTGCCGTTGCTGATGACGTCCCGCATCACCGCCTCCTGGCCGCCCAGCGCCTCCTTCGAGAGGTCGGGGCCGTATTTGGCGGCGGAGGTGATCTGCAGCTTGACGTGACAGACGAGGCAGGACTGGTTGAAGATATCGCGGCCGCGCAACTGGGTGGCGTCGAGGGTGCTCGGATCGGGAAACGGCTGGGCGGACGCGGCCTCTACGGCCGCCAGGAGCATGATCGACCCGATCCCGGCACCAAACCTCATTGCGCGTTCTCCCCTGGGCATGTTTGAATTTTCCGGAATGCTACGCTGCGGCCGACGGAAAGAAAAGATAACCCCGCCGTTGCAGCGTTGCCCGATAGCGCGGGGAAGTGCGCCACCCCGCTGTGCACTTCGTCGCATCCCCCGGTCTGCCTTGACCCCGGCCGCGCCGGACGCAAGAATCATCCAAAATTCGGATTGCTGACGTCGAACCGGGCGCGCAATGCGCCCTTTGGGAGGAAACTCATGTCGAAGCGCCGCGCGTCGCCGGAACCCGATCGCCGCAAGTTCCTGAAAGGGGCGACGCTGGCCGGCGCCGCCGCGCTCACCCCTGTCGCGGCCGAGGCCCAGGTCAATGCCGGGGCGAGCGGGCCGGTTGCCGCCGCAAAGGCAGCAGGGCCGGGCCCGATCCAGATTGCCGTCGAGACGCAGGCGCCGGAACGCGATCCGGTGACCCAGACGACGAGCGGCGGCGACTTCATGTGCGACGTCTTCAAGATGCTCGATGTCGAATATCTGGCGATGAACTGCGCCTCGAGCTTCCGCGGGCTCCACGAGGCGGTGCTCAATCACGGCGGCAACGTCAAGCCGGAGATCCTGACCTGCCCGCATGAAGAGATCGCGGTCGAGATGGCGCACGGCTATGCCAAGATCGAGGGCAAGCCGATGGCCATGATCTGCCACGGCGTCGTCGGTCTCCAGCACGCCACCATGGGCCTGTACAACGCCTGGTGCGACCGGGTGCCGGTGATCGCGATCGGCGGCAACATCATGGAGGCGAACAAGCGCGGGCCGGGCGCGGAATGGGTGCATGCCGCGGTCGACATCGGCGCCATCACCCGCGACTTCACCAAGTGGGACGACCAGCCGACCTCGCTGCAGCATTTTGCCGAGTTGGCGGTGCGTGCCTACAAGATCGCGACCACGCCGCCGATGGGCCCGGTGCTGCTCTCACTGGATGCGGAGCTGCAGGAGAACCCGATCCACGAGGCGGAGTCGCTCCACATTCCGAAGTTCTCCAAGGTGGTGCCGCCGCAAGCGGACTCCGGCGCCGTCGCGGAAGCGGCGCAGTTGTTGGTCGCGGCGGAAGCCCCGCTCATCGTGGTCGATCGCATGGCGCGCACGCCGGCCGGGATGGAGCGCCTCGTCGCGCTCGCCGAGGCGCTGCAATGCCCGGTGGTCGATCAGGCCGGGCGGCAGAACTTCCCGTCCCGCCATCCGCTCAACCAGACCTTCCGCCGCGGGGCGGTGATCGGGCAGGCGGACGTCATCCTCGCCATCGAGATGAACGATCACTGGGGCGCGTTGACGGCGTTCAGCGACCGCATCGTGCGCAGCTCGCGCATGCTCTACAAGCCGACCGCCAAGATCATCACGCTCGGCGTGCGCGACATGTACCTCAAGTCCAACTACCAGGACTTCGGCCGCTTCACCGACATCGACCTCTCCATCGCCGGCGACGGCGAGGCCTCGCTGCCGGCGCTCACCGAGGCCGTGCGCAAGCTCGTCGATCCCTCGCGCAAGACCGCCTTCGAAGCCCGTGGCAAGCGCTATGCCGCCGCCCGGCTCGCGATCACGGAGCAGGCGAAGTCCGACGCCACCGTGGGGTGGGATTCGAGCCCGATCACCACCGGCCGCCTGTGCGCCGAGGTCTATGCGCAGATCAAGGACGAGGACTGGTCGCTGGTCGGCAACACGATCCGCAACACCTGGCCGCACCGGCTGTGGAATTTCGACAAGTCGTACCGCTGGAACGGCGGATCGGGCGGCGCCGGCGTCGGCTACAACGCGCCGGCCTCGCTCGGCGCGGCGCTCGCCAACAAGCGCCATGGCCGCCTCACCGTGACCTTCAACGGCGACGGCGACTTCATGATGAACCCGGGCGTGTTGTGGACGGCTGCCCACCACAACATCCCGATCCTCTACATCATTCACAACAACCGGGCCTATCATCAGGAGTACATGTATCTCCAGGCGATGGCGAACCGGCTCAACCGCGGCGTCGAGAAGACCGACATCGGCACGACGCTCAAGGACCCGAACATCGACTACGCCACGGTGGCGCGCGGGTTCGGCATCCACGGCGAGGGGCCGATCACCGATCCGAACGATCTCGCGCCGGCGCTCAAGCGCGCCATCGCCATGGTCAAGAACGGTCAGCCCGCGCTGATCGACGTCGTGACCGATCCGCGGTGAGGCGAGCGATGCGAAACATGATCCGAAACGGGGGTGCGCTCGCGGCGATCGCGGGCGCGGTCATTGCGGCGGCTTTCGCGGGCTTCGCCGGAGCGGCACGGGCGCAGGACGCCCCGCCGGGCGACGCCGTCGAAGGCAAGCGGCTCTATCTCGCCGTCGGCTGCTTCACCTGTCACGGCCGCTCCGGCCAGGGCGGGGCGATGAACGGCCCGGCGCCGATCCTCGCCAAGACCAAGATGCCGTTCGAAGGCTTCAAGGGCCAGCTGCGCAGCCCCGTCAACGACATGCCCGCCTACAGCGAGAAGGTCATGACGGACAAGCAGATCGCCGACATCTACGCCTTCGTCGAGTTGCTGCCCGGCCCGCGCCCGACCAAGGATATGAAGATCTTCGATAACTGAGGCACGTTCACTGATCGGGGTGGCCGGAGGTGTGTCCCGGACGCCTGGGTCATGCGCCGTGCCCTCGTTTATCGGGCTCGGCCGGGCCAAGCCCGGCGACAACGAAAAAAGCACCCCGGGGAGAGACAACGATGGCACGCCGCTATGACCGACGGGAATTCATGGGCCTTTCGGGAGCGGGCGTTGCCGGTCTCCTCGGATCGCCTTGGGCGATGCGAGCGGCGCTCGCAGCCGTCGACCAGGATCCCGATCTCGTCGTCTACAATGCCAAGGTCTACACAGTCGATCCGGCGACGCCCCGCGCCGAGGCCTTTGCCGTCAAGGCCGGCCGCTTCGTCGCGGTCGGCTCGACCGACGAGGTGAAGGCGCTGGTCGGCAAGCGCACGCGCTCGGTCGATGCAAGACAGATGACGGTGGTGCCGGGCTTCGTGGACGCTCACAATCACGCGCCTGGCACAATCCTGCGCTTCGAGGTTCTGGTCGGCAACCCCTACGAAGTCGAGTTCGTCACCATCGACAGCATCGTCGAGAAGTTGCGGACGCGGGCGCGTGAGACGCCGCCGGGCTTCTGGGTCGAAGGGTTCTTCTTCGACGATACCAAGGTGAAGGACAAGCGGGCGCTCGACATCCACGACCTCGACCGGGTTTCGACCGATCACCCGGTCTCGGTGCGCCACCGCGGTGGCCATACGACGTACTACAACAGCAAGGCTCTCGCGCTCGCCGGCATCACCGAGGAGACGCCGAACACGAAATCCGGCACTTTTGACCGCGACGCCAAAGGCGGGCTCAACGGCCGGGTGACCGACCGCGCCCGCCTGGTGTTCGCCAAAGTCGGCATGCGCCCAACCTATTCCACTGAGGAGACGCGGCGTCGCAATCGCGATGGACTTGCCTTCATCTCCAAGCAGTTTGCGCGCTACGGCCTGACCAGCGTGCATCACGAGGGCGGCGACCTCCTGGCGCTGCAGGAAGTCCGCGCACGCGGCGATCTGTGTCATCGCGTTAGCTACGAGCCGATGGATGACGTGCTCGAGGGCATGATCGCGCACGGCATCGCCACCGGATTCGGCGACGAGTGGATCAGGCTCGGGGCGACCTCCGAGCACACCTGCGATGGCTCGTTCTCGGAACGCACGATGGCGATGAGCACACCCTATGAGGGAACCGAGCCCGCGTATTACGGCAACGTCCTCACCACCCAGGCGGACCTCGACGCCTGGGTCGAGCGCGTGCACCGCGCCGGCATCCAGATCAATTGCCACGCCAACGGCGACGTCACCATCGACATGGTGCTTGCCGCGCTCGAACGCGCGCAGCGGCTCGATCCGCGGCCCGATGCGCGCCCCAAGATCACCCACTGCACGCTGATCAACGACGATCTTCTGCGGCGCATCAAGGGGGTCGGCGCCGTCCCCGCGCCGTTCACGTCCTACGCCTATTACAACTCCGACAAGTTCCATTTCTACGGCGAAGAGCGAATGAAGCGGTCTATGGCGTTCCGCTCCTTCGCCGATGCCGGCATTCCGGCCGCCGCGGGTTCCGACTTCAGCCCCGGGCCGTTCGCGCCGCTGATGGGCATTCAGGGCATGGTGACCCGCACCGGATGGGACGGCCGGACGTGGGGAGCCGAGCAGCGGATCACGGTCGACCAGGCGCTGCAGGTCACGACGATCAACGGCGCCTATGCCTCGCGCGAAGAGGGGATCAAGGGCTCGATCACGCCGGGCAAGCTCGCCGACTTCGTGGTGCTCGCAGACGATCCCCACACCGTGCCGCAGGACAAGATCAAGGACGTCACCATCGTCGAGACTGTGGCCGGCGGAAACACGGTGTACCAAGCGTAGGCGCGCGGCCTCGCTTGATCGCCAATCGCCGACATCGCCAATCACCGAGATCAGCGATCACCGAGTGATTATCGAGATCGAGATCGTCTGCTCGACACGTACGCGCCCAGCGCTCCGGAGACGATAACCGTCAGGAACGTCCCGATAAAAAGGATGTTCGAGATATCCGTGGCTTTCGAGGCAGCTTCGAAGGAAAGCATTTTCGCATCCTTCCCCCATCCTCTTCAACTCATATACGGCGCGGCGCGCACGGCGTCCATTGCCAAAACTTCCCGCAATGCGGCACAAAGCTCGTGCCGGCGCGTTGCCGGTGCGGTTGCGATCGGTCAACGCCGAGCAGCGGCTTTTGGTTCACGAGGGAGAGTGGAACATGGGCCACACGATCCACAATGTCGGTGCCGCCAAGCACATCGGCCAATACAGCGACGCGGTCGAAACCGAGTCCGGATTGCGATGGCTCTTTACCTCTGGCACGCCCGGCGTGGCTGACGACGGGACGATTCCGCCGGGAATCGAGGCTCAATCACGACTGGCGTGGAAATACATCGTTGCAGCCCTCGAAAAGGCCGGGATGACGATTGGCGATCTGGTGAAGGTCACGACGTCATTGACGAATCCTGCGGACATCCCGGCTTACGCCAAGGTACGAGGCGAGTTTCTGGGCGACGTCAGGCCAGCATTCATGCTGCAGATCGTCACTCAGTTGATCAAGCCCGAAGTCCTCGTCGAAGTCGAAATCATCGCCGCCCGCAAATGACGCCGGTCGTCGGATCGCCGGCCGCCGCGCGGGCCGTCACGTTTTTTTGTGGCGGAGCTTAAGAAAGCTCAGCGATCACAGGAGGTGAGGTCCTTCTCCTCGATCGAGAAGACCTCGCCGGCCTCGACCTTGATGTCGCGCACGAGACAACTCCGCCCCGAAACGTCCTTGAGCTTCGCGTCGTAAGTCCCCGGCCGGATGCCGGTGATGCGGAGCCGCTCGTCGGAGTCGACGGTGCCGTCCTTGTCGTTCTTGCACTGGTTGTCGCTCCAATTGGTCGTCCCCGCGGGCGCAAGGTAGAACTCCGCGATCGTGTGGCGGGTCAGATTCCAAAAGCGTGGAGGCCGGTCCTGCGCGACCGCGCTGGACGTCAACATGACGAGGACGGATGCCACATGTACGAGCGTCTTCATTCGTTTCCTCGATGGTTCCGTGGTCGAGCGCCACGCGCCGCGGTGCTCGCGTTGCGCCATTGTTAGGCGAACGGTCGGCTCAAGTCCCGCGAACATTTTCCAAATCGACCCGGGAACTTGTGGCAATTCTCGAGGGGCAGCATCCTCGGAGGCTGGCGCCGCCGTGCAGGCGATGAGGCACGATAAGTCGCAGCCGCATTGCGAATCGCGTGGTTCGCCCCATATCCTCCCGGCGATCACGGGTGCGTGCTGTCGCTGTGCCCGAATGATCGGCGAATGGGAGATTGCTCATGATACGGCGGGTCCCCGTCACGAGGCGGACGCTCGCAACCGCGATGGTCGTGGTTCTCGGCTCGGTCGCGCTTTCAGGTGGGGCGTTTGCTGCGACGGCGCGCTCAGCTTTGCAAGCGTTGGACCCCGACCGCGACGGCACCGTCAGCCTCGCCGAGGCGAAGGCGGCGGCTACGAGACTGTTCACGAGGCTCGACCGCGATCACGACGGCACGCTCGATCGCCGCGAGCTCAGGGGCCGCATGGTCTCCAAGGAATTCGGCGCGGCCGACGGCGATCATGACGGCACCTTGGACAAGGCCGAATATCTTGCGGCGGTTGAAAAGGCCTTCAAGGCCGCAGACCGCGACAACGATGGCACGCTGGACGCGAAGGAACTGAGCTCCGCCCAGGGACGAGCACTGTTGCGATTGCTGCGATAAGCGCCGCACTCTTACCGAACCCGGGGCGTTGAGAGCTCGGGCGCCATCACGGTGCTGGGCCGTCAATCGTAATGGCAATTCCGAGAACCGAGCGGCACTTCCGGGAAGCAGCAGCCTTTCAACCGCCAGCGCCGGGCAGGAAACATCGGATGCGATGAATTTTCCGCCCGCCGTCCCATTCCCACCAGTACCAGACCGTAGCGTAGCCTAATCGGTTAGGCTCTTCGATCACTGCATCGGCCGGGACATCGTACCATTGGCCTTCTATGAGAACCCGGTAGCCGCGCGTGTCGACGTCCCATTCGTACTCGGCGGGGTGACCGTCGGCGGTTTCGCAGCAGCTCTGCCCTTTTTTGTCCTTGAGGCTTTCGACCCATTTCTTGGTGGCGGGATCGATATCTGAGTATTGTCCGTAGTCCCGCGCGTCGGAAATCGAAGCGGTGCCGACACCGAGCAATAAAGTGCCGATCAGGCAAAACGATTTCATCCTCGCCCCTTCGCGGCGTGGTGCCATCATTGATGGTCAGGTCGTTCAAAACATCCGGACCGAGCAGGACGACCGCCGGCGGACGGCGTCGCTCAGGTCAGAAGTGATAGCTCACGCCGAAGCTGACATCAGAGCCGGCGAATTTCGTGGTCGATTGCGACGCGTTGACTGTTTCGAGCGCGGTGCCGAAGGCGCCGAACTGCTGGAACGAGGGAAGCGTGTTCGTCACGCTGCCGAGGTCGTAGTACCTGTACTCGATCTTGGCGCTCCATCTCGACCAGAAGAGCCATTCGACGCCGACGCCCGCTGTCCAACCGATCAGCGTGGCAGGAGCACTCCCCGAGGTCCCGAACGGGTCCGGCGTGTCGGTAAATCCGAGGCTTTCCTGGATCGTCGTGCTCGTCCTCACGCCACCATATGCAAGGCCGCCGGTCCCGTAGACGAGAAACTCCGGTGTGAAGAGATAGCCGGCGCGGCCGCGCACGGTCCCCAGATAGGTGATGCTCTTGGATGAGCTGATCGCTCCCGTCGATCCGATAACCGCGGCGGCTCCAGGGACGGTCCCCACATTTGTGAGTGTCGCGCCGTGAGCGCCCGCCATTCCCTGAATGTCGGTCTCGAGGCCATAGACCACGTTGGCGGCCTGCCAGTTGTAGCCGAACTGGCCGCCGCCCGCGAAGTCGCCGCTCTTGGTCGTGACCGAGCCGGTGCCTTGCGCCGAGATGGCGGCGCCGACGTCGCCGTTGAGACCCGGAGCCGCGCTCAGATTGGTCGTAGCGGTGTCGACGGAGCCCGAGTTGAACCAGTGGTAACCGGCGTTCACGCCGATGTACCAGCCGCACCACGCGCAGAGCGGCGGAGCGGCCTTGTAGTACGGAGCCATATCGGCACCGATCGCAGGCACGATGAAAGCGCCAAACGCCAATCCGGAGAGCAAGAGCTTTTTCATTTTGAAATCCCTAGAATTTGTAGGCCGCGCCGATGCGCGCTTCGCTGACTGCGAGGTTGCCGCCGAAGCCGGCGCCGAGCAGCACGCTGGTGAATCGGTAGTAGAGGTATTCGGCGCGGATCGACCAGTGGTCGTTCCACGGCATCCACTCGACGCCGCCGCCGGCGACCCATCCGTTCTTGGTCTGGTTGGCAGGCAGGGTATCGACCCCCTGGATGCTGACCGTGCTCCAGGCAGCGCCGCCGGTGGCGTAGACGAGAGTGGTGGGGGTTGCGACCCAGCCGAGGCGCGCGCGCACGCTGGCGACCCAGTTCACGTCACCCGATCCGGCGGGAACGGTGAGGTCCGCCCAGCTCGTGTCGCCTTCGATGCCGGCGACCCAGAACGGCGTGAATTGCCAGTTGTAGCCGGCGGAGACGCCGCCCATCACGCTGCTCGCATTGGCGCCGCCGAGGCCGTTGTCCTGGATGGTCGACCAGGCGCCGCCGACATTGGCGCCGAGATAGACCCCGGTCCAGGTGAAGGGGATCGGCGGCACGACGTTGACGGGGCCGAGGTCGGCGGCCATCGCGCAGACGCTTTGCGTGGCGACGGCGACACCGAGAAGAAGAAGCCGGCGCATCGTACGGGTACCCAGCCTGGCGAGTGTGACCATTCCAGCCTCCCTCAGAACGTGCCGCGCACGCCGGTGTACATGGCGAGCGGCATCCCCGGCAGGAACGTGCGGGGATCATTGAGGACGAAGAAGTTCGGGTTGCCGAAGGTGTTGCTGTTGAAGCCTCCGGTCTCGGCGAAGGTGCCCGCCGAATAGTAGTGGTTGTTGAAGAGGTTGTTGACGAGGCCGAACAGCTCGATGTTCTTCGTCACCTGGTAGGAGGCGTGCAGATTGACGGTGGCGAAGGCCGGCACCTTCGGGTTCAAATTGTTGTCGTCGTGGATCAGCCACTGGGTGCCGATGTAGTTCACGTCGGCCCCGAACTTCCAGGCATCGGCCACGGCGTATTCGAAGCCCGACTTGAAGCGCTGCGCGGGAATGCCGGGGATGTGGTCGCCGGGGGCGACCTGGATGTTGCCGTTGGCATCGGCGAAGGGGTCGTTGGGCGAGGAGAGCAGGAGCGCCCGCCGGTAGGTGGCATCGACGTAGGTATAGTTGGCGTAGGCGGTCCAGCGATCCCAGCGATAGTTGATCTTGGCCTCGATGCCCTCACGCAGGGTGTTGCCGGCGTTCTGGAAGAAGCCGGTCATCGGCTGGGAGCCGGCGACATTGATGATGTCGTCGCGCAGGAGCGTGTAGAAGCCGCCGACCGACCAGCTCACGAAGCCGGTCTGCGGGCTGGTGCCGACGGCGCCGCGGATGCCGGTCTCGTAGGTGTGCGATACCACCTGCTTGAGCGGCGGATCGGCGATCAGGAAGTTGTCGATGATGCAGGGGTTGGTCGGGCTCGAGCAGCCGAGCTCCAGCGGCGTCGGTGCGCGGTTGGCCTCGGAGTAGCCGGCATAGGCGGTCAGCGCGGGAAAGAACTTGTAGGTCGCGCCGACCACCGGGTTGATGCGCTGATAGTGGCTAGCGCCGTTGAGCAGCGGGTCTTCATAGGTCTGGTCGAGCAGGTCGATCTGGGCGATGTTGAGCCGCGCCCCGGAGGTGACCGAGAGCTTGTCGGTGACGTCGAGCGTGTCGGTCGCGTAGATGCCGGTGTACAGATTCTTGGCGAACAGGTTGACCGGGGCGATGTCGTCGCCGGGCTGGTTGATGTAGACGCCGGTGCCCTGCACGAACAGGTTGCTGTCGATGGTGCCGAGCTCGCTCGTTGCGGAGAACTGGGTGAGCCCGCGATCGAGGCTCATGCCCATCACGAAATGGTTGTCGTGACCGAGGAACTGCTGCGTGCTCGTCGCCTGGACGGTGCCGCCGAAGCTGTAGGTCGAGGTCCAGTTGCGGTCGATCTCGCCGAGAAAGGCGGTCGCCGGGAGCGTGTCGAGGACCGGGTTCTTGATGTTGATCGGGGTGTCGCCGTCGCCCATGCAGAGCTGCCCGGCAAGTGCGCCGCCGGGATCGCAGGGCTGGGCGTCGGTGCCGTTGCCATCCACGTGCGATTGCCAGTAGCCGCGGAAATAGCTGTTGCTCTGGATCGCGAAATTGTCGGTCGGCGCGTAGTTCAGGCTCGCAGTGGCGAAGGCGAGCTGGAGATGCGTGGTCTGCGGCCACGTATAGACGCTCGACCAGCGCTGCGAGAGCATGTCGAGCGGGGTCGCCGCGACCGAGCCGAGCTTGTTGTCGGCGCCGGTGAAGTTGATGTGAAATTCGGTGGTGTCGTTGCGCGCGCCGACGTCGGTGTAGATCCGGCGCAGCTGTGACGACGACGAGAAATCGCGCCAGCCGTTGTCGTTGATGGCGTCGGCGTTGACGTAAGCCGCCCAGTTGCCGTCCTGGTATCCCATCTGGGCGCCGGCCTGGCGACGGCCATAGGAGCCGATCATCGCCTCGACTTCCTTGCCCTGGTAGGTGAAGCCGTTCTTCATCTCGATGGTGAGCGCGCCGCCGATGGCGTTGAGGCCGTAGATCGGATTGTTGGGCACCAGCGAGAGCTTGCGGATCGACATCTCCGGGATGAAGTCCCAGTTGACGACGTCGCCATAGGCCTCGTTGATGCGCACGCCGTTCTGGTAGACCGCGAGCCCCTGCGGGGTGCCCTGCACCGGGGACGCAACAAAGCCGCGGTAGTTGACGTCGCGCTGGAACGGGTTGCCCGACTGGTCGCCGATGAAGACGCCGGGGAGGCTCTGGCTCAGTGTGTCGAGGAAGCCCGTCGACCTGTCGTGCCGGAATTCCTCGGAGGTGATGACCTCGGTGTTCGAGGGCACCTTGTCGCGACTGATCTCGCCCGAGGCGGCAGGTCCCTGGATCGGCGGGACAGGCACCGGCGTAGACGGAGCGGCAGGTGCCGTGCGTGTGGTCGTTCGGACGGCTGTTGTCCGGGCGCCCGTCGCGCGTCCAGGCGTGGCAGGCTCGGCATGGGTTGCGCGCGCCGGGCGCACCGGCGCAGGAGGCGCAACGCTCCGCTGCGGGCTGCGCGTGCCCGACAGCGGCGTCGTCGAAATTACGTTGATGTCCGGAAGCGCCGTTTGGGCGTTTGCTACCGCCGGCGCCAACAGCGCCACGGCGACCGACCCCAGCGCATACCGACGCGTCCCACGCGGATAACCGCGCTCCCCTGAATTCCGATACTGCACAATACGCCCCCCGCGTATCACCGCCCCAACACCCCCATAATGCTTGATATTTTGTGTGTTGTCCCGAGGATGATTTGCCAAATCCGCTAGGGAACTTTTGGCAATCGGGGCGAAACGGACATTTACATTGAAACAATTCCAGCTCATGCGACCATATTTCGCTTGTGCCGTCCTCCACCGATGTCATCACTTGCATATCGGGACACGCCCAGCCCTCGATCGGGCCCAGTAAATATGCAGCCGCAGCCCTATTTTGCGCGCGAAACACCTGGCTCCCGCTTCGCGGCGGAGTCCGGCCTCGGTTGTCGACGGCGTTGCCGTCGCGCAACGTCAAAGCAAAATCTCTCGCGAGGGCGCGGGACATGAAACTTTGCCGACGCACGCTGCTTCAATTGGCCGCCGTCTCGGCCCCGCTGCTTCCGCGTGTCGTCGTCGCGCAGGAATACCCGGCGCGGCCGGTGCGAATAGTGCTCGGACTTTCCCCGGGCGGCTCGGTCGATCTCGTGACGCGTATCGTCGCCCAGGCGCTTTCGGATTTCTTGGGCCAGCCGTTCATTGTCGAAAACAAGCCGGGCGCGTCGGGTGACATCGCGACCGAAGCGGTCGTTCGCGCGCCGCCGGACGGCTACACGGTTCTCGTCGTGCTCGCCGCCAACGCCATCAACGCGACGCTCCACCAAAAGCTGAAGTTCAGCCCGGTGCGTGATCTCGCCATGGTTGCCGGCATGGTGCGCGTGCCCAATGTCATGGAGGTAAACCCGGCGGTGCCGGCGAATACCGTTCCGGAGTTCATCGCCTATGCCAAGGCCAATCCCGGCAAGCTCAGTTACGCGTCCGGCGGCACCGGCAGCTCGCTTCACGTGATCGGCGAGATGTTCAAGATGATGGCCGGGATCGACATGGTTCACGTGCCGTATCGTGGCGGCGCCCCGGCGATGCTCGATTTGCTCAGCGGCCGCGTGCAGGTCATGTTCGACACCATTCCCCAGGCCATTGACTACATCCGGGACGGCAAGCTACGGGCGCTGGCCGTCACCACGCCGACCCGCTCGCCGACGCTGCCGGACGTGCCTGCGATGAGCGATTTCGTTCCCGGTTTCCAGGCCGGCAGCTGGTGGGGGTTGGCTGCGCCGAAGGACACGCCGCATGAAATCGTGCATGTGCTCAGTCACGCGACGAACGCGGTTCTCTCGGATCCCGGAATGAAGACGAGGCTCTCCGGGCTGGGTACCACGCCGATACTTTACGGCCCCGCCCCGTTCGCGAGCTTCGTGGAGATGGAAACCGACAAGTGGGCGAGGGTGCTCAAGTTCGCAGGAGCGCGGGAGGACTGAACCGGCGCTTCTCCGGCGCAAGGGCGGGAGTGAGCACGTGTCTCATGCCCGGGGTGCCGGATCGGGCGTCGCGGGACGGTGCGCCGGCGGGTGCGATTTCGCCAGCGGTCGCGCGACCTCGCGGGCACAATCGATGAAAAGCTGCGCCACCGGGCTGATGGTGCGGTTCCTGAGCGCGATGACCGCGACCGTAAAGGGCGGAATCGCGAGCGTCACCGGCAGCCGTTTGAACGCGAAGCGGTCCTCGTAGAAACTCAGCAGGCCGTCGCCGAAATGGCCGACGAAGCGGCCGGTCTCGACCAGCTGGAACAGCAGATGCGCGTCGGTCGAGGTCAGTGCGACCCGCGGCATGGCGAGGCCGTCGGCACGGAACGCGTCGGCCATCAACGAGCCGACCGCGGAATGCGCCATGCACCAGGCTTCGTCGACGAGGTCGGCGAGCGCGAGGCGTCGCCGCGATGCGAACCGGCTCTTTGCCCCCGCGATCACCCGCAGGCGATCCTCGAAGAGGACGGTCACCTCCAGCTCGGGGCGGACCGTCGAGCCGATCAGCGGCAGCAGCGCAAGCTCGATCTTGCGCTCGGGAAGCTCGCGGGCGAGCAGCGTCGCGCTGTCCGCCTCGACCACGCGGAAGTCGATTCGCGGATAGCGGCGCCACAGCCGCTCCATGATCGCGCGACCGAGCCCCGCAAGCAGCGGCTCGGTGCTGCCGATGCGCAATTCGCCCGCCGTCGGGTCGGCCATGAACTTGATCTCGTCGACGCTGGTGCGCAAATCGTCGAAGATGGTAATGCAGCGCCGCAGCAGGGCGCGGCCATAGGCGGTCGGCTCGACCCCCTGCGGGCTGCGGTCGAACAAGCGAACGCCGAGCATGCCTTCGAGATCGGCCACGACCTTGGAGACGACCGGCTGCGAGATTGCGAGGTGCTTCGCGGCCTTCGCCATGCTCCCCCAGTCCGCCACCGCGTGGACGATCTTCAAGTGCTGCAGCTTGATCCGTTGCCCGATGAGGTCGGCCTGTATCGCCACGCCTTATTCTCCTGAGTTATAGCGGTATAGCCAAATAGCATTACCACGCTATAGCACGAAAAAGGCACCATCGCATGGTGCCCGAGACGGCAGCAAAGCTCGTCCGGGAGGAACGGGGCCGCACACTGCTCCTCCCGGAGAGGACGGGGTGCGGCTGTCGCATCGCGGGAACGCGTTGGTCGGCAGGACCGGTCGGCACACACCGATCCGGGGGCCTGCCTCCAACCGGAGGAGCCGCGAGCCCAGTCCGCGGAGGAACCGATGCCCAGCCAGATAGTGATGGATACGACCGGCGACACGCGTCACCACTTCGACGTCGACGACGAGGCGGCGGTGGCCGAGGCGAGAAAGCGGTTTGACGAACTGACCGACGCCGGCTTCATCGCGGCGAAGCGAACAGGCAACGGGACATCGGAGCTGATCCGCCGGTTCGATCCGAGCGCCGAGGAGACCCTGTTCATGCCGCGGCTGGTCGGGGGATGATTTACCTCGCCTACTTCGCGGTGCCCATCGTGTTGGTCGTGACGATAACGCTGGCGCTGGTGACCGACCCCAACGTGAGCTGGCGCGTGCGGTCGCGGCGCCCGGCGGAGCGGCGGGGCATCGCGCTGTTGCGATCCTGGCTGACACCCGAGCAGGCCGCGCAATGGGATGGTCGTGGCCACTTCGAGGTCGTCGGTTGCGACACGGGAAGGCGGTACCGCCTCAGCCGCGGCACGGCCATGAACATTCTCGAGCTTGATGGGAACGGCCGCACTGTCGCGCAGTGGTGTTTCGCGCCGGAGGGCAAGCTCGCAACAGGTGACGTCCTGCTCGCACAGAAGATCGCGTTGGAAACCATGGAGCAAGAGGTGTTGACGCTGGCAAACACACAGGCGTGTCGGCTTTAGGCGTCGGACGGGTCGGGTTGTCACGGGACCGCTGCGCATGGCATCCGCTGCGGTCGATCAGTTCACAACGGAAGAGCTTTAGAGGCGCGCAACCGGTCGGTGGCAGGCCTGCGCCGGGAGGAGAGCATGAAAGTAGAGATGTCCATCTTACTCATCACACACGGGATACTTGCCGTGTTGCTGCTTGGTGCGATCACGCACCAAGCGATCGCCGCGGCGTGGCCAGCGTCGAAACGTGCGCCGGGATTCTTCAACTCGCTGCGAAGCGTGAACGGGATGAACTACACCAATACCGTCATCGTCCTGTTTCTGGTGACGTTCACGCTCGGGCTCATCGTCTATCCGACCTACCGGGTAAGCGTTCGCACGCTGCTCCAAGAGTATCACTTCTATAGGCCCGAGGGGGCGTTCGAGATGAAGGAGCATATGCTCGCGCTTTCCCTCGCGCTGCTGCCGGTCTATTGGTTTCTCTGGCGCACCCCGACCGGCGAGAACCGGATCGCGCGAACGGCGATCACCGCGATCATCGCAGCCTCGGTGTGGTGGGGCTTCCTCACAGGCCACGTCATCAACAACATCCGGGGATTCGGATCATGACCAAAGAGGCACGCCTTGCAGCGGTGTTTGCGATCGCCTTCGCGATCATCTACGCCCCGACCATGGACCTCAACTGGACGTCTTTGACCTATCATCCTGTCCAGGGTGTATGGGATATCGGCAAAGCGCCGCCGAAAGGCGGAGGCTCGCCGGCGATGTATTGGTACGGGTTCATGGTCACCGCGGCGATCGGCGCGGCGATCATCACCGCGCTTGCGGCGCTTGTTCCGGACAGCCTGATGGAACGCGTGCCGTGGGCGAGCATCACGTGGGTGGTGACGGTCGTTGTGATCGCCTACGTCGCTTACGTGCTTCTGCCTTACGCGACGAAGACGTAGGGACGACTTCGGCGAGGTCCAACCTGCCGGGCGGAACTTCGATCTGCCCGGCAGTTATCGTGCGAGCCGCAGCATGCGGCTCGTCGGCAATACTGCGTGGCAAGGCAGCGTTCGGATATGCGCAAGATTGGATGTCTTACCGTAGCGTTTCTCGTGTTTGCCCTCGCGGGGCCGGCTGCGGCAGCCGAGGCGACGTTTCTCACGTCCGGGCATCCCGATTTGACGAAGCTGCTCCCGGCGCCGCCCGCACCTGCCTCGGCGGAGCAGGCCGGCGATCTCGCCGGCGTTCTCGCCGTCCAGAAGACGCGCACAAAGGCACAGACCGACCGGGCACTCGCCGACGATATGGCGGGCGCCCTCGGCTTCGCCGACGTCCTCGGCCCGAACTTCAATGCCGAGCGCCTTCCAAAGGTCGGGGCCCTGATCGAGAAGTTTCGCGGCGATGGGATCGTCATCACCAATGCCGGAAAAGGCACCTGGAACCGCACACGGCCCTACGACTTCAGCACAGCGGTCGAACCGGTCGGTGAGAAGCCATCGGGGAGTTCCTACCCGAGCACGGCATCCGCGCTCGGTTACCTCACTGCCATTATTCTCGCCAACATGGTGCCGGAGAAGAGCGCCGCGCTTTATGCGCGCGGTCGCGAGTTCGGAGACGACCGGATCATCCTCGGCGTGCATTTCCCGACGGACGTCGAGGCCGGACGCCTGGCGGCGATGGCGTTGGCGGCGGCGCTGTTGGAGAATTCGGCCTTCATGACCGAGTTTACCCCAGCGAAGGCGGAGCTGCGTCAGGCGCTCGGACTTTAGACCGGGCAATCAGGTATCACCTGATGCGCTGCGGTGCTCGATTGGCATCGCAGGGAACAGTCACGGGATGATCCGATGATCACGCGAACCGGGCTCGCTTGCTTGGCAATCGGATTCGCCCAAATCTGCCCGGGGCCTGCAAACGCCCAGTCCGGCGAGGATGCGGCGGTGCTCGCTGCGAACAAGGCCTTTTACGCCGCACTCTCGGCACTCGACCTCGCCGCCATGGAGAACCTCTGGGCTCACGATCCGGACGTTGTCTACATCGGACCGCTTCACAGGAAGTTGGTGATCGGCTGGCCAGCCGTGCGGGCCGAATTCGCGGCGAACAAGGCGAACGTTGCCGAGATTTCCGTCAAGCCGCTCGACACGCATGTTCGCGTCGATGGCGACACCGCCTGGGTGTTCGGCGCCGAGGTAGGCGCGGCGCTTCCAAAGGTCGGCACCCTCGCGGCGGGATCGAACTTCGTGACCAATATTTTCAAGAAACAGGACGGCAAGTGGCTGATGGTCGCCCATCACGCCCAGCGCATTCCGCAATAGCCGTCGTACATCGCCGAACCCTCCAAAAAAGAAAAAAAGCCCCGCGGAGGGCAGGGCTGAAGTCAGTACACCAGAAGAGACGCACCCAAGAGGGCGCATCGCGTCTGGGGATTTAGCGCGACCTCGCGCTCGAAGCGATTTCGATTTTTGGATCGGGGTCTTCCAAAATAAAAAGTCCCGCACCACGCAGGTCTAAGGGCGGAATTCCTGGTTGGGATAGACGTTGGCCTCCGGCGCCTTGATCACCAGGAACTCGTGCTCCATGGCGGCGTGGCAGGCGTTGCATGCGCCGGTCATCTCGGTATAGGCCGCCTTGAATTTCGCCGGATCGGCGCTCTTGATCGCCGCTTCGACGGCGACAGCCTTCTCGGTGAAGATCGATGCGACGGCATCGTCGACGCCGATCTTGCGGTAGGTCGGAATGGTCCGCCCGATGCGGGCGAGCGCCTGGCGCAACTCCCGCAACTGGAAATCCGCGAGTTTCCAGTTCTTGGCTTCGCCTGCGTAGTAAAGCTTGAGATGGCGTGGCTGGATCAACATGGTCATCAGGTCGTCCATCGCCGGCTTGAACTCCAGGATGGTGAGTCCGCCACCCGCGGGAGGCGCCGCCCCCGGGGCCGGATTTTGCGCCTGTGCCACCAGGGACGCACCGAGCGCGAGCGCTCCGACGAGCATCCCCGCCGCAACATGACTTTTCTTCATGACGTTTCCTCCAGACGAGACGGCTCCAACGGGCGTCCGCAAGCAGGCAACCGCTCGACGGACATGCGCAGATGGTGTGTTGCGCCCCACATACCCGGGAGTGAAATAGTTTTTTCACATGGCGCGATAGCCCAGATGCATAGCGCCGGGCAGGCCGGGATCGAAGCTCGGTGCCTATTCTCCTGCGTTATAGCGATATAGAATAATTGCACTTCTAGGCTATAGCCTCCCGAAGCTAGATCTGCAGTCCAGGCCGATGGGGCGATCTGACGCCAGGAGGAAGCAGTGACCGGATTGTTGAGCAAAGAGGAAATCGCGGAATTGGTGCCGTCGGAGCTGTGCCCGCATCGGACACCCATTCCGACGCAGATCGTGTCGAGTGACGAATATTACCCGGACCCGCAGAACGAGAAGCAGCGCGAGGTCGAGGCGCGTCTTCTGGCGATGGCCGACGATCTCGGCGGTAAGCAGGGCCTCGACCGTCGGCGCTTCTTTCAGACCGCGGCCGGCACGGCGGCTTCTTTCCTTGCGATGAACGAGGTCTACGGGCCGCTGTTCGACGTGTCGAAGGCCGAAGCGGCCACGCCCGCGATGGCGCAGGAGCGCGCCAACGCGCTCAAAGACCAGTTCATCATGGATATGCACACGCATTTCTTGCGTGACGACACGCGCCTTACGAATTTCGTCGCGATGCGCGCCGCGGTCGGAAAGGCCGGCTGGAACAAGCAGCTCGCCGACAAGGAGCAGACCCTCGAAGACCTTAAATACGGCAACTACGTCAAGGAGATGTTTCTCGACAGCGACACCAAGATCGCGCTCATCTCGTCGGCGCCGTCCGATGTCGAACGCGACTGGTTCCTCACCAACGAGCAGATGGCCGAGGCCCGCGCCAAGCTCAACCGGGAAGCCGGCGCGCGCAGATTGTTTTCGCACATGATCTTCACGCCGGGTCAGCCGGGATGGCTCGAGAAGCTCGACGCCGGGCTCGCGCTCAGGCCGGAATCCTGTAAGGGCTATACGATCGGCGACAATACCCACAAGGAGATCAGTCACTATCCGTGGCGCATGGACGACGAGAAGGTCGCTTACCTCGGTTACGACAAGATGGTGAAGGCCGGCATCAAGAACGTCTGCGTCCACAAGGGGCTGTTCCCGCCTTCGGTCGAAAAGCAGTTTCCGAACCTGCGCGGATTTACGGACGTATCGGACGTCGGCCAGGCGGCCAAGGATTGGCCGCAGCTCAATTTCGTCGTCTACCATTCCGCCTACCGCCACGTCGGCGGCGACCCGGCGGTGGCGTTGGCGGAGTTCGAGCGGACCGGACGCATCGCGTGGACCAGCGATCTCGCCGACATCCCCGAACAGTACGGGGTGAGCAACGTCTATGGCGATGTCGGTCAGCTGTTCGCTACGACGTTGGTGGCTCAGCCACGCGTGTGCGCGGCGCTCATGGGCGTCCTCATCCGGGGCTTGGGTGTCGACCGCGTCAACTGGGGAACCGACGCTCTGTGGACCGGCTCGCCGCAGTGGCAGATCGAAGGGCTGCGCCGCCTGGAGATTCCCGAGGACATGCAGAAAAAATTCGGCTTTGGCCCGCTCGGCGACGCACAGGGACCGGTGAAGACTGCCATCTTCAGCGGCAACAACGCGCGCATCTACGGCATCGAGCCGAAGAAGGCGAGCCTCGAGCTCAGGGGCGACCGGTTCGCCGCCCTGAAAACCGAATACGAGAAAAACGGGCCGGAGCCGAGCAACGTCCGCTACGGCTACGTCCATGGTCTGATCGACCACGGCGTATTCGCCTGAGACGAGCGTTCGACGGCGCCCATCCGTCGACGATCGAGCAGCGGCTTCGAGCCCGACGGCTCGGGGCCGCTTTTCTCGTCGCAGGGAGACCGGTGAATGGTTGATTGTTCAAACAGGCTGTCGCGGCGCCGACTGATCGCGACTGCGGCCGGTGCGACCTCGATCATGGCGTTCATTCCGATTTCGCAAGGGCAGGCGCTCGAAAAGATGACGCGGCAGCAGGCGCAATATCAGGACAGTCCGAAAGACATCATGATGTGCGCGACATGCACCCTCTTCGAGCCGCCGAGTTCGTGCAAGGTCGTGGAGGGCGACGTGAGCCCGTCGGGCTGGTGCAAGGCTTTCGCGCTTGCCGACTGATGGCGTGCAGGTCGCGACGCAAGATTGCCTCGACAGTTGCGCTGACGATCGTTGGGTGGGCGCGGAGAGGGGCGCACCCCCGCGTTGCGCGACTGCAGCAGGAGGTCTGGATCCCGCAGGCCTTCGCCTTTTTGAAAGACCCCATCGAAAAAGGGAAAGCGACCGGTGCGCCGAGGAGCGATAAACTTGCCTCGTTTGAATGTCCCTTAACTGTGCCTTCGACCCCGCCTCCAAACGGCGGGGCTTTTTTCAAGCCGCTTCGTGGTGTCGGGTCGCTCTGCAAAGGACATGTTGGATACCCGACGATCCGAAGAAATGCCCAAACTGGACAGCGCCGGGAGAGCACGGCAACGGACGGGTTCAGCGGGAGCGTTTGAGACGCGCGCTGCACAGGCTGCCGATTTTCGCGGTTGCCACGATTCCGTTTGGTCTGGTCACGTTGACCGTATTCGACGCGCTCTCCGCCACGCTTCTCATTGTCGTCGATGTGATCTTCGTGACACTGGCCATCGAGCAAGCCGGTTAGGAGGCCGCTCGTGGGTGGACCCCAGGCCAGAACTCCTCGCCGTGTGAGGGCTAGGCCGGCGGCGCCAGGAGCTGCACGGCGATGCGGATGAGCTGCGGGAGCGTGCGCACCTTGAGCTTGTGCTTGAGCTGCGAGCTCGTATTGACCACGGTCTTGTAGCTCACCGCGAGCTCGTCGGCGATCGTCTCGTAGGGCTTGCCGTCGGCGAGCAGCGCCAGCACCTGCAATTCGCGCGGCGTCAGGTCGGCGAGCGGGTTGGCCGGGGTGTTCGTGCGGGTGAGCGCGACCCTGACTGCGAGCTCGCCGCTCAGAAACGGCATTCCGGCGGACACCTGCTGGACCGCCTTCACCAGCTCCTCGGACGAGGTGTCCTTGAGCACGTAGCCCGAGGCGCCGGCTTCGAGCGAGCGCGCCACGATCATCGCGTCGTTGTGCATGCTCAGCACCAGGATATGCGCGCCGGCATCCTGGGACTTGATGCGCCGGATCAGCTCGAGGCCGCCCAGTCCCTTGCCCTGGATGGCGAGGTCGACGATCGCGACGTCCGGCCGGTGGCGCAGGTAGAGGCGATACGCGGCGACGAGGTCGCTCGCGGCGAGCACCGGCTCGAGGCCCGCGTCCTCGAGCACGCGCCGGCAGCCTTGCAGCACGATCGGGTGGTCATCGACGATGAGTGCGGAGGTCATGACCCACTGTTAGCACGATCCGCGCCGTCAACCGAAGCACGTTCCGTCGCGGCGATGGCGATTCGGATCGCGGTTCCACCTGCACCCGTCTCGATTGCAAAGGCGCCACCGAGCGCCTGCACCCGTTCCTGCATGCCGCGCAGGCCGAAGCCCGGCACGCTGGTCGGCGGAAAGCCGCGGCCGTCGTCGCGTACCGTCAGCTCCAGGCGGGCGCCGGCCTCGTCGCGCCCGGCCTCGTGGGCGGTGACGGCCACCGCGGTTGCGCCGGCATGACGGATGGCGTTGGTCAGGCTCTCCTGCACGCAGCGATAGAGCGTGAGGTCGACGGTGTCGCCGTAGCTCGGGGAGAGCCCTTCGATCTCGCAGCCGAAGGAGATGGCCGAGTGGTTGCCGGCGCATTCGCGCACCAGCTCGGAGAGCAGCTCGGGGAGGGGCACATGGCCGAGCGCCATCGGCCGGAGCCGGTTGAGGATGCGCCGGTTGAGGCTTTGCAGGTGCTCGATGATCCCGGTGAGCTCGCCGGTACGGCCGGTGATCGCCGCGGCGGTGGTCTGCGGCAGCGTGCCGGCGATCTTGGCGATCGAGGCGGTGTTCGCCTTGAGGCCGAACAGGCTCGGCCCGACCTCGTCGTGCAGTTCGAGCGCGGTGCGCCGGCGCTCGTCGTCCTGTGCGGTGAGGAGGCGCCGGCTGAGCGCGAGGTTTTCCGCCCGCGCGGCGTCCAGCGCGCCGGCGAGTGCATTAAAGCGGTCGGTGATCGCCGCGAATTCGAGCACCTTCGGTCGCGCGAGCCGCATCCGGTAGTCGCGGTGCTCGAGCGCCTCGAGGCCTTTGCCGAGCGCGGTGAGCGGATCGAGCACGCGGCCGAGCACGAGATAGAGGATGGCGATAGTAGCGAGGCTGGTCGCCCCTGCGATCGCTGCCAGCGCGACCGTGTTCTCCCACACTTCGGCGATCTCGTCGCGCGGCTCGCTGATGATTTCGACGGTGCCGATGGTTCGTCCGCCGACCGCGATCGGGACGTCGTAGCGCTCGACCCGCGGCCCGATCAGGGCCGCGAACCAGCGCGGCGCCGGCGGCCGGTCGTCGATGCGCGGCGGCGCGGTGTCGGAGATCGGATGGCCGTCGGCGTCGCGCACGCCGATGCGGACGTGTCGCACCGAGCGCAACTGCACCGGCAGGGTGCGCAGAAGCTGCTCGGCCGGAATGCCCTGCTGCACGAGTTGCACCGCCTCGCCGACCATCAGTTCGGCGAGGCGCATCGAGGCCGCAATCTCGATGCGCGTCGACGTGCTCGCCTTGAAGATGGTGACGCCGCCGGCGACCAGCGCCGCGATGCCGTCGACCAGGATGAACACGATCAAGAGCTGCGCGCGCACCGAGCGGCCGAACCACAGGGCATCGAGCGCGCGCGCGCGCCATGATGCCGGGGCTCCGGCGGCAGCTCTGGAGTCTGGAGCGCGAATGGCTGTGGTCCTCGCTTCCGTTGCGCCCGCCGAGCATACTCGAAGCGGGCGACGAGCGCACAGCTTGTAGGGTGGGCAAAGCGAAGCGTGCCCACGCTGTCTGCGCACCAAAATAGTTGTCATGCGTGCGAAGACGGCCCGCGTGGGCACGGCGCTACGCGCCTTTGCCCACCCTACGATTCCTGGTCCTCGTTGCGATCGGCCGAGCATAAAGCGAGCGGACGTGGTTCGCACGGCCGCAGGGCGGGTGCCAACCGCCGGTCCGCGCCACAAGCGCACAGGTCGTATGCACGCCCCGTATGCCCTCGCATGCGTGTTGGCCGTGCTTTATGATCGGCTCGGTTGGTCGCGCGGCACCCGACGATGGGCCGAAACGCGAAAGCTCACAAGAATGGGAGGAAGTACATGAATCTCGATCGTCGCACCTTTACGGCCATGCTCGCCGGCACCGTCGCGGCACCGCGGTTCGCCTTTGCGGAAGGTGCTGCCACCAAGTCGGCGCTCTACTCGGGCCTCGGGCCTGAGCTCACCCACTACGAGGTCGATCCGGATGCGGCGACGCTCGCCAAGCGCGGCTCGGTGAAGATGGGTGGCACCATTCAATATGTGTGGCCGCATCCGTCGCGCAAATATCTCTATGTGACCGCGAGCAGCGGCGGGCCGGGCGGCTCGGGCGGCGACGCACACTATCTCGGCGCCTTCACGGTCTCGCCGAGCGGTGAGCTCACACCGCATGGCGACGTGATCAAGCTCAAATACCGGCCGATCCATTCGAGCGTCGACAATGCCGGCGAATACGTGCTGGTCGCCTACAACTTCCCCTCAGGGGTGACGGTGCACAAGATCAAGGGCGACGGCACCATCGGCGACACCGTCGCGCAGCCGGACGACCTCGAAAAGGGCATCTACTTCCACCAGGTCCGGACGACGCCGAACAACAAGACCGTGACGGTGGTGGCGCGCGGCAACAACCCGGAAGGCGGCAAGGGAGAGGACCCGGGCTCGCTGCATATCTACGGGTTCAAGAACGGCGTGCTCTCTAACCTGCATAAGATCCAGCCGAACGGCGGCTACGGCTACGGCCCGCGCCATCTCGACTTCCACCCGACCCAGCCCTGGGTCTATCTCTCGATCGAGCGGGAGAACCAGCTCATCGTCTACAAGATGACGCCGGACGGCGACCTCGTCACCGAGCCGCTGTTCACCAAGGACACGCTCGCCGATCCCGCGCACAAGATTCGCATCCAGGGCGCCGGGCCGATCCACGTGCACCCGAACGGCCGCTTCCTCTACCAGGGCAACCGCTCCGGCGTGAGCGCCAGCACCGGACCGGGCATCGAGGACGTCGACGGCAAGAAGGTGTTCACCGGCGGCGAGAGCAACATCGTCGTGTGGGCGATCAATCCGCAGACCGGCGAGCCGACGGTGATGCAACACGCCGACATCCATGCGGCGCATCCGCGCACATTTGCGCTCGACACCTCGGCGAAAATGCTGGTGACCGGATCGCTTTCGCCGACGGCGCGGCGCGAGAACGGCAAGGTCGTCGATATCCCGGCGGGGCTCTCGGTGTTCCGCGTCGGCCCCGACGGCAAGCTCGACTTCGTGCGCAAGTACGACGTCGACGCCAGCAAGGTGCCGCAGTGGTGGACCGGCATGGTCCCGCTCGCCTGAGCGCAATGCGTCGGTTCCCGGCGCGGCGATTTCGCGCTCCCTCCCCCGCGCGCGGGGGAGGGTCGAGGAGGGGGGAATGCTGAAGTGAGGCTCGCGAGCGCGCTGATGGTTCTGCGCGTCAGAGCGGGGATTCATACGACTGTGTTTGCTTCACCTCAGCAGCCCTCTCGCTGAGCCTCTCCCGCAAGCGACCCGCAAGCGGGAGAGGGGACGCGGCGGTGGACAACCGGTAACCCGGCGCTACCATTTGTCATCATTTGGGTGATATCCCCCGCTCATGTTCTCGTCCGTCCTCATCGCGAACCGCGGCGAGATCGCGGTGCGCATCGCCCGCACCGCGAAGCGGCTGGGGATGCGCACCATCGCGGTCTATTCCGAGGCCGACGCTGCGGCGCTTCACGTGCGCGCCTGCGACGAGGCCTACCCGATCGGGCCGGCGGCGCCGCGCGAAAGCTATCTCGACATCGAGCGTTTGATCGAGGTTGCCCGCCGCGCCGGCGCGCAGTGCATCCATCCCGGGTATGGCTTTCTTTCCGAGAATGCCGATTTCGCCGAAGCCGCGCTGCGCGCCGGCGTCGCCTTCGTCGGCCCGTCGCCGGCGGCGATCCGCGCCATGGGCCTCAAGGATCGCGCCAAGGCCCTGATGGAGAAGGCCGGCGTGCCGGTGGTTCCGGGCTATCACGGCGACGTGCAGGCCGACGCCTTCCTCAAGCGCAAGGCCTATGAGGTCGGCTATCCCGTGCTCATCAAGGCGGTGGCGGGCGGCGGCGGCCGCGGCATGCGGCGGGTCGACAAGCATGCCGATTTCGACGACGCGCTCGCCGCTGCGCGCCGCGAGGCGGAATCCGCGTTCGGCGATTCGCGCGTGCTGATCGAAAAGTACATCGAAGCGCCGCGCCACATCGAGTTCCAGGTGTTCGGTGATTCGAGTGGACAGGTGATCCACTTGAACGAGCGCGACTGCTCGCTCCAGCGCCGCCACCAGAAGGTGATCGAGGAGGCGCCGGCGCCTGGCATGACTCCCGAGCTGCGCGCCGAGATGGGCCGCGCCGCGGTCGAGGCCGCGCGCGCCATCGGCTATGTCGGGGCCGGCACCGTCGAGTTCATCGCCAGCGCCGAGCCGCGGCTGAGATCAGGCGGCTTCTGGTTCATGGAGATGAACACGCGGCTGCAGGTCGAGCATCCCGTCACCGAGGCGATCACCGGGTTCGATCTCGTCGAATGGCAGTTCCGCATCGCCGCCGGGGAACCACTTCCGGTCCGCCAGGACGAGGTGCCGCTCAACGGTCACGCCGTCGAGGCGCGGCTCTACGCGGAAGATCCCGACCGCGGCTTCCTGCCGTCGCCCGGGCGCATCCTCGCGCTCGACCTGCCGCACGGGGAGGGCATCCGCGTCGATGCCGGGGTCGCCGCCGGGCTCACGGTGCCACCCGACTACGATCCGATGATCGCCAAGGTGATCGCCCACGGCGCGACCCGCGATGAAGCTCTCGACCGGCTCGCCGTGGCGCTCGACGACACCATCGTCATCGGTCCGCACGTCAACACGCCGTTCCTGCGCGCGCTCGTCACCCACCCGCGCTTCCGCGCCGCCAGGTTCGACACCGGCTTCATCGCGGCGCATTTGCCGGAGCTGATCGCTGCCGATCCGGCAGAGGTTTCGCGGGCCGCGGCCGACGGCGTGCTGTTTCTCCTCGAGCGCGAGCGCCGGCACGCCGCGCAGCGCGGCGCGGTGGACGCGCCGGCGTCATGGCCCTCGCCGTGGGCGGCCGATGACGGCTTTTCGCTGGGGGCCCCGCGCCGGCTCACCCTCGACATCACGGTCGACGGCGCCGCGCGACAGGCCGTGGCCACCTGGGGGGCGGATGGGGCGCAGGTGAGCGTCGACGGCGCCGCCGCGCGTCACAACGATCGCATCTTCGAGATGGGCGAGGGCGTCATCGTCGCCGCGCGCCGCCCCCATCACGTCGCGTTCAAGCGCGCGGACGCTACGGGCGGCGCGCCGGTCGGCGAGGATGCCGCGCGTGCGCCGATGAACGGCAAGGTGATCGCCGTGCTCGTCGCGCCCGGCCAGGCGGTGACGCTCGGAACCCGGGTCGCGGTGATGGAGGCGATGAAGATGGAGCACAGCCTCACCGCCCCACGCGACGGCACCGTCGCCGAGATCGCCGCAGTCGGCGCCCAGGTGGTCGAGGGCGACGCCGTGGTGCGGCTCGAGCCCGCGCCGCGCGCGGCCACTCTCGAAGCTGGGGAGGGATGAAGGCACTTTTGGGGAGCGGCAGTGTGGGGTTCTTTTTTCGCTGCAATCCCACCCGTCAAAGATGCTCAGGGCTCATCGTCGGACGCTGGCGGCTCGAACGGACGCCCCTCCGGCTCGTTCAGAGCGCCGATGATCTGTCCGCCCATGCGCTGGACCGGGCAGCCGCGATGGTTCGACAGGATCACCGCGCCGCTTGCGGTCGTGGGCGTGAAAATGATGAACGTCGAGTAGCCCGGCGTCGCGCCGTCCTTGAAGATCGTTTTCGTGCCGTCCGGCCGCTCGCGCATCTGCCAGCCGAGGCCGACGCTGCCGTTAGGCCCGGCGGCGTGACGCGGTTGATGCAGGACGGATAGCAGCGAGCGTAGCGCCACGTCGGTTCGGCCGAGCTCGAAATCGAGATAACGCATCATGTCGTTCAAGGTCGAGCGCAGGGCGCCCGCGCCCGTCGAACGCCGGCCAGGTCGGAGCGTCCTCAGGCGCCGGCTGACCGTTCGGGCGATAGCCTTGCGCCAGCCGCGCGTGCTGGGCGGGCGAGAGCTTGATCGCGGTGTCGCGCATGCCGAGCGGCCCGGTGATGATGCGGGCGTAGAGCTGATCCTCGGTCGCATTCTCGCGGCCGACGATGGCGCGTGCGAGCAGGGCGAAGCCCAGATTGGAGTAGAGAAACTGCTCGCCCGGTGCCCGCGTGAGCCGGTAGTTGCCCACGAACTGCCACATGACGTCCGGCGTCAGCGGCGGAGTGAAGCGCGGCACCACCCTCGGCAGGCCCGATGTGTGATCGGCAAGCTCGACCATCAGGATCTGCTGGCCGTCGAAGCTCGGCACGCGGATGCCGGGCGGCGCATACCGCGCCAGCGGATCGTCGAGGCGGATGCGGCCCTTCTGATCCTCGTATGCGAGCAAGGTCGCGGTGAACGTCTTGGTGATCGAGCCGATCTCGAACTCGGTGTCGGCATTCGGGCGCCCGCGGTTGCCGGTGTCGCCGTAGAAGCGCTCGGCGCGCGCGTCGGCTTGCACGACCCCGACCGCGAGACCGATGCAGGACGGTGCGCGCATCACCACGTCGTCGATGAGGTGGCCGAGGTCGTCTGGGGTTGCCGAAAATGCAGGGGCGGCGCCTGCGGCACGGAATGCGAGAGCCAGCGTGACGCAGATGGTGAGACGTCGAGGGGGAGCCATGGTGCAGCCTGTCAGAGTCCGAAGCGTGTCACCAAACACACCGCGGCGAAAGGCAGGAGAAACCGCTTCCCGTCTTCGGGGGCAGGGTGGGGCTCTCAACGAGAACATTTCCACGCGATACTAAGCTCAAGTGGCGCTCGGTCAGTCCCGCGTCCTCTTGAAATATTTCAGGTCGGGCGGCGGCTGATTCTTGAGCGTGGGCATGAGCAAGCCGTCTGAACTGAGGAAATACGCCTGGCCGCCAATATCGACGTGGACGTTGCCCTCGGCGCACACGTCCTCGTGCCACCAGACCCGCTGCCCCGTCTGGGTACGCTTGTAGCTCTTGACGATGGTCCAGGGGCGCGTCAGCGCGTGATCGATGGTGGTGATCTCGTCGTGGAGGACGTTGGGATCGGCCTTGTCGAGATAGATGCGCTCCCGGATGATGCTCTGGTTGTCGCGGTGTAGCGGAATGCCACTGACATCGTAATTGCGCGGACCCTTGAAGCCGCGCGTCTCGACGAGCAGCGCGTCGTAGCTTCCGTCGCCGTCCTCATCGACCCAGCGGCCGATCGAATAGCCGGCGAACATCGGCTCGTCGTCCATGTTGTCGGGAAAGTCGCGCCCGTCGGTGTGGATGCGTCGATTGTCGTGGATGTGCTCCATCAGGATGTAGGTGGTGTCGGGCGTGACCACGACCTCCATGGGCGCGTAGGCGTGCATGATGCGCGGCATCCCGGGCGGCAGGCATTTGTAGGTCGGGTCGCTGCCCTGGCCGCCCGCCTTCTTGTCGGCGAGGTTCGCCTCGTAGATCGCCTGGTACTCGACCGTGAGCGGCGTTTCCTGCCCCCGGCCGGGCGGCTTGGTGGGGTCGAACCGTCCCGCTTCGCCGTTGCCTCCGGCGCGCTCCCACTTACCTCTCAAATCCGGATACCGGCTTGCGCCTCCGTTTTCGTCGCGCGCATGGGTGTTGCCCAATGTGATGACCATCGCGGCCACCAGTACGGCGGCGCCGAGCGAGCCCCGGTCAGGCATGGCGATCCTCCCGCAAAAGCGTTCTCGAGCGAAGTGCGATCCAAGAAGTGCGATCTGACGGGACGCCTTGGCTCAGCGTTGCCCGCCGCGATATTTTGAGCGCGCGCATGGCAACAATTTCAAAAAATATCACTTAGCTGGAAGTCTCGAAAGGGCAGGGCACGCTTCTTTTCGGTCCTCGCCGACGAGCGCTGTCCCGGTGCCTCAGGTGCTTCGTCGGCGAATATCGTGGCGCTTGTCGTGCAGGGGGGAACATCGTTGCGCACAGCGCACTTCTCCCGCCCGATCGCCACAGGTAACATCCGCGCCCCGATCAAGACGAAAGGCGCTGCGTGCTGCATCTCATCAAGCTCTGTGTCGGCTGCGACTCCGTCGAGGACCTCAATGACTGGATCAAGCAGAAGCTCAAGGCGCGCAAGGGCGCGCCGCGCAAACGCGAGCGCAATCACACCACCCGCATGGTGCCCAAGCGCGGCGATGAGATCGTCGGCGGCGGCTCGCTCTTTTGGGTGATCCGCGGCCAGATCATGTGCCGCGAGCGCATCATCGACATCCGCCCCTTCGTCGACAAGGACGGCATCGGCCGCTGCCACATCGTGCTCGACTGCAAGCCGGTGCTGGTCGAGCCGCGGCCCTTCCGCGCCTTCCAGGGCTGGCGTTACCTCGCCCTCGCCGACGCGCCGCGCGACCTCGACCGTGCCGCCCCCGGCGCCAAGGACATGCCCGAAGCGATGCGCCGCGAGCTCCGCGACATGGGGCTGTTGTAGCTCTCGACCGCGACAGGAGGCACTCCCTCCCCCTGAAAGGGGGAGGGCAGGGGAGGGGGTCGCGGGCGGCAGTGTCTGTGACGCGTCAGCAGACCCCCACCCCAACCCTCCCCCTTTCAGGGGGAGGGAGACGAGGGTCGAACCGGTTGGTGATGAAGTTTCGCGGCGATCTTCTTTCCCTCCCGTCTTTGAGGAGGGCAGGGTGGGGTTCTTTCTTCCTTTGCTCGCTTCCGCTCGCGGACCCCACCCGATCCCTCCCCGAAGCCGGGGAGGGACAAGCTTGGGCTCACGCGACGCGGATGACGCCCGGCTCGGCGTTCTCCGAGGACGGATCGTTGGACCGCTTGATGCGGTTTCGCCCTTCGGTCTTGGCGTTGTAGAGCGCGACGTCGGCCGAGGCGAGCAGCGTGTCGAGGCGCCGGCGGGGCGCCGCACTCGTCGCGACGCCGCCGCTGACGGTGGCGTCGACCTGGAATTCGCCGACCTTGCGGCAGGCCTCCATGAACGACACGCGGATGCGGTCGGCCCGGGCCCAGCCCGCCTCGATTCCCGAGCCCGGGAAGACCACGGCGAATTCCTCTCCGCCGATCCGGCCGAACACGTCGTTGGCGCGCAGCGCGCCGCTCGCGACCTCGCAGAATTTGAGCAGCACCGTATCGCCCACCGCATGGCCGAAGGTGTCGTTGATCTCCTTGAATCGATCGAGGTCGAACATCAGGACCGAAACCGGCGCGCCGTCGCGGCGGCAGCGCTCCACCACGCGCTCGGCGCGCAGCATGAAGCCGCCCCGGTTGGCGATGCCGGTGAGCGGATCGGTGCTCGCGGCGATCCGGCTCGCGGTCTCCTCGCGCTCCTTGACGAAGGCGAGAAGGAAAACCGCGGTGCCGAGCAGGAACAGCAGGCTCTCGAAATGGATGAGCCCGGGGAGGCTCAGCACGGTGGGGACGGTGTTCTGGTCGATCGCGCCGCGCAGGTAGGCGTAGCCCGCGCCCAACGAAACGGCCGCGTCCAGCGTGGTCAGGATGATGAGCGGCCAGCGGGCTCTGAGCCGTTCGGCTCTGGCGGACCATAGCGAGTAGGCCGCGGCAAACAGATAGACGGCGCTGGACATGAAACAGAGCGTGTTGATTGCGCTCCGCGTCGTCGGTGACGCGCTCGCGAGGCCGATCACCACGCCCCCCAGCACGGCGATGGACCACGATGCCGGCTTCCCGTCGAGCGACCGCGCCGCCTTCCATATCAGGCCCGGTCCGAGCGCCACCAGCGCATCGGCGAGCATGATCAACGCCGGTCGCTGCAGCACGGGCCCCACCATCAGGCAGAAGATGCCGGAGGTGTCGACGAAATTGCCGAGCCCCCACAGCGCGAGCGCCGGGACGTCCCGGTGCTGCCACCAGGCGAGGAGGAGCATCACGCCGGCGCAGGCCGACGCGAAGCTTCCCATGGTCACCAAAGTCGGTAGATCGAGTTGCAAGGTTTCTATTCCGTCACGGGTCGACGTTCGCTTATTCCGCTTTCCCTGACGGCGGCGCGCGGGGATACTCCCGCGCGCTTCCCGGCTGACGGCGTTGTCCTTTACCGGACTCCGCCGAAAGCCACGGCGTGGCGTGTGTCGAGGCGCAGCTTGCCGCAAAACGGCCGGCGATGAAAGAGGAGCGTCCCCGACCGCGGCGCCTTAGCTAAGATCGGTCGCACCCCTGCTGGAAAACCCGGCAATGTCCGCGCCCTCACGCCACCAGATTTTCCACGCTGCCGTCGGCACGCCGTCCCTGGGCGCGGTATTGACCCACCTTCTCCATCAGGGGGGCGTCGGAGATCGCATAGAGCACGGCGTCGCCCTTGCCGGTGTTGAAGTGGCGGCGCCACAGGAAGTTCGGCACGACGAAGATGTCGTTCTTCTCCCACTCGAAGCGCTTGCCGGCGATCTCGGTCGCGCCTTCGCCTTCGATCACCGTGTACATGGTGCTCGCGGTCTCGCGCTTGGCGCGGGTCTCCTCGCCGGGCCGCAGGAGCTGTGCGGCGTAGGCGAGGGTGGGAAATACCGGCGTGCCGTTCGCCGGATTGACGAAGCGCAGCGTGATGCCCTCGTAGGGATCGCCGGCTTCAGCCGCGAGGCCCGCGAGCGCCGCGCGCACGTCGGCGCCGCGGTAGTGGATCATCGGCGTCGCGCCGGCACCAATGCCGCGCTGGTGCGACACGAAGCCGGGCAGGAGGCCGCCGGCGCCGTAGAGCTTCCCCGAATAGCCGCCGGTATGCTTCGCCGCCTGGGCCCGGCTGTTGCCCTCGCGCTCGCCGTGGAATTCGTCGTCGAGCCACACGCAGTCAAGGAATTCCATCAAGGGGAAGTCGAGCACGTCGATCCAAACGACCGGCGTCGCGCCGTCATTGCCGTGGTCGTGCCAGGTGCCGTGGGGCGTGAGGATCAGGTCGCCGCGCGATGCGGCACAGCGCTCGCCCTCGACCACGGTATAGCCGCCGTTCTCGGAAAGGATCGTGCGGCTCGCGTTGGGCGTGTGGATGTGCACCGGCGCGACGTCGCCGGGATTGTAGATCGAGACGGCGCAGCGGATGGTGTTCGTCACCTGCAGGCGGCCGCCGAGCCCGGGATTGGTCAGCAGGAACTGCTGGCGCTCGGCGAACTCGATCGGCGACACGTCGGAGTTCTTGGCGATGTCGGCGATGCGGTCGAGATAGGGCCCGATCTCGCGCCAGCGCCAGCGGTGCGGCGCCGCCTTGATCTGGTTGGCGCCGACCCGGCCCGCGGCAAGCGTGCCGCTCGCCTCGATCCCGGTGTCGCGAAACCACGGCCGCTGCGCTGGTGCATTGGCCTGGGTGCGCAGCCAGATGTTGAACTTGCCGGCCTCGGCGTTGAGGCTCTCCATTGCCGCGCGGGCATTCATGCGCTCCGCCGGCTTGGCAGCGGTCTCATGGCTCGCTATGGACACGGAAACCTCCCATCGGGCAATCGTTTGCACTTGCTTGCGAGCCAGTCTGCCCCGATTTGAGGGAAATTCAAATGGCGCCCAGGCGCCTCAACGACGCCCCCGATGTCGGCCCTGCCGAGGAGAGGCCCAAATGATCATCCGTACCCAGGAGGACGTCACGCCGGCGGTGCTCGCCGAGATCGAGCGGGCCTCCGATCCGCGCTTCCGCGAGGTGATGTCGGCCCTGGTGCGCCATCTCCATGCGTTCGTGCGCGAGGCCCGGCTCACCGAGGAGGAGCTTCATCGCGCCTGCGCGACCATCGCCGCGCTTGGGCAGCGCACCACGGAAAGCCACAACGAGGTCGTGCTGATGTCGGGCTCGCTCGGCATCTCGACCCTCGTCTGCCTTCTCAACAACGGAGACAAGGGAGCTACCGAAACCACAGCGAACCTGCTCGGCCCGTTCTGGCGGCTCAACTCGCCGCCGACCGAGAACGGCGCCTCGATCGTGCGCTCGCCGACGCCCGGCGAGCCGATCTTCGTCGATGCCTTCATCAAGGACCAGAACGGCAAGCCGGTCGCCGGCGCCGAGGTCGACATCTGGCACTCCTCGACCGAGGGCTATTACGAGAACCAGGATCCGGCGCAGGCCGACATGAATCTGCGCGGCAAGTTCACCTCCGACGCCGACGGGCACATCAGCTTCCGCAGCATCAAGCCGGCCGGCTATCCGGTCCCGGTCGACGGGCCGGTGGGCGATCTCCTGCGCGCCCAGCGCCGCGCCAACATGCGCCCGTCCCATCTCCATTTCCTGATCTACAAGCCCGGCTTCAAGACCCACATCTCCCAGGTCTACAGCGACGACGATCCGAACCTCGAGACCGACTCCCAGTTCGGCGTGACGCGGGCGCTGATCGGCCACTATGTCCGCCACGACGGGCCGGCGCCGGCGCCGGACGTCAAAGGGCCGTGGTACAAGCTCGACTACACCTTCACGATCGAGCCCGGCACGGCGAAGTTGCCGCGGCCGCCGATCAGCGAGAAGGCGCAGGGCGGGCGGCCGGCGATCGAGCGGCTCAAGCGGGCATGAGCCGGAAGTCAACGTTTCCGCAACCAAAATGAGGACTTGCGCCGCATCGGCGTCCGCGGCATGTGTTCGGCGGGTTCACACCTGCCCGGCCGCGTCCCGATCTTCAACAAGGGGCCCCGGGCGCTCATGAGGGACGTCCAAAACATGAAAAAAATGCGCTTTTCCATGCTCGCCGGCACGATCGCCGTTGCAGCACTCCTCGGCCTGCCCGCCGTGGCCCAAGAACTCGAAACCCAGATGGCGGTATGCAACGCCTGCCACGGCCAGACCGGCCAGCCGATCGCCCCCAACATCCCGATCATCTGGGGCCAGCAGACGGCCTTCCTCGTCAAGCAGATCCACGACTACAAGAGCAAGGATCGCGACAACGCGATCATGTCGCCGCTCGCCGAGCAGATCAAACAGCCGGACATCCGCAAGGTGGCGACCTATTTCGCCGCGAAGACCTGGCCGGCGAAGAATGCGGCGGTCACCGCCCTTCCGTCACCGGACGGCATGACCGTCTGCCGCATCTGCCACCAGCCGAATTTCGAAGGCGGCCTGCCGGCGCCGCGCCTCGCCGGGCAGAGCTACGACTACCTGCTCTCCGCCATGAACGGCTTCGCCGATGGGACGCGCGACAACAACATGGACATGGTCAAGCTGATGCAGGCGACGACGCCGGCGCAGCGGGAGGGCTTTGCGCGCTATCTCTCCTCGCTGTAAGCGCAGGGCACTGAGCAAGACGCTAGTCGTAAGCCTGTGAGCGATCGTGCCGGGCGCGGTGCGACCGCTCTCACTGCGAAATTGTCGATGAGCCGAGGGGCCGCCACACGAGTTGACCTGGCCGGCTTGCCTGACGATGTCTGCTGGTTGGGGTAGAACTGCCGTCGCGAAGACGACGCGCGAGGCGAGCCCCTGACCCGAAGCGGAAGTGGCGCGCGCATCGCAGCAGTCTACTGGATCACCTCGTCCGCGATGGCCAACAACGTTCCCGGAATCGTGAGGCCGAGTGCTTTGGCCGTGGTCAAGTTGAGGACCAGATCGAACCGCGTCGGTTGCTCGACCGGAATGTCAGCCGGCTTCGTGCCGCGTAAGATTTTGTCGACGAAGTCGGCAGTGCGCCGGTACAGGTCCGGGAGATATGCCCCGTAGGACATCAGACCTCCCGACTCCACGAGTTCTCGAAAGCCATACATCGTAGGCAGTCGTGCCGCCAACGCCAGCATATTGATGCGAACCCGGTTGGCGGCGACGAGCGGGTCGGTGACGACATACAGCGCGTCCGCACGGCCTTCGAGCCCTTCGAAGGCAACCGGGATGTCCTGGGCGCTTTTTATTTCCAAGATGGCGCTGTCGAGGCCGACCGCACGCGCCGCCGCGTGCACCTCAGGCAACTCCGATATTACATTTGGGCTGTTGGGATTGGCGAGGATCGTCAACCGGCGGAGAGCCGGAATAACTTCCCGCAACAGTTCGATCCGCTTGCTGGTAGTGTCGGTTTGCTGGATCGACAAGCCGGTGATATTGCCGCCGGGCCGTGCCAGACTTGCTACCAGACCGACACCGACGGGATCACCCGCCACCGCAAAGACGATTGGAATGTCGGATGTGGCCTGCTTCACCGCGACGGAATCGTTTGTTGCGGTCGTCACGATGACGTTGACTCTGAGGCGCACGAACTCGCTCGCAATCTCGACGATGCGCTCGGGTCGTCCTGCTGCCCAGCGATGCTCAATCCGAATCGTGCGGCCTTCGATCCATCCAAGATCACGGAGACGTTGCAGAAAAGCGATTGTATTCCGGCCCATATCCTGCGGACTGCTTGGACCGAGATATCCGATGACGGACATCGTCGGCTGCTGCGCCCGCGCGATCACCGGCGACGCCGCCGCGCTCCCGAGCCCCGCAATGAACTCCCGCCGTCGCATCTCCCGGCCTCCACGGATTTGTCGGAAAGCCTATAGCCATCCGGGACGCAATGGAACCGATGTCGACGGCAGCTCTTGGCCAGAGTGGGCCACCCAGCCTTCCTTAGGGACGTCTGATAATCGGGGTGACGCGGCCGCCGTCGTCCGCGCTTTGCGGGGCAGCCGCTCCCGGAGCAGACCTGCGCCAATTGTTGAGTTGCGAGCGCGAAAACCGCAACTCACTGCCACCATCGTCTGTCTTCTTTATGTTGGTCCACCCTCGTCGTCTGCTGGACCGGCAGGTCGGAAGGTGGCGAACGAAGTCCTCGCCTGCGCCCCACGCACCCGCTCGTCCGGCCGCCAAGCGGCCAATTATTTCAGGCGCGCAGGCTACGGGTGAAATCGATCGGAAACTGCTCTAGCATGCATCAATTTGGAGGCAATATTGCCCGCATCGTTTTCCGACGGTGGAGCCGGTTCGACCGCCCAAGTGCGTGAATTGGTTCTAGAGCTTGCGCGCACCAAGAATGCCCTGGACACGCAAGCAAAAGAGCTCGAAGCGCGCACCAAGGAGTTGAACGAGAGCCTTGACCACCAGATGGCGGTTTCCGAGGTACTCGGCGCCATCAGCCGTTCGCGTTTCGAACTCCAACCACTCCTCGACAACGTCATCGAGACTGCGGCACGCCTTTGTGGCGCCTATCACGCAATGATCTATCGTCTCGAAGGTGACGTCTATCGTTTTGCCGCCGGATACGGCCCCTACAAACCCGAGTATCTGGAGATTGAAAAGCAGGAGCGCATTTCGCCGGGCCGCGGCACGCTCGTCGGCCGCACTGCACTCGCCAGGTCTGTCATCCACATCGAGGATGCTCTCGACGATCCCGAATACGAGAGGAAGGACGACGCAAGGCTCGGGGACGTACGCTCGATGCTTGGGGTCCCGCTCATCCGCGATGACCGGATCATCGGCGTTATCGGTCTCGTGCGCAATCATGTGGCGTCATTTTCGAGACGAGAGGCCGATCTGGTCATGACCTTCGCCGACCAGGCGGTTATTGCGATTGAGAACGCTCGCCTGTTCGATGAGCTGCGGCAACGAAGCGCCGACCTCGGTGAATTGCTTCAGCAGCAGACGGCGACTGCCGACGTCTTGCGCACCATCGCCAACTCGCCGGGCGAGTTGGCGCCGGTCTTCGACGCCATTCTCGCGTACGCGACGCGGCTCTGCGGGGCCGAATTCGGTACGCTCTTCCTGTGTGAAGGCGACTCGTTCCGGTGCGTTGCGCTTTACAACGCGCCGCCGGCTTATGCAGCAGCGCGGCAGTCCGAGTCGACGATACGTCCTGGCTCGGCGAGCGGCCTCGGGCGAATTGCCGCGACGAGGCAGGTGGTGCACATCGCCGACATCAGGGCGGAGCAAGCCTATGCCGACCGCGATCCGCTTCGCGTCGCCACCGTCGAGCTTGCCGGCGCCCGAACCCTCGCCATCGTACCGATGCTGAAGGACGACGAGCTTGTCGGAGGAATCGAGATCTACCGCCAGGAAGTGCGGCCGTTCACGGGAAAGCAGATCGACCTGGTCAAGAATTTTGCGAGCCAGGCCGTGATCGCGATCGACAACGCTCACTTGCTCCACGAGCTGCGCGAGCGCACGCGCGAGCTCACCGAGGCGCTGGAACGGCAGACTGCGACCTCCGAGGTCCTGCAGGTCATCTCGCGCTCCCCCGGGGAGCTCGCGCCCGTGTTCAACACGATGCTGGAGAACACGGCGCGGATCTGCGAGGCGGACCTCGGTACCATGGCGCTCTACGAGGATGGCGGGTTTCGGCATGTTGCGCTCTTCGGCGCGCCGCCGGCCTACGCCGAGTTGCGGCGGAACGAACCGGTCGTGCGTCCCCATGTAGACGCTCCCCTCGGCCTCCTCGCCAGGACCCGGCAGGTCGTTCATGTCGAGGACCTGTTGGCGCTGCCGGACCATGCGCAGGGCGGTCTCGCCAAGATCGCCGGCGCGCGGACCTTGCTGATCGTACCGCTGCTCAAGGACCAAGGGCTGCTGGGCATCATCGGCGTCTACCGGCAGGAGGTCCGTCCGTTCGCCGATCAGCAGATCGAGCTCGTCAAGGATTTCGCAAATCAAGCCGTCATCGCGATAGAGAACGCGCGCCTGCTCAATGAGCTGCGCGAAGCGTTGCAACAGCAGACCGCGACCGCCGACGTGCTTAAGGTCATCGGCCGCTCGACCTTCGACCTTCAGTCGGTGCTCGATACGCTCACCGAGTTGGCTGCACGGCTCTGCGATGCAGACGTTGCCCACATCACGCGCAAAATCAGGGGGACTCACAAGCTCGCGACTGCCTACGGCTTGCCGCCGGAACTCGTGAATCATTTCAACAGCGTTCCGATCGAACCGGGGCGCGGCACAGTCGCGGGACGAGTGCTGGTGGAACGCAAGACCGTTCAGATGGCCGACGCTCTGGCAGACCTTGAATTCGCGGCTACCGAGCTTCAGGGCAAATCTGGCGCTCGCACGATATTGGGTGTGCCGCTCCTGCGCGAAGGTGCTCCAATCGGCGTGATCGTGCTGATGCGCCGCACTGTGCGGACCTTTACCGACAAGCAAATCGAGTTGGTAGGCACCTTCGCAGATCAAGCGGTGATCGCCATTGAAAACGCGCGATTGTTTGAAGAAGTGCAGGCTCGCAACAGCGACCTCACCGCGTTAGGCGAGGTCGGCCGTGCTGTAAGCTCGACGCTCGACCTCAATATGGTGCTGAAGACGATCGCCGACCGCGCCGTCGAGCTGTCTGGTGCGGATGCGAGCTTGATCTTCTATTTTCGGAAAGACACCGGCCGGTTCGAGCTCGGCGAAACCGCGGGCCTCGACGAACAGGCGATCGAAAGATATCGCCGGCTCGACATCGGGGAGACAGGTACCGGTCTTGGCGAAGCCGTTACCAGTCGCCAGCCCGTGCAATCGTCCGATATAACGAAACGCACGAGTAATCCGCTGCGAAATGCGGCTCTCGAAGCGGGAATGCGTGCGGCCTTGGTGGTCCCACTTCTGGGCGCTGAAGGCCCACTTGGCGCGCTTGTTCTGCAGCGCCGCACGCTGGGTGAGTTTCCGCCCGCGGTGATCAGTCTCATGCAGAGCTTTGCTGACCAGTCGGCGATCGCGCTGGAGAACGCCCGGCTGTTCGATGAGATCGCCCAGAAAAGCCGCGAGCTCGAGATCGCCAGCGCGCACAAATCGCGGTTCGTCGCCAATATGAGCCACGAGCTCAGGACCCCGCTCGCCGCGATACTCGGCTACGCCGAATTGATGGAGGAAGGCATCTACGAGCCGCTCGGGGAGCAGTCGCTCACGGCGCTCGGGCGGATTCGTTCGAACGGCAAACATCTGCTGGGCCTGATCAACACCGTCCTCGACATCGCCAAGATCGAGTCCGGCCAGTTCACCTTGAACATGGCCGACTACTCCATCGCGGGTGTCGTTGAGACGGTGCGGGCCGCCACCGAGTTGCTCGCGCAGAACAAGAGGCTCGCACTCACGACCGACGTTGCGACAGTCCCTGCCGCTCGGTCTCGGCGACGAGCAGCGTCTCACCCAGGTGCTGCTCAATCTCGTCGGCAACGCGATCAAGTTCACCGATCGAGGCGGGGTCCGGGTGTCGGCCGATGCCGTCGACGGGCGCTTCGCCGTCAGCGTCGTGGACACCGGCCCCGGCATTCCTGAGCACGAGCGGACGCGGATCTTCGAGCAGTTTCACCAAGTCGACGATTCAGACACGAAAGCTAAAGGAGGTACCGGCCTCGGCCTTGCTATCGCCAAGCAGATCGTTGAGATGCATGGCGGCCGCATCTGGGTCGACTCGACGGTAGGTGAAGGCTCGACCTTCTGGATGGAATTGCCCATACGTGCCGAACGCTGATTGCAACATGAAGCGCATCCTGGTCATCGAGGATCAAGACGACCTACGCGGCGTCCTGCGCGATCTTTTCTCGCGCTCGGGTTACGTCGTTATGGAGGGCCGCGGACGGGGCGGCGGGCGTCGCCAGCGCCAAGTCCCGCCGCCCTGACATCATCCTCATGGACATTCAGATGCCCGTCATCGATGGCTATGATGCGACCCGCCAGATCAAAGCCGACCCCGCGCCTGAAGAAGGCCGCAGGGGTCTTCGCGACGGGCGAGCTTGCGATGGGTGGTGAGGTCGTCCTCTTCGAGTGCCGGTCCCTAGCCACGCCGTCCGCCGACCCCTGTGCCTGGTCCCAACGGCAGTGCGGTGCCGATGCCGGCATAGATATACCGGTCGCCGAATGCCTGCTTCAACGCCGCGAAGGTCGGTTCGCCCGTACAGTGGCCGGGGGCGATGTTTTCCACCTTGAAGGTGTCCTTGAGCGCCGTCACAGCCTTCGCAATGACGTCATCCGGCGCGGCGACGAGGTGGAGCCCGCCGGCGATCAGGTGGATTTTGGGATTGATGGCGGCCGCCGCCTCGGCGATCTTGTCGATCCCAGGGTGCGAGCAGCCGACCACGAGCACGAGGCCGTCCGGGGTATTGACGGCAAGAGACAACTCTTTGAGCTCCCTTGTGCCGGGGGCGTCGGACACGAGCGCAATCAGCGTGATGCCGGGAGCGATCTCGGTCGTCGTGTCGATAGGCTCGAAGTTGGCGCCCTGCCAGGCGGTGCCGAACGTCATGACCTCCGGCGGCTTGCCGTCGTAGTAGCGCATCTGCGGCGGCAGGGATTCGTCCTTGCGGTAGAAGCGCGATGGCAGTGACGAGCCAAAAATGCCGAAGCCTTCCTTGGGAGCGTAGATTTTCACCTTCGGGTTCACGCTCAAGACGTGGCTCAGTCCCGCCATATGGTCGGAGTGGCGGTGCGACAGGACGACGAAATCGAGATTGGTAAGGTCGATGCCCTTCGCCTTCACATTGGCAGCGAAGATGTCCCGATCGTTGCCGGTGTCGAACAGGATTCGCTTGCCGGCGACCTCGACGAGCGCGGAGAAGCCCCAATCCTTCTTCATCGCGGCATCGTTGCCGAAGGCGTCGTAGAGGATCGTGATCTGGGGCTCCGCAGCGACCGCCGTTCCAGTCGCGGCAGTTACGGCGGCGGCACTGGCGAGCACGCCTGCAAGAATCAATGTTATGCTGAGTTTCATGGAAATTCCTCCTTTCGTCAGGAGCGCACAAGCCGCGGCACGAATCGGAAGCGGCCCGTTGGTGAGACGCAATGCTGTTCAGTCTGAATTTGAACCCTGGATAGTCCAGGACAACGGCACCGAGCTTACACCGAGATACTGCAGGACTGCGGTCCCGTTCATGTACCACATTGCGACGTTACCACTGGTGTCGCGCCAAAGAATGTCGCTCTTGCCGTCGCCACTGAAGTCGCCGGTCTCCGCAACGTTCCAGCTAGGCCCGACATTACCGATGGCCGCCGCCTGCAAGACCGACGTCCCCTGCGTCATCAACCAGACGGCCAGATTGTTGGCATTGTCACGCCAGAGAATGTCGCTCAAACCATCCCCATTGAAGTCGCCGGTCCCGACCACCGTCCACGCCGCCGTCGCCGCCGGAGGACTGCCGAGTTGCGCGACCTGGATGCCATTCATGAACCAGATCCCGAGGGCGCCGCTCACATTTTCGAACAGGATGTCGGTCTTGCCGTCGCCGTCGAAATCGCCCGTACCGGCGACCTTCCACCCGCTCGGCAGGGTGCCGAGGCTGCCAGCCAGGGAAACCTGTACGCCGTTCATCAGCCAGATCGCGAGATCACCGCTCGCATCCTCCCACAGAATGTCGCCCTTGCCATTGCCGTTCAAAGTCGCCGGTGCCGACCACGGTCCAGCCGGGAGCCGAGGGGACGCTCGCAGCCTGCGTCACTTGGAGCTCCATTCATGAACCAGATGGCGACATTGCCGCTGGTGTCGTTCCACAACAGATCGGCTTTTCCGTCGCCATTGAAATCGCGCTGCCCGACGATCTTCCAGACGTTGGGGTCCGCGTTGCCGAGCGCTCCTCCTTGCAGCAACTGATTTCCATTCATCAACCAGATCGCCACGTTCCCGCTGCTGTCGCGCCAGGCGATGTCGCTCATGCCGTCGCCGTTGAAATCATGGCTCGGAAGCGGCGTCTGATAGCCGGTAATGCTGATGGACTCGGTTTCGGTGCCGCTACTTCCGTTACGATAACAATTGACGACCGCGGTCGAAGTTGAATCGGCGTACACCGTTGCCGCCAGCGTGGTGCCGGGAAATGGCCCCGTCGAGCCAACGATCGGCATGGCATAGTATCCAAAGGCTCCGAATGAGGAGACGCCTAAGTAACACTGAACGCGCGTGCCCGCGGTCGCCCCGCCCCGGTACATCGAGACGGTTCGTATAACCAGGCGGCCGGCCGACGGCGTAATGAATGAGCCCGATCCACCGGTGCTGCCGTTAGCAATACTGACCGAAAGACTTGTTTGAAACCGCGGCGTTCGCCCCAACGCCAAGGGTTGGGACGGCGTTGCCTGCGTCTGCGTCGGTGGCATGCCCAGCCCTGGCGGTGATGTTGCAGAACCGCTTTGGGTTTGGCCCTGGCTGTTCGACATAGCAGCGGCAACAACGCCGAGCAAAACGACCGTCACGAATTGCGTCGATCTTTGCATCTGCGCCTCCTTTTGTGGCTTGGCCGGCCGCTTGCCCGCAATTCCGCTTCTGCAACGATTGCCCATGAACGACCTGTCGGATGGCGTTTCGGGGAGGCGAGGTCTTGTGCGAAGACTTACGAGCCTGGCCGCTTCCAGGCGTTCGGTCCCAAACCATGTGACCGATGGAGTGCCGGGTGCACACCATCATCCGCCCGTCTGATAGCCGGCAATGTTCATGAACTCGGTTTCGGTGCCGACAGTTCCGCTACGATAGCAATTGACGGCCGCGGTCGAACTTGGATCGGCATACACCGTTGCCGCCAGCGTGGTGCCGGGAAATGGCCCCGTCGAGCCGTCTCCAACGATTGGTATGGCATAGTATCCAAAGGTTGCGGCTGAGTTGACGCCTAAGTAACACTGAACGAACGTGCCCGCGGGCCCGCCGCTGCGGTACATCGAGATGGTTTGTATAACCAGTTCGCCGGATGACGGTGCGGTGAAAGTGCCCGATCCGCTGGTGGCGCCATTGGAAATACTGACTGAAAAACTTATCTGAAACGGCAGCGTCTGCCCCGGCGCCAAGGGTTGGGATGGCGTTACCTGCGTCTGCGCCGGTGGCATCCCCATCGCTGGCGGTGATGTCGCAGCGCTTTGGGTTTGGCCCTGGCTGTTCGACATCGCAGCGGCACCAATGCCGAGCAAAACGGCCGCCACGAGTTGCGTCAATCTTCGCATCTGCGCCTCCTTTCAACCGAGAAGGCGGACTATGAAGTGAAGTGATTCATTTCGCAACGACCGCAACAACAACATGGGCCGGACTTCGCGGCACCCAATGCCTATTTTGGGAAATTCCTCAAATGGCGATGCCGCGCTTGAAGATCCGGAGGAAAACCCATGCAGGGCTGCGCCCGTTGCATTTTCGAGGAGGTTATCCAGCGGCACAGTGGAGCTGCTGCGCCACCACCCGCGGCAGCAGGAGGTCGGTCGGGATTGCATGGACCATGCTTCACACCCCGAGATTGTCGATGAGCCGCGTCTTGCCGAGGCGGGCGGCGACGAGGAGCCGCAGCGGCCCGTCGTCGAGCGTCTCGGCGCGCGCCAGTGATTCGGCGTCCCGCGCTTCGAGATAATCGACCGCAAAACCCGCCGCCTCGATCTCGATCCAGCCCTCGGCCATGACCCGCGCGATTGCTTCGCCTGCGGCGATCCGGGCGGCGCATTCGCGCAAGACCCGATAGAGCGTCGGCGCGATAGCGCGCTCCTTGTGGTCGAGATAGGCGTTGCGCGAGGACATCGCGAGGCCGTCCTTCTCGCGCACCGTCGGCACGCCGACGACTGCGACCTTGAGGTCGAGATCGGCGGCCATGCGGGCGACGGTCTTGAGCTGCTGATAGTCCTTCTCGCCGAACATCGCGTAGTCCGGCCGGCACTGCGCAAAGAGCTTCGCGACGACCGTCGCGACCCCGGCGAAGAAATGCGGGCGGAAGCGGTCCTCGAGATCGGCCTCGGCCGGCCCCTTGACCGACACGCGGGTGGCGAAGCCCTGCGGATACATCACCTCCGGCGTCGGCGCCCAGACGAGGTCGACGGACAGCCTGCGCAGCACGGCGACGTCGGCGTCGAACGGGCGCGGATAGCTCGCGAAATCCTCGTTCGGCGCAAACTGCGCTGGATTGACGAAGATCGAGACCACCACCCGGTCGGCCTTGCGACGGCCCCGCTCGATCAGCTCGACATGGCCGGCGTGAAGCGCGCCCATGGTCGGCACCAGGGCGATCGTCTCGTCTGCGCCGCGGAATTTCTTGATCGCGCGATCGAGCGCCGAAATCGTGCGGACGATGGCCGGGCCGCGCGCCATTGTAATCCTCTCGTCGGTGTGGGGCGGCGAACTTAACAAAGCGGAGGCGGCCCCGCCACCCGCCGCGACGCGCCGGCTTTTCCCTTCACCGATTGATGGTGCTAGCCTCGGCTTGGATTTGCAGCGTGAGCCGCTGATCGCAGGGCCCGCGGCATTCCGGAAGCTGGTCGAGGACAAAACCGAGAAGTGGGGTGGAAGCACGAATGAGGCATACTGCAACGGCGATTGTCTTTGCGCTGGGACTGACTTTTGCTGCACACGCACAAGGCACAGGCTCTGCCATCACGGCAATATGGGCGAATGACGGGGCAGATAAAGTCACTCAGGACGAGCTCCGCGCCTCGAACGGCATCGACGTTTCGAACAGTCTGTGGAACGGAACTGCCGTGACCATGTTCGGGGCGAAGAATGAAGTCGTGAATTTCAATTTGATTTTGGAGGCGCCTGCGTCCACGGCGACGGGGGTCAGCGTCACCGTCAGCAATCTGACAGGCCCCGGCGGTTCGCAGATTCGCTATGCGCCGCGTTCCGCCGGCGATCTGTTCAATTGGACGACGACCGAAATCGAGGTGTTTTATGTCCGCTATCTGCAAGTTCTGGGATTGAGCAGTTTCGGCGGCAGCCTTGCGGTCTTTCAAGAACCGACGTTTCCCGCCCGTGCGCAGTGTCCGCCTCCGGAGCCGGCCGGCTGTGCGTGGACGGATCGCGCCGTCGCAAACAAATTTTACCCCGAGATCGCGGTGCCGATCGAGTTGGTTCCCGGTTTCACCGTCTCGGCCGGCAACAACCAGTCGATCTGGGTGGATGTCTACATCCCGAAAACAACGGCCGCGGGGACTTACACCGGCACCGTCACGATCAGTGAAAACGGTGTCAGCACGCACACCGTTCCAATCCGCTTGAAGGTCAGAAATTTCGTTCTCCCGGACAGCCCGAACTCCAAGACCATGCTGTATTCGGACAGCAGCGATCTTTCCCCGCGATACGGCGATGCAGCGGCGTTGCAGGCCTTCCAGAACGAGGTGCTTGTCGCCCACCGCCACAAGATTTCAATGATCGACGGAGACAACATGGGCGCCGGCTGGACCGTGGGTGCGCCGGCAGCACAATGGCTTCCATTCCTGGACGGGAGCGGGTTTGGCGTTGCGAACGGATATGCGGGGCCGGGTGCGGCGACCGGCAACGGCATATTCTCGATCGGCACCTATGGGCTCATGACGAGCGGCACCACGCAAAGCGCCTTCACGACGAACCTCAACAACTGGGAAGCCTGGTTCGAAGCGAATTCTCCCTCCACCGAACGGTTCGTGTACCTTTGCGACGAGACGGCCTGCCAGACCGGCACCCCCAGTCTGTCGACCCAACTCGGCTGGTGGTCCGCCATAACGGGGCCGGGCCAGAATTTGCATACCATGGCGACGCAGTACCTGCTCGACGTGGCGTCGACGGTGCTCAGCGACCCGACATCGAGCTGGCCTTACAGCCAGGGAACGTCCAATCGAATGAACGGGTACACGGCAGTCGATCAAAACGCGGTCGACGGCGTGCTTGCGATGGAGCCTGCAAGACGACTGTTTGCCTATAACGGGGGACGCCCGGGCTCGGGGTCGTTCGCCACGGAGGATGCAGGGGTTGCGTTGCGAGAGCTGCCTTGGGGCCAATACAAAAAGAGCATAGACAGGTGGTTTTTCTGGGAAGCGACTTACTACGACAACTATCAGTGGACGGGCGCGCAAACAAACCTGTTCACGACCGCGCAGACGTTCGGGCCGGCACCCCAGGCCTCGCTGGAGCAGAATTACGGAATGGCGAACTTTTACAGCAACGGCGACGGCGTGCTGTTCTATCCGGGAACGGATCTGATCTACCCGGCCAGTTCTTATGGGATCAGTGGTCCGATCACGAGCCTTCGATTGAAGCAGTGGCGCCGCGGCATCCAGGATGTCGATTACCTCGTCATGGCGAGCCAGATAAATCAAACGGCTGTTCAGAATCTCGTCAGCCAGATGGTGCCGGCGGCGTTATGGGAGAATCAGTGCGCCGACCCGGCAAATGACTGCTCTTATTTCGTCGGGCCGGTCACTTGGAGCGAGAAGCCGGACGATTGGGAATCGGCGAGGCGGAGTTTGGCCGACATCATCGCTCCCGAAAGCGCGGTTGCTCACGACTTCAACGGCGACGGCTTCAGCGACATCGCCTGGAGCGACGCCAACGGCGACGTCGCGTTCTGGCTGATGAACGGAGGGACGGTGTTGTCGTCGGGCGGCGTCGGCGGCATACCGTCCGCATGGTCGATCGTCGGTCAGCGCGATTTCAACGGCGACGGCACCACCGATCTGCTGTGGCGCAACACCAGCGGTGATAATGCGATGTGGTTCATGAAGGGTGCCGCCGTGTCGTCGGCCGCGGGGGTCGGCAACGTCCCGGCCAGCTGGACGGTGATCGGCGTCGCGGACTTCAATAGCGACGGTATCGGTGACCTGCTTTGGCAGAACGCGAACGGCGATCTTGCAGTGTGGCTGATGAACGGCGCGGCTGCGATGTCCGCCGCGGGGCTTGGCAACGTATCGCCCGCAGTGTGGAAAGTGGCCGGCACCGGAGACTTCGACGGCGATGGCTTCGCCGACATCCTGTGGCAGGACAACCTCGGCAACACCGCGATCTGGTTCATGAACGGGATGACGGTGACGTCGTCCGCGGGCCTCGGCAACATTCCGACCAATTGGGCGATCGTCGGCACCGGCGATTTCAACGGCGACGGCAAGACCGACATCGTGTGGCGCGACACCGCCGGCGACACCTCGCTCTGGCTGATGAACGGCGCGGCGGTGTTGTCGGCCGGCGGGCTTGGCACCGTGCCGACGACATGGTCGATTGCGCTGGTCGGCGACTACGACGGCGACGGCATGAGCGATCTGCTTTGGCGCGACAGCCTTGGCAATACCGCGATCTGGTTCATGAACGGGATGTCGATCGCGTCGACCGGCGGGCTCGGCAACATTCCGACGAACTGGATCGTGCAATCGGTCAACGCCGAGTGAAGACGCAGCGGAGTGAGGACGCAGCCGAGTAAAGGCGCAAGGGTGGCGGTGTCGTGTCGGAGGAGGTCCGGCTGCCGCGTCGACGGCTGTTCTCACCCCCGGCGCGGCGGCGACTTCGTGACTTCGTGAGCGCAGGCGATGAAGCGCTCCACCACCGGGCTCAGGGTCCGGTTCTTCAAGGTTCCGATGGCGATCCGCCAGGGCCGCTCCGCGAGCTCGACCGGAAGCACCTTCAGCCCGAGGTAGAGAGCGACCGTGCGCGGGTAGACTGCGAGGAACGGTCCGTTGCCGACGAATCGGTTGACGACGTGCATCGAAAAGCCGACGAGGCGCGGCGTAGGCACCGTGAGGCCGCGCTGCCGGCACGCATCCAGGATGCGGTTGTAGTTCGCGCTCACCGGCGGCGGCAGCATCCATGGCTCGTTGACGATCTCGGCGAGGTCTATCTTGCGGCGCGAGGCCCACCGGCTGCGCGGCCCGGCGGCGATGATCATCTGGTCCTCGACGATGTAATGCATGTCGATGTCATCGAGGCTGCGGTCGCCGCCTGCTTGCGGATGATGTCCACCGATGACGAGGTCATAGGCGCGCTCGCGCAGGCCAGGATGGCGGATGGCGGGCGGCGGCACGTCGTGCACATGCACCGTCACCTTCGGATATTTCGCAGAGAAGTGTTCGATGATCGGCACCAGCAGGGTCGCGATGAACATCTCGGGGCAGCCGACCCGCAATTCGCCGGTCGTCGGATCGGCGAGCGACTCGACGTCGGTCACGCTCTGCTTGAGCTCGTCGAACACGGCGATGCTGCGCTTGAGCAGGGCGTCCGCGTAGATCGTCGGCTCGATGCCGCGCGGACTGCGGTCGAGCAGGCGGACGCCGAGCATGTGCTCGAGGTTGGCGATCGCCGCGGAGACCGACGGCTGGGCCATCGAGAGCCGGCGCGCCGCCTTCGCCATGCTGCCGGAATCCACCACCGTGGTGAGGATGTAGAGGTCGCGCACGCGCAGGCGCCGGCCAAGCCGGCTTTCCCATTCCATGGTGACGGTAGGCATAGGGGCACTCTATAGGGCTAAAGCGAAATCGATCATATTCCTATACCTCGCGTTCGGCTAGGGATTCAACTTGGAATTGACCCACACGGGAATTGATCCGAGGAGCGCAAGGCGGGATCATCATGGTGTTGCCAATGGAAAGGCCGCCGACGATGAGGTTTTCGCGCCGAGGATTTTCTGCGTCTTCCGGTGGGTGCTGCGGCGTTCCGGGCGTCGGCGCGCGTCGCCATGGCGCGCGGCTATCCCGACCGGCCGGTGCGCATCATCGTCGGCTTCCCCCCCGGAGGCGTGGGCGACATCCTGGCGCGGCTGATCTCGCAATGGCTCTCGGTGCAGCTCGACCAGGCCTTCGTCATCGAGAACCGGCCCGGCGCGGCCGGCAATATCGGCGCCGAGGCCGCCGCGCGCGCCCCCGGTGACGGCTACACGCTGCTCCAGATCGGCCTGCCGCCCCATGCGATCGGTACCGAGATCTATCCGAAGCTCAACTTCGACATCCTGCGCGACATCGCGCCGGTCGCCTCGATCATGCGGGCGCCGACGTTGCTCGAGGTCAATCCATCGGTTCCCGCCACCACGATCCCCGAATTCATCGCCTACGCCAAGGCGCATCCCGGCCGCATCGCCATGGCCTCGAACGGCACCGGCAGCGGCCCGCACATCTATGGCGAGCTGTTCCGGATGATGACGGCCGTCGATATCACCCACGTGCCATATCGCGGCTCCGCGCCGGCGCTGACCGATCTTCTCGGCGGTCAGGTGCAGATGATGTTCGACAACGTGCCGTCCTCGATCGAGCATGTCAGAGCCGGGCGGCTGCGTGCGCTCGCCGTGACCTCGGCGACGCGCTGGCACGGGCTGCCGGACCTGCCGGCGGTGGCCGAGTTCGTGCCGGGTTACGAGGCGAGCTCGTGGTTCGGCTTCGGTGCGCCCAAGAGCACGCCCGTCGACGTCATCGACACGCTCAACAGCACCATCAATGCCGCCCTTGCCGATCCCACGATGAAGCGGAAGCTGACCGAGCTCGGCGGCGACGTGCTTCCTCTTTCGCCCGCCGAAACCGGCCAGCTCATGACGGCCGAAACGGACAAGTGGCTCAAGGTCGTCCGCTTCGCCGGCATCAAGCCGGATTGATCTGACCTCGGCTGCCGCATTTCCGCGACCGTGCATCATCGGCGCAAGCCGGCAGCCAGATACTGCTAAAGCGTCGGCTTTCCACGGCGGCTACTCACATTCCACCACTTCCGCGCGCGCCGCGGTGGTGTAGCGTCGAGACGATGCTGCAGGCGCGGTGCGTGAAAGCCCCTCTCGAAATCAAGAAGCAGCAAGAATGCCGTTTGCGGCGGGCTTATTGCGGCTGCGATTGAAGCATATCTGCGCCGGCAAGGATCCCGGTTCTCATCGCCTTGGGAGACACATCATGAAGCGTCGCCAGTTTCTGCAAGGCGGCCGGCATCGGTCTTGCGACCACGGCGGTTGCCAGTCCCGCCATTGCGCAATCGATGCCCGCGCTCAAGTGGCGCCTGACGTCGAGCTTCCCGAAATCGCTCGACACGATATTCGGGGCGTCCGAGCAATTCGCCAAGGCGGTGGCAGAGGCGACCGACAACCGGTTTCAGATCGAGGTGTTCGCCGCCGGCGAGATCGTGCCGGGGCTCAATGCGGCCGACGCGGTGCAGAATGGCACCGTCGAGATGTGCGAGACCACATCCTATCTTTTCGTCGGCAAGAACCCGACCTTCGCGCTCGGCACCGCGGTGCCCTTCGGCCTCAACGCGCGCATGCAGAATGCGTGGTGGTACTTCGGCGGCGGTCGCGAGCTCATGAACGACTTCTACAGGAAGTTCAATTACACCGCACTCGTCGCCGCCAATTCCGGCTGCCAGATGGGCGGCTGGTTCCGCAAGGAGATAAGGGAGGTCGCCGATCTCTCCGGCCTCAAATTCCGCATTTCCGGCATCGCCGGCGCCGTCCTCGCGCGGCTCGGCGTGGTGCCGCAGCAGATCGCCGGCGGTGACCTCTACGCCGCGCTGGAGAAAGGCACGATCGATGCAGCTGAATGGGTCGGTCCCTACGACGACGAGAAGCTCGGCCTCAACAGGATCGCGCCCTACTACTATTACCCCGGATGGTGGGAAGGCCAGGCGATGGCGCACTACTTCATCAATCTCGACAAGTGGAATGCGCTGCCGCCTGCTTACCAGTCGGTGATGCGCAGCGCGTCTGCGCTGAGCAACGAGTGGTGCCTGTCGAAGTACGATGCGACAAATCCGCCGGCGTTGCGGCGGCTCGTCGCAGCGGGCACGCAACTGCGCGCATTCTCGCCGGCCATCCTGGACGCCTGCCAGAGGGCGGCGCTCGAGCTCTATGCCGAAATCTCGGCCCGCAACGACGATTTCAAGACCATCTGGGGATCGATGCTGGCGTTCCGCAACGAACAGTATCTGTGGTGGCAGGTCGCGGAATATTCGTACGACTCCTACATGATCCGCAGCCGCGGCCGCTTCTGACCGCGGTCACCGGCACCGCTGAGTACGCGAATTGCGCGATGTTGCGAATGTCGGCCGCGCTCGACGCGCGAGAGGCATGGGCGATGAGGCACGGGTTGGGACGCCGACCTTCTTTTCACCGAAACGAATACGTTTGAAGATCGCAAGGAGATGATGATCGCAAGCGGTCAATGGCAACGAATGACCGAGGCAGAACGCGAGGGCCTGCAGCGACAGGGGGCATTCGGCCACATGACGCAAAAGATGCTCGGCGAGATGGCCGCGCGCGCCAACGTCAAGACCGTTGTGCTGACGCATCTCACGTACAGCCCCAGCGGCAATTATGAGCGACGCGCGGAGGAAGTCCGGAAATACTTCTCCGGCCCGGTGATCCTTGCAAAGGACCTGATGGAGTTTTGAAATCACGCGAAAGGTTAAGTTGCGCGGTTAGGTCGCGCGCCTCTTCGCAGTCGCGGGCAACGGGTGTAGTATTTCGTCCGAGCTGCCAGGGTGCCGTGCCGAAGCACCGTTTTTGATTGGCAGCGCGCATGCCATCGGCTGGCGCAATCGGTACTTCGAAAACTTTGATCTTGCATGGACGTCTTCGAGGTCCATGCGTTCTTGGCGCTTATTGCAGCGCGCCATCCATTCCTGTTGTCAATCAGAGGAGAACGTCATGCATCGCCACATCGCATTGGGACTGGCCATGGTGGCCGGCGCCGCGCTCGGCGCCGCAGCAGTGCAAGGGCTTCATGCCCAGGCCAAGCCGCCGATCTATTTCATCACCGAGGTCGACGCGCCGAACATGGAAGCCTACGTGAAGGACTACGCACCGCTCGCACAGAAATCGATCCGGGATGCCGGCGGGCGGATCGTCGCCGCAGGACCCGCGAAATCAGTCGAGGGCGAGGCGCCCAAGCGCATCGCGGTACAGATCTGGGACAGCCCGGAGAAGATGACGGCGTGGCGCAACTCGGCCGACTACAAGAAGGCCCGCGAGGTCGGCAACAAGCTCGCGAAATTCCGGTCGTTCTACGTCGAAGGCAACTGACGCCTCGGCAAAACGGCGGGGCCGTGCGCATCGTGCGACCCCGCGGTTTCGAGACCGAGATTGATGCGATGCCGCCTCTGTCGCTAGCCTGGTGTCGCTGGCCTGGTTCCAAAGGGGCTAGGACCGCGATAGGCTGCCTGCGAGCAGCGTAGGATCAAAAATGCGACGGCGGGAGTTCATCGCAGGCATAGCGAGCGCCACTGCAGTCGTGCCGCACCTCGGGCACGCGCAGCAGCCCGACCGCATGCGGCGGATCGGCATCCTCAATGTGTTTGACCCCAACAATCAATTCTTCAGGTCGCTCGATGAGCACGCTTTTCAGGCCCTCTCACAAATGGGTTGGGATAACGGGCGCAATGTTCAGATCATCGAGCGGCGGATCGACGGCGATATCAATCGGGCCGGGCCGCTGGCCAAGGAGCTGGTCACACTGCAACCCGACGTGATCCTTGCCGTAGGCACCTCGACGGCCATCGCGTTACAAAAGGAAACCCGTGCGATTCCCGTCGTGTTCGTGGCTGCTTCAGATCCCGTCGGGGCTGGTCTCGTCGCGAGCCTGGCGCGACCGGGTGCCAATATTACCGGGTTCAGCAACACCGAGGAAACGTTCGGAGGCAAGCTGCTGTCGCTGCTCAAGACGGTAGCGCCTCGAATCAAGCGCGCGACCGCCATCTTCAACCCTGACACCGCGCCCGGACGCGGCCTGTATCACTTGGGCTCGTTTGAGGCGACCGCACAGGCGCTGGGGATCGAGCCGATCACGGCGCGGGTTCACAGCGATGATGACATTGAGAAGGCCATAACGTCGCTTGGACGAGAACAAGGTGGCCTCGTCGCCCTCCCTGATGCCTTCGTAAACAATCATCGCGGCGCGATCATCTCGCTTTCGCAGCGAAACGGCGTACCAACGATTTTTGACGCTATCGGATTTGCGAAGGACGGCGGGCTTCTCCAATATGGTCCTGACTTTCGGGACATGTGGCGCGGTGCTGCTTCCTACTTGGATCGCATTCTGCGCGGGGCCAAGCCGAGCGACCTGCCGGTCGAGCTTCCGACCAAATACGCGCTCGTGGTCAATCTCCAAACGGCCAAAGCGATCGGCCTCACCATACCCGAGACGCTGGTCGCTACCGCGGACGAAGTGATTGAATGAAGCCGCGATGTCCCATCGGGCGAGCCTACGACGCCCGGGGCGAACGGTTTTCCCGCTCCCCCAGCCCGGCGCCACCCCATTGCGCGAAGCCGCGCCGACCGCCACCTTAAGCGCCGGCCGACGAAACGTAGGGCCGACAACAGAGGTCGCGAGGATGGCGAAGGTTCCGGAGGATCGCACCCCGGCGCCGGCAGGGCAGGGTACGCCGGCTGCGCCGACCTCGCGCGCCGAGATCGATGCCTTTCTCGCCAAGGTCCGTTCGTTCGAGCGCGCGGCGCCGAGCGGCCGCGGGCGGCTGATCTTCGCCCTCGACGCCACCATGAGCCGCCAGCCGACCTGGGACAGCGCCTGCCGATTGCAGGCCGACATGTTCTTGGAGGCGCAGGCGATCGGCGGGCTCGACGTGCAGCTCGTCTATTTCCGCGGGGTAGCCGAATGCCGCGCCTCGCGCTGGGTGTCGGAGCCCAAGGCGCTGGCGTCCCTGATGGAGAAGATCGACTGCCGCGGCGGTCACACCCAGCTCGGCCGGGTGCTCGTCCATGCCCGCGAGGAGACCGGCAAGGCCAAGGTGCAGGCGCTCGTCTATGTCGGCGATGCCATGGAGGAGGGGATCGACGATCTCTGCGCCACTGCCGGCGAGCTCGGGCTGCGCGGTATTCCCGCCTTCATGTTCCAGGAAGGCCACGACGCCGCCGCCGAGCGCGCCTTCCGTGAGATTGCGCGGCTCTCGCGCGGCGCCTATTGCCGGTTCGATGCCGGCGCGGCGCACGAGCTGCGCGAGCTGTTGCGGGCGGTCGCCGCCTATGCCGCGGGCGGAATGAAGGCGCTCAACGACCTTTCGGCGCGGCGCAGCGCCGTCGCGGTCCGGCTCCTGGAACAGATGAGATAGACGATGCCGACAATCTTCATCGGTCTCATCGCGCTCATCCTGCTGATGTGGTTTGCGAAGTCGTTCGCCAAGGCCGATCCGAAATATCTGATCCGGGTAGGGCGCACCGCGGGCGGCATCGTCGCGCTCGCCAGTGCTGCGTTCCTCGGGGTGCGCGGCCAGCTTTCGGTCGCGGTGCCGCTCGGCCTCACGGGCCTCGGCCTGCTCGGCTATATTCCGTTGGGAGGATCGGGGTTCTGGACCCGCGACCACAAGAGCGCGGGCCAGACGTCGCAGGTACGTTCCAACTTCCTCGTGCTCGAGCTCGATCACGACACCGGAGCGATGACCGGCGAGATCATCGCCGGGCGCCTCGCCGGCACCAAGCTCGACACGCTCGAGCTCACGACGCTCGTCGGACTGCTCGGCGAGTTCGATGCGGAAAGCCGCGATCTATTGGCAGCGTATCTTGACCGCCGGCATCCCGGATGGCGTGAAGACGCGCAGGCCGACACGGCAGCGGGGAGCGGCCCGCCGCGATCCGGCAAAATGACCAAGGAGGAGGCCTATCAGATCCTTGGCCTTGAGCCGGGGGCGAGCGCCGAGGAGATCGGCCGCGCCCACCGCGGGCTCATGAAGAAACTTCACCCCGACCAAGGGGGGTCTACGTACCTCGCCGCCCGCGTCAATGAGGCGAAGGATGTGCTGCTTCGACGCCATCGATAACTCCACAACGCCTACGCGAGGAGTTTCCTCCTCGTACTGATGTTTACGGCTCCTTCTCGTTCAACGCCCTGGTGTCATCGAAGTTCTGACGTCTGCGGTCAGTTCTTAATAGTCATACAATCAATATCGTTACGTTTTAGTTGCTTGCAGACGGCTTCGGCCTCGTCTTTTTGCTGGAAGCCGGCAAAGCGGGCACGGTAGAGCGTCTTCTCGCCCTTGAGGACCGTCTCGGTGAAAGGATCGGCGCGATCGAGCACGTGGCCGATCTTGGCCTGGGCCTTGGTGAGCCGCTGCTGGGCGGCCTGCTCGGCGTCGAAGGCGCCGACCTGGATGACCCACCCGGCCCGCGTAATGCGCACGGGTTTTGCCTCGGGCGCGGATGCCTCGACGGCCGCAGCCGGCGCGTTCGGCCTCGGCGTGGGCTTGTAGGCTTGAACGGCCGTGAACGCCGGCGCTGTATTGCCAACGGGAGCGGCGGCGACGGACTCCGCCGGCATCTCTGCAGGCATCGTCTGCGTCAGTCCGGCCACCACGCCAGGCTTGGTCGATGTCGGCTCGGCGAGCGTTTGAGGCGCCGGCGTCGCTGTGGCGATAACCGTCGTCGCAGCAGGCGCAGCAGAGATCGGAGTGGCCGCGGGCTCCCCAGTCGGTGGCGCGGTGGCGATGATGGTCGTCGCTGCAGGTGCAGCCGCAACCGGAGTTGGCGGAACGGGCGCGACGGCAGGCGCCGCGGCGGCGATCACGGTGGCCGCAGCAGGAGCGGTCGTGACCGGCGTGGGCGCCGGTGTTGCAGCGACCGGTGCCGGAGCCGGCGATTTGGTGGTAGCCGGAGCGGGCCGCGCTGTCAGTGCCGCAATGATCGATGCCTCAGTGACAGGCGCTGTCGCGACCGGCGCGGGCGCCGGAGCCGCAGCGGGTGCCGCGAGGGGCGGCGGCGCAGCAATCAGGACCGGTGGCGTAGCATCTGCAAGCATCATCCCGCCGGACTTGGCGGATGGAGCCTTGTGGGGAGCCTTGGCCGGTGTCGCGACGGGCGGCTCGACAGGAGCCGCCGGTGCGGAAACAGGGGCGATTACCGCGGCCTCTTCAGGCGTCGAGTCGATGGGCGCGGCCTGTGCCGCAGGCGCAGCGGTAGCCGACGCGGAGGAATCCGCCGGTTTCCCGGCAAGTACCCTGAAGGGCGCAGCGGCATCTACCGTCTGGGCGGACCCGCTCGTCATCGGCGCGAGCCCCGCGCTCTGCGTCTGTGCGAGCTTCACCTTGATGGTCTTGACCGGGATCGGCCTGATGGTGTCGTCGGCGGCAACCGGCGCCGGCCTGGCGAGCCCCGCCGCCTTGACTGGAGCAGGCGCTGAAACGCTCTCCGCCTCCGCAGCGGCCACCGCGAACTTCGATGCCGGCCAGTGCTGCTGGGGCACCGACGCGACCTCATAGGACTTCATCTTGACGTCGGTCTTCGCCTCCGCCGTCTGCGGCTTCGCGGCGATGCTCTCCGCCGGCATGGCCCTCGCCTTGGTATCGGTCTTTGCCTCGGCGATGCGCGCGACCGGCGTGGCGACGTTGCCTTCGGCGATCAATGGCGCCGTGTGCTGCGTCGAGGCACGGGCGATGTGCTCCTCGATGAGAGAGCGCATCTTCGCGTCGCGTGCGCCGGCCGAGGATCCGCCGAGCACGACCGCAACGATGAAGTGGTTGCCGCGGTGGACCGAGGTCACGAGATTGAAGCCGGAGGCCTGGGTGTAGCCCGTCTTGATCCCGTCCACCCCCTCGACGCGGCCGAGCAGGTGGTTGTGGTTGGACATCGACTCACCGTGATAGGTGAAGCTCGAGGTCGAGAAATAGCGGTAGTAGCGGGGGAAGCGCTCCTGGATGGCGCGGCCGAGCAGCGCCTGCTCGCGCGCCGTCGTCACCTGCTCGTCGTTGGGAAGACCGGACGCGTTGCGATAGATCGTGCGCGTCATGCCCAGGGCGTGGGCCTTCCGTGTCATCATCTCGGCGAAATCGCCCTCGCTTCCGCCCAGCGTCTCGGCGACGACGACCGCGGCATCGTTGGCCGACTTCGTCACCAGCCCCTTGATGGCATCTTCCACCGCGATGGTGTGGCCAGGCTTGAGGCCGAGCTTGGTCGGCGACTGCGCCGAGGCGTGCTCGGATACCGGCATCTGCGTGTCGAGCTTGATCTTGCCGGCATCGAGCCGTTCGAACAGCAGGTAGAGCGTCATGATCTTGGTGAGCGAGGCCGGGTGACGCAATTCGTCGGCACTCGATGATTGGAGGACAGTCCCTGAGTTGGCATCGACTACGATCGCCGAATAGGGCGGCGACGAAGACGAGCGGTCGGAAGACGAGCGGTCGGACGACGAGCGCTCGTGGGTCGATACGTTCGCGCGATAGTGCCTGGCATCAGCTGGCAGGACCGCGATCGTGGTCACCGCGAAAACGCCGACGAGACCGAGCGCCACGTGGCCGGAGCCACGCAAACCAGAGGCTTTCTGCGACACTTGAATCCCCCATTCCCCCGTCCGGACGTTGCCGGACATTTGCGCCGCGGATGCGGTCCTTCCCGGGATCGCTCCGTTCGAAAGGCTCAGACACGACCGTCACCGGCGGTGTCGGAACCCTTCACCCCAAAGCGAGTCCTGCCCGCGAAAACGGGCGGCACCATGGCGCGCGGGGCACAATAAAGTTCCAAAGTTGCCACGCAGTTAAGCAATCCACAGCGGCGAATCCGCAATTTTGCGTCGCAAAAGGAATGTTGACTTTTTGTGCACTGCGGCATAAATCTCCACTGCTGGCGGCCAACGGGCCGGCCCAACGCCATCAAGCCGGGCGAGCCGGCGGGAGAACCGAACCATGCTGAAGAATTTCGAGGACGTGCAGAAATACGGCAAGGACAACATGGACGCGACCATGAAGGCATGGGGTCAGATGTCCAAGAGCGTTCAGGCCATTGCGGCCGAAGCCGCCGACTACTCGAAGAAGTCGTTCGAGGAAGGTTCCGCCACCTTGGAAAAGCTGCTCGGCGCGAAGTCGTTCGAGAAGGCGATGGAAATCCAGACCACTTATGCCAAGTCGGCTTACGAGGGCTTCGTTGCCCAGGCGACCAAGATGGGCGAGCTCTGCGCCGACCTCGCCAAGGAAACCTACAAGCCGTTCGAGAGCTTCAACGCGAAGACCATGCCTCCGAAGTGAGGCATTTACCCATCGCGAGCGTTCGGAATTGCACTGCGGCACTCCGTCGAGTTGCGTTTCGGCTCGGTTGCTGAGGCGTGTGCCATCTCCGGGCCGCGATTGCTGCGCGGCCCAAGATGAGCAGCCAAGGTGAGCAGTGAGCGGCTGCGCTCCAGGCGCGCCGCACGCAGCCTCGACGCACTCCTCCAATTATTTCACGACGTCGATTAATTCTCGAGGCGGCGCTCGGCGCCCGCCGACGCCGCCGACAAATGGTCGTGCCGCAAGTCGACCACGCTGTCGGGCGACGATCCGTGCACGACACGACGGCACGACGATGAACGACGGTTCAGCGGCGAACGACGACAGCGAAATGTTTGCGGCTTGATCTGTGCCATTGCGGGACGGCTCGCGTGGTGCGCCGGCCGAGAATCGCACACGTTCGAACTCGCGGCCGGCAAAGACCCTCGGCCAAACCGCACCAAGTTTTGCGCAAATCGATGTGATCGCCAACGCAGATGCGTGAGGGTGGTCGGCTCGATCCTTCAACGCGTTGGCTGCAAGTCCGGATGCTGCGCGTCGGGATGTCGGGCCCGAGACTCGGCAACGGCTGCTCCCGGGCGTGAGTTCGCCGATCGGGAACTTGCGGAGCGCGGCCGGTGTTCAATGCATCGGGATGCCCCGCCGCCTGTGCGCGAGGTGGCACCTCGTTTGCCAGTGTGGTCGTTGCCAATTTGATGTTGCGAGTGTGATGGCGTCCCGTGCGCCGGGTTGCGCTCATTGTCGGTGCGCAGGCTGCAGCGTTCGGGCCCCGCAAGACGTACGCCAGGAGGCGGATGGTGGCGCTCTCGTGTTTGCTGCCTATCTATAGCGCTGTCGAGAGCGCCAAATTTTTGCACTACACGGCCGTGCGGCTTTGCGGCATGCTTGCGCCGGACTGGACGTCGAAGGCCTGCCATCCCATGACTACCGCCACTGATATCTCCGGCATACCCGGTTCCGACACATCCGCTTCCGGCGCGCCGCCACGACGGGCGCGCATCGCACCATATTCCATGGACGAGTATGCCGCGCACGAGCATGCCGCGGACGAGCATGCCGCCGATGACGACCGCAAGCGCAATACCAACAAGGAGCCGGGCGGGCCGGGCACTGCGGTCATTACCAAGACCAAGACCCAGACCAAGAAGCCGAGCCTCTACCGCGTTCTGCTGCTCAACGACGACTACACGCCGATGGAGTTCGTGGTGCATGTGCTGGAGCGGTTCTTCAACAAGGACCGCGAGGCCGCAACTCGCATCATGCTTCACGTGCACCACCACGGAATTGGAGAATGCGGCATTTATACGTACGAGGTGGCGGAGACCAAAGTGACGCAAGTGATGGACTTTGCACGAAAACATCAACATCCTCTGCAATGCGTGATGGAAAAAAAGTGACCAAGCGAGGGAAGGAAGCGTCGAAAAAAAGTCATGAGGGGGGATTGAACTAATGTCGAAACAACCGAAGTGAGAAACTGATGCCCACCTTCTCGCGCAGCCTTGAGCAATCGCTACACCGGGCATTGGCGCTCGCCAATGAACGTCATCACGAATACGCCACGCTGGAGCACCTTCTGCTCGCGTTGGTGGATGACCAGGACGCGGCCGCTGTCATGCGCGCCTGCAACGTCGATCTCGACAAGCTGCGGCGCAATCTTGTCGCCTACATCGAATCCGAGCTCGAAAATCTCGTCACCGACGGCGGGGAGGATTCGAAGCCGACCGCCGGCTTCCAGCGCGTGATCCAGCGCGCGGTGATCCACGTGCAGTCGTCCGGCCGCGAGGAGGTGACCGGCGCGAACGTGCTCGTCGCGATCTTCGCCGAGCGCGAGAGCCACGCCGCGTACTTCCTGCAGGAGCAGGAGATGACGCGCTACGACGCGGTGAACTACATCAGCCACGGCATCGCCAAGCGGCCGGGGCTCACCGAGGCGCGCCCGACCCGCGGGGTCGACGAGGAGGCCGAGCAGAAGTCCGGCGAGGAGCCCAAGAAGAAGGGCGATGCGCTCGACAACTACTGCGTCAACCTCAACAAGAAAGCGCGCGACGGCAAGATCGATCCGCTGATCGGCCGCGACACCGAGATCAGCCGCACCATTCAGGTGCTGTGCCGCCGCCAGAAGAACAACCCGCTGTTCGTCGGCGATCCCGGCGTCGGCAAGACCGCGATCGCCGAGGGGCTGGCGCGGCGCATCGTCCACGGCGAGGTTCCCGACGTGCTCAAGAACGCGACGGTGTTCGCGCTCGACATGGGCACGCTGCTCGCCGGAACCCGCTACCGCGGCGACTTCGAAGAACGCCTGAAGCAGGTGATCAAGGAGATCGAGGCCTATCCCGGCGCGATCATGTTCATCGACGAGATCCATACCGTGATCGGCGCCGGCGCGACCTCCGGCGGTGCGATGGATGCCTCGAACCTGCTCAAGCCGGCGCTTGCCGCCGGTACCGTGCGCTGCATCGGCTCGACGACCTACAAGGAATACCGTCAGTATTTCGAGAAGGACCGTGCCCTGGTGCGCCGGTTCCAGAAGATCGACGTCAACGAGCCGAGCGTGCCGGACGCGATCGAGATCATGAAGGGCCTCAAGCCCTATTTCGAGGACTACCACAAGCTCAAATATACGAGTGAGGCGATCAAGGCCGCGGTCGAGCTCTCGGCGCGCTACATCCACGACCGCAAGCTGCCGGACAAGGCGATCGACGTGATCGACGAATCCGGCGCTGCGCAGATGCTGCTGCCCGAGAGCAAGCGCAAGAAGACGATCGGCCTCAAGGAGATCGAGACCACCATCGCCACCATGGCGCGGATCCCGCCGAAGACGGTGTCGAAGGACGACGCCGAGGTGCTCGGCCATCTTGAAGAGACGTTGAAGCGCGTGGTCTACGGCCAGGACAAGCCGATCGAGGCGCTCTCCTCGGCGATCAAGCTCGCCCGCGCCGGCCTGCGCGAGCCGGAAAAGCCGATCGGCTGTTACCTGTTCTCCGGCCCGACCGGCGTCGGCAAGACCGAGGTCGCAAAGCAGCTCGCGGCCTCGCTCGGCGTCGAGCTCATCCGCTTCGACATGTCGGAATACATGGAGCGCCACACGGTGTCGCGCCTCATCGGCGCGCCGCCCGGCTATGTCGGCTTCGACCAGGGTGGGCTGCTGACCGACGGTGTCGACCAGCATCCGCACTGCGTGCTCCTGCTCGACGAGATCGAGAAGGCGCATCCCGACCTCTTCAACGTGCTCCTGCAGATCATGGATCACGGCAAGCTCACGGATCACAACGGCAAGCAGGTCGACTTCCGCAACGTGATCCTGATCATGACGACGAATGCGGGTGCCTCCGACCTCGCCAAGGCCGCCTACGGCTTCACCCGCACCAAGCGCGAGGGCGACGACCTCGAGGCGATCAACCGGCTGTTCGCGCCGGAGTTCCGCAACCGGCTCGACGCCACTATCACCTTCGGCCATCTCACCACCGAGATCATCGCCAAGGTGGTGGAGAAGTTCGTGCTGCAGCTCGAGGCGCAGCTCGCCGACCGCGACGTCACCATCGAGCTCTCCGACGATGCCGCGAAATGGCTGATCGGGCGGGGCTATGACGAGCAGATGGGCGCCCGGCCGATGGCCCGGGTGATCCAGGAGCACATCAAGAAGCCGCTCGCCGACGAGGTGCTGTTCGGCAAGCTCAAGGACGGCGGACACGTCCGCGTGATCATCGTCAAGGAGGAGGGGTCGGACGAGGAGAAGCTCGGCTTCGAGTATCTCGACGGTCCGATCACGCCGAAGCCCGAGAAGATTCCTCCGGTCCGCGTGCGCGGCAAGCGCCGTAGCGGCGGTGGCGGCGCCCCGCGCCGCTCCAAGCCGCCGGGCCCGAAGGACCCGCCGAGCCGCGGCTCGGTGCCGAAGATCCCGCTCGTCAAGGTGTGACGGGCAGAGTTACGAGACTGACGATCGCCGGGCCTTGTCCCGGCGATTTGTTTTTTTAGGCAGCTCGGAGGAATGCCCGTAGGGCGGGCAAAGTGAAGCGTGCCCACGACTGACTCCGTCTCTCGGCAAAGCCGCATGGGCACGGCGCGATGCGCCTACGCCCACCCTACAGGCCTCACATCTCCCGCAGCGCCGCCGAAAGCTTGAGGGCCTGGTCTGACAGCACAGCCGGCTCCTCCTTGAAGGTGGCGGGCGGCTTGAGCGCGACGCCGTCGTGGCGCGGGATGATGTGGACGTGGAGGTGGAACACCACCTGGCCGCCGGCACGCTCGCTGAACTGCTGCATGGTGATGCCGTCGGCCTTGAAGACCTTCATGCCGGCCTTGGCGATTTTCTGCGAGACAATGGCGACGTGCGCGAGATCGTCAGGGTCGACGTCGAGAATGTTGCGCGCCGGCGCTTTCGGGATCACCAGCGTATGCCCCGGCGCGCGCGGCATGATGTCGAGAAAGGCGAAGGCGCGGTCGTCCTCGTAGACCTTGTGGCACGGCAACTCGCCGCGCAGGATTTTCGCAAACAGGTTGTTGGGATCGTAGCTCGCCATCGCGGGGGTCTCCTCAGGCGGCGCCATCTTGGGGCCTCGGCGCGTTCCGTCAAGGCCGCTGAAATCAGGTCCATACACTCCGTCATTCCGGGGCGCGCCTCAGCGCGAACCCGGAATCCAGCCTCTCTTCGAAAAAAATCTGGATTCTCGGCGTTCCGGCCTCGCGGCCGGCCCCGGAATGACGGCGTTGGTGAATGACGCTTCCTAAAACCCCGCGGCCTCTTCCTCGGCGAGGTCCTTGCGGAACGGGCTCGCCTCGAGGAGTTCGCGCCCCGCCGCCGCGACGTAGGCGCGCTCGCGCACGAGGTAGTCGTCGATCGCGCGCCGTAGCCCGGGGTCGGCGATGTAGTGAGCGGAGTAGGTCGTCGTCGGCAGATAGCCGCGGGCGAGCTTGTGGTCGCCCTGCGCGCCCGCCTCGACACGCGCAAGCTTGTGCGCGATCGCATAGTCGATCGCCTGATAGTAGCAGATCTCGAAATGCAGGAACGGGTGGTGCTCGATGGCGCCCCAGTGCCGGCCGAACAGCGTGCCGGCGCCGGCGAAATTGATCGCGCCGGCGATGTAGCGGCCGGCGCGCCGCGCCATGATCAGCACGGTCTCGCCGGCCATGGTCTCGCCGAGGCGCGAGAAGAACTCGCGCGTGAGATACGGCCGGCCCCATTTGCGTGAGCCGGTCTCCGTGTAGAAAGTAAAGAAGGCGTCCCACGCACTCTCGGTGAGGTCGGAGCCGGTGAGCCACTCGACCTCGATGCCGCACGAGAGCGCGTCGCGCCGCTCGCGGCGGATCGTCTTGCGCTTGCGCGAAGCGAGCGCGCCGAGGAAATCCTCGAACGTCGCGAAGCCGCCATTCTCCCAGTGAAATTGCTGATCGTTGCGCCGGAGAAAGCCGCACTTGCCGAGCAGCGTCCACTCCGCTTCCGTCATGAATGTAACATGCGCCGAGGATGCCTCGCGCAACCGGCACAGCTCCACCAGGCCTTGAGCGAGCGCGGATTCCGTGATCGCCGCATGCGGGCCGGGGGCGACCAGCAAGCGGCGGCCGGTCGCCGGCGTGAACGGCACCGAGACCTGCAGCTTCGGATAATAGCGGCCGCCGGCGCGCTCATAGGCGTCGGCCCAGCCGGCATCGAAGACGTATTCGCCGCGCGAATGGGACTTGAGATAGCACGGCGCGACGCCGACGACGGTGCCGTCGACCGTCTCGGCGACGAGATGCTGCGGCTGCCAGCCGGTGCGTGCGGTCGCCGATTTCGATTCTTCCAGCGCCGATAGGAAAGCGTGGCGCGTGAACGGGTTCGGCGCTGCGCAAGAGCCGGTGCCGGCGGCGCAGCGGTCCCAGTCCGCGGCCGCGACCTCGGCGATCGCGGGAATCACGCGAATGCGCAAGTCGGGGGTCTCGGACGAGGCGGCCGGCTTACGGGACATGGTCAGGGGCGGAATCCCTCGAAGATGATCTGGTCGGCGAAGCCGGCGGCGATGGCGCGTTCGGCCCCGCTGCGCACCGTCCACGTCAGAAGCGGCAAGCCGAAGATATGACGTGCCGCCCGCGGCGCAACCGCCGTGAGATCGCGGACCCGGTACGCGATAAAGTCCGGACGGCTCGCCAAGCCATGCAGGAGGAATGCCAGCTCGAGCCGCCGCAGCTGCCCGAGGCCATGCCATTCGGGATGATCGTAGCGCCGCTCGGCGATGATCCCGCGGGCAATCTGCGGGGCGGTTCGCCGCAGCGCGCCGACGAGCGCCGGATCGAACGAGGCGACGCCGACCGCACCGGGATAGCCGGCGAGCACCGCCGCAGCCCGCGCAGCGACGCGCAGGTCGCCGTCGAACCGGCTCTTGAGCTCGATCATCATCGGCACGCGGCCGGCGACGAGGTCGCAGAGATCGCCGAGCGTCATCATCCGCTCGGCCGTGCCATGAAACGCGACCGCCTTGAGCGCGGTGGAGGTCAATTCGCGCAAAGCGCCGTTGCCGGCGGCGAGGCGGCCGAGCCGGTCGTCGTGTTGCACCATGGCCTCGCCGTCGGCGCTGATCTGCAGGTCGACTTCGATGCCGTAATTGCCGGCGATGGCCGCTGAGATCGCGCCCGGCATGTTCTCGACGATGCCGCGCTCGGCGTCATGTAGCCCGCGATGGGCGATCGGCCGCGCGGCGAGCCGGGCGACGTGGTCGGCGGCGATGGCGGACCTTCGTGTCGCGTTCACGACACCTCGAAGGTGCCCTCGACCTCGACGGCGGCGTCCGCCGGCAATACCGCGACGCCGACGGTGGTACGGGCATGCCGTCCCTTGTCGCCGAACACCGCGACCATGAGATCGGAGGCGCCGTTCATCACCTTCGGCCCTTCGAGGAAATCCGGCTGCGAGTTGATGAACCCGCCGAGGCGGACCACGCGCACGACCTTGTCGAGGTCGCCCAGCGCCGCCTTGAGCTGCGCGAGCAGATTGACGGCGCAGGCCCGCGCCGCGGCCTGGCCCTGCTCGACGGTGACCGTGCCGCCGAGCTTGCCCTTGGCGACCAGATTGCCGTCGTGGAGGCAGAGCTGGCCGGACACGAACAGCAGCCTCCCGGAGCGCACGAAGCCCACATAATTGGCAACCGGGGCCGCCGGCGTCGGCAATGTGATGCCAAGTTCCTCGAGTTTCTTGTCGATTGCTTCGGACATGGGCCCCTCCTGCCGCGTTGAGGCCCGATCATTCGCCGATCGGCCGTTTTCTTGCAAGCGGTGGGAGAGTGACCTGCTGGCGCGGGCGCCGGCAGGGCCGAGGCCAAACAAACACCATGATTGGTCTAAACTTCGAGGAGCTGCGTCGAGTTGTGGGGGTCGTACATGAATTCTATGTTCGATGGCCGGGCCCCGAATCGCCGCAATCATGGCGGGCAATGGAGGGTGGCCACTGGGTGGCGCTGGTTAGTGGATCCCTCTGGACGCTCGAAGGTCGGTGGTTACCCTTGAAGGGGACCCCAGGGCAGTGCCGGATTCCAGTACAGGAGGTTTGATTGACGCGAACTGATTTCGCCGTGCCGACTGCCGCCGCGCTCGCGGTGGCCATGCTCATCGGACAATCCGAGCTCGCACCGGCGGAGAGTGCGACGGTGCTTGCGCCGCACCGCGCGGTCTATGACCTCACCCTCACCAAGACCCGCGGCAAACGCCAGATCGCGTCGGTGCGCGGCCGCATCCTCTATGATTTCAACGGCAGCGCCTGCGAGGGTTATGCCCTGCAGTTCCGCCAAGTGTCCGAGATCGACAGCGGCGAGGGCAAGGTGGCGCTGAGCGACCTCCAGGCCACCACTTGGGAGGACGGCGACGCCAAGACCTTCCGCTTCAATTCGAAGAACACGGTCAACGACCGCGTCGTCGATTCCGTCGACGGCAATGCCGAGCGCAGCCCCTCGGAGGTCGCGGTCAAGCTCAACAAGCCCGGCGAGAAGAAGCTCGACCTTGCTGCCAAGATCGTGTTCCCCACCGAGCACATGCGGCGCATCATCGATGCGGCGAAGGAGGGCAAGACGTTGCTCGAGCTGCCGGTCTATGACGGCTCGGAGAACGGCGAGAAGACCTATTCGACGCTCACCGTGATCGGCAAGGAAATCCCGCCCGCTGAGAAGAAGCCCGACGACGCCGCGGCCGACAAGGCGGCGCTGGCGCAACTCAAGCGCTGGCCGGTCACCATCAGCTATTTCGAGCAGGGCGCCAAGAGCGGCGAGCAGCTTCCGGTCTACGCGATCGGCTTCGAGCTCTACGAGAACGGCATCTCCCGCGCCTTGACGCTCGACTACGGCGATTTCGTCGTGTCGGGCAACATGTCCCAGCTCGAGCTCAAGGACACCGCGCCCTGCAAGTAAGGGGGCAGGCGAAGGCACGTAGCCCGGATTGAGCGCAAGCGAAATCCGGGTGGGCGATGCTCACGCACCGCCGTTTTGCAAGCGTCGGCCCCGGGTTTCGCTCCGCTCAACCCGGGCTACACACGGCGGCTTGTCGTTCACATAATTTCCGCCCCGCTGCCTTATGATGCTCGCGCCCGGTCGGCTTTGCGCGACCGGAACGAGGGAGGCGGCCCATGCCCGGGACCATCATCAGAAACGCGCGGCTCCTCAATCCCGTTGCCGGGGAGGTGAGGCCGGGCGCGTCGCTTCGGGTCGAGGGCGACAAGATCGTCGAGGTCGCCGAGGACGGCCGCGCGCTCGGCGGCGGTGCCGACGCGACCGTGATCGACGCCGGCGGCCGGGTGCTGATGCCCGGCCTGATCGATGCGCATGTGCATGCGGCGCTCACCACGGTCGACCTTGCCGCGCTGGTGCGGCGGTCGCTGTCATGGGTCGCGATCGAGACGAAATTCATCCTCGAGGGCATGCTCCGACGCGGCTTCACCACCGTGCGCGATGCCGGCGGGCTCGACGCCGGAATCACGAGCGCGCTCGATCGCGGGCTGATCAAGGGACCGCGCGTCTTCCGCTCCGGCCGCGTCATCAGCCAGACCGGCGGACACGGCGACCTCGATCCGGTGAGCCAGCATCCCCAGCTCTGCGCCTGCGCCATCCGCACCACGGCCTTCGCCCACATCGCCGACGGCGCCGATGCCGTGCGCAAGGCGGTGCGCGAGGAGATCAAGGCCGGCGCCCATCACATCAAGATCATGGCCGGCGGCGGCGTCGCGACGCCGTACGATCCGATCGACATGGTGCAGTACACCGCGGACGAGATGCGTGCCGCCGTCGAGGAAGCGAGCGCACGGCGGACTTACGTCTCGGCGCACGCCTATATCCCGGAATCGATCGAGCGCGCAGTCACTGCGGGCGTGCGCACCATCGAGCACGGCAACCTGATCGACGAAGCGGCAGCGCGCGTCATGGCGGAACGCGGCGCCTATCTCGTGCCGACGCTCGTCACCTACGACCAGATCGCCGAGCTCGGGAAATCGCTGAAGTTTCCGGAGGAAAGTTTGCGCAAGCTCGGCGACGTGCTGGATCGCGGGCTCGGCGCAATCGAGATCGCACTGCGCGCCGGCGTTAAGATTGGCCTCGGCACCGATCTCCTCGGCGAAACCCATCCGGCGCAGAGCAAGGAGTTTCTCCTTCGCGCCAAGATCCAGAGCAATGCGGACGTGCTGCGCTCCGCGACCATCGTCAACGCCGAGATCGTCCAGCAATCGGGCAAGCTCGGCGTTCTCAAGGTTGACGCGTTCGCCGATCTGCTCCTCGTCGATGGCAATCCGCTCGAGGACCTCGCCGTGCTAACCGGCCAGGGCGAGCGACTCCCACTCATCATGCGCGGTGGCACGATTTACAAGAACGCGCTCGGGTGAAGGCGTAATGCACAAGTGACTGGATCGCCCGGTCAAGCCGGGCAATCCAGTAACCCCTGGCCCGTCGATTTGACCAGGGCCGCGCCCCGATCGTAGTCCGGTGGTTACTGGATCGTCCGGTCAAGCCGGACGATGACAGCCAAGATTGGATACGGGCCGCGTAGCGTCT
>CAWGRH010000022.1:0-44184 GCA_963824905.1 uncultured Alphaproteobacteria bacterium
TGTTGACGGCGGAGCGGATTGGACTACATGATGCCTCAAGTGATCGAGCCTTTGAGACCAAAACAATGGGCGTTGACCAGCTTCATCACGCAACAGACCTTGTTGCTGGCGCGGCAGAGCGCGCCGACGTTGAGGTTAAACTTGCGGCCGCGCTTGCGTCGAAACCCGCGCCTGCGTCCCGCCGGCAGCGTCGGCCGTTGATGGACGCCGAAATCACGCGCGCAGAAAAGGCCGGCAAAAACGTCGCCGCTGCAAGTATCTCGCCCGATGGACCCTGTCCTTGACTTCGAGCGCTCCGCCAACGGTGCGGCGCGATCACCCCCGAGACGCCGGAGGATTTGAGGAAACTTTTATGAGGCCGCGCCGGTCCGCCCGCTTGCTTCCGCGCTACGTGTTGCGCAAGCCGTTGAAGAGCGGGACATGGGCTTATTTTTTCAATGTGCCGACCTGGGCGCGAAAGGCCGGATGCCAGATAGCCAACGAGCCGCTCGGCGGCGGACTACGAGGCCGCTGTTGCTCGCGCTGAAAACGTCCTCTTGCCCGCGTTCGATGCATGGCGCACGGGCGGTGCAAATGATGCCCCGCCGACAGGCGGAGCCCCTGGTACCCTCGATTGGGTTTTCGCCGAGTACCGCGTAGACCGGCGCTTTACAAAGCTCGACGCCAAGACAAGGCGGAACCACGAGGCGGGCTTCCGTCTCGTGGGCGGCTACACTCTGAAAGATGGCCGGCGGTTTGGCAGCGTGCGCGTCGCCATCGTTACGACCGCCGTCACTGACGATCTCTATGTGAAACTGCTGATCGTCACCGAGACCGACGCCAACGGCAATATGGTGCAACGCGAGCGGCGCACCAGCGTTAATCACGCCATGAAAACCTGCCGGCGCGCGTGGAACATTGCGGCGCGGCGTAACCCTGGCAAGCTGCCGATGGTGAACCCATTTGCTCAAATGGGCCTGACCTCATCCGACCGCAAAACGCCGACAGCGACGTTCGACGAACTCGCGGCGTTCCGCGCTAAAGCCATCGAGCTCGGACTCGCATCGCTGGCAACAGCGGCGCTGATCGGATGGGAATGGCTGCAACGCGAGGAAGATATTTTCGACACCTTCACCGTCGCGCATTACCGACCGAAGGAGCGGCCTGGTGCCGTCCGCGTGCTACATGAAAAGACCCGCGAGGAGAACTGGGTGCCGCTGTTCGACGAGGCCGGTGCGCCTTTGTATCCCGAATTGATGGCCGAACTCGACGCGCTCAAGGTCGACCGCGTCGGCCTCATGCTGCTGCGCCCCGACGGGCGCCCGTGGCCAACCGGCGAGGACAGCAAGCGCCCCGGCGACCTCGGCACGCTCCGGCACAAGGTCAAGGAGATCATCCGCGCCGCCCGCCTACGCGACGAGCTTTCGTTCACTTCGTTCCGGCATGGGGGCTTCACCGAGGCGGCCGACGCCGATCTGAGCGACGCCGAGATCAGGGCGCAGGGTCGGCACAAATCTTCGAGGGTGCTACCGCGCTATGCCAAGCGCACCATGCGGCAGGTCGCAGCCGGCGCTAAAAAGCGGCGCGCTACGCGAACGGATGGCGGACAAATGTCAGAACGACCTGCAGCCGACTTGTCAGAACAGCGTGGGTGACATGCCTCAATCGATTGAAAACATTGGAGCGGGTGAAGGGAATCGAACCCTCGTCATCAGCTTGGAAGGCTGTTGCTCTACCATTGAGCTACACCCGCGACGAAGCTGTGCTGAACAGCTTCGGGTATTTCGCAAAGGGCCGGATGCCGCGAGCGCGGCCGGGCCCAAGTGGCACCGAAGTCGGCGTCGAAGTCGGCATCGCTGCCGCACAGACGGGAGGGCATATCCGTCCGGCGCCCCGGCCGTCAAGCCGGCGCGCGGGCCCGCTCGATCCCGGCACGTATCATCGCTCGCGCCTTCTCGTAACGACCGGCCACCGCCGCCTTGACCTCCGCCGGCGCGCGGTCCGGGTGACCGGAATCGAACGGCGGCGCCGGATCGTATTCGATGCCGAGCTGGATCGCCTGGGCCGCCGCCTCCCCGGCGATCTCCGCCACGACATGGAGGCCGAAATCGATGCCCGAGGTGACGCCGCCTGCTGTGACGAGGTTGCCGTCCTTCACGATCCGCGCCTTCTCGTGGATCGCCCCGACGAGCGGCAGCAGCTCGGTGTAGCCCCAATGGGTGGTCGCCCGGCGTCCCTGCAGCAGGCCGGCGGCACCGAGAATGAACGCGCCGGTGCACACCGAGGTGACGTATCTTGCACCCTGCGCCTGCCGTCGCACGAAAGCGACAGTCTCCTCGTCGGCCACGGCGCGCGCGACGCCGGCAGCGCCGCCGGGCACGCAGATGAGGTCGAGCGCCGGGCACGCGGCGAAGGTCGTCGTCGGCAGGAGCGAGAGCCCGCAATCACTCGGCACCGGCGCCATCGTCTTCGCCGCGATGTGGGTCGCCGAATCCGGCAGCCGCGCCAGGACCTGCAGCGGGCCGGTGAAGTCGAGCTGCGTCAGCTCGGGGAAAATGACGAACCCGACATTGAAAGTCGACATGCCCTGACCTCCTTTCGGCGTGCCCAGTCTGTCCAAACGCGCTCCGAATTCTACCACACTCTTTTTCGGGCAAAGACGTGGCCGGAGCCGAGGTAGCGCTCCAAACTTTCAACTTCTTGCTTGTCGGAGAACGGCCAAATCCCGCGAAGCGCGTAACGCGAGCGAAGGCTGGTGGGGGAGGCAGGACTCGAACCTGCGAAGCCATAAGGCGGCTGATTTACAGTCAGCTCCCTTTGCCGCTCGGGACACTCCCCCGGGAACGGGCGTAGGTAAGCCATCGCAACAGCTTAGGCAATAGCGATGTCAGCTGAAGCGGGCCAGCGCGTCGCCCTCAATTCCCTGCGTGTCGGAACGCGCCGGGAAGAGCTTGCCGGGGATGGATACACGGCTCCGTCTGCTCCCACAGACAAGGGTCTCAGACGGCGCGATCGTCGAATGGTTAACCGAGCCGCTGCTGGATTTCGAGCCCACGGACACTTCGTGGCGGAGTTGCGCCAGTGGCTACGCGGCGTCGGAGATTTCCATTCGCCGGGCCAAGACCGCATGCTTTATGCGCTCTCGTCAGCAAATCCGCCGGCTTGTTGAAGCGTGCGCGGCGTTGTCGAGGTCGACACCGCCGCGCCTCGCGCCCTCGTCGCCGCTAACCGCAAACCCAGACATAGCCGCCGGGGGTGAGCCGCCAGCACGGGCCAACTCCGTAGGCGTACCAGCGGCCATGCCAGAAGCGGCGTCCACCACCGCCTACGACGCGGACGCCAGGACCGCCGCCGACGTGCACTCGCCCTCCACCCACATGCATCCCGCCGCCCCCGACGTGCACACCGCCCCCACGGCCACCTCCGCCACCATGACCGCCGCCGCCATGACCGCCACCGCCATGGCCGCCGCCACCGCGCGCCAGAAGCGTGGTCGTTGGCAACAGCAAGCTTCCGGCAATGGCGCCGACAAAAAACGCGGTTCGCAGCATGTGATTCCTCCGTTGAGAGCGTAGTGGCGCCTGAACGTGCGAACGGTCGAATGGTTCCGGCGGCGCGTCGGCGCGGCGTCCTCCCTTTCCCGGCATGTCGAAACGCGGTGGGCGGAGGCTTGCCGGAGACAGATACACGGCCCAGTCTGCCTGCGACCGCAGATCGCAGTGGCCTGGATCACCCGCAACAGCGCACGACCCGAGGCACCGCGACGATGACGGGACGACGGAGGCAGGCTTGCGCGTGGACGAGCAATCCCGATCGACCAGGGTTTTGAGCAGCGCGATCGTCGAATGGCTCGCCGGCGAGGCGCTCCAGGATTCCGAACCCCCCGCGCTCTATGACGAGCTGTGCCAGCGGCTGCGCGGCGTCGGAATGCCGATCCTCCGCGGCCGGGTGGGATTTCGCATCCTTCATCCGCTCTATGATGCGGGCACGATGAACTGGACCCGAGAGAACGGCGTCGCCGTCGAGTTCTATCGCCCCGAGGACAGTGGCCGGGAACAGTTCCTGCTGAGCCCGATGGGTCATGCCTTGACCCACCGATTGCCGGTCCTGCGGCGCCGGCTGACTGGCGACGCCGCGCTGCTGGATTTTGAAGTCCTGGACGAGTTTCGCGCGGCGGGCGGCACCGACTATGTCGTGTTTCTGGTCGGCTTCGACCGCAGCGGCAACAACGGCATCATCTGCTCGTGGCTCAGCGACCGGCCCACCGGCCTGACCGACGACGAGATCGTCCAGCTGCAGCAGATCACGCGCCAGCTCGGGATAGCGCTGAGGGCCAAGATCGAGCGCAGCATCGCGCGGAACATCGCCCACGCCTACCTCGGCAAGCGGGCCGGCCAAGCCGTGCTCGCCGGCTCGATCAGGCGCGGCGACGGGGAGAAGATCGGCGCCGCCCTGTGGTACAGCGACCTGCGCCGCTCCACCGAATTCGCCGATCGGCTTTCGGCCGAAGCTTTCCTGCAGCTCCTCGGGCAGTATTTCGAGATGACGGCGGCGTCCGTGCTCGATCACGGCGGGGAAGTCGTTTCGCTCATCGGCGATGCGGTGCTCGGCGTATTCCGCGTCGACGGCGCGCCCGGTGACGCTTGCCGGCGCGCCCTCGCTGCCGCGAACGAAGCGCGGCGACGGCTCGGCTCAGCAGAGCCGACGACGATCGGCGCAGCACTGGACTTCGGCATATCGCTGCACCTCGGCCAGGTCATCCACGGCAATGTCGGCGTGGCCGAGCGGCTGCAGTTCACCCTCGTCGGCTCGGCGGTCAACGAGGTCGTTCGCGTGCAGGACCTGACCAAAAAGCTCGGCTGCCCCCTGCTCGCCACGGCGCCTTTCGCGAGCGCGGTTCCAAACGAGCCGTGGCGCCCACTCGGCGAGCACGCGCTGCGCGGCCTCGAGTCGCCGATGCCGATCCTGACGACGATCGAGGAATAGTCGCGGTCGCCGAGGTGGCACGTCACTCCCCGACGCGATGCTCCGCGACGCGATGCTAACCGCCACAAACCCACCGGAAGGCTCTTCGCGAACTGCCCACGGTTGAACCCCTTGTCGACGGCAGGTAAGGTCTCCCGCAGCAGAGCAGGAACCAGTTCGATGTCCATCCCGTGCAAGTTCGAGCGAAGCATACTCAGCTTCGAAGAGCATCAATTGGTCACGCGCAGCCACCATCCCGAAATCTATGAAAGCGGGCTCGACGACCTCAAGGCCCTTCGGCAGCAATTGCGCGACCTCCGCGGCAAGACGCGTACGCTGGCGTTGTCCAGGCGCCGCGAGGTCCGAGGAAAGGGCCCGTCCCGGGGAGCGAGCTTTCCCGGCACGGCGGAGCATCTCCTGCAACGCAAGCAGGTGTTTGCTGCGGCCTTGAAGCGGGCGAACCGCGAGATCGATCGTATGGAAAAGCTCGAGGCCCGCGCCCAGCATGTAGAGGCCGCGCGCAAGGCGCTCGCCATGCGCCGCGCCGCACAATTTCAGAACTCCGCCTTTGAATACGGACCAACCGAACGACGGCATGCGTCCCCTGCCCAATCGGAGAAGGCGCACGAGCGTGCCGCCGTCGAAGATCGGCAGCATTTCGCAGGCAACAAAGAATGCTCAGGCGGCGAGGGATGCGAGAATGTGAGAAGGCCGCGCTGGCTCGCCCTCGGCTGTTTGACGCCGGCATGGAATCAGATTTGCGCAGGTTGCAGCACGCAGCATTACTTTAAGACCCGTCTCGTATAGTCCATCGTTCCATTGCGATGCCATCGCATTTGGCCAGATGGACGATCGCGGGTTGGGCAGCGCAGGCTCAACCCCGGTCAGGCACATGACAAGGAGAAACTCGCATGTTCTTCCTGACGGAAGGCTTCTCGTTCCGCAATTTCCTGGTCGACGCGTTCGCCATTTTCATGTTCGTGTTGTGGTTCTGGTTGCTCATCATCGTCATCGGCGACCTGTTCCGGCGTCACGACATCTCCGGCTGGGCTAAGGCGATATGGGTGATAGCGCTGATCGTCTTCCCGTATATCTCGATCTTTGCGTACATGATCACGCAGTCGGCCGGCATTGCGGAGCGAACCGCCGCGCAGGCACAACAGGCACGTGAACAATTGCGACAGGCGGTCGGCTACAGCGTCGCCGACGAGATAGAGAAGCTCGATCGGCTCAAGAAAGCGGGAACGATCACCGATCCGGAATTTACTCGCCTGCGCGCGAAACTGGTTCAGTGAACCAAATGGCGCGATGAACGTCCGATGTATCGATTGCTTGCGTGGCCCGCCACAGGACTCTGGTTTCTCTGCCGGGCGGTACTCATCCTCTGGGCCACGCTCGCCATCTACTACTCGAACCTGCCATGGCCGGCCCTGCGCATCCTTTTAGCGGTGGCCTTTGCGGCGTTTGCGGTCTGGGCCATCTGGATTGCGCCCGGAAGACGTGCGTCCGCCGCCGTGATCCTGCTGTACCTCGGCGTCGTCGCATGGTGGATCTCGATCTCTCCTTCGCACGATCGGCCATGGCGCCCGGAGGTCGCGGTGATGCCGCGCGCGTCCATAGATGGCGATCGGGTGCACTTCACCGGGGTCCGCAATTTTGACTACCGGTCTCGGAACGACTTCACGGTACGCTATGAAGAGCGCGACGTGTCGTTGTCGCATCTCACCGGCATCGACTTCTACATCTCGTACTGGAGCGAAGGACCTGTCGGGCACACGTTTCTAAGCTTCATATTCGACAACGCCGAGCCATTGAGCATATCGATCGAGACGCGACCGGAGGTCGGCGAGGGCTTCGCGCCGATCGCCTCGCTCTTCAAGCAATTCGAGTTGATCTATGTCGTGGGCGACGAGCGCGACCTTGTGGGCGTGCGCACCAATCATCGTCGTGAGACCACGTACCTTTACCACGTCAACACGTCGCCGGTAGCTGCGCGTCTTCTGTTCCTGATCTACCTCGAGCGGATCAACGAGCTGGCCGATCGCCCGGAATTCTATCACCTGCTCAGCAACAGCTGCACCATCAACATTATCCGCTACGCGAACGCCATCGGACGGACCGGCGGGTTCGATATCCGGCATCTTCTCAACGGTCTGATAGACGGTTATCTCTACGACACCGGGAAAATCGACACTTCGTTGCCGTTCGACGAGCTGCGGCGGCGCTCGCTCATCAACGCCGCTGCGGAGGCCGCCGATGGCGCCCCGGATTTTTCGGAGCGCATTCGCGCATCCCTGCCGCCGAGCTCACTTCCGCGTTTGAGCAACTAAGGCACGCGCCTCTTCGCCCTGACCTGTCGCCACGTCGCGCAGGACCGCGCAAGGAATAGGAGAGTGGACATGTCGGACAATCTCGAGCCCGTTCAGGGATCCGGCGGCAACAGCGTCGAGAGCACCGAATCAAAGTTTGAAAAACACGAAGCGATCAGCGCCGACGGTTCCGACTTGGGGACCTTCCTGCGCCGGCAGTTGCCTTATCTCTCGGTCCTCGGGCTCGCAATCGTGGGAGTGGCATACACGAACATGGCCCACCAGCCGCTCGTCGGATACTGGGAGTTTCTGGCACTCGCGACGGGCGTCGTTTGCGTCGTCGCCGATTGGCCGAGGCTTCAAGACCGGCAGGCCCGCTTTCGGTTGATTTGGACCCAATCGGTCCACTGGGTGGCGGTGTTGGTAGCCATGAACATCATGTTGCTCTCCGGCGTACAGCAATTCATCCCTACCCCGGCAACCAGCTTGACGCTCTTGCTTTTGCTGGCGCTGGGTACTTTCCTTGCCGGACTGAATTTATCGCTGCTGCCGATCTGCTTTTTGGGTCTGTCGCTCGCCCTGGCCGTGCCCGTCGTGTCGTGGCTCAAACAGTCCATCTTGTTCTTGGCGCTGATCGCCGTCTTTCTGGTCGGCGTTGCCGTCGTGTTGTGGCCGAAGCGGTCCGAACTGGCCAATACGAAAATCGGCGGTGCCATCGCGCGACGCACATCGCGCTGAGGACCATGGCTGACCTGCTTCCTGATGCGGTGCGCGCGGCGTATCCCGTCGCCGGAAATCCTGGGCTCGACAATGCGACGACGTTGAAGTGATGGAGCGCCCCCGGCGCCCCGATCATCACGACCGCCAGAAGATGTCCTTGACCTTGTCGGAGAGCCAATCCCCCGACGTCTGCGCGTCCGGCCGGTTGCCCAGATGCTCCACCACGACGATGTGGTCGATTTCGCCCCTCTGGAAGGCGTTGAGGAACGCGTTGTAGTCGGCGAAGGAAATGCAGCCGTTCGATTGGCCGTTGGGGCCGAGCATGTAGGTGTGGGCCAGGATGCCGTCGCGCCCGTACATCCGCGTCTCGTCGACCGGGTTGAGGCGGATGGCGCGCACGCCGTGGAACAGCTCCTCGCGCATCGTGAGCTGGTAGACGTTCGGCGGCGTCGGACCCCGCGCCTTTAGGTTGACGTAGCGGACATCGTCTAGGTGGGGGCCGAGGCCGGAATGCGCCTCGAGACGGCGTCCGCTGGGCAGATAGACCACGTGGGCGCTGATGTCGTAGATCGCGGTCTTGTTTGTGGCATCGACGCGCAGGTTCGGGTCCTGCGAGAGATCGGCGGTGCGAATTTTCTTGCTGGGCGCCGACGTCGGCACCGGGGCGGCGGCGGTCGCCGGCGGAAGCTTCGAGGCGGACCGTACAGGCGCGCGGCTACCGGCCGATGCCGCGCCCTTGCCGGCCGCAGACGAGTCAGGCGCTGCGTCCGCCTGGGCGTCGGCGTTCTCATCCGGCGTCGCCTGCTTGAACAGGAAACGCTCAGCGAAGGTCGAAATCGGGTATTCGTTCTGTCGGATCGTCGGCTCGACGATGAGCGTCGATTCGAGGCTCGCCAGCTGCATGCCCTGCGGCATCCGCGACACCGGCATGCGCGACACCGGGATGCGCGACATCGGCATCATCGTCCCCGGCGCATCGTCGGGGTCGGTATTCCTTGCGGAGACGGTTGCAACCGTCGATATGCCGGACAGCATCATGCCCAGCCCGGCATAGGCCGGACCGATCCCCTGCGTCCCCAAACCCACGGCAAAGCCCATGGCCACCGCGGCGACCCCCGCGGACACACGCATCCCGATGTGAAGCAAGATTCCCCCGCCCCTTATCCAAGCAGAGGCCCCCGCCTCTGCGTTCCCCAAATCCCAGGCGCAGGAAACAGAGGAATTGCGGCAAAGTATCGTCTCGGAGCGGGACTTCTTGGGGCATAAGCGGCGGACGAACGACTACCTTTGCGTGTCCTTAACACGCAAAAAGTCACGTTATACCAACCACTTAACGGGTAAGCCGGACCCCGGAGGCAGCGACCACCGGCGTCCAGAAAGCGAACTGCGCGTCGAGATAGGCGGCCATTTCGGCGGGGCTCGATCCGATCCCGTCGAGCGCGAACTCCTCGAGCCGCAGCCGCAATTCCGGCAGCTGCAGCACCTTGGCGGTGGCCCTGTAGATGCGCTGCGTGATGTCATCCGAAATCCCGCGCGGGGCATAGAGCGCGTACCAGTTCGGCAGCTCGAAATCGGCGAGCCCCGCCTCGGCGGCCGTCGGCACCTCCGGCAGCACGGCGAGGCGTTTACTGCCGTTGACGCACAATGCGCGCAGCTTGCCGGCGCGGATGAACTGCAGGAAGGCGCTCGCGACGCCGGTCTCCATCTGGGTCTCGCCGGCGACGAGATCCTTGATGGCGTCGCCCTCGCCGCGATAGGGCACGTGCACCATGTCGAGCCCCTCGCGCGTCGCGAAGAGCTGGCCGCCGAGATGCACGCTGCTGCCGACCCCGGTCGACGCGAACTTGTAGCGGCCGGGATTTTTCCGAACCAACTCGACGAACTGCGCCAACGTCGCCGCCGGCACCTGGGCGTTGATCACGATGAGCGTCTGCGATGCCGCGATCTCGGTGATCGGCACGAGGTCCTTGCGCGGATCGTAGGGCAGATTTGTGTAGGTCAGCGCGTTGATCACCGCCGACGACACCGTGTGAAGCAGCAACGTGTAGCCGTCGGGCTGCGCGCGCACGACCATGTCGGTGCCGAGCGAGCCGCCGGCGCCGCTCTTGTTCTCGACATAGACCTGCTGTCCGAGCTCCTCGGAGAGATAGTGCGCGGCTAGACGGCCGACGATATCGACGGCGCCGCCCGGAGCGAAGGGGACAACCAGTCGGACCGGCCGCGTCGGATAGGCGTCTGCGGCGCGCGCCGCGCGACCAATGAAGCCGGCGAAAGGCGGCGCCGGCGGCCAAGACCGCTCGGCGCGACGGGGTGCGCGAGGTTTGGTTCATCGTTCCCTCACGGAGCCGATGGAGCGCTGCGCACGGTCATCGACCCTGTTGCGGCGTCAGCAATGGCCGCAGCGCCGATGCCGGCAGCGTATCGAGCTGTTTTATTGCATCGGAGAGGGCCGCGATCTGCGGAGCGGGCAGCACCGCGCCCGCGAGCACCGCAAACTTCTCCGCAAGCTGCGCCTCCGTCATCGGATTGGCCGGGCTCCCCGGCCGGTTCCAGGTCTCACGCGCATAGGTCTTGCCCGACCTCGTCTCGACGAGCACGCGGGCGGCGTGGCGGGTCTCGTCACCGCCCTCGCTGTACTCCTCTGCCGGCTCGACATGGATGCGATCAAGCATCGGCAGCACATTGGGGTCTTCCAACCGCTCTGCGCGGAACTGTGCACCCATCGCTGCGCGGTCGATCGCCATCATGGCGAGCGCGAACGGCATGTTCATCTGCGCCGCGGTGACGCCCGCCGGCCGATACGGCCACGCGCAATGCCGATGCGCCATCGCCGAGCAGTGGACGACGATGCGCGAGATGTCGATGCGGGTAAGCGCGTTCTCGCGCATGATGTCGTCGAGCAGGCCGAGCGGCGAGTGGATGCTCGCCGCCGTCGCATAGGGCTTGAACCCGACTTGACGGATCTCCCAGGTCTCGCCGAGCCCCCTGGTCAGCCAGGTCAGGTCCGGCTCGCCGCTGAGCGTCGAGAGGAAGCCGCCATACGAGGCTTCGAGAACGTCGGGAATGCCGGTGAAGCCGCGCCGCGCCAGCATCGCGCCGGTGACGCCCATCTGCGCGGCGTGTCCGGCATGCAGCCGCTTCACCATCGCGCCTTCCTGCGCCGACATCAGCCCGGCGGCGAGCGAGCCGGCGATGCCGAAGGCGTGCAAGGCCTGGGTGTCGGAGAGGCGCATCATGTTGGCCGCCGTCGCCGCCGCGACGAACACCCCGCAGGTCGCCTGGAAATGATGTCCGCGCATGAAGAGCGCGCCGGTCGCCGCGAGCCCGACGCGCAGGCCGGCCTCGTAGCCCGCCACCATCGCCGCGATGACGTGCTCTCCCGAACACGTCGGGTCGAGTTCGGCGAGCGCGAGCGCGACCGGCACCGCGAGCGAGCCGGCATGGAGATGCGCTGCGCCGTGGATGTCGTCGAGCTCGAAACCGTGTCCCGCCGTCGCCCCGATGGACACTGCCTGGGCGATGCTCGTGCGCAGCGTGCTGCCGATCACTCCGGCGCGCGGGTTGCCGCCCTCCTCCATCGCCTGGTGGATCAGCATTTGCGTCCACGGCTGGGTAACGCCGAACAGGCAGCAGGCGAGCGCGTCGCGGAAGCAGATTTTCGCTTTCTCGACAACGTCGGCGGGGAGGTCGGCGAACCGCAACCGTGCGGCGAAGGACGCCAGCGCCGCCGTCTGGCCCGCCTGGCTGATATCGGTGACCGCGACGTTCATGCGTCCTCCTTCCGGACTTCTACGGGGGTCCGGTGGCGTTCTCCATAGCTGGGGAGCGCCGCGAGAAGTCACGTCCAATGGATCGGATCAGCCGCGCGCCCGTTGCGTCCGACCGTCGCGGCGGGCTTCTAACGGTCCTGATCCGTCGCAATAATTTCGCGTGCCTGGATGCGCACGCCGCAAATCTCATCCAGCTGCCTAACGCTTGTGCAATCCGATCCGTTGTCGCTCTCTTGGGCAATCTTTGTCCGAAACTGTAGTCCTGTTTGTCCGAAACGAGCAAAGTCACCGTGTTGAAGTCACCCGCCTCAAATGCTGCAATGCGAACGTGGACAGCCGGCCGGTGATCCTCGCGACTGAGCATCCGGCCTTGCTCGCCTCCTGATCTGACGACGCACAGCCCGGTCCTGCGCAACGCGGCCACGCAATCTGCTTGGCAGCGACCGGCCGTGCCATGAGCTTTCGAGGTCATCATGCAGACGATTCCGACCACGGTCCTCACGGGATTTCTCGGGGCCGGGAAGACGACGCTGCTCAACCACATCCTTGCCACGCCCGGCGCCGGCCGCATCGCAGTGATTGTCAACGAGTTCGGCGAGGCGGGCATCGACGGACAGCTCACGCTGCCGACCGCGGAGACCGTGATCGAGATCAACAACGGCTGCATCTGCTGCAAAGTGCGCGGCGATCTCATCACTGCGCTCGGCGATCTGCTGGCGTCGGGCCACTCCTTCGACCGTGTCGTGATCGAGACGAGTGGGCTCGCCGATCCGGCACCGGTCATCCAGTCGTTCGTGCTCGACGAGGTGCTGCGCGGACGGTTCGCACTCGATGCGATCGTGACGGTGGCCGACGCGCGGCATCTTCCGATACAGCTCGAGCACGACGAAGCGCGCGAGCAGATCGCGTTCGCCGACGTGGTGCTTCTCAACAAGATCGACCTCGAGCCGGCGTCGACACTCACCGCCGTCGAAGCCGAAATCAGAAGGCTCAATCCACTCGCCCGCATTCACCGCACCCGCGACGGCGTGGTCGCGCTCGGAGAGGTGCTCGACATCGGCGCGTTCGATCTCAAGAACCTGCTCGTCCTCGACCCGGCGCTGCTCGAAGAGCACGAGCACGAGCACGACGACGACATCGGCTGTGTCGCGATCCGCTGCACCGGCGCCATGGACGACGCGAAGATCAACCGCTGGCTCGCCGAGCTCGTCGCCGCCACCGGCCGCGACCTCCTGCGCATGAAAGGCATCCTCCACATCGCCGGCCAGAATCGCCGCTTCGTCTTTCACGGCGTGCACATGACGCTCGACGGCCGTCCGGGGCGCCCGTGGAAGCCGGCCGACGCACGGCTCAACGAGCTCGTGTTCATCGGCCGCAATCTCGACGAAGCGGCGCTACGTGCCGGGCTCGACGCCTGCCGCGTCGCCGAGCTCGCTCCGGTCGCCTGACCACGACGCGCCGGCCTTTGCCGGCCAACACGCTCAACACCCGAGAGGACATCCCATGAAGCTGCAACACTATCTCGGCGGTCTCGAAGGCCTCGGACCGGTGACCTACGAGAAGCGCGTCTTCGTCGAGCCCTGGGAAAAGCGCATCTTCGGCATCCATGTCGCGATGATGGCGCTGAGCTCCCAGTTGCCGCTGCCGGCCACGCCGTCGAAATTCAACACGGTGTGGACCTGGGCCGACCTGCGCAAGGGCGCGGAGTCGCTCAACCCGTTCGACTATTTCAAATACCGCTACTACGAGAAATGGCTCGGCGGCATCTCCGGCTACTTCGTCGAAAAGGGCTACATCACCCAGGCGGAGCTCGACGCCCGCACCGAGCAGATCCTGGCGAATCCGTCCTCGGCCGGAAGGCAAGGCGGCGATGCCGCGATCGACGCCCGCATCATCAAGTATCTCGTCGAGGGCGATTCCCCGAAGCACGACAGGACCGCGCCGCCGCGCTTCGCGGTCGGCGAGAAGGTGCTCGTGAAAAATCCGCCGACCGTCGAGCACACCCGTCTGCCCGGCCATCTGCGCGAACACACGGGCATCGTCGATTTGGTCTATCCCGCGACCTACAGCTACCTCACCTCGACGGGACCGGACGGCGTCGGCCCGCCGATGCCGGTCTACTGCGTGCGCTTCGATCCGCAGGACATCTGGCCCGGCAATACGGAACAGAACGAGACGTTCTACGCCGACATCTTCGAGGCCTATCTCGACAAAGCGAATTGAGTGCGGGCCGGCTCTGCCCCGCCGGGCGTCGCCCCTCCCCAATGAAAGGATCGCTTCCATGACCACGCCCGACAACACCGACGCGCCCGCCGTCGACACGGACGACACCCCTAAGGACAACGCAATACGCGTCGACCGCCGCCGCCTGCTGTTTGCGACCTCCGCAGTCGCTGCGGCCCCCGTCGTCGGCGGCCAGATCACGCCGGCCATGGCGCAGACACCGCCGCTGCGCTTCGCCTATCCAGGCGACCGCGAGGGGAAAAGCGCGGCACGCGCGATGGCGCTCGAATCCCTCCTCGTCGAGAAGGGCATCATCACCGGGAACAGCGTCAACAACGTGCTGTCGTTCTTCGAGACCCAGATGGGTCCGTTCAACGGCGCGAAGATCGTCGCGCGCGCCTGGGTCGACCCGGCGTTCAAGCAATTGCTCGCCGACGATACGCCGGCGGCGATCGCCAAGCTCGACCTGCCCAAGGGCATGGCCGGCGCCGAAGGCGAGCACATGCGCGCCGCCGTGAATACGCCGACCGTGCACAATCTCATCATCTGCACCCTGTGCTCCTGCTATCCGTGGCCGGTGCTGGGGCTTCCGCCCTACTGGTACAAGGACCCGACCTTCCGTGCGCGGGCCGCGCGCGAGCCGCGCGCCGTCCTCAAGCAGTTCGGATTCGAGGTCCCGCCCTCGGTCGAGATCAAGACCTGGGACTCGAGCGCCCAGATCCGCTGGTTCGTGGTGCCGGAGCGCCCCGCCGGTACCGACGGCATGGGCGAAGCTGAGCTCGCCAAGCTCGTCACCGCCGAGGGCATGATGGGCGTCGCGCGCGTCTGAGCGCGCCGCCGCCACGTCTCACCGACATCGTCCCAGAAGGAGCGGTAACGATGCAGTCGCGATTCGAGCACTTCGCCGTCACCAGCATGATGAACGGGTCCGACCGGCCGCCGCGGGCCGACGGCGCCCTCCAGTTCTCGCGCGAATGGGAGCGCACGGCCTTCGGCGTCGCCCTCGCGCTGTCCCGCGACGGGCACTTCGAGTGGGAGGATTTTCGCCAGCGCCTGATCGCCACCATCGGCGCCTGGGAAGACCGGCACGGCACCGACGACCCGTCGTGGAACTATTACGACCAGTGGCTGGCGGCGCTCGAGTCGGTGGTCGTCGGCTCTGGCCTCGCCACCGCGGACGAGCTCGCTGCCCGCGCCGAGAAGGCCGAGGCGGAACACCTGTGCTGCCGCTGACAGCGGATGACCTGAGACCGTAAGGAGCAAAACCCGATGCACATCGAACCCGGTATTCTCTCCGCCCCCCAGATCGCGGCGGCCAATGCCACCGCCGTTGCCGTGCTCGCCGCTCACGCCGGCGGCTTGGTGCGCCGTCCATTCGACATCGCGAGGACGCTGCTCGCGGCGGCGGCATTCTCGCTGCTGATGGAAGTGTGGCACCAACCCGTCGGGCCTTCGGAGCTCCACTTCATCGGTGCTTCGACGATCTATTTCCTGTTCGGCTTCGTGCCGACGCTGTTCGGCTTTGCGATCGGGCTCGCCTTGCAGGCGCTGCTGTTCGAGCCGCAGGACATGCTCCATCTCGGCGTCAATGCGCTCTCCCTGATGCTTCCGCTGATCGCCGCCCACACGCTCATCGGCCGCCGCATTGCTGCCGGTGGTGCGGATGCACCGATCACCTGGGCATCGGTTGTGAGGTTCGACGCGGTCTATTACGGCGGTGTCGTCGCGATGGTCGCCTTCTGGCTCGCCGGCGGGACCACACAGACCTCGCTCGCGGATTGGGCGCTGTTCGCGGCCGCATACTTGCCGGTCGTGCTGTGCGAACCCATCATGACCGCCGCGGTCCTGCGGGCGGTGCGGCGTCTCGACACGCGCAGCACGATCCGCCGTCTCACCGCACTCGATGGCACAATCGTTGCCTGCTGAATCGAGCCCGTAAGGCCGCAGTCCGGCGCTCGCCCCTCGCCGCGGGCGCCGGCCTCCAAAGGTTCGGATGAGATCGATGCGCGTCGTGATCCTCGCGCCGCCCGGCGTCCAATCACTGGATGTGGTCGGCCCTGCCGAAGTGTTCTGGGAGGCGGCGCGACGCCTCGGCGATCCCACGGCCTACGAAGTGCAGATCATGGGAACCACGGAAGGCACGGTGTGCGGAACCGGCAGCCTGCGCTTTCTCGCTGACCGCACGATCTACGACCCCGACGAGCCGATCGACACGCTCCTCGTCGGCGGCGATCCCTCCTTCGAAGAGGTCGATCCGGCGGTCCCCGCATGGCTCGCGAGGCGGGCTCCCACGGTGCGGCGCTACGGCTCGGTGTGCACCGGAGTGTTCTTTCTCGCCGCGGCCGGACTGCTCGACGGCCGCCGCGTCACCACCCATTGGGAATGCGCCGACAAGCTGCGCAACGATTTCCCGAACCTCGTGGTCGACGACAACCAGATCTTCATCCGCGACGGCTCGCTGTGCACGACGGCCGGCGTGACGGCCGGGATGGACCTCGCGCTCGCGCTGGTCGAGGAGGATTTCGGACGCGAGCTCGCACTGATCGTCGCGCGCTACATGGTGATGTTCCTCAAGCGGCCCGGCGGCCAGTCGCAGTTCAGCGCCCATCTCGCCGCGCAGATGTCGCCCCGCGGCCAGATCCAGCAGGCGCAGGAATACGTCCTCGAAAACCTGTCGGCCGATCTCTCCGTCGATGTCCTGGCACAGCGGGCCGGCATGAGCACGCGCAACTTCGCACGCGTGTTCCGGCGCGACGTGAAGCTCACCCCGGCCGGTTTCGTCGATGCGGCGCGGATCGATGCCGCCCGGCGGATGCTGGCGGACACCAAGTTCCCGCTGCTGCGCATCGCCCGGACCTGCGGCTTCGGAAACCTCAACACGATGCGGCGGGTGTTCATCCGCAATCTCGGCGTCGCGCCGCTCGACTACCGCAAGAGCTTCCGCTCCGCCTATGCCGACGGCGGTGGCGCCGAACCGCCGGCCCGGCGGGATCGCGAGATCGCCCCGCCAAAGCCGCGCGGTCGCGGGACGAAGGACCTGCTCTTGAACGCGGGTACCCCGCGCTGAGCGGTGGCTTTCCGTTCGCCTGCACGCGCGCCGTTGCGACCCAGCCGTTGCGACACCAGCCGCGCCGTGACACAAGGCGGCATGAGAGATCGCGATTCCGATCATCGCAAGGAGAAACCGCGCGGCGAACGGGACAAGCGTTTCGCAAAACGGTTCGGCGATAAGCGCAGCGGCGCGGCAAAGCCGCGCGGCGCTCCATGGCGTCACCCGCCGCGCAGCGACGACACCGTGGTGCTCTATGGCTGGCACACCGTCATGGCGGCACTCGCGAACCCCGAGCGGCGCTTCCGCCGTCTGCTCGCCACCGAAAACGCAGGCCGACGGCTCGCCGAGGAAAAGCCCTCGCCGGGCGTAAAGCTCGAGATGGTGCGGCCCGAGGCCATCGATGCGCTGTTGGGGCCGGACGCCGTGCATCAGGGCCTCTACGCCGAGACCGATCCCCTGCCCTCTCCCGCCCTCGAGGAGGTCGCGTCAGGCGTTCTTCTCGTGCTCGACCAGATCACCGATCCACATAATGTCGGAGCGATCCTGCGCTCGGCCGCGGCGTTCGCGGTAACGGGCGTGGTGACCACCGCGCGCCATTCGCCGGAGGCCACGGGCGTGCTCGCAAAGGCGGCTTCGGGCGCGCTCGAATACGTGCCGATCGTCACCGTCGGCAACCTCGCGCAGGCCCTGCGCACGCTCAAAGACCTCGGCACGCTACTGGTCGGGCTCGACAGCTCCGGCGAGGCCGACATTGCAAAGGTCACCTTCGCAGCGCCGGTCGCGCTCGTGCTCGGCGCCGAGGGCAAGGGCCTGCGCCAGCTCACCCGCACCACCTGCGACGTCGTGGCGCGCCTCGAACTGCCGGGCGCCATCAAGAGCCTCAATGTGTCGAACGCGACCGCGCTCGCGCTCTACATCGCGACGACGCGCCTCGCGCAGGGATGACCCGCGAGCCGTTACCCTCTTGGCACCAAGTGGATGATCTTAGCGCTCGGCGCCGGGCGGTAGCGATAAGCCGTGTACGGCGGCGCGCCGGCGGGACGAACGTAGAGGCCCCGGTAGTAACCGGGCCCGGGAGGATCGTAGTTCGTCACCGAGCCCCAGCCTCCGTAGGCCGCGGCTCCGTAGGCGTACCCGTAGGGATCGTCGGTGTAGGGATAGGAATCGGCGTAGGCGTAGCCTCCCTCGGAGTAGGTCGGCCGGGCAAAGGGTCCGGAGCCGGCGAAAGAGGGATCGATCGGATAGATGGGCTTCGCCGCATCCGAAGGATCGAGCACATAGCCGGTCGGCGGGATCACCGTCGGTGTCGGAGGAAGTGCGTAGACCACGCGCGGAAAGGACTGCCTGCAGCACTCGCCCGCGCCCGCAGCGCCGGTGGTCAGCACTATCGCCGCCCCGGCTGACAGGACATACCAAGCGAAGGACGGACGCATTGCTGGCCTCGCGATTGAGCCCCCAGGAGGCACCCAAATCCTGGCACGAGGCGCGGCGCGCCGACAAACGATTTTCACTAAGTTTTCGTTGAATGCCGCGCGGCCCGGCACGAATGCGGCTGCGATGGACGCCGCCCGATCGCAGGTCGCGTCGACCTACCGCAGCGCGCTGCTGCACCGCTTTCAGCTACTTTAGTTCTAAGACCACCGTGGAACAGACATTTGCGTGGCGGCAGAATAGTTTGCGACCGTGGGCCGGTCGCGCAAGCGGCCGGAGAAAAGCAACGCACAAAGGGACGAACGCTCATGACGACGATCACGATGAATCGCGAGCGTACCAGGGGGATGACCAGCGAGGAACGCCTCGTCATCTTCGCCTCCTCGCTCGGCACCGTTTTCGAGTGGTACGACTTCTACATCTACGGCACGCTCGCGGCGATCCTCGCCAAGCAGTTCTTCTCCGGCGTCAACGCCACCGCAGCCTTCATCTTCACCTTGCTCGCCTTCGCCGCCGGCTTCGCCGTGCGGCCGTTCGGCGCTCTGGTGTTCGGCCGCATCGGCGACCTCGTCGGCCGCAAATACACCTTCCTCATCACCATGACACTGATGGGCCTCGGCACCTTCCTGATCGGCGTGCTGCCCTCCTACGCCAGCGTCGGCCTCACTGCGCCGATCCTCCTCATCGCGCTGCGGCTGGTGCAAGGGCTGGCGCTCGGCGGCGAGTATGGCGGCGCGGCGATCTATGTCGCCGAGCACGCGCCGCAGGGTCGACGCGGCTTCTACACGTCGTGGATTCAGACCACCGCCACCATCGGCCTGTTCATGGCGCTTCTGCTCATCCTCGCCATCCGTACCTGGCAGGGCGAAGAGGTGTTCGCCGATTGGGGCTGGCGCATTCCGTTCCTGCTTTCCGCGATCCTGCTCGTGGTGTCGATCTGGATCCGAATGCAGCTCGAGGAATCTCCCGTCTTCAAGAAGATGAAGGAAGAGGGCAAGGGCTCCAAGGCACCGCTCACCGACGCGTTCGGCAATTGGCCCCATGCCAAGATCGCCATTCTCGCGCTGCTCGGCGCGACCGCCGGCGAGGCCGTGGTCTGGTACTCGGGGCAGTTCTACGCGCTGTTCTTCCTCACCCAGACGCTTAAGGTGGACGGGGCCACGGCCAACATCCTGATTGCGACCGCCCTCCTCATCGGCACACCTGGCTTCATCCTGTTCGGCTGGCTGTCCGACAAGGTCGGTCGCAAGCCGATCATGCTGCTCGGCTTCGCGCTCGCTGTCACGACCTACTTCATGCTGTTCCAGGGCCTGACCCACTTCGTCAACCCGGCGCTCGAAAAGGCGCTGGCGTCGGCGCCGGTGACCGTGGTCGCCGACCCGAGCGAGTGCTCGTTCCAATTCAACCCGGTGGGCATCTCGCAATTCCGAACGTCCTGCGACATCGTCAAATCGTCGTTGGTGGCGCGTTCGGTGAACTATTCGAACGAGGCGGCGCCGGCGGGGACCGTGGCGGTGGTCAAGGTCGGCGACCAGGCGATCCCCGCCTTCAACGGTGTCGGCATGCCGGCGGCCGATTTCGCGGCGAAGTCCGCCGCCTTCAATAAGTCCCTCGGTGAGGCCATCACGGCCCATGGCTACCCGGCCAAGGCCGACCCGAATCAAATCAACTTCCCGATGACGATCCTGCTGCTCACCATCCTGGTGATCTACGTGACGCTCGTTTACGGTCCGATCGCCGCGTGGCTCGTCGAGATGTTCCCGACCAAGATCCGCTACAGCGGCCTGTCGCTGCCCTATCACATCGGCAACGGCTGGTTCGGCGGCTTCCTGCCGGCGACCGCCTTCGCGATCGTGGCGGCAACCGGCAACATCTATTCGGGACTGTGGTACCCGATCGCAATCGCGGCGATGAGCTTCGTGGTGGCGGTGATCTTCCTCCCCGAGACCAAGGACGTCGACATCACCGCGTGAGCCGGCATTCCGGGGCGCCGCAGGCGAACCCGGAACTCACCCCCAGCCGCGGTTGCAAGGCTGGATGGCGGCCTCGAGAACGACCAAACCGGCAACAGGATGCGAGCCCCGCTCAGGCGGGGCTCTTTCATTTTGCTCGACTTTTTCTGCTCGGCGCCGCGATACGGGCCGCCGGAACTGTGACAAATCACGGCCCGACGGGATGCACGAACAATTCTTTCAATGATATATCTCGCCCCGAAGCAGGGAACAGAACCTCTGGCCTACGGTTCGGCGTCGGGGCGAGACGCACGACCCCGGTCTCACGGGTCAAGGATCGAAAGTGCCACTGCGCATCCATTCCTCCGCCATTCGCTATTTCGATGCGGTCCGCCGCGCCCAGTCGATCCGCGAAGCGGCGCGGCAGCTCAACGTCGCGTCCTCGGCGGTCAACCGCCAGATCATCAAGCTGGAAGAGGAGATCGGCGAGCCGCTGTTTCACCGGCTGCCGAGCGGCCTCGTGCTCACCCCCGTCGGGGAGGCCCTGGCGCGCCACGTCATCACGGTGTTCCAGGACCTCGAGCGGACCGGCGCCGAGATCGACGACATCCATGGCGCGCGGGTCGGCCATATCACGGTAGCCGTGGTGGAGAGTGTCGCCTCCTCCATCCTGCCCAAAGTGATCGACATGAGCCGCGCGCGGGCGCCGCAGGTTACCTTCACCATTTCCGTGATGGGATCGTTCGCCATCCCCGCGGCCATCATCAGCGGCGAAGCCGACGTCGGGGTCGCGTTCGCGCTGCGCAAATCCACGGAGCTGCAGCAGGTTTTCCTCTCGCAGTTCAGGCTCGGCGCGATCGTGCGCCCGGACCATCCGCTGGCCAAGAACAAGACCGTCAACCTGTCGCACTGCCTCGGCTTTCCGATGATCCTCGCGACGCCCGACCTGTCGATCAACAACCTGCTCGAACCCCTGCTTTCGCAGGGACCGACGTTCCTGTCCCCGGTCATCACCTCCGGCTCGATCGAGCTGATGCAGGAGCTGGTCAGCCGCGGCCATGGGATCGCGTTCCAGACCAATGTCGGGCTCGACCGCAGGGTTGCCGAACGCTCGCTGGTATTCATTCCGATCGATGCCAAGGGGCCGTTGTGGAGCGACCTCGGCATCTATACGCGCTCCGGGCGCCTGCTCCCGACTGCGACCGACAACTTCGTGCAGGATCTCAAGGCCGAAATCCGCCAACGCCAACAAGCTGAGAGCGAAAGCTACGGTTGATCGGCACACGCCGGGTCGATGACGCCGCTGCCGTTTTGGCAGCGGGTCGTACGATATTTGCTGCTATTCCGCCGCGCGGCCTTGTGAAAACGTCCGCCTTGGAGATCGAAGCGGAATCGAGTGCCGTGGTTTTCCGTGCGGGCCGTTCCGCTTGATGCAGCTCAACCTCCTCATTGCCCGTGGCGCCGCGGCACCCAGCCTCGCCGTCTTGAGGAGCACGTCCATTGATGCCCACCGAAGGTGAACTCAGAGCAGCGATCGAGAGCGAAAACGCGGCCATAGTCGAGCTCAAGACGAAGATCGGGGACGATCCGTTGCGGCTGCTGCTGCAGTCGGCCCTGGACACCCTGTCCTTCGTGTCCAAGGCGTTCCTCACGCCGACGGCGGTGGGACGGATGCGAACCGCTGCGGAGCTCGAACTCCTGGTTCACGCAGGCATCGCGCCACGTCGAACGGGCCGCGCAGTTGCGCCGCGAGGTCGAGCAGGTCGCGAGCCGGAGCATGAACGTCCGCTGAGCACGGGCCGCGTCCGCGCAGCCTTGGCCGGGCGCTGCCGGCAGCGCGACCGGGCTCCGGTCATCCCCCGGTCGCGACCTCCGGCACCCTTGCCGATGCCGCGCTCGTCGCCGCGGCCGGCGGCTTGAAGGCGAGGACGAGATTGTAGGGGTTGCCGAACACGAACACCTTCGAGGTCCGCCAGATGATCCGCTCCAGGTCGATGAAGGTGCGCATCTTGAGCCGGTATTTCCACAACAGCATCAGCCCGAGGTAGTTCCAGGTGAACCCCCAGGCGAGGAACGGCACCTGCCGGTAGCGGATCGGGCCGAAGCCCAATCGCCGCAGCTTGTAGACGAGGACATTGGCACCGAGAAAATTGTATCCCCAGTTGTGGAAGAATGCGGAGACGTTGAGATAGTCCTTTTCCTGCCGGCAGTGGTCGAGACCGCCCGGCGAACGCAGCAGCAGGCGCCCTCCCGGCTTGAGCATGCGCAGGATGCGCGCCATCCAGGCGTCGAGGTCCTTGGCATAGCCGACGGTCTCGAACGCGTAGATCGCGTCGAAGCTTTCGCTGGGAAGGTCGAGGGTGTCGAAGTCGGTCGTCATCACCTTGAGCCGGCCGCCGAATTTTTCGAATTTCTTCCGGCAGATCTCGGTCTGCGCCACCGAGTTGGTCACGCACAGGACTTCGATCTTCTTGCGGGTCGCGAAATCCACGGCCGCATCGCCGGAGCCGCAACCGAGATCGAGGAGCCGCATTCCATCCTTCAGTTCGAGCAGATTGGTCTCGGCATCGTAATCGCTGGTGAACGGGGTGCGCGGGAACACGCAGGTCGAATAGTTCCTGCGCGGGTCACGATAGAGGAACACGTCGTCCCAGCCGCGATTTTCATCGTCATGCTGCAGCGCCTCCTCGGGACGCCGGACCCATTCGACGAGTTGACGCCGCTCGAACTCGTTGAGCTCGCGGCCGATGCCGCTCGCATCCTTGGGGTTCGCCATGAGCAGATAGAGCACATAGTGGAACAGCACGAACGCGGCGAACAGGACGCCCACAATCGCCACGACCAGAAGAAGAATCGAAATCGCACCCAACACCCGCTCCTGTCAGCCGGAAAAGCCAACCCAAATAAGACCGCAGCTTCTCCCCGGAGCGGCCGGGCATGGCGCAGTATCTCACGGCCATGCCGGAGTCGCCCCGCTACCTTCGCCAGCCGACCGAGCGATGCTCGTCCGCGTGGGCAAGCTAGCAAAAAATCGCGAGGCTGTTGACAGCCCTCGGCGGGTTCGTGCGAGCCCCCCATGTCGGGGTTCGCGGCGGCGATGGCCCGAGGAGAAGGCCCAGGCAGAATTCAATGGAAAATGATGCTGGAAGCGCCTATGAACCGTGCGCGCGAGACGGACCGATCGGCACGGCGACGCGACCCGCTCCCGATGCCTCACCACTCGGCACCGCCGGCTTAGCTCAGCTGGTAGAGCACGTGATTTGTAATCACGGGGTCGGGGGTTCGAATCCCTCAGCCGGCACCAGATCAACAAGATGAACTGGTCGCCTGCCTGCCTGCCCGGCCCGAGGCCGGGGGGCTTGTGTCGTTTGGTCGCGACACGTCGTTCGTCCGGTTCCCCTTGAACCAATGGACGGCGTAGCATCACTAACCCGACGGGGGCGGCCCGCAGGAGGCATTGGATGAATCGGTTCAAGATGTTGACGGCACTGATCGCAGTCGGCGCGGTGGTTCTGACCGCGGTCGCCACACCGGCTTCGGCCGGCCGCCGGCATGTGGGATGGCGGAATGCCGCTGTCGCGGCCGGTGTCGTCGCTGCCGGTGCGGCTGCGGCTGCTGCGGCATCCGGCACGTATTACTCCGGGTACGGCTTTGGCAGATACGGCCATTATGGCCGGTGTGGCGGCGGAGCATATTGCTGACGACGCCGACGTTTCCGAGTATCGGAGCTACTTCTCAATATCGGAATCACAAAGGGGCGCCTCGGCGCCCCTTATCCATTCGGCGCTTATCCATTCGGCGCTTATCCATTCGGGCGCTTATCCGTTCGGCGCCAGATGCCGCGCGTCCCATCTTCGGATGGAAGAAGCCGGATGCGCTTGCGAAACGAAAAGCCCCGCCGGAGCGGGGCGAGTTCGATCCCTGACGGGAACGTCGCTTACTTCTTCTTCGTGTGCTTCTGGCTGCCGCTGCGATAGCAATAGGCGCCGTTACCGCAGCCGCGGGCCGCACCCTGGTAGTATTGCCGATCGGGATTCGCGACCGAGCTGTTCTTCGCGGCGTAAGCTTGCGTGCCTGCGGAGAATAAGACCGCCAGCATGCCGGCGAGTGCGAGTGCCACAATGCGCATGGTTTCCTCCATCGTGTTTCCAGTTCCTGGATCTTTTGTTTGCAACTGATCCCGGCAACCGAGGTTCAGGAGCCGTCATTCAGGCAACGCCGTCAAGGAGATTCGGCGCGCCCCAACGGCGATTTGAATTGTGATGAACGACCATTAATCGGCGCCGATGAACGATCATTAATCGGACGCAGACCCTGACTGCGATTTTCGCCCCGACGCCGCCAGCGGCTCACAGGCGCGGCCTCACTCCGGCTTGATTTTCGCCGCGTGGATCACCTTCGCCCACTTCTCCGTCTCGCCGGCGAGGAGTTTGCCGTATTCGGCCGGGCTGAGCGCAAGCGTTGTGCCCCCGAGATCGGCGAAACGCGCCTGGAGCTTGGGATCGCCGATCGACGCGTTGATCTCCCTGTTGAGCGCGGCGACGATCTCGGCGGGCGTGTTCCTCGGCGCGCAGATGCCGAGCAGATCGGCGGCCTCGTAGCCGGGAAGAAACTCGCCCATGGTCGGCACCTCGGGCAGCGCTTCGGCCCGCGCCGAAGTGGTGACGGCTAGTCCGCGCAGCGTTCCGCTCCTGACGTACTCGATCGCTCCGGTGGTGCCGGTGACGGCGGTCAGGACCTGTCCGCCCACGAGATCGGCCAACGCGGGTGCGGCGCCGCGATAAGGCACGTGCAGCAGATCGACGCCGGCCATCATCTTGAACATCTCGCCGGCGAGATGGCCGAACGAGCCGGTGCCGGCCGATGCCATCGTGATCTTGCCCGGGTTCGCCTTGGCATAGGCGATCAGCTCGGGAATGGTTTTGGCGGCGAGCGAGGGATGCGCCACCATGATCTGCGGCTGTCGATAGAGGCTCGCGACCGGCACGGTGTCGCGAAGAAACACGAAGCTGAGCTTGTCGTAGAGCGTCGTGTTGATGGTGGCCGACGGACCCACCATCAGGAGCGTGTAGCCGTCCGGGCGCTGAGCGCACGACCATCTCGGTCGCGATGTTGGTGGCGGCGCCCGGCCGGTTCTCGATGACGAATGGCTGGCCCAGCCGTTCCTGCAACGATTGTCCGATCAGGCGTGCGCCGATATCGCTCGTTCCGCCCGCAGCGAAGCCGACGATGATACGCACCGGCCGCGTCGGATAGGCCTGCGCGCCGGCGACGCGCGCCATCGCCGGCACCGCAATGCCGGCAACGGCGAAACGCAGAAATCGACGGCGGGGAAGATCCATGGCTCGTGCTTTTTATGGCTCGTGCTTCAAGTGTGTTTCTCGGCGCCCGCGCCGGCGCCCAGCTCTACGGGCGTCCCGTGCGGCGTATGAAGGTAGGCGTGCGCCCAAGCCTCCTTGCGCTCGCGCATCGCTTCCCGGTCGGTCAGGCCCTTGTGGACGACGAGCCGCTCCAGGGCAGCCAGCCAATGCTCATAATAGTGGGTGCCATCGTCCGGCTCGCCGCGGTTTTCCGCGGCTTTCAGTTCATCGCCGAGTGTCGCCGCCCATTCCTTCCAGGTGAAATGGCCCTGATCGGAAAGCTTGACCGCCAGTGCAAATGCCTGGGCCTGCCATGGCTCGGCGAACACGAGTCCGTCATTCTCCCGCGGCAGGCGTGGCAGCGCGTCGAGCCGCTCGCGCTCAGCGCGGGAAACTGGTTGGCTCAGGGTCATCGTCCCATATCGAGGTACATGGGGTCCCGCGGTTTCGCAGCTCGAGAGCGCACAGCATCCAACCTCCGGGCGCCCACTTGCTTCAAGGCCGATTTCGCGAAGCTTAGGTTACCGCGTGATCCATGAAAAGCCCTCCGGGCGTTCGCGCCCGCACGACTGGCGGGCGCGATCCTCCATGCAGCCCGATCAGTCCGCGTGCAGTGCCTGGACCGTCCAGGTGGTCGAGATATTGCCGACCACTGCGGTCGCGGAGAGGGCCGCGCCGTTCATGTACCAGATCGACGTGTTGCCGGCGTTATCGCGCCACATCAGGTCGCTCTTGCCGTCGCCGTTGAAGTCTCCGGTCTGAACGATCGACCATGTCGTCGCCACGTTTCCGAGCCCCACGGCCGACAGCACGGCCGCCCCATTCATCAGCCAGATGGCGGTGTTGCCGCTGCCGTCGCGCCATACGATATCGCTCTTACCGTCACCGTTGAAATCGCCGGTACCGACGACCGCCCAGGTGCCGCCGACGTTGCTGACGCCCAACGCCGACAAGACTGAGGTTCCGTTCATGAACCATATCGAGACGTTGCCGCTGGTGTCGTGCCACAGAATGTCGGTCATGCCATCGCCATTGAAGTCGCCGGTGCCAACCACGGTCCAGGTGGTCGGCACGACGCCGTACGACGCGGTGGACAACACGTTCGCGCCGTTCATCAGCCACAAGGCGAGATGGCCGGTGCCGTCGCGCCACAGAATGTCGCCCAAGCCGTCGGCATTGAAGTCGCCGGTGCCGGTCACCGACCACGTGGTCGCAATATTGCCGACGACCAGCGGCTGCAAGACCTGCGCCCCGTTCATGAGCCAGATCGCAATATTGCCGCTGGTGTCACGCCACAAAAGGTCGCTGTAGCCGTCGCCGTTGAAGTCGCGCAGGCCAACGATCGACCAGGAGCTTGGCACCCCACCGATGCTGCCAGTCGAGGTCACACCGGCACCGTTCATCAGCCAGAGGGCGACATTTCCGCTGCCGTCGCGCCAGACGATGTCGCTGAAACCGTCACCATTGAGGTTATGGGTGGCGGACCGCAGATTGAACTGGAAGACGGTGCCGCATCCGTTGCCGCTGCATTGGGACACCGCGCCACCGCTCAGATTCACTCCGTAAAAGTTATTGTTGGCGTAGAGCAGGTCGCCATACGGGCTGTTGCCGTTGACATCGAGCGGCTTGAAATTGTGCAGCGTGACATACGTCCACGCGGCGCCGTTCGGTACCAACTTATAGAACGCGCCGCCGCCGTATGTTCCACCGCCCGCGGCAGTGCCGTAGAGAGCGCCGTCCGCCGCCAGAATGAGACCGCTGTGCGGAAGCGATGTCGCGGTGGTGCCGTTGAACTTGTAGATTTGCGTGTAGACCGGAGTGCCGTTGACGAGCTTGATCGACCAGGCCGTGCCGTCGCCGTTGGGGTCGCCGCCATGTGTTGTCGTGCCGTAGATCGTTCCGTCGGCGCCGAGCGCCAGTCGACCTTCGGGATTGGCGCCGTCCGAGGAGCCGCCGATCTGATTCGTGCCCAAGAAGTTGTAAAGCACCTGATAGGTGCCGCCGATCGGCATTCGCCAGATGACACCCTGATTGGAGGTCCCACCGCCGAACTGGGTGCCGTAGATCGCACCATCCTGGCCGAAGATGATCATTCCTTGCGGTCCGCCGTTGAGGCTTCCGTCGAAGTTGTGGAGGACCTGGAACGTGTTGCCGCCACTGGTGCTCAAGCTATAGAGAACGCCGGCGCCGTTCGTGCCGTCGGGACCTGCCGCCCCGGTGCCGCCGAAGTCCGTGGTGCCGTAAATGGTGCCATTGCTGATCAACAGGCCGCCGAGGGGCGTCGTGCCATTAGGCCATGAACTGTTGGGCGGCCCTGGGATATGGGGATCGAACGTGTGCAGGATGTTGTAGGTGCCGCCCGTCGTCATGCTGAACACGACGCCGCAGCCGCAAGCGGGGTCACCGCCTGCAGAGGCTACTCCGTACATCACGTTCTGATAATTGGTCAGCGGCGCGACCGGTTCGATGCCGTCCGGATTGGTGGAAAATCCGTGAAGGAAGCCGTAGGTCCACGCGGTCTGCCCCGCCGCCGGTGGCGTGAGCTTGTAGATGGTGCCGCAGAACGGAAAGTTTGTCGCACAATTGCCGCCGTAATAAGTGGTGCCGTAGAGAACCCCTGAGGAATCCATGGCGAGACCGCCCCATGGGTGATACCCGGTCGTTGGGGCGGGGTTGCCGGTCGGAAACGTGTAGATCGTGTTCAATCCCGGAGTCTGGGCCAGCGCCGGAGCGATCGCTCCGATGATGAATGCGGCGCAGATGAGGGCGCGGTGGTGATGATTTGACATGCAACAGCCTCTCGCGATTTTGCGAATCGAGTTTCGGTCTGTTGTGGATGGCAGCACCGCCCATCACCATGCCTACCCACGGAACAATTCGACTTTAGATGGCAATTTAGTCGTTTAGGAAGGACTTTTTTGCAACCGGCGCGATCGGGCCGCGCCGCAAAACGGCTGCGTCACTGCGGTGGCGAGCGGGAATCCGTCAATAAATTGGAATAAATTCAGGTCATCACGATGCGTGCGCAGCAGCTGGCGCACGCCACTAACCGCTTCGCATCAGGCGGCGACGCGGCGCGAAGCGGTCTTGGCACCGCGCACGGGCGCGCTCTTGATGCCGGCGACCCGCAGGATGATCTCGCCGAGACGCGGGTCCTTGACCCGCTTCGCCGCCCGTGCCGCCGGCAGCCATTGGAAGTCGCGCTCGTCCTTCTCGGGCCACTTCCGGCTCTGGCGCCGCACCCGCAGCGCGAATACCCGCACTTCGCACACGGTGACGGAGCCGTTCTTGTGCCGCTTGTGGTAGGAGAACGTGCCGACCGGACGCCGGCGGACCTTTCCCACCACGCCCGCTTCTTCGAACGCTTCGCGCGCCGCCGAGCGGTGCGGTGCGCGGCCCTTGTGCGGCCAACCCTTGGGGATGATCCAGCGCCGCCTCTCCCGCGAGGTGATGAGCATGATCTCGGTGCGCGCACTGCCATCCACCCGGTAAGGCAGCGCAGCATATTGAACGCGGCTCACGACGGCGGCCGCCGTGACGACGCGCTCGACATCCGCTCGCTCTTTGATCAATCCAGGCACTCCATTCCCAGTCGACCGGCTGTGATAGGCGCGTTGCATGTCGGAAATTTGACCTACCGAGCCGCGGGCAGCGCCGCGCCGGCGTATGCATCGCTTTCCAAAGCGCGACAATTGCGTTGCGTCGACGTTCGCTCCACGTAACGGCCATGAACGGCGGATGCAATGGCAGATCCCGCTCCTACGGGGGAGCGTAGGCCCCAGTCTCGCCCGTTCACTTCAGGCGATAGCCCGCATTGACGACGTTCTCGCCGTCATAGACGTCCATCCCGGAATCATAAACCTGGCGGAACGCGTTGAAGAAAGAGAACTGGACGCCGGTCCGCGTACCAACCTTGAGCTGTTCGACTCGCACCGCGACCTGGACCGGTTTCTGATCGCAATCGTCCTGGTATTCGGCCGTGAAGACAAAGGCCGGCTGGCTGCCGGCACCCGGAACGGCGGCCATCTCGCATCGTCCGGAAATCTCGATCCTCGGTCGACAGACATCCTGGTCGAGCAAGGTGACGCTCCGGTCCACGGGAAGCTCGTAGACGTGGGCCGGATCGGACTTGAGGCGCGCGAGCGTCCCCTTCGGGTCCGGATAGAGGAAGCGCTGCGCAAGCTCGGGGCCTTGGATGACATAGGATCGGCGCGCCGCGTCCCATCGCAGCCTTTCTTCGACCCGCGCGTTGGCCGCGGCGGTCGAAAAGCCGGTGAAGTCGATCGCCGGGCAAAGCGCCACGGTATCGGCCTCCTCCGCGAGGACAGGCGATGCCCAGGCGAGCAGCGACGCCACCGCGAACGGCAAGGAAAGTCTCACGGGATTTTCAGCCACGATCGTGCAGTCGCGGGGCCGCCGCGCCGGCCGTGTCGGCGCAACTCCGGCGAAGAATTCAACCTCCCCGGGATCAGTTGCGGTCCCCATCCGGGCATTTTTCAGAAGTACTCCGAGTCATGTATTTGGGTTATCAGGACGTAACCAAGCAGACCTGTCTCGCCATCATGACTATTGTGCGATGTAATTTTTAGGCGTCATAGTCATACGCGAGACATGAGAGGATTTGCCAAGAGGGTCTCCTTGCCAAGCCTCGGAAACACCCTGGCCAGCATGGCCAAGTACCGGCACCAGTGGGAAAAAACGCTGGCGCTGGCAAGGCATGCCATGAGCACCCGCGGCCACCTGCCCGAACCGGGCTCGAGCCGCCTGACCGAAGTCCATGGTTTCGGATCGAATCCCGGCCGGCTGCGCATGTTCAAATACGTCCCGGCGCAGCCCGAGCGCGCGCTGGTCGTCGTTCTCCACGGCTGCACCCAGAACGCGGAAGTCTATGACTTCGGTGCCGGCTGGTCGACGCTCGCGGATCGCTATGGCTTCGTGCTCCTGATGCCGCAGCAGGAGCCGACCAACAATCCCAACAAGTGCTTCAACTGGTTTCTTTCCCGCCATATCGAGCGCGACAGGGGCGAGGTGTTGTCGATCCGGCAGATGGTCGAGACCATGATCCGCGATCATTACATCGATCCTCGCAGGGTCTTCGTGACCGGCCTCTCGGCGGGGGGCGCAATGACCGCCGTTTTGCTCGCCACTTACCCGGAGTTGTTCTGCGGCGGCGCGGTGATCGCCGGATTGCCGTACCGGACGGCGACCAACATGAACGAAGCCTTCGAAAGCATGTTCAATGCACGTCCGCGCCCGGCACAGGAGTGGGGCGATCTGGTTCGCGCGGCCTCGCGGCATGACGGGCCGTGGCCGCGCATCTCGGTCTGGCACGGCGACTCCGATCCGCTGGTGAAGCGGGAGAACGCCGACCATCTCTGCGTCCAGTGGGCGAACGTGCACGGCCTCGCCGAGGTGCCGACGCTGCAGGAGACGGTCGATGGCTACCCGCGCCAAGTCTGGCGCAACGAGCGCGGCGAGGACGTCATCGAGTCCTACACCATCCCGCGCATGGCCCACGGGACGCCGCTGGCGGCGGGGGACTCCCACGATCGGTGCGGGACCCCGGGCGCCTTCCTGCTCGACGTCGGAATTTCATCGTCCTACCACATCGCCAAGTTCTGGGGGCTCGCCGACCGCGGTCGCGCGGTCTCGCGCAGCAAGCTACCGCGGCCGGACCCGGTCGCAGCGCGCAAAATTGCCATGGTCGAGGCCCAGGCGGCCGAACGCCACCGCGTCGTTCAAATCCCCGCAGTGATTGCGAAGGCGCTCCGATCCGCCGGCCTGTTGAAATCGTCGTAACAGCATCAGCGTCGGTGAAGCGAGAGCACGGCCGGGCGGGCACTCGCCCGGTGACCTCAATCGACCCGAGCTTCTGCGTTACTCCGCGCAGGTGACGCGGCGCAGCGTCAGGTTGATCCGCCCGCCCTCAGCGAGAAGGCGCGAGGTGCCGGGAAGGATGCGGTCGACGCCGTGGAAGGCAAGCCGCGCCTCGCCGCCGAGCACCACGGCGTCGCCGGAGGCGAGCCGGAACGAGCGAGTCGGCGCCTGACGCGTGGTCCCGCCGATCCGAAACAGGCAGGTGTCGCCGAGCGAGAGCGAGACCACCGGCGCAGCGAGGTCCTCCTCGTCGCGATCCTGGTGGAGGCCCATCCGGGCACCGGAGCCATAGAAGTTGACGAGGCAGGCCTGTGGCGGCCGGGGATAGCCCGAAAGGTCGCTCCAGGCCTCCATCAGGACGGCGGGAATCGGCGGCCACGGGGCGCCGGTCACCGGGTGGGCGGCCTCGTAGCGGTAGCCTCGCTCATCGGTCATCCAGCCGAGCGGGCCGCAATTGGTCATGCGCACCGACATCGGCTGGCCGCTCCGCGGCATACGCGGGGTGTAAAGGGGCGCCTTCGCAACGACCTCGCGAACCGCGGCCAGAACCCTGTCCTGGGCTTCGCGGTCGAGATAGCCGGACACCATGCGCAGCCCTGTAAACGCCGGCGCATCATCATCGGGGCGCAGCCCTCGTCCCGGGATCTGTGAGAAAACGCCCATGCGCCCGATAGCCTCTTTTCAAACCGGCACACACCGGGATATGATCGCGCAAAATAACAAATCATCCACGGTCGGAAAGGACGCCCTCCCATGACGAAAACTGCTCTGTGTGCCCTTGCAGCATGCTCGGTCGCGGCTATTGGTTTTGCCGGCGGAGCGCAGGCCCAGCAGGCGAAAAAGCTGTTCTTCGAAGGCGACATCGTGCGCCATGCGCTGGCCGACCAGGCCGGCCCGTTCTGCGTTCTCAACAACCAGTACAAGCGCAATGAAGCGGTTGCGTGGCGCATCCGCGTGATGCAGCCGAACGGCGAAGTGGCCGACGACAAGGCGATCAAGAGCGTGGTGGTCGAGCTCGGCAACGGCCAGAAGCTGCCTGCCGGCTTCAAGCCGCACGGAGCGCCGCCGACCGATCACTTCTGGTCGCTGTTCTGGACCATCCCGGCCGACTTCCCGACGGGCTCGTTGGGTTACAAGGTCATCGCCACCATGAACGATGGTTCGACGGTGGAATGGGTGCCGTTCATCCGGCCGACGACCCAGCTGATGGTGGTCGCCGGCGACCCGGTAATGAAACCTAAATAAGTCCAATTCCGAAGAGGTTAGTACATGCGGACATGCAGCGGCCGGCTGGCCGGTCTGGCGTGCGCGCTCGTTGCGCTCGCGCTGTCGTCTCCGGCGCCGTCGGTCGCTGCCCCGGCGTCCGCACTCGGACCCGATGTCAAGGTCTCCCAGCCGCGCGACGGCTATGTAGGCAGAATGGACGTCTCGCCGGAGCATGGCCCGGCGGGAACACCGGTGACGGTGACCGCCGAGGGACTGCCTCCAGGCGGGGAATTCCAGATCGTCTGGGTCACCTACAACGGTGAATGGAAGGTCGCGGACGCCGAGTATCATGGCCGCGAGTTCAACGAGGCCGCCTACGAGGTCGCGAAGGCCAAGGCCGACGCTTCGGGCCGGCTGAGCGCGAAATTCATCGCCCCGGACGATTACGGGTTTCTCCACGACATCGTCCTGCAGCAGCGCGATCGCCTGTTCACCAAGGTCGCCTATTCGCTCGACATGACGGTCGAGATCTCGCCCAAGAGCGGGCCGGTCGGCACTCCGATCCATGTCGACGTCAAGGGCATCGGCTTCCGCTCGCTCTACAATTCATGGGACGTTCTCTACGACAACGCCTTCACCGGCTGGATGTCCTCCGTCACCACCCATGGCGCAGCGAGGTTCACCATCCCGGCGACCGGCGGTCCGGGCGTCCACATCCTCGAGGTAATGCACGGGGAACTGACCTTCCCCTACCGCAACCCCGAGCAGAATCCGGCGCCGGGGCGGCCGCGTTTCGAGTTCGCCTTCACGGTGACCGACGGGCCGGCGGTGCTGCCGGCGCCGCCCGAGCAGCAGGCGCAGCGCGAGGTTCGCCGGCTGCCGCCCACGGGCGAACTCGTCGCGAGCCCGGCCTTCGCCGGGGTCGGCGAGCCTGTCGCGGTGCGCGGCGGCAGCCTCGAGCCCGGCAAGCTCTATCAGCTCAACTGGACCCGGGTGGTCGGCAACCGCATGACCGGCCAAGGATGGGAACAGGTGTCGAAGCCGATCGCCGAGGCGAAGGCCGATGCGAAGGGCAACGTCGATTTCCACTTCGCGACGCCCGACGACCTCGGTGGCACCCATGGCCTGTGGGTCCAGGCGGGACCCGAGAAGAAGATCGGCTCGCTGTGGATCAAGCCGACGGCGCTGCCGATGGACGTCAAGCGCGGCCCGGCGGGCACCACCTTCACGATCCATCTCAAGGGGGTCGGCTGGACCGAGACGGCGAACCTCTACAACGTCGTGTACGACAATAACTACACAGGCTACGTCTGCGCCTTCAACAGCCAGGGCGACGTCGAGATCATCATGAAGGCCACCGGCGCGCCGGGCTGGCACTACATCGATCTCTACCCCGGCATCTACAAAGGCTCGGAGACGCGGCCGAACAACTTCCGCATCCCGCAGCTCACCTATGACCAGGATCATCCGGGTGAGGATCTGCCGGCCTTCCACTTCGCGTTCGAAGTGACGCCGGGCAGTTCGCGGGCGTCGCTGCCGTAAAGACCGAGCGACTTACGTTGCAGCCTTCGAATTGGCCGGCGCTGTTGGCGCCGGCTATTTCGTGAGATGCGCCGTTTCCACCGCAATATTGAAGAGCTGCGCCAGCGCGCCCGAGATGTCCTGGTCCGTCGACACCTGGAAATAGAGGCCGGGTGACGCGCAGCTCCGAAGGTTCGTACCGATATTGGGCTGGAACGGCTTGATATAGGTATTGTACCAGGAGTTGGTCGGCAGCGGCAGATAGGTCGTGTAGAGCACGGCGATCCGGATGCCCCGGTTCTTGATGGTGGTGCAGTACGACGTGCTCATCAGCGACTGCACCCGCGAGCCGTTGACCATCTCGTCCTCGACCCCGTCGGTGACGATGAACAGCACCTCCTGCGGTGTATCACCGGCAGTCCGCGTGCCGCCGCCCGGGTTGGGCATGACCGAATTGATCTGGGTCATCGCGTTCGTGTAGTTGGTGATCGCGTCGCTGCTCCAGTTCTGATACGGCACCTCGTAGAGCTGGATGTTGGCGGCCTGCGACTGCGCGGTGGCGAGGCCGGAGGTCAGCGCCGTGATGGTGTTGAAGCCGATATTGAAGGTGTAGATCGCCGCACGGTAGTTCGCGTTGTTGGAGGTGGCAGTCGATTGCGCCGTCCCCATCAGGTTCTGCACCGCCTGAGCCAGCAGGTCCATGCGCAGAGTGACCCCGAGGCTGCGTGCGAGCCCGTAATAGTCGTTCGGCGAGGTATCGGACTCGTGGCAGCCGAACGCGCACTGGTCGGGCGTATTGGCGACCATGGTGTTGATGCCCGCGGTGGTCGCCGCGATCGCCATCGAGGGCGAGTTGTCGAGCAGCAGGTAGAAGTCGATGTTCGGCGGAACGGTCGCCGAGGACTGCGACGAGCCGCTGATGGGGAGTGAGCTCTTTCCGGTATAGCCGCCGAACAGCGCGCTCGATGTCGTCTGGTAGCTCACCGTCACGGTGCGGGTGAGGCCGCTGTCGGCCGTCGTCACATCGAGCGTGATCGGGCCGACGCCTTTGACGAGCGGCGCCTGGCTGTTGAACAAGGTGGTGGCGGTATTGATGGAGACCTGGTCGCTCGAGGCGAGCATCGCCGGCGTCACCGCGGCGAGCGCAGCGGAATCGGCGATGCCGTCGAGCATCACCTTGCGGGCGGAGGACTGCGAGTAGTCGACGGTGATGCCGACGAGGCCGAGGACCGGCAGGAGGGTGAGCGCGAACATCGGCGTGAGGTTGCCGTCCTCATCGCGAGCCAGACGTTTCAGCGCTTCGATGTTCATGCCGGTGCTCTCGAGGAGTTAACGCTCCCGTCAAGTTAGCCAGCCAACCGTTTACCGACTTTTCAGTGCGTCGATCGAATCGCGGCGCGAATTGAAATGCTTTCCGTTGCGAAACCGAAGCAAAAACTCTCGAAAAACCGCGCGATTTTTTCGACTCGGATAAAGCGCAAAATCGAAACGATTTTCGCGGCGTTTTTCTCAACCGCAGACATTGCGCACCGGCGCCCGCGCGTCGGCGCGTCACGGCCCGCAGGTGAGCGCGCGATCGAAGAGGCGGCAGCGATTGATCGGCCGGCCGTCGGCATCGAACAGCGTGCCGACCCACAGCGTGCCGAGGCGGTCCCACACCATGTAAGCGAAACCCGAATAGGTCACGGACCGGGTGACCTTGAGCCCGTTGATGTCGGCGCCGACGAAGCTGATCGGCGGTACCACCGAGAGCTTGTCGCCGCCGGTCCCGACCACGAGTTGCGGCGGGCGGGCGCCGCCGAAGTCGACGGCCTGGAAGAAATGGATGTGGCCAGCCACCTCCATTCGCACCCCGCTCGGCATCACCGGCCCGAACGCCGCTTCCTGCACGTGATTGTCCACTTCGTTTTCGTCGCTGTCAGGCTCCTTGGCCCGCATGGAGTTCGACGGACGGTGGCTGACCGTCCACGCTTCCGCGGGGACCTTGGCCGCGATGTCGCGCAGCTGCCCGCGCAGAAGATCGACGAGCGGCTTCGGATCGCCTTTGGGGTCCGCAGCCTTTGCGTCATCGACGACGACAACGCCGAAATCGCCGAGGCGGGCGACGAAGATCCCGGTGAGATCGCGGCAGCTTCGCTCAAAGGGCGCGCGGTCCATGAAACGGAACCAGCCCTCGCCGGCGCGGCTGCAGTCCTCATGATTGCCGCGCACCATGATCCAGGGCGCGGCGGCGAGAAGCGGCGCCGCCGGCTCGAAGAAGTCGGCGTTCCACGCGTCCCAACCGTAGCCCCACGGACTCCCGGCGCAGCCGCGATTGCCGACCGGACACGCGGATTCGCGGTAGTGATAATCGCCGACATGGATCACGAGATCGGGACGCGTGGTCGCAGCGAGCGCAGAGATGCGGGCAAACGGCCACGCGACCGGATCATTGCAGTCCTGGAACGCATTGCCGGCCGCGAGCCGGCATCCGGTATCGCCGAACATCAGGATGCGCTGCGGATTGGGACGCGCCAATGGAAGGGTCTTGCCGTCGAGCACTCCCGCTATCGCCTCCGGCGGTACCGCGAGCTCACAGCCGCGCACCTTGAACTCCGCAGGATTCACGTTGTCGAACTTCTGGTCCGGCTCCGAACGCACCGCCATCGGCGTGGGCGTCCCGTCGAACAGAACCGATGGACATGCCTCGTCGGTGACTGCGCGCACGCTCGACGTCCCATCGGGTCCGACCTCGACCCACTGCGACAGCACCTTGCCATGTGCCGCCGCTGCCCCTGACGATGCGAATGCGACGACGGCAAGGGCGGTGAGCCGGTGGCGACATCCGAAGTTCATGGCAAACCTTTCGCGGGGAGCCGGATCGCCTCTGGGGCGAATCCGATGGAGGCCACCGGCATTATGGATGTAGCGTGAGTGATCGTCGAGACACCGGCGGCCTCCTGGCACCGCTCTTGCTTTGTGGGATGAGAGTATCGCAGGCGCCGATCATCCCTATCGACGCCGCGGATCAAGCAGTCGCATGGACCTGAACACCATCACCGAGGTCGCGAGGCCGCGAAATCGCAGTGAGATGTCCGCGTGGAGCACCGGTGACGCTTGGCTCGCCGGCGGCACCTGGTTGTTCTCCGAGCCGCAGCCTGCGCTCTCGCGGCTGGTCGACCTTTCCGGCCTGGGCTGGCCGGCGACGGCAGTTTCCGCTGACGGCCTCGAAATCGCAGCGACTTGCACCGTCGCCGCTCTCGACGCCCTGGCGTTGCCCCCGGAATGGGCGGCGGCACCGCTCATCGGCCAGTGCTGCCGCGCGTTCCTCGCCTCGTTCAAGATCTGGAACCTGGCGACCGTCGGCGGCAACATCTGCATGGCGCTCCCGGCGGGCCCTATGATCTCGCTCACCGCGGCGCTCGACGGCGTCTGCATCATCTGGACGCCCGACGGCGGGCAGCGGCGCGTCGCCGTCGCCGACTTCGTGCTCGGCCCCCAGCGCAACGTCCTGCGACCCGGCGAATTGCTGCGCGCGATTTCGCTGCCAGCCGCGGCCCTCGTCCGGCGCACCGCCTTCCGCAAGATTTCGCTCTCGCCGCTCGGCCGTTCCGCCGCCCTCCTGATCGGGACGCGCGCGCGTGATGGCGGCCTTGCGCTCACCATCACCGCATCGACGCCGCGCCCGGTGCAGCTCACCTTCCCCGCAGAGCCGTCGAGCGCGGCGTTGCGGCAACGCATCGAGGAGACTGTCGCCGAGAGCCAATATTTCGACGACCTGCACGGCGCGCCGGCCTGGCGACGCCACATGACGCTACGCTTGGCCGAAGAGATCCGCTGTGAGCTCGCGGGCGTGCCATGACCTATGTCGTCAACGGCACCTACTCCTCCGCGACCCCGCGCCCGGGTCAGTGCCTGCGCACCTTTTTGCGGCAACTCGGATGGTTCGGCGTGAAAAAGGGCTGCGACGCCGGCGATTGCGGCGCGTGCAGCGTGCTCATCAACGGCGAGCCGGTGCACAGCTGCCTCTTCCCGGCGTTCCGCGCCGAAGGCTGTGAGATCACGACCATTGAAGGCCTCGCGAATGGCGGCGCCCTTCATCCGATGCAGCGCGCCTTTTTGCAGGCCCAGGGCTTCCAATGCGGATTTTGCGCGCCCGGCATGATCGTCACGGCCGCGAGCCTCAACCAGGCCCAGCGCGCCGACCTCGCCAATGCCCTCAAAGGCAATCTTTGCCGGTGCACGGGATATCGCGCCATCGAGGACGCCGTGCGCGGCGTACGCCACACCGATGAGACCGATCCCGCCTCACCTTGCGGCCACAACACCCCGGCACCGGCCGGCCCGGCCGTGGTGACCGGCAAGGCGCGCTATACCTTCGACATCGCGGTCGACGGCCTGCTGCACATGAAGCTCCTGCGCGCGCCCCACGCCCATGCCCGCATCCTGTCGATCCGCGACGAGCAGGCGCTCGCCGTGCCCGGCGTCGTCTCGGTGCTCACCTGGAAGGACACGCCGTCACGCCGTTTCTCTACGGCGCAGCACGAGCTCGACACCGACGATCCCGCCGACACCGTCATCCTCGGCGACGTGGTCCGCTTTGCCGGCCAGCGCGTCGCCGCGGTCGTCGCCGAAAGCGAAGCCGCAGCGGAGGCAGGATGCCGCCGTCTCATCGTCGACTACGAGGTGCTCCCTGCCGTCATCGATCCCGAGGCGGCCATGGCGCCCGGCGCGCCGGTCATCCACGACCTCGGGCCGCAGGCGCGCATCCACGATCCCGCGCGCAACATTCTCTCCGAGGTCCATGGCCATATCGGCGACGTCGAGAAGGGCCTCGTGGCAGCCGACTTCATTCACGAGGCGACTTACGTCACCCAGCGCGTCCAGCACGCCCATCTCGAAACCCACGGCGCGGTGGCCTGGCTCGACGCCAAGGGGCGCCTCAACGTGCGCTCGAGCACGCAGACGCCGTTTCTGACGCGCCGCGCGCTGTGCAACCTGTTCGATCTTCCGCCGGCTTCCGTGCGGGTCTATTGCGACCGCGTCGGCGGCGGCTTCGGCGGCAAGCAGGAGATGCTCGTCGAGGACATCGTCGCGCTGGCGACGCTGCGCACCGGACGGCCGGTGAAGCTCGAGTTCACCCGCGAGGAGCAGTTCATCGGCGCGACCACCCGCCATCCGATGCGCATTCGCGTGAAGGCCGGCGTGCGGCGCGACGGCACCCTCACCGCGATCGCGATGCACGTCATCTCCAACACCGGAGCCTACGGCAATCACGGCGCCGGCGTGCTGCATCACGCCTGCAGCGAATTGATCGGCGTCTACCGCTGCCCCAACAAGAAGGTCGACGGCTATGCCGTCTACACCAACACGGTGCCGAGCGGCGCCTTCCGCGGCTACGGCCTCAGCCAGGCCAACTTCGCGATCGAGTCGGCGATGGACGAATTGGCGCGCGGCGTCGGCATGGACCCCTTCGCGCTACGCCGGCGCAACATCGTGCGGCCGGGCGATCCCATGGTCTCGACCGGGGCAGCCGAGGACGACGTCGAATACGGCAGCTACGGGCTCGAGGAATGCCTCACCCTGGTCGAGGAGGCGCTGGCCAGCGGCGACAGCACCGCCCCGCCCGGCGCGCCCTGGCTCGTCGGGAACGGAATCGCGCTCGGCATGATCGACACCGTCCCGCCGAACGGCCACCACGCCGACGCACGCGTGACGTTGCGTGACGACGGCACCTACGAGCTCGTCGTCGGCACCGCCGAGTTCGGCAACGGCACGACCACCGTCCATGCGCAGATCGCTGCGACCGCGCTTGGCACGACGGCGGCGCGCGTGCGCATCCGCCAATCCGACACCGCGCAAGGCGGCCACGACACCGGCGCGTTCGGGAGCACAGGCACGGTGGTGGCGGGGCTCGCGACATTGCGGGCGTGCGAGCGCTTGCGCGAGGCCATCACGGCGTTCGCCGCGCAGCAGTCCGGCGGTACACCGGACACGTGGACGCTCCAGGCCGACGCCGTCGCCGTGAACGGGCAGTGTATCGGCCTTGGCGCACTCGCCAGCGCGGCGAAGGCAGCGCGCCGCGAGCTCACCGCGACCGGCAGCCACGCCGGCACGCCGCGCTCGGTCGCATTCAACGTCCAGGGCTTCCGGGTCGCGGTCAATCCGCATACCGGGGAGATCAAGATTTTGCGCAGCGTGCACGCCGCGGACGCCGGATTCGTGATCAATCCCATGCAATGCCGCGGCCAGATCGAAGGCGGCGTCGCCCAGGCGCTCGGCGCGACACTCTACGAGGAGATCGAGATCCGTCCGGACGGACGGGTCGCCAATCCGTCGTTCCGCAACTACCACATCCCGGCCTTCGCCGACGTGCCGCGCACCGAGGTGATGCTCGCGCAGACCTCGGATCGGCTCGGGCCGTTCGGCGCGAAACCGATGAGCGAGAGCCCGTACAACCCGATCGCTGCGGCGCTCGCCAACGCGGTCGCCGATGCCACCGGCATCCGCTTCACCGTGCTACCGCTCAAGGCTGACCGCATATTTCCGGCGTTGCACGAAAAATTCGGGACGCCTGCGCAGGACACGGCTACGCGGGACGACCCTCCCTCGCACGCCGTTCAGGGGACCGCAGTTCCCATCGCTCCATACCGCCCGACGATCGGCAGCGCGGTGACAGCTCCCATCGGGTCCACCGCGAAATAACCGGCGTGCAGATTGACGGTCGGATCGCAGTGGGTCGCGCCGATCAGCACACGCGTGCCAAGCACCGGCCGCTGTGACCCCGGCGGCAGCGTGATGGCGCCGTGCTCGTCGCCGGAAAAGGCGTAGCGCGTTCCCGCGGGCAGGCCGATGAAATAGGACGGCGTCGGCCCGTTGACCGCGAGCGCCTTGGTGCCGGCATCGACGGTCAACTGGTCCTCGCGATTGGCCGACACCACCGTCGCCAGCACATAGAGGGCGGGTGCAAAGGGAAGCGGCGTATCGTTCTCCTGGCGGACGCGTCCGTAATCGGCATCCATGAACACGTAGGAGCCGGCCTGGAGCTCGGTGAACGGTCCGCCCATGTCGAAGGCGTGTGTGCCGGTGCCGCTGCCCGAAATCACCGGGCAGGCTATGCCCTCGGTTGCTAGCGCCGAGGCGAGCGCACGCACCGGTCCGGCGGCCGCCCTCACCGCCGCGCGCCGCTCCATCGGATCGAGGATATGCTGCACGTGGCCGGCATAGCCCTGCAGGCCGCGGAACGCGAAGCGCGGATCGGCCGAGGCGGCGCGCGCCAGGGCGTGGCCGTCCTGCAGCGTCGCGACACCGGTGCGACCCTGCCCGACATCGACATCGATGAGCACCCCGAGGGTCGGATCGCCCGCGACGATCGCGGCCTTGAGGCTGTCGAGCTGGTCGCGATGGTCGACAACGACAGTGAGCGGCGAGATGCGGTTGAGCGCGGCGATCCGTGCCGCCCGGTCGTGCCCGACGACGGGCGAGGTCACCAGGAGACCGGTGATGCCCTCCCGCGCCATCGCCTCCGCTTCGAGCAGCGTCGCACAGCAGATGCCGACAGCGCCTGCCGCGAGTTGCCGCCGCGCGATCGCCGGAGATTTGTGGGTCTTGGCATGGGGCCGCAGCGCCACCTTGTGGGCTGCAGCCGTCTGCGCCATGCGATCGATGTTCGATTGCAGCGCCACCGCGTCGACGATCAACGCCGGCGTGTCGATCCGGTCGAGCGACGGAAGATCGGGACGGAGGTGGGTCATGCGCTCAGGCCGCGCGATCCGCGAGCAGGCGACGCATCACCTCGGGATCACGCTCGATCGCCAGCAGCAACGCGCGCGCCGGTGCATCCGGCGTGCTCCGCCGTTGCTCCCAATCGCGCAACGTCGTGATCGGCAGGTGGAACGCCGCGGCGAATTCCGCCTGGGTCATTCCCAGGCGTTGCCGCAGCACCTTGACGCGGGACACGCGCCTCATCTTTGCGAGCGCTTCGGGAGTAAGCGGTTGCGCATCGGGATCGGACAATGCGGCGGCCGTCACCTGCTCGTCGGTCATCGCATCGAGCCTCGCCCAGTCGGTCTTGCCCGAAGGCGGGACCTCACCAGGTTTCAAGGTCACCCGCGTAGTACCTGTCTTGCTCATGTCGCGTGGCTTTCCGAGCCGATATGATCCGGTAGGTGTTTTCATCGCGCAGCGTGGTGACGACGAAGAGTACCCTGCCGCGACCCATTCCGATGACGAGGGTCCGCTCCTCGTCATATGTGAATCGTTCGTCAATCTCTTCCAGACGTCGCGGATCCTCGAGGGCGATGATGGCTTCTGAAAAATCGACGCCGTGCTTGCGACGATTTAAGGCGGCTTTGCCGTCGTCTCATTCGTACTGCACGATTTAAGGTACCGGATATCGGTAGTAACGGCAAGCAATCACCGTACTTTCTGCAGTGTTGAGCACTTCATGCCGCCAGGCTTTGGCAGGCCGCAGCAAGCTCGTTCATTTCGGTCCCGCTCTGCCCGCCCGAAAATGTCAGTGCCAGCTCGGTCACGCCAGCTTCGGCGCACGCAGCTACCCGCGCGGCACACTCTGCCGCCGTCCCAGCAACGGCAAAAGCTTCGACGAAGCGCGCATCGAGCACCTCCGCTGCGTCCTCGCCGGCGCGCAGCCGATCCGCCGCCGCGGCAAACTCTGCCTCGCTGATACCGCTCTCCATCGTAAGCGCCTGCTTCGCGCCTTCGAGCCGCTGGCCGAGACGCCAGTAGGTGGGGAGCATCTCGCCGACCCCGCGCTTCGCGGCAGAAATCGCCGCGGCGCGGTCCTCGGCGACACAGCACGGCATGTAGCGCACGACGCCGAGCGGACCAGTGCGCCCTGCCCTCGCCGCGGCCTCGCGAACCAGCGCTGCGGAGCGCGCGACGAACGCCGCCGTGCACATGTTCGACACCAACAAGCCATCGGCGCGCTCGCCACATAGCGCGAGGCTACGATCGCCGCGCCCGGCCATGAAGATCGCGATATCGCGGCGCGGCGCGTAATCGAGCTTCACGCGCTCGACCTTGAACGCCTCGCCGGCAAACGTCACCTCCTCGCCGGCGAGCAGCGCGCGCACGATGGCGATCGCCTCGCCGAGCGCGGTCACCGGGCGTGCATAGCTCGCGCCCATGCGCTCGACGGCGCTGCCGACGCCGGAGCCGATGCCGAGCCGCACGCGGCCACTCGCGCGCTCACCCGCAAGCTCGTCGAGCGCGCCGATCTCCATGGCGATCAGTGTGGGATGGCGATTATACGGATTGAACACCCCGGCGCCGATGCCGAGCCGCTGCGTCGCCACCGCGCAGGCCGCCGCCGCCGGCAGAATGCCGCGAGCGAACATATTTTCGGCGAACCACACGGAGGCGAAGCCCGCCGCCTCTGCGGCTTTCGCCTGGGCGACGCATGCTGCGGCCGGAAGGCCGCCGTGCAGCCGCACGCTCAGCTTCGGGAGCAAAGCCGCGCTCACACGCCGCCAGGCCGCGGGCCGCCGTCGGCCGGGGAGAAATGCGCGTGCACCACGCGCCAGGTGCCGTCTTCCTTGCGGAACACCATGGTCGAGCGCGATACGAATTCGCTGTTGTCGTAGTGGATGTCGCGCGGCGGTGGCTCCTTGCCGGTCCATTGCCGCCGTGTCTTGCGGTGGCACCACACCACCGCGAGATCGCCGGTGACGACGCCGCCGATGTCGTACGGCGTCCAGTAGCTCGACTGGACCTGCTGGACGTAGAACTTCCATAGCCGGGTCCAGTGCTCGCGGCCGCGATAGGTGTGTCCGTTCAGATTGAAGAACGTCGCCTCCGGCGACGGGCTGAACAACGGCT
>CAWGRH010000023.1:0-237760 GCA_963824905.1 uncultured Alphaproteobacteria bacterium
TGTCCCCATTGGTGGTGTAGCTCCGGCGGTAGCGAAGCCGGCCGCACGCGCGCCCCACTAGCGCCGTAGCGGGCGAGCGGCTTCGCGGTGGTCATCGACGATTCCCCGGTAGGGTCGGGTTGCGAACACCAACCTGATTCGAGGAACCATCGATGACCGACGAGATGATGAACCTGCGCGCGCTCGTGGAGAAGACCCCGGATGCCGATCTGTTGCGCGAGATGATCGGCTTTGCCGCCGAGCGGCTGATGGAGATGGAGGTCGAGGGGCTGACCGGCGCGGCCTACGGGGAGAAGAACCCGGAGCGGCTCGCCCAACGCAACGGCTACCGTGATCGTGAGCTGGGAGACGCGCGCCGGCACGGTCGAGCTGCGCATCCCGAAGCTGCGGAAAGGCACCTACTTTCCGGGCTTTCCTCGAACCGCGCCGGATCGCCGAGAAGGCACTGACGGCGGTCATCCAGGAGGCCTACGTCCAGGGTGTCTCGACCCGCTCGGTCGACGACCTGGTCAAGGCCATGGGCATGAGCGGCATCTCGAAGAGCCAGGTCTCCCGGCTGTGCGAGGAGATCGACGAGAAGGTGAAGGCCTTCCTGACCCGACCGATCGAGGGCGACTGGCCGTATCTGTGGATCGACGCCACCTACGTGAAGGTGCGCCAGAACGGCCGCATCGTCTCGGTCGCCGTGATCATCGCGGTCGGCGTCAACAGCGACGGCCGGCGCGAGGTTCTTGGCATGGATGTCGGACTACTCCGAGGCCGAGCCGTTCTGGACCGACATTCCTGCGCAAGCTCGCCCGCCGCGGTCTGCGCGGGGTCAAACTGGTCATCTCCGACGCCCATGAGGGCATCAAGGCCGCCGTCGCCAAGGTGCTGCAGCGCCACTTGGCAGCGCTGCCGCGTCCACTTCATGCGCAATGTGCTGGCCCATGCCGGCCGCCAGGGCCGCCGCGTCGTCTCCGCCTTCATCGCCACCGGCCTTCGCGCAAGACGATGCCGAGGCCGCCAGAACCCAGTGGCGCAAGGTCGCCGATCAGCTGCGTCCCAAGCTTGCCAAAGCTCGCCGCCTTCATGGATGAGGCCGAGGCGGATGTGCTCGCCTACATGACCTTCCCGGCAGAGCACCGCGTCAAGCTGCACTCGACCAATCCGCTCGAACGCGTCAACGGCGAGATCAAACGACGCACCGACGTGGTCGGCATCTTCCCCAACGAGGAGCGCGATCATTCGTCTCGTCGGCGCGATCCTGCTCGAACAGAACGACGAATGGGCGGTCCAGCGCGGCCGCTACATGACCCTGGAAACCATCGCGCCGTTGAGCGATGATCCCGCCGTCAGCCTTCCGGCAATCGCCAGCTGACCAGCCCGGCCAATGCCGGTGATCGCGGTGACCCACCGCGAGCTACACCACTCCACGGGACACGATCGCGTCGTGCGAGAGCACCGATCAGTGATCGAATGCTGTGCGCAGGTCGTCGGAGCTTCCCGTGACATCGATCCAGGGGTGAGCAACTTGCCCACCCTTTGGCGGGCGTGTGAAGCGGTCGGGGTCTTGTGGGTATTCGTGCCGCTTGCTTTTACCGCCCGTCCATGCCGTTGACCTCGACGGTTGTCGAGGGCGCGTCGCCGCCGATCCTATCTAAGGGGCGCTCGTTAAACGCGATCCGGCTGGACACAGCCGTCGCGCGCGCCACTGCCTAGGCTCTGGCCACTCCATTCTCGACCACAAGGGTCGTCGTTACCCCCGCATGAACATACTTCCGATGGCGTCGGTCCTCCACTCCACCCGCGAATTATGCAGCGGCTGCCCTTTGCCAGCGCACAGTCTACCCGGTCGACCGTTGCCACGCCGGGATATGGGTGGGGCCGCAGGCTATACCGCTTGCGGGAACGTAACCGGTCGGGCGAGAGGCAAACTCGCGAGATCCGGCAGAAAAGAAGAAGGCGGGGAAGTGATCCCCGCCTTTCGCTAATGGCCACCTGCTCGGCGTGCAGTCTTTCAGAGGGAGAAATCGGCCTCGCTTCTATCGGCGGTCGGCCTCTTGAGCGCCCGACCCGGACTCCCGTTGGTCAACGCCGTCCGACGCGACGACCGAGTAGCCGAGCCTTAGTTGGATGAAATGCCGTTGACGGTCTTCCGGCAGGCTGTCGTAAATGGGCTCACAATGCAGTTCCCAAGCCCGCTCCAGTGCCTCGGTCCGCGTCTTCACACCCGCGCTCTCGCCGGTTCCAACAGGGTCCGCGTGGATGGGCGGACTGGCGATCAAGGCCTCGCCGGTCATGGTCGGGTCAGGGAGGGCCTCCTCCTCCCAGTTGTCGCCCGTTTCAGCCGGGTCCGCGGTCATCGTCGGACTGTCGTTCGACACTCTTGCGGGCATGGCGGCCTGATGGGCGGCCTCCACTCGTTCCTCACTCTCGGGAGGCGACACGCGATTCCTCAGCTGTTGTCGGTTGCTCCGCGCGCGCACCATCCCCGGACCGCAGGACGAAGGTTTTGTCCGCCCCCTCGGATGCCCCCGAGGCGATTGCCCCCTGTTCCTCTCCTTCCTCGTGCGGACAGCCGCCGGGCTCCTGAGCGGTGGTATCCGGTTGTCTTCCGCCGCCTTCCTCGGGGGCTTCGTCCGCGCTTTCGGACTTCCGGTCGCGCGTGAGCTCATAGAGCTTTGCGAGCTGAAGCTCCTCTGGCTCCGCGCCTATGGCCAACAAGTGGCGCCTAACGTCAAGATTGAGCCTTCGGATTTCAGCCTTCGCTTCCTTGCAGATCGCCGCGATCTTTGACGCGCGCTCGACGTTGCGACGAGATACACCGATAACTCGTCCAGCACGCGAGAACCCCTTGTCGTGCGGTTGGTGTCCACCGCGAGGATGCGCACCTTGCGCAGCCTTCTGGTTGACCAACTCGACCCACCGCATTACCGCCTCGGCCCAGTCCAGGACCGGCAACTTCGGTTAATTCAGCAGCTGCCCAATCTGCCAAAGCTCGGCGTCAGTGTCGTCGAGGGTCAGGATCGCGCAGGGGGCATGGTCCGGGTGGTGCAGCTTCACCGCCTCGAATTCATGCCTGTCGCTCAAGAGGGCGAATTGGTATGTCTTGGTCGGGCGCACATACAATGGGGTCCTGATGTCCGTCACTTGCAACAACTCGGCGAACAGTTTGATCCGATCCTGGTCAAGCGGGACCTCCGGCTGCTCGATCATGTCGTAGGGAATTACCGTGGTCTCAAACCCGGACCGCCCGCCATCACGGAGCAAGGTGAAGTTGATCATCCGATATAGCCAATCCGGCACTTGCGCGATGCCAACCTGCCCCGGGTTGTGAGTTGGATAGAACGCAAGCTTGTCCGTCAAACGGAAGCTCTGTGGCAACACCACGAACTCGCCGGCGCCGAACACCGTGATTCCATCTGCAATCTTCAATGTTCCAACGGGAACGTCGTCCTTGGGAAGCCGGAACAGCAGTGTGTCCCTATTCGCGGAGTGGTACATCACCGTTCGAGGCAGGCCCTGCGTTTTTTCCCATTCAGCCCACGCTCGCGGCCGCCGGCTCCAGGGTTCGTTCGGTCGACCGGCCCCGTCCGTCTTCAGCTTCACTGCAATGATGTTACTCACGCCGCAAAGCAGGCCGACCTTTGCGCTCGGCCATTCTCCCCAATGGTCTTGGGCGCCCGCGATATCGGTTACCGCCTTGTCCATTCTCGGATGCTTGCCCGGCGTGGGGCAGTTCTCGTCGCCGCAGGTGCACTTACCATCCCTCGTGTCATGCCCCGGGACCACCGGGATGTGATTATTGACATAGCGGGCCACAAGCTCGATTTTTTCTGCTGGGCTTTTCTTAAGTTTCGGTTCTTTCATATCTCTGTACTCCGTTTGTGGCGGGCATTTTATCGAACGCGGCTACCCGCCTTAACCGCAATTCACGCAAAGCTTCGCCCTCCGCCACGCGGTTGAGTGTGGCGGTCCTATTGATGGACAGGTTTTTCATCGGCGCGCGTCAGCGCCCAGCTCTTCTCCATTCGCCGGCGCGGCTGTCGGCATTCACCGCGATTGACAAAGATCGATCTCTCGTTCGCCGCGCGGGTGAGGGCGGCTCAGTTAGTTCCGAGGTGCGTGCCTGGTCCTGCGGCAATCGCCCCGGATCCAGGGGTGGCTGGTATCGCGGTCAGCTGATCGGCGACCGTTTGAATGCGCGACCCTATGCCAGCTCAGATGACAAAGACTTCGAATGGACTTGGAAAACTCTTGCCAAAAACTCGCGCGGCCCATGATCTTGTTGGGTCGCTTTCTAGAGATGGCGCGACCATTTTCCGGCCATTGTCATTTTTTTGAATCGTTTGGGCTGCCGGTGAAGACTAAGGGCTGCATGCCGGGAGGCGGCTCGTTCGGACGTGCGCGAATCTTCTTTCATGCGTTGCTTGATACAGGTCTCAACGCACCAGTACGGGTTGGAGTTTTGTCCTGCTGCAATCCGCTCGTTATTCTCACGCATGAGCTCTGCGACGGCTTGCGCTCTCACATCGCTTCGTTTCATCTTCACGTTTCACCTCACAGTTGTTAACGGTTCTACACAGCGAGCCTTGGCTGCCTCGAAAGCTAAATCGGGCCGGACACATGCATCGCCGAGCTTCGTCGGTGGCCGCTCTGCTCAAAAAGCGACTTTCGTGGGATCGACGGCGCTCTTTTGTCTGTTCGCTACAAGACGGCGCGACCGCGACGTGATTTGACCAACCGACCACGCGAGTGTTTTCTTTAAACAAAAAGAATCGTTGTGGTCAATCTTTATGTTATGATAACGCTAAGGATGGCCTGCGACCCAACGTCGCGGACTGTTTCGGAGCGAGACGAGGATAGCGTATCTGTTTTTAGTGTAACGAGATACATTACAGAATGACATTGCTATCATACAAATAAAGTTGACAACCGACGTCGTTTCGTGGCAATCAAGCCAAACAGCCGAATAGGAGCCGCCATGACCTCGCGTAAGGCGATCAAATTTGTTCAGGATTGTTACTCCGACGCGGACAACCCGGATGCTGCTCTGCTGTTTGATTGGGCCGCGAAGCGCGGCGCCTCGAGAGAATCCACTGTGAGCGAGGTAATGAAGGGCGCGGGGTTGGACCGTGCCTACGTCATTTCTGCAATGAAACAACTTGCTCAATACAGGTTTGGTAAATTTACGGTCGGACGGCGCAACAAAAAGTCACGAATGATCTGGGACGTTGACCTCGGCGAATTGGGGAAGATTGCGCAAGGATTGGCGGAGGACTTTGAGGACCCGGCTTTATCACATGGCTTCTCGCCACGTGCGCCGGAGGTCGCCGGCCCCGGATTAGACGAGATTCTGCACGTTTTTCATCTTCGGCCGGAATTGAGGGTCTCGCTGAAATTGCCGTCAAATCTCACGGCCGCGGAAGCGAGGCGACTCGCAGATTTTATCCTGTCGTTGCCCTTCGAGAATGCGAAACCGTAGTCAGAATAGGAGCGAAGATGAGAGACCTTCATTCAAGTCGAATACTGCGCGAGAGCGACCTGTTTCGCTTCCGCTTTCCTCACGGTGAGCACTCCGTAGGCGATAGTGCCGCGTTCCGCGAACGTACCGGATTTAGGACAGAATTCGATCAGAAAGCCCCCTGCGCCTTGATGTCGTTGCATCGCTCGCGTTCCCCGATGGCTCGATGACAGCCTCTGGCCTGCGTAGGGAAGCAGCACGGGGCCGTCTTGTGATCGAACGAATTGCTGGAAAAGACTACACTACGTTGGCCAACATTGAACGGATGAGGGAGCTATGCCGCGTAGAAGCAAAGGAGCCCACCTGTGGCTCCGCCCCGCTCGCCGGAAAAACGGCCGCATCCTCGCGAAATCCGTGTGGATCATCATCGACGGCAAGCAGCATATCGCCACGGGATGCCTTGAGCATCAAGCTAGAGAAGCGGAAAAGCGGCTAGCGGATTATATTGCGGATAAGTACCGCCCAGCGCGGCATGTGCGGGAGCTTGAAGTAATAGACATTGCGGACGTGCTCTCGGTTTATCTCGACGATTGCGGACCGCGCGTCGCGGACCAACCGAAGCTGGAACGAGCCATTGCTCGCCTAAACAGTTTCTGGGGCGGCAAGATGCTGTCGGAGATCAGCAGCGCCCAGTGTCGGGCTTACGTGAAATCACGCGGTAAGGCTGGCGGGGCTCGCAGCGATCTCGAAATCCTGCGCGCCGCTATCAACCACCACGGAAAGGAGAACCTTCACCACGGTTTGGTGCGGGTGGCGCTACCTCCCAAGGGAGCCCCCAGAGACCGATGGCTCACGCGCGCAGAGGCCGCTCGTCTGCTCTGGGCGTGTTGGCGTTACCGCGAGACGCAAACGGTGCATCGTGGCCACCATAAGGGAAACAAGATCGCGACCGAGAAGCGACCGCTCCGCCACTTGGCTCGCTTCATACTGATTGGACTCTATACTGGCACGCGAGCCGGTGCCATTGCTTCAGCCTCACCCTATCGTAACCTCGGGCATTCTTTCGTAGACCTCGATCAGGGGATCTTCTTCCGGCAAGCCATCGGTCGGCGCGCGAGCAAGAAAAGGCAACCACCTGCCCCCATTCCCGCACGCCTGCTGGAACACATGCGGCGCTGGGTTCGCCGAGGCATTGTTACCTCTCATTTCGTCGAATGGAACGGTGCACCAGTTAAGTCGGTGAAGACCGCATTCAACAGAGCAGTAAAGCTGGCCGGACTGTGGGGCCGGGTTACCCCGCACACGTTGCGCCACACGGCGGCGACTTGGCTCATGCAGCGCGGCGTCCCAATTTGGCAGGCAGCAGGCTTCCTCGGCATGTCCGTCGAGATCCTGGAACGGACGCTATGGCCATCATCATCCCGACTATCTGAAGGATGCAGCGGACGCGATCACTTCCAAGACTCCGCAGAGCGTTTCATTGGTCGTTTCATTGGCTGAGGCTACCGAACGCCGAATGAAAGTCGGAAAAATGATAGCGAAATTCGTGGTGGGCCCGGCAGGACTCGAACCTGCAACCAAGCGGTTATGAGCCGCTAGCTCTAACCATTGAGCTACAGGCCCCCACCCGCATCCTTTAGCAACCGCGGAGCGTGTGGGGCAATGTCCTGCTTCACGATCTCCGGCCCGTCGCCATCGCCGGACCCGACGCCCCGGGGCGCGGGATTCACGAAGCGGCTCGACTCAGATAGTTTGGCGAATCACTGCCGTGTCTTGCGTCGCCGACCGTATTCTCGAACCGGTACCGCGCACAATGCTGCCCAATTTCACCGTGGTGATCTGCGGTGCGGTGCTCACCGTGCTCATGCTCGCGGTGGCGGGATCGGGGCTGATCGATCCGCAGACCCGCACCCGCATCGGCGCCATGCCCGAGATCAGCCGGCCGATGATGCAGGGCATGATCACCGAACCGGCGGCCCGCGCGCAATTCGCTGCGCTCGAGGCGTCGCGCCGCGCCGAGGAGCTCATGCGGCTGCGCGATCTCGCGCCGGCGGTCGCCGAGCCGGTGCCGAGCGCGGAGCACAACGACCCCGACCAACCGGCGGCGGAATCCGCCGCGCCGGCGCCCCAGCCTTCGTCGAACACGTCAGCTGCACCGGCCGCGAGCGCCGAAGCGGATCCGCCGGCGGTCGTGGATGCAGCGCCGTCGGTCGCGGAGGTGCCGCCCGCGGTCGACGAGGAAGCAGCGGCCGTCGCAGCCGAAACAGCGGCGGCCGCGGTCGCACAGGCGGTACCCGGCACGGATGGTGTGGCAGCGCCGATAGGGGACCCGACACCGCCGACTGCAGCGGATGCGGCGCCTGCGCCTGACCCTGCGGGTGCGCCGGCACCGCAGGCCACTTCGCTCGCCGTGGAACCGGCGGTCGATCCTACGCCCGCGGCGCCACCGATCGCGCCGCAGCGCGCGGCGCCCGACTCCGTCGTCGCGGCCAGCTCGTTCACAGAGGCGCCGGTCACCGAGGCGCCTGCCGCGGCCGACCATGGCGAACACCCTGCAGCGGCCGACCACAATGAACGCCCTGCGGAACCGTCGCTCTCCGCTCTGCAGCAATTGGCGCTGGCCGACCCTGATGCAGTTCCCGCGCCGGAGGCGCCGGCGAAGCTCGCCGCTCGGACAGGGGAACCCGACGAGGCGGAGCCGGTCCGCCGCTGGGTGCCGCGCTTGCTGCAGCGACTGCCGCGCATCAATCCTGGGCTGTCACGGCTCTCACGTCCGCATCTTGCTCACGCGGCGCCGCGCGTCACGCCAAGGTTCGTCCGGCATGTGCACGCCAGGAGCAAAGCGGAAGCCGCAAAGCAAGACATCGCCAAGGGTGCCGCGGCGCCGAAGAAGCCGCTGCGGCACTGGGTGCGCCAGTCGCAGCATCGCGCCCAGCGTGCTTCCGTCGCCCCGGACGCGGCGCCCAGCCCCAACCCGGCTTACACCGTGACGTCGGGCGTCCAGTACCGGTAGCTGGCCTTTGGAACCGCGGTCACGCGGGCATCCGCCACCGCCCGCCCGCCGTGAGGTGCCCCGGTGCCCGCAACACTGCCCTGCGCATCCGGCGGTTGCGAAACCGCGGATTCGGTCCCAAATACCAGCCTTAGACACCGATAATTCGTTGCAGCCCGGAGGATTCGGAGTCGCGTCATGGTTCGTTATGCCGGTCATTTCGACGGAAAGAACGCGCTGATCCGCGCCAATCGCACGGTTCTACTCGGCCTCTTGTGGGCCGGCTTGTTTACGTGCTTCGCCGTAGCCTCGGTCTACGACCTCGGCCGTTGGCTCGATGCGTGGTGACTGATCCGCGGTGATTAACCTGCAGTGATCGCGAGCGCCTGCGTTCGCGGGCGATCACAAGATTTATCACATGTGTAATATCCGCCGGGCGTTGCCGCTCAGCAGCTTCACTTTGTCCTCGTCACACAGCGGCACAGTGTCGATCCACTGCGTCGCCGGCATGTTGTCGACGAACGGCCAGTCGACTGCGAACAGCACGCGGTCGATTCCCATCTCCATCACCGAGCAGAGCAGCGCTGGATTGGAGAAGTTGCCGCTCGTGGTGATGTAGAAGTTGCCACAGAACACGTCGCGGAAGCTCAGCGCCTTCTGCCCCGGCCGCGCCAGCGCGTGGTCGATGCGCCAGACGAGGAACGGCAGCGTCTCGCCGAGATGGCCGAGAATGACCTTCAGCCGCGGATGCGCGTCGAACACGCCCGAGAGCACCAGGCGGATCGCAGTCGTCGCGGTCTCCACCGTGTAGCCCCAGGCCGGCCGCACCACCATCGGGAATTCCTTGATGTAGTCGGCGTAATAGGCGTCCGTCACCGCCGCGTTGGGGAGCGACGGATGCAGGTAGATCGGCACGTCGAGTTTTTCCGCGCGCGCATAGATCGGCCAGAACCGCTTGTCGTCCAGAAATTTGCCATGGGCCATGCCGTGCAGCATGGCGCCCTTAAAGCCGAGCTTGGTGACGCAGCGCTCGAGCTCGTCCGCCGCCGCGGTCGGGATCGTCGGTCGGCAGGCTCGCGAAAGCCGCAAGGCGCGTCGGATAGGCTGCGATCGCCGCATGCAGGCGGTCGTTGACCTTGCGCGTGAGCGGCACCGCGACGTCGGCGGGGATCTTCTGCGCCGCCGGCGCGCCATGGGAGAGCACCTGCATGTCGATGCCGGCTTCGTCCATCTCCTTGATGCGCAGCGCGCCGAGGTCGAGCAAGCGTTTGTGGGTCTCGCCCGGGCGCCCGGCTTCGACGCCGGTGAAATGGGCGGCCATCTCCGGGTCCCAGTAGTGTTCCTCGATGGCGATCACCGGACACTTCGGCTTGTTCAACATGTGCGCTGCGCTCCCTCGAACGGCTTGCGGCTCTCCTATCGGCGGGCGGCCCTGCGCCGTCAAGCGTGTCGCCGAACCTGCTATGGTGCGGGCAGGCCCTCGGGGCGGAAAGCGGGAGAGCCGGCATGCTCGTCTTCAGTCTCGAGCGAGAGCAGGAGTGGAATTCGGACAAGCACGTCGAGAAGGTTCTCGGCCGAGTCGCCGATGGCGACGTCACCGTCGCGTGCTGGGAGCCGGGTCAAGTCAGCCCCTACCACTGCCATCCCGACGCGACGGAAATCTATTTCTGCTTCACCGGCGGCGGACAGATGCGCACCCCCGAACGCGAGGTCGAGGTGACACCCGGCAGCTTCATAGTACATCCGCCGGGCGAGCTGCACGAATACGTCAACGGCGAGCGAACGTACCCTGCTGTTTCGCGTGCGCTACGGCGCCGACATGGCGGCGCGCTTCCTCGCTTGGCGCGGGCACCCGGGATGGACGCAATCGGCGGCCGACGCGGATTTTTTCGCGAGCAGTGAAAATCCACCCCATGCAAGGTAGAAATTATTGAATTCGCTGCCCTTCAGGTGGCTGATGTTGAGACGTTCGCGGTGCAATGTTACCGGTCGGAGCTCCCTCCGCTGTAGATCGAACCTGCAAGACATCAGGGAGCACGAAAGCGGGAGGTTCGACGCGAGCAGAACAGCGACGCCGGATGCTCGGCTGATATGTCTGCGGCCCCCCGGGCGGCGGCGTGGTAGCTTCGCCGGAGGGTGTCGCATGACCACGATCTACAAAATCTGCGAAGACAAGATGTGGCGGGACGCCGAGCGCGACGGCGCGTTCCTCGGCTCGGCGGTCGACTACGCCGACGGCTTCATCCACTTCTCGAGTGCCGCCCAGGTGCCGGGCACCGCGGGGCGCCATTTCACCGGGATGAGCGGCCTCGTCCTCGTCGCCGTCGACGCCGAGGCGCTGGGGCCGGCACTCAAATGGGAGCCATCGCGCGGCGGCGCGCTGTTCCCGCATCTTTACGGCCCGCTGAAGCTTGCGGCCGTCCGCTGGGTCAAGCCGTTGCGGCTCGATGCCGACGGGCGGCACGTGCTTCCGAAGCTGGAGGAGTAGAACGCGGCCCGCGCCGCTATCGCCCGTCATCCCGGGGTACCGCACCGCGGCGAACCCGGCATGACAAGGAACGTGAGCGCTGGCGTTCGCCATTCCTCAAATCTGCATGAGACCCCTAGCGCCCGCCGCGCTGGCACGCCAATATCGGAGTGCACTCGCGGGCGGTGGGGCTCAGGAGAGACCACCGTGCAGCGTGTTTCGATTTGCCTCGTAGTCCTCGCGTTCGCGGCCCAAGGGGCCGTCGCCCAGACACCGTCCATCGGCGGGGTGCCCCAAGCCCCGGTCGGGCATCGCCAGCCGACGCCGAGCGACCTCCCGCCCGCGGTGCAAAGGGACGAGCAGCCGGCCCCCCTCGGCAATCCCCAACCGCAGGCGGAGTCACAACCGCAGGCGCAGCCCCAGACCCCATCCCGCTCGCGATCCCGATCGCAATCGCGAACCGCGCAGGTTCGCGGCGGTGGCGGCGGCCCGCCCGTCATGCAGGTAGGGCCGAGCTGCGAGGCAGCCGGCCGCGGAGCGGTCGTGCTCGGCCGCAACAAGGAAGCCTGCCTTGCCGACGAGAACGCGGCGCTGACCACGCTCAAGCAGAACTGGGCGAAGTACGCCAGCAACGACAAGACGCTATGCATCGGCATGGAGACGACCGGCGGGCCGGCAAGCTATGTGGAGCTGTTGTCCTGTCTCGAGGTCAATCGGGATGCGCGCGAGATCCAAAGCGCCGACCCGCTGGAGGCCAGCCTCAACGGCTCTGCGAGCACCACCGGCGCAGCGAGCGTCGACAGCCCGAGGCACAGACGGCGACGATAGCTCTCGAGGGCAAACCTGCCGCAATTCTGGCTGGCTTGGTCCTCAACCATTCGTTTTCGTTCGGCTGCGGCCTTCGGCAAGGTGGTGCACCTTGCCCTCGACGAACACTTGGATCGCGCACCTGACATGAAGCTCTATGTGACACGCGGCTCGCCATACGCTCGCCTCGCGCGCATCATCGTCATCGAGAAGACCCTCGAGGATCGCATCGAGCTCATCGAAGCGAAAACACGCACCGCCGGCAGTCCTTACTATCAAATCAACCCTTCCGGCCGCGTGCCCTACCTTGTCGACGATAGCGGCGTTGGCATGGAAGACAGTCAGCTCATCTGCGCCTACCTTGACGCCCTTGACGGCAATCCGCAATTCCACAGCGTGCCGCACGCATCCGATTTGGCCTATCGTCGGCTGGAGTTCGCTGCACGCGGCATGTGCGACGGCATCGCTGTGTGGGGCCGCGAAATGGCACGGCCGGAGAACGAACGTTCGCCCACCACGCTCGCTCATGAGGCAACGCGAGCGCAGCGCATGGCCGATTTCTTCGAGGGCCGCATGAGCGATCCACTGATGCTGGGAACACCGGGCATGGCGCACCTGATACTTGCGGTGGCCATCGAGATGGCACGCAAGCGCGGACTTGGTGATCTCACCGGCGACCGCGCACGCTTGGCGCACTGGATGCGCCCGATCTCCGAGCTTGCGTCGATGCGAAGGACCGCCCAACCGTAGCCCCGAGAAAGTCCAGGCAGACGAAGCTCCGCTCTTCGAATGGTTCGAACTCGGCGCGCGACGGACGCACGCGATACGCGGCGCACACCGACGGAGAGGCCGCGGAGGAAGAGCACCGAGGTGCGTACGCTGTTGTACTTGCCTGATGCGAGCCCGACGCTGAGGAGGCTTCAGAGATGCACGCCCTGAGCGGCAGCTGTCACTGCAGGAATGTCGAGTTCACGCTCTTCACCGATAAGAGCGCAGGCGACTTGGTGCCGCGCAGGTGTTCCTGCACGATGTGCAGGAGGCATGGTGCGAGCTATATCTCCGATCCGGACGCTCGCCTGGAGTTGCGCTACCGCGATCCGTCGTTGCTGAGCATCTACCGGTTCGGCCACGGGACGGCGCAGTGGATCATCTGCGCGCGGTGCGGTGTGCTGACCGCCGTGCTTTGTGAGATCGATGATCGCCTGCGCGCAGTAGTCAGAGTTCAGTCGATGGTGGACCACGCCTTCGCGCCCGAGACGCCGACCGACTTCGAGGATGAATCCGTCGCAGGGCGGCTCGAACGCAGGGCAAGGAACTGGATCGGTACCGTCGAAGTATCTCCGCCATTGCCCGCATTGCGCGCTGGAGCAGCGGCACCCCCGCGGGAATGATCCCCGACGGGAGGCCGCTCCGTCCAGCCTTCATTCCGGGGAACCGCACAAAGAACGCGCGCCGCGGAATGCCGCCGGTTCAATCGATGCGCCTGCGATGCCCGCTTCGGCAGCGCAAGCGCATCCCCTCGTTCCGCAACGCCGCGGCGAGCCTCAGTCGTAGAACGCCGGCGCGATCTTCCGCTTGGTGCCGGCGCCGTAGTCGTGCTGGATCCACAATTGCGCGTGGTTCGCTTTCACGAACTCTTCGATCTTCTCGCGGCTCTTTGCGGTCTGCTCGCGGTCCGGATCCCTGAGCGGCACCTTCTTCAACGTGATCTCTTCCGGATAGTGATAGAGATCGCCGGACAGCAGGACGTTGCCGGTGTTGGCGAGTTTGAGGAACAGGGACTGGTGTCCCGGCGTGTGACCGGGCGTCGATTTGAGGACGACGGTTCCGTCGCCGAACACGTCATGATCCTCGCCGTTGAGCACGATCGATTTGGCGTCGGCGAGGCCCTCGAAGAATTTCGGGTCCGGCACGCGGCTTTCGGGCCCCCGCGGAGCGAGGATCGGGTCCCGGTCGCCCTTCTGCACGATCCAGGTCGACTTGGCGAACTGACTGGCGTTGGCGACGTGATCGCCATGGTAGTGGGAGAGCGCAAGATAGGTGATGTCGGCCGGGGTGTAGCCGATCGCGGCGAGTTGCGGGAGCAGCGGGCGCTCCACGGTATAGGCATTGAGCTTCTGGGGCGAGACGCCGTCCTTGAAGGCGGCGTCGGCAATCTCTCCGGTGTCCCACATCATGCTTCCACGCGGGTGAACGATCAGGAAGCAGGGCGTGATCATCTCCGTGTTGGCCATTTCGCTCGGCTTGAGGCCGTAATTGTCGACCGTCGCCGGAGTGATCTTGCCGCAATCGAGAACGTAGAGGCGCAGCGATTGCGGGGGCTGCGGCTTCTGTTGGGCGTCGGCCGACGGCAAACCGAAGGCCATAGCCGCCAGGATGGCGGGCACGATGCGCATCGACATGGAATCCTCCCGAACAAGCCCGTTTTTAACGAGGGCGCTGGCCGCGGCGGCTGCCGACGGGAACCGCCGGCATCGGCTCGCGGCGGTCGCCAATCTAGGCCATTCGGGGGCACCGCGCATCAGTTAGCCGGTGAATCGAACCATTCCGTGAGGCGCCCAGACTAAGGTTGGACGGCCTTTGACGGAGTGCGAGGGCTCGAGGGCCCGCCCCCGGATATCGCCGTCAGTGTTGACAGCTAGCGATCCGGCCCGGCAGCGGGCACGGTCTCGGGCATCCCAGGTCGGCAGCCGTTCTGAGGCTCGTCCATGAGTAAAAGAGTTCGCTACGTCGCGGCGGCGCTTGCGCTCGTCGCGACGACGGCCCTGACTGTGACCAGCGCGATCGGCGCCAGTGACCAGCGCTATGGCGACCCGCGCCACAGCGACCAGCGCTATGTCGAGGTCGTGTCGGAAACGCGCGCGCCGATCGGCTGGGTCGAATTTTGTGCAGCGAACGTCGCCGAATGCCCCGCAAACCCGTCGGCGCCGCGCGACATCGTGCTCACCGCGACGGCCTTCGACGACCTCGTCAGCATCAATCGCTACGTCAACGGCACCGTCAAGCCGATGACCGACATCGAGCATTGGGGCACGATCGAGAAGTGGTCCTATCCCGATGACGGCTACGGCGACTGCGAGGACTATGCGCTGCTCAAGCGCCGCCTGCTGCTCCGCGCCGGCTGGCCGCGCGAGGCACTGCTCCTCACCGTCGTGCGCGACCGCAAGGACGAAGGCCACGCGGTGCTCACGGTCAAGACCGACCGCGGCGAGTTCATCCTCGACAACCAGGTCGACGAGATTCTGCCCTGGTACGAAACCGGCTACCGCTTCATGAAGCGGCAGTCGCAGGGCAATCCCAACGTCTGGGTCAGCCTCCACGACCCCCGATACGCACCGGCCGCGAGCGTCGCCAAGCGACAGATGCCGGGCGGTCAGCCGCGCGCAATCGAGGCTGGCGTTGCGGCGGCACCGAGGGCGGGCGGGGGGTAACTCCTGCGATTTTGCTGCTGTGTGAGCAGGAAGCGTCACTGCGTGGTGTGGTCATTCCGGGGCGCCGCGCAGCGGCGAACCCGGAATCCAGAACCGCCTCGCGGCGCAGCGCTGGATTCCGGGTTCGCGCGAAGGCGCGCGCCCCGGAATGACGGAGCGGTTTAAACCAACGCCAATCAGAAGTTGCCTATTCCACCGCGACCCGGCTCAGCTCCTTGGCCGCTGCCATCTCACGGCGCAGCCACTCCGGCGCGATATCGAAACCGTTCGGCCAGGTCGGCGCACCGCATTCGAGAAACACGCGCTCGAAGTACCGTTCGTCGCGCAGCGGTAGGAGCATCGACCCCGACTCCTGGACCATCGTGGTGAAATCGTGCACGCCTTTGCTGCCGTCGTTGAAATGGACGCGCAGCCGGAAGCATCCGATCTTTTCGAGGCGTATCACTTTAGTCTGCATCGAAGCCTGCGATCTTTTCCGGCGGCTCGCCCGCACGGGCGCGGCGCCAATTCTCGCGCAACTGATCCCGTCTTGCCAGCGCCCACTCCTTCACGAGACGGGCGGCCGCTGGCGGCAAACCACCCTCGATTATCTCACCGGTTTCGATGGCCACGAATGCTTAGTGCTCGCCATAAACCGCGTGAAAATGCGGCGGTGGGTGATCTCGAACGTACATGCGGATCGCGATGCCGTAGACCATGCAATGGTCGGCACCGCTGTCGCGCCTAGTTGTCCAAGAAGCTCCGCAGCTTCCGCGACCGTGACGGGTGCTTGAGCTTGCGCAGCGCCTTCGCCTCGATCTGGCGGATGCGTTCGCGGGTCACCGAGAACTGCTGGCCGACCTCCTCGAGCGTGTGGTCGGTGTTCATGCCGATGCCGAAGCGCATGCGCAGCACGCGTTCCTCGCGCGGGGTGAGCGAGGCGAGCACCCGCGTCGTCGTCTCGCGCAGGTTCGACTGGATCGCTGCGTCGATCGGCAGGATCGCGTTCTTGTCCTCGATGAAATCGCCGAGGTGCAAGTCTTCCTCGTCGCCGATCGGCGTCTCGAGCGAGATCGGCTCCTTGGCGATCTTGAGGACCTTGCGCACCTTCTCGAGCGGCATGCCGAGCTTCTCGGCGAGCTCCTCCGGGGTCGGCTCGCGGCCGATCTCGTGGAGCATCTGGCGGCTGGTGCGCACGATCTTGTTGATCGTCTCGATCATGTGCACGGGGATGCGGATGGTGCGCGCCTGATCGGCGATCGAGCGGGTGATCGCCTGCCTGATCCACCACGTCGCATAGGTCGAGAACTTGTAGCCGCGGCGGTACTCGAACTTGTCGACCGCCTTCATCAGGCCGATGTTGCCTTCCTGGATCAGGTCGAGGAACTGCAGGCCGCGGTTGGTGTACTTCTTGGCGATCGAGATGACGAGGCGCAGGTTCGCCTCCACCATCTCCTTCTTCGCCTGCCGCGCCTCGCGCTCGCCCTTCTGCACCATCTGGACGATCTTGCGGTATTCCTGGATCTCGAGGCCCGTCTCTTCGGCGAGCGCATGGATCTGGGTGCGCAGCTCCTTGATGCGCTCCTTGTCGCGGGCGATGAGGTTCTTCCAGCCACGGGCGGAGAGCTTGGAGACGCGGTTGAGCCAGCGCGGGTCGAGCTCCGAGCCGATGTAGTTCTTCAGGAAATCTTCGCGCTGCGACGCCGTGGCTTTCGGAGAGCCGCATCATGCGGCCCTCGTAGCCGACGAGGCGCTTGTTGATGTCGTAGAGCTGCTCGACGAGACTATCGATGCGCGCCTGGTTGAGGCGCAGCGACTTCACCTCGCCGATGATCTCGTCCTTGAGCTTCTTGTACTTGCGCTCCTGGTTGGGCGTCAGCGAGCTGCTCTTGAGCTTGAGCTCGATGTCCTGGTCCTGGAGCCGGCGCAGCCGCTTATAGGAATCGGCGACCTTGTCGAAGGTCTCGAGCACCTTCGGCTTGAGCTCGGCCTCGATCGCGGCGAGCGACATCGAACCTTCGAGATCGTCCTCGTCGAGCTCACCTTCCGGCGGCTCGGCGCCCCCCTCATCCTCGCCTACCGGATCGGACTTGACGCGGAACGGGGTCGCGGCGGCGGGCGCCGTCGAGGGCGCCACCGTCGCATGCGGCTGCCCCTGCGGCGCCGCGCCGTTTCCGCCGCCGTCGCCCGGCGCGATCGGCGGGGCGTTCTTGGCGTCGGGGCCGGCATAGGTCGCTTCGAGATCGATGATGTCGCGCAGGAAGACCTTGCCGTCGTTGAGCTCGTCGCGCCAGATGATGATCGCCTGGAAGGTCAGCGGGCTCTCGCACAGACCCGCGATCATCGCCTCGCGGCCGGCCTCGATGCGCTTCGCGATCGCGATTTCGCCTTCGCGCGACAACAGCTCGACCGAGCCCATCTCGCGCAGATACATGCGCACCGGATCGTCGGTGCGCTCGCCGGGCTCGGACTTCTTGGTCTCGGCCGGCGTCGAGCGCGAAACCTCGACGAGTTCGCCGTCGCTCTCTTCCTCCTCGGGCTCCTCGCGTGCCTCTTCGCTGGCGGTCTCCTCGCCCTCGGCCTCCTCGGTCTCGACGACGTTGATGCCCATCTCGTTGAGCATCGCAAAGACGTCCTCGATCTGATCGGAGGTCACCTCCTCGGAGGGAAGCACGGCGTTGATCTGCTCATGGGTGACATAGCCGCGCTTCTTGGCGGCCTTGATCATCTTGCGGACGGCGGCGTCCGAAAGATCGAGCAGCGGCAGCGGCGTATCCGGGGTGTCGGGAGCATCCTTCTCCGGCGCTCCATCGTCCTTTTTTTCCTTCAACGCTGCCTTAGCTCTGCTTGCCATCGATTGTTCTCCAGCAGGGCTCTCCCCGCCTTGATGCGGTTGCGGTCCGGCCCCGGCCGACCGGACGGCCGCGACCGCCCGTCTCGCGCCGAAGTGTCGCCAAGACCGTTTAAGTCCCGCTAACCCTGTTCCGCGTGCCTGACCCCGATCGTACTTCCAAACGCCTGAAAAGGCCGGAGTTTCCGCCGCGCGGAACCCATCCGGCCAATTTCTCGAAATGTTTATAGCCCGCGACCGAGCCTTCCGGAAGACGCCCCGAACCCTTCTATGGACGCTTCCGTCCCGTCGATTGCCTGGAGGCGCATCCGGACATCCTGCAACCGGGCGAAGTTCTCCTCGCTCGGCTCGTCTCCAAGTGCCCGCTCTGCCTCTTTGAGCTCCCTATTTAGCGTGCGGTTCTTACGATGCAAGGTAAGAACATGGTTCCACCACTGGCGGATGTCCTCGGCTGCCGCGCCTTCCCAGGCCGGCCAGTCGGCAAAATGGGTTACCGCCTTTTCGATCCGGGCGAGCACCGGGGCGCACTCCCGCCCGAGCAGCGCCTCGCGCAGCGCCGGTGCCGTGATCTCGGCCATCGAGGCCACCGCATCGAGCATCGACCGGCGCAGCAAGTCGGCGTCACCATTGAGGAATTCGAGGTCGGCGAGCTCCTCGGCATGGTGCTCGATGAGCCACGGATGGTTGCAGGCGGCGACGAGGATCAGGGCCTCCCGCGGCGGCAGCGCGGTACGTGAACCGCGCACGATGGAACTCGCCTGCAGCCGCGCGCTTGCCGGGCCGAGGGCCTCCGGCGTGAACCCGGCGCCCGGCGGCGCACCCCTGCCCGAGCCGGCGCGGCCCGTCGGAGGACGCCGGCGGTCCGGCGTAAACCGGCCAGGGAAGGGACGGCCCGGCGCGACGGCGGGCGCGACGAGGTTGCGCATCCGCTCACGCAGGTCCTGACGGTAATAGCGGCGCACCGCCTCGTCGCCGATGGCGTTCGCGAGCTCGTTGATGCGCGCCTCGAGCCCGGCCCGGCGTTCCGGCGTATCGACGCGGGCGCCCTCGGTTTCCCGGCCCCACAGCACCTCTCCCAAGGGTCTTGCGCCGGCGAGCACATCGGCGATCGCGCCGGGGCCGCCGGAGCGGACGAGGTCGTCGGGATCGTGGCCATCGGGCAAGGTCGCGAACAGCAGGCTCTTGCCCGGCTTGATGAGGGGCAGCGCGAGGTCGATGGCGCGATAGGCGGCGCGGCGGCCGGCGCCATCGCCGTCGAAGCACAGGATCGGCTCGTTCGCCATCTTCCACAGGTGCGCGAGCTGTTCCGTGGTCAGCGCGGTGCCGAGCGGTGCGACGGTCGCCGCGTATCCCGCAGTGACCATGGCGATGACGTCCACATAGCCTTCGACCGCAATCACCGGGGCCCCGCGGTGCGCGGCCTGGCGCGCGGCCGCGCCGTTGTAGAGCATCGCGCCCTTATGGAAGAGCGGTGTTTCCGGGGAATTGAGGTATTTCGCCGGCGCATCCTTATCCAGCGCCCGGCCGCCAAACGCCACGATCCGTCCGCCGAAGTCGGCGATCGGGAACATCACGCGGTTGCGGAAGCGGTCGTAGGGAACGGGAATGTCGTCGCCGGTGACCAGCAGGCCCGCTTCGACCATGTCGTCGACGGAGATGCCGAGCTTGCCGAGATGCTCCTTGAGCGCGAAGCGCTCGGCCGGCGCATAGCCGAGGCGGAACTTCAACTGAGTCGCGGGATCGAGCCCGCGGTCCGCGAGATAGCCGCGCGCCTTCGCACCGACCCGCGACGCCAGCGTCGCCTCGAAGAAGGCAGCGGCCTCCTCGCATATCTGATGCAGCGTGTGGCGGCGGTTCTCCTGCGCCTCCGCCTCGCGGGTGAGCTTGGGGACCGCGACGCCAGCGAGTCCGGCGAGACGCTCGACCGCTTCGGGAAAGTCGACACCCTCGGTCTCCATCACGAACTTGAAGATGTCGCCGTGCCTGCCGGACGAGAAGTCGTGGTAGAAGCCCTTCTGGTCGTTGACGAAGAACGACGGCGTGCGCTCCTTGTTGAAGGGGGAAAGTCCCTTCCACTCTCGTCCCGCCTTGCGCAGCTTGACTCGCCGGCCGACGACGTCGGACACCGGCAGGCGGGCGCGAAGCTCATCGAGAAATTGCGGCGGGAAACGCATGCCTAATTCGCCACTCCGGCCAAGCGATATCTATATATAGCGCTCGCCGGCGCTTGCGCAGACAAAGCGTCTTGTCCCGGCTATTCACAGGAGCGCGCCCCTTCCCTATCACCCTTCGCCCATATCCCCGTCGCCTCGCATGACCCCTTACCCCGTGACCACTCCGTGATGCCCAACACCCATGTCGACGCGATCCTGGCGCGGCTCCTGGCGCTCCATCCCAAGCGGATCGACCTTTCGCTCGACCGCATGTGGCGCCTGCTCGAAGCGCTCGATCACCCGGAACGCAAGCTGCCGCCGGTGATTCACGTCGCCGGCACCAACGGCAAGGGCTCGGCCATCGCCTTCATGCGGGCGATGCTGGAAGCGGCGGGCGCGCGGGTGCACGTTTATACCTCTCCGAACCTCGTGCGGATGAACGAGCGCTTTCGCCTCGGCCGCGCCGGCGGCGGAGTTCTGGTCGGCGACGACGAACTCGCCGAGGCGCTCGCCGTCTGCGAGCGGGCGAATGGCGACGCCCCGATCACGGTGTTCGAGATGGAGACCGCGGCCGGCTTCCTGCTGTTCTCGCGCCATCCTGCCGATGCGCTCTTGCTCGAGGTCGGGCTTGGCGGAAGGCTCGATGCGACGAACGTCGTCGCCCTCCCGCTCGCGAGCGTCGTCACGCCGGTTTCGATGGACCATGTGGAGTTCCTCGGCGACACGCTCGAGAAGATCGCCGGCGAGAAGGCTGCGATCTTCAAGCGCGGCGTCCCCGCGGTAGTCGGCCGGCAGACCGAAGGGCCGCTCTCGGTGATCGTCGAACGCGCCGGCGCCATCGGCGCGCCGCTCCACGTCGCCGGGCAGGACTGGATCGCAAGCGAGGAGCGCGGGCGGCTCGTCTATCAGGACGACCAGGGCCTGCTCGACCTGCCGAGCCCGCGCCTGTTCGGCCGCCATCAGATCGACAATGCCGGCACCGCGATCGCGGCGCTGCGCGCGGCCGGCTTCAAGCTGCCGCAGGCGGCCTATGATACCGGTCTCGTCCGCGCCGAATGGCCGGCGCGGATGCAGCGGCTTGCGACCGGCGACCTCATCGTCCACGCGCCGGCGGGAAGCGAGATCTGGCTCGACGGTGCGCACAACCCGGACGGCGGCCGCATCGTCGCCGGCGCCTTGGCCGATCTCGAGGAGCGGGTGTCGCGGCCGGTCATCGTCGTTTGCGGAATGCTCGCCAACAAGGATCAGGAGGGCTTCCTGCGCAATTTCACCGGGCTCGCCCGGCGGCTCATAGCGGTGCCGATCCATCAGGAGAAAGGGATGCCGGCGGCCGAGCTTGCGCAGATTGCCCGCAGCATCGGCATTCCCGCCGACGCCTGCGCCGATATCGCGACCGCACTCGCGCGCATCGCCGAGCTCGATCTCGATCCGCCGCCGCGCATCCTGATCACCGGCTCGCTCTACCTTGCGGGCGAAGTGCTCGCCGCCAACGGCACGCCGCCGACGTAGCGCCGCACGGGCCTTGGCAGGGGGCGCGGCCGCGGCGCGGCGGGGATACTTTTCGGCACGGCCGCGCTACGCTGATTGATCAATGCGCCCGCGAGTGCCGCCGGGGGAGACCAGGAGATGATGTTGCTCAAGCGAACCACGATTCTGATCGCGCTCTGTTTCGTCACCCCCGCGCTCGCCCAGACCGCTGACCTCGTGGTCGTGAACGCCAAGGTATTCACCGCGCGTGAAGGCGTGCCGCCGACCCAGGCGTTCGCCGTCAAGGACGGCAAGTTCATCGCCGTCGGCGCGACCGCCGCGGTCCGGGCGCGCATCGGGCCGGACACCAAGATCATCGACGCGGGTGGGCACTTGGTGGTGCCGGGCCTTGCGGACGGGCACTTCCACAACGAGGGAGGCGGCCGCGGCGTCGATCTGTCGGCCACGCGCTCGCTCGCCGACTTGCTTGCGGCGATCGGCAAGGCGGTGGCGGCGGCGAAGCCCGGCGACCTCGTCGTGAGCAATTCCGACTGGCATGAGGCGCAGCTCAGGGAGCAGCGCCTGCCGCTTGCGACCGAGCTCGACACGGTCTCGCCCGCAAACCCCGTGGTGCTGGTGCGCGGCGGCCACGACTACATCCTCAACTCGGCGGCGCTGCGTCACTGGAACATCTCGAAGGACACCGCGGTGCCGGAAGGAGGCGCCATCACGCGCGGCGCCGACGGCGCGCTGACCGGCGAGCTCGTCGACAATGCCAAGCGCCTGGTGTCGCTGCCGCCGCCCGCGGCCGTCTCGGTCGAGGACGTGCTCACCACCCAGCGCAAGGTCAACGCCTACGGCATCACCAGCGTGCGCATTCCGGGAAGCTACAAAGGCGAGTTCTTCCAGGCGCTCGATGCCATCCTCGCCGCGCGCCGCGCCGGCGAATTGACGCTGCGCTACACCATCTACCTGCCGGGCTTCGGCACCCGCGACCCGGCGCGCATCCGCGAGATGATCGCGAAAGTCGCCGCTCAAGCAGGACGAAGGCGACGAATGGGTGCGCATGGGCGGCGTCAAGCTGCTGGTCGATGGCGGCTTCGAGGGCGGCCACATGTCGGCGCCGTTCGCCGGCGAATACGGCAAGGGCGGCACTTTCTACGGCCTGACGGTGGTTCCGCCGCAGGACTTCACCGCGGTCGTCAAGACCATCAACGATCTCGGCTGGCGGGTCGCGACACATGCAGTCGGCGATGCCGCGATCGACGAGGTGCTCGATGCCTACGAGGCCGCGAATGCCGAGCATCCGATCGCCGGCAAGCGCTGGACCATCGAGCACGCCTTCGTGTCGCGCCCCGACCAGCTGCCGCGCATGAAGAAGCTCGACCTGATCCTCTCGGTGCAGGATCACCTTTACCTCGCGGCGCCGGCGCTGAAGAATTATCTCGGCGCGGCGCGAGCGGCGCGGATCACGCCGGTCAAGACCTATCTCGATGCAGGCTTTTTGACGGTGGGCGGCACCAACTCGCCGGTCGTGCCGTTCAACCCGTTCTTCGAGACTTTATCACTTCCTCACCCGCGACACGATCACCGACGGCGTCTATGGGGCGGAGGAAGCCGTCGCCTCGCGCGAGACGCTGTTGCGCATGATCACCATCAACTACGCCAAGCTCACCGGCGAGGCCGACATCAAAGGCTCGATCGAGCCCGGCAAACTCGCCGATTTCGCCGTGCTGTCGGAGGACTTGCTCACCGTCGCACCGGAAAAGATCCCGGCGACGCACGCGCTCCTCACCTATGTGGGCGGCCGCGAAGCCTATCGCGATGCGGCGATGAAGTGATCGCCCGAACGGTCCTGAAGACCGCGAGTCCGAACATCGGTTGAGATTCTCTGAGGCTCAAACTCGCGAAACCGACCCCGACCCCGACCCTCTCCCCGCACGCGGGAAGAGGGAGTCGGGCAACGCCGTGGGCTGACGGTCCGCAAGCGCAGCGCAAGTCCAGGCTTGCACAGTGACCGCGCCGCGTATTAAGTCACTGCATCGGGCTTCCGCGGGCGCCCGACGAGACGGACACCGTCCAAGACCCGCTTCATTCCCGATCGCAGGGATATGGAGCGACGCATGGACGACACATCGAAATCCACCACATCCAGTCAAATCCACCACGTCGACCTTCGAAGGCCGGGCTACCGGTTGGGCGCGTGGCATTGGTTTGGCGCGGGGACCCCGGCGTCGGCGTGCCGGAGCCCGGCGCGACGCGCTTTCACCTGATTTTCTCCGCTCTCGAGGCTCTGGGTATCGCCGCCGAGCCCGTGCTCTATTCCGAGGAGGCGGAGGAAGCGGTCCGTGCGCGCCTCCTCGCGATGGACGGCGTGCTGGTCTGGGTCGACCCGCTGAGCGCCGGTAAGGACCGCTCGCGGCTCGACCCGCTGCTCCGCGACGTCGCGGCCATGGGCGTCTGGGTCAGCACCCATCCGGACGTCATTCTGAAAATGGGCGTCAAGGAGGTGCTCTACCGGACGCGCGCGCTGGGCTGGGGCACCGATACCGACCTCTATGCTTCGACGCACGACTTCGACGCGCGCTTTCCCTGCGCGTCTTGCGGCGAGCGGCCCCCGTGTCCTCAAGCAGAACCGCGGGAACGGTGGCCAGGGCGTATGGAAGGTGGAGCTTGTCGATGCCGGCGCGATCCCTTCGCCGGACACGCCCGTCCGCGTGCTTCACGCGCTGCGCGGCTGCGTACCGGAAGAGCTTTCGCTCGCTTCCTTCATGAGCCGCTGCCATGTCTATTTCGAGTGCGGCGGCTTGATCCTCGACCAGGCTTTTCAACCGCGTTTGCCGGAGGGAATGATCCGCGTTTACATGACCCACAACGAGGTGGTGGGCTTCGGCCAACAGTTGATCAAGGCGCTGATCCCGCCTGATCCTACTGCGAGCCCGGAGGCGAACCAGCCCGGCCCGCGCATCATGTATCCGCCGGACGCGCCGCCGTTCCGCGAGTTGCGGGACAAAATGGAATCGGAATGGGTCCCGGGCCTGCAGGCGCTGCTCGATATCCCGACGGCGTCGCTGCCGGCCCTGTGGGACGCCGACTTCCTCTACGGACCTCGGACGCGCGATGGCGCGGACACCTACGTTCTCTGCGAGATCAACGTGAGCTCGGTCGCGCCCTATCCCGACAGCGCCGCGCCGAAAGTCGCCGGAGCGGTGCTGGCCGCAATCAATGCCACGGCGAAGCGGCTCTGACATCAGTGCGCGTCGCCGAACTCGCGATAGAGTTCGGCGAAGTCGGCGCCGAGCTCGTAGCACAAGATGACCTGGCGGGTCCGAATCTCCCAGCTCGCGTTTGGAAAGCCGCAGCCCTGCATCTCCAACGTCAGCGGGTTCGGCCACACCAACTGATCTGCCGCATGCCCGGCGACGGTTTCCAGGAGCATTATGGAGCGCGCCATGTCGCGAATGAACGCGATCCCGCCTTCGGCCGGGCCGTAGATCGTATCGATACTCGTCCTCTGCTGATCGGATGCACGGTGATGCGGCTCGAGCAGCAGATTCCAGGAAAACGCGGCATTGCTGTAATCGGCAAGGCAATTGTGCCGACGGTCCTCCGGCAGATTGGTCTCGTCGGCAAGGTCTTTGAACTTCTCGGCGTCCGACCCGACCATAAGGCACACGATCTGGAAGGCACGCTGCTGATTGAGACCATGCTCGGAGTAGTAGGCGACCCTGCGCCCGGTCTTTTCATCGCGCCGTGCGGCGAGGAACCAACCCTCGGCGGCGTCGACCAGCGCGCGATGGGAGAAATCGGACCCCATGCGCAGCAGCATGAACACGGCGAAGGTATCTGCCGCGTCCTCCATCCTGCCGAGCACCGGGAGCCCCATCTGGGTGATGACGGCGTGGCCGAGCTCGTGAAGCAGAACGAACAGCATGTTGCCCGACACGAACTCGACGAGCCTTTGCGCGGCGTCCGGCGACAGGCTCCTGAACCGCGGATCGCTTTCGCGAAGCACGAGCGCAGCGGCGTCGACCTTGGCTTGAAATGCCGACATCGGCCGTGATGTCGGCGGCTGGGAAACGTCCGGCTGAGCGATCGCCTTGTCAGCGAGGGAAAGAAATCCGAAGCAGCAGAAGAAGACAGCAGGTGAGCTTGGTGATCGCGACTTCGACCGTCACGCAAGATCGGCACCGACGCGAAGATTAGTCTCCGCCCTCTCATGAATGTCGTCTGCCGCAGTATCGGGTTGGCACGCTGCCGCACATTTCCGCGAGACTATCCATCATGACCGACAGACCGCACAAAAGCAAAACGGCCGGCAAACGCCGGCCGTTGCATGCGGAACGTCCGGAAGCGCTCAGACCGCGGCAGTGATCCACTGCTCGAGCTTCGCCTTCGGCGCGGCGCCGACCTGGCGCGAAGCGAGCTCGCCGCCCTTGAACAACATCAAGGTCGGGATCGACATGATGTTGTACTTCTGCGCCGTCTGCGGATTCTCGTCGACGTTGAGCTTGACGATCTTGACCTTGTCGCCGAGCTTGCCGGCGATCTCCTCGAGCGCCGGCGCGATCATGCGACAGGGACCGCACCACTCGGCCCAGAAGTCGACCACCACGGGTTCAGCCGACTTGAGCACCGTCGCCTCGAAATCGGCATCGGAAACCTTCGTTACCCCCATGGGACACCTTCGCTTTCGTCTGTCTGGGCGCGGCCGGCGCCCCGGGTCATTCGGATTGGAAACCTAGGGAGGCGGCCCAGCAGCGTCAAGGCGCGCTCACGCGGAGGTTACACGCTCCATCGCAGCATCGAGCAACAGGCCCGAAAATTCCATTAAGGCCGGGCCCTCGGTCCACACCAAGGCCGCGCGCACGGTCCGGCCGGGATAGATGCGGCCGAGCACGGCGCGATAAAGCGCAAGCTGCTCGACATAGGCGGGCGGGGCTTTCTCGGGGGTCGCCGGCACGACCTGGTTGGTCTTGTAGTCGGCGATCAGCACGGCACCCGGAGTGATGACCAGGCGGTCGATCTGGCCCGACACCAGGATGTCCGGCCGGCCGGTGCGGGCGAGCCGCCCCACGATCGGCACCTCGGCCCGGCTGCCCGGCGCGAACAACGCGGCGAAGCGGGCATCGTCGAGGATGCCGAGCACCGCAGCGACGAGGCGATGCCGCTCGTCAGCCGCGAGTGCGGCCGTTGCCTGCTCGTCGCTCCTGAAGGCGCCCCCTGCCCGCTCGATGTACCGGGCTGCCGCCGCGCGCCGGCCCATGGGCAAAATCTCGGGCAGAGACTGCAAGAGCCGGTGCACCAGCCGTCCGCGCTCGAGCGCGCGGCGCGCGTCTTGCCCGGCGGTGGCGTGACGGTGCGGCGCGACGGATTCCTCATAAGCCGTCGAGGGCGTCAGCGTCACCGTGCGCGCGGGCTCGGACGAGACCGGCGCGGCGAGCCATGCCGGAATGACATGCGGTGTGCCGCGCGCGGGGGGCTTCTCGGCCGCGGCATCATCGTGGTCCGGCACGATGCAATACCGCCCGATCCACGCATCGCCCTCGCCGGTTTCCATAAAGTCCGAGCTGGCGGCAAGGCCGTTGATGACGAGATCGTACCAGCAACCCTCCGGCCGCTTTTTGGGGCCCTGATAGCCGCAGACGATCAGCCGCTCGGCGGCGCGCGTCATCGCCACATAGAGCAGCCGGCGGTGCTCGTTCTCCGCCTCCTGCCGCGCCAGCGTGCGCGCCGCAGTGACCGCGGTGACGTCGTCGTCCTTGCGGCCGGGCCAGACGACGCAGGGCGGAGCACCCGGCGCCGCCCGTGCCTGCGGCACGGTCAGGAGTGGCGCAGGTCCGGGAGGTCCGGCCGGGGGCGTCGTGGTGTCTGCGAGGATCACCACCGGCGCCTCCAGACCCTTGGCGCCATGCACCGTCATCACCCGGACTTCGTCGCGCTCGATCTCCATGTCGCGCTTGACCACGGCCTGGGCGGCCCGCAGCCACGCGAGAAAGCCCTGTAGCGAGGGCGGCTCCTGCCGCTCATAGGCGAGGGCGAGTTCGAGGAACTCCTCGAGCACGTCCGCCGCTTCGACCCCGAGCCGCGCAAAGATGCGGCGGCGCCCCCCTTCGGGGCCGAGTAACCAGGCGAAAAATGCGAATGGCGTGGTTTCGCGCGCCATTCGCGCGCAGCGGACGAGAAGCGCGTAGGCGGCGCGGAACTCCTGCCGTTCCTCGACGCGCGCGGCGAGCGTATCGCGCAGGCTTGCGGTCCGGTTCCAGGCGAGCGCAAACAGGAGATCGTCGTCGAAGCCGAACAACGGGCTCTTGAGGGCCGTTGCAAGCGCGAGATCGTCCTGCGGCAGCAGCAGGGCGTCGGCGAGCGCCATCAGGTCGATGATTGCGATGTGCTCGGTGAGTTCGAGACGGTCGGCGCCGGCGACCGCAACCCCGGCATTCTTCAAGGCCCGGATGATCGCCTCGAACAACGGACCACGTTGGCGCACCAGGATGAGGACATCGCCGGGGGTGAGCGGCTCGGCGCGGGTTGCCGACAGGCGTGCCGTCGGCGATCCAGCCGCGCACAGTGCCGGCGATCTTTGCGGCGACCTTCGCCCGCGGACTCGATTCCGGCATTGCATCGAACGGCGCATCCCAGGCTTCCATCTCGGCCTTCGGCTCCGGCTCGGTCATCGGCCAGACCTCGACGACGCCCGGCGCTGCGGCCGGCAGCGCGAGATGGGAGGGCATGCCGGCTTCGTCGCTGGTGATGCTGCAGTGGATCGCGGGCGGTGCGAACACCCTATCGACCGCGCCGAGCACGTTCGGGCCGGACCGGAACGAATAATCGAACCGCACCTGCCGCCATCCGATCTCGCTGCCGGAAAACACCGTTGCGAAATGGCGCCGCATCTCCTCGTACTGGCGCGGTGCCGCCCCCTGGAACGAGAAGATCGATTGCTTCTCGTCGCCGACGGCGAACAGGGTGCGGGTGAGAAAGCCACGCGCACCGGCTCCGGCGGCGAACTCCGACACAAGCTGACGCACGATCCGCCATTGCTTTTCGCTGGTGTCCTGCGCCTCGTCGATCAGGACGTGATCGAGGCCGAGATCGAGTTTGTAATGCACCCAGCTTGGATTGACCTCGTCGAGCATGGCGCCGGCCTTGTCGATGAGGTCTTCATAGTCGAGAAGGCCGCGGCGATCCTTGTCGGCGCCGTAGCGGGCGATCACCTCGCGGGCGAGCGTGACCAGCGCCGCGGTACGGTCGCGGCAGATGACGGCGCGGCGGCGTGCGACCAGCGCCTTGAGACGCGCCTTCTCGGCGTCCAACCGTGTCTCGAGAGACGGATACTGCCTCGCGAGCGACCCGGTGATAATCGCCGCTCGCGGCTCGCCCTTTTCGGTGAAGAACACGTCGAGATACGCGTCCGGCCGGGACGCATCGCTCGCAGCAATCGCTTCGTTGAGGCGCGCGGTCTGCTCCTTGTCCCTCTTGCTTCCCTCGCGGAAGGTCGCCGCAACCGCGGCCCATTCCGAAGACGGCAGATGCGGCCCATCGATGATCTCTTTGTGAATCAAGGGGAGATCGTCCGAAGGATCGATGCCGAGCACCCGAGAGAGCTGCGCCATCGCCTGCTCCAAGCTCCCGGCGGCTTCGAGCCATCGCGTGATCGTCTCGCGCTTGCCGATGGCTTCCTGCAGCTTGGCGCGTACGGTCGAATCGGCGGCGCTGGTCACGGCATGCCGCAGGGCCCGGCCGAGCGCGCCGTCCGGGTCACCGGCGGCCCGGAGCAGGACCGCCATGATGGCACGTTCGAACATCTCCTTCTGAGTGTGGTCGTCGAGCACCGTAAAGCGGGCTGCAACATTGGCCTCGAACGGAAACTGCTGCAGCAGCCGGGTGCAGAAGGCGTGGATCGTCTGCACCTTGAGACCGCCCGGCGTCTCGAGCGCGGCGGCGAATAGCGCGCGCGCCCGCGCGCGCTTGCCGGCATCGACACCGTGGACACCGATCTCGGCAAGCGCAGCATCGAGTTCGGCATCATCGAGCGCGATCCAGCTGCGCAATCGATCGAAGACGCGCACGGCCATGTTGGCGGCCGCTGCCTTGGTGAAGGTGATGCAGAGGATGCGCGACGGATCGACCCCTCCCGGCGCACCGTCGAGCATGAGACGAATGACGCGCTGGGCGAGAACATGCGTCTTGCCCGAGCCGGCATTGGCGGCGACGAACACCGAGCACATCGGATCGGAGGCTTCCACCTGCCGGCGCCGCACCGCATCGGGAATCGAGCGGGCGCTCATGTGTCGAGCTCCTCGAGTCCGCCGGTGAGCATCCACTCCTTCACACGGGCGAGGTCATCGTAAGTCCCGTAGCGATGGGACCACATCGAAAGCACGAGAGAGCGATACGGCGTCGTCTCGTCCTCGAAACGGGTGACAAGGCTCGTCAGACGCGCGCGCGCTTTGTCGGCTGCCGCATCGGGGCCGCCACCTTTGATTCCGACGACGGACTGCTCGCCGGCCGGGTCGCTGCCCTTGAGCCTCACATAGACGAGCTCGGCGAGCAAAGCGTCGCGCTCTCCGATGCCGGCAAATCCACCGCTCCGGAGCATCGCGCCTTCCAGCGTCAACTGTGGCGAAACTCCGATCGTGACCTGCGTATCGGTGGGAACCTGCCCAGTCTTGAAGTCGAGAATGGCATAGCGACCGTCGGCGAGCCGCTCGATGCGGTCGGCGCGGCCGGTCAGGCGGAAGGTGCGGTCGCCGCCCAAAGGAATCGTCAGTTCGCCGGCCACTTCGACATGGGCCGCGGCCATGTTGGCATGCCGCTGGCGCTCGAAATCGGCGAACCATCCGGCGATGCGCTCGTAGCGTGGCCACCAGAACGCCTGCGCCTCAGGGTAATCCTCGAGCGCCGCGAAGTGCACGCGGCCGATGCGGATAAGCTCACCGAAGGGATCAGCAGGTAGGTGGTCCGCATAACGCTTGGCGAATTCGCCGATCGCGGCATGGATCGCGGTGCCGCGATCGGCCGCGCCGGGCGGCTCGTCGACGCGGTCGAGCTGCGGCAGCTTGAGGATGTGCTTGGCGTAGATGGTATAGGGATCGCGCAGCCAGTGCTCGATGTCGGTGACCGAGAGACGCGTCGGGCGCGCCGCGCGCGGTGGCCGCGGCTCCGGACACAGCACCGGCCGCGGCGCCGCCTTGGGCTCGTCGAGGCTGCGGCCGAACGCACGGTAGCGCTCGCCGCGCGAGACTGCGGCCTGCCACGCGGTATCGCCCGCCACCGCGGCGAGGCGCTGAAGAAATCGCGACGCCACCGTCGGCGTACCCGCCACCTTGGCGGCGCGGGTGAGAAACACCTCCGCGGCGCCGGTGAGCTGCGCGAAATCGTGTGCGGAAAGGCCGATGCGCCGCTCCGGCAGATCGAGGCCGAGCGCGTGGCGCATCGGCCTGTTGAGCCAGGGGTCGGCGCGCGGATCGGGCGGCCAGACGCCCTCGACGAGGCCGCCGACGACGACACGATCTACATTGGTCAGGCGCGCTTCAAGCGGGCCGTAGATGCGCACGCGGCTTTCGGGCGCGCCGGTCCGGCGCACCACCCGATCGCCGATGACGACGCCGAACAGCTCCACATAGTCGGCCGGCTCGACCATGAATGGCTGCGCCTTTTCGGCGATATCGGCAAAGGCCGCATCGAGCGCGGCGCCATCGGTGCCGGCGAACGCCGCGGGCATCCCCCCGGTATCGAGGCTCGCGGCGACCACCGCCTCGCGGTGGCACGCGGCGAGCGCAGCAAAATCCTGCTCGGCCGATGACGCGACGCGCTCAAGCGGCGCCAGCGCTGCGGCGACGCGTTCGAGCAGCAGGCCCGCGCGGTGCAGCACCTCGTCCGAGAGCGCGGCGCGCGGTTCGGCGCGATGAATGGAGGAAGGCTCGCCGGCGCGAAGCTTCGCGACCTCGAGCCTGAAGGTGGCGAGCGCCTGCCTCAATCCCGCGGAGCCGGCGCGCGGCCGCGGACCGCGCAGCACGGCCTGCTCGAGGATGGCGACCGCCGGCAGATGGGCGCCGGGTGCTGCGCCGAACCGCGCAAGCGGATGCTTGAGGAGCGCAAGCAGTTCCACCGGCGCCAGCCGCTCGAGCGCGGCGTTCGCAACCAGACGCGCGAACACCCCGGCCGCGGTCTCCGCGAGCGGGTCGCCGCCGGAATCGTCCGCCGTGAGGTTCCAGCGTTCGAGCGTGACCAGCACCCGCCGCGCCAGCGCGCGGTCGGGCGTTACCAGCGCCGCGGTGCGCTGCGGCACCTCGAGCGCCTCGCGCAAGGCGACGGCGATGGCGAGCGCCTCCTCCTCGACGTTGGCAGCTTCGATCACGGTGACGGTGTCCATCGCGCGGGCAAGTACACCTGCCGCGTTCGCGAGGCTGTGACGCCAGCGATCGGTCGTCGCGGCGGGACGCAGCGCTTCGCTCAGCAGCACCTCGCGTCCGTGCGGCGCGGCAGGCACGAGCGTGACCACGTCGCCCCGCGCGACGCCGATGCGCGCGAGAAGGCCGTGCATGGCAAATTGCGGATGGCCGGCGATGGGCGGCGGCCCGGTCGGATCGGGACCGCCGCCGATGAGGTCCCACGCAGGATCGTCGAGCTCGGTGTCGAGCCCCGGCAGCACCACGGCGCCGCGCGGAAGGCGCGCGATGGTCGCGAGAAGGCGCGCGGTCGCAGGCATCGAGCCGGTCGAGCCGGCGGCGATCACCGGCGCACTGGTCGCGGCGAGGCGGTGCGCCTCGGCAGCGATCAGCTTGTCGCGCCGTTCCATCGGCTCGATCGCGCCGCGTTCGGCGAGGATCGCCGGCCAGTGTTGCCGCGCGATTTGCATGAACTCCAACGTCTTCTGCCAATATTGATCGAGATTGTCCGGCACCACGTTGTCGAGGCGCTCCCAGGGCACCTCGCGGGTCGTCATGTCGTCGAGAAGCCGCGCGAGATCATCAGCGAGTGCGAGCACCGCCCCCGGGTGGCGCATGACGAGGAGCGGCTCGCCGGTCTCCGGCTCCAATCCCTCCGACCGGGACCAAGCATGGACGAGCCGCGCCAGCAGGAAGCGCCGTTGGAGACCGCCGAGCGCCGGCGGCAGGTCGAGGGCATCCGCGGCGGCGGCGCCACTCGCCATGTCGGCGAACACGAGCTCGTCCTCGTCGATGTCGCCGATCGGCACGATGCGCGGCAGCAGCGCCGCCTCGGCCCCGAGCACATCAAGGAAGGCATCGCGGGCGAGCCGGCAGGCACGGCGGGTCGGCAGGAAAATCGTCGTGGCGGCAAAGGCGAGCGGGTCGGAGGCCGAGAGCCCATCGACGAGCCGGCCGTCCGCCAGCGCGCGCAGCAGCGCCGGCAGGAACGGTGCCGATGGCGGAACGGTGAAGACGCGCGGCTTCATGGGTAGGGTTCGGACGATTCGGTGGCTGGCCTACTCATACGACAGATTTTCACGCCGCTGTCGCGGAAGTCCCGGCATCGCCGCCTCTTCAATTACCCGACGAAGCTGGTAGCATGATGCCCAAGCCCTTCGCGCGCATTGAAAAATTGACGTGACGATCGATTGGGAGTGGAAGCCATGACCATGAACCTGCGCCTGCTCGGTTTGGCATCGGGAGCACTCGCGGCCGTCATCGCGGCGCCGGCGCCCGCCGCAGCCCAGGACAAGGTCATCAAGATCGGCGCCCTCCTGCCGATGTCGGGGCCGGGCTCCTATTTCGGCGCGCAGGACCGGCAGGGCGTCGACCTCGCCCTCGAGCAGCTCAATCGCGCCGGCATCGGCGGCTACAAGCTCGACGTGAAGTACGAGGATTCTGCCTGCAGCCCGCTGCCGGCGACCCAGGCGGCAAAGCGGCTCCTCGAGCAATACAAGCCCGACGTCGTGATCGGCGAGGAATGCTCCGATGCGACGCTGGCGATCATGCCGCTGATGGAGCAGGCGAAAGTGCCCTTCGTCAATGCCGGCTCCTCCGCTATCAAGATCACCGAGCCCGGCAATCCCTGGACCTTCCGCATCATGCCGAACGAGGTGATGCAGGGCGTCGACATCGCGACCAACGCCTATAACCGGCTCAATGCCCGCACCGCAGTGCTGCTCTACGAAAACACCAATGCCGGGATCGGCAACGCCAAGGTGTTCGGCGACACCTTTACGAAGCTCGGCGGCAAGGTGCTGGCCGACATCGGCTTCGGGCGCGACATCAACGATTTCACCTCGATCGCCACTCGGGTCGCCGGGCTCGGCAAGATCGACGTGATCCCGACCTATACGCTCGAAGGCCAGGGTTTGAAGATCACCCAGGCGCTCTCCCAGGCCGGCGTCACCAAGGGCGGCGGCGGGGCGGCGATCCAGCTCGGCACCATCTGGCTGCCGTTCGGCTTCGAGCAGAAGGCCGGCAAGGCGGCACAGGGCTACATCCGGATCGTGCAGTTCGACCCGACCGATCAGCGCGCCGCCGTGCGCGGCTTCATCGACGCCTTCAAGGCGAAGTACAACCAGGACCCGACCCACCTCCATGCCCACGCGTACGACCAGATCGCGCTGATCGCCGATGTGGTGAAGCGCGGGGGCAAGGATGCGAAGTCGATCCGCGACGGCCTCGCAGAGACCAAGAGCTTCTCCGGCGTCACCGGCAGCGTCGAATTCGACAAGACCAACCAGAACGACAAGATGGACACCATCCACTACATGGAGACCCTTCCGGACCTCACGTGGAAAGCGCTGAAATGGAATTGATCGACCGGTCGCGATGACGATCGTTCTGCAACAGGCGATCAACGGCATCGTGCTGGGCAACCTCTACGTCCTGGTCGCGCTGGGACTGACGCTCGTCTACGGCGTGCTGGTGCAGATCAATTTCGCCCATGCCGACATCGTGACCATCGGCGCGTTCTCCGCCTATTTCTTCGTCCACGATTTCGGCGGCACCTACATCGCGAGCATCGCGGTGGCGCTAGCGGTGGGCGGCGCGCTCGGATGGGTGATGAACGCTGCGATCTTCGCGCCGCTCCAGCACAAGGGCAACGAGCTGTTGCCTCTGATCGCGACCATCGGCGTCTCGATCACGTTGGAAAACGCCCTGCTCGCCTGGGTCGGCCCGATCCCCTATGCGTTCGAATCGCCCTACAGCAACGAGGTGATCCGCTTCGGGGGCACCTTTATCACCGTCCAGAACGCGCTCATCGTCGCGGTCTCGGCAGCGACGATCGTGCTGCTCTACGCGTTCCTGAAGTTCACGTTCCTCGGCAAGGCGCTGCGCGCGGTCTCGCAGGACCGCGAGACCGCCGGCCTGATGGGCATCGATCCCAATCGCATCGTGATGCTCACCTTCGTCATCGCTTCCGCGCTTGCCGGCATGGCGGGCGCCATGCTCGGGCCGGTGCTCGTGCTCACGCCGTTCGCCGGCACCTCCGTCATCGTCAAGGCGTTCGCAATCGTCATCATTGGCGGCTTCGGCAACGTCGAGGGTACGATCCTCGCCGGCCTGCTCGTCGGGCTGATCGAGAGCTTCACCACGCAATATCTCGGGCCGGGCATGATCGACATCGTCGTGTTCACGTTGCTCCTCTTGACGCTCGCCGTGCGGCCGACCGGACTGATCGCCGAGCGGCGCGACGAGAATGTCTAGCGCCGCGCCCTCGGCGCCCTCGCTGCGTCTGCGGCTCTCGAGCCGGCGCCTGGCCTATCTCGGTGCCATGCTGGCGATCGCCGTGCTGCCGCTCATCTTTACCGACAGCTATTGGCGGACGAACTTCATCATCTGCGCGCTCAACGTGATGCTCGCGATCGGGCTCGATTTCGTGCTCGGATACGCCGGCCAGCTCAATCTTGGACAGTCAGCGTTCTACGGTATCGGCGCCTATGCCTCGACGTTGCTGATCACGCGGCTCGGCATTCCGTTCTGGATCGCGTTCGTCGGTGCCGTCGCACTCGCCGGCGCCGCGGGCATCGTGCTCTCGCTGTTCGCGATGCGGCTGCGCGGCCATTACCTCGCCATCGCATCGCTGGGCTTTGCCGTCATCACCTATCAGGTCCTGCTCAACTGGATCAGTCTCACGCAGGGGCCGCTCGGCATCTATGCGATCCCGCCGCCGCCGGCGCTTGCTTTGCCGGGTGTAGGGACGGTCGATTTCCACGATCTCGGCAACCTGTTCTACCTTGTTTCAGCATTTGCGCTGCTGAGCTATCTGCTGCTCGACCAGCTCATCCGCTCGCCGATCGGCGAGACCCTGACGGCGATCCGCGAGGACGAAGTTTCGGCGGCTTCGCTCGGAATCAACTGCGGCCTCTGGAAGGTCTTTGCCTTCGGCGTCGGCGCGGCGATCGCCGGCGTCGCCGGCTGCTTCTATGCGAGCTTCGTCGGCACGCTGGTGCCCGACGCGTTCTTCGTCACCGAATCCTTCACCATTCTCGCCATGGTCGTCGTGGGCGGGATGGGGACGCTGATCGGGCCGGTCTGCGGCGCGGTCCTGCTGACCATCCTGCCGGAATTCCTGCGCGGCATCGGCGACCTGCGGCTCGTGGTCTACGGCGTCGCAGTGACCTTGGTGGTGCTGTTCATTCCGGGCGGCATCGTCGAGGCGGTGCGGCTTGGCCGGGAGCGGCTCGCGCACGCGATCGGGCGCCCACGCCGATGAGCGCCGCCACAGGGACGCCGAATGCGCCGGCCGCGCTGCTCACCGCCGAGAACCTGCACAAAAGCTTCGGCGGCGTGCATGCGGTGCGCGACATCTCCCTCACCATTCGCGCCAACGCGATCCACGCCGTCATCGGGCCGAACGGCGCCGGCAAGTCGACCCTGCTCAACCTCTTGAGCGGCGTCTACCGGCCCGACGCCGGTACGATCGGCTTCGACGGCGCCGATCTCACGCATCTCTCCGCCCACCGGCGCGTCCGTCACGGGATCGCCCGCACGTTCCAAAAAATCCGGCTGTTCCGGCATCTCTCGGTGCTCGAAAACGTCGTTGCCGGGTTTCATCTGCGTCACGATATTCCGGCCTGGCAGTATCTCCTGCACGGCGCGGCGTTCCGGCGGGACCGCGACCGCTGCCGAGATGAGGCGATGCGCCTCCTCACCTTCATGGGCCTCGCGAAGCGCGCGGATTTGATCGCGGGCTCGCTGTCCTATGGCGAGCAGCGCATGCTCGAAATTGCGCGCGCGCTCGCGACAAAACCGCGGCTTCTTCTTGTCGACGAGCCCGCCGCGGGCCTCAACGCATCGGAAGTCGACATGCTGCTCGAACGCACGTCGGCGCTGCGCGACAACGGCCTCACGTTGTTGATCGTCGAGCACAACATGGATCTCGTGATGCACCTCGCCGACCGCATCCTGGTGATCGACTACGGGCAATACCTGTTCGAGGGGACCGCGGCCGAGGTCCAGACCCATGCCGGCGTGATCGACGCCTATCTCGGCGGAGCGACGGCATGACCACGCTCGTCGCCGCGGAACGGCTGGAGCTCGCCTATGGCGAAGCGGTGGTGTGCCGCGACCTCTCCTTCGAGGTCGCCGAGGGCGAGATCGTCGCGCTGATCGGCGCCAACGGCGCCGGAAAGTCGACGACCCTGCGGGCCGTCGCCGGCGCGCTCATTCCGCGCAGCGGTTCGATCCGTTTCCGCGGCAGCGACCTCACGCGGCTTCCGGCGTGGGCGCGGACCAATCTCGGCATCGCGCTCGTGCCGGAGGGCCGGCACGTGTTTCCGTTCCTCACCGTGCGCGAGAACCTCGAGCTCGGCGGATTCAAGCACCGCCACGACGCGGTCAAGGTGCGATCGTTGATCGAGAAAGTATTCGTCATGTTTCCGCGGCTCTCCGAGCGCGCAGCGCAGAATGCCGGCACGCTGTCGGGCGGCGAACAACAGATGCTGGTGCTCGGCCGCGCCATGATGTCGGAGCCGCAGTTGTTGTGCCTCGACGAGCCATCGCTGGGCTTGGCGCCGATGATGGTCCGCGACATCTTCCAGACCATCCGCGCCATCAATGCCGCCGGCGTCGGGATTCTCCTCGTCGAGCAGAACGCGCGCTACGCATTGGAGACGGCGAGTCGCGGCTACGTGCTGCAAACCGGCCGCATCATCGCCAGCGGCCCCTGCGCCGCGCTGCGCGAGGATGCGCGACTGCGCGAAGCCTATCTCGGCCGGGCTTCGGTGTGAGAGTATGCAATTTTCTTCCTGACCTCATCCTGAGGAGCCTTGCGCAGCAAGGCGTCTCGAAGGATGGCCCCGCACTCTGCGACCTGTGGCCATCCTTCGAGACGCTCGCCTCGCGAGCTCCTCAGATGAGGTCAGAATTGTAGGGTGGGCAAAGCGAAGCGTGCCCACGTCAGAGCGGCGCCCATCTGTGCCACCGCGGCACGCGCTACGCGCCTTTGCCCACCCTACAAGCTGAGGCCTGTGGCAGTCTCAGTGCATTCAACCGAAAGGAAGTGAACCCATTTGGACTCTCTTCCCGAGGCACAGCCGACATCTCGAAGGCTTGCGGCATGCGCTGGGGCCTTCGGACGTACTTTGAGACGTGTGCACGACGGCGCCGATGGAATTGACGTCCATCGGCCCCGCGTCATCTCTTTTTCAACAATTCATTGAATGGCGAGTAGTTGTCGCACTCCTCATACGAGTATTCCCCTGTGAGAATTTGCCCATTCTTGAAGGTGAATACCCAATGATCTCTCGCGCTTGAAGTTAAAATGGTTTCACGAATCACTTCGACACAAATCGCCCGTCGATTTCCGCCGGCCATCAGCCCGATCCAAAGGACCTTCGGCTGAGAAATACGAGCGCTGCGTATAGTACGAGCCTCAGTACGTGCTAAAATCCTTTGAATGATGAGTTCGCGATAATTGGGAGGAATTGCCGCCTCGTCCGCCGCTTGCGCTACGTCCCCGCCGGGAGGCTCAAACGTACTCGCGCACGACGCCAGCATGAAACCGAAGAGCCAGCAAACAACGACGCGTATCACTGTTCTCCCTCCGCCTATACAATGCTCGTTGAAATTGCTCGAAGAGCAAGTAGGATGCAACCGTTTCCCAATAGAGAAATGCGTCCCCGTCGTCGTTCCGCCGCCTCAGTGAAGCGTCCGCACCCGGGCGAATGGCCGGATGGTCACGCCGCGCTCTCGAGGATCGCGGCTTCCGCGGCGGCGATCGCGTCGGGCGTCCCGACGTGCATCCACACGCCTTCCATCCGCAGTCCGTGGAGGCGGCCGGCTTCTATGGCGCGGTCGAACAGGAGGTTGAGCGAAAACGCCCCGCTCGGCGCATCGACGAACAAGGCCGGCGAGAGGACCGCGACGCCGGCATAGACGAACGGCGCAACCTCGCGCTCGGGGCGGCGTTGCAAGCGGCCGTCCGGCGTCATGCCGAAGTCGCCACGGCCGGCATAGCCGACGCTGCTCGACGTTGCCGCGAGCAGCAGCAGCGCATCCATCCGGGCGGCATCAAAACTCTCGGCGAGTCGCACGAGATTGGACTTCACCCCGTCGATCCAGATGGTGTCGGAGTTCAGATGATAGAACGGCGCCGCGCCGAGGATCGGCAGCGCCTTGACGACGCCGCCGCCCGTATCGAGCAGCTCGGCACGTTCGTCCGAGATGACGATCCGCGGCGCCCGCCGCGACGCGAGATGGCGTTCGATCTGCTCGGCGAGATAATGGACGTTGACGATCGCGGTCTCGACCCCGGTCGCGGCCAGGCGGTCAAGCACGTTGTCGAGGAGCGGCTTTCCACCGACCGCGATGAGCGGCTTCGGCATGCGCTCGGTAAGTGGGCGCATGCGGATGCCGTTACCGGCAGCCAGCACCATTGCGGTGCGCGGGACACTGAATCGGACAGGACTCGTCATCGCAACCTCGAACGTGTCCGCGAACTCTGTGCGGCCAAATCAACAGAAATATGACCTGACGATAAGGTTCCCGTCTTTTTAGTATGCTTCATCTCGCCGCTCAGCTGGGCGGAGGAACGTTGCGCAGGTACCAGGCATCGAGCGCCTGGAGCGCCGGATGCGCCAGCGCGCGACGCAGATAATTCCATACCCGGGGCATGTGGCGGAGGTATTGCGGCTTGTGGTCGCGACGGTCGAGCCGCGCAAAAATGCCGAGAATCTTGGTGGAGCGCTGCGCCGCAAGCGTCGCATAGAGCCGTGCGAAGGCGTTGGCGTCGAAACCGGGATCGGCGTGGCGCCGCGCTTCGACATAGCGGCCAAACAGCGCGATCTCGACGTCCTCGGGAACGTCGACGCGGGCATCCTGCAGGAGCGAGGCGACGTCGTAGGCCGAAGGCCCGAGGACTGCGTCCTGGAAGTCGAGCAGGCCGACCTTGGCGATCCCTTCCCGCCCCTCGAGCCACAACAGGTTCGGGGAATGGAAGTCGCGCAGCACCCAGCTCTTGGGCGCTTCCAGCACCGGACGCAGGGCATCGCGCCACAGCGTCTGGAAATGCGCACGTGCTTCTGCCGACGCCCCGGCGTTGCGATGGGGCAGATACCAGTCGAGGATGAGCTCGGCCTCGATCAGAAACGCGTCGAGGTCGTAGCTCGGCAGCGTGTAGTCGACTTTCGGCGCCGCCGGAAGCACGCCCGGCAGATCGAGCCCGTGAAGCGCGACCAGGAGATCGGTGGCGTAGGCGTAACGCTCGATCATCGGCCGCGGCGGCTCGCCTTCGACGACGAGCTCGTTGCCGAGATCCTCGAGCACGATGAGGCCGGCCTCGTAGTCCGCGGCGTAGATCTTCGGCGCCGAGAAGCCGCGCGCGCGCAGCGCGAGCGCCATGGCGACGAACGGCTTTACGTTTTCCGCAAGGTGCGCGATCGCGCTGTAGGGCAATCCGCGCTTAACCGGCGGCCCGTCGGGCTGAGCGGGCCAGTTCATCAGGATGACGGTGCCGCCGTTCATGGCCAGCCGCTCGTAGGAGCGGCTCGAGGCGTCGCCCGCGATCCGGCGACGAACAGCGGATCCGTAACCCTCCTCTTCGATAAAACGATGCACCGCAGCGAGCTGGGCGATGCGCGCCGCCGCGGCGCCCGCGCCGGCGATGTGGGCGACACGCCCGACGCCCTCGCGCTCGGGGCCGAGGGCGAGCGCGACCTCGATGCGGTCGGCGGGCAGCGCGCCGCCGGCACGGTCCGGCCATTCCATGACGACCACGGAGCCGGGAATATCGTCGATGCCGAGCTCGGCGAGCTCGTCGGCGGCGGACACCCGGTAGAGGTCGACATGGACAAAGGCAAATCTGGGCAGATCGTAGGTCTGCACCAACGTGAAAGTCGGACTCGGCACCTCGATCGCGGCGTCGCCGGCAAGATGGGCGATCATCGCGCGCACCAGCGTCGTCTTGCCCGCGCCGAGATCACCCGACAGCGCGACGAAATCGCCGGGCTTGATGAGGTTCGCGAGGTCGACGGCGAGACGCCGGGTCGCCTCCTCGTCCGCCAACGCGATGGAGAATTGAGCCGGGGCCGATGGGTTCGATTGCTTCAATGCCTGAGCCGCCATGACCTATTCAGCCGCGCTCAGGGAAGCAGCGGCCACAGCCGGGAAAATGCATACCACCGTCGTCCCCTCCCCCGGAACGGATTCGATGCGGACCTTGCCGCCATGCAGCTCGACGAAGGAGCGCACGATGGAGAGGCCGAGCCCGGCGCCACGATGGCGGGTACCCTGGGTTTCGGACTCGAACCAGTCGAACACTTTATCCTTCCTTTCGCTCGGAATCCCCGGCCCGTGATCGCTGACCGCGAAGATCACGGACTCTGCGGCCCGCAGCGCGGTGAGCATCACGGTCTCGCCCGGCGGTGAGAAGCCGACCGCATTCGCGAGCAGGTTGAAGAGGATTTGGCGAATGCGCTGCTCGTCGGCGACGAAGGCGCCGATGTCGGGCGGCGCCTTGATGTCGAGCCTTATGTTGTTCTTGACCAGCCGGTCCTGCACGCCTTCGGCGGCGGCATGCATGGTGGCGCGGATGTCGACCGGCTCAAGCTCGAGTTGCATCGCTCCAGCGCCGATCGAGGCGAGATCGAGGATGTTGTCGATGATCGCGAGCAGCGCGTTGCTCGAGGCGGTGATGTAGCCGAGATACTCCTCCTGCTTGTCGCTGAGCGAGCCGGTCTGGGGATCGCCCAGGAAGTGGGTGAAGCCGATGATGTTGGTGAGCGGCGAGCGCAGCTCGTAGGACACGTGCTGAACGAAATCGATCTTGATGGCATCCGCCTGCATCAGCGCTTCGTTGTGCTCGGTGAGGACGCGCTCGACGTTCACCGAGGCAGTGACGTCGTGGAAGGTGACGAGCGTCGCGCCATCCGGAAGGGGCACGGTGCCGCAGTCGACGACCGAATTGTCTCTGCGGATGATGCGCAGCGTCCGCGGTGTGCGGTCGTCGAGGGCGGTGACGGCGGTCCGCAGCGTCTGCCAGGTCGCCCCCTCGGCATGGAGCGCACGGCACGACGCGATGACCGCCTCGATATGCGGGTGCTGGTCGAGCACTGCGGGCGTGAGGCCCCACATGGTGGCGAATTCGGGATTGAACAGCCGCACCCGCCCGTCGCTGCCGAACACCGCGACGGCTTCGGACAGATTGTCGAGGGTTTCGCGCTGGACCCGGATCAACGCATCGAAACGCCGCTCGAGATTGAGCCGCTCGGTGACGTCGTCGAAGAGATAGGTGACGCCGCCGTCGGGGTTGGGCGTGGTGACGACGCGCAGCGTGCGAAGGTCCGGCAGGTGCCACACGAACTCCTCGGACTCCGCGGCGCGGTAGGCCGCGTGCAATTGCCCCTTCCACGACCGGAAGTCCTGCTGCTCGGGCAGCCGTCGCGACGCCCGCAGGCGGTCGAGCACGGCGGAGTTGGTCGGATGTTCGTCGAGGAAGCGCGCATCGAGGTCCCATAGCGTGCGATAGGCGGCGTTGTAGAAGGCGAGCTTGTGGTCGGCGCCGAAGATCGCGACCGCGCTCGGGAGCTGATCGAGCGTGCGCCGGTGGGCCTCGACGGTTCGCGTGATCTCGCCGCGCAGCATGTCGACCTCGGTCGCGTCCCAGCCGATGCCGGCAATCCCGCCGGAGAGCGGGACATCGACCACGTCGAAGCTGCACGGCGTGCCGGCGACGGTCACTGCGGCGCGCCGTGTCGCGACGACGCCCTCGGTGCGGCTGCGATCGATGGCGGCGCGGGTCGCGGCATCGAGCAATTCGCGGCCGGCAGCGACGGCGCTGATCGGGTCCGGCGCCCCGACCGCCCGGGCGTAGCTCGAATTGACGAAGACGATGCGGCCGGCGGAATCGCGAATCCAGACCGGCGCCGGCAGCGCCTCGACCACGCCGCGCAGCGCATCGGTCTCGGCGCGGACCTCCTGGTGGCGATGCGTAAGATCGGCGAGGTCGCGCTTGACGCCACTCACGTCCTGCAACTTGAGCACGGCGCTGCCGCCGATCGCGCGGCCTTCCGCGGTGAGATAGCGGCCGGAGGCTGTGGTGAGCGATATCGTGAAGCTCTCGCCCCGCCCGAGCAACCGGTCGACATGGGACTCCAGATGCAGCGCCTGCTCCGGCCGCAGCCAGACAGCGAAGGTCAGCAGCTGGTCCGGCGCGAGGCCCATAGCGATCAGCGAGGGATCGCCAATGATCTCCGGAGCGGCGTTGTGGTGCCAGCGCACCACCACCTGCGGCTCGGAGAGCATGAGGTCGTAGAGCCGGTCGATCTCGCCGTTGAGTGCCGAAACCGCCGTGGCGGCGCGCGCCCGCTGTGCGTTCAGGCGGTCATGAGTGCGCACCAGGAGCACGGCGCACACCACTGCGAAGAACAGCACGCCGATGAAGAGCGCGAGGGCGGCGACCTCATGCTGGTCGAGCGCCTTGACGGCGTCGAGATACGCAAGCCCGAGGGTAAGCGGATCGGTCTGCGCGGCGGCCTCTGCGGTCGGCCACAGCAGAGCGGCGGCGATTGGGGGAACCCATGTGGCAACGGTCATCGCATGCCTGCGCTTGCGCGGTGGCATCCCGATGCCGCTCGCCCGGACCAACCCCGGCATTTGCCGCCCCATACCCCCGTCCCGCCGCACGGCGGGCCCTGCAATTGCCGACGCGACGCGCTCCGTCTGGCCGGGACGAACGCACCGCCGAAACTCACAATGACTCGGAAACAAACTGGGCGCCGGGGTCCCACCCTTAGCCCCGCCCCGGCGTTCGCAGCTGGCCCCCAGGCCGAGCGGCGAATCACACCAATTTAGACAGAAGTCGCCGCGTCCCATAAGAGTCCAGACCGTGAACGGCTAGGAAAGGATACCAATCGCGCCGGCCGACGAGAATATTCTGCTAGATTTATCGCACCCCATGCGTTCCTTACAACGCACCGCAGGAGAGTGTCGCATGCTGGTTCAATCCCTCGGTTACGTCGGCTTGCGCGCCAAGGACATCGACGATTGGTCGGGATACGGCACGCGGCTGCTCGGCCTCCAGGCGATCGACCGCAGCCGCGCGACACTGAGCCTTCGCATGGACGACCGCAAGCAACGCCTCATCGTCGACGCCGACGGCGGCGAGGGCATCGGCTTCTTCGGCTGGGAGGTCGAGGACGCCGCAGCGCTCGCGCGGCTTGGCGCCCACCTCGAGACGCACGGAATCGAGGTGGCCCGCGGCGCGCGCAGCCTCGCCGATGAACGCCATGTGGCCGATCTCCTGGTGGCGCGCGATCCCAACGGCAACCGTCTGGAGTTCTTCCACGGCGCCGAAGTCGCGTCCGATCCGTTCAGGCCCGGCCGCAATATTTCCGGGTTCCGCACCGGGGCGCTCGGCCTCGGACACGTGGTTCTCCACGTCGAGCGGATCGATGAGATGATGGCGTTCTATCGCGACATCCTCGGCTTCCGGCTGAGCGACTATTTCCTGAGGCCGTACCAGCTCTACTTCCTCCACGTGAATGCCCGGCACCACAGCATCGCCTTCGCCGCCACCGGCAAGAACGCGGTGCATCACATGATGCTGGAGCTGTTCAGTCTCGACGACGTCGGGCAGGGCTACGACCTCGTCTCCGGCGAAGCCGAGGAGAAGAGCCGGCTCGCGGTGACGCTCGGGCGGCACTGCGGGGATTACGTCACGTCGTATTACACCTGGAACCCGTCCGGCTTCATGATCGAGTCCGGCTGGGGTGCCCGCGACATCGATCCCGCGACCTGGCAAGCGTCCGAGCGCAACGAAGGTCCCAGCATCTGGGGCCACGACCGCGCGTGGCTCGCACCGGCGCAGCGCGCCGAAGCGCGCGCGATGCGGCTCACCAATGCCGAGCGCGGCCTGCGCCGCCCCGTCCAGGTGCTGCCGGGAAATTTCGACGTGATGACCGGCGCGTGCCCGTGGTTCGACGAAATGAAGAAGCGGCAGAAGCGGGCGTAGCGCGTCCGTCCCGCAACGACTTGACTTCAGTCCCCGCGCCTCACAGCCCGTCGAACAGGGCCGTCGACAGATAGCGCTCGGCGAAATCGGGGATCACCACCACGATCATCTTGCCGGCCATCTCCGGCCGCCCCCCGAGTTGCAGCGCCGCAGCGACGGCAGCGCCCGCCGAGATGCCGCAGGGAATGCCTTCGTAACGCGCGAGCGCGCGCGCCGTCTCGAAGGCCACCTGGTTGCTGGCGGTCATTACCTCGTCGATCACCGAGCGGTCGAGGATCTCGGGGACGAAATTGGCGCCGATGCCCTGGATCTTGTGCGGGCCGGCGCGTCCCTGAGAGAGAAGCGGGCTGTCCTCCGGTTCGACCGCGACGATCTTCACCTCTGGCTTCTTCTCTTTGAGCACCTGGCCGACGCCGGTGATGGTTCCACCGGTGCCGATGCCGGCGACGAAAACATCGATCGCGCCGTTCGTGTCGTTCCAGATCTCTTCCGCAGTAGTGAGACGATGAATTTCCGGATTGGCGGGGTTCTTGAACTGCTGGGGGATCACTGCGTTGTTGATCTCGCGCGCCAACTCCTCGGCCTTGGCGACGGCAGCGTTCATCCCGCCTGACGCCGGCGTGAGCACGAGCTCGGCGCCAAGCAGCGCCAGCATTTTGCGGCGCTCGAGCGACATCGAATCCGGCATGACCAGGATCAGCCGGTATCCGCGTGCGGCGGCGACGAACGCAAGGCCGATGCCGGTGTTGCCCGATGTCGGCTCGATGAGGACGGTGTCGGGCCCGACGCGTCCGTCGGCCTCCATGGCGTCGATCATCGACACCCCGATGCGGTCCTTCACGCTCGAGATCGGATTGAAGAATTCGAGCTTGGCGAGGATCTCCGCCTTGATGCCCTGCATCTGCGTCAGCCGCTTGAGCCGCACCAGCGGCGTATCGCCGATCGTCTCGGTGATCGAGCCGTAGATGCGTCCGCGACCGGGATGGGCGGAGACTGGCGTTGCCATTGGTGGCCCCCTGCGTGAAACGGATGCGGGCGCGCCGCCCGCATCTCGGGCATCTCATTACCACCGGTCTTGCGCTTGCGCGATTCAGGAGATGCGTGGCTGACGGCAACAGCGGCCGGGCCCCTTGTCGGCCGTCACCCCGTGAGCATGCCTTTGACGAGGCCGGACGCCTTGGCGAAATCCATCTTCCCCGCGAACTTGCCCTTGAGCGCCGCGATGACCTTGCCCATGTCCTTCATGCCGGCGGCGCCGGTTTCCGCGATCGCCGCGGAAATCGCCGCCTTGACCTCATCCTCCGACATCTGCTTCGGAAGGTAGCCCGCGATGATCGCGATTTCCTCACGCTCCTGTTGGGCAAGTTCGGGGCGCCCGCCCTTGTCGTAGAGCTCGACCGATTCGTGGCGCTGCTTGATCATCTTTTGCAGCAGGGCGAGCATCTCGTCCTCGCCGAGCGGCCCCTTGCCCTGGCCGCGCGCCTCGATGTCGGCATTCTTGAACGCGGCGTTGACGAGCCGCAGCGTCGAAACGCGCCGCGCGTCGCCCGCCTTCATGGCGTTCTTGAGCGCAGTGTTGATGTCGTCTCGCAGCATGGGTCCCTCGCGCGCCCGTGCTTTGACGCCTGCGCGGGCGGTGGCTATGTAGTCCCGTCATGACCCTGAAACAAGACGACTCCGCCTGGGCCGAGCCCGCTGCCACCGCCGTCCTGGTGCTGGCCGACGGTACCGTGCTCGAAGGCACCGGCTTCGGTGCGAGCGGGCATGCGGTCGGGGAAGTCTGCTTCAACACCGCGATGACCGGCTACCAGGAGATCCTCACTGATCCCTCCTATGCCGGGCAGATCATCACCTTCACGTTCCCCCACATCGGCAATGTCGGCACCAACGAGGAAGACATCGAAACGGTGAACCTCGCCGCGACGCCCGGCGCCCGCGGCGTGATCCTGCATTCCGCCATCACCAACCCCTCGAACTACCGCGCCAGCCGCCATCTCGATTTGTGGCTCAAGGCGCGCGGCATCATCGGGCTCGCCGGTGTCGACACGCGGGCGCTCACCAGCCTCATCCGCACCAACGGCATGCCCAACGCCGTCATTGCGCACGCGGCGGACGGCCGTTTCGACCTGGAGGCGCTTCGCAAGGAGGCGCGGGAATGGCCGGGCCTCGTAGGCATGGACCTCGTGCCGATGGTGACCGCCGGCCAGCGCTTCGCTTGGGACGAGACGCCGTGGCATTGGAACGTCGGCTATGGCCGGCGCGACGGCACCGCCGGGGCGGCGTTCAACGTCGTCGCCATCGACTACGGCATCAAGCGCAACATCCTCCGCCTGCTCGCCAATGCCGGCTGCGCCATCACCGTGGTGCCGGCGACGACGCCCGCTCAGGACATCCTCGACCTCGCTCCGGACGGCGTGTTCCTGTCGAACGGGCCCGGCGACCCGGCCGCGACGGGAACCTATGCGGTGCCGGTGATCCGCAGCCTGGTCGATGCGGGGTTGCCGACCTTCGGCATCTGCCTCGGTCACCAGATGCTCGGCATCGCGCTCGGCGGCACTACCGCAAAGATGCATCAGGGCCACCATGGCGCGAATCACCCGGTGAAGGACCTCACCACCGGCAAGGTCGAGATCACCTCGATGAACCACGGTTTTGCGCTCGACCGGACGAGCCTGCCGGCTGGCGTCGAGGAAACCCACGTCTCGCTGTTCGACGGCTCGAACTGCGGCATCGCCGTCAAGGACCGGCCGGTGTTCTCGGTCCAGTATCACCCCGAGGCCTCCCCGGGGCCGCGCGACAGCCACTACCTGTTCGACCGGTTCGTCGCCCTGATGCGCGAACGCCGGCGGGCGTGATAGAAGACCGCCCGAAACGGGCTCGATCACTTCCATGAATGTGCTCACATATTTGAAGCCGGAAAACGGACCGGTCGGCGCGATGTTCGGCGCCTGGCTCGACGATGCGACGAGCGGCCGAACGACTCGCGTTCTCGTTTTCCTGTTCATCGCGGCGCTGACGAGCTTCGCATTCATCTCGAACGCCTCGGTCGGGCCGCCGACGGAACTCATCGACACCTATGTCCGCGCGCTCCATCCGGCAGCGGGCTATTTCGGCACGGCGCCGCTCGCACCACTGATCGCTGCGGTCTGGTTCCTCCTGCTGCCGCCGATCGACTGGGCTCTCTATCTGCTCGCCGCGGTGAATGCGGGCTTCGCCCTGTTCGCGGTCGACCTCGTCGCGCGCCGCGAGGTCACCGGCGACAAGCGCGTTCTCGTGTTGCTGTTCCTGATATTGACGCCGTTCTATTGTATCTACGGCCAGCGCTTCGATTCCGATCGCACGCTGCTGTGGGCGTGGCCGATCGCGACGCTCGCCTTCCTGCGCGCGTTCGAGACGCGGGACATCCGCTGGTCGGCGTTCGCAGGGATCGCCGCCGGCGTTGCGCTCTACGGGGGCTATCAATCGGTATTCCTGTTCGCAGGGTTCGCGGCGGCGATACTGATCCACCCGGAGCGCCGCGCTTATCTCCTCTCGCGCTCGCCCTTGATCACCACCGCGGCGGCAATTTTAGTGCTCGTGCCGCATCTCTACTGGCTCTACCAGCACGACTTTGCCCCGCTCTCCGCCGTCGTGTCGCAGCATGTCGGCGCGCCGTTCGGCGAGGTGCTGCGCGGCGTCGGCGCCTATCTGGGTGGCGGATTGGCGGGCATCGTCATCCCCGTCCTGCTGTGGGCACTTGCGGTGCGGCCGGATCGGGCGACGCTCGTAGAAACCCTGTGGCCGGCGGATGCCAAGGGCCGGGTGCTGGTGCTGCTGTTCGTGGTGCCGCTCCTCATCCGCGCCATCCTTGCGCTCGTCGCCGGCACGGTGCTCACGGCGGACGGCAGCGCGCCAGGATGGTTCCTGCTGCCGGTCCTGATGTTGCGGCCAGCGTCGACGCGGGTGAGCCGTGCGGCGGCGATCCGCATCATCGTTCTTGTTTTCGCAGCCACGATCGTCGCCCTCCTTCTCGCGCCGACCATGGCGTCGCGGCTGCACAAGCAAGGCACCCCGGAGGGCCGCGAATACTTCCGCCAAGTGAGCTTCGAGGTTACCCGCAACTGGCACACGTCGGTCGGCCGGCTGTTGCGGATCGTCATGGGCGATCCGCACCTCGCCGCGGCGATCGCCTTCTTGAGCCCGGACCATCCGGATGTGGTGCCCGATTTCGATCTACAGCGCGCCCCGTTCGTGAGCGAGGGACGCCTTGACGGCGACGGCTTCGTCGCGGTGTGTCGCGCCGAGGACACGGCCTGCGTCGCGGAGGCGCGGCGCCGCGCCGAAGGCAAGGTCGGAACTCAGTTCGTCAACTTCCAGACCCGCAATCTCTACGGCGGCGCGGCAGGCGAACTCGGGCGCTTCGTGTTCATCTTCGTCCCGCCGCAACCGATCACGCGGGTTCCGAAATGAGATCGGAGTCGAAGGACTGGGTCGCCTATTACGATTCCGCCCACTCGATCTACGTCAATGCCGTCCATCGCGACGTGCATTATGCAAAGCTCGCGGGGGAGATCGCGCGTTACGTCCCCTCGCCCACGGCGTCGGTGCTCGACTATGGCTGCGGCGAGGCGCTCCACGCCGACCGGATCGCAGCGGTGTGCGCACACTTGGCCCTCGCCGACGCGGCGCCCAGCGTGCGCGCACACTTGATCGAGCGCTTCAAAACAACGCCGAACATCGCGGTGGTTTCTCCTGAACACGTCGCCGCAATGGCCTCGCATTCGCTCGACCTCGTCGTGTTCCACTCCGTCTCCCAATACCTCACCGGTGAGGAGTTCGACGGGATCGCGACGCTGTTTCACCGCCTTCTCAAGTCTGACGGCGTGTTCCTCATCGGCGATGTCGTGCCGCCCAACGTCCCGGCGATTTCCGACGCCTTCGCGCTGCTGCGGTTCGGCGCCGGCAACGGGTTCTTCCTCGCGGCGCTCACGGGCCTCGTACGCACCGTCTTTTCCGATTACTGGCAGCTGCGCACCAAGCTCGGCCTCACCCGCTACAGCGAGCAGGACATGACGGCACGGCTCGCGCGACTCGGTTTCGCCGCAACCCTCGCGCAAAGCAACCTCGGCCATCTCCACTCGCGCATGACGTTTCTCGCGCGGCCGACCGCGGGATGAGCGCTGCGCCGAGGATTTAGGCAGCGGCCGTCATTTTTGATCTCGACGCGCGATGGTACAATTGCTTCCTATCGCTTGCGTCCGAGGAGCCGTTCCCATGCAGCTCACCGATCAAGGCCGTCAGAAGATCGACGAGCTCGCCCGGCGCTACGCGGTGAGCACCGATGCGGTGATGACGCTGCTGCAGGCCGTGGTGAACGGCCACGGCACCATGGCCCAGTTCAGCCACCCGGAGCTCGGCGGCGGCGGCCAGTGGATGCAGGGTGGCATGACCATGGTCGGCGACATGTTCAATTATGGCCTCAAGGCGAAAGTGGACGGCCTCTGCTCGGAGCTGTCGCAGCTCCTTGCCCAGCAACCGTTCGTGCCGTCACCGAGCGTTCAAACGCAGTCGCAAGGTGGAGCGAGCCTGTTCGTCCCGGAGCCCCCCGGCCGCGGGGCCGGCCAATGGTGGCCGGCTGAGCTCGGGTCGCCGAACGGCAGCGGTGGGCAGAACCAGATCCGCTATGCCTATTTCAGCGCGGCGCGCCGTCTGGCGGTGGACCTCAACGGCCATGTCACCGTCTACGACACGCTCGACCACCAGATCGGCGGCGTCTCGCAGCAACAGGGCGGCGGGAGCTCGCTGACCTTCACGAGCCAACACGGCACCGTGAGCGTCTCGAGCTTGCCCGTCATCTCAGTGGATGGCGTTTCGGTGGATAGCGTCCCCGCTTCCGCACCAAGCCCAGCGCCGGCACCCGCCGCGCCATCGGCGCCGCGGGGCGAGACCGGTGAGGAGACCGACATCTTCGCCAAGATCGAGCGGCTCGCCGACCTGCATCGCAAGGGCGTCCTCTCGGAGCAGGAGTTCTCCGCGAAGAAGGCCGAGTTGCTTGCCCGGTTGTGATCGGACCGCGAGATATCCACATGAAGGCCGGCGGGCGTACGCCGGCCGGGTCCGGCGCGGCGCCCCACTCTTCCCTCCCCTGGAATAATGGGTTAAGGCTCCGGCCGCCGCGGCGCTTGGGCGCCAGCGGGCGGGGGAAACCCAAGGGCGGCGGTTGAGACGACGCCTTTTTTTGTGCCCGATCAGGCCTTTAATCCGGATTCATGGCGAAACGCACCGACATAACCTCAATCCTCGTGATCGGCGCCGGCCCGATCGTCATCGGGCAGGCCTGCGAGTTCGACTATTCCGGGACCCAGGCCTGCAAAGCCCTCAAAGAGGAGGGCTACCGGATCGTGCTGGTCAATTCCAATCCGGCGACCATCATGACCGATCCCGGGGTCGCCGACGCGACCTATGTCGAGCCGATCACGCCGGAGATCGTCGCCCGGATCATCGAGAAGGAGCGGCCGGACGCACTGCTTCCGACCATGGGCGGGCAGACCGCGCTCAATTGCGCGCTGTCGCTGCGCCGCATGGGCGTGCTGGAGAAGTTCGGCGTCACCATGATCGGCGCCACCGCCGAGGCGATCGACATGGCGGAGGATCGCGAGCTGTTCCGCGAGGCGATGCAGCGGATCGGGCTCGCCACGCCGAAATCCTCGCTTGCCAACGCGTCCGACCTCAAGAAGGCCGACCGCGACCTCTACCAGGGCGGGATCGACAAGATCAGGGCTGCGGGCCTCGCCCCGGATGCCGAGCGTCATGCGATCGAAGCTTATGACGGCGCCTGGGCCGCGGGCGAAGCCGAACGCAAGCGGCGCTACATCGCCAAGGGCCTCGTCGAGGCGCTGGAAGGGGTCGAGGACATCGGCATCCCCGCCATCATCCGGCCGTCCTTCACGCTCGCCGGCACCGGCGGCGGCATCGCTTTCAACAAGCAGGAGTTCCTGGAGATCGTCGAGCGCGGGCTCGATGCCTCCCCTACCACCGAGGTGCTGATCGAGGAGAGCGTGCTCGGCTGGAAGGAATTCGAGATGGAGGTCGTCCGCGACAAGGCGGACAACTGCATCATCGTCTGCTCGATCGAGAATTTCGATCCGATGGGTGTGCACACCGGCGATTCCATTACCGTCGCGCCGGCGCTGACGCTGACCGACAAGGAATTCCAGATCATGCGCGACGCCTCGATCGCGGTGCTGCGCGAGATCGGCGTCGAGACCGGCGGCTCGAACGTGCAGTTCGCGGTCAATCCCGAGGACGGCCGCCTCGTCGTCATCGAGATGAATCCGCGGGTGTCGCGCTCCTCGGCGCTGGCGTCGAAGGCGACCGGCTTCCCGATCGCCAAGGTCGCCGCGAAGCTCGCGGTCGGCTACACGCTCGACGAGATCGCAAACGACATCACTGGCGGGGCGACGCCTGCCTCGTTCGAGCCGACCATCGACTACGTGGTCACGAAAATCCCGCGCTTTGCCTTCGAAAAGTTCCCCGGCGCCGAGCCGATCCTCACCACCTCGATGAAGTCGGTCGGCGAGGCGATGGCGATCGGCCGCACCTTCCAGGAGTCGCTGCAGAAGGCGCTGCGCTCACTGGAGACCGGGCTCACCGGGCTCGACGAGCTCACCATCAAGGGGCTCGGCGAAGGCGATGACCGCAATGCCGTCCGCGCTGCGCTCGGCATGCCGACGCCCGACCGCATCCTCGTGATCGCCCAGGCAATGCGGCTCGGCATGACGGACGAGGCGATCAACGCCGCCTGCAAGATCGATCCGTGGTTCCTCGGCCAGATCCGCGGCATCGTCGAGACCGAGGCGGAAATCATGGTCAAGGGGTTGCCCGGCACGCCGGGCGCCCTGCGGCGTCTCAAGTCGATGGGCTTCTCCGATGCGCGGCTCGCCAAGCTGACCGGACTTGCCGCGGGCGAGGTCACCGAACGCCGGCACCGCCTCGGCGTCCGCCCAGTGTTCAAGCGCATCGACACTTGCGCCGCCGAGTTCGCATCGCCGACGGCCTACATGTACTCGACCTACGAGGCCCCCTTCGCCGGCGCGCCGGCGGACGAGGCGGCGCCGTCGGACAAGAAGAAGATCGTCATCCTCGGCGGCGGGCCGAACCGCATCGGGCAGGGCATCGAGTTCGACTACTGCTGCTGCCACGCCTGCTTCGCGCTGCACGAGGCCGGCTACGAGACCATCATGATCAACTGCAATCCGGAAACGGTGTCGACCGACTACGACACCTCGGATCGCCTGTATTTCGAGCCGCTGACCGAGGAGGACGTGCTCGAGATCATCATGACCGAGCGCACCAACGGCACGTTGCACGGGGTGATCGTCCAGTTCGGCGGCCAGACCCCCTTGAAGCTCGCCCAGGCGCTCGAGGACGCCGAGGTCCCGATCCTGGGCACTTCACCCGATGCCATCGACCTCGCCGAGGACCGCGACCGCTTCAAGAAGCTCCTCGACACCCTGAAGATCCGCCAGCCGCGCAGCGGCATCGCCACGAGCCCGGAGCGCGCCCGCGCTATCGCCGAGGAGGTCGGCTACCCCATCATGATCCGACCGTCCTACGTGCTGGGCGGCCGCGCCATGGAGATCATCCACGACGGCGCACAGCTCGCCCGCTATGTCGCGCGGCTTGCGACCGCGCTCGACCGGCCGTCCGAGCTTGCGGTGTCGGACAAGCGGCCGCTCCTGATCGACCGCTACCTCTCCGACGCCATCGAAGTCGATGTCGACTGCATCGCCGACGGCCGCGACACCTTCATCGCCGGCATCATGGAGCACATCGAGGAGGCCGGCGTGCATTCCGGCGACTCCGCCTGCGCGCTGCCGCCCCACTCGCTCTCGGAGCAGACGATTGCCGAGCTCGAGCGACAAACCCAGGCGCTGGCACTGGCGCTCAACGTCGTCGGCCTGATGAACGTGCAGTACGCCATCAAGGACGGCCACATCTACGTGCTCGAGGTCAATCCGCGCGCTTCGCGCACCGTACCCTTCGTCGCCAAGGTGATCGGCTTGCCGGTCGCCAAGATCGCGGCGCGGGTGATGGCGGGTGAGCCGCTGGCGAGCTTCAAGCTGACCCCGCCGCGGCCCGCGCATGTCGGCGTCAAGGAGGCGGTGTTCCCGTTCGCCCGCTTCCCCGGAGTCGATACCGTGCTGGGGCCGGAGATGCGTTCGACCGGCGAAGTGATGGGGATCGACCGCACCTTCGAGATCGCCTTCGCCAAGAGCCAGATCGGCGGCGGAGCCCGCCTGCCGCGCGCCGGCACGGTGTTCGTCTCGATGCGCGACGGCGACAAGGAGCGCATCCTCCCGGCGGTGAAGCTCCTCGCCGAGCTCGGCTTCAAGGTGATCGCAACCTCGGGGACCCAGCGCTATCTGAGCGAGAACGGGGTCGCCGCGACCAAGATCAACAAGCAACTCGAAGGCCGTCCGCACATCGTCGACGCCATCAAGAACGGCGAGGTGCAACTCGTTTTCAATACCACCGAAGGTGCCCAGGCCCTCGCCGATTCCCGTTCGCTGAGGCGCGCCGCCCTCTTGCATAAAGTCCCGTACTACACCACTCTTTCAGGGGCCGTTGCGGCGGCGCTAGGCATAAAAGCCTATCTCGGGGGCGACTTCGAGGTCCGTGCTCTGCAGAGCTATTTCGTGAGCTGAGCCTGGATGGGAAACGGGCCGCCGCGCCCAGGTTGGCAAAGACGTCGCGCAGATCGCGTTTTCCGGATCGGGATCCGGGCCGCGGTCGGCAATTTTTTTGCCGGAGGATCGAGGACCGAGGATCGATGGACAAGATACCGATGACTGCGGCGGGATATACCGTCCTGGAGACGGAGCTGAAGTTCCGCCAGCAGGTCGAGCGGCCGCGAATCATCCAACAGATCACCGATGCACGCTCGCACGGCGATTTGTCCGAAAATGCGGAGTATCACGCCGCCAAGGAACAACAGTCGCACAACGAGGGCCGCATCGCCGAGCTCGAGGACAAGCTCGCGCGCGCCGAGGTGATCGACGTCTCGAAGCTTTCCGGCGACACCGTGAAATTCGGCGCCACCGTCACCCTCATCGACGAGGACACCGACAAGAAGGCGGTCTGGCAGATCGTCGGCGAGCCCGAGGCTAACGCCAAGGAAGGGCGCATTTCCATCACCTCGCCGCTCGCCCGCGCGCTCGTCGGCAAGAAGAAGGGCGCCAATGTCGAGGTCGTCACCCCGGGCGGCGCCAAGGCCTACGAGGTCGTCAAGGTCGAGTGGCGCTGAGAGCTTTCGCCGGCCGCGTCCGCGGGCGTTGGTTGCGGCCGCAAGGTCGCGCAGCGACGAAACGGGCGGGTCCCGGCGAACGAGGTTTTCACCTTTCGGTGATTCGCGTGTATTGCATCTTCTCCGAAATCTAGATCAGCTTCCCTCGCACCGGCCGCTCGGCTTGTCGCGGGGAAAGCACGTCGTGGCGTTCTCCGAGCCGGCGCTGTTTGTGTCGGCAAGCGATTGAATTATTATTACCCAATGCGCGGGATCAGCGAATCTGTCGACCTCGCTCCGATGCTTGCCCAGGCGGTTGAACTCCACCAAGCGGGCAATCTGGAATCGGCGCGGGCGATCTATTCGAAGATCCTCGCCGAAAATCCGGACCATTTCGACGCGCTGCATCTCCTCGGCGTGCTGCACCACCAGCAGGGCGATCACGACGAAGCCCGTACGCTGATAACGTCGGCTATTGCGGTCAATCCGCACTCGGTGGATGCGCTGTGCAATCTCGGCATCGTCCTCCAGGACCTCGACCGCAATGCCGAGGCGCTGGATATTTACGACCGCGCGATCGCGGTCGATAACCGCATTCCCGAGGCACACAACAACCGTGGCACCGCATTGCGCGCCCTCGATCGCCCTGCTGCCGCGATCATGAGTTTCGATCGGGCCATCGCAATCAGCCCGGACTATACCGAGGCCCGCTTCAACCGCGCCGCCCTCCTCGCCGCGCTCGGCCGCTACGACGAGGCAGTGACAAGCTACGAGCACCTGATTGCGATTCAACCGGACAACTTCGAGACTCACCGCGGCTACGCCCGCGTGCTGGTGGCGAATCAGGAGCCCGAGGCGGCGCTGATGAGCTACGCCCGCGCCGTCAGTCTCCGGCCCGACGACGTCGAGATTCGTTTCGACCGCGGCATTCTCCTCAATCAGCTCGGACGCCATCGCGAAGCGCTCGGCGAGCTCGACCTCGTGCTGGCGAGCGCCCCCGACAACGGCGCGGCCCTGGCGCAACGCGGCCTCGCCCTCGGCGCGCTCGAGCGCTTCGAAGAGGCGGAGCAGTGTCTTGCCCGCGCCGTCTCGCTGCGCCCCGGCGATGCTGCCGCGCTTGACAGCCACGGCGTCGCGCTCCAAGGGCTCGGCCGTCTCGCCGAAGCGCTGATCTGCCACGACCGCGCGCTCGCCATCGCGCCGGACGATGCCGGCGCCCATTACAACCGGGGTCACGCGCTGGTCGCGCTCGGACGCCACGCCGAGGCGCTGGACAGCTACGACCGCGGGCTCGCACGCGCCCCCGCCGATCTCCCTACGCTCCTCAACCGTGGCATCGCGCTCAATGCGACGGGGCGATACGACGACGCGCTCACATATCTCGACGCCGCGATCGCACGCGCGCCGGACAATGCGCCGGCGCATCTGCAGCGCGGCGCGGCGCTGATGGCGACCGCCGATTTTGCCGGCGCGCTGGCGAGCTACGAGCAGACGCTCGTGCTGGGCACGCCGCTCACCGAAATCCTCGATCGCCTCGCACTGTGCGCGGCGAAACTCTGCGACTGGACGCGGACGGCCGAGATCACGCGGCAGCTCGAACTGCATATCCGCGACGGCAGCGCGATCATTTCTCCGCTGACGCTGCTCCATTACGAGAGCACCCCCTCGCTGCAGCTCTCCTGCGCCCGTCACTATGTGCGCGCAAGGTTCGACGGCCCATCGTCGTCGCGCGCCGTCCCGCCGCGCCAGCATGACCGGCTGCGCATCGCCTATCTGGCGACGAACTTCAATCGTCCGGCGCTCGCCTCGCTGGTTGCCGGCCTGCTCGAGCAGCACGATCGGATCACGTTCGACATCTACGGCATTTCGTTCGGGCCCGACGAGGACGCAATCGAACGGACGCGGGCGGTGCGCGCCTGTGATGAATTCCACGACGTCCACGCTTTGAGCGACCGGCAGATCGCCGAGCGGCTGCGCGAGCTCGAGATCGATATCGCGGTCGATCTCACCGGACACGGCCGCGGCGGCCGCCCCGGCATCATGGCCTCCCGTCCGGTCCCGATCCAGGTCAACTATCTCGGCTATCCTGGCACGACGGGTGCCGATTTCTTCGACTACATCATCGCCGACTCGCTGGTGTTGCCGCCGGGAGAGGGCGCATTCTACAGCGAAAAGATCGTACGGCTGCCGGGGTGCTACCTCGCGAGCGACGCAGGGATGATCGCCGAGGCGACGCCGAGCCGCGCGGCGGTCGGCCTTCCGGAGACCGGCTTTGTGTATGCGAGCTTCAACGGCGGCACCATCTCCGAGCCGGTCTTCGACGCCTGGATGGCGGTGCTGACCGAGGTGGAAGGCAGCGTGCTCTGGTTGTCGGAGGTCGGCGACACCACGAAGTCCAATCTGCGCGAGCATGCGCAGGCCCGCGGCGTCGACCCCAGCCGATTGATCTTTGCGCCGCGCGTCGGCCATGCCGAGCACTTGGCACGCTTGCGCCTCGCCAATGTGTTCCTCGACACGCTCCCCTGCGGGACCCGGGCGGCGGCGAGCGACGCGCTGTGGGAAGAGGTGCCGGTGGTCACCTGCCGCGGCAAGACCTTCGCGTCACGGGTCGCCGTGAGCCTCCTGCACAGTCTCAACCTCGACCTGCTCGTCGCCTCGCACTTGACCGAATACACCGCGCTCGCGCGGCTTCTGGCACAGCGGCCGGACATGCTCACGGGCCTCAAGAAGCGCCTCGCCGAAAAACGACTGAGGTCGCCGCTGTTCGACAGCGATCGCCTGCGCCGCGATCTCGAAGAGGCCTACAAGACGATGTGGGCGCGTCATCAGGCGGGCGATCCGCCATGGAGCTTCGACGTCGAAGCGAGCTCGAAAGCCGCGGTGGCGCCGCCGCCTGCTCCGCCGCCCAATGTCGCCGCCGGCACCAAGGGCAAGCGTTCCGCCGAATCCGGCGTGTCCGACGACACGTCTTCCCCGCCACCTGCAGCGCCCGTCCCGCCGGGCCCGTCGAAGTAGCGGCCGGCCGTCACATCACCGGCATGCGCAGAAGCTCCATCGGCACGATCGGCGCGTCCTTGGAGTTGCGCAATGTCAGCGTCGTCTTGACGTTGAGCACATGCGGGACCGCCGTGAGGTCGGTCACGAAGGCCTGAAACTTGGGCAGGTTGGGCGCGACGCATTTGAGGATGAAGTCGATCTCGCCCGACAGCATCCAGCATTCCCGAACCAGCGGCTGGCTGCGCACGAAAGCCTCGAAGGCCTGAAGGTCGGCCTCGGCCTGGCTCGCCAGATGTACCATAGCGAACGCGATCACCTCGCAGCCCAGCTCCTTCTCGTTGAGAAGCGCGCGATAGCCGCGAATGTAGCCAGCCTCCTCGAGGGCGCGCACACGGCGCAGGCAGGGCGGCGCCGAGATGCCGACCCGCCGCGCCAATTCGACATTGGTCATGCGGCCGTCCTCCTGAAGCTCGCGCAGGATATGGAGGTCGATGGCATCGAGGCGTCGCACGGTCGCATCTCCGATGAGCGGCAGGGACAAGCCGCGCTGGCGGTCCTGGTTCAAAAAGCGCCGCACTGCTGCTTGGAGCGGCAGCCCCGCTGAATTATAGCGCGCCATGAGGCACAATTTTGAAAGTTTATTGCGCGGCATTGTTCACGGGCGCGTTACCTGCCTCAGAAGCCCGTCGACAATTACGATTTCAGGGTTGCGTTTCTTGCATGGCTTTGGCAAAGCCTTACATAACGGCTGAGGTGCATCGCACCAGTCAGGCGTCGGGGACCCTTCGGGGTCCGCGTAGGAGATGCTGCGAATGTCGAGGACGAGCCACGCCAAGGTCGTCATTATCGGATCTGGCCCGGCGGGTTATACGGCCGCCATCTACGCCGCGCGCGCGATGCTGGAACCGGTGCTGATCCAGGGCATCCAGCCCGGCGGACAGCTCACCGTCACCACCGACGTGGAGAACTATCCGGGCTTCGCCGACGTCATCCAGGGCCCCTGGCTGATGGAACAGATGGAGAAGCAGGCGGCTCACGTCGGCACGAAACTCGTCTACGATCACGTCAACGCGGTCGATCTCTCGCAGCGGCCGTTCCGCATCACCTGCGATTCCGGCGATGGCTATGTCGCCGACACGTTGATCATCGCTACCGGCGCCCAGGCGCGTTGGCTCGGGCTTCCGTCCGAGCAGGCATTCCGCGGCCACGGCGTTTCGGCCTGTGCCACCTGCGACGGCTTCTTCTACAAGGGCAAGAATGTCGTCGTGATCGGTGGCGGTAACACCGCGGTCGAGGAGGCGCTGTTTCTCACCAACTTCGCCGACAAGGTAACGGTGGTTCACCGCCGCGACGCCTTCCGCGCCGAGCGCATTCTGCAGGACCGGCTGTTCAAGAACCCGAAGATCGAGGTGATCTGGGATCACGCGGTCGCCGAGATCGGCGGCCCGGAGCAGCCGCGCAAGGTCGCGCACGTCAAGCTGCGCAACGTCAAGACCGGCGCGCTCTCGACCATCGCTGCCGACGGCGTGTTCATCGCCATCGGCCACACCCCGGCGACAGAGCTGTTCACCGGTCAGGTGGAGATGAAACCGTCCGGCTACATCAGGACCGCCCCATTCTCCACCGCGACGTCGGTGTTCGGCGTGTTCGCCGCCGGCGACGTTTCCGACGACGTGTACCGCCAAGCCGTCACGGCTGCGGGCATGGGCTGCATGGCAGCGCTCGAAGCCGAGCGCTTCCTCGCAGCAGCGCACGAGGTAGACCGCGCGGCTGCCGAATAGCGGCGCGGAATGCCGGTCCCGCGCATGCGGGACCGTGATAGCCACCACCGGGCCGTTCCGGGCTCGCGGCAGTTCCGCGCAGCAGACAGAGGAGTTTCGCGAGCGCGAATCGGTTGATCATGGATTGGGACAAGCTGAAAGTATTTCACGCCGCTGCCGAAGCCGGCAGCTTCACTCACGCGGGCGAGCACCTCGGCCTCTCGCAATCGGCCGTGTCGCGCCAAGTGAGCGCTCTCGAACAGGAGCTCACGGTGTCGCTGTTTCACCGGCACGCCCGCGGGCTCATCCTTACCGAACAGGGCGAGCTGCTCTACCGAACCGCCCACGACGTGTTCATGAAGCTCGAATCGGCGCGCGCCAAACTGACCGACAGCCGCGAGCGCCCCAACGGCGATCTCAAGATCACGACGACGGTCGGCATCGGCGTGCACTGGCTGACACCGCGGCTCGGCGAGTTCGGGGACCTCTATCCCGACATTCGCATCACGCTGATCACCACCGACGAGGAGCTCGATCTCGCGATGCGCGAGGCGGACGTTGCGATCCGTCTGCGCCAGCCGACGCAGCCCGATCTCATTCAGCGCAAGCTGTTCTCCGTGCACTTCCATGCCTACGCTTCGCCCGAGTATCTCAAGCGCCTCGGCACGCCGCGCTCCCACGACGAACTCGACAACCACCATCTGCTGGTGCTCGGCGGCAACGTGCCTTCGTTCCTGCAGAACACCCGTTGGCTGGTCGACGTTGGGCGCAACGGCAAGGGCCCGCGCACGCCGCATCTCGTCATCAACAACATAATCGGCATTCTGCGCGCCTGCCAGGCGGGCCTCGGCATCGCCATGCTTCCCGACTACATCGTCGAGGAAGACGGCGGGCTGGTGCAGCTGTTCGGGGAGCAGGAAACCATCGCGCTGGACGCCTACTTCGTCTACCCGGAAGAGCTCAAATCAGTAGCGCGTGTGCAAGCATTCCGCGACTTCCTGGTCAGCAAGGCCCAGCGCTGGAACTATTGAGCCGCGCGCTTTCGCCGCGGAACTTGCGGCATGGCAGACATGCGGGCCCTCGGGTGGCACACCGGCGTGCCCGATGCCATGTCGGACTTGCCGGCCGTGCTTTGTGAGTACTGGTAACCAGCGGCCGGTTGTTCCCTCTGGAAATGAAGGCTGATCGCCAGCGATCGGCCTATACTTAGGGCCGGGCCCGTTGGCCCGGCCTTTTTTCGTCTCCGTTCTCGCCTGCATTCCCGAAGCTTGTGCCGGAACCCCGGCTCTTCCATCATGCTCCGAAGACGATCTGATCGACGAGGAGTGGGGCGCGGATGACGGTGCGATTAGAAGCCGGTGCCGGAACGGTGCACTGGGGGTATCTCGACGCCGCTCTTCCGGCCGTGGCCGCGGTCGACAGCGGCGACGTGGTGACGATCTCGACGGTGTCCGGCCCGCCGGAGGCGCTGCCGCCGCCACCCGCCAACGTGCCGCAAGCGCTCCACGACATCCACAATTCCAAAGCGCGGCGCATGTTGCCGGGCCACATGTGCACCGGCCCGGTCGCGATACGGGGAGCGCGGCCCGGGCAGGTGCTGCAGGTCGACATCGAGGACATCGCGCTGCATTACGACTGGGGCTACACCGCGATCCGTCCGCTCAAGGGCGCCCTTCCATTGGATTTCCCCGAGCCGCACATGATCCACGTGGCGCTGGAGCGCAACCGCATGGTCGGCCGACTGCCATGGGGCACCGAAATTCCGCTGCGCCCATTCTTCGGCGTGATGGCGAACGCGCCGCCGCGGAGCTGGGGCACGGTGTCGAGCATCCAGCCGCGCCAATTCGGCGGCAACATGGACAACAAGGAGCTCGTCGCCGGCACAACGCTCTATCTTCCGGTCTTCGTCGATAACGCGCTGTTCTCGGTCGGCGACGGCCACGCCGCCCAAGGCGACGGCGAGGTGTGCGTCAACGCCATCGAGACCGGCCTGATCGGCCGCTTCCGCCTTACGCTACGCGACGACATGAGCCTCACTTGGCCGATGGCGGAGACGCCGACCCATGTCATGACCATGGCCTTCGACCCTGATCTCGACGACTGCGTCGTCGTCGCGCTGCGCCAAATGCTCGACCTCATCGAGAGCCGTACCACGCTCAAGCGCCACGAGGCCTACATGCTCGCGAGCCTCGCCGCCGACCTGCGCGTCACCCAGGTGGTCAACGACCACAAGGGCATCCACGTGATGCTGGAGAAGCAGTACCTTCAGCCGGCGCGGTAGTCTTTCCCCGTCATTCCGGGGCGCGCGTCAGCGCGAACCCGGAATCCAGCTCCGTCTTTGCCGATTCCGGTTCGGTGCTTCGCACCGCCCCGGAATGACGGCATTATTTCAGCACCGCCTCCAGCCAATCCGCGGCGAAATCGATGCCGATCTGGCGGTTGTCGACATGGGCGTGCTCGGCGCCGCCCTCCTCGGTCGAGAAGATCTTGAGCGTCTTGTCCCTGGTGCCGATTGCTTCGAAAAGCTTCGGCGCGTTCTCCACCGGCACCACGCGGTCGTTGCCGCCGTGGGTGATGAGGTAGGGACAGGCGATGTCCTTCGCCACGTCCTTCAAAGTGAAGCCGCGCGCCGTCTCGATCGCTTCGTCGGGCGTCGCGGCGTTGACCACCCACTGGAACTGGAAGTTCGACTGGGCGACCGTGGACGGCGCCGACTTGTTCTTTTCCTTGATCCGCGTCTGCCAGTCGGCGAGGTCCCAGTGCAGCGCGCTGAGTGAGATGCCGGCGGCATAGCGGTGCTCACGGGCGGCGATGCGGCCCGAATAATAGCCGCCGAAGCTGTAGCCCATGATGGCGACACGCTTTGGATCGACCTCGCTGCGCGTCGCGAGGTAGTCGTAGGCAGCCGCGCCCGGCACCTCGTAATCGTAGCGGGCGTGGATGCCACGCATGCGCAGGCTTTCGCCTTGGCCAGGGCCGTCGATGGCGAGCGTGTTGAAGCCGCGGCGGGCGAATTCGAGGCCGGCGAAGAAGATGCTCATCTCCTTCGCGTTGTCCATGCCGTTGACGATCACCACGGTCGGTGCCGGGCCGGTGATGCCGGCGCCCTTCATGAACAGCGCCGGCAGGGTGACGCCCTGGTAGGGCACTTCGACGAACTCGATGTTCGGATACCGCAGCCGGATCCCGGCGTGATAGCAGCGGTAGGCGCGCTGCCCCCAGGCGCGCTTCTCCTCGCCGGGGAGGATGAAGCGCTCGGCGTTGTAGAAATAGTTTCCGGCCCGAAGGTAATAGTCGCCGGCGGTCGCCTTGCGTCCTTCCGCCGCGGCGGCATCGGCGCGCTGTTCGACGAGCTTGGCGATTGCGCTCCACTCCTGCTGCCAGGCGTGCGGCTCATGCTGGCGCAGGCGCAGCTTCTCGCAAGCGCGGTCCATCTCCTCGAGCGCAACCACGCCATAAGGCGCCATGCCCTTGATGATCAGGGTCGCGTTCGACCACAGGAAATTGTCGCCGAAATGGTCGATCCAGGGACCTCTGGCCATGCACGCGTCCTCTTGAAAAATGGCTCCTTGGGGAGGGTTTCTCAGGAGGCGGAGCCGCTGCCGGTGGTGTTACTATAGGATCGGTAGCGTTGCCGGAAGTGTGACTTGCCGGTGAGCACAATCGCACGTAGCTCTTTGATGAAAGAGCTGAAGAATTGGATTCTCGGAGGAGAACCCCATGCACATCATGCACCGCCACGGCTGGGAGATACCGGAGCATCAGGCGACCCCCGAGCACCTGTTCTTCGATCGCCGCGCCTTCCTCGCAGCGGCGGGCGCCGCGGCGATCGGCCTCTCGCCCGCCGGCGCGCTCGCCCAGCGCGCGAACGAGGTCCCCGATCCGACCGCCGACCTTTATCCGGCGAAGCGCAACGAGACCTATAAGCTCGACCGTCCGGTGACGCCGGAGACGATCAACACGACCTACAACAACTTCTACGAATTCGGCTCGTCGAAATCGATCTCGCGCGCCGCCCAGGCGCTCAAGCTGCGGCCGTGGACAGTGAAGATCGATGGCATGGTGGAGAAGCCCCAGGACATCGCCATCGACGATCTCATTCGCAAGATGCCGCTCGAGGAACGGCTCTACCGCCACCGCTGCGTCGAGGCGTGGGGCATGGCGATCCCGTGGACCGGCTTCCCGCTCGCGAAGCTCGTGGCGCTGGCGCGGCCGCTGTCGTCGGCAAAATACCTGCGGATGGAAACCTTCCTCGATCCCGCCATGGCGAGCGGACAGCGGGCGAGCTGGTACCCCTGGCCCTACATCGAAGGAATGACCATGGCCGAGGCGAAGAACGACCTCGCCTTCCTGGTGACCGGGGCCTACGGCAAGCCGGTGTCGAAGTCGCAGGGCGCGCCGCTCCGGCTCGCCCTGCCGTGGAAGTACGGTTTCAAGTCGATCAAGTCGATCACCAAGTTCACCTTCACCGACCAACGGCCGAAGACGTTCTGGGAAGCTTTGCAGGCCTCCGAGTACGGCTTCTGGGCGAACGTCAATCCCGAGGTCGCCCATCCGCGCTGGAGCCAGGCCACCGAGCAGGTGATCGGCACCAGCGAGCGCCGCCCCACTCTGCTGTTCAACGGCTACGGCGAATACGTCACCGACCTCTATAAGGATATCAAGGGCGAGCGTTTGTGGGCATGAGGTAGCCTCGTCATTCCGAGGCGCGCGTCAGCGCGAGCCCGGAATCCTGCACTTCAAGGCCGATGAGCAGGATTCCGGATGCGGTGCTGGGCACCGGCTGGAATGACTTGTCGTTATTTCGGCGGTCGCGCCTCCGTCACCCCAGCGGCGTGTCGCGGTGGATGTTCTTGACCGCGCAGGCGAGACCGAATTCCGGCACCACCAGCTTTTCCGATCGCCCGAGCACCTGCGAAACCCAATTGTTGCCGATGCGGCGATCCACGGTGACTTCGACCCGATCCTGCCGCACCAGCAGAATGCAAAGGCAGGACGGGTGGGCGCGATACATATCGCGTTTGCTCTCTATGACACCGCGATCGCTCTCCGAGAGAACTTCGGCGACGAGGTAAAAGCGCTCGGCGTAACGCGGATCGGGATTCTCGTCCTCCCGGATCACCGCCACATCCGGCTCGGGATCATACGGCACGGTCGAGACTATGTTGACCCCGATGTCGTGGTACGCGGCAAAGCCGGGATCGTGGCGCTTGAGCGCAGCGTTCAGCAGCGCTTCGAGATTGCTGGCAATACGCTGATGGCGACGATTCGGCGGCGTCATGATCACGGGAACACCCCCGATCAGCTCCCAATGCTCCTCGTCCGGCCGCGACGCCAGCCACGTGCGGAACGAGGCGACCGAAAAAATGGGAGCATGTTGGCCGACCGCGCCGACCATGAGGTCATCTCCGGATGCGAGTGAAAGGCATGGTAGATGGCGTGTCACCGGCCGACAAGACGATCGCGAAACTCAAATCACCGCTGCCGCACCGCCGTCGACGGCCCAGGCGCTGCCGGTGACGAAGCTCGCGCGCTCGGAAGCGAGAAAGGCGACGACAGCGCCGACTTCGCGCCCTTCACCCATACGCCCGAGCGGGATGCGCGCGACCCGTGCCGCGCGCGCCTCGGCTTCCGTCTTGCCGCTGCGCGCCGCCTCGGCGCGGATCGTCTCGTCGAGCCGCTCGGAATGGATGACGCTCGGGATCACCGCATTGATCAGGATGCCGTCCTTGGCGAGATCGCCGGCGATTGCCTTGATGAGGTTGAGGATCGCCGCATTGTTCAGCCCGACCGACACCGCGGCGGGCTGCGGCTGACGCGCGGCGCCGCCGAGCACGTTGACGATGCGGCCCCATTTGCGCGACCGCATCAGCGGCACCGCGAGCCGGATGCAGCGCGCGGTGCCGTCGAGCTTGTCCTCGAACAGCCGCGCCCATTTCGCGTCGTCGAGCGAAAAGAAATCGCCGCGTCCGATTACTGCGCCGCAGTTGACGAGGATGTCGAGCCGGCCGAAATCCGCCATCGTGCGCTCGAACACCGCGCGCAACGCGGCGTCGTCGTTCAGGTCGGCCGGCGCGCCGACGACGCGGCCTTTTGCGACGCGCGCGATCTCGGTGCAGGCCGCGGCATTCCGCCCGCGGTCCTTGCTGACGAGAACGACGTCGGCGCCCTCCGCGGCGAGCTCGGCAGCGCACGCTTTGCCGATGCCGCGGCTCGCCCCGGTAATGACGGCGACGCGCCCGGCTAAACCCAGATCCATCGGTGTCAGCCGGTGTATTCGAGAATGTGCATGCCGGCGCCGGCGCGGTCGATCAGATAGAGCCGGCCGTGCTCGTCCGCACCGATGTCGTTCGACTGGATCGCCTGCTGGTCGTCCGGCAACTCCGGCACGAAGCAGCCGATCTCCTTTGGCCGCAGCGGATCAGCGACATCGACTGCCCGCAGCCCGGCGTTGAAATAGGTGAGGAACACGATGTTCGCCCACGGGCCGTCGCTGGTGATGTTCTCGAGAATGTTGTGGGCGCCGAACCGGCCCGGGCGCTCGAAGTATTTCTCGCGATCGGGGAAGAACGTCGCCACGGGGAGCGGATTGCTCTCGAGCCGTGCGTCGACGATCCACATGAACTGGCTATCCCAGAATTTCTGCCGGGCCCGCGCCTCGTCGGTGACGACGAGATAGGGCCGGTCGCCGATCGGCCAGCAGGTGTGGGTCGAGCCGGGGAACGGCGGCGACCATTGCAGGTGCCCGACGAGCTTCATGTCGCGCAAATCGGTGCAGTCGATGATCGAGATGCCGCCGCCCCACCACGCGCAATACATGCGGTTGCCGCGGATCATCGGTGGCCCGTGCAGGGTGATCGCGCTCTCCGCCGGCATCGGGTCGTTGCCCTCGCCGTCGCCTTCCGTCTTCATCCACGGCAGGCCCCAGATGCTGACCACCTCGGGCTTGAGCGGATCGCTGACATCGAGCGTCCAGATCACGCGCTTGTTCCAGCCCGGCGCGTCGTTCGGCAGGAACGCGAGCTTGCGCTTGTTGTCGACGCCGAAGCGATGCGGCCCGCTGCCGGGCGTGTCGTAGAAGGCGACCTCGCGCGGCTGGTCGGGCTTGCTGATGTCGAAGATGAAGAGCCCGGCGCGAGCGTTCTTGCCCTTGTCGCCGACGAGGCGCTCCGAATTGACGTAGAGGTGATGGTCGCCGACGATGCGCACCTTGTGGCAATGCACGCCGGGCGGCGCGCGGAACTCGTAGACCTTCTTCGGATTGCGCGGGTCGCGTACGTCATGGGCGGTGAAGCCCTCCGGTCCGTTGTAGCTCGCGCCGCCGACCGCGCCGACATAGGCATAGCCCTTGTGCACCTCGACGATGCTGCCGCCGCCCCAGGCGGCCGTGCGATCGTGCCCGAGCAGCTTGAAGCCTTTCGATTCCTGCGGTTGCGTGGTCATGCGATCCTCCCACATGCGGCGGCTACGGCCGTCCTGGTTGGTGTTGTTCGTCGAGAGCAGTGATACCGTAGAGCCCGCGAATCCCCGCGGACCTCATCCTGAGGAGGCGCGAAGCGCCGTCTCGAAGGATGGCCCCACATGCTGCGGCCCGTGGCCATCCTTCGAGACGCCGGCTGCGCCGGCTCCTCAGGATGAGGTCCGCGACAAAAATTCTCACATCCTCGTAGGGCGAGCAAAAGCAGCATCTCAATGCGGCGTATAGCGGCTGCCGAAGGCGGGCTGGCTCTGGCCGAGGCCCGGCAATTCCCACACGCCGGCGCCGCCGGGATTGCGGTCCGCCGATATCTGCGCGTCGATCAGGTAAGGCTTGCCGGTGGCGATGCCCTTGCGCACGGCGTCACCGAGATCGGCGGCGCGGTCGATGCGCACGCCTTCGACGCCGGCCGAGCGCGCCATCGCGGCGAAGTCCGGATTGTAGGGCTGTCCGGTGTCGGGATAGCGGAAATCGGTCGCGAGCTCGCGGCCGTCGAGGTAGCCGCGCTGGAGCCCGCGGATCGAGGCGTAGGCGTAGTTGTTCCACACCACCCAGACCACGGGGATGTTGTATTCGACCGCGGTGCCAAGCACGCTCGCATGCATGAAGAAGGCACCGTCGCCGCACACCGAGACGCATGGACGGTCGGGTGCAGCGAGCTTCGCGCCGAGCACGCCGGCGACACCGAAGCCCATCGGGCCGAACCCCATCGAGCCGATCAGCGAATCCGGGCGCCGCGGCTTGCAGAATTGGATCAGCCAGTTGTGGTGGATGCCGATGTCGCTCACCAGGATGGCATCCGGCGGCAGCGACTTGTCGATTTCGTGCGCCGCGCGCTGCGGATTGATCGGCGAAGCATCGTCGATGAAGCCCGGCGCGACGAACGCGTCCCACTCCCTGCGATAGCCGGCGATGGCGTCGAGCCACTTCTTCCGCGCGGCGGCGCGCGCATCGACGTCCTTGCGGCCATCGAGCGCGCCGAGCACCTGACGCAGGAAGGTGCGCACGTCGGCCATCAAGCCGAGCGCGACGGGATAGTTGCGGCCGATCTCGTCGGGATCGATGTCGACATGGATCAGCTTGGTCGGCGGGATCGTGAACGAGTAGCCGGGCAGCCATGAGCTCGAGGTGCGATCGTCGAACCGCACGCCGAGCGCGAGCAGCACGTCGGCCTGGCGAGTCGCGTGGTTCGCGTGATAGGCGCCGTTGCGGGCGACGAGGCCGAGCGCCAGCGGATGCGAGGCGTCGATCCCGCCGATGCCGCTCGCCGACGATGCGACCGGAATCGAGAGCTTCTCTGCAAGCGCGAGAAGATCCGCGGCAGCGCCCCCGTATTTGACGCCCTGCCCGATCAGGATCACCGGGCGTTCTGCAGACAGCAACAGGTCGACCGCTTTCTTGACGCCTTCGGGGTCGGCGCCGCAGCGGCACGAGATGTTGGCGGTCCACTCCTTCGGATCGGGCGTCTCCTCGGCGGCGGCTTCGCGGAACACGTCGAAGGGGACGTCGAGCACCACCGGGCCGGGGCGCCCGGTCACCATGGTCTTCCAGGCCTGGCGGACCGCGAGCGGCACCATCTCGCCGCGGGTCGGCTGGAACACGCGCTTGCAGTAGGCGCGCACGGTCGAGGGGAAGTCGGCCTGATAGTGGCGGTAGAGTTCCTGGAAAGCGCCGCGGTTGAACTGGCTCGTCGGCACGTTCCCGGTCACCGCGAGAAAGGGCACCGAGTTCGAGGTAGGAGTTGCCGAGCGCGATCGGCATGTTGGCCGAGCCCGGGCCGCACGAGGTGAAGGTCGCGGTCGGCTGGCCGGACACGCGGTAATAGACATCGGCCATGAAGCCGGCGACGGTCTCGTGATGGACGGAGATGGTCTTGATCTCGTTCGAGCGGCCGTAGAGCGCGTCGATGAACTGGATGTTGCCGTGGCCGCACAGGCCGAACGCATAGGGCACCTTCTCGCGGATCAGGTAATCGACGATCACCTGGGCGCCGTCGAGCATGTTCTTACCGGCCATGGGGACTCCTTCACGGGCTCCGGGACGATGGTCCGGCGCCGGAACGGGCGCATTCATGGGATTGCCGGGCGGCGAGGTCAAGGGTGGGGCAACCTGATCGCATTGCGGACGTACGATGTGTATCGTATAATGCGCAAGTACACATCGCGACGGGGCTGACAGTGCGCACCAACATCGAAATCGACGACGCGTTGATGGCGGAAGCCCAAAAGGTCTCCGGCCAAGCGACCAAGAAGCAGACGGTCGAACAGGCCCTCCGGCTCATGATCAAATTGCGCCGGCAACGGGACGTCGACGCGGCTTTCGGCAAATACCCGTGGCGGGGCAACCTCGCTCGTAGCCGGAAAGGCCGCGGTGCCGGTTGATCGTCGTCGACAGCAGCGTCTGGATCGACTTTCTCAATGGGCGCAATGCGCCCCATGTTCGGCGCGTACGCGAACTGCTCGGCACAAACGAGCTTATCGTTGGAGACCTCATGCTTTGCGAGGTCCTGCAGGGGCTCGACAGTGAGCGTGCGGCACTTGAAGTCGAAGCCCTGTTGCGTCGATTCGAGATTGTACCGATGGCCGGCGATGCCATCGCCGTCGCGGCCGCTCGCAATTTCCGTTCATTGCGCAGGCGTGGGATTACCGTCCGCAAAACAGTCGACCTTCTGATCGGCACCTGGTGTATCGAGAACAGCGTTCCACTGCTGCACAACGACAGCGATTTTCACCCGATGGCGCGTCTTCTTGGGCTTGATCGAACTCGCCTAATCTTGACGAGAGGAGGCTGCGCTGAAATTGATCTCGCAGCGCGGCGTGCAAAAGGACATCAGATGACAATCCCCTTCGGGGAGCTCAAGGCCCGGCTATTGGCCAATCCGGAGGTGAAGGCCGAATACCATGCGCTCGCGCCCGGGTTGGAGGTATCGACCAAAGTCAGCCCGCGCTTGCACACCAGACGGTCCGCCGACAGGTCGCGGGTAAGCGAACGAAAACTGTCGCCGAATTTCTCGGCGACAGCGACATTGGCAAAAACCAGGAAGTGCGAGAATCCGGCTCCCGCCGCTACTCCGCGGCCACCTCTTCGAGTGTCGGGCACTTCTTCATCTCGACCCGCTGCTCGTACTTCTCGAAGTTCGCCTTGTCGTAGACTGCCGGCTTGAGCACCAGTTCCTGCGGCACCGTCTGCTTCTTGAGGTTGCGCACCGCGATCTCGGTGCTCAGGCAACCCAGCACGAAGCCGTTGTACTCGCCGCTCGCGAGCATCCTGCCGGCCTTGATCAATTCGATCGCTTCCTTGCTGGCATTGATGCCGACGATGAGCGCCTTGCGTCCGCGCTTCTCCAGCGTGTCGGCGACCGCGGCCGCCATGGAATCGTTTGCGGCGAGGACGCCGTCGATCTGGGGATAGGTCTTGATCCAGCCCTCCATCACGTCCTGGGCGGGCTTGCGCTGGTAGTTGCCGGTCTTCGACGCGAGGAGCTTCACCCCGGCGGCTTCCTTGACGGCGTCGTTGAAGCCGCGCAGGCGTTCGGTGTTCGACACGTTGCCGGCGATCCCCTCGAGAATCACGACGCCGCCCTTGCCGCCCATCTCCTTGATCAGGCGGCGCGCAACCGCGAGCGCGATCTGGTAGTCGTCGGGCAGCACCCGGGACACGAATTTGCCGCCGGCGCTGCGGTCGGTCACCTCGACCACCGGGATATTGGCGGCGTTGATCTTCTCGATCGCGGACACCAGCTTTTCGTTCTCGACGGGATCGAACACGATGGCGTCGGGAGTGTTGCGGATCGCATCCTCGACGAGCTTCGCCTGTTCCGCGACGTTGTCGGGGGTGGTCGGCACGTAATGCACCACCTTCACCCCGAGCGCCACCGCCGCCGCATTGCTGCCGACGCGAATCGCCTGGGAGAAGGGATTCGTGTTGTTCTTGGTGAAGAGCGCGATGGTCTGCGCCTGTGCACCGCAGACGGGCACGAAGCCCGCGGCCGCCAAAGCAACCAGGACCGAACTCAGCCTTTTCATGTTTCACTCCCTCGGAACGGGCCTCTGTTGGCGCAGACATTCCACCATGCGGGCGCCGATGGGAAGGGGGGTACCGGCCGGCGGCGCTTTGGCCGCAGTTTCGGGAGGATAGGCGGGCCAAACGGGGCGGTAATCGCCAGCCGGGTCCGTTCTCGTTTGTGCTCCCGTCGACCGTCAGGGTTGATCAGCACAGACGGCAAAAGACGGCGTCCCCCGCCACAAAGGTTCGGGGGGACGCTTTGCTCCATGCTCGCCAAAGCGAGGCGCGGCGGACGTTTTCTGCGCGCCGGAACCTCAGCTTTTGGCGCTCGCCGTCTTGTCGAGGGCCGCGCGCAATGCCTTCGCGAGCTTAATCGCGTCATCGTTCGCCCAGAAATGCATGAAGATGATCCGCGGCTGCTCGGTGAGCATGTGGCTGTGGATCGCCGTCACGTCGATGCCGTTCGACTTCAGCGTCCGCACCACATCGTTGACCTCGGAGCCGATCATCACGAAATCGCCGGTGATGGCGGCCTTGCCGCCGCCGGTCGGCTGGAAGTTGATCCCCGTCGCGCCACCCATGGCGGGCATGCCCACCATCATTCCGCCCTCGGTGACGGGATCGCGGCGCGGCACGTTGAACTGGTAGACGCCACCGTTGGCCGCACCCTTGGCACCGATGATCTGGTCGAGCTGCGCCGTGTCGAGATCGATGGCAAGCGGCGCCGCTGACGGTGTCGGCGGCGGAAGCGTGAGCGGCGTCTTGCTCACGGCGAGGGCGTCGCGGATCGTCTGCGCCATCTTCGCCGGATCGCCGTGTCCGCCGACATGCATGTAGAACGGCAGCGGCTCGGCGCGCAGAAGATGATTATGCACGGCGGTGACCTCGAGGCCGCCCTCGATGAGCTTCGCCATCACCGGGTTGACCTCGCTCTGCAACAGCACGAGGTCGCCCATGGCCATCGCCATGTTCCCCATCGGCTCGAATGCGATCCAGCCGCCGAGCGCAAAGGCCGGCCGTATGGTGACACCGTCGAGCGTCACCGCCAGATCGGTGCGCGGAAAGCCGTAGCGGTGGATCTCACCGGCGACGGCGGCAGACCTGCCGAATACGCCGTCGACCTTGGCCCAGTCTATCCCCTGGGCGTGGGCGGGCGCCGTCGACAGGATGGCTGCGCATGCCGCTGCAGTCGCGGCAACGCGCCTCACCATCGAGCGCGTCGTACAGCGGCGGGCGGCGCCGGCCGATTGAAGGAACTCGTTCATCTACTCCTCCTGTTGCTGCGGGCGACGCGCCCGGGTTTCGGCCGGCTCCTGGGACGGGCCGGTCATGGTTTCAATCCTGCGAGGTGAAGCGCGATGCCGAGCGCGGCGCACAGCGCGAGCGTCGCCGGCATTCCGATCTTGAAGCGAAACATCGCGGCGACGGCAATGATGGAGAGCACCAACGCCCAGGGATCGACACTTCCGATTACCGGCGAGTCGAAGGACAGGCCGAAACGCGCGACCTTCGTCACCTCGCGGAAGATCGTGTGCACCGCGAACCAGATCGCGAGATTGAGGATGACCCCGACGATCGCCGCGGTGATCGTCGACAGCGCACCGGAAAGCGCGCGGTTGCCGCGCAGCGACTCGATGTAGGGCGCGCCGACGAAAATCCACAGGAAGCACGGCGTAAAGGTGACCCAGGTCGCGAGAAGGCCGCCGAACACGGCGGCGAGCATCGGCGGGAGCGTCCCGGGGTCGCGGAACGCTGCCATGAAGCCGACGAACTGCAGCACCATGATCAGCGGGCCCGGCGTCGTCTCAGCCATGCCGAGGCCGTCGAGCATCTCGCCTGCGGTCAGCCAGCCGTATTGCTCGACCGCCTGCTGGGCGACATAGGCGAGAACCGCATAGGCGCCGCCGAAGGTGACGACCGCCATCCTGCTGAAGAACGTCGCGATCTTGCTGAAGACGTCGGTGGTCCCCAGCATCGCGACGATGACGATGACCGGCCCGAGCCAAAGCGCGGTCCAGATCACAGCGATCGAAATCGCACGGCGCGCGTCCGGCCGGGCGTGCGCCGGGACTGTGTCGCCGAGCAGACTCTCGTCTGCGCCGCCGGCCGCTTCACCGCCACCGTGTGGGCTGCGTGCCTTGAACGCCGCCCAGCCGGCCCGAGCACCGAAAAATCCCACCGCCCCCGCGCTCAGCACGATGAGCGGAAACGGCACGTCGAAGAAGTAGATGCCGACAAATGCGATTCCCGCGAGCGCGCGCAGAACATCGTTGTTCAGCGCACGCTTGCCGATGCGGACGATGGCTTCGATCACGATGGCGAGGACCGCAGCCTTCAACCCGAAGAAGAACGAGGTGACGAGCGGCAGCTCGCCGTAGGCCGCATAGAGATAGCTCAGCGCCATGATGGCGATGATGCCGGGCAGCACGAACAGGCCGCCCGCCATGATGCCGCCCGCCGTGCGGTGCATCAGCCAGCCGATATAGGTTGCAAGCTGCTGGGCTTCCGGGCCGGGCAGCAGCATGCAGTAGTTGAGCGCGTGGAGAAACCGCGCCTCCGATATCCACTTCTTCTCCTCCACCAGGATGCGGTGCATCACCGCGATCTGGCCGGCGGGACCGCCGAAGCTCAACGCCGCGACGCGCAGCCAGACGCGAAGCGCCTCGCGCATCGTCGGCATGGCGCGCGGGTGCGGTTGCGTCACAGCGAGAGCTTCGGTCGTCATGCGGCCGGCTTCTTGCTGTGCCAGTTGTGGGTCTCCTGCGTCGCGTCGCGGCACCATCGGTAGAAGGCGTCATAGAGCAGGAGCCCCGCTTCGAGCTGGGCGAGATCGTCGGAATACATCCGCGACAGGCCGAGCGACGCCGCCAGCAGCCCGGCGGCCTGCGGCGCAAGATCGAGGCGCGACGTATCGGCGCCCCTGACGATGGTCGCGAGACGCAGCAGCGGCTCGGTCGCCAGCCCGAACGCCTCGATCATGACGTCGAAGGTGCAGAGCTCGCCGCGATGGCCCCACTCCACGCCCTCGATATCGAACGGCGTGGCACCGAACCGGTCGGCGACGCCCTCGACCTCCGCCGGCGTCACGAACAAGAACACCGCGCGCGGATCGACGAATCGGCGGACCAGCCAGGGACAGGCGATGCGGTCGACCTTCGGCCGCGATCGGGTGACCCAGACCGTGCGCCCGTGCCGGTCGAGCTGCGGCATGCGCTTGGTCGGAACGAGCGGCAAGCCCGCCTTCTTCCAGCCAACGAAACCGTCTTCCAGGGCATCGGCCGGAACGCCACCGTGCCGCAGCCAGGCCGCGACCCCCTCACTGAGCTTTTCGCCCTTCTGGCAGACGACGATGGCCGATCGTCCGGCGAACTCGCCGGCCCAGTCCGAGACGTCGCCATGCGGACGGCGCGTCGCGCCGGGAACCAGTCTGGGGTCCGCCTTGAAATCTTCGTCCGTGCGGACGTCGACCAGGACAGGACAGTGCGGCGTACCTACGAGCCGCGCGAGCTTTTCAATGGAGATGGAGTTGATAGACGACATGATGCGCCCCTGCTTTGAAGCCGGACGCGATACTTGGGCATGTCGCCTCGTGGGGAGATCGCATTCCCCATGCGCGCGAAAAAATCGCGCCGGAGAAGAATTGTCAAGGCAGATTCAAGGTTCCGGGGGCGGAACGCCCCTCACGTTAAGATGATCGCCGTCACTGACCGGCGTACCACTGATAGCCGCGGTCTTCCCAGAAGCCGCCCTTGCCCTTGCCGATGCGGTCGAGCCGGTCGACTGCCTCGATGCGGTTGATGTATTTCGCGTGCTTGTAGCCGACTTGCCGCTCCACGCGCAGTCGCAGCGGCGCGCCGTGACGCACCGGCAGGCCACGGCCGTTCATGCCGTAGGCGAGGATCGTCTGCGGGTGCAGCGCATCGAACAGGTCGAGGCTCTCGTAGTAGAAGCCGCTGCGGTCGGGCGTGCGCACGAGCTCGTCGATGCAATAGAACACGACGTAGCGCGCCTCGGGCGCAAGCTCGGCCTGCGCGAGCACGCGGCTCAATTGGACGCCGGTCCACTGGCCGATGGCGCTCCAGCCCTCGTCGCAATTGTGCATGGTGATCTGGGTGCGCGCCGGCATCGCGCGGATGTCGGCAAGGGAGAGCGCGAGCTTGTTGCGCACGAGACCGTCGACGACGAGCTGCCAGTTCTCGAAATTGCGCAGCATCATCTGCTGATAGAGCGGGCTCGCCGGCATCGCGGTGCCGTTCGGCGGAAAGTCCGGCGAGATGTCGGCGGCGGCATATTCACGCGCGAGGGGTTGCCGCGCCAGCAGCAGCCGCTGCACATGCAGCGAGGCCGCCTGCCCGAGATCGAGAAACCAGCGAAACTGCGGGGCGTCCGAAATCTGGTCGCAGCCGGAAAGCAAGGGCGCGGCGGCGGCCGCAGCGCCGGCGGTGATCAGGCGACGGCGGGTCACGAGCGAGGTCATGCGCCGCGCTCCGGGCGCACGAGCTCCGGGCGTACGACATGACGTCCGGTCACCATCGAGCGCATGCCGTTGAAGAGCGCCGGCGATAAAGACCTGCAGGACGTGCACGATCACGAACAGCACGAGAAGATTCGCCACCAGGAAGTGGATGGTGCGCGCCGACTGGCGGCCGCCGAAGACGTCGAACAGCACGGGTGCTGCCGCGGTCACCGCCGGCGACATGGTCAAGCCGGTCGCCAGCATGAGCGGCAGCAGCACGAAGATCACGACGATGTAGGCGAGCTTTTGGAGCACGTTATAGCGCCGCGCGGCGTCGCCCCGCGCCCGGCGCAGCCGGATGTGGTCCCAGATCTCGCGCAGCAGGTGGCGCGGGCCGAGCTCCGCGGCGCCCGGCGCGATGTCTTTGCGGAAGTGGCCGGAGAGGAAGCCGAACAACAGATAGACCGCGCCGTTCACCACCAGCAGCCAGGCGAGCGCGAAATGCCAGTCGCGGGCGAGCGCAAGGCCGGGACCGCCCGGCAGCGTGATCCAGTTCGGGAACGCCATTGCTGCAGGATCGCCGTCGGCATCGGCGGAGACGCCGAGAACGCCCGTGGTCTCGAAGCGCCACGGCCCGATGCGCGTGATCCCGGTCAGCTGGTCGGTCTCGGAGTCCTCGCTCGCGCTGATCGAGATGAAGGACGGCACGCCGCGATAGCCGTAGTTCCCCCAGTAGAGCGACGGGTGATAGTTGAAGATGCGCAGCCCGCTCATCAGCAGCAACGCGAGGCAAAGCGCGTTGATCCAGTGGGTGACCCGCACGACGACGCTGTGGCGATACATGACCTCGCGCGGCGGCGCGGCCGGCGTCACGACGGCGGGAACGGGGGTTTGCTCGGCAACGGTCATGCACTCGATTCCGGCGCTGCGTCCGGCGCAGTGCGAGAGAGTATCACCGCGCGTTCGACGGGCAAGCATGCGGCAATTGCAGCGTGAGTGGACTCCCTCCCCGGCTTCGGGGAGGGTCGGGGTGGGGTCCGCGAGCGAAGCGAGCAAGGGAGAAAGATCCCCACCCTGCCCTCCCCGAAACCGGGGAGGGAAACGACCCAATCGCGCGCAAGATCAATCAAAACATGTAGTACGCGGTCCAGCGGCCGAAGGCGACGACCGCGATCCAGCAGGCGAGCGAGACCGCGCCGGCCATCCGTGCCGCGAACGGAATCCGGCCGCGGTCCCAGGCGGCGACGCCGCGATAGGTGATGAGGTGGAACACCAGCATGTTCACGCCGGCGAGCACGATCAGCGCGAGCTTCATCCGCAGCGCGAAGTTGCCGTAATACTTCACCGGCTGCCCGGTGAACATCACGACGCCCGTCACTACGGCGATGGCGAAGGCCGTCCACGTCCATGGCAGCGCCTCGCCGCAGATGTCGGTGACGGCGCAATCGCGCGAGGCAAGCCCGAGGAGCCGCAGGTCGACCACGGCGATCATGCCGAACACCACGGAAATCGCCGCGATGTGGATCATGTCGAGCACGGAGAAGCCGAACGGCGACTGCATGACGAACAGCGCCAGCGCGGTCGTTTCGAGCTCGTGCAACAGCGCCAGCAGGTCCACGTCCCCCTCCTATCCGTCTCTTCGGCTCGTCAGCGCGCTGCAGATCATGATAGAAAATTGAATATCCACCGGCCGCGTCCGAGGAAGGTAACTCCGAGCCACAGGATCAGCGTCGCCGCCGCGGTGGCGCTCATCGCGAGGTGGCCTCCTGCGCGCTTTTCGAAACGGTCGCCGCCCCGCATCATCAGCGCAAGCACGATGGTGACGGCGGTCGCCGGCACCATCAGCCATAGCTTTGCCGCCAGTGCGGGATCGCGCAGGCTGCGGGGATTGCCGATGATGAGCGCGGCGCCGGTCAGCGTGAGGACGACGAGCGACAACCAGAGCCATGGCAGATAACGGTGCGCCCGCGCGGTGATGCTCTGCGTCTTCGATACCCGCCACAAGCGCATCGAGATCATGATCGCCGCGGACATCACCAATCCGGTGGCAAGGATATGGAGGGTCTGCAGCAACGGAAACAGCCAGTGCAGCCGCCGCATCATCACGCCGAGCGGCAGGCCGGTCAGCCACTGGGCAAGATCCGCCATGCCGATGCTCCCTGTTGCGGCAGTCGTACCGATGCGCCCATGAAGGGCGCCTTCGGCATCATAGGGCTTCGACTGCGACCCGTCGATTTGTAACGTTGACCGCGCACAGTCTACCCCCCAACTGTATGCGAAACGCGCTGCGGAGGAGACGTCCATGTGGCTCGACACACGTTTGACGAAGCTCATCGGGACCGAGCATCCGATCGTGCTGGCGCCAATGGCGGGCGCGATGGATCACGAGCTCGTGGCGGCAGTGAGCGAGGCGGGCGGCCTCGGCTCGGTGCCCTGCGCGATGCTCACCGCGCAGACGCTGCGCGACCAATTCGCGAAGATCCGCGCCGTGACCAACCGGCCGGTCAACTTGAACTTCTTCTGCCACGAGGCGCCGGTGCCCAACAACGCCCGGGAAGCGCGCTGGCGCGACAAGTTGAGGCCCTACTATGAGGAATTGGGCATCGATCCGTCGGCCCCTGTGCCGTCGAGCAATCGCGCACCGTTCGATGCAGCATTCTGCGAGGTCGTCGAGGAGCTCAGGCCACGGGTGGTCAGCTTCCATTTCGGCCTTCCAGAGGCCTCGCTTCTCAACCGGGTCAAGGCGGCAGGCGCGGTCGTGATGAGCTCCGCCACCGTCGCCGCGGAGGCGGTGTGGCTGGAGCAACACGGCGCCGACGTCGTCATCGCGCAAGGCTATGAGGCGGGCGGCCACCGGGGCATGTTCCTCACCGAGGACCTTGCCGCCCAGGTCGGGACTTTCGCGCTCGTCCCGCAGGTCGTCGATGCGGTCAAGGTTCCGGTTATCGCGGCGGGCGGCATCGGCGACGCACGCGGCATCGCCGCGGCCTTCGCGCTCGGTGCTGCCGGTGTTCAGCTTGGAACCGCATTCCTGCATTGCCCGGAGGCGAAGATTTCGCCGATGCACCGCGCCGCGCTCAAGTCGGCCGGCGACGCCGGAACCACACTCACCAACCTGATGACAGGTCGACCCGCACGCGGCATCGTCAACCGCATCATGCGGGAGATGGGGCCGATGGGCGAAGCACCGGCGTTTCCCCTCGCTGCCGGCGCGCTGGCCCCCCTGCGTGCCAAGGCCGAGACGGCAGGATCGAGCGATTTCTCGTCGATGTGGTCGGGCCAAGCGGCCGCGCTTGGTGCCGCCATGCCGGCAGGGGCGCTGACACGAGAGCTCGCGGTCGAGGCGCAAGCAAGGCTGCGACGCCTCGCCGGACCGCGCTGACGCCAGCACCGAGGGCTTGGCTTTAGGGCGCTGACGCCTCTCTTGCGCATCGGCATTGAAGCCGATTGCGGCGATCCCTATGCTGCGCGGCCACGGCGCCAAAGCGCCTTGCACAACAACCGGCAACGGGAGGACCAGATGACGATTGCCACGATGGCGCTTTATGGGGCGGTAAGCCTTGCCATGCTGGCCGGCGCCGCGAGCGCCGCCGAAATCCGGGTGATCGGCTCCCCCGGCACGCGCGAACCCTACAATCGGCTCGTGCCGGAGTTCGAGAAGGCGACTGGAAACAAGGTGAACACCACCTGGGGCGGGGTCAGCGCGGTCGCGAAGCGCGTCGCCGATGGCGAGACCGCCGATGTGGTGATGCTTCCCGCGGCCCAGATCGACGAACTCATCAAGCTCGGCAAGGTGCGCGCCGACAGCCGCGTCAACGTTGCGTCCAGCGGCATCGGCGTCGTGGTCAAGGCCGGCGCGCCGAAGATCGACATCAGCTCGGGGGAAAGCATCAAGAAGGCCCTGCTAGCCGCAAAGAGCTTCGCCTACTCGGCCGGGCCGAGCGGCTTGCACATCGAAAAGGTGATCCGCGACTGGGGGATTTATGACGCGGTGAAGGCCAAGATCGTGCCGCCGCGACCCAACGTCCCGATCGGCGAGATGGTGGCCGCCGGCGAGGCAGAGGTCGGCTTCCAGCAGGTGAGCGAGTTGTTGCCGGTGAAGGGCGTAGACTATCTCGGCGCGCTGCCCGCCGATATCCAGGAGGTGACGGTGTTCTCCGCCGGCGTGCATAGTGGCGCCACCGCCGCCGATGCCGGGCGGGCGCTGCTGCGATACCTCACGGCACCGGAGGCCGCGCCGGTCATCCGCAAGACCGGGATGGAGCCCGGGGTGTGACACAGACGCGAGGGTGGGCCAAGACGCAGCGTCGTGCCTACGTCGGAATCTGCAACGGCACACAAATGCCCGCGATGGGCTCGCGCTTTGCGCACCCCGGGACTGACGCGTCCGCGCTGTAACGCGACCCTTACTTCAGCGGCGGATACATGAAGCCCTTCTTCAGGAGGGCGGCGTTGGCCGGATCGGCCATGTACTTGATGAAGTCGGTCGCGGCCTGCGGCTGCTTCGAGCCCTTCAGGACGCCGATGCCGACCGAGCCGTATTCCATCAGCTCCGGCGGCAGCGGGCCGAGATAGACGGTGCCGACCAGCGGCTGGATGACGTTCGTCTGCTGGATGCCGAGTTCGACGTCGCCGTCGAGAACCGCCTGGGCGACGAGCTTGCCGTCGACGATTTTGATCTTGTCCTTGATCTGATCGTAGATGCCGAGCTTCTGGAACATCTGCGTGTTGAACGGCCCGGTGCCGACCTTGGTGTGGCCGATCGACTTCGCCTCGAGCAGCGCGCGCTTCAAGGCTTCCGGCGTGCGGATGTCAGGCAGCGGCTCGCCGGCCCGCATCGCGACGCCGTTGCCGACCCGGCCGTATTCGACGACGCTGTTGCCGTCGATCTTGCCGGCCTTGATGAACTCGTCGAACTGGTTCGAGCCGAGCGACGCCAGGTCCCCGGGCCCCCCGGCCATGATCTTCTGATAGAGCGCCTGCCCGACCAGATAGTCGATCTTGACCTTGTTGCCGGTCGCCTTCTCGAAGCCCGCGGCGAGCTCGCGCACGCCGGTCGCGGTCGCCTGGTTGAGCAGTACCGTGATTTCGGCGGACTGCGCGGGGCCACCGCCCCAGATGGCGACCGCGGCGAGAAAGCCGAGCGCCAGTTTGATCGATGGTTTCAAAACGCCCTCCATTGGTTGATGCATCATCATCTCGTGCCGGCCTTATCGTGCCGGCCTCATCGTGCCGACCTCATCGTGCCGGCGGCTCCATCCCGCTCTTGCGCACGAGCGCCGCGTTTTCCGGAGCGCCCATGAATTTGACCATGTCCGCCGCCACCGCCTTCTCCTTCGAGGTCACGAGCACGCCCGCCGCGAACTCGTTATAGCGCTGCAGCTCCGGCGGCAGCACGCCGCCGAGCTCCGCTCCGGCCACGGGCAGGATGACGTTGATCTGTTGCAGCGCGATCTCGACCTCGCCGCGGGCGACTGCCTCGGCCGCCGGGAAGCCGTCGAGGAATTTGGTGCGCGCCTTGAGCGTTTCGGTGAGGCCGAGCTCCTGCATGATCTTCGCGACCATGAGGCCGCTGCCCGCCGTCGAGTAGCCGATCGATTTCGCATCGAGCATCGCGCGCTTGAAGGCTTCGACCGAGCCGAGATCGAGCTTCGGCGCGCCGGCCTTGACCGCGACCCCGATGCCGGCGCGCGCGAAGTCGACACGCGGGCCGACGATCTTTCCGCTCTTGATCATGTCGTCGATGACCGGCGGGTTGAGCGCGACGATGTCCGCCGGCATCCCGGAATTGACATAGCCCATCACGTTCGGCGCAAAGACGGCGTTGACCTTGTTGCCGGTCGCCTTCTCGAAGCCGGCCGCGAGGTCGCGGATGCCCGAGATCACCCCCATGCCGCCGACGACCGTGATCTCGGCCGCCTGCACCGCACCGTGGCACAGGACGGAGAGCGTAAAGCCGATCGCGAGCGCACCCCATTTCACCATGACATTCTCCCGAAATCCCGTTGAAGCGCCGCGCAAACTCAAGGCTTCGCCGTCACCGGCTCGACGTGCGTCTTGCGCAGCAGCGGCGCCGCCTCCGGCGACGACATGAATTTGATCATCGCACGCGCAGCATCCGGCTCCTTGGATGCGGCCAGCAAAGCGACGCTCGACGGGCAGGGATCGTTGAGGGAGCCGGGCAGCGCGCCGACATATTCGGTCCCCGGCGCACCCACCATGATGTTGGTCTGCTGAATGCCGACGTCGAAGTCGCCTTTGGCCAGAGCTTCCACCACGGGGCCGTTGGTGGTGTAGACCGTCTTCGGCTTGAGCGTCTCGGCGAGGCCGAGCTTCTCGATGCCCTGCGCGGCATGGGTGCCGCTGCAGCCGCGCGAATAGCCGATCGACTTCGCCGCCAGCAGCGCCGCCTTGTAGGCCTCGACCGTGCTGATGTCGGGCTTCGGAACGCCGGCGCGGACGGAGAGGCCGAGGCCGGCGAGCACGAACGGGGTCGCGGTGCCCGGCACCACGAGGCCCTTCTTGGCGAGAGCCTCGAGCCCGCCGGGATTGACAGCGAAGAGATCGGCCTGGCCGCCGGCGGCGAGCCGGCGCTCAAGCGCCGCGCCGTCCTCCTGAATCACGGTCACCTTGTGCCCGGTCTTTTGCCCGAAGGCGGCAGCGAGTTCGCGCACGCCCGGCGTCGCGCCCTGGTTGGAGATGATGACGAGCTCGGCCGCCGCCGCGGCCCCCTGCGGCAATGCTCCCTGGAATGCCGGTGCGAGCACACCCAGAACGCATGCCACTGCCGCCTTGCCGCATCCTCCCATGGCCGTCTCCGTTTTTTGTTCGGCAGGGAATGCCCGCTGCCCGCGCGAAGCTTATGCGGTCTTGCGACGGGGGACCAGATGGCACGGTTATACCTCGCCCCGCGTGCGGGGAGAGGTCGGATCGCGCCAGCGATCCGGGTGAGGGGGCTTCGTTGCGAGTTTGAGCGCCAGCGAGAAATGCTCGGAAGCTCAGACTCGCGAAACCGCCCCCCACCCCGGCCCTCTCCCCGCACGCGGGGAAAGGGAGCAGGCCACCACGCTACGTAGTTCGACACCAACCCTGAGGGATTGATCTTGCCCGACGATCTTGCAACGGTTGCGTCACGTTTTTCCCTGTGGGCGGGCATGACGGACAGTGGACCATCGACTCGCTTCTTTGACGCAGATCGTTCTCGCCGGGGCGCTGGCCGCCCTCGCCTGCCTCGCGCCCGCCGCTGCGCAGTCGCCCTCGCCAAGCAGCGCGCTGACCGACGCCGAGCGCGCCACCGTCGCGCTGTTCGCGCGGGTGTCGCCGTCGGTCGTCGGCGTCACCGTCATCATCGGCGCCGACGACCCGGCAAAATTCAGGATCGACATCGGCTCGGGCTTCATCTGGGACGGTGGGAACATCGTCACCAACGAGCATGTCGTCCATGACGCCGGCACCATCACCATCTGGCTCGCCTCGGGCGATCAGTTCGAGGCAGAGGTGATCGGCGTCGCGCCGAACTACGATCTCGCGGTACTGCGCGCCAAAGAAAAGCGGCCCCTGCCCCCGCCCGTCGCCGTCGCCTCGTCGGCGGATCTCAAGGTCGGACAATCGGCCTATGTGATCGGGAGCCCGTGGGGCCTCGACCACTCGCTGACCGCGGGGATCATCAGTGGGCTGCGGCGCGCGCTGCCGACCACGCAAGGCCGCGAGGTCACCAACATGATTCAGACCGACGCCGCGGTCTATCCCGGCAATTCCGGCGGGCCGCTGCTCGATTTCTCAGGGCGCCTGATCGGGGTCGTCACGATCTCCTACCGGCTCGACGCGCCGAACACGGCGCTCGGGTTTGCGATCCCCTCCGACGCCGTGAGCCGCGTCATCCCGGAGCTCATCGCCAAGGGGAGGATTCCGACGGCGGGGATCGGCATCTTTCCGGCCGATGCCGCGATGCAGGCCGGCGCCGACGGGCTCGTGATCGCAAAGGTCCGCCCCGGCTCGCCGGCGGAACGCGCAGGCCTGCACGGCGCCGAGGGGCAGACCAAAGGCGACGTCATCATCGCGGCGAACGGCAATCCCATCCGATCGACGTTCGACCTCACCAACCTCCTGGAGCAGGTCGGCATCGGCAAAAGCATCGCGCTGACGGTAAAGCGCGACGGCCGCGCCATGACGGTGCCGGTCGACATCGTCGACATCGATCAGCCGGGCCGGCGATGACCGCGCGGTGCGGCGAAAAGATCATCCTGACGCCGCACACATTCGCTAGTCTGTCGCGAGCCTATTGGCCGGCGCTGCCTGCCGGCCGGAAGGAGGGCAAATGTCGATCCATTTCGACCATCTGACGATCGTCGTGCGGGACGTCGCGCGCGCCAAGGCGTTCTTCGCGGTGCTCGGATTCAAGGAGGCGATGTCGGTCGTCATCGCCGGCGAGCCGTTCGCGAGCTACATGGGCGTACCCGGCATCGAGGCCGAGCATGTGACGCTGGTGCTGGAGAACTTTACGCCGCGCACCGAGATTCAGCTGCTGCGCTACCGCCATCCGGATCCGCTGCCCGATCCGCACATCCGCGACCTCCACAAGATCGGCATGAACCACGTCTGCTTCACCGTCGATGACATCGAAGGGGAAGTCGCGAAGTTCCGCGCCGCCGGATTCCAGACGCGCAACGAGATCATGGATTTCCACTCCCGCAAGCTCGTGTTCCTCGATGGCCCGGAAGGCGTCACGATCGAGCTTTCGCAGTGGCATTAGAACGTGTTCGTTTAATTCAATCGTCATAGCCGGGCTTGACCACGAGTGTCCGGCACGGTTTGTGCTTTTCATGCGACGTTGGCGACCGTGGCGGGAGCGTTGGCGGCGCGATGCTCGCTGCGCCGCCTACGTGTTGCCTGCTGCTTACAGCCCGAATACGAACAGCATCGTCTGGCTACGCAGCTCGCGAAGCTCCGGCGTGTTGACGAGCGCGGCCTTCGCGTTCCGGCCGAGCCCGGTCAGGATCGCCACATATTGCTTGCCGCCGAACTCGAAGGTCATCGGCGGCGCGTTGAAGCCCGAGCCGACATTGATCTCCCAAAGCTGCTCGAGGCTCGTGTCGTCGTAGGCCGCGAACGATCCGTCGACGAGGCCGGTGAAGAGCAGGCCGCCTGCCGTGGTGAGGGCGGCGCTGCGGTTCGGGTACGGCTTGCGGAGCCTCTTCTTCACCTCGCCGGTGAAGGGATCGACGACGATGATGTCGGACTCGTTGCGCTCGATGTACTTGGCGACGCCACCCGGCATCGACCCGGTGGTGCTTCTGCCCATGTCCGGATCGAGCGTTGCCTCGTTGCACGACGACGACGACGGAATGTAGAGCAGCTTCGTCCGGCGGCTGTAGGAGGCCGACCAGTAATTGTTTCCACCGATCCAGGAGGGGCACAGCTTCTTGGTGCGGTCCGCCAGCGTCATCGCCTGCTGGCCCGAATAGACCTGGATGTCTTTCGACGGGTCGTAGTCGACGGGCAAACCGGTCTTCTGGTCGATGCCCTTGGTCCAGTTGACGGTGTCCACATAGGGCTTCGCCAGCACATGCTGTCCGTTGGCCCGTTCCAGCGCATAGAAGAAGCCGTTGCGTCCCGAATGGGCGACGAGCTTGCGCGCCTGCCCGGCGACCTGGCCGTCGATCAGGATGTGGGTGCCGGCCTCGTCGTAATCCCACATGTCGCCCGGCGTGTACTGGAAGTACCAGTTCATCTTGCCGCTGTCGGGATCCCACGAGATCAGGCTGTTGGTGTAGAGGTTGTTGCCCGGGCGGTAGTACGCATTGAACATCGGCACCGGATTTCCGGTGCCCCAGAGCACCTGGTTGGTGTCGGTGTCGTATGAACCGGTGACCCACATCGCGCCGCCACCGGTTTGCCAGGCGTTGTTCTTGTCCTTCCAGGTCTCCGAGCCGGTCTCGCCGGGCGCCGGGATGACGTATTTGCGCCACGCAAGCTTGCCGGTCGCCGCATCGAGCGCGACGATGAAGTCGCGCACGCCGCGGTCGCCACCCGCAGCGCCGAGGATGATCTTGTCCTTGACGGCGAGCGGGGCTGCGGTGAGCTGCAAATCCGCCTGGCCGTCGTCGAGGCTCGTTTCCCACCTGACCTTGCCGGTTTCCTTGTCGGTCGCGATGATGCGCGGCGGATAGTTCGCCACGGTGACGACGAGGTTGCCCCAGAGCGCCGCACCGCGGTTCGCGAGCGGCACCTTCTCCTGGCCGGGGTCCATGCGCCACACGATCCGGCCCATTTTTCCGGAGCGCCCGTCGATCTTGTAGAGCACGCCCCATTGGTCGACGATGTAGAGGAACCCGTCCTCGGCAAGCGGGGTCGCCTCCAAGTTTTCGTTCGCCGCGCTGCCCCCGATCGCGACCGCGTAGGCGAGCTTGAGGTCCTTGACGTTCTCCTTGTTGATCCGCTCGAGCGGCGAGTAACGCTGGCCATCATAGCTGCGGTGGTTCATCAGCCAGTTCTGCGGCTCGCGGTCGGCATTGATGAGCCGTTCTGCAGTGACTTCGGCGGCAAACGCAGGTGGCGCTGCGAGGAGCGCTCCTGCCAGCATGGACGCGGTGCGTAGACTGGTGAGTCGATTCACGGGTTCCTCCCTGTGCGCGGGCGCGCGCGTATGAACGGTTATGAATCGGATTTGCGAGCGCCCGCCGTGGGGACTCACCGCCGTCAAATTTGTGGACTTCGGAGCGTCCGTCGGCAGGTCGCGAGTGCAGCTTACAACGACGTACGAGGCCGGTGGAAAAATTCGTCTCTTGGAACCGCGTGTGCGGGGGCCGCTTGCGCGCGCTCAGCGCGTAGGCCGCAACGGCTTTATTGCGCCGCTCTCGATGACAGGCGGCGCACGGCGCTTCGCGCGTCGCACCTACGCCGCCATGCCTTGCGCCCCATTCGGCTTCATTTCCCGAGCGTCGCGCCGGTAAGCTTGGCGATGCCGGCGAGCGTCGTCTGGGCTGCGTTGAGGCCCAGTCGGAAATCCTTGTCCGAATAGGACGTAAAGCGGTCGGTCGGCTGGTGGTAATGCGGATTCGAACCCGCCCCGATCTGTTCTCCGCGCTCGTTCTCGCGCAGGGTGATCGACGGAACCAGATCCATGAACGGCGTCGAATCGGTGTTGGTCATGTGGGGGCCGACGGCCGCGGGATAATCGGTCGCGTATTTCTCATTGGCGTCGCGTAAGGCGAAGGCGAGCTTCATCGCCTGATCGGCGAACCTCGACGTCGCCTGGAACTCGATGTTGACGTCGGCCTCCAGCCGCTGCTCCGGACTGATCGTGCCGTCGGGGCGCGGCAGGCCGTGATCCCACAGCATCATGTCGTGCTGGATCATCCCGAGCCATCTCGGCTCCGGATAGCGGCCGGAGCCGGGCGGGCTCTCCTTGCCCTGCAACGCGGCACGCTGCTGAACATAGGCGAAGGCGCCGTTGAGCCCGGTCTCCTCGTTGTTCCACAGCACGAAGCGGATCGAACGGTCGGTCATGACGTCCGGCGCGCTCAACACGCGGGCCAGTTCCATGACCAGCGCCGCACCGGAGGCATCGTCGTCCACCGCCTCGCCGAAGCCGCGTCCATCCATGTGGCCGCCGACGATGTACATTTCCTCCGGATGGGTCGCGCCGACCTTGGTGCAGTAGACCTCCTCGCGCGGCCCCGGCGTCGGAAGCGGCGCGTTGAGCGCGCGCAGCGCCGGATCGGTCTGCGCATCGGGATCGTTGTTGGGGAATATCGGCACCACCACGCCGCGCACGCGGGCGCCGCCGAGGCCCGAGCGAAACTCGCCGCTCGGGATGGTGAACGGTGGTGCCGTACGGGCCGGCGACGACGGTTCGGCGGGGCGGTCGTAGACGTAATGCAGGCGCTCGACGGTACAGCCATAGCTTGCGAGCTCGCGCGCGATCCATTCGACCGCGGCCCGGTTGCGCTCGGTGCCCTGCCGGCGGTCGCCGAATTGGGCGAGGCCCTTGATGCTCGCCTTGTAGCGCTCGAGATCGAGCCGTCCGACCAGGACCGCTATGGGATCGCGGCTCTGCCCCTGCGCCGAAGCGGGCGGTGGCGCGACGATCGGCGGGCAGCACGCCAGGACCATGGCTCCGGCGATGACGATGTTCGGTAAGGTCTTCATGGGCTCCTCGGACAGAAACGCGATCTTAGGGGCGCAATCGCTTTATTGCGCCGCACGAAGAAGAATGGCGCAATGCGCTTTAGCTTATTGCACCCTGCTCCCCCGCAAACTACCGACCCTTCTTCGGCCGCAGCGGCGTCATCCGGTAGATGTCGACCGGCGCGAAATCGCCGGTCAGCACCGGGGCGCCATCGGTTTTGACATTAGCGAGGCGTTCTTCGACGCGACCGGGCATCGGATAGCGGAAATGATACCGTTCGTGCAGGGCCGTCGCGCGTTGAACGTGGTCCGCGGCACGGCGCATTTTTGTCGCCTGGCGCGGGCTTTTTCTTGCCGCCGGGTGTGACGGATGGGCAACCAAATCGGGCTGGCGCCCTGGTAGATTGTTACTCTGGCCGCAGGGGGCTCCGGGGGCGGCCGGAGGGGGCGCGTGCCAGGCGCCGTTTTGGGTTTCAATCCCGCCACAATTGTCGCCGACGCTCCACGCGGGTGAGATGGGAGGGGGATTGGAATGTCTCAACCGAGCGACCGTGATGATGGACAACCGCGAGTAGATTGCGCTGTCATCGTCGAAGATTCGTCGATACCCGCGCTTCCACGTGAGCGCGTGCGTCGGTCTTGTGGGCGCAGGGCCGACGGAAACCGTTCCCGTGCGCGGCCGGACGTCTACGTTTCAACCATGCGTCGCTGGCGCGGGTGAACGTGAAATGCAGCATCGCAATCAAGGTCCTTTCTCGGCGGTGAAGTCGAGGAAGCTCAATCCTCCGAGCCAGCTTGAGGTCGTGCTTTTTTGGATCGTCGGACTGGTGACGACGATCCTCTCGGGGGCCGTCGCCATCTACGCCAGCCATTATCATCTTTGGAACTGACGCAACGGCAGCTCGCGCGACAATGCTGCCGAAGCGCGGTTCAATCGATCACTTGGTCGGCGAGAGCAAGCAATTTGGGCGGAATCTCAAGTCATGCCCGGTCTCTCTCAAACCGCGGCGAAACGCGGTCAGGAACTCGCTTTCCGCCTCGGCCGATCTGGGGCTGAGATAGCCGATCATGCGGATCGCCGGCTCTTGCGACCACGCTGCCGATGGCCACGCCGCCGCACCGAGCGCGGCGACGAACTCCCGCCGCCTCATTGGATCACCTCGTCGGCGGTGGCCAGCAGCGTTTCGGGGATGGTGAGGCCGAGTGTTTTCGCGGTGTTGAGATCGACGACCAGTTCGAAGGCGGTCGGTGCTTGCACTGGAAGTTCGGCCGGTCTCTCACCCTTGAGGATCCGGTTGACATAGCCGGCCGCTTGCTGGAACTGGATTACGCTCTTGATACCGTACGAGATGAGGCCTCCCACAACGACGAAGCTTCGGAAGGAATAGACCGCGGGCAGCTTGTAGCGTGCCGCGAGCGTGACGATCAGTTTACGATGGACCGCTGCCGAGTTGCTTCCTGTCGCTATTAGACCGCCGTTGGAATCCTGTGCGAATGAGGTAATGCCACGCTCGATCTCGATCGGGTCGATTGTGTCGATCGGAGTTATCTCGAGAGAGGGCGCGGCGGCCTGAATTACGCCGAACGCGGCGGGTCCCGAACCTTGGGTATCCCGAAGGACCGCCACTCGCGTCACGCTGGGGGCGATCTGCCTGAGGAGTTCCAGCCACTTCGCGGCCATCCCATATTCGAAAGTCATGAAGCCGGTTACATTGCCGCCTGGCCGCGACAAGCTGTCGACGAGGCCGGCGCCGACCGGATCTCCGACAAGCACGAACACGATGGGGATAGTGCGCGTCGCCTTTAGCAGCGGTCCGACGCTTTGAACACTGCCGGCCATGATGACATCAGGTGCAAGTCCAACCAGTTCTGCGGCGTGTTTTCGGAAAAGGTCAGGCTCGCCTGCGGCGAAGCGATAGTAAATTTGTATGTTGCGCCCGACGGTCCAGCCTAAATCCTGCAGGCTGCGTTCAAACATCAACTGGAAGGCCGGCCAGAATAGATCGTTCGCGGACAAATGCACGAGAAACCCAACGTGCCGAACCCCTTCGCCCTGCTGCGCCCGGGCCACCAGCGGCGATGCCGCGGCACCTAGCCCTGCGATGAACTCCCGGCGCCGCATAGCGATCCTCTGCATTGATTGCGGGGAGTCTACCGTGGTTGTGACAAGCGAACCAGGGGCTGAAATTGATCACGTCCGGCCCTTCCGCTCAGTCCCGCCTCCGCGGAGATTTTTCTGTCGAAGTGGAAAGGAAAATTCCGTGGATCCGCGGCTAGAGACGAGATCTCCGGACTACCCGCTCCAGGTGGGGCTTTTTCGTTCAGATATCCATCCGCCCGGCGTCCGTGGTCTTCATCCAGATGACCCGCTTCTCTCTACAATTGAGCGGACGTGGGGCTAGCGGCATCGTGGCGAACCCGTCTATCGGCACGCCGAACTATCGGTCCGACGCTTTGAACGCCGACTTTCTATCTTCCGCGGTCTTGGGCAAACTGGCTAATTGATTCTTTGAAGACGGAGAAAACCTGCCATGGCCATCAAATCAATGTCGATTGCCAAGCTTCAGGACCTGAGAGCAAAGGTCGAAGCCGCGATCGCCGAAAAAGTAACGGCACGACGACATGAACTCGAATCGGAGCTTTCGAAGTTGCAGCACCTTGACGGACGCGCTGGCGCCAAAGCGACGCGGCGCGGCGGTCCACGCGGGCGGGTCGCACCAAAATATCGCGATCCGAAAGACCCTTCTCAGACTTGGGCGGGTCGCGGCCTGCAGCCTCGGTGGTTGAAGGAGGCGATTAAGTCCGGCAAGAAGCTCGAGAGCTTCCTCATCAAATAGCGCTTCGCCCAAAACCTGGGGGCGCTCGACGCGAACTCGACGAGGTTGCCATCAGCCTACCGAGCAACAGCATTGGAGTGCATCGCTCGCTCTTGCTGTGGCGGTGGTAAACGTCCGCTACTGTGTCGACGCGATTCATCAGGGCGGCGGCACGTCAGTGGCTTTGAGCACCTTGGCCCACTTGTCGATCTGCGCGTGCATGAATTCCTTGAACTCCTCCGGGGTATCGGTGGCCGGCACAAGCGCCTGGCTCGCCAGCAGCGTCTCGACATTGGGGGCTCGGATGACGTTACCGATCTCCCGATTCAGTCGGACGACGATGTCGCGGGGCGTGCGATTCGGGACGAGGACGCCGTACCATTGGTAGGTCTCGAAGGCCGGCACGCCGGCCTCTGCGATCGTAGGCAATTCGGCGACGGCCGGGCTGCGCTGATCGCCGGAAATCGCAAGTGCGCGCAGCGCTCCGCTCCTCACATGGGGAAGCAGCGCTGTGGTGGGGGCGATAATGACCGAAACCTCGCCGCTCAGGGTTGCAAGCACAGCGGGCGCCGTGCCGCGGTACGGTATCTGGGCGAAGTCGACACCCGCCATGGCCTTGAACAATTCCATATCGGTCTGCATGGAGGTGCCAGTACCCCCTGCGGAGTTGATCTTGCCGGGGCTTGCCTTGGCGAGCGCGATGAGATCCTTGACCGACTTTGCGGGCAGCGCCGGATTGACGGCAAGGATGCTCGGCGTGCGCGCCACCAGCCCTACGGGAGAGAAGTCCGTCAGCGGGTCGTACGCCAGATTCTCGAAGAGACTTACGCTCCATGCAAGGTTGGCTGCGGCGAGATAAAGCGTCTGGCCGTCAGGTGCGGCTTTTGCCGCGAAGACGGTTCCGATAGTTCCGCCCGCACCGCCCCGGTTGTCGACGAAGACTTGTTGCCCCAGCCGCTCGCTCAGGCCCTGCGCGAGTAACCTCGCGACGAAGTCAGCGCCGCCCCCTGCGGGATAGGGCACCACCATGCGCACGGGCCGGCTCGGATAGCTCTGCGCATGTGTGGTCGCGGCGGAGAAGGCACAGATCAGGCCATACCCAAGAAGCAGGATGACGTTGCGCCACATGTCGACCGCCTCGACTTCCGGAACTCCGCCGGTTCAGCTCAACTCCGGTCCTTCGATCTTGATGGCGCGGCTGCGGCCGGCGGTCTTCGAGGAACCAAACCCGGGCATCACCATGGAGAGAGCGCCGATCGGGCTGCCGGCGCAGACGAGCATCAGATCGTCAGGCGTGTCCATCGCGTAGTGAATTGTCGTCTCGTCGTCCGGCGCGATCTCGCCGTCGATGCGGCCGGCACGCTTGAGCGAGGCGACGGTACGCCCGGTGTGCTGAACCACGAAGTCGCGGATCTGTTTCTTTGTCCAGCCGGTGCCGCGCAATAGCTCGGTATGTTCGCCGGACAACACGACGGCGCCCGGCGTGCGACCGAGGATCGCGATCGAGCCGAGAAAAGACAACGCGTCGCCGATCGAGCGCAGAAACTGCTCGGCGGTCCCGTAATTCCAGATCTGGATCATGCTGCTGGCGGCCACCAGCGTGACGGTGCTCTCCTCGGGGCGGAATCCCTGTTCGACATGCCAGGGCTGCCAGGGATGCTCCTCCTCGTTTTCCGCGATGCAGCAGGTGTACTTGCCGGGCGTACCCATGGTTGCCCGGTCGGAAACGCCCGGCCGGTAGCGCAGGCAGTTGAGCAACACCAACCGCAGGGCGCGACCGATCGTGGCATTGGCCCGCTGGCCGGGGCCGAACACGTTGTTGGTCGCGTTGATGCCGAGCGTCCTCGCGACGGGCCCGTTGACGAGGATCATCACCGTCGGCCCGGAAAGGGCCGATGCCACGTGGTGCAATCCGAACTCAGGCGTCGCGAGACACTTCACCGCCGCCGTCACCACCGGCATGTACTCCGGCTTACACCCGGCCATGACGGCGTTGATCGCCACCTTTTCGGCGGTCACCGCTATCTTGCGCGAGGGCATGGTCGCCACCACGTCGCTCGCCCGCAGTCCGCCGGCCTCGAGCATCTCCTCGACGAGCGCGCGCGTCGCCGGCATGACCGGCAGCCCATCGGTCCAACCGCGGGCAAAACAGAATTCGATCTGTTCCGACGCGTTGATGGGAATGCAGACATCCCCCTCCACGAACGTCGACGTTTCCTCGATCATGACCCGACCATCCCTTTGAACGGAGCCGTCCGGGGAGCGCAGAGTTTGGCCGCGCAGAGTTTGGCCGCGCTGATTTTGGCTGCGCTGACCTTAGCTGCGCTGACCTTCCTGCAGAAGGGCAACCACCCTGCCGAGCAACTCGTCGCAGTGCCGGTCGATGTCCGGCGGCGTCAGGCTCGCAAGCGGATGGGGCATCATGACGAACCGGAAATTGGGAACGCCCCACAGCTCGGCCATTTCCCGGGCTGTCGCGTGAAAGGCATCGGTGACGACGGCGATGGCCGGGATACCGGCGCGTTCGAGGATGACCGCATCGAGCAGGCTGCCCGACGAACAGGCGCCGCAGTCGCCGACACCGGCGATGACGAAGTCCGTCTTGCCCCTCAATTGAGCGATCTGCGCGTCCTTGACGGGCGCCCGCTGAGGCTTGTGAACCACGGCGGTTATTGTCATGCCGTGTGCCGCGCCGAGCTTGTCGGCAAGCTTGCGCAGCACCTCCTCGGCGTTCTTCTTGGTGTTCTCGACAAGGCCGATGCGCAAGCCTTGCAGGCTGGTGGGACGCGGAACAAAATCGATCGCCTCCTCCTCGGTCGCCATGGTGGGATCGAGGAGGTTCATCCCGGAGAATTCATTCATGGCCGAACTCCGCCTGACTGCAGACCTCCTCGGGTAGGCCCGCCCGCTAGCGACTGTCAATGTCCTTTGCACCCAGGCGGCAGTGCGGCCCCGCTTCAATGAAGGTCCCTCTGTCTTGTCCGATACTTGAAGCTGAACAAGCCTTCGAAGTGACAGGGCTTTTCTTGCCCGCACCGTCCTCGGGGGCGAGTCCTGCGACTTTCTCACACGGGGTTTCGTGGACTGACTTAAGTTTTCGGCAACGCACACTGGATAGAACCCTGGAGTTCATAGCCCAGCGGAGCAGCGCATGATCGACCTTCTGCAGCGCTTTGCCAGAGACGAGTTGGGGGCGACCGCCATCGAGTACGGCCTGATCGCGGCCGGCATTTCGATCGCCATCATCACTGTCGTCAACCGGCTTGGATCCCAGCTGAAATCGACCTTCACGATCATCTCGTCCAATCTCGCGACCGCCGGCAAATAGCCGGTCGTTGGATTTCCTGACGGCCATGAGCTATGGAGGTGCTTCAACTCTGGAGGCTCTCAATGGCGCGCGGCACGGTGAAGTGGTTCAATGCAACGAAAGGATACGGATTCATTCAGCCTCAGGGCGGAGGGAAAGACGTCTTCGTCCATATCTCGGCCGTTGAGAAGGCCGGCCTAACCAGCCTGAACGAGGGTCAGGCCATCGAATACGAGGAGATCTCCAATCGAGGCAAGAGCTCGGCGGAGAATCTCAAAGTCCAGCGCTGATGTTGGGCAATCCGCTCTGAGCGTCGGGATCGGCACTGCCCGCAAGGTGGTGCCAAATCTCCGGCCTGGAGACGGCGGGGCTTTTTCCTTGCGGAAAGTTGGAAGGCCCCGACCGTGACGGAGGGCAGTCGGGGCCTTTCGCGCGCGTCCCCCTCCGCGGGGCGATGAGACTCGTTTGCAGAGGCTGAGTTTTGGCAGTCCTCGTTCCGCACAATGGTCTTGTCTGGCGAGGATTGCGGCGGAGGAACATGAGGCGCGTTCAAAAAATGCGGCAGGAACGCTGTTCGTGCTCCTAGATCGAAGGTGACGACATTCCTTGCCACGAACTTGGGCCCCGCTCCGGCGAGGCTCTTCCTATGTCTGCTTGTAGACAGACAGGCGATCGTGGGCGCTTTAACATCGAGTCGCTCTACATGAGCGCCAACAGCACTTCCCCGGTCCCTCGGTCCTTCCCATTCCCAGGGACCTTTTCGTGCGAAGCTTCGCCATCGAAAGCCGCGGTTCGACCTGACGCTCGATGCCCGCGGACCGGGGCAAATGTGCGCGAATTCGTGGAGCCTTCTACGGCTCTGGCAGCCTCTGCCCGGCAATCGTGGCTGTAGTCATGGCGCGCCACGGCTCCTTCTTCAGGCGTTTCACGGCGTCGTTCATGTGAAACTGATCAGCGGCGGTGACCGTTTTCAATTCTGTCCAAGCGAGCGGCAGAGCGATCGGGGCACCTTTGCGGGCGCGGGTCGAATAAGGTGCGACAGCGCTCGCGCCTTCGCCGTTGCGAAGATAGTCGATGAATATCTTTCGACGCGGACACGGACAGACGACCCGTAGGAAGGCGGAAGCGGTATCGGCTTCGCGGCCCCCACGACATAGCCCAGACATCATTGGTTTCCCCCACGTAGAGATACGATCACTCCCTCGCTTGCATTGTGCCGGACCAAGACCTCGGTGCCACCAAGCGACTTCACGCTCCAGGAGCTGTCGAGCGCCATCCAGGTCTTTTCGCTGGTGGCATTCTTGGCGCGTCTCGCGATCGGCATGTCGTTAAAGAGCATCAGCAGGGTGCCTTGCCTTCTGACGCACCAAAGCACTCCGGCGCCGTAGCTTCCAACCCTGTAGCGACCCAGTTCGTCCGCCATTTCGTCACCGTCGTCGAGGAGCCGGCGCAGGCACGGGAGGTCGAACCGGCGAAGCCGCCATGGCTTCGAGCCATGCGTGCAATGCGCGGACGCGAGAGGACGGCGAAGTCGCGGAGGTAGGGGAAGATGCGGAGGCCTGACCGCAAAGACGCATCGAGAGGGCTCCTACGGTCTTGAACCGGCGATCCGGCCAAGAGGTTGGGTGAAGGAAAAGAGGCGGCCCGGCTTTCGCGAGAATGAAGGAAGGGCGACGATGCCGGACCGCAGAGGCGCAGGAAGGGAAGCCTGCTTTCGGTAGTCGCATCGATGGCCGGGAGGTTCAAAGGGGCTCTGCAGCACTGCGGGCGGCGCAGAGCAACGTGACCGCGTGCTAAGAACTTATCCCTGCGTTGTAAGGATCCACGCGCAGCCCGAACGCGACGCACTCAGCACGGCTTGGTGTGGCCGTTCCAGGATGACGCCTCGGCTGCCTCGCTTAACGGATACACCGCGGGGGGCGCTAGGAGGCAGGGAAGGACGTCGATCGGGAACCATCGGCAGATCATCGGATTGATTTGACGATCCCATCAAGTTGGGCACGCCATGCCGATCGAAAGAGTTGCGGATCTCCACGACGACATTGAAGATAGCGCAGAACCAGCTACCGAGATGCGTTGTCCGGTTTGCGGAAGCCTCGCTTTCCGCTATCCGAGGGTGTTGAACGACGACAAGCCCATTTTATGCGCCGCATGTGGCGCGTTCGTATCGACTTACGGCGAGCTGAGGAAGCGCTTTGGTGAGCAAGAGTAGCGCTTCGCTCTCCTGCCTAGCATCCGCTGGTCTGCACCCCCGCCTGTTGTTCGACAAGTCGACGGAATTGAATGCGTGTTGCGAGGAACGCTCCGCAGCCGCCGCACACGACGCGATCCTTTTCACCCTCTTCCGGATAGACGATCGCCGGAGAGTCGCAAACGGGACAGGCAAATTCCTTTGGCATGGGGTCTCTTTCCGCTCGCGATGCACAACGGTTCGACCGGAAAAACGTTCCAGCAAGGTGTCGTATGCGAGAGTCGCGCGATCTCAGTCCCGTCAGAAGGATTTATGCTGCGCGCTGCATCCTACGTGGAAGCACCCGCATCACATCGATCGGCAGATACCTGCCGACAGCTTCGACGTGCTCCGCCGACGCGTCAGAGAGCAGAATTCCGACCTTCTCCGTCACTTTGCGGAGATCCTGGTACTCGTCGACCCACAGAACAATGATCTCCGCGTGAAACTGCGGACTGATCCGATCGGTCATGCGTCGCCCCTCAAAACTTTCACGGGGGGACGGTAGCGGCCTGAGCCCTCAATTTGGTTGCCGAATTACAACACCGCCGGTCTACTTCTCCACAGGGATGTTGGTGGCTGGCGTAGACCGCGACGACTCCCAGATAGGATCGTAATCACGGTTCCGGCGATCCGGAGCGCAGTAACTTTGCGAGTTGGCTGCGCGGCGGCATTCCGCGGTTCTCGTCCGGATACACTCTGACAAGCCGGATTCTCGACGGTGAATGGCCGAACAGCGGCGCACAATGCGCGCGCGCCGCGGTCGCGCTGAGGTGGAGCTATTCGGCCGACAGTTCACCTGCGCCTTTGGCGATTGGTGGGCTCACCTTCGCGTCCCTGGCGCCTCGCGCGAAGCCGACCATGTAGGTCGCCGGCCCAATGTGAACGGGCGAGGTCGGTACGACTACCGGACCGTCGTCCGCTCTGACCGACCGCCATCCCGCAACGTAACCTCTGTGAAAAAGTTCCTGGTCCACTTCGGCGTCTCACTGCTCTCACGGATGAGACAGCAGCGATCCCGCAATTATTCCCGAGAAAGGCGCCGAGGCTCCACATCCATCGAATGCGTGTCCGGCATTCATCCGACAGCGGCCGCCACCCCGTTCCGCGCGCACTCTCCGCGATGGTCAAAGAGCCGCCATCAACTTTCACGACTGCAGCTTTGCGGATTGCGACACTTCGCGAACTCCACCAACAAAGAGTTGCGCCACCTGACCAAGCGTGCGGTTCTTGAGCGTTACGATTCCAATCGGCTCTTGCGCACCTGAAGTCTGACAGAAAGGACGGCATGGGCGGAGTTGCCGGAAGCCACATGGCGCCGGTGGGCTGAGAGTTGCGCCGGGGTTGCCCGAAGTCTACTTTCGAGCGCCAGATTGCCCAGGCATGATTGGGGAGATTTGTACGGTGCGACGTCCGATGCGGGTTCTTGTTTCCATCGTCCTCGTCTGCATCGTATCGTCGGCATGCCGCGCGGCTGAAACCGAGAACGTCATCAATCTGCCGCCGACGGCGCCGCAGTGGGCGGACCTGGGCAAGCTGCCCGACTGGAGCGGCGTATGGATGCCGGTCATCCGGGACCAGGAGGCCCAGGTCAGGACCAATCCGCCGCCCTGGACCCCGAAGATATCGGCGCAGATCACCGGGATGTTCGCCGAGGAGAAGGCCGGTCATCCACGGCCGTTATTCGTCGAATGCCTCCCCGAGGGCATGCCGTCCTGGATGCTCATCACCCACAATGCGTTGGAATTCCTTTTCACGCCGGGGCGCGTCACCGTCTTGGGCGAATCCGACGGCAACCGGCTTCGCCGTATCTATACGGACGGCCGAACGCATCCGAACGACCCGGATCCGACCTTCCACGGCCATTCCATCGGGCATTGGGAAGGCACGACGCTGGTGGTCGATACGGTCGGCATCCTGCCGCAGTCCTACCTTGCCGTCAGCGAAGCCGTTGGCGTGCCCAACAACGGGGAAATGCATGTCATCGAGCGCATTCACCTGCAAGGCATGGATTTTCTCCACGACGACCTTGAAATCACCGCGCCGAGGATTCTGACCGCTCCATGGAAGACAACGCGAATCTTTTTCCGCCAACGCGAACGGAAATTCGAGTTCGTCGAGGGTAATTGCCTGCAAGAGAGCTTCGTCGAAGGCCTCGACAAGGACGGCAATGCGGCTTTCATCCCGGTCCCGCATCACGAGGGCGGCAACCTCGTAGCCCCGAAATGAGAAGAGCACTCATGCAACGAATCTACGCTTCGGCTGTCACCGGCATTTGCGGACTCCTGGCCGCCTGCGGAGCCATGATCCAAACGTCGTCGGCGCATCACTCCACCGCAATGTTCGACAAATCGAGGATCTTTATTCTCGATGGAACGGTGGTGGAACTGCGATGGACCAATCCGCACGTGCACCTCGTCCTCAACGGCACCGTCAAGGCGGGCGAGCCGCCAGCGGTGTGGCTGATCGAAACGACCAGCCCCGCGAACCTGCAGCGGACCGGTGGATGGAGCCGAACTGCGCTCAAGCCCGGCGACCGCGTGCGCGCCGAATTCGCTCCATTACGCGAGGACGATGCCCGGGGAGGACGGCTCGGCAAGGTGACGCTGGTCGATACCGGCCAAGTCTTCACGACCGACTATCGCGACCTCGAGCCGGACGTAAAATGAAGGAAGCGGGCGGCGCACCTCTCCGCTCAGTCCATCGAGCACCGGCAAGTATCGCCAGCGAGGTCCTTGTCATTTCCCTGCGAGAGACGTTTCCCTGGTTATGGTGTCCCAATTGGCGAGCGCCCGTTCGACGACGGCGGGGACATCGGGGTCCAAAACATAGCCCTGCTTGACCAGCTTCATCGCGGCATCGGTCACCAGGCTCCGATATTGGTCGCGACCCTTGTAGCGCTCTTCGATCGAAGGCCGCGGATCACTCGTCTTCTGCCGGTCCTGTGTCGTGACCGGGAAGGGAATGAAAGACCCGGTGAGGGGAAGCAGTTCGTCGGGTTGTCCGATGGAGGGACTGCGGAAGCTCCAACCCGTATAGGTCGCAAGCGGCACCGAGATGTTGGGAAGACGGATGCCGGAAAGTTCGTTGCCGTCGTCATCAACCTGCGTGACGAGCAACGGAAGCGGATGCGCACTCGGCGAGCCTTGCAAATCGGCGCGATAGCCGGCGTGAATTGTCAGCGGCGAATGCACGCCCGGGATTGCCGGAAATTTGATTTTCGATTCCGGCACCAACGTATGATCTGCCACATGCGGATAAGCGCTCGCAGGCGGTTCGGCGCCTTCTCGGACCCAACGATCCAAGCCGACGAGCAGTGCGCGCAAAGCCCACGAATATTCGTTGCCGTTCGGCTTCTGTGCACCTTCGCCTTGGGATGCAAGATAGCCGCCGGGCACGTGCTGTGTGCCGGCCATCAGATAGACGCGAACATTGTCGGCGACTTTGACATCTTGCTGGTCGTCGAGGCTCGCATGAACCAGCGCAGCGGCCCGCCCACCGCCCCAATACTCGCCCGAAGAGTTGGTGTAGAAAATCTTTGGACGCTGGTCGGGCGTCAGATGGGCCTCAACACCATCTGTGCTTCCCGTCAGCGGATCGTGCTGATCGAGGTCAAGGTACGGGAAAAGCGAGGCCTCGTAGAAGGCGAGCCCATTGGGGCGCGCAAAGCGCGAGTTGAAATCTCTGCCCCGCGCGGAGCCCGCTATGTGAGCGATGATCCCGTCAAAGACGCGCTGCTCGCGCTCGTCCGCGTTGAATCCTTCGTAGAGAAATTCCCGCAGGAACCGGCCGTCTTGTGAGGGGCCGAATGCGTAAGCGTACCGGGCACTGATCGCGCCAGCCTGCTGGTGCTTCACAGCCGATGCCATGTCGCGAATCGCTGCGAAACCGAGACCTGCAACCGCAGCTCCCGTCGCATCGTAACTCAATTCATAGACATGTCCGGGTTGGAACCCGCCCTTGAGATGAAGCGCGGAAATGTCCGGCACCACCTGCCCATCCTTTGCGCGAGCGAACTCCCATTGATCGCGCGGGATCGTCTTGGGCTCGGCGAGGAAACCATCACGGACGGTCAGTGCATTCGTCGGACTTGTCGGATCGACGGGCGGATAGTGCGTTGTGTCTGCGTAGCGCCCCATGTCGTCGAGTGGGTAGATCGGGTTGTTCGTGTTCGGGGTAAAAGACGTAGAGACCCGGCCCGTCACGGGTTTGCCCTGCTCGAGCGTAGGAGGCGCCTGGAGCGCCATGAGCCCGCCGCGCTGCGGAATGTCGAACTGCCAGCCGACCCACACCAGAGTATAGCCCTGACGCATCAGGAAGCCGTCGCCGAAATCTGCCTCGGCTGTCGGGTCGACAGATTGAGAAGCCCGATTGAAATACTGAATGACGTTCTTGCGCCCGCGATTGACGACGTCGAAGAGGGCAACGCCGTTGCCTCGAGCGGCGTCCTTTGGCGCGAGTACGTAGAGGTCGGCTGAAAACGTGACCCGTCCCGAAGCATCGCGTGGCGCCTTGTCGATGTCCACGATCGGCGTGTTGCGAGGATGAGCCGGGTCCACCGAGTAATACACCTTGCCGACAAGCTTCTCGTAACTGCCGGCGGAGCCGAAGGCCTTCCCACCCAGAACATCCGCGCGCGAAGCGATCTCCACCTTTGTTACTTCAGCACGCGTGGTGGCTGCTGTCGCAAGGCTCACTGAAAAGAGAACGGTGAACGCGAGTCGAAAGTTCGTCATCGCAAATCCTCCCGAAGCACTCGCCGGGCAATGCTTCCGGTGAGGGATGCCACGCTACCATCAGAAAAGCCGAGGGCAAAGAACGCCTCCGGGGCACTGCCCCGCTGCCGGACCTCGTCTCGCCCGAGCTTGCAGCACCGGCGCCTCTGACGGCTCTCGCCGGGTGCACGAATTAAAGTGAGACAGCTACCCGCGCGGGAAATCGAATGGACATAAAAGGCTAAAGAGACGCAGTCCGCGGGCTTGCGCGATTCTCCGCTTCGAAGCGGTGAGTGCGTCGCCCGCGGGCCAGGGCCTCGCGCTCGGCGATCTTCAGCGCTCCGAGCGCCCGTTTGCAGCCGGGCGCATCACTACGCCCTTCAGCAAAGGCGAGCTATCGGGAGATTCGAAATATCAATTAAACCGCCGTTGCGCTGCTATCCCCACCGCGGCTGCGAGGGCGAGGGCCGCAGCGCCTAGAAAAATCTGATCACGTTCTTTGACGGACGGCGAAAGCTCTACCACCCGATCCATGGCAGATCGCGCGCGGTCAGCGACGACTGGCAGCGCCTCCTGACCGCGCTCCCGGATTGTCGCCATCGCGTCCTGCGAAGCCTGAACGGTATTCCCGACCATCTCAGCAGCGCTTTCCATGAATTCGTTTGCGGCCGAACGCATCTGCCCGGCGCGCGAATGCAAATCTGCACCGGCATCTTCTGCCTTGGCTTTTGCCGTCTCGAAGAATTCAGCTGAGCGCGCCACGAGATCGGCGCCGGGGGCCGGATGCCGGGGATCGGTCCGCCACAGACTTATCAGACCGATGCCGACAAGCGCCGAGGCGACGGGCGGACGATGCAGAAGACGCCAGGCAAGCCCGGCACCCAGAGCAAGCGCAGCGGCCGGGTTCGCCGCGGCCCTCGCCTTTGTCTCACACCAGAGGTCTTCCAGTCCCCGCGGTCACGGATTCCTTGGCCTTCTCGACGAGTTGATCTTTCGTTTCGGAGGCCTGCGCCAACAGGTCGGCCTTGAAACCGGAAATCGTCTCGGTCGAGCGCAACCGATCGAGGTCGCGCGCCAACCGCTCCCGCGTTTCCTGAAGGTCGCGCTCCAGCACGTCTAAATCAGGCGAGGCCGTCATTACATCGAACCTCCCGAGGGTGCCGTCGTCGCTTGCCGCTCGCGAGCGCCATTTGCCGCCAAGCTTGTCGGAAAAAGTCTGTGTGGCTTCGCGCGCCATGTCCTTGATGCCCTCGGCGCTCAGGCCGCGCCGTTGAACGGCGTCTTTGAGCTGGTCGCCGGTCGTCGACGCCGCGTCTTTGATCTGGTCGAAGCTCGCGGCTGCAGCATCCGCAGCTGCTTCACCGAGAGGACGCAGCGCGTCTTGCTCCGCTCGCGTCGGTGGGAGCAAGGCCGCGATGGCTGCACCTGCGGCGATGCCGAAGGCGGCAACGGCAAACGGCTGTTCTTTGACCATCCGTCCCAATCCGTCTTGCGCGAAGGATCCGGCCCGGGTGGTCATGCGCGACGTTTCATCGGCAACGCTTCGGCCCCAATCGCTCAGCTTGATCCGATAGAGCGGCGACGGCGCCCGTTGCCCGTCTCGGACAAGGCACTGGCATGGCCGGACAGGGAGGCGGCGTAGTCTGACGCCTTCTCGGAAACGGCGGCGGCGGTCTCGTTAACGCGATCGCGGACGCCGGCCGCGACATTGCGCGCCGCGTTGGTCGTCCGGTCACGCACCGCGGTCAAAGCGGCTTTCGTCGTTCCAGCGGTCGTCTCGGTAATCGCTTGCGTCGCGTGATCCCAAGCCGCCCGCGCGGAAAAGCAGCGCACATCCTGCGGCCAGCACCAGAAACGCTTCCGGATTTTGCTTTACTTTGGTCAACAACCAATTGTCTCTCGTTGACGGGATCAATTCCCCTGAACTGCGTCATGTCAGATGCTCCTTGGCCGTCCGAATGTCGGCGCTCACATGCTCAAGCGTGCGCGACGGAGAAACGGCCGTGCTACTGCGGCTCGCGATGTATGCGATAACCGCGATCACCGCCGCCGCGCCGCCTGCCACGAGACAGGCGAAATGTATGGCCATGCCCTGGCTTGCCAGGGCAAAGATCGCGGCCTCGGTCAGCGCGAGAAGCGCCACCAGCGCAAACACAGCGGCTACGATGATTCCTGCGACCTTCCAGACGACGGCATCGAGATTCGATGCCAGTTCGGCCCGTGCGAACCGAAGCTCTTTCTGAACCAGGTCGGAGACGTCCTGCAGAACGTCGCCGACCGCGTGGCTCAAAGCCGAATGTCGAAGGTCAGTCGGCATGAATACGACCCGCGCTGCTGTCCGGCTCAAGACGCGCCTGCACATCTCGAGACGGGAGATTGGATGGGTGCCGTCGCCCTTCGTCGCCCCCGACATAGCGTGGCCCGCGCGATGCGCCGCCCTGGCTCATGCCGGCATTGAGAACGCGGTAGGCGACAAATCCCAACGCCGCGGCGGCGCCGAATACGAGGGCTGGCTTGCGCCGGACGAAGTCGCGCGTATCGGCAAGAATCTCGTCGGCGGATTTATCGCGAAATTGCTGCGACAGGTCCTGGACTTTCTCGCCCGCGCCTCGAACCATGCCGCCGAGTGCCGGAGAGGTGCGGTCGAGTTCGTCGGCGGCCGTCTTGATTGCGCTGGCAACCCGCCCAGCAAGATCGGCGCCGGCGGCAACCTGCTGGTCCATATATCCGTGAAATCGCTGCTGAGCGTCGGAAGCCAAGTGACGACGCTGTTTCCTTTGCCTGATCGCCCATCCGCTGCGCCGTCTGCGTCAACGCGGCGGCGGCCTGACGGGCTTTATCTGCCAACCCGTCTTTAATATTTGCGCCGGCCTCAGGGTTGGCGGGCTTTTGAATATCATTCGTGTTGGGCATCGGCTGGCTGGGCATCGGAAGCTCTCCATCGCTCGCCTCGCCAACTTGCGGTGATCCTTATTGTTCCCGTAGCTGCGGCGTTTCTTCGCGATATGCAAAAGGTGCGGCGAGGCGAAACCGAGTCGCCGACGCCGCCGCACGCGTCCCGAAGCAGGGCGTTCGCCGCGTTGCAAAAGACCCGCTCGGTTGGCGCATCATCAAGGATGCGGCGCGGCTCCTCGGAGCACGGCACCGAATTCCGCCGCCCCGATCAATCCCGCCGGGACAAGTCACATGCCGGGCGGAAACCCCGACGGGGCCCCTGCGTCCAGCCAAACGCACGAGCCTCCCGCCAAAATAAATATTGACGGGATGAACGCTGTCAGCCGCGGCTCCCTGAACAGACCAGGGAGCCGCGGGTGCGGCATCAGGCGAGGTCGAAGCGGTCAAGGTTCATCACCTTGCTCCAAGCCGCAACGAAGTCCTTCACGAATTTCTCCTTCGCGTCCGCAGATCCATAGACTTCGGCGAGGGCGCGGAGTTGCGAGTGCGAACCGAAGATCAGGTCCACACGCGTGCCGGTCCACTTGGCTGCCTTCGTCTTGCGGTCGCGTCCCTCATACACGCCGTCGGAGCCGGGGGCGTGCCACTCCGTGCTCATGTCGAGCAGGTTGAGGAAGAAGTCGTTCGTCAGCGTGCCGGGCTTCTTGGTGAACACGCCGTGCTTGGACTGCCCGGCGTTGGCGCCGAGTACGCGCAGGCCGCCGACGAGCGCTGTCATCTCCGGCGCCGTCAGCCTCAGCAGCTGCGCCCGATCTACCAGAGCCTCCTCCGGCAGCATGAACTGCCGCTTGCTGCCGGTGTAGTTGCGGAAGCCGTCGACGCGGGGTTCGAGCGGAGCGAACAACTCGACGTCGGTCTGCTCTTGCGAAGCGTCCATGCGGCCCGGCGCGAAAGGCACCTTCACCTCGACGCCGGCGTCTTTTGCCGCCTTTTCCACCGCCGCGCTGCCGCCGAGAACGATGAGGTCCGCGAGCGAGACCTTCTTGCCGCCGGATTGCGACCCGTTGAAATCCTTCTGGATCGCTTCCAGCGCCTTCAGGACCTTCGCCAGCTCGGCCGGCTGGTTGACCTCCCAGTCCTTCTGCGGCGCGAGGCGAATGCGCGCACCGTTCGCGCCACCTCGTTTGTCCGATCCGCGGAAGGTCGAAGCTGATGCCCATGCGGCCGAGACGAGCTGGGACACCGACAAGCCGGACGCGAGGATCTTGGCCTTGAGTCGCAGCCACATCCTTTTCATCGATCAGCGGATGATCGGCGGCCGGGATCGGATCCTGCCAGATCAGCGTCTCCTTCGGCACGAGCGGGCCGAGGTAGCGCGCGATCGGACCCATGTCGCGGTGCGTGAGCTTGAACCAGGCACGGGCAAACGCGTCCGCGAATTGGTCCGGATTCTCGTAGAAGCGCCGCGATATCTTCTCGTAAGCCGGATCGAGCCGAAGCGAGAGGTCGGTCGTCAGCATCGTCGGCACATGCTTCTTCGATTTGTCGAATGCGTCGGGGATGGTGGCCTGCGCGCCCTTCGCCTTCCACTGTTTCGCGCCGGCCGGGCTCTTGGTCAGCTCCCATTCGTTTTCGAAGAGGTTCTTGAAAAAGAGATTGCTCCACTTGGTCGGGGTCTGGGTCCAGGTGACTTCCGGTCCTCCGGTAATGGCGTCGGCGCCGATGCCCGTACCGTGCTTGCTCTTCCAGCCGAGCCCCTGATCCTCGATGGCGCGCGCCTTCCGGCTCGGCACCGATCAGCGACGGATCCCCGGCGCCATGCGTCTTGCCGAAGCTGTGCCCGCCGGCAATCAGCGCGACGGTCTCTTCGTCGTTCATCGCCATGCGGAAAAACGTCTCGCGGATGTCCTTCGCCGCCGCGACCGGGTCCGGATTGCCGTTCGGCCCTTCGGGGTTGACGTAGATCAGGCCCATCTGAACCGCGCCGAGGGGCTCGGCAAGCTGCCGTTCGCCGCTGTAGCGTTCGTCGCCGAGCCACGTTCCCTCGGGACCCCAGTAAAGTTCCTCAGGCTCCCATACGTCGGCGCGGCCGCCGGCAAAACCAAATGTCTTGAAGCCCATCGACTCCAGGGCGACGTTGCCGGCGAGGACCATCAGGTCGGCCCAGGAGAGTTTTCGCCCATACTTCTGCTTGATCGGCCACAGCAGCCGGCGCGCCTTGTCGAGGTTCGCGTTATCCGGCCAGCTGTTGAGCGGCGCAAAGCGCTGTTGACCTGCTCCGGCGCCGCCGCGGCCATCGGTGATGCGGTAGGTGCCGGCGCTGTGCCAGGCCATGCGGATGAACAGGCCGCCATAGTGGCCGAAGTCGGCCGGCCACCACTCCTGCGAGTCGGTCATCAGGGCGCGAAGGTCTTTGACGACGGCGTCAAGATCGAGAGACTTGAACTCCTTGGCGTAGTCGAACTCCTTGCCCATCGGATCCGACTGAGAGGAGTTCCGATGGAGAACCTGGACGTCCAGCTGGGTCGGCCACCAGTCGCGGTTCGCGTGGTGAGGGGTTCCCGCCACCGGGCATTTCGTCTTGTCATCCATTGCGCTCTCCTGTCGCGAGGTTGTTGTTTGAACTGATCTAACATGGCTGTCTCATCAGTCAAAATTGACTTTAATGATGACTGCGATAAGATATTCTGATGACGGAGATAACGCTCCGGCAGCTTCGCTACTTCGATGCGCTGGCACAGCATGGACGATTTGGACGCGCGGCCGCGGCCTGCGGCATTTCGCAGCCTGCATTGTCGATGCAGATCAAGGAACTGGAGGAGATGCTCGGCGCCTCGCTGGTGGAGAGAGGCGCACGGCAGGTCCGGCTTACGAGGTTCGGAGAAGAGGCCGTCCTGCGCGTTCGGGAAATCCTGCGCTCGGTTGATGAGATGGGAGACCTGGCGCGCGCATCGCGCGACAGGCTCGCTGGGCGGCTTCGCATCGGCATGATCCCGACCATCGCGCCGTATTTCCTCCCGACCGCCATCGCCAACATCGGCCGCCGGCATCCCGAACTCGATATCCACCTTCGTGAGGCGCTGACCTCGACGCTGATCCAGGAGCTCCTTGAAGGACGGCTGGACGCGGCCGTCGTTGCGCTGCCGGTGTCCGAGCCTTCGCTTGCCGAGGTCGCGCTGTTCAAGGAGCAGTTCTTGCTGGTCCGGCCGAGCGAGGAGGAAGGAGCGCCGGTACCCACCGGCAAACAAGCTACGCTCAATGCGATTGCTTTTGCTCGAGGAAGGTCACTGTTTTCGCGATCAGGCCTTGTCGTTCTGCAAGATGCAATCCTCGCTGTCGCGGGAGGCGCTGGACGCGAGCTCTCTATCTACGCTTGTCCAGATGGTCAGCGCTGGCATGGGCGTGACGCTGATTCCAGAGATGGCCGCGGCGGTGGAGACGCGCTCGGCATCGGTATCCGTCGCCCGCTTCAAGAAACCGCAGCCCTCGCGGACCATCGGCATGATTTGGCGCAAGACAAGTCCCCTCGCCGGACAGCTTCTGCAACTGTCCGACGTGGTATGCGGGACCGCCGACGAACTACGCAAAACCGAGCGCGGCAATCGGCGCCCGGTTGGGTGATCGGCCGCGCGGTGTTGCTGCGCGGCCGCGTCCTCCGCCGATAGTCCGAAAGGGTCAGGCAGCCTGGGCGTGCTGGTTGACCCCCGCCTTGGCCAGCCGGGTCAGCGATTCGTCGGTCTCTTTCTCCTCGCCCAGCGTCTGGTCGAGAAGCTTGACTGCCTTGTCGAGGCCGAGCTCGGACGCCCAGGTCTTGAGCGTCCCGTAGCGAGCGATTTCATAGTGCTCAACCGCTTGCGCTGCCGCCAGCAGGCCGGCGTCCAGCGCCGGCATGCCCTTGAACTCCTTCATCACCTCCTGCCCTTCCTCGATGATCCCCATGATCGCATCGCAGGTCTTGCCACGCGGAGAAGCGTCGATTTCCTCGAACACCCGCTCGAGACGTGCGACGTGCTCCTCGGTCTGCGCCTTGTGTCTTTCGAAAGCCGCCCGCAGCTGCTCCGATTGCGCCGCTTTGGCCATCTTCGGAAGCGCACCGAGGATTTTCTTTTCCGCGAAATAGATGTCCTTGAGAAGTCTCGTGAAAGAGTTCCTGGAGGTCCTTGTTGGCCATTGTCTGCTCCGTTTTGAAAACGATGATGCAGATCAACTCTGCTGATAATCGCCGGTTCCGGTCATTTTCTTGGGGCACGGCCTTGGCTTTGCGATGCGAAGAGAGCCTTCGCCGGCGGGGTGCGGTTATTGTTGCTCGTCCGAGGCGGTCGACCTCTGGCGCTGCGTGCACTCGCTGTTTCAGGATTGGTGTTCCCTGCTCTCGAGCCATTTCAGGGAAAAGCACCTAGGGAAAAGCACCGGCGCCGGCGGCCATTACGCGGCGAACTCTATCGTGACCCGCGTGCCCTTTTGAACCCGATCATAGCTCACGGCACTCTGCAGGTTCGTGGCCATCGCGTCGATGACGCGCGACCCGACACCGGTGCCCTTGGCCTGTCCAACGCCAGCCCAACCCACGCCATCGTCCTCGACGGCAAGCAGTAGGCGGCCGCCCGCCTTGCGCGTGAGGCGCACGCGGATCTCCCCGTCGGCGTCATTCGGATAAGCGTATTTGAGCGCGTTCGTGATCAACTCGGTTATTACGACCCCAACCGACACCGCCTTGTCCGTCGCCACGCTGATGTCCGTTTCGATATCGACGCGAATCGGGTGGTCGGAAGAGTTGATCGCGGCACTCAAATCGCGAGCGAGCCCCGAGATGTAAGCGTCCATCTCGACGAACCGAACGTCCTGCGACGTGTAAAGACGGCGGTGAATCCCGGCAATTGCCTGGATGCGTATCTGCATTTCCCGCAGGACGCGCTTGCTGGTTTCGTCCGCAATCGTCGATGCCTGCATGTGCGCGAGCCCGGCGACGAGAGCAAGAGAATTTGCGACCCGGTGATTGACCTCGCCAAGAAGGGTTTCGGCGCGCTCCTTGGCTTCGCGCATTTGCCGCTCGGCAGATTCCTTCGCGCGTCGCAGATTTTCCTGCATCAGCGCCGACTTGACGGCCTCGGCGAAGAGTTCCCGATAGTGTCCCTCGACATCCTTCCAGACGTAGTCCACCGCACCCGCCTTGAGCGCCGCGACGGCAATGCGGGCATCGTCGGAGCCGGTCACATAGATGACCGGCGGCGCGCCTTCAATCGATCGTATGAGGGGCAACATCTGCAGGCCCGTCGTCGACCCCAGATCATGGTCGAGCGCGACCAGGTCGTAAGCGGTCGACTTCAGCATCTCGAGAGCGCGATCCGGATTCTCTACGGGAACGATCTCGACACCGCGCGGCGCCAGCGCCCGGCGCATCAGTTGGGCGAGCGCGGCGTCGTCGTCGAGATAAAGTACATGAACAGAAGCGCTCACGAGTCATTCCGCCTGCGGAACCTGCATCACCATCAGAAACAGGCCGAGCTGCCGTATCGCATTGGCGAAGGATTCATAGTTCACGGGCTTCGTGATGTAGACGTTGGCGCCTAGATCATAGCAGCGTTGAATCTCGCGCTGGTCGTCGGTCGTCGTCAGCACGATGACCGGCGACCGCTTCGTATGCGCGTTGCTCTTGACCTTCGCCAGGATATCGACGCCGCTCATATCGGGCAGGTTGAGATCGAGCAAAACCAGCATCGCGCGATCGGCACTCACGCTGCCGGATCCATCGGGACCCAGCAGGTAGTTCACGGCCGCAGTCCCGCTCGTAAAGGCGACGATCTCGTTGCTGACGCCAGCGCGGCGAATATTCCGCTCGATCAGCCGAGCGTGACCCTCGTCGTCTTCGATCATGACGATCACCACGGTTTGTCCAGAAGAGCCGTTCATGCTTATTCCCGATCGTTACGCCGAACGAATGTGCGCGGCAGCTTCACCCGAAACTGACTTCCACGACCCATTTCCGAGGCGACGGTGATATCCCCGCCAAGCCGGCGCACGAGGGCGCGCACGTGCGCGAGCCCTATGCCCTCCCCCGGAACGTCTTGCGTTCCCGCGCGCCGAAACAACTCGAAGATGCGCTCGTGATCCGATGGCGCGATTCCCCGGCCATTGTCGACGACGTCGACCGTCACAAATGCGGCATCGCCCGACGCTCGAACGTCGATTGCGCCGGGGCGGTCCGGACTGAAGTATTTGATCGCATTGTCGATCAGGTTTCCGAAGACCTGCTCCAGCGCAAGGCGATCGGAATAAACGGTGGGCATCTTCGACGCGATTGCGATTGTTGCGCTGGCTTGCTCGAGCTGATGCTGCACGCTTGCAGCGATGGCACTGAACATCGCCTCGAGGTCGATCGGCTCCGGACGAAGCTCGCGGCGCCCCTCGCGCGAAAGCTTGAGAATGGCGTTGATCAGCCGGTCCATCTTGGTCGTCGACGCGCGAATGAAACCGATCGCTTCCGGGAGGTCTTCGGCCGCGGCCGTGCGAGCCTCCGCAGCGAGCGCGCTGTCATCCTGCACGACGGCAGCTTGTGCGATGAACCTTTGGAGCACTTGCGTGCCGGCCTCCAGCTCGGCCGTAAATCCGACGACGTTGACCAGTGGTGCGCGCAAATCATGACTCACGATATAGGCGAAGCGCTGAATCTCCTCGTTGGCGCGAGCGAGATCGACGGTGCGTTCGGCAACCCGAGCCTCGAGCGAGGTGTTGGCAGCGACCACGGCGCTCCGTGCTTCGATCAGTTCACTCGCGTGCCGGGCCACGATCCAACCCGCGGCCAAGGCGACCAGGGCGATCAAAACAGAGGAAACCGTATTGACCCAGAACAGGGCGGTCGTTGCTTTCTTGCCTTGATCCAACAGGGTCGAGAGCCGCATGTCGGCATCCGCCACGATCGAGCCGGCGATCTCCCGGATGGCGTCCATCGCCGCCTTGCCTCGATCGGTGCGAACCACGGCCAGAGCCTCGGCCCGTTGGCCGTTTTGAACGAGCGCGATGGTTTCGGCGAGCTCTTCCAACTTGCTCTTGATGAGGGTGGATATCCGCTCCGCCGCTCCGCGAAAGCCTGGCGTTGCGTCAGTCAACAGAGCGAGCCCATTCGCGGCCTCTGGAAGACGGCGAACCGCGTCCTCGTATGGCGCGAGATATTTTGGCTCATCAACCAAAAGGAACCCGCGTTGACCCGTCTCGGCATCAGTGACGAGCGAGAGCACCGCGGCGGCCTGGCTGCTTATTTGGCGCGCCCGTGTCGCATCATCGGCGTTAGCCTGTACCTCGAAGGTGAGCCAGAGGGACATGGCAATGATGGCAGCGAGGCTGAGCACCCCCGCAAGCATGAAGAGAACCGTCTTGCGAAGAAGCGGATTGTCCCAGAAAGCCATCAGCGGAAGCGGTGAAGAAAGGAGGGGTCAGGGAGTGATCAGCCGCTATCAACGCATCCTGGGCGCCAAGGTTCCAACGACGGACCTCAGCTCTCGTGGAGAGACCGACGCCGGCCACAGCGCTTCATCGCCGCAGGTCCTCGGATGATTGTTGGTTCCGACGCCACGGCGAGGTGGGAAATTACCAGAGTCGCAAGGAACAGGTACGGGCGGCGCTATGGAAGTTCGGACGTGGGATCGACATCGAGCGGGGCGCTGCCATGCGACAAGGCGGCCGCGCAGGGTGAAGGTGCCGGGAAAATTTCCGGCACCCCCGAAAGCACCTGCCTCAACGGACGCGTCGAACCACGCGCCGATGGTGCATGAGAGGTCCGGCGTCGGCTCTGGCGTAGGCGCCGCCCCAGCCCGAACCATATCCATAGTTGTAGGAGACGGTCGGGCCATAATCATAGCCGTAACCGTACCCGTATCCCGGACCATAATACCCGGGACCGTACCCGTAGCTATAAGCCGGGTATCCATATCCGTAGCCGTAGTACGGAGCCGTTGCCGCGGCCGCCAGGGCTGCGCCACCGATTACACCGGCTGCGACAGCGGCACCGCCCCAACCCCAGCCGCGCCACTGCGCCGATGCAGGCGCTGACATCGTTACCAGCGTGAGAGCCGCGAGCGCGGGCGCTGCAACTCCGAGAAGCAATTTCGAACGCATGCGGAACTCCTTGGATTGTGTGTGGTCGCTGGTCTTCCAAGTCCCGCCAACCGCAATCGTTCCGACGAGCGCCCCCGCGACTACGAGAGAATAAATCGGATCCGAGGGCATCCCGACGACCCACTGTTAGGCAGTCGTCAACCCTAATCATCCATGATCGAACATAAGGCGGCCCGCCCTTGTACACGCGTTCGGTGCCGCCCCGGTTCAAAACCGCGGTCCCGGCCGGGCCCAACCCGGCCGGGACTTGCGATGTCCCTGGGGCTGGCCATGAAGAACACCACCGCGTTCCTGCTCGGCTTTTCGGCCGCGTGGACACCGATCGTGATTTACGTTGCCTGGGTGACGTGGCGCATTGCGGGGACGATCTGACCGAGGTGAGTTCCGTACTTCCGAGTCGGCTGCTTTTGTCAGCCAACCGATGCCTTCTGCAGGCGATTGCAAGGTCGGACCACCTAGTCTTCTGACGAGACGCATCCTCCAGTCGCATCACAGCCAGTGGGTCGGAGCTGCAATCTCGCCTGAACATCGACGGGCGCTGACGGCCACGTGTTCGATCCGAGGATCACCCCCTCGATCATCGCTCGCGCAAGTGGCGCGGCCGCATGGGGATCGAAGTTGGGTCCCATGGTGGTGCCTGCCGCAACCGCGATACCGACGGCCACCGTCAACGTCACAAATACTCTACGCATGGGAGTATTCTTTTTCTTAGAGACGCCACACCACCAAAGCTTAGCTCTCATTCAGGCCGCTTCAAGGTGGCGGCGATCCAGTCTGCGGATTTTTTTGGAGAGACTCGATTTTGCCGGCGATGTTGCCGGGTGTGCGGTTATCTCTCGTCCCCCGGAGTGGCCATCTCCGGGGCACTGAGAGTGTCAGTCCTGCTTACGCGGCGTTACGCGCCATCGGGTGACTTCACCGACCTGCTTACGCGGCGAGAACCAGCCATTGGGTCGGCGACAATGAAACGCGAGCTCAAGCTTTCGAGTTGCACTAAGCCGTTTGGGGATTGCGGGGATAAATTGCGGGTCGGACCACGCTAACTCGGGCGTCCCTTCATGCCGGGAGGCGACGGGGCCGCAGGGCGTACAGCCCAAGCAGCTTCGGCATCGGTGCTGATCCCGGACACCGTGAGTTCCCTCGGTCGCCGGCGCCTCCTCCCTCGGCGCACGCGGCCCCGGGGCCTGGCGGTGCCGGCCTTCACGTGGAATCCCGCGTCCGAGCACCCATCGCCAACTGGCGCTAACGGCTCACACGCCCAGTAGCAGATATACTAAAACCCAAAATCGCACGGCATCTGACGTCGCCAGCATTGCGCGTGCGCCCGCCGCGATCATTGGTTGTCGCCAAGTCATCTATTGTCGATTTCCCCTCACTCCGGATGAGGGGTCGCACTACGCGACTTTGCGGCCCGTTGCAATCACCGCCGGGTTGAATGGAACAATCCGTCGGGCGCCCACGATCCGGACCAAGGAAGCCGAGCGGCGAGCGCATGCCCATGCCCATCGAGACTTTATGGGGAGACACGGCCCTGGGCGCATCGAGGAGTTTGGCGGGATGTGGCAAGGGCAGCCTGAGCGGGGCGTCAGATCGAGCTTCGAAAGGGAACTTCAATCCAGCAGAGCCACTCCGACCGGCTCTGCAGACCCGGGAGCGGGGCGCGCAACCAATGCCGGAAGTCGCCGAACGATGCAGTTCGGCAACCTCCGACCAGGCATCTTCTCGGACGGCTACGGGGCGATCCAGGCAACGTTCCGCGCCGGCGCGAACCCGACCGGGACAAGAGCGACTTCCTTCATGGAAGCGATATCGACCACCGAGACGTTATTCGTATGTGAGTTGGCGACGTAGGCCGTCTTGTCGTCGGGAGTGATCGTCAACCACTCCGCACCTTTGCCGCTGAGCGCAGCAGTTCCCCGGAGCGTCAAGTCGGGCAGCGAATAGGCATAGAGCGCCGTGTTCAGCCTGCTGTTCACCAAAAGCGTTTTCTGATCCGACGTGACGATCATTCCGTGAGATGGCGAAGGGGGATAGGCCGAGTTCTGCCGTGCGGACCCGATATCGGGAAGCTTCACATTGCTCGACACCACGTGCGTGTCGAAATCCACGACAAAAAAGGAATTGGTCGTGCCGTCCTGGGCGAAGATCTTGTCCGTCGAGCCGTCGGCCTTTTTTGATATAGCCATCGGGGAAGGACCGGGGCTGATCGGCACCGTCCACGCGACCTCGTTGGCCTGCGTGTCGATCACGCTCAGCAGCTTTGCCGGCGGCTTGGCGCCTCTGGCGGAACCTGCAACCACATACTTGCCGTCGGGAGTGACGTTCAGGTCGTGGATGCCGCCTTTCATCGGGATCGTTTTGATGTTCTCGAGCGAGGCGGAATTGATGACGTCGATGCCGCCGCTCGGGGCCGCTTTGATCTGCGGAAATTCTGAAACGTCAGTCCAGCTCAACGTGATCGCCACGTAGACCCGTTTGCCGTCAGGAGTGACGTCCACAAGGTTCGGATTCCCGCTCAAGTGAATCCTTTTGAGCTCCCGCATGGACTTCCCGTCGATGACGACGAGCGTGTCCCCTGCTTCTTCGCTGATGTAGATACGACTGCCATCCGGGGCCACCGCAATCCCGTGCGGCGCCTCGATTCCCTTGATCTCTCCCACCACCTTGTTGGTGGCGGCATCGATGATGTGGACGTTGTCGCCAGCGGAGTTCGTCTGGATGATCCGCAACTTCGATTGCTGCGCGGCCGCCGAAAAACACACCGTGCAAAGGGCGATCCCCGCCAAGACTGCGAGACCACCGCGTAATGCTCGTTTGTTCATCTTGGTCATCTCCTCCGTTCGACGCCTATGTTGCTTCTGGGGCATTCGTCGAAAGACAGGCCTGTCATCGTTGCGGCCAAGCCGAAACATCCGGCAGCCAGCAACTGAAACGGGGTGCTGCTCATTGGCGAACCTCCCGTGCTTTTTATTTGAAGACATTATCGTTGCGACAGCAAAACGATTGTCAAGTTTTTAGTGATTTTGGTCAGCGAGGTTGACTTATTTCCATGTTCGGCGCGGTAAAAAAGCTGGCTCCTTGGCATGAAAGGCTTATCCAAAATCATCGCTTGGCGGCGGTCATATTCACGCGTCGCATTATGGCGCGGCCACAAAGGCCGTTTCCGACTTCTCTTGCCGCGCTTAAATCGTGCCGCCGCCCAGTCTGGAAGGCAGCCTGCAGACTCGATCGAAGTGGGCTACGACGTCGACAGTGGAGTTGGCCGGGAACTCCGCTCAAAAATGGAACAGAGTTCCAGGCGCTTGTCCTATCAAGCGGTACACGGCGATTGCATTTGCAACGTTGGTGCTCTGCCGGCCCCGCTCAGGCTTCTCTTAGCCTGTCGTCAGAATTCGGACATATCTGCCCTGGGCGTCAGAACAACCCACGATGAGCCGGCCCCCTGAGTGTTCTCGGCACACACGGCTTCTGGCCATGCGCCCAACACTGGCCGGTAGGTGATCAGGCCCGACCAGGGGGTAGTGAATACGTTGGAGTCTTCGACAGTAATCTCGACTTGCAGCCCTGGTTTGGCAGTATCCGGGTCGATGTCGCCCATCCCATAAGGACTTCTGAACCCACCGCGGGGAGGAAAATAATTTCGCTCGTGTTTCTCTTGCAGGTCTCGCGCAATTGCGCCGTCGATCAGATGATACCGCTCGATGACATGCAACGCTTCGCTGAAGGGCGTGCCGAACCGGTCAACCATCGACAGCGGACCAACCTTTTGCCCAATCGTGTCGACAATCAGCGAGTCCCCCTCGTAATGTCCTACCGACTCACCCTGCCAACTGGGCGTCGGGTGTGGTGAATGCGGCACGTTCAAACGGACGTGGCGGACCTGATGATCGCTGAGGTAAATCAAGACGACTTCGTCCACCTTCTGCAAAATCTGTAAACCGAATTCGATGGACAGCGTGTACGGAGTAGGCTCTGGCCAGCACTGATTGTGCGGGCTGGCAAAGGCAACGCCGCTCAGTTCCTGATCGCCGAATTTCTTGACTACCTCTCTTGCCCGCGGCGCCAAGATTGGATTCGTAAAGTCTCCGATTGCACTGAACATCAGTGTTCCATCCGGTTTCCTGAGCTTGCTCACCACCGGACCCGGACCGGATGCCGGCGGCTCGAATAAAAGCATTTGGCGGCCCCACTTGCCCGTCAAAGGTGGAACGGCCGCGCCTGCGTCCTGGCCAAGGGCTCGCTCGGATGCCAACGTGGCTACTGCGAGTGCCGCGATTAGCGGGCCACACCTCACTGGATCACCTCATCGGCCGAGGCGAGCAGCGTTTGCGGGACGGCGAGGCCGAGCGCCTTGGCAGCAATCAGATTGATCACGAGATTGAATTTGCTCGGTTGCTGCACCGGGAGGTCAGCCGCCTTGGCGCCCTTTAGAATCCGGGCTGCATAGAGCTGTCCGATCTGCCGAATGGCCGCGATGCCGTCGGTGGTGTAGCTCATCAGACCTCCGCCGACCACGAAACCGCGATCTGGATAGATCGTCGAAATCTTGTGGCGCGCTGCCAAGTCTATGAGTTTTGCGCTATTCCGCTCGAAGAGCACATGAGGGCCGACGACCAAAGCGCCAGCTCCGCGCTCGACCAGGCTCGCGAAGGCCAAATCGATGTCAGACCCGTTCCGTGCTTCCAGAATCACCGCTTCCCGTCCGAGTGCACGTGCCGCAGTCAGCACGGACCTCGTCGTTTCTTCGAAGCGTTGCGCTCGCGGATCAGTGATGTACCCGATCGTCATCGCCAAGGGAGCCATTTCACGCAGCAGACCAATCCGCTTGCCCATCAGCTCGCCGGACGCAACGGTCAATCCCGTCATGTTGCTGCCGGCAGCGAAGCCGAATTTAGCCGGGTCGGCGCCAAGCAAGAAAAGGATTGGAATTGTAGAGGAGGCAGCCTGCGCCGCGATGGCGGACGGGCCTCCATCGAGAGCCACGATCAGGGCCACTCGGCGTTCGACCAGTTCCGCGGCAAGCGAAGGCAGCCGCCATCCCTGGTGATCTGCCCAGCGAAATTCTATTGCGACGTCGCGACCCTCGACATAGCCCGCCGCGGCGAGACCCTGAAGGAATGCCGCCACGCCGTCGTGCCCCTCCTTCAGCGTCCCAAAGGACAGATATCCGATCACCGGCATGGTCTGCGGCCGCGCGCTGATGGGACTCGTCGCTGCAGCAGCAAGGCCCGCGATGAACTCCCGCCGTCGCATCTCGGTCCTCCACACGTTACTGGAGCGCAACTACAATCCTGTTCACCAGGCCAAGCTGCTTCGTGGCGGCCATTTTGCGTTCTGGAAGCCGCCGGAGGTGCCGGTACCGGACGTCCGGCAGTTCTTCGGACCGCTTGGGGGCGCCCGCCACATCGGCTAAAGCGCGAAAACGTAAAGCACTGTCGCGTTGCGCTGGTCGCGCAACTCCGGGGAGTTCGCAAGCTTCACTTTGGCGCCCGCACCCAGCCCGGAAGCAATCGCGATAAATTGCTTGCCGTTGACTTCGAATGTCATCGGCGGCGCCGAGAAGCCAGAACCGACGTTGATCTTCCACAGTTCCTCGAGCGTGGTGTCGTCGTAAGCCGCGACGGTGCCGTCCAAGAGCGCGAGGAACACCAGTCCGCCGCCGGTCGCGAGGGTGCCGCTGAAGTTCGGATAGGGCAGATGCAGGTTCTTCTTGACCTCACCGGTGAAGGGATCGACAGCGGTGAGATTGCTTTCGTAACGCTCCGGCGCCCGATAGCCGCCACCGGACCTGACGAACCAGCCATTGGCTTTTCCGGCGGCCGCGAGGTCTTTGTTGTTGGTGACGTCTTCGCAAGCGGTCAGAGCCGGAATGTAGAGCAGCTTCGTCTTCGGGCTGTAGGACGTCGGCCAAAAGTTGCTGCCACCCATCCGGTTCGGGCAGAGATGCCTGACGGGATCGTTGGGAGTCGGAGCCGCGACGCCTGAATACGTCTGCACGTCCTTGTGCGGATCGTAATCGACCGGCTTGCCGGTCTTCTGATCAATCCCTTTGGTCCAGTTGATGTTGTCCATGTACGGCTTGGCGAGGAGAATTTGTCCGTTGGACCGTTCAAACGTGTAGACGAAGCCGTTGCGACCCGAGTGGGTGATGAGCTTGCGAGGCTCACCGTTGACCACTCCGTCGATGAGAATGTGGGTGTGCGCTTCGTCGAAATCCCAATGATCACCGGGCGTGTACTGGAAGTACCAGTTCATCTTCCCGGTATCCGGGTTAAGGGAGATCGCGCTGTTGGTGTAGAGGTTGTCGCCTGGTCGCGCATAGGCGTCCATCATCGGGACCGGATTGCCCGTACCCCAGATCATCTGGTTGGCTTGTGTATCGTAAGTGCCGGTCAGCCAGACGGCGCCCCCACCCGTTTGCCATGCGTTATTGTTGCCTTTCCAGGTCTCGCTGCCGGGTTCGCCGGGTGCCGGAATGGTGTAGGTCAGCCATTCGCGTTTGCCGGTGGCGGCATCGAGGGCCGCAACCCAGCCTCGCCAACCGGAGTCGCTGCCCGCAGCTCCAAATACGACCTTGTCTTTGACGACGAGCGGCGCTCCTGTGTTGCCCATCTGAGCCGCACCGAACGTGACGTTCGTCTCCCAAACCACTTGACCGGTTTCTTTGTTGGTCGCGATGACGCGCGCCGGGCGGTTGGCCGGCGTGATGACCAGATTGCCCCAGAGGGCTGCCCCGCGATTGGCTTGCTGCCGTTCTTGCTTCGGGTCCATGCGCCAGACCACGCGCCCATGGTCGCCAGAGGAACCATCGATCTTGTAGAGCACACCCCAGGAGTTGGTGATGTAGAGAAACCCATCTTCGGCGAGCGGGGTTGCCTGGTTGAACTCGCTGCCGGAGTCACCGCCGAGTGGCACCGCGTAGGCGAGGCGCAGATTTTTGACATTGCCCTTGTTGATGCGGGACAGGGGAGAGAACCGCTGACCATCGTAGGTGCGGTGGTTCATCAGCCAATTCTGCGGCTCCCTGTCGGGATTGAGGAGCCGGTCCGAGGTGACTTCGGCCGCTTTGACCGGGAACAGCCCGGCGATCATGGTACCCGCCAATAGCGCGATCCGGTTCAAAGCAGGTCTGGTGGCCATGATTTCCTCCCCTCCAGTTTTTCTTGGGACGCTCGTTCGTTATGCCTCAAAACCAAGGTTACCCTGAACCGGCTCGTGAGGGAATGCGCGGACGTGATGGCGGACGTGATGGTGGATCTTGGCCGGATGCCGGTCGAAAGCAGCGCAGGCCGGGTCGCGCGCCGTCGACAGTGGCGATGTCATTTGGACGGCGAATTGACCCGACTGGCGCCAATCCTCGGCGGAGCCTACATTTGCCGCGACTGCTTGCAGGAGGACATCATGGTGCGGCTCATCGCAACTGCCCTTCTACTTCTCTTCACCGGTGCTGCGCTGGCCGACGATTGGAAGGAGTATGAGAACCACGACTACTCCTTCACCATTCATTTCCCCGGGGACCCAACGGTCGAAAGCGCGACCTATCAGGCCGCCGATGGCCGTTCCTTTCCGGCGCACGTCTTCTCAGCAAAGCAGGGCACCGGAACGTTCAAGGTGACGGTTGTCGAGATGCCCGGCGAAGAAACCGGCCCAAACGCTGCGGTGATGAAAGAGGCGACCAGGTCCGTGAAGGGAGAAGGCGCGATCAAGTTCGATATCGAGCATCGCGTTCGCGCCGTTTATGGCCGGCAGCTGGGAATCGTCGGATCGAACGGTGGCTACTCCTACGTCGCGTTGTTTTACCGCAACAACCGTCTGTATCAGATCGAGGGCAACGCCTTCGTCGCAGGCGGTCAAGCAGAAGTTGACGCGATGCGCTTTCAGCAGTCGCTCGATCTCACCTGAACGCCCTTCATTCGCCGCACGCTCAGCAGCGCGACACCCCTGACGTCTGCCTTGCGTTGTTGGTATCTTAAACGCGTTGACCGCGCATGCGCCAACGCAAAGGGAGACTGCTGATGAAATACGTGCTCGCACTCGCCGCGACAGTTTCGACTGCCGCTCTGGTGACGCTCGGAACTGCTGCCAGCTTTCCACCGCGCGTCCACTATGTGGACCACGACAAGGTTGCCGCAGCTTTTGTAAAGGGCGGCCGTATCATTGAGGATGAAGGCTTGATCGTCATCGCCAATCGCGGCGTTCAACGCGGTTCCGAGATGCACGACAACACCAACCACGTGTTCATCATCATGGACGGCGAGGCAGAGTTCGTTACCGGCGGCAAGATGATCGACCCCAAGGTAACCGCCCCCGGCCAGACGCGGGGGACGGGTATCGAGGGCGGCGTCAGCCATCATGTGAGCAAGGGTGACGTGATTACAATTCCGGCGAAGACCCCGCACCAGTGGAAAGACACCTCGAAGACAGGTTCGGTGGGTTACTACGCCGTGAACTTCGACAGCAATTGACGGGAGCGGTGCGGCGCCGGGCGGACCGGCGCCTCACGCTTCATGTGACAAAGCGGCTTATTGGCCGACCGCGGGCAAACCACCTTTGTAGAGGAAGCGTTGCACGCGCTGCCCCTGCACTTCCGCAGTGTAGATGTTGCCCTTGCTGTCGATGGCAATGTTGTGGAGGTTCTCGAACTCACCCGGACCGCGTCCGACGCGCCCGAAGCTGCCGACCACTTGCCCGTCGCTGCGGCGGATGACGTGGATCTGCCCATTGGGATCGTCGGAGGTGAACCAATAGGTCTGCCCTTTGTCCGGCCAGAACACCGTCGAGCCGGTCACGCCGGGTGCCGTTGAGTCGCGCAAGACCGGGATTTCGCGCACAAAGGCGCCGTCCTTTTGGAAGACCTGAATTCGGTTGTTGCCACGGTCGGAAACCACCACCTGGCCATCCGCCGTGATTCTGAGACCGTGCACCGGGTTGTTGAACTGCTGCGGCAGAACCTTGGGATCGTAGGTGATCTTCTCATCGGTCGGGGGCTTGCCATAGGCGCCCCAGGTCCGCTTGAAGGTGCCGGTGTCGGCGTCGAACACGACGACGCGGTGATTGAAGTAGCCGTCCGCGACATAGAGTTCGTTGGTCGCCGGATCGACCACCATGTCGGCGGCACGGCCGACGCGCGTTTGATCCAGGCTGTTGGTCTGCTTGGCGGACTTGCCGATCGACATGAGGAATTTGCCGTCATTGGTGAACTTCAGGACCATCCCGTCGTTCTCGCCATTGCCGCCAAGCCAGACATTGCCTTTGTAATCGATGAACATGCCATGCTCGTTCTGCGGCCAGTCATAGCCTTGGGCCGTTTTGGGTCCTCCCCAAGCTTTGACAACGTCACCCGCCTGATTGAACTCGACGACCGAGGGCGCGGTGTAGCAGCAGATCGACTTGTCACCGAGCTCGGCGCGTTTGTCCCGTTCATTCACGGTGCGCGGACGCTGGCTGATCCAGACGTTGTCGTCCTTGTCTACGAAGATGCCGCCGATCTGGCCGAAGATCCAATTGTTCGGCAGCGGCTTGGGCCAGCTCGCGTCGATCTCAAACCTCGGCGACTCCTGTGCGACCACACCCGTCCCCATGAGCGCGACGCCAGCGACGACGAGTACAACTGCCCGAGCAAATTTCACGGATTTCTCCTCCCTGTGCCGGCGCGCTTTCGCTAGTCCGGTCTCGCCATTCTAATACAGGAAATCCGGGGCTCGCTTCTATATCCTTGGCGCCGCATCATCCTTGGCGCCGCATCGCCACGCTTCGGCAATGTCGTTCCACAAGACGCGACACTGCAAAGAAAAAGCCCCCGATTGAGGCGGGGGCAGGTGAAGTAACGTACCGTCGCTAGGGAAGCAACGGCCGCGCTCATTGTAGCGCGCCGAGCATTGCCACAAGTTCCAAAAACGCACGGTCACTTCTTCCTTCCCGGTCCCGCTTTCCCTCACGGCGGGGAGAGCAGTTCAGTTCCACCTGCTCTTGCTTTACCCTTGCCGTCAAAGCATGCACGCTGGCGGCCTGGCTGTTCTTGCGCATGACTCCGCAACCCGTGCCACGAGGAGATTCCAATATGACGCTGTTTCGCACAGTCTTCCTTACAAGCGGTCTCGTCCTCGCGCTGTGTGGTGGCACGCAGGCGCAACCGAGCGCGCGAGAGGCCCCGGGCAATCACGCTGCCGCCGGCAAGCCTTTGCTGACGCTGCAAATGCCGGCGTTGCCGGACCCGGTCCGCGTTACCCTCAATCCCGCGTCCACCGCGTTACTGGTCCTCGATTTCATCGAGCCCATCTGCAACTCGCAGCCGAAGTGCAAGAGCGAGATGTTGCCGGCTGTCACTCCGTTCTTCGCGCGGGCGCGCCAGGCTGGCGTCGCCATGGCATATGGCACTCGTGAGCAGAACATGTCCAAGTGGCTGCCCGAGGTCGCTCCGGTCCCGGGTGACATCAAGATCGCGAATACTGCTCAGGACAGGTTCTACAACACCGATTTGGACAAGGCGCTGAAGGCGAAGGGCGTCACGACAATCATCATGGTCGGCTGGAAGGTCAGCGGCTCGATCGCCTACACATCGGTCGGGGCGACGCTGCGCGACTACACCGTCGTCATCCCGGTTGATACGACCACAGCCGCAACTGATTACGAGACGATCATCGGTTTCTATCAGATATTGAATCAAGGCAATGGCAACCTGTCGAACCAGCCCTTGAAGCCGAGGGCTCCGACGCTGAGCCGCACGGACATGATCACCTTCCAATAGCGGACCGCCGGCCAATACCCGGCCTGTCGAGACGCTTTCGCGTATCCGCACGCCCGAAACAGTGTCGCGCGCTTTGTGCCCCCAGCAAAAAGGCATCCCCGCAAAGTGGCGGCACGCTGCCGGCAAACCTCGAGTGACCGCCTCGTGCGGGGCTTTTCTTGGTTACGGCGGCGTTAACCACTCAGCTTAATTCTTCGGGAAACCTGGCTGGGGGCGGCTGCGTTCATGTGCGACGCAACATGGAGCCCGTTACCTTGGATCAAGCGAAATTCGACGACGGCTACATCGCGGGATGGCAACTGGTCGAAGGGCCTCACTCCCGCCCTGTGATGATCCCGCCGTGCCCGGCACCCATCGAATCGGCCATGTACATGATCGGATTTGCTCGCGGCGTACGCGACGCGCGGGAGGGAAGAGCGAAGTAAACCGACGCCTAGTCGATCGCCTTCCGACCTTCCTCGGTGATCTTCATCCAGATGACTGGCTTCTCCCGACCATCGCGAGGAACATGCGTCGCCTGCATTGTGGCAAGCCCGTCGATTACCAACCCGGCCAGCTGACCGACCGTGAAGCCGGCAGCCAGCAGCACCGCTTCATCGCACCCGTCGGGATGGCGCACGAGCACAGTCAGTGCGCCCCGTTCCTCATCGTTCAGTTCTTCGACTGGCATGAGGCCTGACGCTCGGACATTCGGCGGAATCGATTCGCCAGGATGCGCAATGACTGCTCCACCTCGCGATCGAGCGTTCGGTCGGCCTCCCAGAGGCAAACCTCGGCAAGCTCTGTGTAGCTTTCCAATTCCATCGGCCGTGCCATCGCACGCTCCATCATCACCGCGGAGTTGAGCCCTCCGTCGGCACAAGCCTCTCCGCCACGCTATGTCGCGTAGTAGACGCTAAATGCGGCTGCTGACGCATTGTTCCCCGACGAGAGCCTTCACTCACTCAGGGCTCGCCATTGCGTCCCGGTCAGCATTTCCCGCGGCGGCTCCTTCCGGTTCGGCCGGGCGGCCTCAGATGGTGCCGCAGCGGGTGCAGACCATGCGGGACCCGAAGGTGGGCACCGGGACGTCATCGGCCAACGATCGGCGTCAGGACCGCCTTGTGCCAGCAGTTCCAATAAGACACATCGGGCGATCGCACGCCGAACTTGCGCATGTTGCCGCGCATCATGGGTTCGATGAGTGATCGAACCGGCCATCTCAGCCCTATCTCGGCCGACGAACCCTCGACACCACTCCGTGCCCCCCCAATCTCGCGTGGCACTGCGCCCGGAGCGCCGTCAGATTTTTTGCTCTGATGAGGCTGGTGGTTTGGCAGTTCGCGGCTTTGCACGAGCATTTGCCCATCACATCCGCTCGGCCGGCTGAGGGGATCAACGACACAACGGCGAGCGCCAACACGTACGCAAAAGCGAAGCCTCGTTTCCGAGTCATATGCACCCTCTCGATTTTGGAAGCGGCCAATCTGCGGGGACGATGAGAAGCGCCGGCCTTCTACCAGCGGCGCCCTGCCCCGGCAAGAACGGACAGGGTCGATCGCTTCGATGCTCATGCGGGAGGGCTCGCGAGACCTTTGCACTGACGACACATAGATCGGCCACGTCGCCGACGCGAGCATCCCAACTCGTCCCCAATCGAAGGGTTTCCGGGAAGAATTGCTTCGCCTGAGCAGCCCTAAATGTCTGATTTTACTGGCGGTCCCGGCAAGACTCGAACTTGCGACCTTCGGTTTAGGAAACCGCTGCTCTATCCTGCTGAGCTACGGGACCAATCGTTGAGATTGCTGTGCTTTTGTAGCCTTACGCGCGACACCGACGGCCGGTGTCCGAAGCCTCACGGCAGGCGCAGATTCTACGGCCGCCGGCTCGCTTATAGCAGCCCTGAAGGGTGCGTCGAGGCTCACCGCTGGAGCCGCCGACGTAGAGAGAAGGCGCGCCTCGCGGTGCGCACGCGATCCCTCAGCTCGCGCTCTCTACGCGTGCGGTATCATGAACGCCCCAACCGCCATGCCCGCCAGCACTGCGAGCACGAACAGCACGAGCAGCACCAGCTTCATCGAAATCTTGCTATTGCCTGCCCGCTCGTCATGCCGAGCCAGGGCCTTCCGGCCGGTATCGCTTATGCGGAGATGGAAATCCGCACGCGAAGGCCTCCTGTCCAATGCAGATAGCCGCTCGGCTCTCACAAAACCGCCGCGCACCAAGCGATGCAGTTCCTCGGCCGTACAGCCCCCACGCACCACGGCCGGCACCGTGGAGCCTTCCCTCGCGCTGGCGAGCAGTTCGAGGGCTTGCCGTTGACTACGCGTTAACACCATTGCGGGCGCAGTATATCAAAGCGGGCGCCCGTGACTACATAGCCGTTCCCTCGCGGTCGCCATGTCCTGGACGATCGGCTTCCGCTCGAAGGGCGCCCTGCACGCCGTCGCTTTCCTTCGCCACCAAGGCACACTAGGCTCCCGTCATTCGAGAACGGGCCGGCATCCCATGAAACGGCGGCACTTCATCGCGGCGCTTGCCGCATGGTCGGTCACGGCGCGGGCGCAGCCGCGGCGGCGCGTCATCGGCATGCTCGACACCAGCCCGCGGCCGGTCAATCCGAATTTCGATGCCTTGATGGAAGGGCTGCGCCGGCACGGCCACGTCGAGGGCGAGAACCTCGCCTTCGCCTATCGCTCCGCCGACGGGCGCAACGACCGCTTTCCGGCGCTGGCGCGCGAACTCGTCGACCTCGGCGTCGACGTCATCGTGACACGCGGCACGCCCGCAGCACTCGCGGCAAGGGCAGCGACGGCGGCCGTGCCCATTCCCGTGGTCATGGCGGCCGCGGGCGACCCCGAGACCATCGCCCGCAACCCTTCGAAGCCCGCGCTCAATCTCACGGGGTTCGGCGCCTATGCGCACGGGATCGAGGCAAAGCGGGTCGCGTTGCTGCACGACCTCCTTCCCAAGGCCACGCGTGTCGCCGGGCTGATGAACCTGTCGAACCCGTCGCGCCAGGCGGAATGGCGGGCTGTCGAAGCGGCGCTCACCGCATCCGGCATCGCCGCGCAGGTGCTCGATGCCAGAGAGGCCGCCGACATCGCACCGGCTTTCGATGCGGCGACGCGCTCCGCTGCCGACGGCATCGTGGTCGGCAGCGATACCGTGATCCAGGCGAACCAGCCCCAGGTGGTCGCGCTCGCGGCGCGCCACCGGCTGCCCGCGATCTACACCTTCCGCGACTTCGTCGATGCCGGCGGGCTGATGTCCTACGGGGTGAGCCTGCCCGACCTCTATCGCCGCGCCGCCGACTATGTCGACCGCATCCTCGACGGCACAAAGCCCGACGAGCTGCCGATCGAGCCGCCGACCGGGTTCGAGCTCGCGATCAATCTTCCCGCCGCCGCGGCGATCGGTGTGACGGTCCCCGCGGGCTTGCTCGGGCGCGCCGACACGGTCATCCGCTGACGTCGCACAGCGCGGGTTTCGCTGAAGTTCGCATGACAAATCGCAGCCGGCGGAATATACATCGCGCACGCCTGCCGCGTCGCTTTTCTCGCACAGGGAGTTCCCGCCATGTCAGGTCAAGGTCTGCTCGTCATCTTGCTGGTGGGTTTGATCGCGGGCTGGCTCGCCGGGAAGGTGGTCCGCGGCACCGGCTTCGGTCTCGTCGCCGATCTCTGCATCGGCATCATCGGCGCCTTCATCGGCGACTGGCTGCTGCCCCGGCTCGGCATTCACCTCGGGGTCGGCATCGTCTCCGCGATCATCTCGGCGACCATCGGCGCCATCCTGCTCCTCATCATTCTGCGGCTCGTCAACCGGCGCGGTAGATGGTGAGGCGCGCGCGGACGACTTTCACGCATTCTCGTTGCGAGACCGTCTGACACTTCGCCGCGCGTTTTGAGTGGTTCCTCCTGAGCCGGAAAATGCTAGACAGTGCCGGCATTCCGTTCGGATGCGCCGATCTCATGTCGGCAAGAAATGTCGGGCAAGAAAACGTATCGGGGAGGAAGTTGATGGCGAAGACACGTATCTCGTTGTTCGCGTCCGTGGCGCTCGTCGCCTGCGGGTTCGTCGGGACGGCAAACGCCCAGGTCCAGGCGCCGCCCAACATGACGTTCTTCGTGACCAGCGTCGGCTCCGGCAAGGGCGGCGATCTCGGCGGCCTCGAGGGCGCGGACCGCCACTGTCAGCAGCTCGCAACCGCCGTCGGCGCCGGCAACAAGACGTGGCGCGCGTATCTCAGCAGCAACTCGGTGCCGCCCAACGTGCCCGTCAGTGCGCGCGACCGCATCGGCAAAGGCCCGTGGCAGAACTTCAAGGGCGAAGTAGTGGCGCAGAACGTCGACGACTTGCACAGCGCCAATGTCCGCCTTGGCGCGTCGACCTCGCTCACCGAGCGCGGCCAGATGATTGCCGGCTTCGGCTTCAACCCGAACTGGCACGACATGCTGACCGGCTCGACCGCCGACGGCCGGGCGCTCCCCGGCAACCTCAACATGACCTGCAACAACTGGACGAGCAGCGGATTTGGAAACGCCATGCTCGGGCATGTCGACCGCCGCGGCGGCGCCGACAACGAATTCCAGCATTCGTGGAATTCGGCCCACCAGTCGCGCAGTTGCACGCAGGACGATTTGCGCGCCACCGGCGGCAATGGCCTGTTCTACTGCTTCGCCGCGAACTGATCGCGCTTTGACCAATGGACGGCGGCCGCCACGGCCGCCGTTTGTATGGCGGGCGCTGGCGCCTGCTTTGTGGGCGATTCTTGGCGTGACGCTTTTTTCGGCTGGCCCGCTCGAAGCCCAGCCGGCGAACTCGACGTGCGGTGGTACCACCGTCGCCACCGGAGAGGTCGTCCGGGTGATCGACGGCCGGACCTTCGTTCTCGCCGACGGGCGGGAGGCGCGGCTGGCAGCCCTCGAGGCTCCTCCGGTGACCCCGGCGGACCCCAACGAGGAACATGCTGCCGCCGGCTCGGCCGCAAAAGCGGCGCTGGAAGCAATCCTTTTACGTCAGATGGTCATACTCAAGGCGCTGGGGCCGGGATTCGACCGTTATGGCCGCCTGGTGGCCCAGGCCTTTGTGGGGCGGGACGCAGAAAATTGGGTCCAGTACGAAATTTTGACAAAAGGATATGCGTTGGTAGCTCCGGGTGGGGACAATGCCACATGCGTGACCTTTCTGCGCGGCGTCGAGCGCAAGGCGCGGGTCGACAGGCTCGGCCTGTGGGGCGACCCCTATTCCGTGATGAAGGAAGCGCAGTACCCCGACGACGTGCTCACCGAGCTTGGACGCTTTGCGCTGGTGGGCGGCAAGGTTCTCTCGGTGAACGAGAGCGGGGGCCTCGTCTATCTCAACTTCGGGCGCCGCTGGACGGAAAGCTTTACCGTCACCGTGGCGAAGCGGAACCAGCGCGCGTTCGCCGCCTCGGGGCTCGACCCGAAGACGCTCGCCGGCCGGCAGATCGAGGTCCGCGGCTGGATCGAGGAGCGCGGTGGTCCCGCGATCGAAGCGTCGCGGCCGGAGCAGATCGAGATCGTCGCCCCGGAAACCATCAAGTCCAGATGATGGCGCAAATCGTGACGGGCCGAATGAAGGTCCGCGTGACGGCGTGACGATAGCCTCCTCTCCCCCCTCGATCAGAAACGGCCTGCGCACGGCGCGCGCGCCGCTGTTCGCAGCCCTGCTCGCTTTGCTGACGGGAGCGTGCGCATCGACCTCGACGACGCAGCAGTTTCTCCCCGACCCGCGCAAGATTTTTCTCCCCGATCCGCCGAAGCTCACCGCGGCGGCGACCAAGGGCCAGCATGAGCACCAGCGCGTGCTCGCGACCTACGGCGGCGCCTATGACGACCCCAAGCTCGAGGCGATGCTTACCCACGTCGTCGACCGGCTGGTGGCGTCGTCCGATCGGCCGGACCTCTCCTACAAGGTCACCATCCTCAACTCGCCGACGGTCAATGCCTTCGCACTGCCGACCGGCCAGCTCTACGTAACGCGCGGGCTGCTCGGCCTTGCCAATGATTCCTCCGAGGTCGCCTCGGTGGTGTCCCACGAGATAGCCCACGTGATCGCGCACCACTCCGATCGCCGCGAGGAGGAAGCGCGCCGCGCCGAGCTCGTGAGCAACGTCGTCTCCGATGTGCTGAGCGACCCCGAGGACGGCGCGCTGGCGCTGGCGCGTTCCAAGCTTGCGCTGGCGAGCTTCTCGCGGGCGCAGGAATTCGAAGCCGACGGCATCGGCGTCGGCATCGCCGCTCATGCGGGCTACGATCCCTACGGCGCCGCGCGATTCCTCACTGCCATGGGCCGCAACGCCGATTTCCGCGTCGGCGGCGGGCGGGGCCGCGACAAAGGCCTGCTCGATTTCCTGTCGTCCCATCCGGCGACGCCGGAGCGGGTCAAGAGCGCCCGGGCGGGCGCCCGCCAGCTTTCCGCGCCGGGCATTGGCGAACGCGAAAGGTCGATGTACCTCGCCGCCATCGACGGGCTCGTCTATGGCGAGGACCCGATCGACGGCTTCGTGCGCGGGCGCAAATTCCTCCACCCCAAGCTCGGCTTCACCTTCACCGCGCCGGAGGGCTTCTCGCTCGACAACACCGCGCAAGCCGTGCTCGGCATCAGGGAGTCCGGCAACGAGGCGCTGCGGCTCGATGTCGTCAAAATCCCGGCCGAGCAGACGCTGATCGAATATCTCAATTCCGGATGGATCGAGAATGTCGAGGCCGGATCGGTCGAGGAGCTCGCCATCAATGGCTTCCCGGCCGCGACCGCTACCGCCAAGGGCGACCAGTGGACGTTCCGCCTCTATGCGATCCGCTTCGGCAGCGAGATCTACCGCTTCATCTTCGCCGCCAAGACGCGGACCGCCGACACCGAGCGCGCCTTCCGCGAAGCGGTCAACAGCTTCCGCAGGCTGAGCCTTGCCGAAATCCGCTCCGCGAGGCCGCTGCGGGTCAAGGTCGTCAAGGTCGAGCCCGGCGACACCGTCGAGCACTTCGCCTCACGCATGGCGCTGATCGACCGCCAGCTCGACCGCTTCCGCGTCCTCAACGGCCTCAACGCCGACGACCAGCTCAAGCCGGGCGAGAACGTCAAGATCATCGTCGAGTGATCTGACGCTGAGCACATTCGCTGACCACATTGCCCGGCGATGACGCGGGTGGGTGGTTCGCCTCACCCGGACCGCTCTTGGTCAGGCTCTGCGACAAAGAAAAAGCCCGGCGCTTGGCCGGGCTTCTGTTTCGTCTCAAGGTTTCGAGCGCTGCGGAAGCGACCCTCAGGCCGCCTCTTCCTCCAGCACCACCTCTTCGCTTTCGGCCTTGCCGCGGCGCGGCCCCTTGGCGAGGGCGGCCTCGATCTCCTTGATCGCCTCGGTCTCGGTGATGCGCTGCACCGCCGAAATTTCCCGCGACAGCCGGTCGAGCGCCGCCTCGTAGAGCTGGCGTTCGCTGTAGGACTGCTCGGGCTGCGATTCGGAACGGAACAGATCGCGAACCACTTCCGCGATGGCGACGATGTTCCCCGAATTGATCTTGGCCTCGTACTCCTGGGCGCGGCGCGACCACATGGTGCGCTTGACCCGAGCCCGGCCCTTGAGGGTTTCCAACGACCGCTTGACGATCGCCGGCTCGGCAAGCTTGCGCATGCCGACGGCCGCGATCTTCGCGGTCGGAACCCGCAGGGTCATCTTGTCCTTCACGAAGGTGATGACGAACAACTCGAGCTTGCAGCCCGCAACCTCCTGCTCGTCGATCGAGACGATCTGGCCTACGCCGTGGGCAGGATAGACGATGAACTCACCGGTCTTGAACCCCTGTCGTTGTGTCGTCTTTTTAGAGATCATTCCCTGGTTCACTCCTTTTCCCTCCGGCCGGCTGCGGCTGGCGGGCTTTGCCACGGGTGCTGCACGGCGGGCTGCGCCCCGTGAAGCTTGCGGTGCCCTGCGACGGACGGCCGATGAGGCCTTTGCCGATGAGGGCTTTGCGGTCTTTTTCGTCTTGGACCTATGACGCGTTTTTCCTGCCACTGCTCACTGCGTGGATGACACGCCCCTGTTTGACGGTTCCTCGGGATAGTTCTCAGATCGAATGGCTCCCCGTGGGGAGCGCCCAAGCGTTGTTCTTCTTATTTAGTCACTCATACCACATTTGCAGTGAAATTCAAAGCTTTACCGAGCGCAATTATGTCATTTCTGGCATGCGGCATACGTAACAAAGCCTTAATCCGTTAACGCGCCTGCAAAGTGCCGCTGCGAAAGTCGGCAAACGCCTGCTTGCCGGCTGTGCAACACCTTCGAGCGCCTAATCCTTAGACTTTGCCGCCACAAGCGGCGGCGATCGTGCGAATCGTCAGTCGCCGCTTCCCGGCTCCGAAGAGAAGAGCTTGAGCTTGTCCTTGACCCCATCCCAGTCCTTGCCGTCCGCCGGCCCTTCCCGCTTGACCGTGATGTTGGGCCAGCTCTTGGCGTATTCCGCGTTGAGTTCCAACCACTTCTCAAGACCTGGCTCGGTGTCGGGCTTGATCGCCTCGGCGGGGCATTCCGGTTCGCAGACGCCGCAGTCGATGCACTCGTCGGGATGAATGACGAGCATGTTGTCGCCTTCATAAAAGCAGTCGACCGGGCAGACCTCGACGCAGTCCATATACTTGCACTTAATGCAGTTCTCGACGACGACATAGGTCATGTTAGATGCTCCCGCCCCGCGCCACCACTCATGGGTAACGGGGTGCTAGCGCAGGACGCTGGCTGGTGCAACCGACGATCGGATTTTGCCGTGTCCGGCATATAGGGACGCTGTTCGTCTTAGGCGAGATCCTCGAAAAGCCGTCGCGCCAGCTCCGCGTCGCCCCGGCGCGACGCAAAGCCGCAGACCCGCATCACCCGCACGTTACGGTCGAGCGCAACCGTCACCACGTCCCCACAGCGCACCGGCGCGGCCGGCGCCCGTATCTTCGCACCGTTGACGCGGACGTGTCCCGACGCAGCGAGGGCGGCCGCTGATTCGCGGCTACGCACCACCCGGGCGTGCCAAAGCCATTTGTCGATTCGCTGACGATCCGGCGCGGCCTCATCCGGGGCCTCGCGGCCGGACGCGACGCGTTCGGCGCGCACGCTAATGAGGCTCCTTGGCGTTGGCCTCGAGTTGCGCCTTGAGGGCGGCAAGCTTGGCGAACGGCGAATTGGGATCCGGCTGCTTCTCGCGCTCCCGGCGCGGGCCGGAATCCCGGCGATCCTTGGCATCGAAGCGGCGGTGCTCCTGGTTGCGACGGGCATCGCGATGGTCCCGGCCGCGCCGCTCGTCTCTGCGACCCTCCTCGCCGCGATTCTCCTGACTGCGGCCTTCCTGACGTTGCTCTTGATTGCGCCCTTCTTGATTGCGCCCCTCTGGATTGCGTCCCTCTTGGCGATCCTTGCCGAACGCTGGCCGTTCGCCGCGGCGCCGCTCGCCACCCGATTCGGACCGCCGCTCGCCCTCGCCCTTTCGAGCCTCCCCTGGCGGACCGCGCCGGTGCCGGCGCTGATGGGGTTGTCCCTGGTCTGCCCCGGCGGCCGCCTGACCATCCGCGGCAGTTGCGCCATCGGCCGCGGGCTGCGCCCGATCGCGATGGTGGCGATGGGCGGGACGGCGCGGACCACGCCGTTCCTCGCTGCGGCCGCCCGGTCGCCAGACCTCGACGAATTCCGGCTCGGCCGACGCGGCGGCAGCCTCCGTCGCCCCGTCGGTTGTCATTCCCTCGGTCGTCGCCCCGTCAGCCGCCACAGCTTCCGGTACAGCCGCCGTCTCGGAGGCTTCCGGCACCGCCAGCGTCTCCGCTTCCGATTCGGGCGCGGCATCGCTCGCCAGTTCGGCCACGGCATCGCTCGCCGATTCGGTCACCGCCTCGGCGCCAACGGCCTCGTCTTGCGCGAGATCGGCCGCGCCGACGGCCGGCGGCTCCTGTGCAGACTCCTGCGCGGCGACGTCCGCAGCACCGCTTTCGACAGGTTCGGCCGCGTCGGGTTCGGACGCGACCGCTTCTGCCGGCGACGCCACATCCTCCGCTGGCGCCGAAGCCGCGTCCCCTGGGGGCAAAGCTGCGTCCTCGTCAAACGACGATGCATCTTCCGTGGACGGCGAAGGCGCATCTTCGGCCGGCGCGGCACCCGCATCGGCAATACCGGGGCCCGCTTCCGCAGCCGATTCGGGCGCGGTGGGCGGGGCTTCAGGCGGCTTCGGCCGCTTCTCCATGCGGTAGCCGAGCGCCCGCAGGATCGAGGCAAAATCCTCTCCCGACGACCCCGTCAGCGAGGTCATCGCCTGGGTCACGGTGAACCCGAGGCCTTCGAAGGCGCCCGGCGGCTTTACGCCGGCTGAATTGGGCCGCCACGCGAGCGCCGGCCGGATGAGATCGGCGAGCCGCTCCAGAATATCCACCCGCACCGCGCGCTCGGCGCAGACCCGGTAGCCGATGGTGCGGTAGAGCGCGCGCTGGACTTCCTTGTCGGCGGCGAACGAGGTCCGTCCCGAGGCGGCGAGGCGTTGCAGGTCATCGAGGCCCTTAAGGTCCGGACCGCCGTGCTTGATCGCCCACAGCTGCGCCGCGAGCGAGCGCGGCGCCGGCTTGAGCAGCACTGGGACATAGACGTGATAGGCGCCGAACCGCACGCCATGGCCGCGCAAGACGGCGCGGGAGGGCTGATCGAGGCTCTTCAAGTCGTCGGCGACCTTGCTGCGTTCGAGAACGCCGAGCGTCTCGACGATCTGATAGGCGATGCCGCGGGCAAGGCCGACGATGTCCTCGGCGGCCGAAAGCACGAACAGCGGCCCCAGCAGCCGCTCCACGTGGGTGCGCAGCCACAGGTCGAGACGGTTCTGCACCGCTTCCAGCGCCGCGCCGGTCAGTTGCTCGTCGGCGAGGATGCGCAGGCGCGGCCGCAACACGATGTCGCCGGCGATGACCTTCGCCACCGGTTCGCCGATCCAGCGGATGGTGGCGTCGGAGGTGAGCACGAACTGGGCGTCGGGCGCATGCGCCAGCTTATGGGCGCGCGCCTCGATCTCGCCGGCCAGCGCCTTCTGCGCCGCTGCGGAGAGCGCCTTGGCATCGGATGTTCCCGCCGTGGTGTCGGGCGCGAAGCGGAAGCCGTCGAGCCGGCCGATGGTGTGGCCCTCGACGACCACTTCACCGGTCTTGGTGATTTCTGTTTCCAGCATCGTGTTCTCTCGCAACCGCCGCATCAACACGCTGGTGCGGCGATCGACAAAGCGTTCGGCCAGTCTCTCATGCAGCGCATCGGACAACCGGTCCTCGATGGCACGGGTCACACCCTGCCAGTGCTCGGGATCGCCGAGCCAGTCCAGGCGGTTCGCCGCAAACGTCCAGGTCCTGATATGCGCGATCCGCGTCGAAAGCGTGTCGATGTCGCCATCGGTCCGATCTGCCTGCTCGATCTGGTGGGTGAACCAATCATCGGAAATCCTACCCTCCCGCATGAGAAAACCATAGAGGGTCACTGCGAGCTCGGCATGGGTCGCCGGCGAAATCTTCCGGTAGTCGGGAATCTGACAGACGTCCCACAACCGTTCGACGGCGGCCCGCCCGGTCGCCATCGCGCGCACGTCCTCGTCGCGCGCGGCATGTTCGAGCACGAGAATGTCTTCGGCGACCGGTGCGCGGGTGAGACCGGAAAGCGTCGGCGTCTCGGCGAGCGAAGCCGAGAGAGCGCCGAGCGAGGAGAAGTCGAGCTCGACATTGCGCCATTGCAGCACTTTGACCGGTTCGAAGGCATGGCTTTCCAGCGCGTGCACCAACTCGGCGTCGAACGGCGCGCAGCGGCCGGTGGTGCCGAAGGTGCCGTCGCGGGTGGCGCGGCCGGCACGGCCGGCGATCTGGGCGAATTCAGCCGGATTGAGCCGCCGGAATTGATAGCCGTCGAACTTTCGGTCGGAGGCGAAGGCGACGTGATCGACGTCGAGATTGAGCCCCATGCCGATCGCGTCGGTGGCGACGAGATAGTCGACGTCGCCCGACTGGAACAACGCGACCTGGGCGTTGCGGGTGCGCGGGGAGAGCGAGCCGAGCACGACCGCAGCGCCGCCGCGCTGGCGACGGATCAACTCGGCGATCGCATAGACCTCGTCCGACGAGAACGCGACGATCGCGGTACGGCGCGGCTGACGGGTGATCTTCTTCTCGCCTGCGAAGGTGAGCTGGGAGAGGCGCGGACGGCTCAGGATGTTGGCGCCGGGCAGCAACCGCTCGACCATCGGACGCATGGTGCCGGCGCCGAGCACCAGCGTCTCCTCGCGGCCGCGGCGATTGAGCATGCGCTCGGTGAAGACATGCCCGCGCTCGAGATCGGCGCCGAGTTGCACCTCGTCGACGGCGACGAAGGCGACGTCGAGGTCGCGCGGCATCGCCTCTACGGTCGACACCCAGAATCTCGGATTGGCGGGCTTGATCTTCTCCTCGCCGGTGATCAGCGCCACCGCGTCGGCGCCGACCCGCTCGCACACCTTGTTGTAGACCTCGCGCGCCAGCAGCCGCAGGGGCAGGCCGATGATTCCCGAGGAGTGCGCCAGCATTCGCTCAAGGGCGAGATGGGTCTTTCCAGTGTTCGTCGGCCCGAGCACGGCGGTGACGCCATGACCCCGGGCGCGCGAATCGCGCTCACCCGACGAACTGAACGAGATCGGCATTCCAGCCTCCGCTGCGCGCGGACCGGCCGGCGCGTCACTTCCAAGGGGCATTCTGTATCACAATGCGACGAAAACAGTGGCAGCGGCGCTATCTTGTCGCTCCTCGGAACGAGTCTCGAACAAACAGCGCTCGAATCGCTGACTCTACCGGCGACAGTTTCGTTCTCATCCACATCTAGTGAGACTCCTCCTAACTTCCACCGGACCACGCAAAATCTGGTGCCTCCAACCGAAAATCGTTGCGGAGCGGACCAAGTTCCGTCGACTCGGATTCCGATTCGAAGAGTCAAGGGCGAACCGAACCGCGCTCACAACAAAATTCGGCACTTGGCTTTGCCCGGCCCGTTTCGGCTGGCCCGAATCTAGTGGGTGGGGCTGTTCGCCGTCAGCCGCGGCGTCGGCGTGCTGAGGAACTGGGTGGCCTCGATGACGCCCTGCCCGAGCGGCGTCGGGACTGTGAGCTTGAACGGAACGAGGATCCGCGTTCCCATCAGCGGAGCGAGATAGACCTCGATGTTGTGCTGGGCGGCCAGATACTTCACCGCCGGCCGATTGGGAAGATAACCCGCCACCGGCACGAACTCGACCAGGCAGACCACAGCCGGTCCCTGATAGCCCTTGACCGCCCGCACGGTGTCCATCCGCCGGAACGTCATGTGCAGTTCGAACCGCATGCGGCCGTCGAACAGCGGGATGGTGTGCCGGCAGGCCTCCGGCGAGAGCGGATTGCCGTTTCCGGGCGGCAGCATCAGCACGCCGGACATCGGATCGAGCACACCGCGCTTGTTCGCGTCGGTGAGCGGCACCCGCTCCGGATTGAACGGCATCGGCGGGGTAATGCTGGAATCCTTCACGTTGCCGTTGGTCAGCGTGACCCGCATCTCTTCGGTCTTGTTGTCGCTGGTGATGCTCGAGGCATAAGTGTTCGGCGACAATCCGTCGGCGCGGACGTGCCCGCGCGAGGCGCCGCTGCCCTTGCCGCTCGCGAACACGCTCAGGATGCCTGCGGTCATGCCGCTGGCGGCGGCGGTATATTGATCGTCGCTGACGTCGATGATCCACGCGCCGCGGCCGATCGGCAATCCGGCGAGGCTCGCGGTATAGCGCGCATCGAGCTTGCCCTGCGCGCCGCAGCTCGCTGGTATCGTGCCAAAGAGTGCGAAGATCGTGCCTGCAATGCAGAGATGAGCGAAACCGGACAGCGTCGACGGCACGTAAGAACCCATCTCGGATCGGATCTGAGGCATGACGCCCGGAAGGCGGTTTTTCGTCGGGGATTAAGTCGATTGTATGATGGAACAGCCGCGCGCACCGGCGCTTACCCACGGTAATGCCGAAGGAAATCCGCCGGCCGGCGACGAGGCCGCAAGGCGGAAAAACTTGACGCTCCCCCCGGCGATCACTATACGTCCGCGGTCCAAACGAAGCTCAGGTTTCCGCCATGCGCAGGTGAGCGCTGGGTCGGCGTTTTTATCGAGGTATGCCATGTCGCGGCGCTGTGAATTGACCGGCAAAGGGCCCCAGACCGGCCACAAGGTCAGCCATTCGAACATCAAGACCAAGCGGCGATTCCTGCCGAACCTCTTGAATGTCACGATGATTTCCGACGCGCTCGGGCGCTCGGTGCGGCTGCGAGTGTCCGCCAATGCGCTCAAAAGCGTCGACCACCGCGGCGGCCTCGACGCGTTCCTGTTGAAGGCCCGCGACGGCGAACTGTCGCCCCGCGCGCTGGACCTCAAGCGGCAGATCGGCAAGAAGCTCGCGAGCTGAGTACAGCTCACCCGGTTTCGTGTTGGGCACGTTGTCCCTCGTAGGGTGGGCAAAGGCGCATCTTTGCGCCGTGCCCTGGACGTCAGACGTGGGCACCGCGCTACGCGCCTTTACCCTCCCTCACTCCTCGTAAAGCCTGAACTGCAGCATGATCGTGCGCTGCAGGAACGAGAAATTGTCGTCGGAGATCATAGTGAGGATGAGATCGCCCGCCGCCGTGCGATGGGTCGATATCCCCTCCATGTTGTCGATGTTATAACCCATGTCGGCCTCGAACAACGGCGGGCCGTCGACCAGCGCGCCCGGCTTGATGTCGGCGAGTTGCAGACGGCGCAGCCGCATCGCGATGCCGCCACGCAGCAGCGAGAACCGGCGCTCCAGGAGCAGGATGTCGCCGCCCGGCAGCACGGTGCAGTCGCTGATATCGAAGTCGTCGCGGCGCTTGACCGTGAACTCGCCGGGCGTCGGGCCGCCGATCAGGAAGGCCTTGAGATTTCCCGCAGCATCCAGGCCGCGCTCGGAAAAGGCGATCAGGGTGCCGGCGAGCTTCGTGCCGCGCGGGGCGATGGCGAGCGCTTCGAGACCCCTGTTATTGGGCAATGTCGAGATGCCCGGCGGGGTCGCGACGACGCTCGCGCGAGCGCGGACGCCGAACTTGGCGAAATCGAAGCGGACGATGCGATTGACCCGTTCGATGCCGACATAGAACACGCCGTCCTGATCGGCGAGCAACTCGGTGTCCCACCAGCCGCGCGCCGCGAGCGGCCGGCCGTCGGGCCCGAGTTCGGGTGCCATCTCGGCGTCGTCGATCCCGACGGGGCGTCCGTTCTCATAGAGGATACGGCCGGTGAGCCAGTATCCGCGGTCGCTCAGCGACACGAAGCGGGCGCCGTCGGCGGCCATACGCAGCGCCGAGAAGCCGCCGAACTCCTTGTAGGGAGAGGTGAGCTCGAGGCCGCCATGAAATTCCAGCGGACCGAAGCGGATTTGACTGGGCTCGCGCGGCAGGAAGGAGTCGATCGTCTTCGCGTTGACCGTGATCGCGACTGGATCGTCGTTGTGAGCGCCTTCGGCGGCAAGCGGTGGCGCCAAACGGAAGGCATCGAGCGCGGCAGCGGCAATGGCTCCCGCGCACGACCGTGTCCCGACGGCCAACGCGGCGCGGCGCGTCAGCGGGCCGGTCATCAGTGCAGGCGCCGCGTCGGACGACGCGCCGGTTCTGGCGGATGCGCCTCGTCGAACAGCTCCGCGAGCTTCTCGATCATCACGCCGCCAAGCTCCTCGGCGTCGACGATCGTCACCGCGCGGCGATAGTAGCGCGTCACGTCGTGGCCGATGCCGATGGCGATGAGCTCGACCGGCGAGCGCTCCTCGATCTCCTCGATGATCCAACGCAAGTGCCGCTCGAGGTAATTGCCGGCATTGACCGAGAGCGTCGAATCGTCCACCGGCGCGCCGTCGGAGATCATCATCAGGATCTTGCGCTGCTCGGTGCGCGCCAGAAGCCGCTTGTGCGCCCAGTCCAGCGCCTCGCCGTCGATGTTCTCCTTGAGCAGGCCTTCGCGCATCATCAGGCCGAGGTTGCGCCGCGCCCGTCGCCACGGCGAGTCGGCGGACTTGTAGATGATGTGGCGCAGGTCGTTGAGGCGGCCGGGGTTGCCCGGCTTGTTCGCGGCGAGCCACGCCTCGCGCGACTGGCCGCCCTTCCACGCCCGCGTGGTGAAGCCGAGGATCTCGACCTTGACCCCACAGCGCTCGAGCGTGCGCGCGAGGATGTCGGCGCAGGTCGCAGCGACCGTGATCGGCCGGCCGCGCATCGAGCCGGAATTGTCGAGCAGCAGCGTGACCACGGTGTCGCGGAAGTTCGTCTCCTTCTCGCGCTTGAAGGAGAGCGGGTGCAACGGATCGATGATGATGCGCGGCAGCCGCGCCGGATCGAGCAGGCCTTCCTCGAGGTCGAACTCCCAGGAGCGGTTCTGCTGCGCCATCAGACGGCGCTGCAGCCGGTTGGCGAGCCGGGCCACCACGCCCTGGAGGTGGGCAAGTTGCTTGTCGAGATAGCCGCGCAGCCGGTCGAGCTCCTCGGGCTCGCAGAGATCCTCGGCGGCGACCGTCTCGTCGAACTTCATCGTGAAGGCGCGATAGTCCGGACCGCGCGGCTCGTTGCGTCCGCCCTGGCGCGGGCGCCACGGCTCGGCGGCGTTCTCCGAGTCGCCCATCTCGGCGTCGTCGGGCATCTCGGCGGTCGGCGCATCGGTCGCCTCGGCGGCGCTGTCGGGGAGGTCCTCGGTCGCGGCGTCGGCCTGCTCGAGGCTCATGCGCTGGGATTCCTCGGCCTCCGAGGAGTCGCCGTCCTCGCCTTTCTCGTCCTGCCGCCCTTCCTCGTCGTTGTCGTCGCTGTCGTCCTCGTCCTCGTCGCTGCGCTCGTCGCCCATGTCGAGGGAATCGAGGAGATCGCGGACGACGTTGCCGAACTTGCGCTGGTCCTCGATGGTATCTTCGAGGCGGTCGAGCGCGCGCCCGGCACGGCCCTCGATGAAGCTCCGCCACAGGTCGACGAGCCGACGCGCCGCCGCCGGCGGCGGCAACCCGGTCAAGCGCTCGCGCACAAGCATCGCCACCGCTTCCTCGATCGGCGCATCGGCACGATCGGAGATCTCGTCGAACTTGCCGCGATGGAACTTGTCGTCGAGCATCGCCGAGAGGTTTTTGGCGACGCCCTGCATGCGCCGGGCGCCGATCGCCTCCACGCGGGCCTGTTCGACCGCGTCGAACACCGCGCGGGCCTGCTGGCCGACGGGGAGCAGGCGGCGGTGGATGGCGTTGTCGTGACAGGCCATGCGCAGCGCGATCGAGTCGGCATGGCCGCGCACGATCGCGGCTTCCGCAGCGGTGAGCTTGCGCGGCGGCTCGGGTAGCCGCGCCTTGCCGCCGATCATGCCGGGCCGGTCGGCGGCGAATGTAACCTCGAGCTCGGGCTGGCGCGCGATCGCGCGCAGGCAGCCGGTGACGGCGCGCTTGAACGGCTCGGTCGGCGCTTCCTTCGTCGCGGTCTTGGGTTTGATGTTGGTCGACATCACAATGCCTTGGTCATCCAGAAGCGGCGGTGACCGGGGGGAAACTCGTCGAGCCGCGCGAATACGCGATAGCCGAGCTTTGCGTAAAACTCCGGCGCCTGGAAGCTGAAGGTGTCGAGATACACATTGCGCACGCCGCGGCTGCGGGCCTCCGTCTCGGCGGTTCCCATCAACGCGCTGCCGTGCCCGTGGCCGCGATGCTTGTCCGACACCCACAACAGGCTCACGAACATCCAGCCCCAGAAGGTCTCCCCGGCGAGGCCGCCCACGATCTTGCCGCGCTCGCGGATCGTCACGGTGAGCGGGCGATGATCGAACTTGCCCGCCGTCGCGACGTTGTAGGCCCGCAATCCCTTGACGATCGCCCGACGCGCGGGACCATGCACCTTCTCGATCTGTGGCGCGGGCATCTCGACCATGTCAGCTCAATGCGACGTTCACCGAGGATTCCGGCAGCTCCTGGCCGAAGCAGCGCTGATAGAACTCGGCGACGATCGGCCTTTCCAGCTCGTCGCATTTGTTGAGGAAGGTGAGGCGGAACGCGAAGCCGACTTCCTTGAAGATGTCGGCGTTCTCCGCCCAGGTGATCACCGTGCGCGGGCTCATGACCGTCGAGATGTCGCCGTTCATGAAGGCGTTGCGGGTGAGGTCGGCGACCCGCACCATCTTGTTGACGATGTCGCGGCCCGGCTCGTTGCGATAGTGCTTGGCCTTGGCGAGCACGATCTCGACCTCGTTGTCGTGCGGCAGATAGTTGAGCGTGGTCACGATCGACCAGCGGTCCATCTGCGCCTGGTTGATCTGCTGGGTGCCGTGATAGAGCCCGGAGGTGTCGCCGAGACCCACCGTGTTCGCCGTCGCGAACAGACGGAATGCCGGATGCGGCTTGATGACCCGGCTCTGGTCGAGCAGCGTCAGCCGGCCGGAGGACTCGAGCACCCGCTGGATCACGAACATGACGTCGGGGCGGCCGGCGTCGTATTCGTCGAACACCAGCGCGACGTTGTGCTGATAGGCCCAGGGCAGGATGCCGTCGCGGAATTCGGTGACCTGCTGGCCGTCGCGGATGACGATCGCGTCCTTGCCGATGAGGTCGATACGGCTGATGTGGCTGTCGAGATTGACGCGCACGCATGGCCAGTTGAGCCGCGCCGCGACCTGCTCGATGTGGGTCGACTTGCCGGTGCCGTGATAGCCGGTGACGATCACCCGCCGGTTACGCGCGAAGCCGGCGAGAATGGCGAGCGTGGTCGGCCGGTCGAACCGGTAATCGGAATCGATGTCGGGCACATGCTCGTCCGGCTCGGAATAGGCAGGCACCTCCATGTCGCTCTCGAAGCCGAAGAGCTGACGGACGGAGACCTTGATGTCCGGCAGCGGGGCGGCGGATTCAGTAACGGCAGTCATTGCTCCTCCGTGAGCGCGTGGCCCGTCCCCGATAACGCCCGTCCCCGACAACGACGGACCGGCAGGCCGCGGCGAATCTGGCAGTGTCCCGATTCTACGCTGAAAATCCGGGCCATTCGATTTCGGCGTCTGGGCAGACGACATCGCGAGGCGCGGAACGGCTCAGCATGAGGCAGAACGCATATCGGGGGCAACTTATCAGAAACCTGTCCCGACTTGGAAGCGCCGCAGCATACCGCCCGACTGCCACGCCGGACCAACAACTGCGCCGGACCAATCAGCGGCGCCGCCGCGCCAATCCACCGTACGTCATTGAATTTACGCGGTCTTTTGAAACGTCGTGACGCCGCCACGCCGACCCGTTGCCAAGACCCGCGCATACCGCAAGTCCGCCCGGCAAATCAGCAGAAGCCCGTGGTCTTTAGATAGTTATAGGCCTCGATGATTTCACGCAGCTTGTCCTCGGATCCGCGGTCGCCGCCATTCGCGTCCGGGTGGTGACGCTTCACCAGCTCCTTGAAGCGGGCCTTGATGTCGGTGCGGGTCGCATTCTCCTCGAGCCCCAGCGCATGAAGCGCCTTGCGCTCGGCATTGCGCGCCGTGCGCCGCTCCGCATCCGCCTTGGCGTGATCCGGACCGCTACCGTCGCGAAACAGGCCGAACGGATCGTCGGCACCGCCGGGCGTGAAGCGCCGGCTCGCGCCGCCCTTCACCTTTCCGGCACCGCCGACCATCCCCATCTTCCAGGTCGGCAGATGACCGGTCAGCGCGTCCTTCTGGTAACGCGCGACGGCATCGTCGCTCATGCCGGCGAAAAAATTATAGGACTGATTGTACGCGCGGACGTGGTCGAGGCAGAAGCTCCAATACTCGCGGTCGCGGTTCCTGCCCTTGGGCGCGCGATGCGTCGCCGCGTTCATGCAGTCCGGCCAGTCGCAGCACGATTGATCGGTCCGCAGCCGCCGGTCCGCGGACGGCTTGACCCGGATACGATCGAACAGGGGCGAGTCGAACTTCATTGCTTATTATGCGAAGGGTTCATCGTTGCGCGCAAGCTTGACAGAACTCATGGGACATGTTCCGACCCGCACTGATGCGCCGCGATCACAACACGGCGGCGCGGCACGCATCATGACCGTTTCAGACGCCATTACAGAAAAGTTGACCGAGGCTTTCGCGCCACAGAGTTTGCGGGTGGTCGACGAGTTCCATCAGCATGCCGGCCATGCCGGGCACCGGGAAGGCGGCGAGACGCATTTCAGGGTTTATATCGTGTCGAAGGCCTTCCAGGGGAAGAGCCGGCTTGATCGTCACCGCCTGATCAATGCGGCGCTCGCCGGCGAGTTCGCCGCAGGCGTCCATGCGCTCGCGATCCATGCGGCGACGCCCGACGAGGGGCTGGGCTGAGAAAACCGAACCGCCGGTCCCGTCGGTTTCCTCACGAGATTGTCCCCCGTCACGCGGCCTTCGGCGGCGCCTTCAGCGCGACCGGCGTGATCCGCAGCGCAACGAGACGATTGCGCTCGCGGCGCATCACCTGGAACCGGAACCCGTGGAAAGTAAAGCTCTGCCCGGGCTCCGGGATCGAGCGCGCCTCGTGGATGACGAGGCCGGCGACCGTGGTCGCCTCGTCGTCGGGCAGGTTCCAGTCCATCACCCGGTTGATGTCGCGGATCGGGACCGCGCCGTCGACATTGACCGAGCCGTCGGGCTGGGGCCGCACTCCGGGGATCTCGATGTCGTGTTCGTCGGTGATGTCGCCGACGATCTCCTCGAGGATATCCTCGAGCGTGACGATGCCCATGAACTCGCCGTACTCGTCGACGACGAGGGCGAGCGGCGTGCGCCTGCGGCGAAACGCTTTGAGCTGCTCCGAGAGGGGGCGGATGTCCGGCACGAACCAGGGCGGCCGCGCGATCGACATGATGTCGATCTTGGAAACGTCGGCGCCCGCCGCTTCGATCGCCCGCAGCAGGTCCTTGACGTGCAGGATGCCGACGATGTTCTCCGGCGTCCCGCGCCACAGGGGAATGCGCGTCACCATTTCGGTGATCACGCGCTCGATCACCTTGTCCGCCGTTTCGCCGACGTCGGCGGTAATCACCTCGGTGCGGTGGATCATGACGTCAGCGACGGTGAGGTCGCGCAGGTCGAGCAGGCCGCCGAGCATGTCGCGGTCGTGCTTCTCGACGCTGCCCTCGCGGTGCATGAGGTCGACTGCGCCGCGCAGGCGCTCGTGGGGCGGCAGCAGCGGCTCGCTCTCGCCGTGTTTCATGCGGGCGAGCGTAAGCAGCCGGCGCACCAGCCATTCGGCCGCGGCGAGCACCGGGCCGAGCACGGATACGACCCTGGCGATCGGCCGCGCCACCGCGAGCGCATGGCGGTCCGGCGCGATGATCGCCGCGGTCTTCGGCAACAGCTCGCAGAACACGATGATGAGCACCGTCATCACGACGCTCGCGTAGATCACGCCGACGTCGCCGAACCAGTACAGCAGGAGCTCGGTGGCCAGCGCCGAGGAGACGATGGTCGCGACGTTGTTTCCGAGCAGCAGCGCGCCTATCAGCCGTTGCCGGTTCTCGAGCAGACGGGTGACGATGATCGCATCGGGATTCCCAGCCTTGGCGAGCCGCAGCATGGTGCCGCGCGAGGAGGCCGTGAGCGCCGTCTCGCTGCCGGAGAACACAAACGCCATGAACAGGAAAAACAGGACGACGCCGAGCGTGATCCAATCGTGGTTGGTCATTTACTCTCGAGCTTTTCGGCAAGGAACGCGCGAACCTGCGCCGCGTCTACGTCCGGAGCGATATAGGCCTTTCCGATGTCGTGCAGAAGAATGAAAGTCAGCCGGCCGCGCTTGACCTTTTTGTCCTGCGCCATGAGTTCCATGAGCCGATCCGCACCCGGTGCACCGCCGGGGTAGTCGGCGAGCGAGACCGGCAGGCCGGCTCTTGCGAGGTGGCGCGTCACCCGGGCCGCCTCTGCGGGGGCGAGAAGGCCCTGCCGCGCCGAAAATTCAAACGCGAGCGCAGTCCCGAGCGCGACCGCCTCGCCATGGAGCAGCCGGTCGGAAAAGCCCGCCGCCGCTTCGAGCGCATGACCGAAGGTATGGCCGAGATTGAGGAGCGCGCGCTCGCCGTTCTCGCGCTCGTCCCGCGCCACGATCTCCGCCTTCATGCGGCAGCTCACGGCGATTGCGCGCTCGCGCGCCGGACCGCCAGAGAACACCTCGTCGAGATTGGCATCGAGCCAGGTGAAGAATGCGGCATCCCCGAGGAGGCCGTATTTGACGACCTCGGCATAGCCAGCCCTGAACTCGCGGACGGGAAGGGTGTCGAGCAGGCCGGTGTCGGCGACGACGAGGATGGGCTGATGAAAGGCGCCGACGAGGTTCTTGCCCTGGCGCGAATTGATCGCGGTCTTGCCGCCCACCGAGGAGTCGACCTGGGCGAGCAGCGTCGTCGGCACCTGGATGAAGTCGAGGCCTCGCCGCACGACGGCGGCGGCGAACCCCGCGAGGTCGCCCACCACTCCGCCGCCGAGCGCCACGACGAAATCGCCACGCTCGATCCGCGCAGAAACCAGCGCTTCGCACACCCGCTCGAGCACGGCGTAGCTCTTGGCGCCCTCCCCGGCGGCGACGACGACGTGGCTCGTCGCGATTCCCGCCGCGGCGAGCGCAGCCTCGGCTGCCGCGAGGTGAAGCGGGGCCACCACGTCGTCGGTCACGATCGCGGCCTTGGCACCGGGCTTGAGAGCGGCGGCACGCCGGCCGAGCGAGGCCAACAGGCCGCGCCCGATCACGATGTCGTAGGCGCGCTCGCCGAGCGCGACGCGGACCGCCTCCACTGGACCGCGCTCCGCAGTGGCGCGGTCCATTTCGATCTGATCGGCCGGCGACGGGCCGGGCCGAATGGGCACAGTCATGGCACTCTCCTTCAGCCCGACTGAGCCGCGGCGTCGAGCTTCATGCCGACCGCGGCGACGATCTCGTCGACGATCACGTCGTGCGTGACGTCGCGCGATAGCACGGTAACGTCGGCCGTAGCATAGATGGGGTCGCGCATCTGGAGAAGGTTGGTGAGCGTCGCCACCGGGTCCTCGGTCTTGAGCAGCGGCCGGTCGTTGCGGCGCCGCAGCCGGCGGGTCAGCACCTCGAGATCGGCCTTGAGCCAGACCGAGACAGCTTTCTCCTGCAGCGCGGCGCGCGTCTGCGCGTTCATGAACGCACCGCCGCCGGTCGCCAGCACCTGTGGGCCGCGGTCGAGCAGGCGCGCGATCACCCGGGCCTCGCCGGCACGGAAGTAAGGCTCGCCGTGGACCGCGAAGATTTCTGCGATCGTCATGTCGGCGGCGAGCTCGATCTCCGCATCCGCGTCGACGAAGGGAATGGCGAGACGCGTCGCGACGCGCCGGCCGATCGACGACTTGCCCGCCCCCATCATTCCGACCAGCACGATCGAGCGCCGGCCCAGCGCGGCGACGAGCGCCGCGCCGTTCGGCGCCGCATCGGGCGCGGGCGCCGGCAAAGTTTCACTCATCGGAGCGTCCCGAAATCATGCCGCAAAGTCCCACAATCGATTGCGGGCGGCAACACGTCCGGGCGGTGGACCGTCGGCGGCGGACCATCGGTGCGATCCGACTGTCGGGCGCAATGTGGCGCATCGTGCTTTACAAAACTTTACAATGGCGACAAGCCGCAGAAATTGCGCTCCGTCACATTCGCCGCCATCGCATCTCGCAAAGGAGAAAGGCTATGAGCGAATATGATCGGCAAGCCGCGATCCCGACCCCTCCCCCGCCGCGGCGCCCGAGCCACCGGAGCGCCTATCTTTTGGGGGCGATCGCCGTCGGCCTCACCGCCGTCGCGGTATTCACCAGTGCCTCGTTCAGCGACGGGCTGCGGCACGGCCTCGTCAACGTCCGCGACATGACGATAGAGCACGCCGCGTTCGACGGACGGTTCGGGCCGCGCTTCGGCGGCTGGGACAGCCTCGTGCCGAACAGCGTCATCGAGGCGTTCATCGACGCCCGCGCCGACCGCATGATCCGGCATCTCGCGGTCGAGATCGATGCGACGAATGCGCAGCAGGACAAGCTCAAGGCGATCCTGCACGACACGGTGAAGGACGTGCTGCCCGTGCGGGAAAAGATGCTGGCGGCCCGCATGACGGCGCGCGAGCTGCTCACGCAGCCGACGATCGACCGCGCCGCGCTCGAGAAACTCCGCGCCGATCAGATCGCGACTCACGAGGCGGTGAGCAAGCAGATCGTGCAGGCGGTCGCCGACGCCGCGGATGCGCTCACCCCCGAGCAGCGGCGCAAGATCGTCGACATGCTGCCGCCGGGTGGCCCCGGCTTCGGCCGCGAACCGCCGCGCTGGGGCTGGGGTGGCGGCTTCTGGCGCAACTGATCGCTCGTCCCTCCCCGAGCAGCCGGGGCGGCCCGTCTTCTCCGAGCGGGCCGCCTGCGGCATTTCACAACCACGCTGCCGATCCCTACATTGCCTGGAGCCTTCGCCATGCACACCATCACCGCACCGCATCCGGGGCGGGTGGGAAACGAGAGCCCGGAAACCGTGAATCCGCGTATCCTGCTCATCGAGGACGACCGGCGTCTCGCCGAGATGGTCGCGACCTATCTCGGCGGTTTCGGATTCGCGGTGACAGCGGCACACGCCGGCAATGCCGGCGTCGCGCTGCATGCGCGCGAGAGCTTCGATGCGGTGATCCTCGACCTGATGCTGCCGGATATCGACGGCCTCGAAGTGTGCCGAAAGCTGCGCGCCGGCGGCGACACGCCAATCCTCATGCTGACGGCGCGGGGTGATGCCATGGATCGCGTCGTCGGTCTCGAGATGGGCGCCGACGACTATCTGCCGAAACCGTTCGAGCCGCGCGAGTTGCTGGCGCGGCTGCGCTCGATTCTGCGCCGTCGCACCGGCGAGCGCGGCAGCTCCGAGGCGCTACGCTTCGGCCGCCTGGAGATCGACACCGACGCGCGCCAAGTCCGCCTCGACGGTGAGCCGCGCGCGCTCACGAGCTATCAGTTCGCGCTCTTGCTCGCGCTCGCCCAGCGGGCGGGCCGCGTGTTGTCACGCGAGACCTTGATGGACCTCGTCAGTCACGACAAGCTCGAGGCGTTCGACCGCTCGATCGACGTCCACATTTCACGCATCCGCGCCGCGATCGAGGACGACCCGAAGAAGCCGCACCGCGTCATCACCGTGCGCGGCGCGGGTTACGTCTTCGCCAAGGCGCAGGAGTGACGCTGTCCGCGCGACGGCAAACGAAGAGCGATCGATGCGCCGCCTCTACCAGAAAATCTACCTGGTGTTCCTCGCAAGCCTGCTGACGGTGGTGGTGATCATCGGGCTGTTCTGGCGGCTCGGGCAACCGGAATCGCCCTACAGCCATGCCTTCGAGATCGCGGGCGAGCTCGCCATGGCCGCGTTGCCGCCGGCGGATGCGCCGCGGCGGCTGCAGCAGCAGGCGCTCGAGCATTTGTCGCAGCGCCTGCATGCCGATCTCGGGCTGTTCGACGCCGAGCGCATGCCGATCGCCGCGGCCGGACATCCGGTGCCGACGCCGTCGAACCTCGGCTGGGTGCGCGGCATCGGTCCGCCGGCCTGGAGCTTCCGCCTGCCGGACGAGCGCTGGATCGTGGCGCGCGGGCCGGCGCGGATTCCCGGTCCGCTGTCCGGCGTCGTCGGCTTCCTCCTGATCATGGCGCTCGTCATCGCCGTCTTTGCCTATCCGGTGGTGCGCGGGCTAACCAAGCGGATCGAGCGGCTGCAGGAGGGCGTCGAGACTCTCGGCGCCGGCAATCTCGCGACCCGGGTTTCGATCGGCGGGCGTGACGAGGTGGCGCGGCTTGCGGCGAGCTTCAACCGCGCGGCGGCGCGGATCGAGGAACTCGTCGGCGCCAACCGGCTCCTGCTCGCCAACGCCTCCCACGAGCTGCGCACGCCGCTGTCGCGCCTGCGCCTGGGCGTCGAGCTCTACGGCAAGGACCCGACGCCAAAGGCGAAGGCCGAGCTGCAACGCGACATCGCCGAGCTCGACGATCTCATCGAGGAAATCCTGCTGGCGAGCCGCCTCGATATCGTCGCCGCGCCACCGACGAGAGAGAACCTCGACCTCCTCGCGCTGGTCGCGGAGGAATGCGCCCACTACGACGACTGCACGCTCGATGGCCAACCGATCGCGCTCGACGGCGACGCGAAGCTGATGCGTCGCATGGTCCGCAACCTCCTCGAGAATGCGGAGCGTCACGGCAAGCCGCCGATCCGCGTCGAATTGCGACGCGACGGCGACAGTGCCGCGCTCTACGTGATCGACGCCGGCGCCGGCGTTCCCGAGACGCAGCGCGAGCGGGTGTTCGAGCCGTTCTTCCAGCTCGGCGGCGAGCGAAAGGGGACCGGGCTCGGCCTCGCGCTGGTGCGGCGGATCGCGCGGCTCCACGGCGGCGAGGCGAAGGTCGAGCCGCGGCCCGACGCCGCGAGCTGTTTCGTCATAAAGATACCGATCCGCTGATTGCCAGGCGACATTTGGCGTCGCCGGGCCCAAAATTCCTCCTTGCCCCGGCGCGGCAAAAATGGTCGTAGTCGAGCCGCGGTGGATCGGGACGTCCTGGGGAACCATGCCATGCCGAGCCTGTTCAGAGTGATGGTTGTGGTCGGAGTCTTGGGCGCGGTGGGATATGTGGCCCTGTACCTCCTGGCCAATTACGTTAATCCCAAGACGCGCGAGATGAGCGTTTCGGTGCCGCCCGACCACTTCGTCAAGCGCCAGCAGTAGCTGATGGGAGCGCGCACGACGCCGGCGCCCCGCCTCGTCGAACTGTTCCTCGACATGCTCGCCTCCGAGCGGGGCGGCGCGAAGAACACGCTTGCGGCCTATGCGCGCGATCTCGAAGACCTCTCGTCGTTTCTCGCTGCGAAGCGCCGCACCGTCGCGACCGCGACGACCGCAGATCTGCGCGGCTATCTCGGCGACCTCGCCGAGCGCGGCTTCAAGCCGGCGTCGGTCGCGCGCAGGCTCTCGGCGATCCGTCAGCTCTATCGCTTCCTTTACGCAGAGACCCACCGCCGTGACGATCCCGCCGCGATCCTCGAAGGGCCGAAGCGCGGCCGGTCGCTGCCCAAGGTCCTCGGCGTCGGCGAGGTCGACCGCCTGATCGCCGGCGCGCGCACCGCAGCGGCCGAGGGCGAGCCGCGCGAACGGTTGCGCGGGCAGCGCCTCTACTGCCTCCTGGAATTGCTCTATGCCACCGGGCTGCGCATTTCCGAGTTGGTATCGCTGCCGGCTTCGGCGGCGCGGCGCAACGAGCGCATGCTGATCGTGCGCGGCAAGGGCGGCAAGGAACGCGTGGTGCCGCTCAACGAAGCGGCGCGGACCGCGATGCGCGATTACGCGGCGATGCTCGCAGAGTTGCACGAACAGGCGCCGTCGAAGTGGCTGTTTCCCTCGTTCGGCGAAACCGGCCACCTGACCCGCCAGCACGTCGCGCGCGAGCTCAAGAGCCTCGCCGCGTCGGCCGGGCTTCGCGCCGCGCAGGTCAGCCCGCACGTGCTGCGTCATGCTTTCGCGAGCCATCTCCTGCACAATGGCGCGGACCTGCGGGTGGTGCAGACTTTGCTCGGCCATGCCGACATTTCCACCACCCAGATTTACACCCATGTGCTGGATGATCGCCTCAAGAGTCTGGTGCGCGATCTCCATCCGCTGGGCGACGCGGTGAGCGAGGAGTGATGCGGAGCTACTTGGATTTCGAGAAACCGGTCGCCGAGCTGGAGGCGAAGGTCGAGGAGCTGCGCACCCTGCAGGAGGGGCCGAATGCCGTCGCCATCAGCGAGGAGATCGCACGGCTCGAGGGCAAGGCGAACGCCGCGCTCGAAGAGCTCTATGCCGAGCTCACGCCCTGGCAGAAGACGCAGGTGGCGCGCCATCCGCAGCGCCCGCATTGCCTCGATTATGTCGGCGCCCTGATCGCCGATTTCACCCCGCTCGCGGGCGACCGCAAGTTCGGCGAGGACGAGGCGATCGTCGGCGGCTTCGGCCGTTTCTACGGCGAGGCGTTGTGCGTGATCGGCCACGAGAAGGGCTCCTCGACCGAGAGCCGGCTGCGGCACAATTTCGGCATGGCGCGCCCCGAAGGATACCGCAAGGCGGTGCGGCTCATGGAGATGGCCGACCGCTTCGACATTCCCGTGCTGGCGCTCGTCGACACCGCCGGCGCCTACCCGGGGATCGGCGCCGAGGAGCGCGGCCAGGCCGAGGCGATCGCCCGCTCGACCGAGACCTGCCTTGCGCTCGGTGTGCCTAATGTCGCGGTGATCCTGGGAGAGGGCGGCTCGGGCGGCGCCATTGCGCTCGCCACCGCCAACAAGGTGCTGATGCTCCAGAACGCGATCTACAGCGTGATCTCGCCGGAGGGCGCCGCCTCGATCCTGTGGCGCGATACCGCCAAGGCCCAGGATGCCGCTACCAGCATGAAGATTACCGCGGAGGACATGACGCGGCTCGGCGTCATCGATGGGATCATCCGCGAGCCGGTGGGCGGCGCCCACCGCGACCCCAAGGCCTCGATCCAGGCGGTCGGCGACGCCGTCGCGGCGGCCTTTGCGGCACTGCACAACCTGGACCGCGAGGCGATCCGGCGCGACCGGCAGAACAAATTCCTCGCGATCGGCCGGATTCAGGCCTGAGCGCCGGGCCGCGCCCGTTAATGTCAATCGATCAGCACGTTAATCCAATCGAGCGAGATAACGCAGCGGAAGCGGCCAGCCCGGGCGAGCGCGGCATTTTTGCAACGTCTTCTTAACGATTGAAGGCGTTGACTTTGCAAGGCGCTGGTTTGCCTTGCAAAGACCACATCTTATCGGTAGCGCTGCACGTTAGCCGTGCTGGGTGGGACCAGCTCGGGGGGTATTGGGGATCGGGGGAGTGGTGCGTTGAGACGTTCCACGCTGCGCGAGCGGCTCATCAGGGCATCCCGTTTCTTGACTGTGTCCGGTGTCATCGCGGCGGCGGCCGCGCTCGCCGGCTGCAACACCGACATTGCCAGCGTGACCAGCGAGCGGGCGCTTCGGCCGCTGTCGTCGGAGCTCGCGTCGGAAATGCAAAAGAAGAACATGCCCAAGGAGTTGCCGATCCTTGTGCGCATCTTCAAGGAAGAATCCGAGCTCGAGGTCTGGAAGCAGGACGCCAACGGCCAGTTCGCGATGCTCAAGAGCTATCCGATCTGCCGCTGGTCCGGCGAGCTCGGTCCCAAGGTCAAGGAAGGCGACCGCCAGGCCCCCGAAGGCTTCTACGCCATCACGCCGGGGCAGATGAATCCGAACTCGAACTACTACCTCGCCTTCAATCTCGGCTTTCCCAACGCCTTCGACCGCGCCAACGACCGCAGCGGCGCCTTCCTGATGGTCCACGGCGACTGCTCCTCGTCCGGCTGCTACGCCATGACCGACGAGCAAATCCAGGAAATCTATACGCTCGGCCGCGACGCCTTTCTCGGCGGTCAGAAATCGTTCCAGGTGCAGGCCTATCCGTTCCGCATGACGGCGACGAATCTCGCCAAGCACCGCAACAATCCGGCGATGGCGTTCTGGCGCAACATCAAGGAAGGCAACGACCATTTCATGGTCAGCCGGGCCGAGCCCAAGGTCGACGTCTGCGAAAAGCACTACGTGTTCGACGCCGAGGCGCCGGCCGGCAGCTTCCACGGCAAGGAGAAGTGTCCGTCCTATACGGTCAAGCCCGCGCTCGCCGCCGCAGTAAAACAGAAGGAGCAGCGCGACGACGCCGACTTCCAGGCGTTCGTCGACAAGGGCACGTCCACCGTCGCAGTCCGCACCGGCACCGACGGCGGCATGCACCCGACCTTCCTCGCGAAGCTGCGCCCGCAGGACGCGATGTTCGATAATGACGGCCACTACCGGACGGTCACGCCTTCCAGCATTCCGCTGCCGGCCTATGTCAACCCGCCGCACGCTCCCGTGCCGGAGACCGAGACGACGTCCGCCATCGCATCGGCCAAGCCCGAGCCGCCGAAGGCAAAGCCGGCGTCCATGATGCTCGCCGGAACCTCGAAGCCTGCGCCGACGATTCACGCCGTGGCAAAGCTGAAAACCGACGCGGCGAAGCCCGAGACCGCGAAGCCGGAGCAGGCGATCGCCCAAGTGGCCGCGCCGGTGGCGACACCGGTGGCAGCCGCTTCGCCGCCGAAGGCGACGCCGTTCGACAAGACATCGCCGCCGGCCACATCCGGTGCCATCGCGGGCGCAGCGCCGGTGGTTTCGTCATCATCTTTCGACAGCCGCTGGGGTGGCCTGCGCTGATCGTCCTATCGCGCAAAGCCGATGGTCGATGGCCGGGCTTTGTCCCGGCCGTTTTGTTTATCGACCGGCCGAGGGCCCGCTCGATCGCAGCTCCGCAAGCGAGCAGGCCGACGTCGTGCCGTTACGGTTGGGGCGCCGCCTCGGCGGGCGGCGGCGGGCCGACGCTGGTGGTGACCTCGTTCGCGGTCGCCGGCGCCGCAGACGTGGTGTTCTCGCTCGCCGGACTTGCCGGTGCCACCACGACTTCGGGGCGCGCGAGGCTTGTCGGCGGCGCTTCCACCGCGGGCGCCTCGGCGCGCTGCGGCTGCACGTTGTAGCCCGCGAACACATCGATGATGCGGGGGTTGATCTCCTTCGCCGCGGCGATGTCGGCGTTGCCAGCCGTGGCTTGACCGCTACGAACCCGCGCGAGGCCGCGCCCGTAGAGCGCGCCGGCAAGCCGCGGGTTCGTCTTCAGGGCGGCATCGTAGTCGGCAATCGCTTTGTCGAGCTCGCCCGACTTGAGATAGACGAGTGCGCGCCGTTCCAGCGTGCCCGGCGAGCTCTCGAGACGCAGCGCCTCGTTGCAGTCGGCGAGCGCCGGCGCCAGCTCTCCGCTGACGGCGCGCGACCAGCAGCGGCCGCTCCACGCCGCGGCATTGGTCGGGGCGAGCCGGATCGCTTCGCCATAGTCGGCGATCGCTCCATCGCGCAGCTTCAAGGCATCCTCGACGATCGCGCGGTTGAGGTAGGCGAGCGCATTGTCGGGATCGGTGCGCACGGCTTCGCCATAGTCGGCGGCGGCGCGCTCGTTCATGCTTTTGGCGCGCCAGGCGTTGCCGCGATTGATCAGGGCCGTCGGGAAGGCAGGCTTGAGCTTGATCGCCGCGTCGTAGTCGGCGATGGCGCGGTCATAATCTTTTTTGGCGAAAAGGACGACGCCGCGCCGGTTGAAGTCGTTGGCGTTCGACGGATCGAGCCGCAGCGACTCGTTATAGTCGGCGAGCGCGCGGTCGAGGTCGCCCTTGTGCGCATAGACCCCGCCGCGATTGCCGTAGGCGAAGGCATATTTCGGATCGAGCGCGATCGCCGCGTCGTAATCGGCGATGGCGCGGTCGTCGCGGCCGGCCTCGGCGTGGACGCTGCCGCGGTTGTAGAACGCCTGGGCGTATTTCGGATCGAGCCGCACCGCCGCACTGAAATCGGCGACGGCATGCTCGTTGTCGCGCTTCGCCAGGTACGCGATGCCGCGATTGCTGAACGCGATCGCATAGGTCGGCTCGAGGCGGATCGCCTCACTGAAATCGGCGATGGCGCGGTCGTAATCCCTGGTGTCCGAATGGGCGCGGCCGCGGTTGTTGTAGATCAGCGGCGAGCGCGGCTCGAGCTTGATCGCCTGCTCGTAGTCGGCGATCGCGCGGGCGTAGTCCTTCTTGGTGTAATAGGCGTAGGCGCGATTGTTGTAGACGTTGATGTCGGTCCTGCCGCGATCGTCGGAGGCGATCCGCGGCGTCGGATCGAGCCTGATCGCAGAATCGTAGTCGGCGATGGCGCCGTCGTAATCCTTGAGCAGGAAACGCAGGTTGCCGCGGTTGTTGTAGGCGAGCGCGTAGGCGGGATCGAGCTTGATCGCCTCGTCGTAGTCCGCGAGCGCATGGTCGCGCTGGTTGTTCCTCAGATGGCCGTTGGCGCGGTTGTTGTAGACGAGCGCGAGGTTGCGGCCCGAATAGCGCCCGGACACGATGACGGCGTTGCACGCCGCGATCTTCTGCTCGGGGCTGGGGTTGTCCTTGCCGCTGCACCAGGCGATCTGCTCGGAGGTCTGCGCCAGTGCCGGCGCGGCCGGCACCAGCCCGACGGCGACCAGGGCGCCGAACCCGATTGAACGACGCGACGCAGGCGATCCGATGCTGCCACCACCCATGGCCATCTCCGCAGCTGTTTGCGTTTGATTCGCAGCGGAATCGTAGCGCATCGCCCGGGGATATTGCAGCGTTTTCGGCCTCGCGGCCGCGCCCGACCGGAGGCGAGTTCCGCGGCCTACGGTCTCACGTTACCGCCGTCCATGCGCAGAATCGGGCGGGCACCGAAGTCCCCGCGGGCCTGCGCCGGGCCGCGCGCAATCAGGAGAAGCGGCCGTGGCAGTGCTTGAACTTCTTGCCCGATCCGCACGGGCACACTTCGTTGCGCCCGACCTTGCCCCAGGTCGAGGGATCGGCGGGGTTGCGCGCTGCCGCCGCCACCGCGGCGGCGCCGCGCGACAGCGTCGCACCGGCGCTGCGCGCCATCGCGGCGACCGGATTGTCGGACAGCGCCAGCTCGTCCTCGCCGGTCGCGGGATTGATGTGATGCGCCTCCATGTAGGGCAGCTGCTCGCGCGGCGGCTCCTGCGGCGGCGCCTGCATGATCTCGACCCGCATCAGCTGGGCGGTTACCCCCTCGCGCAGGTTCTGGATCATCGCCTCGAACAGGTGGAAGGCTTCCTGCTTGTACTCGTTGAGCGGATCGCGCTGGCCGTAGCCGCGCAGCCCGATCACCTGGCGCAGATGCTCCAGCATCACGAGATGCTCGCGCCACAGGTGATCGAGGGTCTGCAGCAGGATCGACTTCTCGACGTAGCGGATCACGTCCGGACCCCACTGCGCGACCTTCGCCGCCATGTGCTCGTCGGCGCGGCGCTCGACGCGGTGGGTGAGCTCCTCGTCGGCGATGCCCTCTTCCTTGGCCCATTCGTCGACCGGCAGGTCGAGGCCGAGCACGCGGTTGAGCTCCTCCTTGAGGCCCTTGGTGTTCCACTGCTCCGGATAGGCGTTCTCCGGCACGAACTTCGCGACCAGTGCGTCGACGACCTCCTTGCGCATATCGGTGATGGTCTCGGCGACGTTCTCGTCCTTCATCAGGTCGACGCGCTGATCGAAGATCACCTTGCGCTGGTCGTTCGACACGTTGTCGAACTTGAGCAGGTTCTTGCGGATGTCGAAGTTGCGCGCTTCGACCTTGGACTGCGCCTTCTCCAGCGCCTTGTTGATCCAGGGATGGACGATCGCCTCGTTCTCCTGCAGCCCGAGCTTCTGCAGCATGCCGTCGAGCCGGTCCGACCCGAAGATGCGCATCAGGTCGTCCTCGAGGGAGAGGAAGAACTTGGAGTGGCCGGGATCGCCCTGGCGGCCGGAGCGGCCGCGCAGCTGGTTGTCGATACGCCGGGACTCATGGCGCTCGGTGCCGAGCACGAACAGCCCACCGGCCTTGAGCGCCTTGTCCTTGAGCCGCGAAACCTGGCCACGGATATCCTGGATCTTCGCGTCGCGCTCGGGCCCCTCCGCGTCGGTGAGCTCCTGGCGGACGCGCATGTCGACATTGCCGCCGAGCTGGATGTCGGTGCCGCGGCCGGCCATGTTGGTCGCGATGGTGATCGCGCCGGGAACGCCGGCCTGGGCGACGATGTAGGCTTCTTGCTCGTGATAGCGCGCGTTGAGGATCGCGAACACCTTCGCCTTGGTCGCGCCTTCGTCGCCCGAATAGAGCTCGGCGAAGGCGTTGGGATCGGTGAAGTCGTGCTGCTCCCAGCCGTTCTTGCGCAAGAGCTCGGCGAGCTGCTCGGACTTCTCGATCGAGGTGGTGCCGACGAGAACCGGCTGGCCGCGCGTCTTGCAGTCCTCGATCAGCGCGAGGATCGCGCGGTACTTCTCCGTGGCGGTGCGGTAGACCTCGTCGTCGTCGTCGACCCGCGCCAGCGGCATGTTGGTCGGGATTTCCAGCACTTCGAGATTGTAGATGTCCCAGAACTCGTCGGCCTCGGTGAGCGCCGTGCCGGTCATGCCGGCGAGCTTCTCGTACATGCGGAAGTAGTTCTGGAACGTGATCGAGGCGAGCGTCTGGTTCTCGGGCTGGACCGGCTGGTGCTCCTTCGCCTCGAGAGCCTGGTGAAGGCTTTCCGAATAGCGCCGGCCCGGCATCATGCGGCCGGTGAACTCGTCGATGATGACGACCTCGCCGTTGCGCACGATGTAGTCCTTGTCGCGCTGGAACAGCTTGTGGGCGCGCAGCGCCTGGTTGACGTGGTGCACGGTGGAGACGTTCTCGACGTCGTAGAGCGAGTCGGACTTGAGGACGCCCGCCTCCTTGAGCATCTGCTCCATCTTCTCCATGCCGGCTTCGGTCAAGGCGACAGTGCGCTGCTTCTCGTCGACTTCGTAATCGGACTTGTCGAGCCGCGGAATGTAGGTGTCGATGGTGTTGTAGAACTCGGAGCGGTCGTCGAGCGGCCCGGAGATGATCAGCGGCGTGCGCGCTTCGTCGATCAGGATCGAGTCGACCTCGTCGACGATCGCGAAGACGTGGCCGCGCTGGACCATGTCCTCGAGCCGGTACTTCATGTTGTCGCGCAGATAATCGAAGCCGAGCTCATTGTTGGTGCCGTACGTGACGTCGCAGGCATAGGCCTGCTTGCGCTGCTCGTCGTCGAGACCGTGCACGATGACGCCGACGGTCAGGCCGAGGAACTTGTAGATCTGGCCCATCCACTCGGCGTCGCGGCGGGCGAGGTAGTCGTTGACGGTGACGACGTGGATGCCGCGGCTGGCGAGCGCATTGAGATAGACGGGAAGCGTCGCGACCAGCGTCTTGCCTTCGCCGGTCTTCATCTCCGAGATGCGGCCTTCGTGCAGAACCATGCCACCGACGAGCTGGACGTCGAAATGGCGCTGCCCGAGCGTACGCTTCGCAGCTTCGCGAACGGTCGCGAAGGCCGGCACCAGAACATCATCGAGGGTCTTGCCCTCGGCAAGTTCCTTGCGGAAGGCGTCAGTACGGGCGCGCAACTCGTCGTCGGACAGGCGCTCCAGCTCTTCTTCCAGGGCGTTGATGGCGTCGACCCGAGGCCGGAAGGCGCGAATGCGCCGTTCATTGGAAGAACCAAAAATCTTGCGGGCCACGGCGCCGAACATGCCGGAGTTCCTTTCTCGTCCACTGCGGCACTGCGGAGCGCGCCGCGGGACCGTCATCGCACGGCCGGAAATGACACCCAACGCATTCGGAATGCGGCACTTTTCGGGCGAGACGAAGCGCGCTTAGGAATGCCCCCGGAGCCGGACCGGCGAACACGGCAGAGATAGGAGGGGGTCGAACCCTTGTCAATCGGCGGGTGCCGCAATCGGGCCTTTCTCGGCGCCTGAACCAATTGCGCCGGTTGCCAATTGCGGCCGTTTGCGCGAGTGTGCGCGCCGCTTCCGCAGACCGCTGGGTCGCGCAGCCAACCCAAAGGATACATCCGATGATGTCAGAGCCCCGTCTCCGCGACATGGACCGATCGGTCCAGGCGTCGCGCCGACCCCTTTTCGCAGCCGCGGCGGGCAGCATGATCCTCCTCGCCGCAACCGGCTTCGCCTTCGCCCAGACCCCGGCCACCGATCCCGTGATCGCCAAAGTCAACGGCGTCGACATCCATCAGAGCGACCTCGCGCTCGCCGAGGAGGACATCGGCCAGAACATGCCGGTCAAGGACGAGGCCGGACGCCGCGACTATCTCATCAATTACCTCGCCGACATGGTCCTGCTGTCCAAGGCGGCCGAGGCGAAAAAGGTTCAGGACACGGCGGATTTCAAGCGCCGCGAAGCTTACTCGCACAACAAGGCGCTGATGGAGGTCATGCTGCAGAACGAGGCGAAGGCGGCGACCACCGACGCCAATCTGCACAAGGTCTATGACGAGGCCACCAAACAGATGGGCGGCGAGCAGGAAGTGCACGCCCGCCACATCCTGTTCCGCGTGGTGAATCCCACCGACGCCGCCGCGAGCAAGGCCGCCGAGTCCAAGGTGCGGGCGGTGATCGACCGCGTCAAGAAGGGCGAGGACTTCAACAAGCTCGCCACCGAGCTCACCGAAGATCCGTCGGGCAAGGACAACGGCGGCGACCTCGGCTACTTCACCAAGGACCAGATGGTGCCGGAATTCTCCGAGGTCGCGTTCAAGCTCGACAAGGGCCAGGTTTCCGATCCGGTGAAGACCCAGTTCGGCTGGCACGTGCTCAAGGTCGAGGACAAGCGCCAGCGTCAGCCGCCGGCGTTCGACACGGTCCGCGACCAGGTCGAGAATTATGCGGTCCGCAAGGCGCAGGTCGAGCTCGTCGGCAAGCTGCGCGCCGATGGCAAGATCGAGCGTCTCGATCAGCCGGCCGCACCGGCCGCAGCACCGGCGGCTCCCGCCGACGCGCCGAAGAAGTAGACGACGCCATTCGGATGGTCATGCTCCCGTCGCGGAGCATGACTTTATTGGCGGCCTGACGAACGCGTCCGGGGGCGCGCCATGGCATCTGTCTCTCCACTCGCACCTTCCAATTTTCCGGACATGCCCGAAATCGCCGGCGTGCGGCTCGCAACCGCCGCGGCCGGCATCCGCTACAAGAACCGCACCGATGTCCTGATGGTGCTGCTCGAGCCCGGCACCACGGTCGCCGGCGTCTTCACGCGATCGAAATGTCCGTCGGCGCCGGTCGACTGGTGCCGCGCCAAGCTCAAGGGCGGCCGCGCCCGCGCGCTCGTCGTCAATTCCGGCAATGCCAACGCCTTCACCGGACGCAACGGCCGCGAAGCGACCAAGCTCACCGCCGACATCGCCTCCAAAGCCACAGAGTGCTCGCCCGGTGAAATATTCCTCGCCTCGACCGGCGTGATCGGCGAGCCGCTCGACGCCCGCGCCTTTACCGGCGTGATGGACGGCCTCGTCGCCGATGCCAAGCCCGGCTCGTGGGAAGCCGCGGCGAAGGCGATCATGACGACCGACACGTTTCCCAAAGGCGCCGCCGCCACCGCCAAGATCGGCAAGACGAAAGTCACCATCTGCGGGATCGCCAAGGGCGCCGGCATGATCGCGCCGGACATGGCGACCATGCTCGCCTTCGTATTCACCGACGCACCGATTGCGGCGCCGGCGCTGCAGCGCCTCCTCGCCGACGGCGTCGCCGACAGCTTCAATGCGGTGACGATCGACGGCGACACCTCGACTTCCGACACCCTCCTAGCCTTCGCGACCGGAGCAGCCGGCGAGCACGGCGCGCCGCGCATCGGCCGCGCCAGCGATCCGCGCCTCAAGGGCTTTGCCAAGGCGCTCGACGGCGTGCTCAAGAATCTCGCCGAGCAAGTCGCGCGCGACGGCGAAGGCGCGCGCAAGCTCGTCGAGATCATCGTCGAGGGAGCGGCATCGCCGAAATCGGCGCGCCGCGTCGCCATGTCGATCGCCAACTCGCCGCTGGTGAAGACCGCGATCGCCGGCGAGGACGCCAATTGGGGCCGGGTCGTGATGGCGGTCGGCAAGGCCGGCGAGCCGGCCGATCGCGATCGCCTGGCGATCTGGTTCAACGGCATCCGCGTCGCCCACCGCGGCATGCGCGATCCCGATTACGACGAGGCGGAGGTCTCCGCCGCGATGAAGAGCCAGGTGATCAAGCTCAAGGTCTCGCTCGGCATGGGGCGCGGACGCGACCGCGTGCTCACCTGCGACCTCACCAAGGAATACGTTGCGATCAATGGCGATTACCGATCGTAGCAGCGTCGCCTTGGCGCGCCGTTAACCACCGCGGCGATGGCGCGGAATCTCCGAAAAATTGAAGTGAAACCGGTGCGGTTCTGTTAACGGTCGCCGTCCACTCTCGGCCATGAAGGCGAACTCGCCGTGAAGCTCGTCCTGGTTGCCGCCTGCGCCCTGATCGACGTCGATGGGCGCATTCTTCTTGCCCAGCGGCCACCGGGACGGAGCATGGCGGGTCTGTGGGAGTTCCCGGGCGGCAAGGTCGAAGCCGGCGAGCGGCCGGAGGAGACGCTGATCCGGGAGCTCGAGGAGGAGCTCGCGATCGTCGTCAAGGAAGCCTGTCTCGCGCCGCTGACTTTCGCGAGCCACAGCTATCCGGAGTTTCACCTGCTGATGCCGCTCTATGTCTGCCGGCGCTGGGAAGGAACGGTGATGCCCAAGGAGGGACAACAGCTCGCCTGGGTGCGGCCAAACCGGCTACGCGAATATCCGATGCCGGAAGCGGACATCCCGCTGATCCCGCACCTCACCGCGCTGGTCTGAACCCGCAATCACGTGGAATTTTCCCGATGAGCCAACGCGCCCCACCACGGCTCCCACAATGGCGCCTGGGTCTTCGCCGCCTCGCCGCCGACGACCACGGCGCAACCGCCGTCGAATATGGCCTGCTGGCGGCGCTCATCGGACTGACCATCTTCGCCGCCGTCAGCTCGGTCGGCCAGGGCATCAAGAATACGCTCTACGGCCAGATCGTCACGGCTCTGCAGAACATGGGGAAGTGAGGCCTTCTTTACGCATGGTCTCGTCCTAAAAGTCTGCGGGCCTGATTCTCAAGCGATTTCAGATGCTTAGGACCATGTTACCAACGGGACGGCCTTGTGAGGCCTGCCCCTTTCGAACCATGTCGCGCTGGTGAAAACGATAAAAGCCTTAGTACGTTTCGGTGGCTTAGCAAACGGATGCCCGAGGCAGCTTTCACCAGATGCGGACACGCGAGGCCATTCGCCTTCGGCGGCAATGGGCGATTTCCAGAACTCTGTCGTAGCCTGCCGGGCAAACGGCGCAAAGTCACGGCGCGGTGCTTTTTCACCTCACCGCGATTGCAGGCCGGCAATCTGAACTGCCTTTGCCCACTGCTTGATGTCAGCCAAAATCGTTTCCGCAAACTCCGTTGGGCTGCTGCCGACTGGTTCGACGCCGAGTTTTACGAACTGTGCCTTTATTTGCGGATCTTTGGTCGCGCGACTGACCTGCGCTGCGATCCGATCCACGACGGATTCCGGCGTACCCTTTGGCGCCATCAATCCCGACCAGGATGTCACTCGAAATCCTGGAAACCCTGATTCGGCGATGGTCGGAATGTCGGGCGCCTGTGCGGAGCGTCGCTCGCTTGAAACGGCCACCAGCCGGATTGCGCCGCTCTGGGCTTGGGACAGCGCGTCGCCGAAAAGCGAAAACATTGCGGGCAGATGGCCGGCAATGACATCGAGGAGCGCTGGCTGATTGCCCTTATAGCTGACGTTTGTTCCCCTCAGTTGGGCGCGATCGAGCAACAGCGCCATCGCGAGATGACCAACGCTGCCCGTCGTGGTCGCATATGCAAACCCATTGGACTGAGTGCGGACGTAATCGACGAAATCCCCAACGGTTTTCACCGGGATTTTTGTATTCACAACCAAGGCAAATGGGTATGTGCTGATTTCACTGATAGGGACGAAATCACCGATCGCGTCATAGGAGACCTTGGTCGTCGCGGGCGATATGGCGATCTGGGGCGTGAGAGCACAAAGCAGCGTGTACCCATCGCCCTGCGAACGCGCAACCGCTTCGGACGCGATGATACCATTCGCCCCGGTGCGGTTTTCGACGATGAATGGCTGACCGAAGGCATCGCTTAGGTAGGAAGCGATCAGCCGCGCCGCGATGTCGTTAGCGCTACCGGCAGCGTAAGGGTAAATAATGCGCACTGGCTGCTGCGGCCAATCCGCGGTTGCCGCGGCGCCGCTGTCAGCTCCAACAAATGGAGCAAGCGCCAATGACCTGACGAAGTCTCGACGGCTCAGCATTTGTGTTCTCCATTGGATCGCACCACCAGCTTAGCGAAGATGGACATAGCCGGAAGTTCTATTTTTCGATATCCTCTTAGCTGATCAGCTAAGGGTAGGTATCTCGTATGCAATGGAGCGATCGCATCGGTCGGCGCATAAAGTTGCGCGATCTGCATATTTTTCTCGCCGTCGTGCGCTGCAACAGTATGGCCAAGGCCGCCAAGTTGTTGGCGGTCTCGCAACCCGTCGTGTCGAAAACCATTTCCGAGCTTGAGCATGCACTGGGCGTCCGTCTGCTCGACCGAACGTTTCAGGGCGTCGAGCCGACCGCGTATGGACGAGCAATTGTTAAGTGCGGCATCGCTGTCTTCGATGACCTGCAGCGCGGTGTTCAGGAGATCGAATATTTATCTGATCCAACAACCGGTGAGCTACGGGTAGGCGCAACCTTGCCGTTGATGGAGGATCTTGTCCCGAGAAGTCTTGGAGCAGATCGCGGCGAGATATCCTCGGATCACTTGTCATACGGCGGACGCCGACAGTTCGGCTTTGGTTGGCCTACTGCGTGAACGCAAACTCGATCTCGTGATTTCGAGTACTTGGGGATCGCATTTTGGCGATGAGCTTGATGCAGAATTTCTGTTTCACGAATCGGTGTTCGTCGTTGCCGGCCTTGGCAGTCCTTGGTCGCGCCGTCGCAAAATCAATTTTGGTGACCTCCTGGAAGAGCCATGGGTGCTGCCCCACTTTGATAGTCTCTTTGGCGGTTTTATCAGTGCGGGGTTCAGTCGTGCCGGGATCGCGCTCCCTATACCGCGAATTTCTTCCAATTCGATGGCTGTGCGAGTGCGACTAGTCGAAGGTGACCGGTTTCTGACCTTGCTACCCGCTTCGATGCTCCATTTTGGGGCGCGACGGCTCACGGTCAAAGCGTTGCCCGTGTCGCTGCCCCTGGAATCACAAGCTGTCAAAATCGTCACCCTCCGAGGACGGACGGTAAATCCGGTCGCAAAGCTGTTCACGGAGCAACTGCGTGCGTGCATCCAGCCGGACCTCAGGAACCATCATGGTTTCCCAAGTCAGCGTACCAAATGTTGAGGGCGCCGGTCCGCTAGGGGTCACAAGGATCATGCCCCGTCCGTATGATCTCGTCCGAAAAGTCTGCAACTTTTCGCGATCGCGCTCTGCTTCACTGCCGCTCCGGCTTCTCGCTCGCACTGATCTCCCGGGTACCGAGCGCATCGGCAAGGCGGGCCTTCGCCGAGCCCGGGCGCAGCGGCTGCTGCTGGCTCTCATGGGGCGCCCAGCCGGACAGCCAGACGATGTCGAAGCTCGCCCGCACCTTGCCGTCGGGATCACCAAAGCGCTCGGCATAGACCTCGACGAGCCGCGCCAGCACGTCTCGCCGCAACGGCACGCGGCGGCGCTCGACGAGCGGATTGGTGGCGCCCATGCGGCGCAGGTCCGCCATCAGGGCGAGCGGCGATGAGTAGCGCACGACGACGCGGTCGACGTCGGTCACCGGCAGCGCGAAGCCGGCCCGCTGTAAAAGCGCACCCATGTCGCGCAAGTCGGCGAACGGTACGACGCGTGGCGACACTCCGCCGGTGAGCTCGCTCTCGGCGATCGCGAAGCTTTCCCGCAATTCGGTCAACGTGTCGCCGCCGAGCAGCGCCGCAAGAAAGAGCCCGTCCGGCTTGAGAGCGCGGCGGATCTGGATCAGCGCGCCGGGAAGATCGTCGACCGTCTGCAACGCGAAGGCCGAGACGACGAGATCGAGGCTCCCGGCGGCGAACGGCAGCGCTTCGAGGTCGGCAACGACGCGCAACGGCACTGTGTCGGCCGACACCGTGTCGGCCTCATCGAAGGCCCGCCCCACCGCAATCATGGTGCCGATGGCGTCGTTGCCGGCGAGCGCAGCACGCACGGCTTGCGTCGGCGTGCCGAGGTCGACGGCACAGTCGAACCGCCGCAGCACGGTAGCGAGCCGGTCAGCGAAATCTTCGGCCACGCGGTCGAGGAGGAAGGTCGCCGGCCCGATGCGGCGCGCACGGCGGCGCCGCGCCTCGATCAACGCGCGGTCGAACAACAGGGTCGGCGTGGACATCATCGACACCAAAGAGATCGTCGGGATATCACTGGCACGGCGGTCGAAGCACAGCTACCCTCTCCGCATGCCCGCGACCCCGAATGAGGCTCACGGCCTCCTCGCGCAAGTCGGCCGCGCTGCGCTCGGCCTGATGCTCGACACCGCGCTGCCGCCGCTATGCGCGGCGTGCCGCCAGCCGGTCGGCAGCGGCCGGGGCTTATGCGCGGCGTGCTGGTCCAAGGTCTCCTTCATCGCCCCGCCCTATTGCGAGCGTCTGGGGATTCCCTTCGCCTACGATCCCGGCCCAGGCGTCCTTTCAATGGAGGCGATCGCCGATCCGCCCTCCTATGGGCGCGCCCGCGCCGCGGTGCGTTTCGACGACGTCGCCCGCGACCTCGTGCATGCCCTTAAATATGGCGACCGGCTGGACCTCGCCACCACCCTTGGCCAATGGATGGCCCGCGCCGGGCGCGAGCTCACCGCCGAGGCCGAAGCGCTGGTGCCGGTGCCACTGCACTGGCGGCGGCTGTGGGCACGGCGCTTCAACCAGGCTGCGGCGCTCGCCGAGGTGATTTCGCAGGCAGCCGGAGTGCCGGTGAGCCATGCCCTCAAAAGGGTGAAGGCGACGCCGCAACAGGTCGGGCTGACACGCACCGAGCGGGCGGCCAATGTCCAGGGCGCGTTCCGCGTCCCGGATCGGGAAACCACGGTACGCGGCCGGCGGCTCGTCCTGGTCGACGACGTCCTCACCTCAGGCGCGACGCTCGATACCTGCGCCCGTACCCTGCTGCGCGCCGGCGCCCGATCGGTCGACGTGCTGGTGTTTGCCCGGGTTGTCGGCGCCGCACGTCCTCCCATATAGTGGAGGCCTTACCCGCCTTGGCGGGCGATGGGTTTGCGAGAAATGCCGCCGGTCGAGGTCTATACGACGCCGTTTTGCCCCTACTGCGTGTCGGCAAAGGAGCTGCTCCGCACCAAGGGCATCCCCTACGTCGAGATCAATGTGGCGGGCGCACCGGACGTGCGCGCCGGCATGGTCCAGCGGGCCAACGGGCGGACTACGGTCCCGCAGATTTTCATCGGCGCCACCCATGTGGGCGGTTGCGACGACCTCTACGAGCTGGAAGACGCCGGCAAGCTCGACGCGCTGCTCCAGGGCTAATTCCGGGCTGACAGGGACATCTCGATGACGAATGGCAAACATGAAGGGGCGGCGTTCCGCGCCGGTCTCATCCAGATGCGCTCGGTCCGTTCGCCGGCGGAGAACCGCGACGCGGCCGTCGGCTTGATCGAACAGGCGAAGCGCGACGGCGCCGACTACGTCCAGACCCCCGAGATGACCAACATCATGGAGGTCAAGCGCGACAAACTGTTCGCGGCGATCGTCGCCGAGGAGCAGGATGCGACGCTTGCCGCCTTCCGCGACCTCGCGCGGCGGCACGCGATCTGGGTCCATGCCGGCTCGCTCGCGGTGAAGGTGTCGCCGGACCGCGCGGCGAACCGCAGCTTCCTCATCGATCCGCGCGGAGACATCGCGGCGCGCTACGACAAGATCCACATGTTCGACGTCGACCTCGCCAACGGCGAGAGCTACCGCGAGTCGCGGAGCTACCAGCCGGGCGAGCTCGCCATGGTGGCCGACCTGCCATGGGGCCGGCTCGGGCTCACCATCTGCTATGACCTGCGCTTTCCCGCGCTGTACCGGGCGCTGGCGGAAGCCGGCAGCTCGTTCCTCGCGATCCCTTCAGCCTTCACCCGCCAGACCGGCGAAGCCCATTGGCACGTGCTCAACCGGGCGCGGGCGGTGGAGAACGGCTGCTTCGTCCTGGCGGCCGCACAGGGCGGCACCCACGAGAACGGGCGCGAGACCTACGGCCATTCGATGGTCATCGACCCCTGGGGCAACGTCATCGCCGAAGGCAGCGACGCTCCGGGAGTGGTGATGGCGGAGATCGATCCGTCGCTCGTCGGCAAGGCGCGTGCCCGCATCCCTTCGCTCCAGCACGGCCGGCGCTTCGAGATCATCGAACCCATGGCCGAGCCCGCCCATCTGCATGCAGTCTGAGACATGATCCGGTACAATCTGGTCTGCGCCAAAGGACACGAGTTCGAGAGCTGGTTCGCCAACTCCGCGGGCTATGACAAGCAGGCACGGCGCGGCCTTCTCGAATGCCCGAACTGCGGGTCGACCAAGGTCGAGAAGGCGCTGATGACACCGCGGCTCGCGCGCACCCGCAAATCCGAAGTCGCAATTCCCGCCCCACCCGAGGCCGTCACTGCGCCCGAACCGGCGGCACCCGCAGCGCCCGAGCCGGCCGCGCCCGTCGCGATGATTTCGCCCCAGGAGCGCGAGCTCCGCACCAAGCTCAAGGAGTTGCGCGACCACCTCGTCGCCAACTCGGAGAACGTCGGGCAGCGGTTTCCCGAAGAAGCCCGCAAAATGCACTACGGCGAGAAGAAGCACCGCTCGATCTACGGCTCGGCGTCTCCGGACGACGCCAAGGCGCTGCACGAGGAAGGCATCGAGTTCGCACCGCTTCCGGTGCTCCCCGACGAGCGGAACTGATGGATGGCGCGCTGTCCTGGCAGGCCTGGGCGGTCCTCTCCGCGATCTTTGCCGCGCTCACCGCGATCTTCGCCAAGATCGGCGTCGAGAACGTCAATTCCGACTTCGCGACCTTCATCCGCACCTTCGTGATCATCGGCTGCCTCGCGGCCTTCCTCGCCGCGACCGGCCAGTTCCAGTCGCTCGGTACGATCTCGACCAGGACCTACGTGTTCCTGGTGCTCTCCGGTCTCGCTACCGGGGCCTCCTGGGTGTGCTATTTCCGCGCGCTCAAGCTCGGCAATGCGGCGCGGGTGGCGCCGATCGACAAGCTTTCCGTGGTGCTCGTCGCGGTGTTCGCCGTGGCCTTCCTCGGCGAGCGGCCATCGGCGCCGAACTGGCTCGGCATCGCGCTCATCGCCGCCGGCGCGGTGCTCGTGGGCTGGGGGAAATAGGCGCTGACCCGGCGTCGCGAACGATTGGGTCGAGACACCCGGCCACGCCCGCGATAGGCTCCTGATCCAGCAGCACAGAGGAATACCCAATGCGACGGCGGGAGTTTATTGCGGGAATCGGTGGCGCAGCGGCGTGGCCGCTCATGGCACGCGCGCAGCAACCCACGTTGCCGACGGTCGGGCTGCTCAACGGCGTATCGTTCGAAGGGCCATACGCCGCGCCGGTGATCGCGATCCGGCAGGGCCTGCAGGAAGCCGGCTTTGTCGAGGGGCAAAACCTCGCCATCGAATACCGCACCGCGGACGGCGCGTACGAGCGATTGCCGGACCTGGCGGCCGATCTTGTTCATCGGGGCGCGGCGGTCATCATCGCCATCGGGGCTCCGAGGGTCGCGCTGGCAGCCACCGCGGCGCTCACGAGCGTTCCGATCGTCTTTGCGACGGGTTCGGATGTTGTCGAGGTCGGCGTGGTCGACGGCCTCGACCGGCTGGAGGCCAACTCGACACACGTGAGCCTCGCCACCGCGGGACCCGCAGCCAGGCGCCTGGAATTGCTTCTCGACCTGAGACCGGGCGCATCATCCTCGGTCGGCTATCTCGACAACTCGCGCGCGTCTGAGACCTTCGAAGCGAACGTGGCAAACGTCACCGAAATGGCCCGCGTCAAAAGACGCGAGCTGGCGGTTTTCGATGCCGGCACCGAGCGGGAAGTCGAAGCGGCGTTCATCGGCATGGCGCTGCGGCGTATCCGGTCGCTGGTGGTCGCCCCCGATGCTTTCCTGATCACGCGGCAGGAGCAGATCATCGAGCTCGCGGCGGAGCAACGGCTGCCGACCATCTACGCGACACGCGGCGCCGTGTTGCGTGGCGGCCTGATGAGCTACGGGGCCCTCACCAACGACATGTACCGGTCAGCCGGCACCTATGCGGGGCGGATTCTCAAAAACGCAACATCGGCCGCCTCGCCTTTGATGCCGCCGGCACGGTTCGAGTTCGTCATCAACAAGACGACCGCGAATGCGCTTCGCATCACGGTGCCGAAGCAGCTGCTCGCCCGCGCGGACGAGATCTTCGGCTAGCTCGGGGCGTCTCCGGCACCCGCGGGTTGGTTGACCGGGGACCGGAGCCAGCGTTCAATATCCAACGACCTGAGAGCGCACGCACGATGCGCCATGGAGGGAGAAATGCTCAAGCGACCGACTGCCGAGGACAGGCTCATGGACCGGCGCAGCGTCCTGCGGACCGGGGCGGCGTTGGCTGCGGCCGGGCCGGCGCTGCTGCACGGAACAGATTCGAGGGCGCAGCCGCGACCGAGCGGAGCGGCACCGGTCATCGATGCCCAGGTCCATGCCTACGCGGCGAACACGCCGGAGCGGCCCTGGCATAACGTGCCCAACTGGCCTCCTCATGTCACCGGCGACGAGATGGTCGCGGCGATGAGCAAGCTGGGCATCGACGGCGCGATCTATATTTCCCCGTTTTCGATGTACCAGTACGACGGCAGCTATGCGGTGAGTGTGCAGAAGGCCCATCCCGACAGGTTCGCGCTGATCAAGCCGGTCAACCCGGACGATCCGGCGGTGGCCGATGTCATCACGGACTGGAAAAAGACGCCGGGCACGGTCGGCGTCCGCATCATCATGACGAAGGAATCGAAGCGCACCCCTGAGGATCCCGGCTTCGATCGCATCATCCGCGCAGCCGTCAGAAACGATTTTCCGGTCAACGTCCTGTTCTGGGGCAATATCGACGCCGGCACCGCGCTGATCGACCGCCATCCGGACGCGCGATTCATCATCGATCATCTCGGCCTGATGCAGCCGGGCGTACCGCCCGCGCCGCCGCAGCCGTGGGCCGAGCTCCCCAAGGTGCTGGAGCTCGCCAAGCGCAGGAATGCCGTGATCAAGGTCACCGGCGCCTGCACGCTGTCCAAAGAACCATACCCGTTCCCGGACATCTGGGACCCACTCGCTCGCGTGTTCGACGCGTGGGGCCTCGAGCGCTGCCTGTGGGGTACCGACTGGACGCGCGCGTTCGCCGTCGTCAACTATGAGCAGGCCGTGGAGCCGTTCTTGAAGACGAACCGGCTGAGCGACTCTGATCGGGCAACGCTGATGGGCGGTTCCTGCGCCAAAGCTTATGGCTGGTCGCCGAAGAAAGCTTAGTGCCCGAATTGTGCCGTGAGAGGTCGACGACGACCTGCACGGACTCCTCATCGCGGGCGGCAGATCATCTTCCAGTGGCCGAGTGCGGCCACAAGCTGCCGTGCTAGCCCAAGCGGTCCGGCGACATCGACCGGTCCGCCTTCAGCGGCTGAGCGGGCATGATCCAAGGCACGAAGCGAACGCTCGGCGCGGGGCCAAAGGCCTGCAGGCGCTTTTCCTCGATCTCGTGCTGGCGAACTTTTTCACGCAAGAAATTGATATAGGCAAAATCACACATGCGTTGCCCCGAAATGAAATGGTTTCACCGTTTCGTCATAAATGGGCCGCGCGTTTTTTTGGTTGCGCAGATGCAACAGCCGGGAACTCTTTTCGAGTGCGGAGCCTCGCGCCGGCCTTGATCAGCCCTTTCAATTCAAGGGGGCGCATGACCTCGCGGTCCGAACGCCGCCTCGATGCGACCAGCATCGGAAATGCCGCTCGATTCGAGTTGTGCGTCGCGGCAGAAAACAAGCCCCCATGGCAGGACTGGGTCAGCACAGGCGGTCGACGCGGTGCGTGGACGCATGCGCGGCATGGTTGTCTTCGCTTCTTGAACTTCACCTCATCGCTCGCTACGACGGATTGCGACACTTCAAGCCGATGGCTCGGTCAGCACGTGCGCAGCCGTCGTCCTGTTTGCGGTCCGCAAGCGGCTGTCAGCGCTGAAGGACCATGTAAACCCGAAGAACCATGTAAAAGAGCCGCAGCCGGTTGAGGCGGTCGTGCTCCCGGGCGATGCATCAACGCCTGGAAAAACGAAAGGGAATCTTCCATGGCAGACACGACCGCAGAGCTTGAGACGCTCCTTATGCAGCGTTCGCTCACCGATCCACAGCTCGTGGCTGCGGCGGATGCGGCGCCTGACTTCCGGATCCTGCCCGATGTCACCGTGATCAAGATCGGCGGACAAAGCGTCATCGATCGTGGGCGCGCCGCGGTCTACCCGCTGGTCGACGAGATCGTCTCGGCCCGCAAGGCCCACAAGCTCTTGATCGGGACCGGAGCGGGCACCCGGGCGCGGCACCTCTACTCGATCGCGGCCGGGCTTCGCCTGCCGGCCGGCGTCCTCTCGCAACTCGGCGCCTCGGTTGCCGATCAGAACGCGGCGATGCTGGGGCAGCTTCTTGCGAAGCACGGCATCTCCGCAGTCAGCGGCGCCGCGCTCTCGGCCGTGCCGCTCTACCTTGCCGAGGTGAACGCCGTCATCTTCGGCGGCATGCCGCCCTACGGCCTTTGGATGCGTCCCGCCGCCGAGGGCGTGATCCCCCCTTACCGCACCGACGCCGGGTGCTTCCTCGTTGCGGAGCAGTTCGGCTGCAAGGCGATGATCTACGTGAAAGACGAAAACGGCCTCTACACCGCGAACCCGAAGACCGCGAAGAATACCACCTTCATCCCGAAGATCTCGGTCGCCGAGATGAAGGCGAAGGGGCTGCACGACTCGATCCTCGAATTCCCGATGCTCGATCTGCTCGCGTCGGCACGCCACGTCCGCGAGGTCCAGGTCGTGAACGGCCTCGTCCCCGGCAATCTGACCCGCACGCTCGCCGGCGAGCACGTCGGCACCATCATCACTGCGAGCTGAAGAGGCCGTCACCATGGCAGACACCAACCAGATCAAGCACGTCGCCTCGCCCCTCGCGCGCCAGACCCTCCTCGACCACGGCCTCACCCGCCCGGTCGCCGGCGAACGCCCGATTCCGATCCTCCCCTGGGTGCAGGTCGTGAAGATCGGCGGCCGCTCGATCATGGATCGCGGCCATGAGGCGATCCTCCCGCTCGTTGACGAGTTGCGGTCGCTTCTGCCCGAGCACCGTCTGCTCATTCTGACCGGCGCCGGCATCCGCGCCCGCCACCTCTACGGCGTCGGCCTCGACCTCGGCCTGCCGGTCGGGTCGCTCGCTCCGCTCGCCGCAAGCGAAGCCGGCCAGAACGGCCATATGCTTGCGTGCCTGCTCGCGGCAGAGGGCGTCTCCTATATCGAGCATCCCACCATCGCGAGCCAGCTCGCCATTCACCTCTCTGCCGCACGGGCGGTCGTCGGAAGTGCGTTTCCTCCGTATCACCATCATGAATTCCCGAACTCGCGTATCCCGCTGCACCGGGCCGACACCGGCGCATTTTTGCTCGCCGACGCGCTGGGAGCTGCTGGCCTCACGATCGTGGAGGACGTCGACGGAGTGTACTCCGCCGACCCTCAAGGTGCCGACGGGAAGAAGGCGCAGCTCATACGCGAGACGAGCGTTGCCGAGCTTGCGAAGCTCAAGGGCACGCTGCCATTCGATCCCACGCTGCTCGAGGTCATGGCGAACGCGCGGCATATCGATCGCGTGCAGATCGTGAACGGACTCGTTCCCGGCCGGCTCACAGCCGCGCTGCGTGGCGAGCACGTCGGCTCGATCATTCACACCGGCGCGCGCGGCCCGAACTCATAGTCGCCGGCGGAACGGTTTCGCTCCGCTTTCTGCGGCGCCGGGCCGACTGGCAACGGCGGTCGCGCTCTCAGCCCGTCGCGGCAAATGCCGAAACGCGTTAACATCCTTCTCCGATGGAAGCACGCGTCGCGAGGAGGCCATCATGCGCGAGAAGCTATCCGACTACGTGATGACAGTCGCACTTGTTGTGACCTTCGCCGTGCTCCCTGCAACAATCACATTGGCTCAAGCACCCGCAACTTCTGTCGCGGCTCAAGCTTCTGCCCTGCGGACGCCGTGGGGTGAACCCGACCTCCAGGGCATTTGGACCGACTGAAACCGACACGCCCCTTCAGCGTCCTGCCAGGTACGCCAACCAGGAGCTTTTCACCGCGACCCAGCGCGCCGAATTAGATGACGCACGAGCCGCAGTCCTCGGCCGGGACGCACGTGCGCAGCGTGGAACGGAGGACGACGTTGCCAGCGGCTATAACTCGGCGTTTTGGTCCTGGAAGCGCGTCGGGCTGCGCACTTCGCTGATAGCGGACCCGCCCAATGGTCGGATACCGCTACACACTCCAGAGGCTCAGAAGATCGCCGCCGCTGAGCGGGAGTTTCGTCTCGCCCTGTTGCAAGCGACAGACTCCTGCAAAACCAAATCGACGACCTGCGGCGGCGGGACGTATGATCCGACGCCGTCACCGCGGCGCGCTGAACAGCCTCCGCGCTACAACACCGCACGCATGAACCGTAATGACGGACCAGAGGACAGTGCCGTGGCGGAGCGTTGCTTGACCGGCGGACTCCCCGAATTTGGAGGGCCGACCGGCAGCTTTCGTCGCATTGTTCAGACGCCGGGCGGCATCTCCATCTTTTATGACGTCGGGCAAGGCCAGGGGTGGCAGCGCAATATCGTCATGGATGGAAGTCCGCACCTGCCAGCCACCATCCGCCAGTGGTACGGCGACTCGCGTGGTCGTTGGGAAGGCGACACGCTCGTCGTCGACGTGACGAACTTCAGTCCGAAGACCGATTTTCAGGGGGCGAGGGAGAACTTGCACCTGGTGGAGCGGTGGACGCGAACTGCACCCGCTTCGCTCGAATATGTGGTGACAGTCGAAGATCCTAGCGTGTGGACGCGGCCATGGACCGCCAAACAAGACTTCACCAGGCAGAACGACCAAGAGAACAAGATCTATTACGAGCCGCGCTGCATCGAGGGGAACATTGGTCTTCCCGGCTTGCTGCATGGACGGCGCATCGAAGAGCTCGCCTTCGCGGCGGGACGGGGTCCAGATCCGGCCACCCGAGACAACACACATGGAAGCTTCGTGCTGGAGGCGGATCCGCTGCGGTGATCGCCGTAAACGGCGCCGCGCGACCCCGCGCTTTCTTCGCGCTGAGCACCAATCAGAAGTCCGGCTTGTCTGCGACCGGAATGTGCCATTCGAAATGCTGATAGCGCCTCGAGCTACTGCGCGCTCTTTGCCAACGGATTTGCGAGCTCGCGAGCGCACTCGACAAAAAGATGAGCCAGTGGGCTCAAAGTCCGGTTCTTGAGGGTCAGGACGCCCATCTGCCTGCGGGTGGTGGGCAGCTCGACCGGCACACGCCGCAACCATTCGTGCCTGGCGGGCAGCGACAGCATCGAGGCCGGGACGACGATCAGGAACCCCCTTGTCAGCGCCAGTCTGGTCCGGACATTGATTGCATCGGTGTAGACGGCCGCGCGCGGGGGCTCGAGCCCGCTGGCGCGAAACGCTTCCACCATCAATCGGTCGACCACCGTTCCAGGCGGCGACCATGTCCAGGATTCTTTGACGAGATCGGCAAGTTGGACCCTGCGGCGACGCACCCACGGGTTTCCCGCGCTCGCCGCGACCACCAACGGCTCCTCGAACAGCACTTCCATATGGACGTCCTCCTGGGGATCGAGTTCGGAGTCGCCCGAGAACGCCAATTCGATGCGCCGCTCGCGCAACTGGCTGTAAAGCGCAGTCAAGGCGTTCGGCATGAGATGATAGGAGACACGGGGAAACGTCTGCGACAATCGGCTGATAACCGCCAGGACGAAGCCTTCCGCAAAGGCGCTGCCGCTTCCGATCTGCAGTTCACCGGCCTCGGGATTGGAAAGGAACTCGATCTCCCGCACGCCTTGTTTGAGCTCGTCGAAGGCGGCGGCCCCACGCTTGAGCAGTGCGTGCCCGTAACGTGTCGGCTCGATGCCCTGCGCGCTGCGATCGAGAAGCTTGGCGCCGATCGTGTGTTCGAGGTCAGCGATCGATCTGGACACGGCAGACTGTGTGGTGTGCAGGAGCGCAGCCCCCTTGCGCATGCTGCCGGCATGCACGACCGCCATCAGGACGTGCAGGTCGTGCAGCTTCATCCGCCGCCCGATGCGGTCGCTGATCTGCATGGTTTCGGCCCTATCGCAATTTGGCTATCGCTATATCGGCAGATAGCATCACTTGGGCATCACAGTATACGGTATTGACGGTTCAGCCTTTACAAATCGAGGGCTGGACATGATGAGGATCAGACTGCCCCGCAGGCGATTCCTGCGCCTGGCGGCGGGAGCGGCCGTGTTGCCCGCCATATCGGGGATCGCGAGTGCGCGGGCCTATCCTGCCCGACCGGTACGCGTGATCGTGCCGTTCGCGCCCGCCGGCGACGCCGATCTCATCGCCCGCCTGATAGGTCAACGGCTATCGGAGCGGTTGGGCCAGCAATTCGTGATCGAGAACCGGCCCGGCGCCGCGACGAACATCGGCACCGAAGTGGTCGTGCACGCGCCGGCGGATGGCTATACGCTTCTGGTGGCCGCTCCATCGGCAGCAATCAACGCGACCCTTTACCGGAAGCTCAACTTCAATTTCCTGCGCGACATAGCTCCCGTTGCGGCCGTGATCCGGGCGCCTTTCGTCCTGCTGGTCAATCCATCGGTTCCGGCGCACACGGTTCCCGAGCTCATCGCCTTTGCCAGGAGCAATCCAGGCACGATCAGCATGGCGTCGACCGGCGTCGGCTCGGGACCTCATGTGGCCGGTGAACTATTCAAGATGATGGCCGGGGTCGACATGGTTCACGTGCCCTATCGCGGACAGGGCCCGGCGCTCACGGACCTTCTCGGCGGGCAGGTGCAGCTTTATTTCGCCGCCATACCTTCGGCGTTCCAATACATCAAAACCGGCAGCTTGCGACCGCTGGCCGTGACGACGGCGTCGCGCGCGGAAGTGCTGCCGGATATCCCATCGATCGGCGATTTCCTGCCCGGTTATGAGGCGAGCTACTGGGGCGGCTTCTGTGCGCCCAAAGGCACACCGGAGGAGATTGTCGGCAGGGTCAACATCGAGATCAACGCAGCGCTCGCCGATCCAGATATCGAAACACGATTTGCCGGTCTTGGTGCGACGGTGCTTCCTGGGACGCCTGCAGATTTCGGCAAGCTCATCACCAATGAAACCGAGAAATGGGGCAAGGTCGTCAAGTTCGCCAACATCATACCGGAGTGACGCCGACAACTCGCCCGGCGACCGCTCGCCCGGCCGCCTCATCGCGCGAGGTCTGCTCCTACCGGCAGGCCAGCGGACCCTGGCAGGCCGTCGTTGCCGTTGCGCCTGCGGCGCTCTGCGTAACGGCGCGTCGGCTCAATACGACCACACCAGCAGCACCACGCCGATCACGATCATGACGATGCCGACGCCTTCGCGGGGCGAGACCGGCTGCTTGAACACGAAGCGCGAGATCGCCTGGGCGAACAGCACCTCGACGAGCGCGAGGGTGCGCACGCTCGCCGCCGTCGCCAGCGCGAAGGCGAGAAACCAGAACTGGGAGGCGGTCGCGCCCATGAGACCGGCGAACAGCGAGGGCCGCCACGCCTTCATGATCGCCGTGAGCACGGCGGGATCGCGCAGCGCGAGATAGACCGAAAGCAGCACCGACTGAACGATCAGCCCGACGGTCATGGTGAAGGTCGCCGCCATCAGGTAGTCCGGGTCGGCAAGACTCAGGATCGCCCCGCGATAGCCGATCGCGGAAAGTGCGAAGCAGGCGCCGGCGGAGAGCCCGAGCAGCGGGGCCCGCCAGCCGTCACTCGCCGCGCCCGATTTCGCCGCGCCCGATTTGGCCGACATCACGATGACGCCGGCGGTCGCGATCAGGATCGCCGCCGCCATGCCCGGCGTGACACGGTCGCCGAGGAACACGAGGCCGAACAGCGCGACCTGGATCGGCTCGGTCTTGATGTAGGCGATCGCGACCACGAAGGAGCGCTCGGTCATCGCCGCGAGCATCAGCGCGGTCGCCGCGATCTGCATGAGCGCGCCGGCCAGCACCCACGGCCAGAACTGGGGCGCCGGGCGTGGAAGCGCTGAGCCCAGTGCGAGAACGCCGAGGAGGATGCAGAATCGCGAACGGACAGCCGAACAGGAAGCGCACATGGGTCGCGCCGACGGTGCCGAGCACGCCGGTGAGCTCGCGCTGCGCGGCGTTGCGCACGGTCTGCGCTGCAGCGGCGATTATGGTGAAAACGGCCCAGAGCCAGCTCGAATCCGACACCGAACAAAGTCCATGGAATTGAATTGCGGGAAGGTGGCGCCAGGCGCGAAGCCAGCGTGCGGTTATTGCGAGCTGTCAGGCTTCTCGGCGGTGAGCATGAAGTTCACGTCCATGTCGGAGGAAAGCTGCCAGCGGTCGGCCAGCGGATGGTAGATCACGCCAGTCTCGCCGGTCAGATGCAGGCCGCCGCCGGTCATCGCGATCTCGAGCTCGTTCGGGGTGACGAAGCGGTCCCAGCGATGGGTGCCGCGCGGCAGCCAGCGCAGCACGTATTCGGCGCCGACGATGGCGAGGGCGAAGCTCTTGAGCGTCCGGTTGATGGTCGCCGCGATCATCAAGCCGCCGGGTTTCACCATCTCGGCGCAGCGCCGCACGAACAGGGAGACGTCGGCGACGTGCTCCACCACCTCCATGGCGAGCACGACATCGAAGCGCTCGCCGGCATCCGCCAGCGCCTCTGCGGTGGCGGCGCGGTAGTCGATCGCAAGTCCGCTTTTCTCCGCATGGAGCCGCGCCGCCGCGATGTTGGCGGACGCCGGATCGACGCCCACCACCGCAGCGCCGAGTCGGGCCAGCGGCTCGCACAGGATGCCGCCGCCACAGCCGATGTCGAGAATGCGCAGCCCGGCGAGGCAACCGAGGCGCCGCGGATCGCGGTCGAACCGCCGGCAGGCGGCATCGCGGATATAGGCGAGCCGCACCGGATTGAACCGGTGCAGCACGGCCATCTTGCCGTGCGGGTCCCACCACTGTCCGGCGAGGCGGGAAAACCGGGCGACCTCGGCCTCGTCGACCGTGGCATCGGCGCGGATGGTGTCGGCGTCCATGGGTTGGGCCATGGATTTCCTCGCATTTTTCACGGGCTTGCGGCGGCTCGCCGCCGTTGCGGCGCCACCCTCTCGCCGGTATGTATACGCGCCATTTCGCGGCGCGGCTCCGGCAAATTCGCCGGGCTAAGTTGATGAGAGAGGGGGGCGAAGCTGCATGGCTCGCCTGGTGATGAAATTCGGTGGCACCTCGGTGGCCGACATCGAGCGTATCCGTAACGTCGCGCGCCACGTCAAGCGCGAGGTCGATGCCGGCCACGAGGTCGCGGTGGTGGTGTCGGCGATGTCGGGAACCACCAACCGGCTGGTCGAGTGGTGCCGCGATGCGGCGATGCTCCACGATGCCCGCGAATACGACGCCGTCGTCGCCTCGGGCGAGCAGGTCACCTCGGGACTGCTCGCGATCGCCCTGCAGGCGATCGGCGTCACCGCGCGCTCCTGGCAGGGCTGGCAGGTGCCGATCCTGACCTCGGGGGCGCATGCCTCGGCCCGCATCTCCGGCATCGACGGCGGAGAGCTGATCAAGCGATTCAAGGAGCGCAAGGAGGTCGCGGTGATCTCCGGCTTCCAGGGGCTGCACCAGGAGACCGGGCGAATCACCACGCTCGGCCGCGGCGGTTCCGACACCTCGGCGGTGGCGATGGCCGCCGCCCTTCATGCCGACCGCTGCGACATCTACACCGACGTCGACGGCGTCTACACCACCGATCCGCGGGTGGTGCCGAAGGCACGGCGGCTCGCCAAGATCGCCTTCGAGGAGATGCTGGAGCTCGCCTCCCTCGGCGCCAAGGTGCTGCAGGTGCGTTCGGTCGAGCTCGGCATGGTGCACCGGGTGCCGATCTTCGTGCGCTCGAGCTTCGACAAGCCGGAGGATATCGACCCGCACGGCACGCCGCCGGGCACGCTGATATGCGACGAGGAGGACATCATGGAGCAGCAGATCGTCACCGGCATCGCCTTCAGCAAGGACGAGGCCCAGATCTCGATCCGCCGCGTCCAGGACAAGCCGGGCATCGCCGCCAGCATCTTCGGGCCCCTGGCCGACGCCAACATCAATGTCGACATGATCGTACAGAACGTGTCGGCTGACGGCGCCACCACCGATCTGACCTTCACCGTGCCTGCCGCCGACTTCGAGCGGGCCAAGGAAACCATCGCCGGCGCCAAGGCGACGATCGGCTACGAGCGCCTCGACGCCGCAACCGACGTCACCAAGGTCTCGGTGATCGGGGTCGGCATGCGCAGCCATGCGGGCGTTGCCGCCCAGGCCTTCAAGGCGCTGGCCGAGCGCGGCATCAACATCCGCGCCATCACCACCTCGGAGATCAAGTTTTCCGTCCTGATCGACGCCGCCTATACCGAGCTTGCGGTCCGGTCGCTCCATTCGCTCTACGGGCTCGACAAGGCCTGAAATTATAACGCGGCGCACCGGCCTTTCGCCTTGCAGCAACGCTGCCCATTTAGCTATAGCCAAACGAGGGTTTGTGTGCCGGACCGGGGCGCGCGCTCTCCCCCTAGACTGAGCCGGGAACGAGGCGACCCCCGGCTCTTCTGATCACGCCGAAGGACCCTACGCCATGCGCGGCGCGCTGGGAGGTCCGCGCGTATTGTTGCGCCGGCTTCGCGAAGTGATGGCGGAGCCGGTCAGCGCGCAGGACCGCCTCGACAAGATCGTTGTGCTGATCGCCGCCAATATGGTGGCGGAGGTCTGTTCCGTCTACGTGCTGCGCGTCGACGGCACGCTCGAGCTTTACGCGACCGAAGGCCTCAACCGCCAGGCCGTGCACCGCACCGTGCTGCGCGCCGACGAAGGCCTCGTCGGCCTCGTCGCCAGCGAGGCGAACGCCATCAATTTGTCCGAGGCGCAGTCGCACCCCGCCTTCTCCTACCGCCCGGAAACCGGCGAGGAGATCTACCGCTCCTTCCTCGGGGTGCCGGTGCTGCGCGCCGGCAACACGCTCGGCGTGCTGGTGGTGCAGAACCGGGCGCGGCGCACCTATTCCGAGGAGGAGGTCGAGGCCCTCCAGACCACCGCCATGGTGATGGCGGAGATGATCGCGTCGGGCGAGCTCTCCGCCATTGCGACGCCCGGCGCGGAGCCCGCCGCCCGCCGCACCCTGCACCTCAATGGAACCGCGCTCAACGACGGCATCGCGCTCGGCCACGTCGTGCTGCACGAGCCGCGGGTCGTCATCACCAATTTCATCGCCGACGATCCCCATAAGGAGCGCCAGCGGCTGGAGGCCGCGATCACGACGCTGCGGGCCGACCTCGACGCCATGCTCGAGCACGGCGACGTCGCCGAAGGCGGCGAGCACCGCGACGTGCTGGAAGCCTACCGGATGTTCGCCCATGACCGCGGCTGGGTGCACAAGCTCGAGGAGGCGGTATCGACCGGCCTGACGGCGGAAGCCGCGGTCGAACGCGTCCAGTCCGACACCCGCGCCCGCATGCTGCGCCAGACCGATCCCTATCTGCGCGAGCGCCTGCACGACCTCGACGATCTCGCCAACCGCCTGCTGCGCCAGCTGCTCGGCCGCGACCACGCGCCGTCGCGCGAGCATCTGCCGGAGAACGCCATCCTCGTCGCGCGGTCGATGGGGCCGGCGGCGCTTCTCGACTACGACCGCAAGCGCCTGCGCGGCCTCATCCTCGAGGAAGGCGGGCCGACCTCCCATGTCGCGATCGTTGCCCGCGCGCTCGGCATCGCCGCGGTCGGCGAGGTCAGCAACGCGATCGGCCTCGTCGATTCCGCAGACCCCATCATCGTCGACGGGGCCCGCGGCGAGGTCCACATCCGCCCCGCCCCCGATCTCGAAGCCGCCTATGTCGAGCTGGTCCGGCTGCGGGCACGCCGTCAGCTCCAGTACTTTGCCCTGCGCGACAAGCCGTGCGTCACCCGCGACGGCGAAAAGGTGAACCTCCTGATCAATGCCGGCCTGCTGGTCGACCTGCCTCACATTGTCGAAACCGGCGCCGCGGGGATCGGCCTGTTCCGCACCGAGCTGCAGTTCATGGTGGCCTCGCAGTTCCCGCGCACCGGCGAGCAACTCGCGCTCTACCGCGCCGTGCTCGACGCCACCGGCGGGCGGCCGGTGACCTTCCGCACCCTCGACATCGGCGGCGACAAGGTGCTGCCCTATATGCGCAACGTCGAGGAGGAGAACCCTGCGCTCGGATGGCGCGCGATCCGGCTCGGCCTCGACCGTCCGGCCCTGCTGCGCAGCCAGATCCGCGCGCTGTTGCGGGCGGCCTCGAACCGCGAGCTCAAGCTGATGTTCCCGATGGTGGCGGCGGTCGAAGAGTTCGATCAGGGCAAGGAGCTGGTCGAACGCGAATTGACGTACCTGCGCCGCCATGGTCACAAGCTGCCGGACCGCGTCGAGGTCGGTACCATGGTCGAGGTGCCGTCGCTGCTCTATCAGCTCGACGCGCTGCTGGAGCGGGTCGACTTCCTTTCGGTCGGCTCCAATGACCTCGCCCAGTTCCTGTTTGCCGCCGACCGCGGCAATCCGCGGGTCAATACGCGGTTCGACGAGCTCTCCGTGCCGATGCTGCGCGTCCTCAAGACCATCGTCGATGCCGGCGCCGGCCACGGCAAGCCGGTGACGCTGTGCGGCGAGATGGCGTCGAAGACGATCAGCGCGATGGCATTGATCGCACTCGGCTACCGCTCGCTCTCCCTCGCGCCTTCGTCGGTCGGCCCGGTGAAGGCGATGGCGCTCGAGCTTGATGCCGGCAAGGCCGCCGCCGTGGTAAAGGGGCTGATCTCAGGGGCCGACGCTACCGGCTCGGTCCGCGACGCGTTGATGGCCTTCGCCGAGGCCGAGGGCGTGCCGCTCTAACGTTTTGATACGCTCATGCTTCCCGAGACCAAGCTCGACATCATGCTGGCGCGCCACGCTTCGCTCGAGGCGGAGCTGTCCGGCCAGTTGCCGGCGGAGACCTACGTCAGGCTCACCCGCGAGCTCGCCGAGATCGCACCGGTGGTCGAGAAGGTGAAGGCCTATCGCCACGCCGTCGCCGAGCTCACCGATCTCGACCAGATGATCGCCGATCCCGCGACCGATGCGGAGATGCGCGACGTTGCCAATGAAGAGCGCCCACTCCTGCGGGAGAAGCGGGAAGCGCTGGAGCAGCAAATCCGGCTCGCCCTGCTGCCGAAGGACGCGATGGACGAGCGTAACGTCATCCTCGAAATCCGCGCCGGCACCGGCGGCGACGAGGCGTCGCTGTTCGCCGGCGATCTCTACCGCATGTATGAGCGCTACGCCGCCCATCACGGCTGGAAGACCGATATCCTTTCGACGAGCGAAGGCACCAAGGGCGGCTTCAAGGAGATTATCGCCGAAATCCGTGGCCGCGGCGCCTTTGCGCGGCTCAAGTTCGAATCCGGCGTGCATCGCGTGCAGCGGGTGCCCGACACCGAAACCTCGGGGCGTATCCACACGTCGGCGGCGACGGTCGCGGTGCTGCCAGAGGTCGAGGACGTCGACGTCGCCATCAATGACGTCGACCTGCGCATCGATACCATGCGGGCGCAGGGCGCCGGCGGCCAGCACGTCAACAAGACGGAGTCGGCGATACGCATCACCCACATCCCGAGCGGAATCGTCGTGATGATGCAGGAGGAGCGCTCGCAGCACCGCAACCGGGCGAAGGCGATGGCGCTGTTGCGCGCCAAGCTCTACGACACCGAGCTGCAGAAGCGCGACGCCGAGCGCGCCGCGAACCGGCGCGGCCAGGTCGGCAGCGGCGACCGCTCCGAGCGCATCCGCACCTACAATTTCCCGCAAGGCCGCGTCACCGATCACCGGGTGAACCTGACGCTCTACAAGCTGCCGGCAGTGATGGAGGGCGAATCGCTCGACGAGATCATCGATACGCTCACGACCGAGCATCAGGCGGCGCTGCTTGCCGACGTGGAGGGCGTGCAGGCGTGAGCGGCATCCGCGCGGCAGACGGCGCGCGCATCGCCGGCATCCGGCGCGCCGTCGCCCGCAGATTTCGTGACGCGGAGTTGGACACGCCCGATCTCGATGCCCGCCTCCTCGTCGGCCACGTGCTCGGACTCGACCATGCGGGCCTCATGCGCGAGAGCGAGCGGCCGCTCGATCCCCGCGCGCTGGCCGGGATCGATGCCCTTGCGGCGCGCCGCCTCGCCGGCGAACCGGTGGCGCGCATTCTCGGCGTCAAGGAGTTCTGGGGCCTGCCTTTCGCAGTGACGCCGGCGGTGCTGGTGCCGCGTCCGGAAACCGAGACCGTGGTCGAGACGGCGCTCGCCCGGCTCGACGCCGCGGGCGCGCGGGAGCGGCCCCTGCGGATCGCCGATCTCGGCACCGGCTCCGGCGCCATTCTCGTCGCCCTGCTCCATGAATTGCCGCAAGCCTTCGGGATCGGCACCGATTGCAGTGTCGCCGCCATCGAAACCGCGCGGGAGAATGCGCTGCGGCTCGGCGTCGCCCCACGGACGGCCTTCGTCGCCTGCAATTTCGGTGCGGCGCTGGCCGGCGGCTTCGATCTCATCGTTACCAACCCGCCTTACATCGCGACCGCCGAGATCGCGACGCTCGCCCGCGAGGTTCGCGATTTCGATCCCGTCGCCGCGCTCGACGGCGGCACTGACGGCCTTGCCGCCTATCGCACGATCCTCGCCGATGCCGGGCGACTGCTGGCGCCAGGTGCACTTGCGGTCATGGAGGTGGGGGCCGGCCAGTCGAACGCCGTGTCGGCTCTCGCCGGCGCGGCAGGGCTTACCGCCATCGCGGTCACCCCCGATCTCGCCGGCATTCCGCGGGTGGTATCTGCGCGTTATCCATGATGCCAGCGCGTGCACGGCGCGCAAAAACGAGGAAAAAAATCGCTTGGATTATCCGTAAAGAACGACTAGTTTCCCGGTAGGAATCGACCCAAGGTTAGAGAGAGCGCGTTAGAGACGGCCCGGGGCACGGCCCCGCGAGGCAAGGTTGGTTGGATCGGCCAGTTGCCGCACTTTGGCACGGTACTGTCCCTCAGCGCTTCACTTGGGATCGGGATGCTTCATCGGTGAGCGCATAGTCGTGGTCGCAGAGGCGCCGCGGCGATTGTGATGGAAGGTGGGCAACACCGCGGGGAGCCTGCGGAGAAGGCTAAGCTCTAAGTTCATTTTGATCCGTTTGGCGCTCCGACCCGGAGCGCCGCTTTGGATACCCTCGCGTGACGGGGGTGCAGCGCGCACGCGCTTTGTTGGGCGCATGCGGATCCCGAGGAAACGGCGGCCACCCGGCGCGCCTCAATCGAAGGTTGGCGACACGCAAGCCATGAGAAACGGTCAGAACAACAAGCGAATGCGGGGGCGAAGCCGCAAAAGCCACAATCCACTCACCAGGGTCTATGAATCGAACGGACCCGACGTCAAAATCCGCGGCACACCGTCGCACATCGCCGAGAAATACGTCCAACTGGCGCGTGACGCGCAGACGTCCGGCGATCCCGTTGCAGCGGAGAATTACAACCAGCACGCCGAACATTACCTGCGCCTGATCGCCGTCGCCCAGGACCAGTTCCGTCAGAACACGCCGTACCTCCGGCCGGAGGGTGGCGGAGCGGATCTGCGCGATGACCTCGGCGACGATGGCGACGAGGACACGGGCGGCGCGGGCGCAACGGACGAGCAGGCGCCGTTCGGCACGCGCGATCCCCAACCCTATCTGCCGCGCGATGCGCAGTTCTTCCCGCCGCGCGACCAGCCCCAATATGGTGGCGGCCGTCCGCAACAGCAGCAGCACCACCAGCCGCAACACCACCAGCCGCAACACCACCAACCGCAGCACCACCAGCCGCAGCACCACCAGCCGCAGCAGCGTGACGACGACGGTAATGTCGAGCGGCTGCCCTCTTTCATCACCGGCGGAGCCGGCGGCTCTCAGGGCGGGGCACAGGCTGGAGCGCAGGGCAACGGACAGAACGGCTACGACGCCCAGCAAGGCGATCGCTTTCCATTGCACCGGCGGCGCCGGCGGCACCGCGGACCGCGCGATACGGGTCAGTCCGGCGGCGGCCACTCCATGAGCGAAGGCGACGACACGCCACCCGGCGAGTAGGGTCAGGGCTGGCGGGGAAATCCGGCCGCACTGCCGGGTGAAGGCGCAAGCACCGGTTCGAGGACCGGCTCCAGGCTCGGCACCAGCACCATCTTTTTGCGACGGGCCGGAAGGGTTCGATAGACCTGCTTGGTCGCTTCCACGATGTGCACGCCCGCGAACGGCGCCGACACCGTCGCACCGGTGCGTTCCCATGCCACCGCCGAGCGCAGAAACCAGGTCTGCTCGAACGGCGGCACGTAGAGCGCCTCGCCCCAGCCCGTGGGCGTGAACCAGGTCTCGCGGAGCAACTGCGTGATCTGCGCGCGCGAATATGGGCGCCCGTGGCCGAACGGCGTCGAATCCATGCGCGCCCACAATCCCCGCCGGTTCGGCACCACGGCGAGCAGGCGGCCGCCGGGGGCGAGCACCCGCCACACCTCGCGCAGCAGCGCCGGCGCGTCGTGGGTCATTTCGAGCGCATGCACGAACAGGATGCGATCGACCGCGGCATCCGGCAGCGGCAGCTCGGCTTCGTCGACGAGGGCCGCGAGCGTCGGCCGCTGGGTCGGCCATTTCACCACCCCTTGCGTCGCCGGCATGAAGGCGAGGCAGCGCTCGCTATCCTCGCGGAAGAGGCCGAGATAGGGCGTCGAATAGCCGATACCGAGGACGCGCAGCCCCTTGCTGCCGTTCCACAGGCGGCGGATGCCGACGCCGACGAAGCGCCGCGCCACCTTGCCGAGCGGGTGGACATAGAAGCTGCGGAGATCGACGACGTCGAGCGACATGGCCTTACCGTAACATCCACCGATGGGCGCCGCGAGATCAGCTGGCCTCACCAAGGTGGAACATGGTTCCCATCGGCCTTCTTGTCACGGGGGCCGGAGCCGGCAGGCGCGCTTTGGCCGCGGACGGGGGCATCGTTCGTTTTCGCGATCACAACAGCGTCATCACGCGGGGGCGATGATGATGCGGCATGCTACAAAGCAGGCCGCAAAAACATGGACCGGGCCCAATGACCGCGCAAACCAAGACCGCGCAAACCAAATTGTTTCTCTGCATGAAGGACAATTACGGCGTTCTCGTCCACGACCCCGCGACGGGCGCCACCGCCGCAATCGATGCGCCGGAGGCGGCACCGATCGAAAAGGCGCTCGCATCCACTGGCTGGAAGCTGACGGACATTCTCGTCACCCATCATCACGGCGACCACACCGCGGGGATCGCGGAGCTCAAGCGACGTCATCACTGCCGCGTCGTCGCCCCGCGCCGCGAGGCCGCGAAAATTCCTGACGTCGACGTCGAAGTCAGCGAGGGCGACACCGTCAAGGTGGGCTCGCTCACTGCGGAGGTAATCGAGACGCCCGGCCATACGCTCGGCCAGATCAACTACTTCTTCCCCGAGGACAAGCTCCTGTTCGCCGGCGACACCCTGTTCTCGATCGGCTGCGGGCGCGTGATCGAGGGCAAGCCGGAGCAGATGTGGCAGTCGCTCCTCAAGCTCCGCGCGCTGCCCGACGACACTTCCGTCTACTGCGGCCACGAATACACCGACGCCAATATCCGCTTTGCGCTCACCATAGAACCCGGCAATGACGCACTGAAGGCGCGCGAGGCGGAAGCCAAGAAGCAGATCGCCGCCGGCAAGCCGACCATCCCGAGCAAGCTCGGCGAGGAAAAGCGCGCCAATGTCTTCCTGCGGGCGGACGACCCGGCGGTCGCGGCAGCCGTGGGTCTTGCCGGAAAGCCTGCGGCGCAGGTGTTCACCGAGGTGCGCGAGCGCAAAAACCGCTTTTGACATGGCCACAGGGAAGTTGGCCACGAACTCGGCCGCAGTGGAGCGCATGACCGCAGCCGAGATCATCCGGCTGCTCGATCTCAAGCCGCATCCTGAAGGCGGACATTATCGCCAGACCTTCTGCGACCGCGTCGAGGTTGCGGCACGCGCCGCATCTACCGCGATCTATTTCCTGCTGGCGCGGGGCGAGCGCTCCCATTGGCACCGCGTCGATGCCGCCGAGGGCTGGCATTACTATGCCGGCGCGCCGCTCGAGCTCACGATGGCCCATGACAACGGCGTTATCGAGCGAATCAGGCTCGGCAACGACCTCCTTGCCGGCGAGCGCCCACAGGCCATCGTGCCGGCCCATGTGTGGCAGGCCGCCGTAAGCCTCGGCGACTGGACGCTCGTCGGCTGCACTGTCGCCCCCGGATTCCTGTTCTCGCACTTCGAGCTCGCGCCGCCCGGCTGGGCGCCGCCCGGCGCGTGAACCGCGCGATCACATCATGATCTGTCCGCCATTGGCGGACAGAGTTCGAGCCGGTGATGAGGCCCGCATCATCGGAGGCGAGGAACAGCACGCAGCGCGCGATCTCCTCAGGCTCGCCGAGCCGGCCGATCGGGATCAGCGGCAGGATCGACTTCTCGAGCACGTCCTTCGGCACCGCCTGCACCATCTCGGTGTTGATGTATCCCGGGCAGATGACGTTCACAGTGACGCCGACGCGCGCGTTCTCCTGGGCGAGCGCCTTGGTGAAGCCGATCTCGCCGGCCTTGGCCGCTGAATAGTTGGTCTGCCCCATCTGTCCCTTCTGGCCGTTGATGGAGGAGATGTTGACGATGCGGCCGAACTTGCGCTCGCGCATGCCCTCGATCACCGGCCGGCACATGTTGAAGAGCGAGACGAGATTGGTGTTGATCACTGCGACCCACTGCTCGGGCTTCATGCGGTGAAACATGCTGTCGCGGGTGATGCCGGCATTGTTGACGAGAACCTCGACCGGGCCGAGGTCGGCGGCGACCTGAGCGAGTCCGGCGACGCAGGCGTCGTAGGAGCTGACGTCCCACTTGTAGGCCTTGATGCCAGTCTCGGCGGAAAACTTGCTCGCGGCCTCATCGTTGCCGGCGTAGTTGGCGGCGACCTTGTAGCCCGCAGCGTGAAGCGCCTTCGAGATGGCCGCACCTATGCCGCGCGTTCCACCGCTCACCACTGCCACCCGTGCCATCGGTTCCTCCATCAATTGTTTTCCCGCCCACGTCATGTTTTACGACGCCGGCGGCACGGTCAAATGTCATGTCGACAAGAACCGCATCATTGCTGCACTGCAAATGACCTCGATCGGTCGATCGACGTTCGGAAATGACAAGGCGGCGGCACAACGCCGCCGCCCACATGTCGGCTCCAGCCGCGCGGATGCGGTCAGCCGCGCTCCAGGCACATCGCGATGCCCATGCCGCCGCCGATGCACAGCGTGGCGAGTCCCTTCTTGGCGTTGCGCTTCTCCATCTCGTAGAGCAACGTGACGAGGACTCGGGCGCCCGACGCGCCGATCGGGTGGCCGATCGCGATCGCGCCGCCATTGACGTTGACCTTGCCGGTGTTCCAGCCGAGATCCTTGTTGACCGCGCAGGCCTGCGCGGCAAACGCTTCATTCGCCTCGACGAGATCGAGATCCTCGATTTTCCAGCCGGCCTTCTGAAGCGCGGTGCGCGACGCCGGGATCGGGCCGGAGCCCATGATCGCGGGATCGACGCCCGCCTGCGCCCACGACACGACGCGCGCCAGCACCTTGCGGTTCGCCTTGGCCGCTTCGCTCGCCTTCATCAGCACCACCGCGGCGGCACCGTCATTGATGCCGGAAGCATTGGCGGCGGTCACTGTACCGTCCTTGGCGAAGGCCGGGCGCAGCTTCCCGATCCCATCGAGGGTGGTGCCGTGCTTGGGGTATTCGTCGGAATCGACGACGATGTCGCCCTTGCGGGTCTTCACCGTGACCGGCGCGATCTCGTCCTTGAAGCGGCCGGCCTTTTGCGCGGCCTCCGCCTTGTTCTGCGAGGCGACCGCGAACTCGTCCTGCTGCGCACGGGTGATCTGCCACTGCCGGGCGACGTTCTCAGCCGTGTTGCCCATGTGGTAGCCGTTGAAGGCGTCCCACAGGCCGTCCTTGATCATGGTGTCGATCATCTCGAAGTTGCCCATCTTCACGCCATTGCGCAGATGGGCGCAGTGCGGCGCCATGCTCATGGACTCCTGGCCACCGGCGACAACGATGTCGGAATCGCCGTTGAGGATCGCCTGATAGCCGAGCGCCACCGTACGCAGACCCGAGCCGCACAGCTGATTGACGCCCCAGGCCGGGACCTCGACAGGAATGCCGGCCGCGATCGAGGCCTGACGAGCCGGATTCTGGCCCTCGCCAGCGGTGAGGATCTGCCCCATAATCACTTCCGACACCGTCGGCGCCTCGACCCCGGCGCGCGCAAGCGCCGCCGTGATCGCCACCTTGCCGAGCTCGTGGGCCGGGAGATTGGCGAATACGCCATTGAATGCGCCGACCGGCGTTCGCGCCGCGCCTACGATGACGATGTCGTCCTTCATGGGAAATCTCCTTATCGGCTCAGGTTTGCGGCGCTCGTTGGCCGTCCCGGCGAAGCGCAGGGGATACGGTGCAAATGCCTGTCCGCGACCTGCGCTGTCAATGTGGGAGAGCAATCGCCGAATCGCCAGAGGATGCTTGTTGAGCGACGGTTAGCCCTTTGGGGCATCAATTTGCACAAAACAGTGGCCTGCTATGGCAAAAACGCATATTTTGACAAGCAGATGAAGCGCGTTGGCGTTTCGGCCGAACCCCGAGTGTCAAAGCCATGGCCAAGTCCGAAGAACCGGTCGTCATCAAGAAGTACGCCAACCGGCGCCTCTACAACACCGGCACCAGCACCTACGTCACCCTCGAAGATCTCGCGGGAATGGTGAAGAACGGCGAGGATTTCATCGTCTATGACGCCAAGACCGGCGAGGACATCACCCGCTCGGTGCTGACCCAGATCATCTTCGAGCAGGAGAACAAGGGCGGGCAGAATCTTCTACCCATCACCTTCCTGCGCCAGCTGATCCGTTTCTACGGCGACAGCATGCAGATGCTGGTGCCGCGTTATCTCGAAGTGTCGATCGAGTCGCTCACCCGCGAGCAGGAGAAGTTTCGCCAGCAGATGAGCCACGCCTTCGGCGGCGGCCCGTTCGCCCCGCTCGAAGACCAAGTGCGGCGGAACATGGAAATGTTCGAACGCGCCTTCGCGATGTTCATGCCGTTCGCGCGCCGCGAGGCGCAGAACGCCGAGAACGGCAAGTCGACCACATTGAGCGGGGGCGCCGGCGAGATCGACGATCTCAAGCGCCAGCTCGAAGAGATGCAGAAGCGCATCGAGAAGCTCGGCGACGCTAAGACCTGACTGGCTGCCCCGATGAACCGGTTGAGGAAGCGATATTCGACCGGACAGACTGCGACGTTCTACTGTAGGTCGCGTCCGGCAGGTGAGCCGAGCCGATGAGGTCTGGTCGGCTCAAGTTGCCGACAGCCCGATTGATCTCGCGAGGGCAGCGTTGGCAGAGATTTCGGTATCGACCAGGGTTCCGAAGTCACGAGCAGTCATCGGCATTGGCTCTGCGCCGATGGTAGCGAAGCTCGAAAGCAATTTCGGGGTCGACATCACTTTTGTCGTAAGACGGTTTAGCTCCTCAACCACATGGTCGGGGATTTTCGCCGGAGCAAACAGGCCTACCCAAAAGGCGTAGTCCGAGTTCGGATAACCGGCCTCGATCGTCGTCGGGACGTTGGGCAGAATCCGAGAGCGCTCTCGACTGGCCACGGCCAACGGCCGAAGGCGGCCGTCTCGGATTAACTCGATCACGGAGCCGACGGGGGAAAACGCGAAGTCGATGCGCCCGGACATCACTTCCGAAGAAAAGGCGGCACCGCGGAACGGTACGTGTACCGCTTCAAATCCGGCGCTGAGCCTGAAGCGCTCCGGGGCAAGATGGCTCGTGGTCCCGATTCCGCCCGACGCGTAAGTCAGCGCACTTGGCCTTGCCTTTGCGGCCGCGACAAGATCTTCGATCGACTTGAAACCTGACGACGCTCCGACCACAAGCACCAACGGATTGCTGCCAAGCGGCACCACGGGCACAAAGTCACCGGTGGGGTCGTATGGCAAATGCGCAAAGAGTGCCGGCACTATCGTATGCGAGGCGCTGTCGGCGAGAAGCGTGTAGCCGTCCGGCGCAGCCTTGGCAACGGCCGCTGCTCCGATGGTGCCCGACGCCCCCGGACGATTTTCGATCACGATAGGCTGACTGAGCAGGGTCAGAAGTTCACCCAGCACCAGCCTTGAGATGATGTCTACACCCGTGCCTGCTTGAATCGGAACGACCGCATGTATGGGCCGCGTTGGCCAAGCCTCGCCCCGTGCCAAGCTCACAAACGGCAATGTCAGACCAGCGCCAGCGAGCCGTAACAGTTGACGACGTGAGGGGATCATAAATGCTCCCGCGCGTGCACAGAATGTTCATTATCATGACAGCTTTGATAAAGTGGACCAGTTCTGATTTTCGGTGCCGCGTTCGCTTTTTGCGATAGGAGTTCGAGGCGATGCGATTGGAGTTGATCTCTCAGCGCCTCAAGCTTCGACAGCTGAGGATTTTCCTGGCCGTCGGCCAAACCGGCAGCATGGCCAGAGCGGCGAAGCAACTCGCGACTTCGCAATCCGTCGTCTCGAAGACGATCGGCGAATTGGAAGAGCTCCTCGGCGTCCGCCTGGTCGACCGCAGCACGCACGGCGTCGAACTCACGGCGTACGGCGAGGTCCTCCTCGCGCGCAGCATCGCAATATTGGACGACGTTAGGACCGGCGTGAACGAAATAGAGACTCTTGCCGATCCCGAGGCGGGAGAACTGCGCATCGGAACGACCGAACCTCAGGCCGGCATCGTGGTTCGCGCGATCGAGATATTGTCGAGACGATATCCGCGTATCGATTTCAAGGTCGTCGTGGGATCGGGGCTAACTCTGATCGATCGCGAACTGCGAGGGCGCCAGATCGATTTGGTGTTGGGCGTAATGCCGGACCCGGCGGAGGAGGATCTGGAGGCCGTCATTCTTTACCACAATCGCATGCGTGTGGTGGTCGGAGCGAAGAGCCCGTGGGTTCGCGAGAGCCAAGCGAAACTCATCGATTTGATCAACGAACCATGGTGCGCTCCTCCGTCCGATTACGTCAGCGGAGCATTTTTCCGAAAAGCCTTCCAGGCAGCCGGACTGCCGACGCCACGGATTGTCGTGTCATGCGTCGCCAATCATGTATGTCATGGGTTGCTGGCCGACGGACGCTTTGTCAGCATATCGAGCGACGGTCCGCTCCATTTCAGCGCGAATGGTCCTCCACTGAAGGTCTTGCCGATCGACTTTCCATGTCCGTCATTCGAGATATCCATCATCATGCTTCGTGAGCGGACAACTACGCCGACGGCGAAACTCTTCATCGACTGTGCGCGCGAGATTACGAAGACGTTGCCGCAAACGTCCACCGGGTGAAACGCTCGTCCCAGACGGCGTCGCTCCCATCCAACGCAGTCTGTGGGCTCACCATCCCCCATCGGGGTCCGTGGTTCCCGCGACCTTACAGGCACCGCCGGTTGCGGGGCTACGCGGCGCCGCGCTGCCACGCCCTCGCCGTGGTCGCGGCGCCGATGAGCGCGCCTTGAAGGTAGTCGCAGCCCCATTCGGTCAGCAGCGCAGCAGCGGCCTCGTCCTGCACCCATTCGGCGACCGTCTTCAGGCCGAGCTGCTTGGCAAGGCCGATCAGCATGCGCACGAACGCCTGGTCGTCCGGCGATCGGACGAGATTGGTCACGAACCCGCCGTCGATCTTGACGAGATCGACGCCGAGCCTGCGCATGTTGCGGAACGAGGTGCATCCGGTGCCGAAGTCATCGATGGCAATGCGGCAGCCGGCGTCCCTGGCGCGGGCGACGAACGATCGCGTCTCGTCGAGGTTCTGGATCGCGGCGCTTTCGGTGAGCTCGATGACGAGCCGCGGCGCGAGGCCCGGATTGGCAGCAAGTGGTCGGGCGAGCGCATTCCACCAGGTGCCGTCGATGATCGACGCCGGCGACACGTTGACGCTCAGCGCGAGCTCCGGCGCCGCGACGAGCTCGGCAATGATGAGCTCCAGCATGCGATGGTCGATCAGCCGCACAAGGCCGAGGCGCTCGGCGATCGGCATGATGTCGCTCGCCGCGATGGCGGTGCCGTCGGATCGCCTGATCCGCATCAGCCCTTCATGGAAGGCCCGGCGGCGTGATCCCGCCTCGACCACTGGTTCGAACGCGGGAATGATCCGGCGCTCATTGAGCGCACTGACGATGGCGTCGCTCGCACGCATGTTCTCGCGGCGCATCGCCTCGCGCTCCGCATTGGGGCGGAAGATTTCAAGCGAGCCGCGCCGCCGCAGCTTTCCGGCGCTGAGGGCCTCGTGCGCCCGGGTGAGCAGCTCGTGAACGCTCTCGGCGTGGCGCGGCGCCATGATGCCGCCGATCGATACCGACACCGCCACGGGGCCGGTCCCGGTGAGGATCACCTCGTCGCGCACCGCGACGAGCAGGCGCTCGCCCGCGAGCCGCAGATCATGCGGGGTGCAATTGCGCAGGATCAGCCCGAACTTGTTTCCCGCCAGGCGCCCGAGACGATCGCCGCGGCGCAAATTGGTGCGCAACCGCCGGACTACCGCCGAAATCACTTCGTCGCCGACCGCAAACCCGTAGGCCTCGTTGATGCGGGCAAGATCGTCGATCGAGACGACGAGCATCGCGAACGAGGTGCGCAGCCGGCCGGCGTCGCGCAGGGTGTCGGCGAGGAGGTCGAGGAACTGCCGGCGCCTCACCTCGCCGGTGAGGTCGTCGGGCCGTGGGGAGCTTTCTCCGGCATCGCCGCCCGCCTGCGGTTCAACATGCCTCAAGGGGGCCTGGGCAGGCACACTCGACAGCGCTTCGGTTATGCCCACGGCCCTTCCAATCGTCCCAAATCCCAAGGGTATCGGTGGGGGAACCTAGCCGGGCATACTAAACAAAATGGAAAGATGCGGCGGGCACGACGTCCCGTTGAACTGCGCGGGCGATAAGGCGACGCCGGTAGCAATGCGTTAACTTAAAAGGCGCCGAACACGAGAAACCTATACCGCCACGGCCCGGCGTTCGGATGAGCGGAACATCGTGCCGATCATGTATTCGCCGCTTCCCTCACATAATTCCGCCAATGCGCCGGCGACCTCGGCCTTGGTGCGAGGGGAGAGCTCGACCAATGGCAGACGCACGTTCTGGGACATGAGGCCGAGCAAGCTGAGTGCATATTTGAGCGGCACGGGATTGGGCTTGCAGAACAGAATGCGCGTAAACTCCGCCAGCGGAGGGCTCAGGCGCTGCACCTCGTCGATCCGTTGCTGCCGGTGGGCGAGGAACAGACGCCGACACAGGCCGGGCGCGACGTTCGAGGTGACCGAAATGCAGCCGTTCCCGCCCTGCACCATGAAGATCGGTGCAGTCGCGTCGTCGCCGGAGAGCAGCCTGAACTCCGGCCCGACCAACGGCCGTAGCCGGAGCGGCCGCGTGACGTCGCCAGTCGCATCCTTCAGACCGATAATCTGCGGCAACTCGCGCAAACGGGCGATCGTATCGTCCGCGAGCCCGCAGGCCGTCCGGGACGGCACATCGTAAAGGATGATCGGCAATCCCGTGGATTGTGCAATCGTGCAAAAATGCGCGCGCATGCCAGCCTGGGTGGGTTTGTTGTAGTAGGGCACGACGGACAGCACGGCGTCGGCCCCGCAGGCCTCCGCCGTTCGGCTGAGCTCGATCGCGCGCGCGGTCGAGTTCGAGCCCGCGCCGGCGATCACGGGGATCCGTCCACTGGCGACGCCGACGGCGATCCTGATGAGCGCGGCATGTTCGGCAGCGCTGAGCGTCGGCGACTCTCCAGTCGTCCCGCACACGACCAGCGCCGTCGCTCCCGCCTCCACCTGGAGCCGGCAGATGTTTTCGAACGCCGTACGGTCGATGTCATCGCGACGATCGAACGGGGTCGGAACGGCGGGCGCGTAGCCCGTGAGTTGTGAGACGTGGCGCCCGATGATGTCCATGGTTGCCTTTCGGCGACTTTGACGGGCGCCCTCGTGACGTCGCGGGGGCAGCTCTCTGCCGCCGCCCGTGTCGGAGCTACAGCCCTTCGCGGATGAATCTGAGCCCGGCCGGATATGAATTCGAGATGAGGCCGCACGCTGCTTTATAAAGCCGCCATAAGCGCACCGGTCCGTCGAGGGCAGCGCGGCGGCCGCAATGACAGGGTCGCGCGAGACTTATGAGGTTCCTATGACTTCCGTCCTGCGCTCATCTCGATTTTCTATGCCCGAGCAGACCATATTCGACGGCATCAAGTCATGGTGTCCGTCATGTCCACGCTCGTCACTTGGATCCGCGCGCTATACGTCAACGCATCATGTCTACGACATGAGATCGCGGAAACGCTCGCCGACAACTATCGTCCCGAGCTGCACTATATGCGCGGGCCCGGTCCAAAGTGGTGCGAGAAACACGGGATCGTGCTTGGAGTGACCCGCCGCTGACGCCTGGAACTCAACGCCGACCCATCCACACCGGCGGAACCGCCGCGTTCGACGATATCAGCGAGGTCCCGAACCTCGGCCGGTCAGTCGATCGCTTGTTCGATCGCATCCCGCGTCACGCGACGATCGTCAGGTTTGCCCGCGACGGCTGCGTCCCTTTAGAAGCTGGAGTCGTGGACTTGGGCCTTGAGTTTTTGCTCAACCTCGCATTTTCGATCATCCGGTGCGCACTGGGCCGTCTCGCGCAACGGCGCACGTGTTGCTTTGGTCCGTCGCACACTGGGAAGGGGCTTGCTTTTGGTTACATTCTCCCGGCCGTGGGCCGCGACAGTTGACGTCCGAGCAGATGCCGGATTGATTGCTGGAACGATCCCGGTGAATGCCACCATTGCAATCACAATCGAGTAGCAGGGAAATTTCATCGGGGTTCCTCCACTAAGCGACGCTCGCTCTTTTTCACACGGCTGGTCGGCCCGCGCCATGGTCGCCTTCCATTTTAGAGGCGGCATCGTACGACTTCAAATGCCTCGCTGGTGGCGTTCCGAGCCGTTCGCGACCCGTCGCCCATCAACTTAATAACCCAGCGCGCAGCCGTCCTTGCGCGGATCGGACGCGCCGATCAGGATCCCGCGCCGCCAGTCGATGGCGACCGCCTGGCCGCCGCCGAGCGGCATCGCGCAGGTCTCGGCACGGTGGCCGCGCTCCTCGAGGCCGCGCACCGCGGCCTGCGGAATACCGCGCTCGACGAGGGTCGTGTCTTTGTCGAAGAACACGCGCGGCGCGTCGATCGCTTCCTGCAAATCCATGCCGAAGTCGACGAGATTGGTGATGAGCAGAGCGTGGCCCATGGCCTGATAGGCCGCGCCCATCACGCCGAACGACATTTCGCAGCGGCCATCGCGCATCGCCATCGCCGGGATCAGGGTCGACAGCGGCCGCTTCGCCGGGCCGAATGCGTTGGGGCTTGCGGGATCGATGACGAAGCAGGCGCCGCGGTTGTGCAGCATGATCCCGGTCTTCTCGGTCGCGATGCCGCAGCCGAACTGGCTGTAAAGCGAGTTGATGATCGAGACCGCGGTGCGGTCGCGATCGACCACGCTCACATAGACGGTATTGCCGGCGAACGCCGGGAGCTGGCGGCGACGGCATGCGGGCGCCCCGGTCGATCCCGCGCGCGAGGCGGGCGGCGAAGGCCTTGTCGAGCAGCGCGTCCATTCCGACCCGGAGGTAGGCGGGATCGGCAACGGTGGCGTCGCGCACGCCATAGGCGAGCCGCGCCGCTTCGAGGGCGAGATGCAGCCGCTCGGCGCCGAGCGGGGCGAGCGCGGCGAGATCGAAGTTCTCGAGGATATTGAGGAGCACCAGCGCGGTGACGCCCTGCCCATTGGGCGGCAGTTCCACGATGTCGAGCCCGCGATAGTTGGAGGCGATGGGCGTTGCCATTTCGCCCCGGTGGGCGGCGAAATCCGCGCGAGAGAGCCACGAGCCCCGGGGCGAAAGCGTCGCCACGATGTCTTCCGCCACGCCCTCATAGAACGCGCGCGGGCCGTCGGCCGCGATCGCCGTCAAGGTCGCCGCGAGCGCCGGGAAGCGCATGATGTCGCCCGGCCGCGGCGCCTGCCCGTCCACGAGATAGTGCCGCGATGCGCCCGGGTCGGCGCGCAGACGCGGGGCGAGGAGCGCCCAGTCGGCGGCGACGCGCGGCGCGATCGGGACGCCGCGCTCGGCGAGACGGATCGCCGGCGCCAGCGCGCGGTCGAGGCCGAACCGGCCGTGCGCGGCGAGCACCGCGTTCCACGCTTCGACCGCGCCGGGCACCGTGACCGAATGCACGGAATCGAACCCGATGGAGGTAACGCCGGCGTCGATGAGAGCTTCGGGCTTGGCGCCGGCAGCCGAGCGGCCGGAGCCGTTGTAGCCCCACAGCGGCGCGCCGGGCTTTGCGACGATAGCGAAGCAGTCGCCGCCGATGCCGGTCATGTGGGGCTCGGCGACGCCGAGCGCCGCCACCGCCGCCACCGCCGCATCGGCTGCCGTGCCGCCGGCGCGTAGCGTCGCGACGGCGATCTCGGTCGCCAGCGGATGCGAAGTCGCGGCCATGGCCTCGCAGGCCATCACCGCTGAACGCCCGGGGATTTGAAAATCACGCGACATGGAGACCCGGCGGCCGGAGCGGCAGCGCGCTCACAAAGGATGGGCGCTGTCGGCCCCGGAGAACGAGATGTCGCGCTGGGCGGCACGGATCGAGACGGCGAAGCCGCCGGTCACGTCGACGAAGCTGATGACGAGCAGCAGCAGGAAGGTCGCGGTCCCCGCCTGCGGCACCAGCAGGAACTCGATCAACATCGCCACGAACAGCACCATCGACAGGATATGGTCGACGATGCTGCGCCGGCTCAACCGCGCCGCCTTCACCATCTCGATCAACAGGACGAGGATCGAGCCGCCCACGATGAGCTCGCCCGCCGTGACTACGATCATGCCGCCGGAGGCGAGCCCGAACCGCGTGACCTCCGTCGACCACGAGAAGCCGGTCAGCAGGAACGCGACGATGTTGTAGATGGTGAACGAGAAGATCAGCAGGGGTACGCCGAGGAGGAACATCAGCCGGCCTCCGGATCGATGGAATGGCGCGATCTGCCCTGCGCCGCGGCTTCTCGCACGCCCCGCGGCTCAGGCCTCGGACTTCACCTTGAACACCTGGCGGCCTCTATACATGCCGGTTTTCATGTCGATGTGATGGGGACGCCGCAACTCGCCGGAATCCTTGTCTTCCACATAGGTCGGCTGCTTCAGGGCGTCGGCGGAACGTCGCATGCCCCGTCTCGACGGCGATGTCTTTTTCTTCGGCACGGCCATGTTCGGTCTCCTCGCATTCCTTGATCAGGCGGCGAACGCCAAAATCGAATTGTAAACGGAAGCGGCGCTTATAATCGATGCGAACGCCCTTTGCTAGAGCATGTTTCCCAAAAGTTGCAGACTTTTCATGATCTAGCGCGTGCTCGAACGAGCCGCATGCATGCGTCGCCGTTGCCGCGCCGGATCAGGCGATCCCGATAATACGGCACGGCCGATTCCATGTGAATCGAACAGGTTGCGGCCGCCTGGACCCCGGCCGAACGCTCCCCCGGTCACTGCGCCCGCTTGAGGCAAGTGTAAAGCTTGTCGGACGACGCCCGCGTCATGTAGATGCCGGCGAGCCGCCGAATGCCCGGGCCGGGCTGGCGGGCGCTGCGACGAACCGGGTTGGGCAGGATCGCTGCGAGCAATGCCGCCTCCTGCTGGGTCAATTGGTGGGCCGGCTTGCCGAACGCCCGATGAGCGGCCGCTTCGGCACCGAATTCGCCGTTCGGCCCCCATTCGACGATGTTGAGATAGATCTCGAGCTGCCGGCGCTTGGGGATCACGAGATCGATCCACAGCGCCAGCGGCACCTCGAGGACTTTTCGGACGGGGTTGCGGCCCTGCCACAGGAACAGGTTCTTGGCGAGCTGCTGGGTGAGCGTCGAGCCGCCGCGCTCGCCCGGGGTGCCGATGCTGCGCACCGCCTCCCGCATCTGTCGCAGGTCGATGCCGTGATGGGTGCAGAAGCTCGCATCCTCGGAGGCGATCACCGATCGGACGAGGTTCGGATCGATGCGCTCGATCGGCACCAGGGTGCGCTCCACCCGGTGACCGGTCAGCTCCCGCCACAGGATCAAGGTCGAGCTCGGATCGACGAAGCGGTAGATGGGCACCAGCACATAGGGGATCAGCAGAACGAGGATCACGATGATCAGCACGATGCGCAGCCATCGCCACAGCGGGCGGAGGCGATGCCTTCGGCGCCGCGGCGGTCGGCTTGGCGAGACGGGTCGGCTGCACACTCATGGCTCAAGCATACCAGCAATCTTTGCCTTTCGTGGGCGAACCGCCCGAGCGCGAACCAAGCCGCCTGGAGGGGTGGCGGCGAAGAAGATATGGTCTCGCCGCCTGAGAGCCTCGAGAACCGATGACACCCGCCAAACCGACACACAATCCGCTTCGGCGGGCGCTGCGGATCGTTCGCGTCCAGCCGCGCTTGTTTCTGTCGGCCGCGGTCGGCATCGCCGTCGGGCTGCTGCTGCCGGCGAGCCTGCACGTCGCCACCCGATTGGTGATCGGATGGGACGTCGGCGTCGCGCTCTATCTCGCTTTGGCCTTTCGTGTGATGGGGACCACCGACATCGACGGCATGCGCCGCCACGCGGCACGCCAGGACGTCGGCCGGCATGCCCTGCTCTTCCTTACCGCCGCCGCGGCGCTCGCGAGCCTCGGCGCAATCCTTGCCGAGCTCGGCGGCGCCAACAAGGCGCCGGCGCATCTCGGGCTCGCGGTCGTGACCATCCTGTTGTCCTGGATGTTCACCCACACGATCTTCGCGCTGCATTATGCCTACGAATATTACGACCAGGAGAAGCACCGCGGCGGCGGCCTCGCGTTCCCCGGCGACGAGCCACCCGACTACTGGGACTTCCTGTATTTCTCGCTCGTCATCGGCATGACCTCGCAGGTGTCGGACGTCGCGGTCACCTCGAACCGGCTTCGCCGCATGGTCGCAGCCCACGGCGTCGTGTCGTTCGTCTTCAACGCGACGCTGCTCGCGCTGACGGTGAACATCGCGGCAAGCCTGCTGTGACGGTAGCCGCCAGCAACCTGTAGCCTGGATTGAGCGCAGCGAAATCCGGGGCGGCGATGGAGGCACACACCGCGCAGGCGAACCTCGGTGTCAACTGTCGACCCGGATTTCGCTACGCTCAATCCAGGCTACGACGTGTGCTCAAAATGCGCGGCCCACCAGGAGATGGTCGAGTGAATAGACGCCACCGCCGTTGATCAGGAAAAACAGTGCCGCGACCGTCCACATCAGCGTGTATTCGAGGCCGAGCGTATTCCAGAAAAATCCGCCGACCCGCCATCTCTCGAAATTGGACACGCCGAGAAAGATGACGATCGGCACCGCGGCGATGCGCGTGAACAGGCCGAGCGCCAGCAGCGGTCCGCAGACGAGCTCGGTCAACGCGATCGCCGGCGCCCACAGCCGACCGGGCCGGTAGCCGCCATGGTCGAGCTCCGCGGCGAGGCCTTTCAGGCTCGTGACGCCGAGCCCGCTTCCGGCGAAGCAGCCAAAGGTGATGCGCAGCCCGTGCGGAACGAGCGTCAAGCCGACGACGACGCGGAGCAAAGCTTCGACGACAGGCGCCAGCGCCGCATAGACCGGCCCAAGCGCCGGGATCACGAGAGGTGTCGGATCGAGCATCGCGGCCCCCGGATTCGAAATCAGCGTGCAATCAGGCGAGCCTGATCTCGCCGAGCGAGAGGCTCGCGCCCAGCCGCGCCTCGACCGACCGTTTCGTGTGGCCCGCCGCCTCGACCTCGACCGTGTAGGCGCCGGATCCTTCGTCGAGCCGGTCGAATTTGAAGTCGCCGTAATTGTCGGTCGGGGTCTCCGCAATCACCGCGCCGTCGCGGATCAGGCGCACGCGCGCGCCTTCGACACAATCGACGACGCCGTCCGCTTGCGCGGAGACGGTGCCGCCGATGAAGCACTTCGCGTAGCGCCACAGGTTGCGATAGTAGACCCGCGGCCGCGTGCCGAGCTCCGGCTTCATCTGCTCGAGACCCTCGTCGCGCGCAATGCGCGCCATCGCCTCATCGTCGATCTTGATGGCCCGCATCGCGCCGGTCGGACAGGACTGGTGCCCTCGCGTCTGCTGCCAGCCCTGGTCGATCAGGTGCGCGTCGAACGGCCAGTGCTGCGGGACCTGCAGCTCCTCGTTCCACCAGATGTGGCCGTAGGGACAGGCATCGACGAGCTGTTTCTGCCCGGCCGCCTTGACGGGGTCGATGATGACGATGCCGTCCTCGCGCTTGGTGACCGCGCCGTCCTTCGCCGCCTTGATGCAAGGCGCATCGTCGCAGTGATTGCACAAGGTCGGCACATAGGCGACGTCGATCATCGGGGCCTGGCCGCGCTCCTTCTGCAAGGATGTCGATCCAGCGGTGGCCGTGCCGCGGCATCGGCGCGGCGTAGCCCGGAAATACGTTGCCGACATATTCGTCCATGGCCGCCAGCGCACAGAGCTGGCAGTTCGTGCATTCCGCCACGTCGATGATCAGGTTCCACTTGCTCATGGAAGAAGCTCCTTTTCCCTCCCCGCCTTCGGGGAGGGTAGGGTGGGGTTCTTTCTTCAGGCGCGGGGCCTTCTTTAAGTCAGCAAGGCCCCACCCTGCCCTCCCCGAAGACGGGGAGGGAGAATGGCGCTACTTCGCCGGGACGAGATGCACCGCCTCGAGCGTGCGTTTGATGCCCTTGTCGCGCTCCATCGCGGCGAAGGTCGCCGACATGTGCTCGATCCGGCCGTCCCACAGCTCGACCTCGACAAGAGAGTTGGCGCCGGCGAGCGAATGGGTCGATTTGGTCTGCGTACGCTCTGGCGTGAGCAGGTTGAGGCAGCCGCCGCGGTCGACTGATTTGCCGGGCTCGCCCATCGGATCGTAGACGGCGGAGGACTCGTAGCCGTGGCAGACGCCGCGCGCGAGGCGTTGCGTCGGCAACGCCGCGCAGAGCACCGCGCCGCGGTCGTTGTAGATCTTGACGAGGTCGTGCTTCTTGATGCCGCGCGCGGCGGCGTCCTCAGCGTTGAGGCGCAAGACCCAGTAGTAGTAGCCGTTCACGTTGACGCGATGGTCGGCGATGTTGAGAAGGAACGAGGCCTTGCCGTCGCCCTGGGTGTGGAACGAGTACTTGGAATGCGGCGTGAGAAGCTGGAGCGGATAGCGCTCGAACATCGCGCCCGAATGCGGCCCCTCCCATGACGGCTCGTATTTCACGATCGGCGGCCGCTCCGGATCGTCGAAGCGCTTGAGGCTGTTGCACTCGAATTCGAGCTTGCCCGACTGGGTCTGCAATCCGCTGCGGAATTCCGTCGCATAGTCGGACGGCAGCGGCTGCGCCTCCGGCACGTCCTTCTTGCGGTTCTCGAAGAACCAGCGGAACGACACCGGCGCGCGCAGCTTCTCCTTCTCCGTCGGCACCACGAAATAGCCGCGGCGAATGAATTCCTTCCAGGAGATGTGCTTGGGCAGATCGGAGGCGTCGAACAGGCGCTTGACCCAGTCGATCTCGTTCATGCCTTCGTTGAAGTAGTTGGCGAGGCCGAGCCGTTTGCATATCTCGGTGAAGATCCAGTAGTCCGACTTCGACTCCCCGAGCGGCGCGATCGCCGGCGCCTGGAAGATGATGACGCGGTGATTGAGCTGCTGCTGCCCGTGATGGCCGTAGCCGCCGAGGCCTGCCCATTCCGAAATATCGACGCGCTCGAAGTTGGTGCAGGCCGGCAGGATCACGTCGGCGAACTTCGCTTCGCCCTCGAACCAGATCGACTGGTTGACGACGAACTCCAGATTCTCCGACTGGTACATCCGCACATGGCGGTTGGTGTTGTTCATGGTCGAAAGCATCGACCCGCCGTACTTGTAGAGCATCTTGACCGGCGCGTGGCCCGGCGCCGGATAGGCGAACTTCGAGAACTGGTGCTCGATCGATTTGCCGACCCAGGCATAGCCTTCCGCCTTTCCGTCGGCGATCGCCTCCGGCATCCAGATTCGCGGGATGCGCTGGAACGTCGACGAAATGGTCGGCAGCTGCGGCATGCGCTGGTAGAGTTCGACCGGCATCGAGGTGTTTTCGAGATCGCCGGACATGCCGCCGTCGGCATAGCCGGGGAAATAGAAATTGAAGTCGAGCGGGCAGCCCCATTGCAGATTGCCCATGTTGACGCCGGGCTTGCCCAGCCCCTGCATGGCGACGAGACACACCATGACGCGGGCCCACTGGATGCCGGTCTGGTTGCGGCAGGCGCCGCCGTGGCCGTTGCCCCAGCCGCCGGGCGCGAGATAGACGCGCTTGTTTCCCCACTCGCGGGCGAGCGCCCGCACGTCCTTTGCCGGAACGCCGGTCTCGGTCTCCTGCCACTCGGGCGTCTTGGCGATCCCGTCCTCCTCGCCGAGGAGATAGGCCTTCCATTTGTCGAAGCCGACGGTGTGGGTGCGCACGTAGTCCTTGTCGTAGAGGCCTTCCTTGATCCAGACGTAAGCGATCGCCATCGCCATCGCGACCGAGGTGGTCGGGCGCGGCGCGAACCATTTGCCCGGCAGGAACTGCGCCGATGCGTTGAAATAGGGGTCGACGTGGACGACCTTGATGCCGAGCTTCCCGTCCTTGAGCCACTGGCGGCGCACCGTGCCTTCCTGCGCGCCGTAAGAGCCGCTGGTGGTCTCCGGATCGGCCGCCCAGAACACGATCATGTCGCAGTTCTGCAGGCAGTCCTCGACGGTGCCGTAGGTTTCCGACTGGCCGACACGCAGCGTGTAGCCCCAGTGATGCACCGCGCCCCAGTACCAGCCCTCCCAGCTGTCGGGATTGTGGTGGACCTGGGTGTAGCCCACGGCATTGCGGAAGCGATGCAGCGCCGAGAGGTAGTAGCCGATGTTGCCCCAGGTGTGGTGCGAGCCGTGGGACACCGCCATCACGCCGGGGCCGTAGGTGCTCTTGCAGCGCTTGATCTCGGCGGCGACGAGGTCGAGCGCCTCCTCCCACGAGATGCGCACGTAGCCCGACTTGCCGCGGTTTTGCGGATTGCGCGCCCCGTCCGGATTGAAGTCGACCCGCTTCATCGGATGAAGCAGGCGATCCGGCGAATAGACGATGGACTTCGCGTTCTGCCCGTGCGGCGCGAGCGTCGTCTTGCGCGGCGGGGTGAACTTCATTCCCCGCGCCGAAATGGTCCACGGCTGCGGGTCGCTGTCGTCGAAATCGATCGGCGTCATGCGCACGATCCGGCCGTCCTTGACGTGGACGAACACCGGGCCGCCATTGGTCATGTTGCAGTAGCGCATGGTGCCGTCGGCGAGCTTGGTGCCGAACTGCCAGCCCGAGGTCATCGTCGCCATCATGGTCTGGGCCCACCAGTTGGTGAGGTCCTCGGGGCCATCGACGGTGAGATTGAAGTCCTTCTGCGCGTTGATCTGGTCGAGCCAGTTGATCGGCGGAGTGAGCAGCGACGCCCCGATCGCCGCGTTCTTGAAGGCGAGCGTGATGTCGGGCTTGGCATGGCGGCCGGCGCGGGAGGTGACCTTGCCGCCGCGCACCTCGAACCAGCGCCCCACCTCCTCGTCGCGGGCGATGATCTGCGCCACGAGATTTCGCTCGGCGAGCCGTGCCCTGAACTTGGCATGGCGCCGTGCATACTTCATCGCCTGGGCAAAGCCCCAAAGGACGGCGGAGAATTTCGTCGTCGCGAGCGACATCGCGTTCCTCCCTGTGCCGAAAACCTACGAGCGCGCCAGTTTGACCCGCGCCGGGCTCGACTTGATGCTCGATATGCCGATCATGGCTTGCTCGATCTCGCGGGCACCCGCCACGGTGAGCGGCGTGAGGCGCGCGATCAGGCGTTCGTCGGCACGAGGCTCCGGCAGCACGAAGCTGAGGCTGCCCAGGATCGCACGCTCGGCGCCGAAGATCGGTGCAGCGATCCCGACGCGGCCGGAGTCTATTTCAGACCGACTGACCATTACGCCCGCGCGGCGCATCACGGCAAGATGGCCGCGAAATGCCGGCAAGGTCGCGCCGAGGCCGGCTTCGCCGATTTCGGGGCCGTGGCGATCGAACAGCGACTTCACCGTGCGTGCCGGCAGATGCGCCAGGATGATCTTGGAGGTGGCGCCGCGGAACAGCGGCATCAGCCGTCCACGCTCATAGCTCACCGGCAATTGCGGACCGCGCCCCACGACCTGGTGCACGCACATCACCCGGTCATGATAGAGCCGGCACAGCAGCACGGTCGTGCTCTCCGCGGCATATTGAATGAGGTCCACCATGACGCCGCGGGCCGCGTTGAGCATGGGATCGCAAATCTGGATGCGGCGATCCATCTCGATGATCGCGGGGCCGAGCGCATAGCTCGCGCCGCTCACCGGGCTGAGCATCCCCGCACGCGTGAGCTGCTTGAAATAGCGATAGGCGGTAGGGGCCGAAACCTGCAGAACCGTTGCCGCCGCCTCGACGGTCCATTCCGGCGTCTCGACAGTGAAGAGCTCCAGAACCGCCAGCATGCGGTCCCCGCTCGATCGAGCGGCGCGATCTGCCCTTGAATGGGTCATGCCTCTCCCTGCACCGCCATAAGTCGTCAAGCGATAGCCCGATTATGATAATGGAGATGCCTGACTAATCAAGAAATATCGTATTGCGATAATTTCGATCATTGACCCCATCTGGGCAATGTGCCGACCGCCGGCTAAAAGGCTGCACGCATCGCGACGACTCGCGTTTCCCATCACCGCCACGAAGGACAAGACTTGATCGCGCAAAGTGACACGAAGATTCGCGTCGGCGGCTACCAGGGCGAAGCATCCGTGCACACGCAGGCGCTCCGCGCCTTCGCCGCGCAGGTGGAGCGCGAGCTACCCGACTGGCGCGTCGAGGTGACCGCAAATGTCGCGGATCTCGGCCACAAGGCGGCCGACTGCCTCGCGATGGTCGCCGACGGCCGGCTCGAGCTCTGCTACTTCAACTCGAGCTATCTCGCCGAGCGCGTGCCTTCCCTCGCACTGTTCGACATTCCCTTCGTGCTCACCGCACGCGAGGACGTCTACCGCAAGCTCGACGGCGCGCTCGGCCGTACCCTCGCGGCCGATGTCGCCGCGGCGACGCCCTATCGCCTTCTCGACTTCTGGGACAACGGCTTCCGCCACATCTCCAACCGGGCGCATCCGATCCGCACCCCGCGGGATTGCGCCGGGCTAAAGCTGCGCATCGTCACGAGCCCGCTGCACAGGCAGGTGTTCGCCGCGCTCGGCTTCGAGCCGGTCGTGGTCGACGTCAAGGACCTCGTCGCCGCGGTGACCGGCCACACCGTGGATGCCCAGGAAAATCCGCTGACCAATCTCGTCAACTTCGATCTTCACCGCACCCATCGTCACGTCAGCCTGACCTCGCATTTCTTCGGCGTCGCGCTGGTGCTTGCGAACCGCGCCTGGTTCGACGGTCTCGATCGTGGAACGCGGGAGGTGCTCATTGCGGCCATCCGGCAGGCGACGGCGCGCCAGCGCACCCTTGCCGAGGCCGAGGACGCGCGCTGCCTCGCTTTGCTCGAGAAGGACGGTGTCGCCGTGGTTTCGGCCGCCGCGATCGACGGCGAGGCGTTCCGCGCCGCAGTCGCACCGATCGCCGCGCGCGAGCTCGCGCGCTTGCCGGAACCGCTGCGCGCGGCGCTCACCGGCCGCTAGGCGGCGGCTCGTTGGTCTCTCCCAGCCACTTCGCGCGGACCTTCGCGATGGTGCCCTCGAGCTCGAGCTGGTCGAGCCAGATGTTGATGAAGTTGAGGAGGGTCTGGTCGCCCCGGTTGAGCAGCATCGCCACATAGACCGGATTGAAGACCTGGTACCTCGCCATGGCGTGGAGCTTCGGATTCTGCCGCTCTAGGTAGATGGCGGCGGTCGAATCGGAGACCTGCGCGTCGACCTTGGCGGCAAGAAGATCGGCGGTGGCGAGCTCGTTGCTGGCGTATCCGACCGCGGCCGCCTGCTTGAACATGGTGTTGGCGAAGCGGTCGTTGAGACCGCCCTGGTTGTAGGCGATCCGGATGCCCGGGCGGTCGAGGTCGGAGAGCGAAGCAAAACGCGCGCGGTCGGCGCTGCGGATCACCATCAGCTTGCCGTAGCGCATATAGGGCCGCGAAAAGGTCGCGACCCGCGCCCGGTCGTAGGTGCGCCCCATGCCCGACATGGCGACGTCGAACTTGTCGGCGGCGAGGTCGGACAGCATCGAGCCGAAGTTCATCTTGACGTATTCGATCCGCACGCCGAGCGCCGGCCCGAGCGTCTCGAGCAGGTCGATGTCGATCCCTTCGAGCCGCCCCTCGGCATTGCGCATGCTGAAGACGGGCGTATCCATGGTGGTACCGACTCGAAGCACCCCGCCGGCGAGAATTTTTTGTAGACGGTCGGGAGCCTGCGCGCAGGCCTGCGTCACCATGCAGACGACTGCGAGCACTGCGGCGAGGAAGCGGTATGTCATTGCAGTTCCGTACGATCAGGCGGTTGGGGGCCGGGCAGGATGGGCGGGGCATCAGCGAGGGTCAATGAACCGCGAAAGCATACTAGCCCACCAAACAGGCAGCATCGCAAGGCGCGTCGGAACGTCACAAAGGGGTCTCCCCTCTTTCGCAAGGCGGGACTAGTGGTATCATTTCTCTTCGACCTGTTTTTCATGCAAATGCCGAGCGGCCGGGGTGAAGACGTGCGCCGTCGGGGGTATTAGATTGACCAGAGGATTGCGGGCCGCGGGCCGATACCGTGAGCGACCGCCGACCGAGAGGGTAGACATGGCTGGTGAGACCCCTTGGCGGGCCGGCACCTCCGCACCGATCCCGGCGCGGGCGGTGCGATCCGGCGTGTCCAGGGCTAGACGCATGCTGACCGGAGCGAACTGCCGCAGGTGGGTGCTCGTGATGGCCCTGCCCTTCATGCTCCTGATCGCGGCTGCGACTGCGCCGGCACGGGCCGACGACAACGCCGACGTGCAGATGGCCGACCGCTATCAGCGGGCTGCCGAGCGGGGCGATCCCGCCGCGCAAATGTACATGGGGGCGATCCTGTCGGCGGGCATCGGGCGCCCGCAGTCCGATCGCGATGCGTTCCTGTGGTTTTCTCGCGCTGCCGACGCCGGGAATTCGCAGGCCCAGCTCATCCTGAGCGGCCTCTATGCCATCGGCCGCGGGGTCCAGAAGAGCAACGTCGATGCCTACAAGTGGGCGCTCATCGCCTCCTCGGGAGGCAACTCGGCGGAGGATCGAAACGGCGCCCAGCAGCTGATGGCGCAGCTCGCGAGGCGCATGAAAGACAGCGAGGTTGCGACTGCAAAGTCGCAGGCCGACCGCTGGAAACCCGACACTTCCCCGCAGCGGCTCGCCTCGGCCCGCGAGAGCGCCCCGCCGCCGCCACCTCCGGACCGCAAGTCCGTCGCCCCGGCGGACGCACGTGTGATCACGCCGGATCGCGCCATCGACCTCTACAACACCGCGCAGCAGCTGACGAGATCCGGCAATTTCGCCGAAGCGATCAACAAGCTCGACGACGTCATCCGGTTCAACCCGGCCGATCCGGAAGCCCTGAACAACCGGTGCTGGGCGCGCGCCATCGTCGGCGACCTCAACAATGCGTTGCGGGACTGCAACCAGGCGCTTGCCATACGTCCACGCTACGCCGATGCGCTCGACAGCCGCGGCTTCGTGAACTTGAAGCTCGGACGCCCCGACAACGCCATCGAAGACTATGATGCCGCGCTCTCGGTCGAACCGAAACGGGCGTCGTCTCTCTACGGCCGCGGCCTCGCCAGGACGCGCAGGGGCGACACCGCGGCCGGAAACAGCGACATCGGGGCGGCAAAGTCGCTGCAGGCGGGAATCGCCGACGAATTCTCGCGCTACGGAATTCGCTGATGGTCGGCACTACGCACTTCGGGCTGTCTTAAATGAAGCTGCTCATCGAGATCGCCTGGACCCATGTCACCACCCGCATCCGGCAAACGCTGGTCGGCATTCTCGGCGTCGCCATGGGGGTCGGCTTTACCATCATGATCGCCGGCCTCATGGAGGGCGGCCAGCGCGACTTTATCCGCCAGCTCGTCGATACCCTGCCGCACGTGACGGTGAGCGATGAGCGCCGTACCGCGTCGGCCCAGCCGGCAGAGCGTGAATACGCCGCCGTGCAGGTGACCAACATGCCCTCCGCGGAGCGGCGCACCGGCATCAAGAACCCCAACGCGGTCGTCGCCTCGATCGAGTCCTGGCTGCCTGGCGCGGTGTCGCCGTCCCAGCAGACCACGGCGCTGGCGCATTTTTCCGGCGGCCATGTCGGCATCACCGTGACCGGGATCGATCCGCGGCGCGAGGTCAAGGTCTCCAAGCTCGCGAACCAGATGCAGCAGGGCCAGATCAATGACCTGTTCCGGGCGTCGAACGCCGTCATCATCGGCGAGGCGCTGGCGCACAAGATCGGCGCCCAGATGCGAAGCGCGATCACCATTTCGGCCGGAGAGAGCCATGTGATCACGGCGACCGTGGTCGGCATCTTCCGCTCCGGCGTCCACCAGATCGACGAGAGCCAAGTCTACGCGTTGCTGCGGACCGCGCAGGTGCTGTCCGGGCAGGCAGGCGGCGTGAACCAGCTCCGCTTGCGGCTCGACGATGCCATCGCCGCAGACGACATCGCGGCCCAGGTCGAAAGGCAGACCGGCTACAAATCGGTGTCGTGGCAGGAGGCCAACGCCAACCTGCTCTCCGCGTTCACGGTTCGCATGCTCATCATGCTGATCGTGATGGCGGCGATGCTGTTTTCCTCGTGCTTTGCGACCTACAACATCATCTCGACCATCACTCACGAGAAGCGGCACGACATCGCCATCATGAAGTCGCTCGGCATGAAGGAATCGTTCGTGAGTGGCATCTTCATCGTCGAGGCGGCGATGATGGGCGCGGTCGGCGTCCTCGGGGGCTGGGTGATCGGCTACCTGCTGTGCATCAGCCTTTCCCAGATCACGTTCTTCAATCCGTTGAGCGGCGAGACCATCCACGTTCCGATCTTCTGGACGATGAAGCACTACCTCGCGGCCGGGTTGTTCTCGCTCGTCGCCTGTGCGGCGGCCGCATTCTTCCCGGCGCGCAAGGCCACGCGGGTCCATCCGGTCGAGATCATCAGGGGCGCGGCATGACGACCGTCATCCAAACCGTCGGGCTCGTCCGCCGCGTCCAGGGGACCATATCGCATACGCTGGTCAACGGGATCGACCTGTCGGTGGGCGCGGGCGAATTCCTCGCCATTACCGGCCCGTCAGGATCGGGGAAATCCTCCCTGCTCTATCTGCTCGGCCTCCTCGATGGCGCGACGGAAGGGGAGATATTCATGGACGGTCAGGCGACGTCCAGCCTCTCCGAGGCGGAAAAAGCCGACCTGCGCCTCAAGACCTGCGGCTTCGTCTTCCAGTTCCATTTTCTCCTGCCGGAGTTCACCGCGCTCGAGAACGTGCTGCTCCCGATGCGCACTCTCGGCCGCCTGTCGAATGCCGACATGCGCACCAAGGCATTGGCGCTGCTCGGCTCGCTCGGCCTCTCCGAGCAGACCCAAAAGCGGCCGAACCAGCTCTCCGGCGGCCAGCGCCAGCGCGTTGCGATCGCCCGCGCGCTCGCCAACGATCCAAAAATCATCGTTGCCGACGAGCCGACCGGCAACCTCGATACCGCCTCGACCGAGCAGGTGTTCGCCATCCTGCGCGAGATCGCGGGCCAGGGCCGCACGGTCATCGTGGTCACCCACGATGCCGGCCTCGCCGCGCGCGCCGACCGGCGCATCCAGATCGTCGACGGCAAGATCGCGCAGGAGACCTGGCTGACGAAACCGGATCCGGCGACGGAGGCGGGGAAGGAGCTTCACGCCGTCGAGCCTTCATGAGCATCGAACCTTCATGAGCAATGAACCTTCATGAGGACTGAACCTTGATCAGGGCTCCTCTCCCTAACCAACCGGGGCGGCGTTGTTTGCCCGGCGCGTTCGTGGTAAAACTAGGAACTTAATCATACTCACAGGTGTGACAATGCGCTGGCGCACAATTTCCCTGGCAGTCGTGGCAGTCGGCGCAGCCGCCGGCGGAGCGGCCTGGTATTTTTTCCGCGCTCCCGTGGTGACGGTGACGCTCGCGACCTACGCTCCGGTTTCCGAGGTGGTCTACGGCAACGGCATCGTCGAGCCGGTTCGCTGGGCCAAGGTCGTGCCCTTTACGCGGCGCCGGATCGTGGAACTTTGCCGCTGCGAGGGACAGACGGTACGGCAGGGCCAGGTCCTCGCGCGCCAGGACGACGGCGAGGAGCAGGCCGCGCTCAACGAGCTCAACGTGCGGCTCGAGCAGCTCGAGCGCGATCTCGACAAGTCGAACAAGGACGTGGACAAGGGAAGCGTCACCAAGCAGCAGAACGAACAGCTCAAGAGCCAGGTGCGCGAGCTCAATTTCCGCATCTCGGCGCAGAAGGAGCGGCTCGCCCAGCTGGTGCTCAAGTCCCCGCTCGACGGCATGGTGCTGCGCCGCGACGGCGAGGTCGGAGAGATCGCAGGTCCGACCGACGTGCTGTTCTGGGTCGGGCCGCCGACGCCGATGCAGGTCGTCGCCGAGATCAACGAAGAGGAGATCCCGAAGATCGCGCTCGGCCAGAAAGCCTATTTGCGCAACGAGGCGTTCCAGGACGAATCGTTGACCGCCAAGGTGTCGGCAATCACGCCGAAGGGAAATCCGGAGAGCAAGACGTTCCGCGTCTACCTGCTGCTGCCGCGCGACACGCCGCTGCGCATCGGCATGACGACGGAGGTCAATATCGTCTATCGCGAGAATCCGGACGCACTCGTGGTCCCGACCGAGGCGATCTCCAACAACGCGGTGAGCGTCGTCAACGGCAATCGCACCGCGCGCGTGAAGGTTTCGGTGGGCGTGCGCGGTTCGCGTCTCGTCGAGGTGATCGGAGGGGTTCGCGAAGGCGCGATGGTGGTCTCGCCGGCACGCACGGACGTCGCCGAGGGCTCATCGGTGCGCATCGATCTCCTGCCTGACATCGTCATCGCCCGTGCGCAGCCGAGTGAGGTCGCCGATGCGAAACCCTCGCGGCCCAATCTCGGTGGCACGCGCTCCACCGTCGACGCACCCACGCTCTCCAGCGCGCAGCCCGCGCCAGACAGCGCCAGCGCCGCAACCGACCTGCCGGCCGCCGAGGTCGACCAGGCGATTTCGGCCGCGCTGTCCGCCCGCGTGCTGTCGATCGTCAACGATGCGCGCAGGAAAGTCGACGACCCGTCGGGCAAGTAGACGACCCCTCGGCAAGTAATGGTGGTGATAGGTCGGCTGCCGGCGCTGCCACAGCGCGAGAAACTCGCGCTTGTTGATCTGGATCAACGCACAAAGCGTCAGATCATTTTCGGCGGCTGACTTCTCCAACGAAACCTGCGATGGGCAGGCTCACGTTGCGAGTTCGCTCGAGTTTGCCTCCCGCAGACACCCACGGGACGGCAGCTTCATCCGACAAGCAGACTTGGCGGCAAGCTGTCGGTACGTTCCGCAGGGCGCCATGAGCAGCCGTGCCTCCGATTTTGCGCGCGCCGGCCGCGATATTTTCGGGTATCATTACCGGCAATTTGCTCAAGCAAGGAAAGCTTCCCGGTCTTCAGGCGGTGAATTCGTGCCACCGCATCGGAGAATTACAACAGGACGAATAACTCCTAAAGAAGCTGAGCGCAGACGGAACTATTGGCAGAAATCAAGCCAAATATGGCCTTTGAACGATGCCTGCTCGGTAGAGGCCGGTGCGACTTCTCAGGCGTGGTGATCGAGTGAAAAGAGATTGATCGCTGCTTCCAGCCTTGTGAGGAATTTCCATGAAGCCACCACGCCGCCGATTTCTGCATCTCATGATGGCAAGCGCCACCCTCCCGGCCATGCCACGTTTCGCGAGGGCCCAGACCTATCCGACGCGGCCCGTGACCATTATCGTTGGTTTTGCAGCGGGCGGCGCGTTCGACATCACCGCACGGCTTATCGGGCAATTTTTATCGGAGCGGCTCGGGCAGCCATTCGTCATCGAAAATCGTCCTGGTGCGGGTAGCAATGTGGCCACCGAGACGGTCGCGCGTGCCCGGGCTGACGGATACACGCTGCTGCTGGTCGGCGTTCCGGCCGCGATCAACGCGACGCTGTACAGTAAGCTCAACTACAATTTCGTCCGCGATATCACGCCTGTTGCGGGGATCGCCCGAGTGCCCGTTGTCATGGTGGTCAATGCATCGGTTCGGGCCAAAACCGTCCCTGAGTTCATCGCCTACGCCAAGGCCAATCCTGGCAAAATCGATATGGCCTCCGCCGGCAATGGCTCCACGCCCCATATGGCCGGTGAGCTGTTCAAGACAATGGCCGGCGTTGATTTGACCCACGTGCCGTATCGTGGCGGTGCACCGGCCCTCGCCGATCTGCTGGGAGGCCAGGTGCAGGTGTACTTCGCGCCGCTGCCCGAAGTCATACCGCACATTATTTCGGGGAAGCTGCGTGCGTTGGCCGTGACGACCGCCACTCGCGCGGATGTGCTGCCGGACATTCCGGCGATGGCGGATTTCGTGCAGGGCTACGAGGCAAGTGCGTGGTACGGTTTGGCGGTGCCGAGCAAGACCCCCGTCGACGTCGTCGAGAAGCTCAACAACGAGATCAATGTTGGCCTCGCCAGCGCGGAGTTTAAAGCTCGCCTTGCTGACCTCGGAGGAACGCCACTACCCGGGTCGCCGACCGATTTCGGGAAACTCATCGCGGCCGAAACTGCAAAGTGGGCCGCGGTGATCAAATCATCAGGCACGAAGCTGGATTGATTGCGTCGAGGTTGCTGTTTTATGGAGGACTGTGAAATGCAAGCGGTGAAGGACGCGAGCGGACTTTACGAGGTAGAACGCCGCGCGCAACACGCCGCGCGCCCCGGTTTCCGCATCACGGAGTTGCAGATTAGCCCCACGCAAAAGGTGCCGTGGCATTATCACAACAGCGTCTCCGACACGTTCTATGTGCTGGCCGGATCGATTTGCATCTATATGCAGGACCCCAAAGAGAAGATCGAACTGGCGCCGGGCCAATCCTTCGCAGTCCCTCCTAAACGACCTCACCTCGTAACGAACGCGGGCGATACCTCGGCCACGTTCCTCGTCCTGCAAGGCGTGGGCGAATACGATTTTGTCCCCCTCACCTGATCCATGCGGACCTAGCAGTCGCACGGCGTTTTCGCGCTGGCGAAGCGAGTGAGTACGGTCGCCTTCGGGCGATGTGCCCTGCGAGCGCACAGGCGCGCCTTTGCATCACCCCGACGATCGGACATCACAGCGTAGCCGCCGCGGCGTGGTCGTCGCTTGCGGCCGCGACAGGCCGTGCACCAGCGTCTACCGACCGGCCCACCCGTCGCGGTGAACCCGCCAAGCTTGACGAATTCGTTCGCATCGTTTATCCAATCAACTGATTGATTGATAAAGTGAGGAGCAATGCCGAAGAAGACGCCCCTGCGACCGGGCGGCGACGAGCGCCGCGACAGCCTCGTGCGCGCGGCGTTCGCCTGCCTCGCCGCCGACGGCTTCGAAGGGCTGCGCACGCGCAGCGTGGCCGACCGCGCCAGCGTCAACATCGCGACATTGCACTACTATTTCCCGACCAAGGAGGCGCTCATCGGCGGGGTCGCGGACTACCTCGCCTCTCAGTTCATCACCGTGCATGCGCCGCCCGCCCCCACGACCGGCAAACCGGCGCTCGACCGGCTGCGCCAGGAATTCGCCGACGCGCATTTCTACGCCAGCGAGCGCCCCGAGCTCTTCGCGGTTCTGTTCGAGCTGCAGCAGCGCGGACGGCGCGATCCCGCAATCCGCAAGATCATCGAGCCGCTGTTCGGACATTGGCAGTATGGCATCGAGCGCTTTCTCGCCGCGGGGATCGAGGACGGCGTTTTCCGCCGCGATCTCGACCCGGCGGGCAGCGCGGCGCTTTTCGTCGCGGCGATGACCGGCGCGGGCTGCCTGCGGCTGCCGCGCACCCAGCTCGATGCGATTTTCGCGGCGATCGAAGCGTGGCTGATGCCGCGCCAACCGGCGGCTGCCGAAGACAATGCCGCGCGCGCCGCGGCGCGCTCATCCGATCCGCGGCCGCACCGCGCGCGGCGGGGCCATCATTCTGGAGGCAAGACATGACACACACGAGTCTTCGCGTCGGCATCGTCGGGGGCGGCATCGGCGGGCTTGCCCTCGCCCAGGGGCTGAAGAAGGCGCGCGTGTGCGTCGCGCTCTATGAACGCGATGCGACGCCGACCGACCGCCTGCAGGGCTACCGCGTCCGCATCAGCCCCAAGGGGAGCGCAGCGTTGCACAGTTGCCTGCCCTCCGACCTGTTCGACCTGTTTGCGGCGACCTGCAGCGTCGATCGTCGGCGCTTCCGCTTTCTCACCGAGAAGATGGAAGAGCTGCTGTCGTTCGAGTTCTCCGGCGAGGCGGGCGCGGTCGCGCAGAATCGCGCGGCAAGCCGCATTACGCTGCGTCAGATTCTGCTCGCCCGCCTCGACGGGGTCGTCGCGTTCGGCAAGACCTTCACGCGCTACGAGGAGACGGCCGGCGGGATCGTGCTTTACTTCGCTGACGGCAGCACCGCGACTTGCGACGTGCTGGTCGGCGCCGACGGCGGCAACTCGCATGTCCGGCAGCAGTTCCTCCCCCATGCCCAACGCATCGACACCGGCGTGGTCGGCATCGCGGCGAAGGCCATGCTCACCGACGACAATCGTCGCCGGCTGCCGCCGCGCGTCCTCGAAGGCACCGGGCTCGTGATGGCGCCGGGCCGGCGCAGCATGTTCATCGGCCTGCACGAATTCGCGACCGATACTCCGGCGCTACCCCTCCTCGATGACGACGGTCCCGGATCTGCGGCAAGCAACGCTCTCTGCGACAACACCACGAGCTACGTGTTCTGGGCCTATGGCGGCCTGCGGACCGATCTCGAACGCGGCACTCCGCTCGAAGCGCTCGCGCCGCCCGATTTGCAGCGTCTGGTGCTCGATCGCATCCGCAACTGGCACCCTGATTACAGCGTGCTCGTCTGCGCTTCCGATCCCTCGACCTTCTATGTCGGAAGCATCAAGACCTCACTGCCGGTCGCATCCTGGCCGTCTCGGCGGATCACGTTGATCGGCGATGCCATCCACAGCATGACGCCTTATCGCGGCATCGGCGCCAATGTTGCGCTGCGCGACGCGGCCCTGCTGTGCCACAAGCTTGCTGCCGCTGCCAACGGCGAGGGCTCGATCGAGGCGGCGATCCACGACTACGAGCGGCAGATGCGCGACTACGGCTTTGCCGCCGTGCGCACGTCGCTGCGGGCGCTGGAGCAGGCGGTCGGCGACAAGGGCTTGCGGTTTCGGCTGGCCAAGCTGTTCTTCCGCGCTGCCAACGCCGCTCCGCCGCTCAAGCGCCTGGTGTTCGCGAATTTCGGCGAGGATTGAGCGCGGCGGGTGCGGAGCGCCAGTGACGGTGAGCGAGTCCACATGCGGTTGCGTCGATACGCGCCGCGTCGCGACTGCGAAGACCCGGCTCCGCGATTTGATGGGACACAGGATGCCGCGGTCGGCTATAGTTCCCGTCGAATCCCTAAGTGTTTCCCTCCATTTATTGGCGAGGCTACCATGTATCTCATCACGTTCGGGCAGGCTGGCAAGGTGTGGCGCACCATCACAGGCTTGGCAGGTCGCGACGCGCGCATGGGCAATCGCATGGCTGCTCCCGGCTCGCGCACAGTCGTGCCGCGTTTCCAAGCCGCCTCGGCCGCCGCGGCGCTGGCTTGCTTGATTTTGACCACAGGATCGAGCTTTTCAGCGACTTACAACACCATTCCGGCATTGCTCAATTTCATCAATTTGAGTGCTCGTCTTGTATGCGTTTCCGGGCCCACAGATAAGTCATTTTTTCTAGCGCCATCAGGTCAGCCCGGCCAGCTCGGTTGGGCAACGACGGCGCCGGCTCAAAGCTTCTATCCGGTGGGGTCCGGTACCGGCCAATATTCGGCCGTACAAAGTAACATGCTTGGTGGTAACTATACCAACGTTCTTAACGCCGCGACGTTAAGGTTTTTCGTGATGCCCTCGGGAACCTCGACCTGCCCAGCGATGATGCCGGCGTCGACCCCCCAGGGGTTGTTTGAATTTACCGGGGCGTCGGTCCCGAATATTCCGACGAACGGCGACACGACTTATCACTTGATTCTCGACACATCGAACGTCGATAATTTTCAAGTACCCATGATGTTTGAGATTATGTCCTCACCTACTTCTCCTGCGTTTATCGATGCTCAGCTTGGAAATTATGTGTACTCGCCGCATGCTGCCATATCTACGATGGTAACTGGCACTGCCTTCCCGAGTTGGCTCAACCTAGTTGGTGGAGCTGGGCTGCAAGGGACCTTTGGAGTTCTCGCGCAGGCCGCCACCGCTACCAGCCCGCCGATGGTCAATTCAACCAACAAGTTTTTGTCATCATGCCTCACACCACCAAGTCAGTGTTCTCTGCTTCCCCAGGCCGCCAATAACTTATTCTATTATTTCGACACAGCGCTCCAGAGCCTTCTGGTTCAGGGTTTGCAAACTGTGGGGGATGCCCAGGGGGCAATAGTGCAAGCGGTGTGGAGCGCGACGAGCGCCACCGCAAGCTGTCCAGTTTATGTGAACCCTGACGCAAAGTCTTTCTCGTTTTCCAGTAGCCAGGGTCAATTCATATTCTGCAATCCATTGAATCAGGTGGTGCCGCTTCCAAACAACATCACGGTCACCTGCGTAAGTTGTCCGGCTGGGAGCACCGGCGTAAATCAGCAGCAATTCTCGCTCTGCGTTGCTATTCCGGATAGTGTTCCGAAGTTCCCCTTCACGAATTATAACAACTGGTATTTTGGCCAACCGACAGGTCTCCCGCCCGTACAAAACAACTCCAAAACCCTGGGCATCGTTTCTCCGGCCGCAATTGCTGACGGCACTCATTGTCCTCCGACCTCGGGCGCAACAACGTATAGCGCTGCATTCACCGTTTGGTGCTACAATCCCACCGCTTCAACTTATACTTGCCCGCAACCGGGTACTGGACCGTGGGCGGTCAGCAACATCAATGTGAATCTGACGTCCAACTGCGGTGGCGTGATGAACGTTTTCGAGACGGCCAGTCAGCAGGTGTTCGCAAATGACGGCGCTTTCGCTTCCTGGTTTAATTTCTACCAATCACCGGCAGGTTGCACGGGCGGCGCCGTAACTCCACTTACCACTGTCTCCCAGTCGATTGGGCGAAATATCGTCGAGGCTTTGGTTCATGGCGTGGCGTCTTGCACCAGCGTCAGCCCGCCCAATTGTGTACCGGTAAACCTTATTGTCAATGGCACGTCTTATCCATGCGTGATGTCGCCAAGCTCGTGCCCTCCCAATATGTTTTGGTCTAACCAGAACAATTGGTTTCCGAAGAACGGCACGCAGGATTATTATTCTGCGTATATTCATCAGGCTGAGCTCGTTGGGAACCATACAGCAGCACCCGCGAGCGGACCCAACAACTGTGTCTACACGCCGACGACCAGTTGGAGCGCAGGTTTGGCCTATGCACTGAATAATTGCTCCAATATTTCTTTGCCGCCCAATTTATATGTGAATGCGCAGCCTCCGGGTTGTCCTCCAGGATTCGGTGGTTTCGCCAGAAACCCCAGTGGATGGCTAATGGGCATGGCGTACGGATCCGGCTTTGATGAAACGCCAAATTACCTCGACACCAATGCTGCACAGCCGGCTGGCACTTTTGCAAATTTGCCGAGCAAATTGGATCCGATTCCTTTTTGCTGGTTCAACCAAACGCTGGCCGGCCAGGGGACCGCATCGCTCGGCGTTAATATTGTTATTGGCCGCACCATGCCGCTCGTTGCGCATAATTTCATCGGCAGCAACCAGGCCATAATTCCGATGAGCGACATCACCTGGCGCGATAATCTCGGCAACACGTCGATCTGGTTCATGAACGGGTCCCAGTTGTCGGGGTCCGGGAGCGTCGGCAACATACCCACGACCTGGTCGATCGTCGGCCAGCGCGACTTCAATGGTGACGGAAACGCCGATCTGCTGTGGCGCGACGCCAGCGGCAACAACGCGATCTGGTTCATGAACGGCACGCAGGTCGTCTCGGCCGTTAGCATCGCCGGCGCCCCGACCAACTGGACGGTGGTCGGCACCGGTGATTTCAATGGCGACGGATTGGGCGACATCCTGTGGGAGGACAATAACGGAAATCTCGCGGTGTGGCTGATGAACGGCCCCAACGTCGTGTTGTCCGGGAGCATCGGCGCGGTCCCGGCCAACATGTGGATGGTGGCGGGCATCGGCGACTTCAACGGCGACGGCAGGGCCGACATTTTGTGGCGAGACACCAGCGGCGACATCTCCGTGTGGTTCTTGAACGGCACGCAGGTGGTGTCCTCGGCGGGTATAAGCACCGTCCCGACAACCTGGTCGGTGGTCGGAACCGGCGACTTCAACGGCGACGGCGTTGCCGACATCGCATGGCGGGACAACGGTGGAAACACGGCGATCTGGCTCATGAACGGCGCGAGCGTCCTCGCGGCCGGCGGGCTCGGCAACGTGGTAACCTCGTGGTCGATGGTTCAGACCGGCGATTTCAACGGCGATGGAATGAGCGATCTCCTGTGGCGCGACACCAGCGGAAACATCGCGATGTGGTTCATGAACGGGACGACGATCGCCTCGACGGGAACGGTCGGCAACGTCGCACTCACGTGGACCATCCAGTCGGTCAACGCCGACTGATCGCGGCGCGGGCCGCTGCGGCAGGTCCATGCGTCAACAGAAACGAGAGCCTCGGACCGATCCGCGGTTCTCGCATTGAGCGCGTGCGGTCATCGTGTGCATGCCGACATCGATCGCGGGCGTCGCGAAGCGAGGCCGTGCGCTATTCCGGCTTGATGTTCGCGGCCTTGATGATGGGCGACCACTTCTCGATCTCGGCCCGCTGCAATGCGGCGAGCGCCTGCGGCGTCTGCTGGTCCGGCGGCGGAATGGCGAGGCCGACGTCGGCGCAGCGCCGCTGCACGGCGGGATCGGCGAGCGCCGCGCGGACCGCGCCTTCGAGCTTCGCCACGACGTCGCGTGGCAGTCCCTTGGGGCCGAACAGCGCGTACCAGGTCGACATGTGGAAGCCCGGCAGGCCGGCCTCATCGACCGTCGGGATGTCCGGCGCGGACGCGACCCGCGCGGCAGCCGTGATCGCGAACGGCCGTATTTTGCCGGACTGGATGTGCGGCAGGGAGTTCGACAGCACATCGACCATCAGGTCGGTCTGGCCGGCAATGACGTCCTGGATTGCGGGCGCGGCCCCGCGGTAGGGAATGATCGCCATGCGAACGCCGATCAGGTTGCCGAACAGGATCGCGCCCATATGGGTCGAGCTGCCCACGCCCGCCGATCCGGCTGAGATCTTCTGCTGGTTCGCCTTGAGCCAGGCGACGAGTCCCGTGAGATCGGCTGCCGGGAGCGACAGTCGCGTCACCACTACATGGGGATTGCTGGAGAGCAGCGCGATCGGCTCGAAGTCCTTCTCAACGTCGTAACCGAGCTGGTAGATCGCGCCGTTGAAGACATGGGTGCCGAGAAAGCCGAGCTCGAGGGTGTAGCCGTCGGCAGCCGCCCGGGCGACGCGCCCGGTGCCCACGGTGCCGGCCGCGCCGGTGACATTCTCGATGATGATGGGTTGACCGAGCGCCGCGCGCATCGGCTCGGCGATGATGCGGGCCATGGTATCGAGCGGGCCGCCGGCCGCGAGCGGCACGACGATGGTGATGGGGCGTGAGGGATAGGACTGGGCCGCACCCGCCCGCGGCCAGAGACCAAGGCAAGCAAGCGCTGCACACAGCGCGATGATCGGCTTTCTCATGACCGCGAGACTACGGTTACCTGCCGCGTGGGTAAAGTGGCGCAGCCAGCGGCGCTTCGTCACCGATCCCTGTGGGTGACCTGGTTGTCCTGCGCGACTTGTTTCTGCTCGCTAACCTGTTTCTCCCGGGTGACCTGCGCTTGGCCCGCCGGCGGTTGCGGGTTTGCCGCAAGGCGGCGCGCATCCCTGAAAAACGTGTACCAGTACCAGATGAGCGCGATCGGCATGCCGAAGTCGTAGAGCATGTCGACGCCGGGTATCGGCTCCAACGGGATGGCGACGGCGCCGGCCGCGATCGTCGCCCCGAGCCGATAGCTCAGCGCGGACAACACGCGCTTGAGTGGATTCTGGTCGGGCATCCGCGAAACGATCACGATGAGGGCGATCAGCAGCGCCGTCATCACGGCGATGAAGATGAGAAGGTCGCGAACGATCTCGGCAATGGACGACAGCATGATCGCCCTCCTTCCTGCCCGGCCACGACGTTCGGGCGCCCTGGCGTCAACCGGACACAGGCTACCCGAAATCATCGTGCTCGAAACCGTCCTGATCCAAACCATCGCAATCGCAGGACCCGGTCCCGCCGCCCCGATCTCGCCGAGGAGACGGTCTTCATGCCCCGGCAATCCGGCCGGTCGGGGGCGCGCGTTTCGTTTCAAAATTCTCCGCCGCACGGCGCCGGGCGGCTCGCTTCTCCACCGCACCGCAGTGCGCGCGAGCCTTGAATCCCCGGCACTTATGGCCCACCATTCGATGCGTCCGACATCTCTTCCGGGGCGTTCTGCGGGGACCGGGCGGAGATGACCGGCGCCCGCGTCGCAGCCGGACTTTGAGCGCGGGTGGGCGGTGGAACTCGCGTCCGCAATCGGGCGAATCTGCAGGCGAGCCGGGCACCGGGGGCTGGTCGATCGGCGGGAACGGGCGGGAGATGGAAGCGCACAACCCAAGCACCCTTCGTCTGTTGCGATGGATGCTGGTGTCGGCAGTCCTGGTGCCCGCGGCGCTGTTTGCCTATCTCGCGATCAGCACCTATCGGACGAGCTTCACGCTTGCGGACGAGCGGATCGAACGCTCGCTCGACGTCGTGAGCGAGCAGGTAGCCAAGGTCTTCCAATCCCTCAACGTGACCTTCGACGGCATCGAAGCGATCACTCACGATATGCCGGACGAACAGATCCGCGTCTCGCAAGAGCTGCATCGCCAGCTCACGAAGATGGCGCGGGCGCTGTCGGCGGTGAACGAGATATGGATCATCGATCGCGAAGGCCGTCCCCTGGCGACGTCGTTCAGCTATCCTCCGCCGCCGGACCTGAACGTGTCGGACCGGGCTTATTTCCACGCGCACCTCGAAAACGACGTCGGCACCTATATCGGACGGATTCTCACTCCGAGGGTCACCAACGTGCGGTTCTTCACGGTGAGCCGAAGGCGCCTCGATCTGGACAGCCAATTCGCCGGCGTCGTCATGATTTCGGTTCGGCCGGGCGACATCCACGATTTCTATGAGCGCCTGGCGAGCATCAAGGGCAGCAATTTCGCGATGATCAGGGCCGACGGCGTAGTGCTCGCCCGCTATCCCGGCCCGCCCGCGCTCGACGTCAAGCTCGATGCCGAGAGCGGCTTCATGCAGAGCATCGCGAGCAATCCGAACGGCGGATTCTATACGACGGTGTCCCAGGTCGACGGATCGTACAGCCGATATGCCATCCGCAAGCTCGAGGCGCTTCCGCTCTACGTCAGCTCCGGCATCCAAGTCGACGCAATACGACGGGAGTGGCTCGATTTTCTGACCAGTCATCTGATCTTCGGCCTGCCGGCGACCGCCCTCCTCGTCGCGCTCGCCTGGCTGACGCTGATGCGCACCAAGGATCTCCATCGCGAGGCAGCGCGTCGTGCGGCCGCCGAGGAGACGCTGCGCCAGTCCCAGAAGATGGAAGCGATCGGGCAATTGACGGGAGGCATCGCGCACGATTTCAACAATCTCCTCACCGTCATCATCGGCAACCTCGACATCGCGTTGCGCAAATGCACCGACGCCACGCTCGAGCGGCCGCTGCGCAATGCCCTGATGGGGGGTCAGCGCGCCGCGCAGCTGACCCAGAGACTGCTGGCGTTCTCGCGCCGCCAGCCGTTGTCACCACGGCCGGTCGACGCCAACCGGCTGATCGCCGGAATGTCCGACCTGCTGCGGCGCTCGCTCGGCGAGAAGATCGATATCGAGACCGTCGGCGGCGCCGGACTATGGCGGACCGAGGTCGATGCCGCCGAGCTCGAGGCGGCGATCCTCAATCTCGCGATCAACGCCCGCGACGCCATGCCGGACGGCGGCAAGCTGACGATCGAGACGACCAACACGCACCTCGACGCTGACTACGCCCGTACGCTGGACGGTGTCCCGGCGGGTCAATACGTCCTGATCTCGGTCACGGATACCGGTGAGGGCATGACACCGGATGTCATGGAGCATGCCGTCGAGCCGTTCTTCACGACCAAGAAGGAGGGTCAGGGCACGGGGCTTGGGCTGAGCCAAGTGTATGGCTTCGTGCGGCAATCGGGAGGCCACCTGAAGATTTACAGTGAAAAGGGCGAGGGCAGCACGGTGAAGATCTACCTGCCCCGCCGCGTGCCCGATGATGCCGACAGCGAGGCGCCGACCCAGCCGCGGCCGAATGGCGGCGCGGGCGAAGCGATCCTGGTGGTCGAGGACGATGAGGGCGTCCGCTCCTACACCGGCGAAATCCTCCACGAGCTCGGCTATCGGGTGCTCGTGGCCCCGGACGCCAAGGACGCCCTTCGGTTCATCGAGCAGCCCGAGCGCCACATCGACCTCCTGCTCACCGACATGGTGATGCCGGGACTGAACGGACGCCAGCTCGCCGAGGCCGCGCGTGCGATCCGTCCCGACCTTCCGGTGCTGTTCATGACGGGCTATTCCCGCAACGCCATCGTGCATCAGGGGCGCCTCGATTCCGGGGTGTCGCTGATCCAGAAGCCTTTCGGACGTGACGCACTCGCCGCCAAGGTACGTGAGGTACTGGACGGTTCAGCCAAGGAAGCCCTGGCGACAGCCACCGATGGCTGACGACTCGGGATCGACTGGCAAGCCGAGCCGAGCGCGGCCATGACGATGGCCATGACGATTGAGCATGAACCGAGCCCGCTTCACACCTGCAGATATCGTCCGCGTACTTCGCCATCCGCCGCAAGCGCGTCAGAGCCGCCGCTCCACACCACCCTCCCCTTCTCGATCACCACGTGGCGATCCGCGATCCTGGTGAGCGCATCGATGTGCTTGTCGACCAGCAGGATCGCCTGCCCTTCGCGCTTGAGCGCGCCGAGGCAGGCCCAGATCTCCGCGCGGATGCGCGGCGCAAGGCCCTCGGTCGCCTCGTCGAGAATGAGGAGCCTGGGGTTGGTCATCAGCGCGCGGCCGATGGCGAGCATCTGCTGCTCGCCGCCGGAAATTTCGTTGCCCATGTTGGCGCGCCGCTCGGCGAGCGCCGGAAAGAACCGGTAGATCGCCGCAAGCTGCCAGCGCGGCGCCCCGAACCGCGCCGCCGCGGTCGCGATCAGGTTTTCCTCGACCGTGAGTGTCGGAAAAATCTGCCGCCCTTCGGGGACGAGGCCGAGGCCGAGCTGGCCGATGCGATAGGACGGCAGTCCGACGAGCGACACGCCGGCGAACCGCGCCACCCCGCCGCGCGGACGCAGCAGTCCCATCAGCACGCGAATGGTCGTGGTCTTGCCCATGCCGTTGCGGCCGAGCAGCGTGACCACCTCGCCTTCGCCGACCGCGAGACTGACATCGAACAGCACCTCGGCCGGACCGTAGCCGGCGGCGAGATGTTCGGCTTCGAGCAGGATAGCCATCGCCTATTCCATCTCGTCGCCAAGATAGGCTGCGATCACCTGCGGGTCTTTGCGTACGGTGTCCGGAGAGCCGCTCGCCAGGATGCGGCCATAGATCATCACGGAGATACGGTCGGCGAGGGCGAACACCGCCGTCATGTCGTGCTCGACCAGGATCATGGCGAAGCGGCCCTTGAGCCGGGCGAGCAACGCGGTCAGCCGCTCGGTCTCTTCGCGGCCGGTGCCGGCCATCGGTTCGTCGAGCAGGATGAGCTTCGGCGCCATGGCGAGCGCAATCGCCATCTCGAGCGCGCGTTTCTCCCCGTGCGACAGTGCGCCCGCCGGCACGTCGATGCGGTCGCCGAGGCCGACCTCCTCGAGCGCCGCCCGGGCCGGGCGATTGAGCGCCGCCTCGTTCGCGGCGCGGCCGACGAAGCGGAAGCTCGAGCCGGACCGCGCCTGCACTGCGAGCGCGACGTTCTCGAGGGCCGAGAAGCCCGGCAGAATCGAGGTGATCTGGAACGAGCGCGCGAGACCGAGCCGCGCGCGGGCGTCGACCGGCAACGCGGTGATATCTCGACCGTCGAAGCGGATGCGGCCGCTCTGCGGCGCCAGGAAGCCGGAGATCTGGTTGATCAGCGTCGTCTTGCCGGCACCGTTGGGTCCGATCACCGCATGCAGCTCGCCCGGCGCGACGTCGAGCGTCACGCCATCGGTGACCGCAAGCGCGCCGAAATTCTTGCGCAGGTCCTCGATGCGCAGGACCGCCTCAGCCACGGCGCGCCCTCCACAGCCGCTCGGTAACACCGACGAGACCGCCGCGCGCGTACACGGCGACGATGACCAGCAGCGGCCCGACGATGACCTTCCAGTTCTCGGTGAAATCGGCGAGCCGCTCTTCCAATAGCAGATAGGCGAGCGCCCCGATCACGGCACCGTAGAGCCGACCCATGCCGCCGAAGATCACCATGATGAGGAGGTCGCCGGAGCGCTGCCACGACATATAGGCCGGACTGACGAAATCGGTGGCGTTGGCGAGGAAGAAGCCGGAAAAGCCGCCGAGGGCCCCGGAGACGACATAAGCGACGAGGCGGAAGCGCATGGCGTCGAAGCCGACCGCCGCCATGCGGCCGGGGTTCTCCCGCGTGCCGCGGAACACGCGGCCGAACCGCGACGAGATCAGCACCCGGCACAGCACGTAGCTCGCGACGAGAGCGCCGAGCACGATGTAATAGAAGGCAGGCGCGCTCTCGAGCAGCGGAAAGCCAGCCACGGTGTCGCGCATGTGGATGGTCAAGCCGTCGTCGCCGCCATAGGGGGCGAGCGAGCTCGCGGTGAAGAACGCCATCTGCGCAAAGGCGAGCGTGATCATGATGAAATAGACGCCCTTGGTGCGCAGCGCGACGAGGCCGGTGAGGAAGGCGAACAGCATCGACGCGAGGAGCGCGACCGGGAGCACAATCGCGCTCTCGCGTATGTCGCTTGCGCCGAGAATGCCGACGGCATAAGCGCCGAGCCCGATGAATGCCGAGTGGCCGAACGAGATCAGTCCGCCGTAGCCGAGAATGAAATCGAGCCCGATCGCAGCGATCGCGAAGATCATGATCCGCATGAAGAGGCTCAAGAGATAGGACTGCCCTCCGGCGGCGAGCGGGACTGCGGCAAAGAAGGCGAGCAGGACCAGCGGCACGACGACGTCGGCGGAGAGGCGCAATGCGGGCGTCTTGCTCTCCACCGGCGCGGCCATTCAGCGGCCCCGCGCCGGAAACAGGCCGCTCGGACGCAGATACAGCACGACCGCCATCAGGAGGTAGATCAGCATCGAGGCGATGGCGGGCCCGACGGTGCGCGCCGGCGACGGCGCCATGAAGAGGCGCAGGATGTCGACCGCGAAGGATCGGCCGAGAGTGTCGACGAGCCCGATCAGCATGGCGCCCAGGAACGCGCCGCGGATCGAGCCGATGCCGCCGATAACGATGACGACGAAGGCGAGGATCACGATGGTGTCGCCCATGCCGGGCTCGACCGAGAGAATCGGCGCGATCATCACGCCGGCGAAGCCCGCCAGCATGGTGCCGAAGCCGAACACGATCATGAACAGGCGCCTTATGTCGACGCCGAGTGCCGACACCATCGCCGGATTGGTAGCGCCGGCGCGCACCAGCATGCCGACCCTGGTGAAGCGGATCAGGACATATAGCAGCGCCGCAATCGCAAGCCCGCAGGCGATGACGACGAGCCGCCACACCGGATAGGCGAGCCCTGGCATCAGCGCGACGGTGCCGGAGAACAGGTCTGGGATCGGCAGGCTGAGCGGCGCCGCACCCCACACGATCTTCACGCCCTGATTCAGGAACAGGATGATGCCGAACGTCGCCACCACCTGATCGAGGTGGTCGCGGTCGTAGAGATGGCGGAACACCGCGAATTCGAGCAGCAGCCCGAAGGCGAGCGAGGCGAGCAGCGCGAGCGCCAGCGCCGCGAGGAAGCTTCCAGTCATCCCGTAGAACATGACGGCGAAATAGGCGCCGAGCATGTACTGGACCCCGTGCGCGAGATTGACGAAGTCCATCACGCCGAACACCAGCGTGAGCCCCGCCGCGATCAGGAACAGCAGGACACCGAACTGGATGCCGTTGAGGGTCTGGACGATGAGAAGCGTCGCGGACATGGAGATACTCTTCTCCCTCCGCGTTTTGGGGAGGGGACGGAGTCCTCCCTCTCCCCGCGCGCGGGGAGAGGGTCGGGGTGAGGGGGCGGTTTCGCGAGTTGAGCCTCCGAGAATATCCGCCGCTCAGACTCGCGGCGAGGCCCCCTCACCCGTCGCGCTATCGCGCGCCGACCTCTCCCCGCACGCGGGGAGAGGTGCCAGTCACCGGCGGACGAGCAGCCTCACTTCATCTTGCAGTCCTTGGCGTGGGGATCGGCGTAGTTCGTGAAGACCTTCTGCGCGATCTCGGTTTCGTATTTGCCGTCGGGGCGCTTCGCCACCTTGACGAGGTAGAAGTCCTGGATCGGATAGTGGTTGGTGTTGAAGCGGAAGTCGCCACGCAGCGACTTGAAGTCGGCCTTCATCATGGCGGCGCGCAGCGCGTTCTTGTCGGCGGTCGAGCCTTTGGTCGCTTTGAGCGCGCTGTCGATCAACTGAGCCGCGTCGTACGCCTGAAAGGCGTAGCTGCCGGGCACCGCGTTGTATTCCTTCTCATAGGCCGCAACGAACGCCTTGTTCTCGGGGTTGTCGAGATTTGGCGCCCAGTTGGCGCCGCCGAAGAAGCCGAGCGCGGCATCCTGCTGGGCGGGCAGCGTCGACTCGTCGACCGTGAAGGCGGAGAGGAACGTGATCTTGTCGGCAAGCCCGGCCTGGCGGAATTGCTTGACGAAGTTCACGCCCATGCCGCCGGGCAGGAAGACGAAGATCGCATTCGGCACGGCCGCGGCGATGCGGGCGATTTCGGCTGAATAGTCGAGCTGGTTGAGCGGCACGTAGACTTCGTCGACGACGTCGCCCTTGAAATAGCGCTTGAAGCCCGCGAGCGCGTCCTTTCCGGCCTGGTAGTTGGGGGCCATGATGAAGACCTTCTTCAGCCCCTTGTCCTGCGCGTACTTGCCGAGCACCTCGTGGTTCTGGTCGTTCTGGTAGGAGGTGACGAACAGATTCGCGTTGCACTCCGGCCCGGCGAAATTCGAGGTGCCGGCGTTCGGGCTGATCAGGAAGGCGCCGCTGTCGGTCGCGGGCTTGAGGATCGCCTGGAGGATATTGGAGAACACCGGCCCGACCACGAAGTCGACCTTGTCGCGATCGACGAAGGTCTTGACCTTGGACACCGCGACGTCGGGCTTGAGCTCGTCGTCCTGGACCAGCAGTTCGACGTCGCGCCCGCCGAGCTTGTTTCCGAGCGCCTTGAGCGCGAGGGCAAAACCGTTGCGCTGCTGCTGGCCGAGCGCCGCGGGAGGCCCCGACAACGTGGTGATGAGGCCGATCTTGAGCTTTTCCTGCGCGCTCACCGCGCCGGTCGAAAGTACGATCGCCGCGAGCATCGAAATTGCAGGCATCGAAATAGCCGGTATCGAAATCCAGGTCTTCATCACCGTTCTCCCAAAGCACGTGCCCGCAAAAATCGCAGATCCTCCGGACATGACGAATTTGCAGTCGGAAATCCGGGCGGAGCCATTTCGCAACCGGCCTCCCTATTGCGGCGATCTTAACTTTAATACCAAGCTTGTGAAGGCGACTTTCGCGCCGCTCGCTATGGTCGGCGTCTGCCGCAAGACGGAGCCGGCGGTGCCGCACGGGATCATTTCTGCTGTGCTGAGATCGTGGTTCAATGCCGCGGCATCGCGCCGCAACAGCACGCCGGACGGCAGCAACACGCGGGGAGAAGGACCAATGCAGGCGATGAGCGCCGGAGTGACCCGGGCCGGGACCGGCATCGACGGGATCGTGTGGAACATCCTCGGCCAGACCTATGTGCCGAAGCAGGTGAACGAGCACTCGTTCTCCTGGCATGCGACGTTTCCGCCCGGCACTTTCGTGCCGCCGCACATCCATCCGACCCAGGACGAGTTCATCTACATGTTCGAGGGGAGGATCGACTGCGTGATCGACGGCCGCGACTTCTTCGCCACCGCCGGCGACGTGATCCGGCTGCCTATGTCGATTTCCCACGGCCTGTTCAACAAGTCGGAGCAGCCGGTGAAATGCCTGTTCTGGGTGACGCCGACGCGCCGCCTCTACGACCTGTTCTGGGCGATCCATTCGATGAAGGAGCAGAAGCCCGAGGAGGTGGTGGCGCTCGCGGCGAAGCACGAGATCGTGTTCCTGCCGCCCCCGCCGGCGTAAGCCCGCGGCATAGGCGGCGCCGGCTTACGCTGCCTTGCCGGCGACAGGCCGGTTGACCTGCTCCTTGGCGAAGCCCGCCGACGAGGCATAGCCGCGCACGATCGCCTGGCGCCGGTCGAAGCTGAGCACGTCGTCGATCGCGGTAAAGCCGTTCGGCGCCATCTCCTCGACCACGTCGATCACACCCTCAGGCCCGCCCTTGCGGTTCATCTGCACAATCTGCGCGGTCATCGGCAGCCGCTCACGCTCATAGGCCCACAGCGCCGCAAAGACATTGTCGGCGCTCTTGAGCTGATCGGCGAGACAGCGCGCATCGAGGATCGCCTGGGACGCGCCATTCGAGCCGACCGGGTACATCGGATGGGCGGCATCGCCGAGCAGCGTTACCCGGCCATGCGACCATCGCGGCAACGGATCGCGGTCGCACATCGGATATTCCCAGAACTCGCCGGTCGCCTCGATCAGGTGCTGGGCATCGACGACGGGGATGCGGAAGCGCCGCACGTGCGGCATCAGGTCCCCCATGCGGCCCGGGTTCGACCAGTCCTCCTTCTTGGGCGGCGGCGAGTTGCCATCGCCGGTCTTTGCCGTGACCGCCCAGTTGGTGAGCTTGCGATCTGCGCGCGCGCCTTCGGCGATCGGATAGACGACGAATTTTGCGGCAAGCCCGCCGGCGACGATCATCGAGCGCCCGGTAAGGAAAGCAGGCCAGTCGACCGCGCCGCGCCATAGCATGATGCCGTTCCAGCGCGCCGGGCCTTCGTCGGGAAAAAGCGCCTCGCGCACCTGGGAATGGATGCCGTCGCAGCCGATCAGCACGTCGCCGCGCGCGGTTGCGCGGTGGCCGGTGCGGTCGAAGAAATAGGCGGTGACGCCGCCTTCGTCCTGGGACCAGGCGCCGAGCCGGTGGCCGGCGTGGAGGCAGCTTTCGCCGAGCCGCGCCCGCGCCGCCTGATAGAGCACGCCGTGGAGACGGCCGCGATGGATCGAGAACTGCGGCACGTCGTAGCCGGCGTCGAGCCCGCGCGGCTCGCGCCAGATCTCCTGGCCGAACCGGTTCATGTAGAACAGCTCGTGGGTGCGGATCGCCGCCGCGTCAAGGCGCTCGAGGAGGCCGAGCCCGGCGAGCTCCTTGATCGCATGCGGCAACGTGTTGATCCCGACGCCGAGCTCGCGCATCGCGTCGGCCTGCTCGAACACCTCGCAGTCGACGCCGCGGGCATGCAACATCAGCGCAGTCGTCAGCCCGCCGATGCCGCCGCCGATGATGAGCGCCTTCATGTCGTACCGTTAACTCTGTTGCCGGTGCCGCAACCGATGCGGCGCCACTTCAGGCCTATGCAACAATGTGGAGCGGAGCCACCGCCGGGGCAACCGCCTTCGCCGCTTATGGTGAGCGGGTCGCTAGGCATGACGGGCTTTGTGGAATCGTCATGGCCGGGCTCGATCCTACGATTCGCCCATTGCGGAGCGGCAGAGATTACCTCTCCCCGCGTGCGGGGAGAGGTCGGATCGCGTCAGCGATCCGGGTGAGGGGGCGGTTTCGCGAGTCTGAGCGTCGGTGGAAATCTCGCAGGCTCAGAATCGTGAAACCGCCCCCTCACCCCGACCCTCTCCCCGCACGCGGGGAGAGGGAGCGTGCGCCGCCGCTCTGAGCATCCAAACATATGTGGGAAATACGGAGAGGCGCCCCCGAAGTGCTTCAGATACGCGCCCCGAAATTCTGCTCCGGATCGAACTCGGGCCCGCGCTGCCCGGTCGGCACGGCGGCCGCGCCGGCTTCGCGGGGGAGGAAGCGGCCGGAGCCCGGGGCGGCGCGCAAGGCGCCGTCGTCGACCACGACGCGGCCGCGGCTGAGCACGGTCACCGGCCAGCCGGTCACCGTGCGGCCCTCATAGGGCGTATAGCCGACACGGTCGTGCATCAAGGAAGTCGTGAAGGTCACCTGGCGCTTGGGGTCCCAGATCGCGATGTCGGCATCTGCGCCGACGATGATCTCGCCCTTCTTCGGATGCAGGCCGTAGATTTTCGCGGGCTCGGTCGCCGCGAGCGACACGAATTTTTCCAAGCCCAGCTGGCCGTGGCTGACCATGGCGTCGAACAGCAGCGGCAGCCGCGCCTCGACACCCGGCATGCCGTTCGGGATTGCCTTGAAATCGGGGTCCGCGCCGTTGACGAACTTGCCGGTCGCATCGAACCGATACGGCGCGTGGTCCGACGACACGGTCTGCAGATCGCCGAGCGCGAGCGCCCGCCACAGCGCTTCCTGGTCCGACGGATGACGCACCGGCGGGCTGCAGATCCACTTCGCGCCTTCGAGCCCCGGGCGGTCGAGATCGTTCGCCGTGAGGAAGAGGTATTGCGGGCAGGTCTCGGCGAACACCTTGAGCCCCTCCCCGCGCGCCTCCCTGATCCGCGCCGCGCCTTCGGCGGTGGATACGTGAAAGATCATGATCGGCTGGTCGATGAAAGCGGCGAGCGCAATGATCCGGTTGAAGGCCTCCGTTTCGCCGCCGCGCGGATGGCTCACCCCGTGATAGCGCGGCGCCCGGTAGCCTTTGGCGACGAGCCGCTTGCCGGTCCAGGAGATCATCGCGTGGTTCTCGGCATGCACGCAGACGAGGGCGCGGTTGTCGCGCGCGCACTGGAGCACGTCGAGCAATTGCATGTCGTCGAGCTTGATGCGGTCATAGGTCATGAACACTTTGATCGTCGCATGACCCGCTTTCACCAGCTTCGGCACGTCATCCCGCAGCGCCGCTTCGGTCGGATCGGCGATGATCATGTGGAAGGCGTAGTCGATCACCGCGCCCTTCTTGGCGAGCGCGTGATAGGCATCGACGACCTCGTCGAGCTTCATGCCGATGTGCTGTGCGGCGAACGGAATCACCGTGGTGGTGCCGCCGAATGCTGCCGACACGGTCGCGCTCTCGAAGGTGTCGGCATTGAGAATGCCGGCAGCCGAGACCTGCTCGATATGGGCATGGCTGTCGATGCCGCCAGGCAGCACCAGCTTGCCGCGCACGTCGATGTCCTGCGCGCCCGGCCCGAGATTGCGGCCGATCGCCGCGATCGTCTCGCCCTCGATCGCCACATCGGCCGGGAACACCGCCGAGGCGGTGGCGACGGTGCCGCCGCGCAGGACGAGGTCGTAGGGCTTGGCGGACATGGGAGGTCTCCGGCAGGAACTTCGCTCAGCGGGTTTCGCTCTACCCATCCTACAATTCGTTGTAATTTGACAGGGCGATCAACAAGAGAGCGCATCGTCCAGAGGACGCAGTCGAGAGGGCGCGCTCATGGCACGCGCGGATATCCTGGTCATCAACCCGAACTCGAACCCGGCGGTCACCGCGGGCCTCGATGCCGCGCTCGCAACGCTGCGCCTTGTCGACGGCCCGTCGATCCGCTGCACGACGCTTGCCGAAGGGCCGTTCGGCATCGAAACGCAGAAGGACGTCGAGCAGGTCGCCTTGCCGCTGCGGGCGCTGGTTGAGCAGGACAACGCGGCCGGCGCCTTCGTGATCGCGTGCTTCAGCGATCCAGGCCTCCATGTGTGCCGCGAGGCGACGCGGCGGCCGGTGTTCGGCATCAACGAATGCGGCGTGCTCACCGCGCTCGCGCGCGGCGAACGCTTCGGCGTCATCGCAATCGCAGCGAAGTCGATCGCCCGGCACCGCCGCTATCTGCGGCAGATGGGGCTCACCGATCGATTCGCCGGCGAACGGCCGCTCGGGATGAGCGTCGCCGAGACAGCGTCGGGCGAAGGCACCTTCGCCCGCATGGAGATGGTCGGCCGCGCGCTGGTCGAACAGGACGGCGCCGATGTCGTCGTCATGGGCTGCGCCGGCATGGCGCGCCACCGTCGCCCCCTCGAAGCCGCATTGGGCGTCCCGGTGATCGACCCGACGCAGGCCGCCGTCGCGATGGCCATCGGCACGGTGCAGGCGCAGATGCTTTAGGGGGCACGGCGCGGGTGCTGTGGGGCGAATTCAACGAGGTCGTCATTCCGGGGCGGTTCGCAGCACCGAACCCGGAATCCAGTCTTCTGCACCGAATCTGGATTCCGGGTTCCGGCCTTTGGCCGGCCCCGGACGCATCTTGGTTCTCGTGCTCTCGGAAGGGAGGCGCCCTACCCCTTGGGCGGGACGATGCCGGTCTGGGAAACGATCAGGCCGTAATGCTCGGTGCGGCGGTGGCGGGCGAAGTCGAACATGGTCTCCTTGCCGAACCGGGTCGCATCGAGATCGCAACCGTGGATCAGAAGCTCGTCGTCCTCGGTCTTCGTCTCGGCGACGATCTCGCCGTCGGGGTCGACGATGACGGTGCCGGCGATGCAGTGGTGGCGGTCCTCGACGCCGGCTTTGGCGACCGCCACCACCCAGGTCGAGTTCTGGTAGGCGCCGGCCTGGAGCGATAGCTTGTGGTGGAACATGCGCTTGGCGAGCCCCTCGCCGCCCTTCTGCGAGTTGATGGAGGGTGTGTTGAAGCCGAGCACCACCATCTCGGCGCCCTGCAGGCCGAGCACGCGAAACGTCTCGGGCCAGCGCCGGTCGTTGCAGATGCACATGCCGAACACGCCGCCGAGCATGCGCCAGGCGCGAAAGCCGAGATCGCCCGGCTCGAAATAACGCTTCTCGAGATGCTGATGGCCGCGTGCCGGATCGAACTCGTCGTGGCCGGGCAGATGCACCTTACGGTATTTGCCGACGATCGTGCCCGACTTGTCGACCAGGATCGATGTATTGAAATGGTGCCCGCCGGGCGTCGCCTCCGCATAGCCGAAGCTCATCGCCATGCCGGCGCGCTTTGCCGCCTCGAACAGCGGCCGCGTCGCGGCGTTCGGCATCTCGCGCTCGAACCAGATGTCGGCGTCGCTGCGGTCCTCGTAGTACCAGCGCGGGAAGAATGTGGTCAGCGCGAGCTCCGGATAGACGATGAGGTCGCAGCCCTCGGCCTGCCGCATCAGCTCGAGCATGCGCGCGACGACAGCTTGCCGCGAGTCGGCCTTCTGGATCGGGCCGAGCTGGGCGGCGGCGACCTTGATGTTGCGCATCGGTCGTTAGTCTCCCTTCTCGTAGGGTGGGCTTAGCGAACCGTGCCCACGTCAGCGGTTTCACGTCTCACTCCGCGTGGGCACGGCGCAAGTGCGCCTTTGCCCACCCTACCAATTCACCCGCCGAGCCGGTGCTCCATCCGGCTGACGAGCCGCACCACCGGCCACAGCAGCACGAGATAGATCAGCGCCGCAAGCACGATCGGCGACGAATTGTAGGTGACCGAGCGCGCCATGTCCGCGGAATAGAGCATCTCGGGAAGTGCGACCACGCTCGCGAGCGAGGTGAGCTTCACCACCTCCACGGTGTTCGACACGAGGTCCGGCAGCACGTTGCGCACGGCTTGCGGGATGACGACGAAGGCCATCGCCTGCCACGCCGTCAGGCCGGTCGAGCGCGCCGCTTCGCGCTGGCCGGCGCCGACGCTCTCGAGGCCGGCGCGGTAGATCTCGCCGTAATAGGCCGAGGTGTTGAGGAAGAACGCGACGCAGACTGCCGCAAAGGGCGAGAGCCGCAGGCCGGCGAAGGGCAGCCCGGCATAGACGAAGATCAGCAGCACCAGCGGCGGCACCGCACGAAAGAGGTCGATCAGCGCCGCCACCGCGAAACGCACGACGCGCGAATGCGCGCGGCCGGCGAGCGCCGCCACCAGCCCGCCGGCAAGGCCGAGCGGCACCACCGCGGCGCAGACGAGGAGCGTCATAGCGAGGCCGCGCAGGATAAGCGGCGCCGCCTGCGCCATGATGTCGAGGTTGAAGAACTGCGCGATCAGCGCGTCCATCTAGGCGCGCCTCCAGGCGAACCGCGTCTCGAGGTAGCGCCCGAACATCACCACCGGCACGAACAGCACGAGGTAGGCGATCGCCCCCATCATCAGCGGGGTCGCGTTGAGCGAGAAGCTTTCCGCCGTGGTCGCCTGGTTGAGTATCTCCGGCACCCCGATCACGGTGCCGAGCGCGGTATTCTTGGTGATGGCGATGGTCCGGTTGGTCAGCGGCGGCACCGTAAGCCGTACCGCCTGCGGCAGCACCACGTGAAACAGCGCCTGTGCATAGGTGAGCCCGGTCGAGCGCGCCGCCTCCCATTGGCCCTGTCGCACCGAGAGGATGCCGGCCCAGAAGATTTCTTCCGCAACGGCGGCGAGCAGCAGCGACAGCACGAGCCACAGCACCGCATAGCTCGGCAGGACGATGCCGACATTCGGCAGGCCGAAATAGACGATGAGCACGACGACCAGCGGCGGCATGGTGCGGGCGACGTCGACGAACACGATGATCGGCACGTTGATGAGACGCGAGCGCAGGCTGCGGATGAGCGCCAGCGCAAGGCCGAGCGCGATGCCGGCGACGACGACGAGCACCGCGATCTCGATCGTCACCACCATGCCTTTGAGGATGTCCGGCAGGTAGCGGACGATGAGTTCGGGCTTGAAGAACGTGTCGAGGAAGAGGGCGCCGCGGTCCATGTGTCGAGTCTCTAGCCCGCGAGCGCCACATTTATGCGCGTCATGGCCGGGCTTGTCCCGGCCACCCCGATTATAAACGCACAGTGCCCGGCTAATCGGGGTCGCCGGGACAAGCCCGGCGATGACGCTTTCATTTGGGTCGAATTCATCGAACAACGCGTCATCCTGAGATCCCCGAGAGAAACGCCCGCGCCCGCGGGTTCGCCTCCGGGCCGAAAATGCGGGCCGGCGGACCCTCGTCGCAGATGCGGCCGTCCTCCATGAAGACGACGCGGTGCGCCGCCTGGCGGGCGAAGCGCATCTCGTGGCTCACCACCACCATGGTCATGCCGGAGGCGCCGAGGTCGCGCATCACCGCAAGCACGCTGCCGACGAGCTCGGGATCGAGCGCCGAGGTCGGCTCGTCGAACAGCATGATCTTCGGCTCCAGCGCGATGGCGCGGGCGATGGCGACGCGCTGCTGCTGGCCGCCGGACAGCTCGCTTGGGAAAGCGCGCGCCTTGTCCTTGAGCCCGACGCGGTCGAGCGCCGCGAGGCCGGCCGCATCGGCCTGCGCGCCGGGAAGGCGCATCACCTTGCGCAGCGCCAGCGTGACGTTGCCGAGCGCCGTCATGTGCGGATAGAGGTTGAAGGCCTGGAACACCATGCCGATGCGCCGGCGCATCGCGTTGATGTCGGTCTTGGGATCGAGGAGATCGACGCCGTCGACCATGATCGAGCCGCCGGTCGGCTCCTCAAGGCGGTTGAGGCAGCGCAGGAACGTGCTCTTGCCGCCGCCGGACGGCCCGATGATGAACACGAGTTCCTGCGGTTCGACCGCAAGATCGATGCCTCTGAGAACCTCCGTGCCGCCGAAGGACTTGCGCAGCGCCCGGACCTCGAGAATCGGGGTGCGCGGCGGCATGACGACCTTTTCTCTCAGATGACCGGCGGCGGCGGCCGGCGCATCACGAGCAGGCCGGCTCGTGCGCGGTCGGGTCGTAGCCGGGCATGTCGGGCACGCCATAGCCGGGAATAGATGGTTGCCGGGGCGGAGCCCGGAGGCGGCTTAATACCGAACCACTTCTCGTGCATTTTCGCTCATCGTGCCGTCGCGCTTGATGCACTCGATTGCAACGTCGAGCTTGCGGCGCAGCTCGACATTATCCTTGCGCACCGGCGTCGCCCACACGAGCCCGGTCGAGTAGAGGTAGGACAGCTTGATCGCCGGATTGTTCTTCGCCGCCCAGGCGACCGCGGTGTTGCCCGCGACGTTCGCATAGGCGCGCCCCGACATCACCGCCTGCACGGCGTCGGTGTTGGTGCCGTAGGATTCGATCGTCCAGCCGATCTTGGCGGCGAGGTCGCGGCCCCAGGAATCATAGGCCGAGCCTTTGTTGACCGCGATGACCTTCCCCTTGAAGTCCTCGAGGCGGGTGATCTCCGGCGCATCCTTCTTCACCACGAACTGGAAGTCGGTGTTGAGATAGCCTTCGGTGAACAGCAGGTTGTCGGCGCGCTCCCTGGTCATCGTCACAGGCGCCGCGATGAAGTCGTAAGTGCCGGCCTGCAGCGCCGGCACGAGGCCGGAGAACTGGGTCGCATCGATCTCGATGCGACGGTGCAGGCGCTTCGCGATCTCGTTCGCGAGATCCACATTGAA
>CAWGRH010000024.1:0-170454 GCA_963824905.1 uncultured Alphaproteobacteria bacterium
TTCCGAGTGAGCGCTCAGGCAGCGCCCACGGTTGCCTTCTTCTGGCCCTGGATCACCGTCCAGCGCTTGAGCTTCGAGATCGGCCGGTGCTCTTCGATCCACACGAGGTCACCTACTCCGTATTCGCCCTTCTCGTCGTGGGCGTAGTATTTCTTCGAGCTCCGCACGGTCTTCTTCATGACCGGGTGGGTGTAGCGACGCTCGACCTTGACCACGATGGTCTTGGCCTGCTTGTTGCTCACCACTTCGCCCTGCAGCACGCGCTTCGGCATCTACTGCTCCTTACTTACCGGCCTGAACCGCGCGCTTTGCTTGCGCGGTGGTCTTGATGCGGGCGATGTCGCGGCGCACTTCGCGCACCCGCGAGGTGTTCGCAAGCTGCCCGGTGGCACGCTGGAAGCGCAGGTTGAACTGCTCCTTCTTGAGCTTGAGCAGCTCGTCCTCGAGCTGGTCGGGCGTCATCGTCCGCAAATCTTCCATTTTGACCATCGCCCGCTCCTATTCCGCGATTCGCTCGACGAAGCGCGTCTTGATCGGCAGCTTGGCCGCGGCGAGACCGAGCGCTTCCTTGGCGAGCGCCGTCGTCACGCCGTCGATCTCGAACAGGATGCGGCCGGGCTTGATCCGCACCACCCAGTATTCGGGCGCGCCCTTGCCGGAGCCCATGCGGACTTCGAGCGGCTTCTTCGACACCGGAACGTCGGGGAATATGCGGATCCACACCCGCCCGGCGCGCTTCATGTGGCGCGTCATGGCGCGCCGCGCCGCCTCGATCTGGCGAGCGGTGAGGCGGTCCGGCTCCATCGCCTTGAGGCCGAACTGGCCAAAGCTGAGCGTCGCGCCACTGGTCGCGACGCCCTTGATGCGGCCCTTATGCGCCTTGCGGAATTTGGTGCGACTCGGTTGCAGCATGGCAGTCTCGTTTTCCTAAAACCCTTGATCGGCCCGGATCACTGGTCGCGGCGCGGCCGGCCGGCGTCGGCCTCGGCCATCCGCTTGTCCTGCGCCATCGGATCGTGCTCGAGGATCTCACCCTTGAAGATCCACACCTTGACGCCGCAGGTGCCGTAAGTCGTGAAGGCGGTGGCGTCACCGTAGTCGATGTCGGCGCGCAGCGTGTGCAGCGGCACCCGGCCCTCGCGGTACCACTCCATGCGCGCGATTTCCGCGCCGCCGAGCCGCCCCGAGCAGTTGATGCGGATGCCTTCGGCGCCGAGCCGCATCGCCGATTGCACCGCGCGCTTCATGGCGCGGCGGAATGCGACGCGGCGCTCCAGCTGCTGGGCGATCGATTCGGCGACGAGCTTCGCATCGAGCTCGGGCTTCCTGATCTCGATGATGTTGATGACGACGTCCGAGTCGGTGAGCTTCGCCACTTCCTTGCGCAGCTTCTCGATGTCGGCGCCCTTCTTGCCGATGACGACGCCCGGCCGCGCCGAGTGGATCGTCACCCGGCACTTCTTGTGCGGCCGCTCGATCACGATCTTGGACACCGCCGCCTGCTTGAGCTGCTTCTGCAGCGCCTCGCGGATCTTCTTGTCCTCGTGCAGCAGCTTGCCGTACTCGCCCTTGCCCGAATACCACCGCGAATCCCAGGTGCGGTTGATGCCGAGACGCAGGCCGATCGGATTGACCTTCTGACCCATCGGGGTGCTCCTAAGCGCTCGCCTCGACCTGGCGAACCACGATCGTCAGGTGCGAGAACGGCTTCATGATCTTGCCGGCACGGCCGCGGCCGCGGGCATGGAAACGTTTGATAACGAGGCCCTTGCCGACATGGGCCTGCGCGACGACGAGCTCGTCGATGTCGAGATCGTGGTTGTTCTCGGCATTCGCGATCGCCGACTGGAGGCACTTGCGCACCTCCTTGGCGATGCGCTTGCGCGAGAACTCGAGATCGGCGAGCGCGATATTGACCTTCTTGCCGCGGATCAACTGGGCGACGAGGTTGAGCTTCTGCGGGCTTATCCGCAGCATGCGCGCGATCGCCTTCGCTTCGTTGTCCGCCAGGACTTTCGGATGTGCTGTCTTGCTCATCGCTGCTTCTCGCTCGCGGTCAGGACCGCTTCGCCTTCTTGTCCGACGAATGGCCGTGGAAAGTGCGGGTCGGCGAAAACTCGCCGAGCTTGTGGCCGACCATTTCCTCGGTCACCATCACCGGGACGTGCTTGTGGCCGTTGTAGACGCCGAAGGTCAGCCCGACGAACTGCGGCAGGATCGTCGAGCGACGGCTCCAGGTCTTGATCACGTCATGCCGGCCCGACGAGCGCGAGGTCTCCGCTTTCTTGAGCAGATACCCGTCGACGAACGGACCTTTCCACACCGAACGCGCCATGTTGCCCTCGATTACTTCTTCTTCCGCTTGTGGCGGCTCGAAATGATGAACTTGGTGGTTCGCTTGTTTGTCCGGGTCTTCTTGCCCTTGGTGGGCTTTCCCCACGGGGTGACCGGATGACGGCCGCCGGAGGTACGGCCTTCGCCGCCGCCCAACGGGTGATCGACCGGGTTCATGGAGACGCCGCGGTTGTGCGGCTTGCGCCCGAGCCAGCGGTTGCGGCCGGCCTTGCCGATCGAGATGTTCATGTGGTCGGGGTTCGACACCGCACCGACGGTCGCCATGCAGCGACCGTGAACGAGGCGCTGCTCGCCCGAATTCAAGCGCACGATCACATATTCCTGGTCGCGCCCGACGATCTGGGCGTAGGAGCCGGCCGAGCGCGCGATCTGGCCGCCCTTGCCGATCTTCATTTCCACGTTGTGGACGATGGTGCCGATCGGCATGTTGCCCGCCGGCATGGCGTTGCCCGGCTTGACGTCGACATGCTCGCCGGAGACGACGCTGTCGCCCTCCCCGAGCCGCTGCGGCGCCAGGATATATGCGAGCTCGCCGTCCTCGTATTTGATGAGCGCGATGAAACCGGTGCGGTTCGGATCGTATTCGATGCGCTCGACCTTGGCCGGCTGGTCGTGCCGGGCGCGCTTGAAGTCGACGAGGCGCAGCGCCCGCTTGTGGCCGCCGCCGCGGAATCGCACGGTGATGCGCCCGTTGTTGTTGCGGCCGCCGCTCGAGCTCTTGCCGGTGGTGAGCGACTTCTCCGGCGCGCCCTTGTAGATCGCGGAGCGGTCGACCAGCACCAGTTGGCGTTGGCCCGGCGTCGTCGGCTTATAGTTCTTGAGTGCCATGATCGTCGTCCCGCGCCCTACAGACCCGTCGTCACGTCGATGGTGTGGCCCTCTTCGAGGGTCACGATCGCCTTCTTCACGTCCGACAACTCGCCGCGGGTACCGCGGAAATTGCGCACCTTGCCCTTGCGGACGAGCGTGTTGACGCTCTTGACCTTGACGTCGAAGAGCTTCTCCACCGCTTCCTTGATCTGCGGCTTGGTGGCATGCGCCGCGACGCGGAACATGACCTGGCCGTGCTCGGACGCCATGGTCGCCTTTTCGGTGATCACCGGCGCAAGGATGATGTCGTAGTGGCGCGGATCCCGGGTCGTCATTTCAGTCGCGCCTCCAGCGCATCGAGCGCGGCGCGGGTCAGCACCAGCGTGTTCCGCCGCAGGATGTCGTAGACGTTGATGCCCTGGACCGGCAGCACGTCGATGTTGGGGATGTTACGGGTGGCGAGGCGGAAGCCGTTGTCGATCTCGGCGCCGTCGACGATCAGCGCATTGGCGAGACCGAGCTTGTCGAACCGGCTCCTGAGCGCCTTGGTCTTGGAATCGGCGAACGTCGCCGCCTCGAGAATGATAATGCCGCCGTCCTTGGCCTTGGCGGAGAGCGCGTGCTTGAGCGCGAGCACGCGTACCTTCTTCGGAAGTCCGATCTCGTGGCTGCGCACCACCGGACCAAACGAGCGGCCGCCGCCGCGGAAGAGGTTCGCGCGCTGCGAGCCGTGGCGGGCGCCGCCGGTGCCCTTCTGCTTGTACATCTTCTTGCCAGTGCGCGCGATGTCGGCGCGCCCCTTGACCGCATGGGTTCCGGCACGACGCTTCGCAAGCTGCCAGACGATGCAGCGCTGGATGAGGTCCTGGCGCGGTTCCAGCCCGAAAATGTCGTCCGATACGGCAACCGAGCCCTTCGCCTCGCCGTCGAGGGTCGTGATGTTGAGCTCCATTGTCACGCTCCCTCGGCCGGAGTTTCAGTTGCCGGCGCCGTTTCGGCAGGCGCCGCCGCGGCCGCCTCGCCCGCATCGCCGGCGAGCCGGAACTTGCCGGGCTGCGGTACTTCCTTGGGCAGCTTCTTCTTCACCGCGTCGCGCACGGTGATCCAGCCGCCCTTCGAGCCCGGCACCGCGCCCTCGACCAGGATGAGGCCGCGCTCGACGTCGGTCTGCATCACCTTGAGATTGAGCGTGGTCACCCGGTCGACGCCGAGATGGCCCGGCATCTTTTTGTTCTTGAAGGTCTTGCCGGGGTCCTGGCGGCCGCCGGTCGAACCGATCGAGCGGTGCGAGACCGATACGCCGTGGGTCGCGCGCAGACCACCGAAATTCCACCGCTTCATGCCGCCGGCAAAGCCCTTGCCGATCGAGGTGCCGACAACGTCGACGAACTGGCCGACGACGAAGTGATCGGCCGTGATTTCCGCACCGACCGGGATCATCGCCTTCTCGTCGACCCGAAACTCGACCACCTTGCGCTTCGGCTCGACCTTCGCAATCGCGAAATTGTTGCGCTCCGCGCGAGTCAGCGTCTTCGCCTTGCGGGCGCCGGACCCGAGCTGAAGCGCGACGTAGCCGTTCTTCTCCTTGGTGCGATGGCCGACCACCTGGCAATTGGCGAGACGGAGCACCGTGACCGGCACGTGCTCGCCCGCATCCGTGAAGATGCGGGTCATCCCGAGTTTCTGCGCGATCACTCCCGAACGCATGGGGTTCGTCCTTCTGCGCGTGCCCGATTACAGCTTGATCTCGACGTCGACGCCGGCGGCGAGGTCGAGCTTCATCAGCGCGTCCACCGTCTGGGGCGTCGGATCGACGATATCGAGCAGCCGCTTGTGGGTCCGCATTTCAAACTGCTCGCGGCTCTTCTTGTCGACGTGGGGCGAGCAATTCACGGTGAACTTCTCGATCTTGGTCGGCAGCGGAATCGGCCCGCGAACTTGCGCGCCGGTCCGCTTGGCGGTCGCCACGATCTCGCGCGTCGACGCATCGAGAATGCGGTGGTCGAACGCCTTGAGCCGGATTCTGATATTTTGACCGTTCATTGCTCACGCGGCAGGCGCACAGACGATGGACTTAGAAAGTCCGCTTCGTCCGCATACACCGTCACCGTCCTCTGGTTTCTCGTTCGACCTGACGCGTTCTTCGTTACTCGATGATCGAGGTGACGACGCCCGAACCCACGGTGCGGCCGCCCTCACGGATGGCGAAGCGCAGCTTCTCCTCCATGGCGATCGGCACGATCAGCTCGATCGTCATCGCGATGTTGTCGCCCGGCATCACCATCTCGGTGCCTTCCGGCAGGTGCACCACACCGGTCACGTCGGTGGTGCGGAAATAGAACTGCGGACGGTAGTTGGTGAAGAACGGGGTGTGGCGTCCACCCTCCTCCTTGGTGAGGATGTAGGCTTCGGCCTTGAACTTGGTGTGCGGCTTCACCGAGCCGGGCTTGCACAGCACCTGGCCGCGCTCGACTTCCTCGCGCTTGGTGCCGCGCAGCAGGCAGCCGACGTTGTCGCCCGCCTCGCCCTGGTCGAGCAACTTGCGGAACATCTCGACGCCGGTGACCACCGTCTTGATGGTCGGCTTGAGGCCGACGATCTCGACTTCCTCGCCGACCTTGACGATGCCGCGCTCGATGCGGCCCGTCACCACGGTGCCGCGGCCGGAGATCGAGAACACGTCTTCCACCGGCATCAGGAACGGCTGATCCTTCGGACGCGCCGGCTGCGGGATATTCTCGTCGACCGCCTTCATCAGCTCGAAGATCGACTCCTTGCCGAGCTTCTGATCGCGGTCCTCGAGCGCGCACAGCGCCGAGCCCTTGACCACCGGGATCTTGTCGCCGGGAAAATCGTATTTCGACAGGAGCTCGCGCACCTCGAGCTCGACGAGCTCGAGCAGCTCGGGATCGTCGACCATGTCGACCTTGTTGAGGTAGACGACGAGCGCGGGCACACCGACCTGACGGGCGAGCAGGATGTGCTCGCGGGTCTGCGGCATCGGGCCGTCGGCGGCGCTCACCACCAGGATCGCGCCGTCCATCTGCGCGGCGCCGGTAATCATGTTCTTCACGTAGTCGGCGTGCCCGGGGCAGTCGACGTGGGCGTAGTGGCGGTTGTCGGTCTCGTATTCGACATGGGCGGTCGAGATGGTGATGCCGCGCGCCTTCTCTTCCGGCGCCTTGTCGATCTGGTCATAGGCGGTGTACTGCGCCTTGCCCTGCTCGGCCAGAACCTTGGTGATCGCCGCCGTGAGCGACGTCTTGCCGTGGTCGACGTGACCGATGGTGCCGATGTTGCAATGCGGCTTGTTGCGCTCGAATTTTGCCTTACCCATTGCTTAGATCCTCGTTGTTACTCTGGCATCTCGTGTTGATGGTGGGGCGTCCGCCGGCGATCAGGCGTACTTCGCCTGAACCTCCGCGGCGACCGCCTGGGGCACCTGCTCGTAGTGATCGAACTGCATGGTGAACGTCGCGCGGCCCTGCGACATTGACCGCAGGTTGTTGACGTAGCTGAACATGTTGGCGAGCGGCACCATGGCGTTGATGACGTTGGCGTTGCCGCGCATGTCCTGGCCCTGGATCTGACCGCGCCGCGAGTTGAGGTCGCCGATGACCGAGCCGGTGTAGTCCTCCGGCGTCACCACCTCGACCTTCATGATCGGCTCGAGCAGCACCGAGGTACCCTTCTGCAACGCATCGCGCAGCGCCATGCGCGACGCGATCTCGAATGCCAGCGCGGACGAGTCGACCTCGTGATAGCGGCCGTCGATCAAGGTAACCTTCAGGTCGACGACCGGGAAGCCGGCGAGCACGCCGGCGCCGAGCACGGACTCGAGCCCCTTCTCGACGCCGGGAATGAACTCCTTCGGCACCGAGCCACCCACAACCTCGTTCTCGAATACGAAACCGCTACCGGGCGGCAAGGGCTCGCACACGATCTTGACCTGCGCGAACTGACCGGTGCCGCCGGTCTGCTTCTTGTGGGTATAGTCGACCGTCACCTTCTTGGTGATCCGCTCGCGATAGGCCACCTGCGGCGCACCGATATTGGCGTCGACCTTGTAGGTGCGCCGAAGGATGTCGACCTTGATGTCGAGGTGAAGCTCGCCCATGCCCTTGATGATGGTCTGGCCGGACTCCGGATCGGTGTTGACGCGGAACGAGGGGTCTTCGGCCACGAGCTTCGCCAGCGCGACGCCGAGCTTCTCCTGGTCGGCCTTCGACTTCGGCTCGATCGCGATCTCGATGACCGGATCCGGGAATTCCATCTTCTCCAGGATCACCGCATGCGTCGGATCGCACAGCGTGTCGCCGGTGCGGGTGTCCTTCAACCCTGCCAGCGCGACGATGTCGCCGGCATAGGCTTCCTTGATGTCTTCACGGTTGTTGGCGTGCATCAGCAGCATCCGGCCGATGCGCTCCTTGCGCTCCTTGGTCGAATTGATGACCCCGGTGCCGCTCGTCAGCGTGCCGGAATAGATCCGGCAGAACGTGATGGTGCCGACATAGGGATCGTCCATGATCTTGAACGCCAGCAGCGACATCGGCTCCTTGTCGTCCGGATGGCGCTCGATCTCATTGCCCTTCTCGTCGACGCCCTTGATCGCCGGCACGTCGAGGGGCGACGGCAGAAAGTCGACCACGGCGTCGAGCAGGGGCTGCACGCCCTTGTTCTTGAACGCCGAGCCGCACAGCACCGGATAGAACGCGCCGGTGATGACCGCCTTGCGGATCAGGCGCTTCAAGGTCGCCTCGTCCGGCTCCTTGCCGTCGAGATAGACGGCCATGACATCGTCGTCGAGCTCGACCGCGGCCTCGACGAGCTTCTCGCGGTACTCCTTGGCCTGATCGAGCATGTCGGCCGGGATCGGGATGTCGTGGTACTTGGCGCCGAGCGCCTCATCCTCCCAGGTCACGCCGACCATGCGGACGAGGTCGATAATGCCCTTGAATTGGCTCTCGGCACCGATCGGCAGCTGGACCGCCACCGGCTTCGCGCCGAGGCGGTCGACGATGTCGGACAGGCATTGAAAGAAGTCCGCGCCGATCTTGTCCATCTTGTTGGCGAAGACGATGCGCGGCACCTTGTACTTGTCGCCCTGGCGCCACACGGTCTCGGTCTGCGGCTCGACGCCCTGGTTGGAATCGAGCACGACGACCGCGCCATCCAGCACGCGCAGCGAGCGCTCGACCTCGATGGTGAAGTCGACGTGGCCAGGCGTGTCGATGATGTTCAGCCGCTTGCCGTTCCAGAACGCGGTGGTCGCGGCCGACGTGATGGTGATGCCGCGTTCCTGCTCCTGCTCCATCCAGTCCATGGTGGCAGCGCCCTCATGGACCTCACCGATCTTGTGGCTCTTGCCGGTGTAATAGAGAATCCGCTCGGTCGTCGTCGTCTTCCCGGCATCGATGTGGGCCATGATGCCGAAGTTACGATAGTCTTCGATCGGATGTTGGCGGGGCATGGAAATTTCCTTACCAGCGGTAATGCGCGAAGGCGCGGTTGGCCTCGGCCATGCGATGCGTATCTTCCCGCTTCTTGACTGCGTTTCCCCGGTTGTTCGATGCGTCGAGGAGCTCCGCGGACAACCGCTCGGTCATCGTCTTCTCGTTGCGTTCGCGCGCGGCGGTGATCAGCCAGCGGATGCCGAGCGCCTGGCGGCGGTCGGTGCGCACTTCGACCGGCACCTGGTAGGTGGCGCCGCCGACGCGGCGTGAGCGCACCTCGAGGGTCGGCATCACGTTGTCGAGCGCCTGCTGGAATACGCCGAGCGGGCTCTGTTTGGTCTTGCCTTCGATCATGTCGAACGCGCCATAGACGATCGACTCGGCGACCGACTTCTTGCCGGCGTACATGATGGAGTTCATGAACTTGGAAACGACCATGTCCCCGAATTTCGGATCGGGAAGGACTTCGCGTTTCTCGGCTCGGTGACGGCGGGACATCGATCAGGCTCCGGAATCCGTTTCTCTCGCTCTCGTTTCGGCCGCTTACTTCGGCCGCTTCGCGCCGTATTTCGAGCGGCGCTGCTTGCGGTTCTTGACGCCCTGGGTGTCGAGGACGCCGCGCAGGATGTGGTAGCGAACGCCCGGCAGGTCCTTGACGCGGCCGCCGCGGATCATGACCACCGAGTGCTCCTGGAGGTTATGGCCCTCGCCGGGGATGTAGCCGATCACCTCGAAGCCGTTGGTCAGGCGGACCTTGGCAACCTTGCGCAGCGCCGAGTTCGGCTTCTTCGGCGTCGTCGTGTAGACGCGCGTGCACACGCCGCGCTTCTGCGGCGACTGCTGCAGGGCCGGAACCTTCTTGCGCGCCTTCTGCGCGACCCGCGGCTTGCGGATCAGTTGATTGACCGTCGGCATCTAGCCTTCACCTCGGTTCGCGGGGCTTTCGCCCCGTTTGGACTCGGGGCCTTCGCCCCGATTGGATTCGCGGGGGGTTTCACCCCGATATTCGGCCCGAGCGCAGCGAACATCGTGCGCGCGGCCCGCGCGCACAGAACATCGCGCGCGCAAAACGAAATCGCGCCATCCGCGAGCCTCTCGCGAAATGACGCTCTCGTGTTACAGAGGACCACGGCGCGCGACGCGACGCGGTCATGTCCTTCACACTGACAGTCGGTGTCAGAGCAGCGTTTGAGCTTCATTCATCGAGGCCATTGGTGTCTGGCTAACTCGTTGATAACCTTGCGGTTTTCAAGCGGGCCGCCAAACGGCCGTTCCGACGGGCGAAGCTCACCGCCTGCCGAAAAAAGTGCGCGGGTTTTATCGGCGCAACAGGGGGAAGTCAAGGCCGGCCACAATAAAATCGCTGCCTGCCAGATACTTCTTGGTCGCACCCGACAAAGCGATAAATGGGGTCACGTGTCGCGGGTTTCAAGAAACGCCCGGTGCCTGCCTCTTCCGGGCGAAGGAAGCGCAGGTTTCGCGGCGGGCGCACGGACCTTAGGCGCGTTTCACCTGTCGCACCGGTCGTGTATGCTCCCCCTATTGGATCGAGGGAGAGAAACCGGATCGAAAAGCCGGCGGGAGGGTCATTATGCTGCTGCGAAGCTCGACCTGTGCGGTTGCCGTTGCACTTTCCATGCTGATGTCCGGCGCCGTTCTTGCGGCCGACGTCGTCAAGTATCCGAGTTGGAAGGGCGCCTGGGCGCGGTGGGTGCCGAGGAGCGCCGGGCGCGATCCCGGCAATGGCGGCACCGGTTTCACCGCCGGCGGCCAGCCCTCGTTCGACCAGACGAAGCCCTGGGGGCGCGGACAGCAGGCGCCCCTCACCCCCGAGTACCAGAAGGTGCTCGAGGAGAGCCTCGCGGACCAGGCAAACGGCGGCGAAGGCAATTTTTTCGACCATGCCCGCTGCCTGCCCGGCGGCATGCCGCTGATGACCATCGCGTTCACGCCGCTCGAATTCGTGGTGACGCCGAAAACGACCTACGTCCTGATCGGCGGCTCCGAGCACTTCCGCCGCATCTTCACCGACGGCCGCGACTGGCCGAAGGACCTCGAGCCGACCTATGCGGGCTATTCGATCGGCCACTGGGTCGACGAGGACGGCGACGGCGTCTACGACGTCCTCAACGTCGAGACTCGCGGCCCCTTCAAGGGCCCCCGCGCCTATGACGCGAGCGGCATACCGCTCCACTTCGACAACGAGTCGGTGTTCTACGAGCGCATGTACCGCGACAAGGCCGACCCGAAAATCCTCCACGACGAGATCACGGTGGTCGATCACGCGCTCACCCGGCCGTGGATGGTCGACAAGAAGTACGTCCTCGAGCCCAATCCGCGTTACAATTTCGTCGAGGCCTATTGCACCGAGGCCCCGACGATGATCGCGATCGGCAAGGAGACCTATTGGCTGAGCGGCGACGGCGGCCTGCTGATGCCGGTGCGCAAGGACCAGCCGCCGCCCGACCTGCGCCATTTCAAGAGATCGGCCAAGTGAGCTAGAAGCGAACCGCGAGCAGGCCGAGGCGGCCTGCCAACGCGGCATCTCGACACCGATGACATCGGGCTCGCAACATGGCGACGCGGCGGCCAGCGCGTGAAAAGGCCGTCGTGCTGACCCATCTCACCTGGAAAGACAATGACGAATTACGCGGCGACCTGGGTCGCCGAGGTGCAAAAGCACTTCTCGGGTCCCGGTGATGCTCTGCGCACGCAGGGATTTGAAGGACTGTTTTGACGCGCCGGGACGCCAGGCGCGCATCCCGCGGCCGCATCGGTATGCAGCGATGTTCTCGCGGCGCATTTCCAGGAAGCGTCGGAAAGATCGGGCTCGAACTCCTGGCGCACCCAGATGACCGGCAGCCTGCGGCCCAGGACCGTATGCGTCGACGAGCTTCGCGCGCTCGGCCTGCGGCCAGCGATCGAGATAATCGACTGCACGTCGATGATAAGACTGGCCTCAAGCTGACGTCCTCCGCGACGTGTGCGATCGCCGCCGAGAGCAGCCTAGTTTCGGAACGCCACGGAACGCCAGTGCGCGGCAAACAAAAACCCGGACCGAACGCCGAGGCATTGCCTCGCTGCGCTCGATCCGGGCTACGGTTCGTTCGTTTGTTACTTCTTCTTCTTCGGCGCGCGATAGCACGCGGCACCGCTGCCGCAGGTCTCCGCACCCCTGTAATACTGCCGGTCGGGGTTCGTCACGCCTGAGCTGCCGCTGCGCTTCGCGGCGAGCGCCTGGCCGCCGGCGATGAATACAGTCAGCGTGGCGGCGAGCACGAATGTCATAATGCGCATTTCAATGTCTCCTTTGGCAAAATTCGCGGTTTATAGATGCGACGTTCCTTCGGAGCGAAGGGAGTCGAGAAGTCCAGTGGTGCGGTCGCTTACTTCTTCTTCTGATGCTTCTGGCTGGAGCTGCGATAGCAGGACCCGCCACCGCAGCTTCCCGCTTGCTGGTAGTACTGCCGGTCGGGGTTCGCTACACCTGAGTTGCTGATCCGCTTCGCGGCGACGGCCTGGCCGCCCGCGATGAAGATCGCAAGCGTGCCGGCAAGCACGAGTGTCATGATACGCATTTTGATCGTCTCCTGTGGCGTATTCCCAGTTCCTGGATCTTGTTTGCAATCGATCCCGGTAACCGATGTCAGGAGTTCTTCATTCGATGAGCGCGGTCAAGGAGATTCGGCGCGCGGACAACGGGATTTGAATCGTGATGAACGCACATTAATCCGATGCAACGTTTAGGCCTGATCATCGCGGATATGAATTGCTTATGCTTCATTCATACCGCATCGCGGCACAGCGACATGAGTCAGTGCGAGGCGACTCAGTGCGACGTGACACAGTGCGACGTGATGAGTGCGACAAGACGTTGCGACATTGATGCGATAATACGACACGCGATTGCCGCGCGCGATTCGCGGTGCGAAAATGTGAGCGAAGCGCGTTTGCAGCGCCATCTATCGTGAGGTTAACAAATGATATCGTGCTTGCTCGGGCGAACTCAGATTCCGCTCGTCGTCATCGTCCTCGCGTTCGCCGCCGGACATGCAGACGCGCAACCTGCTCCCGCCGCAGCGACGAGCCTGCAGGCGAAAGTCGACGCCTTTGCGCAACAGCTCGCCAAGAATCCGAAATTCAAGAAGCTGTCTCCGAAATATCTGCAGGCGGCCACCGAGTTCGTCATCGGCAACACGCTGTTCGCGATGCTTCACGAGCTTGGCCATGCCGCCACCGATCAGCTCAAAATTCCGGTCCTCGGCAGAAAAGAGGACGCCGCCGACATATTCGCCGCCACGCGGCTGATCAAACTCAATAACGACTTCACCGACGGCGTGCTCAACGCGGCGGCGAAGGGCTGGTTCATGACCGATCGCCGTGACACCAAGAGCGGAGACTCGGTGCCCTACTACGACGAGCACGGCCTCGATCAGCAGCGCGCCTATCAGATCGTTTGCCTGATGGTCGGCAGCGGCGATCCGAAATACCAGTCGCTCGCCGACGAGACGAAGCTTCCGAAGGATCGCCAGAAAACCTGTGCGGGGGATTTCGCCGACGGATCGGGGAGCTGGGACGCGGCGCTGAAGCCGCATTTGCGCGCGCCGGACCAGCCGAAGACGAAGGTCGATGTGGTCTATGGCGAAGGCACGGGCGACCTCGACGTGGTCGCCCAAGGCCTGCGCTCCGTCGGGTTGCTGGAGGCTATAGCGGAACGTGCGGCGAGCGTCATCGCGTGGCCCGAGCCGTTCACGGTCGAAGCGCAGAGCTGCGGTTACCTCAACGCAGCGTGGATTCCGGAGAAGCATAAACTCTTCCTGTGCTACGAGCTCGCCCAGGATTTCGCAGACCTCTATCGCGACTACGGCGATACGCGTCGGAGCGGACGGAAGCGCAAATCGCGATGAGACGCTCCCGCGGACAGGCTCGCGCGCCGGATAGCTGCCGGCACGAGCGACGCGGCCCGTTGATCGATCTATAAGCAGGGCGCCGAAACGGCCAGGTTTGGCCGCCTGCCGTGTTTCGGTTGAAAAATCCGGTTCCGAGGGCTCGATCGCTTGGAAATCGGTGTATGCTCCACCTTGGACGAAAGCCAAAAAAATTACGTCCGGCCAGAAGGAGGAGAGACGATGTTCAGCCAAGGAAGGCAGATCCTAGCTGTTATTGCAGCCGTCGCACCGTTCGCCGCCGTCCACTCGACCCAAGCGGCAGACTTTGCCGGCAGCGTCCAGGGCGTGGTCAAGACGGCATCCGGGCAGGCGCTGCCCGGCGCCTATGTCAAATTGTTCAATCCCGAACGGCGCCTGACGTTCATGGTGATCAGCCAGGACCAGGGCCGCTACTCCCTCAACAACTTGCCGCCCGGCAGCTACACGGTGCAGGGCATCGGCAACGGCTTCCAGAGCAAGCCGACGCCGGTGACGTTGTCGGGCGAAAAGCCCGCGAACGCCGATGTCGCGCTCACGGACGCCCAGGCCGGGGCGATCCCGAACGGATGGATTCGCAGTCCCGGACGCGTCGCCGGCAACGAGCTCGATCACGAGCTGCAGCCGCCGAACCTGCCGGAAGGTGCAGGCAAGGAGATCGTCGAAGCGAAGTGCGGCCAGTGCCACTTCCTCCACCGGCTGACCCAGATGCGGTGGACCCACGACAATTGGGAGAAGAAGATCACCTGGATGCGCGAGCGTATCCATGAGAAGCGCGGGGCGGTCGATCTGACCGATGCGGAACAGAAGACCGTCGTCGATTATCTGGCGAAGAATTTCTCTGACACCGTGCCGAAGCCCGACCCCAACGGCCGCCTGTCGCGAACGGCCCTGCAGGGCGCCGCCGCCAAATATATCGCCGTCGATTTTGCCGTGCCGAATTCGGACTCGGCCCTTCACGACGTCACCGTCGATTCTCAGGGCATCGCCTGGGTGAACGAGCTCAACCAGTACAAGCTCGGACGGTTCGATCCGAAGACCTATGAGTTCACCGAGATCAGCCCGCCCCCGGGAACGGGGAAGATCGGCACGCTCGCTCACATGGGTCCACCGGCGCGCGGCAGCGGAGACACGATCTGGATGACCGAAGTCGGCGGCAATCGCCGCTGGCTGCAGTTCGACACCAAATATCAGCAGTTCACCTCGTTCCAGGCGCCGGCCGAGTTCAGGTTCCAGATGACCGGCAACTTCCTGCGGCCCGACCCGAACGGAAAGATGGTGTGGTCGACCGCCGGCACCCGCGTCATCGGATTGAACACGGAGACCAAGCAGTTCACCGCCTACGACATCCCGCACTGGATCGAAACCAAGCAGTATCCGGGCGCCTACGGCATCGACGTCGCCGGCGACGGACGGGTGTGGTTCGCCGAGCGTGAAGCGAACAAGCTCGGCCGACTCGACCCCGAGACGGGCAAGATCGACGAGTTCCCGACCCCGGGAATCGACGTGCCGCGCCGTATGGGCACGGACTGGGAAGGCAACATCTGGGTCGGCTTCCACCAGACCAGCAAGCTCGTGAAGGTCGATCAGAAGACCGGCAAGATGACGTTCTACGATCCGCCGACCCCGAACAACGGCGCCTATCACGCGGTCACCGATGCAAAGAACAAGGTTATCTGGCTGACCGAGCAGACAGCGGACAAGATCGCCCGCTTCAACCCGAAGACGGAAACCTGGACCGAGTACTCGCTGCCGATCATCGAGTCGGACGCGCGGCGGATCGAGATCGACCCGTCCAACCCGAACCGCATCTGGTGGTCCGGCGATACCTCGAGCCATCTCGGCTACATCGAGGTGCTTGACCAGTAAGGTGCCGATGGCGTGATGGCGGACGGCCGGCGAACGCTGGCCGTCCGCATTTTTTTATTGGGCTTCCGCGCACGACGTAGATGGTCAGACGCACGGCGTATATTGCCGCCGGCGAATGGCGTAGCGTAATGCGATTCGCTTATTGCGGCCCACGCGCTAAACTCCTTCCGAGGCCTGCGGACAACCCGATGTATTTTGGTCGGCTGAAACGGCGTGAGTTTATCGCACTGCTCGGCGGCGCCGTAGGGTGGCCGCTTGCGGCGCGGGCGCAGCAAGCCGATCGTATTCGACGGGTCGGCGCCCTGATGTCATTTTTCGCCACGGATCCCGCTGGGCCACCGCGGGCCAACGCGTTGCAGCAAGAGATGCAACGGCTTGGCTGGGTGGAAGGCCGCAACATCCAGTTCAACTATCGCTGGACGGGAAGTGATCCTGAGCTCATGCGAAAATTTGCGGTCGAGTTGGCCCAATCGAGGCCCGATGTTCTCTTCGCGAATGGCCCGGCGGTACTCGCCGCACTCCAACGCGAAACCCGGACACTGCCAATCGTTTTCGCCGTTGTCGACGACCCGGTTGGCTCGGGCTTTGTTACCTCCATCGCCCATCCGGGCGGAAACATTACGGGGTTCTCAAGTTCCGAGTTCTCGCTCGGAGGAAAATGGCTCGAGTTGCTCAAAGGCATAGCGCCGCACGTCACAAATGTCGGAGTCTTCTTCAACCCCACGACGGCACCCTATGCCGATATCTATGTTCGCTCGGTTGAGGCTGCGGCGGCGTTCTTCGGGGTAACGGTCACGACAGCTCATGTTCGCGACACATCCGATTTCGAGCAAGTGGTTCGGGCGTATGCCGGAAACGGTGCATTGATTGTCCCGCCGGACACTTTCACGGTCGCCAATCGATCGGGGATCATCGCAGCCGCGGCCGAGTACAAAGTGCCGGTCGTCTATCCATTTCGCTATTTTGCTCTCGAGGGCGGCTTGATGGTTTACGGCATCGATTCACTCGATCTGTACCGACGCGCGGCCGCCTATGTCGACAGTATTTTGCGTGGGGCCGTCCCGGGCGATCTCCCCGTGCAGCAGCCCACGAAGTATGAGTTCCTGATCAATCTCAGGACGGCCAAGGCACTCAGTCTGTCGGTCCCTGACAAGTTCCTCGCTACCGCAGACCAAGTGGTCGAGTGAGTCTCGGCCATAGGACCGCGTTCGAGAAGAATTGATGGGTTTCGCAAAGGCCCAACCCATCCTACGCGCTATATCGGATCCAGCCTTGGACGGCGGCTCATGGGCCGCCGCAAGCGAACTCGCCTCCCACCACGCGTCCGCTAGTTTTGGTGAAGCCGCCGTGGAGCCAAGCTTGGTAGCAAGGCGAGCACGACATTTGCGGATATTCGAACCTGGTAGGATGGGTTGAGCCCTTGCGAAACCCATCACCTCGCGGCAGCCGCGACGACGAACCATCGCCGTAACTTCGGCGGCGGAGATCTTGCGGCTGATGGGAGCGTTCGGGGGAGAGATGATGGGTTTCGCAAGGGCTCAACCCATCCTACGCCCTTCGTCAGGGGGCGTTGAGCTTGGCAAGAGCCTCCTGCATCGGGCCCGGAGACACCGTGACGAAACCTTCGAACGGATTATCGAAATCCTCCACCAGAATAATGGTGCAGGCGATCGATGCCGCGCCCAGCAGCATCGCGCCGATAACGATTGCGTTGCGCGGCGCAAACAACCCCCAACTGAAGAACAGCATGCCCAGCCAGACCTGGGTCATGATGAGAAACGGATGGGTAAATCTGTTCGCCGCCAACGCCACCTGCCGCCAGGTGATCTTCACGAGATCGCCGGTGACGGGCAGGGCGTCGGCTAGAATCAGTCGCTGGGTGTCGGTCTTCGGCGCAAGACCTCGCAGGTTCTGCTGGAACGCTTCGAGCAGTTGCAGCCCCTCCGGATCATCGAGCCTAGGACGATCTGCGGCGTGTCGTGGCCACACGGCCTTGATCTTCGCATCGGCATAGCGGCGCAGCAACACGCGGGAGTCCGCGGTGTCGGCGCCGTACTTGCGCAGTTCGTGATCGAGCAGCATCAGGTTGCCGGCCAACTGCTCGACTTGAGTGCTCACGGTGTCGAATTTTCCCTTGGCCGTGGCAACCAACAGACCGAGCACAAGCGCCGCCAGTAGGGAGATCGTTCCCATCGTGGTTTGTACGATCGCCTGCGTCGCATCAGCCGTATGATGCTTTGGCAGTATCCTGCTGACCAGGAGCCCGAGCATCCCGCTGCCGAAGATGACGACGAAAGCGATCAGGCCGTGCTCGCCGCCGATGATATTGTGAGGCATGAAATCGATCTGAACCGGACGCGTGCAAGTGGACTCTGACCGCCTTCACCCGGGCTGCTGGGTCTTCGAGGCGAACGGACTTCGCGGCGTTCGGGCAACAACGGATCGCAAGAAACTCCTTCCGAAACATCCTCCGGCTCGTCAGTTGTTGAGTAAATACGAACACAAAATATGATCAAAATTATATGGGTGACTGCGCTGAGCGTCGTCGAGCGCCCAACGCGACGTCACGCCCGCCCGTTCACCGCACCCGCCAGCTCTTGTCGACGTAGCGCTGGTGCTCCAGGTCCGTGACCTGGATCGCGGCGCGGTAGCTACCGTCTGCCGTCTCGACGAAATAGGTCCGGACCTCGATCGGCACCTGCTCCTCGTCGGGGCCGTCGGCGAGGGCTTCGCGCAGCACGCGGCCGTCGAAGCGGTCCGGCCCATCCTTGTCGAGGTTCATCAGCGCCAGCAGCGTCGGCGCAAGGTCGACGTTGCTCGCCGGCGTGCGCACGGTGACGCCGCGCTTGAAGTCGGGACCCCAGGCGAGGAATGTGTTGTGCACGACCCACGGGCTCATGCTGCCGTGATTGCCGGCCGTGCCGGCGAGCGGCCCGGTCGCCCTCGCATCGGTGTAATCGGTGCCCTGCAGGCCGAATGGACCGCGAGCCGAGCTCCACGGGAAGGTGAAGACGATATCCGGCCCGCGCGCGGCGTTCGCCATGTGGACGAGCTCGAGCGAAAACGTGCCGGCCTCCCTCCCCTTGGCCGGCGCGCTCTCGCCGGATGGTGCGGCGGTGAACAACACGCCGGCCCAGGGCTGCCGCTGCAGGAAGCGCACGACGGCCGCGATCCGCTCGGCGTTGCGCTCGTGCACGTAAAGCAAGATCGTCTGGCCGCTGCTCGCGACCACCACGTCATCGGAGTCGGGTCCGGCCTTGAGGCCGGCCTTGATGAGCTCGGCGGTCACGTCGACACCGAACGCGCTGTGCCCGAAGCCATGGTCCGACACCACGATGATGTTGGTCTTCTCCGCGAGTCCGAGCTCGCGCAGGCGCTCGAGAAGGAGGCCAACCTCGCGGTCATCGTTGCGGATAGCGTCGCGCGCCTGCGGCGAGCCGGCGCCGATGGCATGCTGGAGGTGGTCGGGCTCGGCGAGCCAGTTGACGACGACGTCGGGCTTGAGGTCGGTGAGCACGTAATCCCGCAGCACGCGCTGCGTCCACGAAACCTGCGCGCTGTAGGCGTCGACGCTGCCGCCCTTCTCCGGTGCCGGCGGAAACCTCCTGAGGATCGCCGCGTTCGCCGCATCGGGGAAGGCGACGCGCTTGCCGGGCTCCCAGTAGGCATTGACGAGCACCCCGACACCCTTCGGCGCGCGCGGATCGACGAGAAGCGCGCTCCCCGTAGTGCCGGAGCTCACCACCGCGAGCGTCTTGCCGCGTTGGGCGAGGATTTCGGCAAGGCTCGGGACGAGCACCATGCCGCCGCCGGTGGCCTCCTCGAGACGAAGCAGATTTTTGTGGTCGTCGTTCCCGAAGGCATGGTTCGGATCGACCTCGCGCACATAGAGCGTGTTGCCGAACATGCCGTTGCGCTCGGGATAGGTGCCGGTCGCGATCGCCGTCGCATTGGTGCGGGTCACGGTTGGAAAAACGGAGTGGCTGTTTGCAAAGTTGACGCCGTCCTGGCGCAGCCGCCACAGATTGGGCGTTTCCTCCGCCGTGATCGAATCGGGCCGCAGTCCGTCGAGCACCATCACGATGTTGAGCGTGGCATTTCCGGCGAGCGCGACGGTCGCGATAGAGATGGCGCCGGCCAGTCCCGCCAGCGCCCAAGTTACGGATTTCTGTCGGGTCATGGTGCGCAGGGCCCTCCGAGCCTCGCCGTGGGCCTTGCCCTCCCCTGCCCTCCTACAGTCCGAACACGAACAGCATCGTCTGGTTGCGCTGGTCGCGCAACTCGGGCGTCAGAGCCAGGCGCCCTTTGCTGATGTTGCTGATCCCGGAGAGGATCGCGATGTACTGCTTGCCGCCGGCCTCGAAGCTCATGGGCGGCGCGTTGAAGCCCGTCCCGACGTTGAACTTCCAGACCTGGTCGAGCGTCGTGTCGTCATAGGCGACGATGCTGCCGTCCATGAAGGCGGTGAAGACAAGGCCACCGGCGGTCGTCAGGGTGCCGCTGGCGTTCGGATACACCGAGTGCGCGCGCTTCTTCACCTCTCCTGTCGTCGGATCGGCCATCACCATGTCGGACTCGCTGCGCTCGGTGTACTTCCACGGGCGTGCGAAATAGACGCCCCGCTTGATCGAGTCCTGGTCGAGGGTCATGTCGTTGCACATGGTGTAGGCCGGGATGTAGAGGAGCCCGGTGCGTCGGCTGTACGACGGCGGGAAATAATTGTTGCCGCCGGTCATCGCCGGGCACATCCGCTTGGTAGGCTGCTCCAGGGTGTAGTTCGCCTGGCCCGAATAGACCTGGATGTCGCGGTTGGGATCATAGTCGACCGGCTTGCCGGTCTTCTGGTCGATGCCGGCGGTCCAGTTGACGCTCGGCACGTAAGGCTTCGCCAGCACGGTCTGGCCGTTGGCGCGCTCGAAGCTGTAGAGGAAGCCGTTGCGCGCCGCGTGGGCGACGATCTTGCGCATCTGCCCGCCGACATTGGCGTCAATCAGGATGTGCGAGCCTTCCTCGTCATAGTCCCACATGTCGCCCGGCGTGTACTGGTGGTACCAGTTCATCTTGCCGGTGTCGGGGTCCCACGAGATCAGGCTGTTGGTGAAGAGGTTGTCGCCGGGCCGGTAATAGGGATCGGACCACGGCACCGGATTCCCGGTGCCCCACAGCACCTGGTTGGTATCGGGATCATAAGAGCCGGTGACCCACATGGCGCCGCCACCGGTGCGCCAGGCGTTGTTCTTGTCCTTCCAGGTGTCGGAGCCGGGTTCCCCCGGCGCCGGGATCACGTATTGCCGCCACAGCACCTTCCCCGTCGCAGCATCGGCGGCAAGGATGAAATCGCGCACGCCGTTGTCGCCGCCGGACGCGCCGACGATGATCTTGTCCTTGACCGGCAGCGGCGCCGCCGTGAACTGCAGCGCGTTCTGGCCGTCGGACAGGTTGGTTTGCCAGACGACCTGCCCCGTCTCCTTGTTGGTGGCGATGAGGCGGGGCGGATGATTGGCGATGGAAATGACGAAATTGCCCCATAGGGCAACGCCGCGATTGGCGTCGGGCGCTTTCTCCTGCTTAGGGTCCATGCGCCACATCACGCGGGCGAGGTCGCCGGCACGGGCATCGATCTTGTAGACGATGCCCCAGAGATCCACGACGTAGAGAAAGCCGTCCTCGGCGAGCGGGGTCGATTCCAGATTTTCGTTGATCGCGGCGCCGCCGATCGCCACCGAATAGGCGAGCTTGAGGTTCTTCACATTGCCGGTGTTGATCTTGTCGAGCGGCGCATAGCGTTGCGCGTCATAGGTGCGGTGATTCATGAGCCAGTTGCCCGGCTCCGGATTGACGAGCCGGGCCGGCGTGACCTCGGCGGCGATGGCGGGAGCCGCAAGCATGAAAGCGGCGCACGAGAGCAGGACGCGAACGGCGTGACGATCCGGCATGTATTCCTCCCGTTTTTAATTGTCTCCATTGATAGCGCAGACGGCATTCGAATGCGACACGCGTCGCCTCGTTTCGATTCGTCGAGGGTGCCGCTTCGGCGACCGCGATGGCGGCGGCATCGGCGGCCGCCCCTGCCTCGCGGTCGGCGTGTATTTCCCTCGCCGAACCCGCGGCATCGGCGACCTCGACGGCGCGCCAAAGCCGGAGCAAGATGCGGCCGCTGCTTCGAGCGGAGACTTGCGTCATGGCTGTCAGCCTGAAGGTCAACGGCACGGTGCACGATGTGGCGGCCGAGCCGGACACGCCGTTGCTCTATGTGCTGCGCAACGATCTCGGTCTCGTTGCTGCGAAGTTCGGCTGCGGGCTCGGCCAATGCGGTGCCTGCACGGTGCTCGTCGACGGCGCCCCGATTCGCTCCTGTGAGACGCCGATCAGCGCACTCGGGCAATCGGAGATCACCACGCTCGAAGGCCTCGGCACTCTCGATCGCCCGCATCCCCTGCAGTCCGCCTTTATTGCCGAGCAGGCGGTGCAGTGCGGCTACTGTATTCCCGGCATGATCATGCTCGCCAAAGCGCTGCTCGACCAGAAACCGCAGCCGAGCGAGGCCGAAGTGCGGGTGGGCCTCGCCGGCAACTTGTGCCGCTGCGGTGCCCATAACCGGATCGTCCGCGCGGTGTTGCGGGCAGCATCGCAATCGACGGGGGGAATTTAGGAAGCGTCGTTCCCGCGAAACGGCACCTCGAATTTCCGCCGCGGTGCACAACGATCCATAGTCCGCCTCATCTTGCGCCTCAGGCACGACTGCGGCATGTTTTAGCGGCTTGATCGCGCCGTATCGAAGCACTCGAAAACGCAGCACTCGAACAATGGCAGCGCAGACATGATCAACAACCGCCTTCCGACTGTTTTCGGTGTTCTCGTTGCTCTCGCCGTCCTGGCCATCCCGGCGAATGCCGTCGAGGAGGTGGCCGCAGTGCCCACCCCGGGAAACGCCGCAGAGGCGCAAGCCTTCCTCGGCGCCAAGTTGCTGGTTTGCAACACATGCCACGGCGGGAACGGTGTTCCCCACAACGCCGAGACGCCGATCATCTGGGGTCAGCAGGAAAACTATCTCACCAAGCAGCTGCATGACTTTCACAGCGACGCCCGCACCTCCGAGGTCATGAGGTGGATGGCGACGGCCCTCACTCAGCCGGAGCTGCAGGCCGCGGCGAGCTATTTCGCGAAAAAGAGCTGGCCGGCAAAAACCGCCAGCACCGTCGCCGGCCCATCACCGCCCGCCATGCTGGCAGTGTGCCAGGCCTGTCATCAGCAGAATTTCGTCGGCGGCCTGCCGGCGCCGCGGCTCGCCGGCCAGAAATACGAATATCTGGTCGACGCGATGCGCGGCTATGCCGAAGGTAAACGGACCAACAACGCAGAGATGATGCGAATGATGGAGGCGATTTCGCCCGACGAACGGGACGCGATCGCACGTTACCTCGCCGGCCTGTGACCGGGGAAATCACCCATCAATCCTGCGCTCGTGCAGGCGGCGGTGGTATCGCCGACCATTAAGGAACCGAGGTTTCATCGGGCTCCCTGCGTTGACACACCGATGATTTCACGAAACACTGGACACCAAATCGGTCATGATTTTCGGCCGATGCAAAGCTCAAAATCTGGTTCTTGGGAGGCAGTCATGGATTCCACCGGGTCTGGCCGAAGGCGGTTCCTCAAACAGGCTGCGGCGTTGACGGGAGTGGCCGCAGGAGCGGGCGTCGGCGCAGAATGGGCCGCGAAGGGCCAGTCGGCGGCGCCGGCCCAAGGACCGGCCAAGTTCGAAGGACCGGCTCAGGACGCCCACCACGGCGATCTCTTGCGCCGCGGCGCGAGAATGTCCGTCGATCACATCACCTACTACACCCCGCTTCAGGATTACGGCGGAATCATCACGCCGGCCCGGCTTCACTTCGTGCAGTATCACGCGTCCCACTTCCCGGAGATCGATGAGGCGCACCATCGCCTCACGATCCACGGCCTCGTCGACCGTCCTTTGAGTTTCAGCATGGAAGATTTGAAGCGGTTGCCTTCAGTCTCCCGCGTTCATTTCGTGGAGTGCCACGCCAACAGCTCTCCGATGATCCATAACCAGGGCAATGCCAACATGGGGTTGCCTGTCCAGTTCGTTCACGGCATGGCGAGTTGCAGCGAATGGACCGGAGTGCCGCTGTCCGCGTTGCTGAACATGGCCGGTGTGAAAGAAAAGGCGAGTTGGCTTGTCTATGAAGGGGCGGACCCCTGCAAGTTCAGTCACACCGTTCCGCTGGCAAAGGCCATGGACGACTGCATGGTCGCGTACAGCCAGAATGGCGAGCCGGTGCGCGTCGAGCAGGGCTACCCGATCCGGATGATCGTTCCCGGCTGGGAAGGGCCCCACAACGTCAAGTACCTGAGCCACATCAAGGTGACCGACGAGCCCTATCACACCTGGAATGAGAGCATGAATCATTCCGTGGTGCGGGCTGACATCGGAGAGAAAGCGCGCTGGTATCATTTCGAGTGGGGGCCGAAATCGGTGATTACGCGGCCTTCAGCGGGACTGGCAATACCCGGCAAGGGATATGTCCAGATTACCGGCTTGGCCTGGTCCGGCGCCGGCAAGGTCGCCAAGGTCGACGTATCGACCGACGGCGGCAAGACTTGGAAAGAAGCCAGGATTCAGACGCCGGTGCACACGAAGGCGCACACCCGGTTCACGTTCGACTGGGCATGGGACGGTGGGGAGGCAGTGCTCCTGTCTCGCTGCACCGATGAAACGGGTGATGTTCAGCCCTCGCGAGCCGAGCTCTTTGCGCACTGGGGCATCTCCGAGGCGGAGCTCGCCAAACCGCACCGTGCCATTCATTTCAATGCCATGCAGCCTTGGTTCGTGGCCCGCGACGGGAGTGTGCACGATGCGATGTTCGGTTAGTCTGCTTGCATCGGCGATGATCCTGGCAGCCCCGGCTCTCGGGCTCGCCCAGTCGCCGGCCTACAACGTCGGGACACCGCTGAGTCAGGACGAAATCCAGAAGTTCGACTTCATGATCGGCCCGGAAGGACAGCAACTTCCTGCTGGACATGGCAGCGCTAAGGAAGGCGCGGTGATCTTCGCCCAGCGGTGTGAAGTCTGCCACGGCAAGAATGGGCAAAGCGGGGTGCTCCGGCGCTTGGTGCTGGGCAGCCCCGGCAAGCCATTTCTCGGTCCTTTCAAGGATAACGACAAGGACAGCGTCGCCTACTATCCGTATGCGACGATCGCGTGGGACTACATCAACCGCGCGATGCCGGTGCCGAAGCCGGGCTCGCTCACCCATGACGAGGTCTACGCGCTGACGGCGTTCCTGCTCTACCGGAACGGCATCATCCAGGAGGCCGACGTCATGGACGCCCAGAGCCTGCCGAAGGTCCAGATGCCGAACCGGAACGGCTTCCTTCCGGCAAAGCCGGTGTATCCGCCGGAGCCGAAACCCAGCTGGTGGTGAGCGCAGGTCGGGCCGACCTCGAGGAATTCAGGGCGCTCTCCAGTTCGATCAGAATTGGGGAGCGTCTTGTTTTATGCTTCTGCTTTCCCACAGTGCAGGCAGGAGCCGGAAAGCCGTCATGAGGAAATGGATCGCAGCCGCCGCTGCCGCCGTGCTCGTTGCCGGGATCGGAGGCTATGCGATGTACCGGTCCGCAAAGCCGGCCCCTGCCCCGGCCGGACGCGAGGCGGTCTGGACCGAGGCCGCGTGGCCGTTCCCCATCGACCAGTGGGGCCAGGGGTGGGCCTATCAATGCAAGGCGGCGGACTGCGGGGTCGAGGTCGATCGTCTATCTGCGGCCGAAGATCGGTTTCTGCAATTGCCAGACCGGCGTCGCCGACGACGAGGAGCTCGATCGCGTCGGCGACATGGACCTCGTCGGCAGCGAGAAATCGGCCCTCACCTCCGGCCGCCCGATCACCGTGCAGTGGATGAAGGGCCGCAGCCGCAGCTACAAGGTCCGCGGCGGGTCGGCGAAATCGGCGCTGTCGCTCGCCTTCAACGACAAGTGCGACGTGATCGTCGCCACCGTCATCGCCGGAAATGAGCCGGCCTTGCAGGAGCAGGCCGTGCTCGAGTTCCTCAACGGCGATGTCGTGCGGAACTGGGCGGAGCAGGTCCTCGGGGCGCCCACGGAACGCTGGGACGGCCGCCTGACGAGCGGCGGGTCTCAGCCAGCCGCGCAATAGGTGCAGCCAGCCTCCTGCGCCCGATTGACGGCCCAAGTCCCCGAGGGAATGACGGTGAGGCCCGGAAACATGTTCGCCGCACCGCGCGACTAAGCGAACCTGCAACTCCGCAGCCGACGCGCTGCGATGACAATCGTTTCGCCGAGCTCGCGCGTGGACACCGTCATGCGGTGCCCGATCGATCGGGGAGCGCCGCGGTCGGCCCGCGGCGCGGCTCGGGCTTGGCGGTATCGTCCACGATCTCGACGACGTCGTCCTCGACGAACGGCGCATCGAGCCTGCGCGTGAAGAGGCCTCTGTCCGGCGACTCCATGTGAAGGTCGAAGCCGATCTCCCCGAGCATCTTCACGATCGCCCCGTTGCGCTCGGTCTTCTGGTAATCGACCTCGATCACATCGTGCTCCCCGCGCGCCTCGAGCCGCGCGACGAGCCAGGAGAAGAAGGCCTGCTCGACGCGCTTTCGCTGCACGCGGCAGCTCATCATGAAGGCTTGCACCCGCGCCCGCCGGCGATCGAGCACGCACATGCCGATGATGCCGTAGTCTCCGAACCGGTCGCTGCAGCTCAGCATGAAGGTGTCGGTCCCTGCTTCGCCGGACATCAGCGCGGCAATGTCGTCCCGCGAATAACGCGTGCCCGAAACGTTGAGCTGGTTCGTTCGTTGCGAGAGCTCGTAGGCGCGCTCCTGGCTCGCAGGCGAGAGCGGATCGATTTGGAGCCGAATGAAGCAGCCGCGCAGGAAGGTGAGATAGTCCGTTCCCGAATCCTCGAACGTCGCAAGGCGACGCTCCTCGGTCTGGTACATCGCGCGACGTTTCGCGCTTTCGGCCGTGGCCGGAACGTCGAGACGGGGATGCGACAGCAGGCTTTCGATCTCGAGCGCGGACATGACGGTCACATCAGGCAGCGTCTCTCCAACCTCGCCGCGCTCGAACGGCTGATCGTCCACGAAAATGAACGTGTCGAGGCCGATGTCGAGCAGTTCGGCGATGCGGGCGACCGATTGGCTCTTCGGGCCCCAGCCGATCTGCGGAAACAGAAGGTAATCGCGAACTCCGAGTGCGAACGAGCGCCGCGAGCGCCGGTTCGGGATCGTTTTTCGAGGCGGCCGATTGCAGGATGCCGCGACGGTCGAGCTCCTTGATGGTGGACAGCACCAGGGGATCGACGGTGAGCGCAGCTGCTCCGTCTTCGGCGAGGGTGCCGCGCCAAAGCGTGTCGTCGAGGTCCCAGACCACGCACTTCACGAGCTTCTGGGATTTGCGCGCGGAACGATCCGCGCTTTGCCCGTCATCGAGCTCGCCGAGAATGCGATGTCGAATGGCACTGTCGGGCTTGAGCCGAACGAAATCCATCAGGCCGAACACCAGCTCGTGTCCCTCGAATTCACCGATAGGCTCGATTTGAATGAGGAACGGGCGGTCGAGGTCGACCCGGGCGGTAATCTCCGCGAGGGAAACGAACATGCGATTGTAGCCCCGGCCGATCGGCATACGGCATTGGAAGCTCTCGTTCTCGTCGGGTCCGAGCGGCAGGATCGTGAAAAGCAGCGCGTAGGGCGGCGGCGTCGGCGAGAACGCCTCGAGCATGAATCCGGAGAATGCGCGTTTCGCCGCGCTCGAGCTCATCCCCTTTTTGAGCCGGTTCCAGTTGCGTGCGAGCTCATTGTAGATGAGGTCCGGGCCGACGCGCGTGATCGCCGACGACGCGAGACGATCGACGCTTTCGCTGAAAGCGGCACGGCCGCTCGACACGATCGCAACCGGCCCCATGCCCTCGAGCTTCGCCCATTTCTTGAATTGGACCTGCCCGAGCGTCGTCATGCCGTCGCGCCATTGCGTGATGCCGGTGGCGAAGCGGCGGCAATTCTTGTCGCGGCGCGGCGAATAAAACTCGCAGGTCGAATAGCACGAAGGGTAAGCGCATTCCGTGCAGTGCTCGGCCCAGACGATCAGGCTGCGCGCTTCGACGGCTTCGGCTGTCTCGCGAAATCGCATGCTCGCCCGCGAAGGCAAGACGCGCGGACTGGGGGTGTTGTCGGCGGTTTCGTACATGCCTCGTGTGCCGTCAGGCCTCGCCCAGGCCGGCCGCATGACCTCCGATGTCTGGCCCTATTTGCAGGCAGAGTAAAACCCAAATCGGCAGGCCCGCCAAGTGCGGCCGCACGGCGAGGTGGATTTGACCGCGGGCGGCCGCGTGCTCCGCTGTGATCACGGTTGCACGGGGCGCCCCCCTTATGTCGCGCCCGACGTCGCACTCCTGCGGCACCACCATCGTGTGGCAGTGATCAGCGCCGCGCGATCCCGTGCGCAGGTCTATTCCCGCCCGCAGAATCGTTCCCAGTCGGCGGGTATGGCGAAGTCTCCGATCCGGAGCCCGGCTCGCCTGCTTCGTGCTCGCCTATTTCGTATCGATGCGGACCAGAAAAGCGCGGAAACCGGCGATGTCCTTGAAGCCGTGCGGCACGCCGGGCGGCACATAGAGCACATCGCCCGGCTTGAGAGGCTGCTCCGTTCCGCCCTTGATCGCGCTTCCTGCGACGTCGTCCGAGTTCGGCCGCTTCTTCGCATCGAGAAGCTCGCCTCCAGTGACGGCAGTCGCGCTGCCGGCCTGGACCAGCCAGATATCGAGCGAATTGGCATGCGCGAGGGGCGCATCCTTCGGCGTGACGATGCGGACGTTGATGCTGTGTGTGCCGCCTTCGAGCACGCGCTTGTTGAGCACCTGCCGCGCCTCCAGATCCTTCCAGATGTTCTGGATGTCGGAATTGGCGAAATAGCCGGCCTTGCCCGTGGGCGCGGCGACCGGCGACGCGGCCCCGCCGGCTTGTCCGTAGGCGACCCCGACCGAAAGCGTCAGCGCGAGTGCGCCCATTCCGAATACACGCATGCGTTCCTCCCGATGGGGCATTTCGAAGCCCTTGGTTGTCGGCCATCCCTGACCGGTGCTTGCGCTCACGCATGCTCGATCCCCTGGGCCTTTCGCGAGCGTAGCGCGGCGAGGGCTCGGTGGAAACACGCCGTGCGTCGAGAGCGAGGAAACAGCGCAATGGGCGAAAGCGCATTGCGCCACCCGTCACCGCAGCGGCGCACTCGAGCGACGACGCCCTCGCCTCACCGCCCTCACTCGGCGTTGGCCGATTGCACCGCCCACGGCACCCAGCCTGTCGGTACGTTGCCGATGCCTCCCGCGGACGATATGGACACGCCGTTCATGAACCAGATCGCGCGTGTTGCCGCCGGTGTCGCGCCACAGGAGATCGCTCTTGCCGTCGCCGTCATAGTCGCCGGTCAGCACGATCGACCACGTGGTCGGCACGTTGCCGAGCCCGCCGGCCGACGCCACCGCGGCGCCGTTCATGAGCCAGATCGAGGTGTTGCCGAGCGTGTCGCGCCAGACGATGTCGCTCATGCCGTCGCCGTCGAAGTCGCCGGTGCCGATGATCGACCAGGCTCGTTGCGACGTTCCCGACACTTGCTGACGATGCCACCTGCACGCCGCTCATGAACCAGATCGCCGTGTCGCCGCCGGTGTCGCGCCACAGCAGATCGGTCTTGCCGTCCCCATCGAAGTCGCCGGTGCCGGCGATCGACCACGTCGAAGGCACACTGCCGATCCCGCCGGACGATGAAACCGTGGCGCCGTTCATCAGCCAGACCACGAGATTGCCGCCGCTGTCCCGCCAGATGATGTCGCCCAATCCGTCTCCGTTGAAGTCGCCGGTGCCGACCACCGACCAGGTTGTCGCCAGATTGCCGACACCTGCCGTCGACGCAATCTGCACGCCGTTCATGAACCAGATCGCCGTGTTGCCGCCGGTGTCGCGCCACAAGCAGATCGGCCTTGCCGTCGCCATCGAAGTCGCGCTGCCCGACGATCGACCAGCTGTCGGGCACCACGCCGATCTCGGCCGACGACAGAATGGCCGCACCGTTCATCAGCCAGATCGCGGTATTGCCGCGGATGTCGCGCCAGGCGATGTCGCTCATGCCGTCGCCGTTGAAGTCGTGGGTGTTGGGCTTGAGCGGCTTCGGCGCGGTGAAGACCCAGGCGGCGCCGTTTGTAGATTGTCGATAGGCCCGCCCACGATGGCGGTGCTGCGCCGTCGCCGGACAAGTGCGACGGAAGTGCCTTGGGAGGGCGGGAATGCCCGACCGCGCCGGTGCCGACCAGCTTGCTGCCCTGCTGGGTCCACACCCCGTTGCTGCGCTGAATATCCATGCTGCACCGACAACAGTGTTGTCGCGAAAGCCCGCCGATAATGGCGGTGTTGCCGTCGGCGGAAAGGGCGACGGATTGGCCTTGATCTGCCGCCCAACCGCGCCGGTGCCGACCAGCTTGTTGCCCTGCTGGGTCCACACCCCGTTGCTGCGCGTGAAGACCCAGGCCGCGCCGACAGTACAGGTTGTCCAAGGTCCACCAATGATGGCGGTGTTACCGTCGGCGGAAAGGGCGACGGACTGGCCTTGCCTGGGAAGTCGACCACGATCGCTGCCGACGAGCTTGCTGCCCTGCTGGGTCCAGACGCCGTTGCTGCGCGTGAAGACCCACGCCGCGCCGGGTCAAGAGGTCCACCTATGATCGCGGTGTTGCCGTCGGCGGAAAGCGCGACGGAACTGCCTGCGCAGGGTCGCGAGGCCCAACGCACCGGTGCCGACCAGCTTGTTGCCCTGTTGGGTCCAGACCCCGTTGCTGCGGGTGAAGACCCATGCCGCGCCGGTGCGGTCGTTGTCGCCAGGTCCGCCGATGATCGCGGTGTTGCCGTCGGCAGAAATAGCGACGGAAGTAACCTTGATAGGTCCCTGGCCCAACCGCACCGCTGCCGACCAGCTTGCTGCCTTGTTGGGTCCACACGCCGTTGCTGCGGGTGAAGATCCATGCCGCGCCGATCCCGCGTTGTCGTTATGGCCGCCCCGATGATGGCGGTATTGCCGTCGGCGGAAAGGGCGACCGAGATGCACCCTGCGACGGCCGGACCGGCCACGTCACGTGCCGACTAGTTTGCTGCCCTGCTGGGTCCATTCTCCATTGGTGCGAGTGAACACCCACGCCGCGCCGGCGTTCGAGTTGTCCTCAGGTGCGCCTATGATGGCGGTGTTGCCGTCGGCCGAAACGGAGGCGGAAGAACCTTGTTGGGATAATCCCACCACTCCGCTGCCGACCAGTTTCGGGCCTTGCTGAGTGAACTGCGCCGCCGCCGGATCCGGGGCGCAGGCCAGCGCGCCGATTACCGCGGCGAACGCGACGACTCGCACGACGAAGGAGGACGGGCTTTGCCGCCACGTGCGCGCGGCAAATGGCACAGCGCCGACGCGCGTCGAATTCATCATTTTCATGAGGCCCCCCAGAATGCGTTAGTCAGTCAAACGGCGCGGTGTTGCGAGCGCCACCATCTATCAAAGGTTGTATCGGGGTACGAACGTACCCGCAACCCAAAATCAACCCTCTGTATTTCAGGCAACCGTGAACACCCAACGACGAGTGGGCTTTGAAAAGACGGCGATCAGTCCATCTCGGCCCGCCGCCCGTCGCCGGAATGTCAGGTAGCCGAGGAAACTGTGGTCCTGGCCCGTAGCCCGAAGGGCAGGACCGGCGAACGGCGATGGCAGCTGAGCCGCAGCGGCACAATCAAACGATTGGGCCCTACGCGCGTCCCTTCACTCCGTGTTGGCGGATTGCACCGTCCACGCGGTCGGCACGTTGCCGACGCTTCCCGCGGACGACACGGCCACGCCGTTCATGAACCAGATCGCCGTGTTGCCGAGACTGTCGCGCCACAGGAGATCGCTTTTGCCGTCGCCGTCGTAGTCGCCGGTGTCGGCGACCGACCACGTGGTCGGCACGTTGCCGAGGCCGTCGGCCGACGAGACAGCCGCGCCGTTCATCAGCCATATCGCCGTGTTGCCGAGCGCGTCGCGCCAGACGATGTCACTCATGCCGTCGCCGTTGAAGTCGCCGGTGCCGACGATCGACCAGTCTCGTCGCGATGTTGCCCACGCCTGCGGACGACGACGCCTGCAGTCCGTCCATGAACCAGATTACGGTGTTGCCATTCGTGTCGTGCCACAGGAGATCGGTCTTGCCGTCGCCATTGAAATCGCCGGTGCCTGCGATGGACCACGCGAGAGGCACATTGCCGATCCCCGCGGATGACAGTAGCGACGCGCCGGCCATGAGCCAGACCGCGAGATTGCCGCTGTCGTCCCGCCAGAGGATGTCGCCCAGTCCATCCCCGTTGAAGTCGCCGGCGCCCAGCACCGACCAAGCTGTCGGTATGTTGCCGAGACCCGATGCGGACCCGACCTCCGCGCCATGCATGAACCAGATTGCGGTGTTGCCGTTCGTGTCGCGCCACAGGAGATCGGTCTTGCCGTCGCCGTCGAAGTCGCGCTGCGCGACGATCGACCAGCTGTTGGGCACCGTACCGATTCCGCCGCTCGACAAAACGGCCGCGCCGTTCATCAGCCAGATCGCGGCATCGCCGAGGTCGTCGCGCCAGGCGATGTCGCTCGAGCCGTCGCCGTCGAAGTCATGGGTATTGGTCCGCAGCGGCCTTGCGGGCGCGACGAAGACCCACGCCGCACCGACATCCGCGTTGTCGAGATCGCCGCCCATGATTGCGGTGGTGCCGTCGGCGGACAGGGCGACCGAGTTGCCCTGCTCCGACTGGCCGACCGCGCCGCTGCCGACCAGCTTGTTGCCTTGCTGGGTCCAGACGCCGTTGCTGCGCCTGAAGATCCAGGCCGCGCCGATGAAGGCGTCGTCGCCAATCCCGCCCACGATGGCGGTGTTGCCGTCAGCGGACAGGGCGACGGATGAGCCTTGTTCGGACCCCGCGATTGCGCCGCTCCCGACGCTCTTATCCCCACCACCAATTGCGCCGCTCCCGACCACCTTGTTGCCTTGCTGGGCCCACACGCCGTTGCTGCGCGCGAAGACCCAGGCCGCGCCGACGAATGCGTCGTCACCGGGGCCACCAATGACCGCCGTATTGCCATCGGCAGAAATGGCGACCGACCAACCTTGGTAGATTTCCGACCAGACTGCGTCGGCGCCGACCAGCTTGCTGCCCTGCTGAGTCCATATGCCGTTGCTGCGGGTGAAGACCCAGGCCGCGCCGGCGTAACCGTTGTCATTGGGTCCTCCCACGATTGCGGTATTGCCGTCGGCAGAAAGGGCGACGGAAAAGCCTTACGGATGGATCGACCCCGCCGGTCCCGGTGAGCTTGTCGCCTTGCTGGCTCCAGACGCCGTTGCTGCGCGTGAAGACCCAGGCCGCACCGACGGTAGAGTTGTCGCTGGGCCCGCCTATGATCGCGGTGTTGCCGTCGCCGGAAAGCGCGACGGAAAGACCTTGTCCGGCTTGCGCGATCGCGCCGGTGCCCGTGAGCTTATTGCCTTGCTGGGTCCACACGCCGTTGCTGCGCGTGAAGACCCAGGCCGCGCCGACCCCCGAGTTGTCGTCAGGTCCGCCCACGATGGCAGTATTGCCGTCGGCAGAAAGGGCGACCGCGGCACCTTGAAAGACCTCCGTCCCGACCGCGCCGGCGCCGACCAGCTTGCTGCCCTGCTGGGTCCAGACGCCGTTGCTGCGCGTGAACACCCACGCCGCGCCGAGTTGCGAGTTGTCGCCACTTCCACCCAAGATGACGGTATTGCCATCGGCCGAGACGGCGACCGAATTCGCTTGATCGACCACCGATCCGATCGCACCGGTGCCGACCAGCTTCGCGCCTTGCTGGGTGAACTGCGCCGCAGCCGGATGCGGAATGCAGATCGGCGTGCCGATCACCGCCGCGATCGCGATGGCTCTTGCGACGATTGGGAACAGACCTTTCGCGAACAGACTTTGCGCGAACCGGCCTCGCCGCCATGCGCGCGCGGCAAGAGGCACGCTGCCGGCGCGCATCGAAATCGTCGTCTTCATGGGCCTCCCGAGGAGGAAATGGCCGGTCACCCGCGTTGCGGCGAATCACGTCTTTTGTCGAAAAGTTGTATCGCCGCACGCGTATGGGCTGCAATCCTCGTTGCCCTCTTCGGTGGATATCGACAACTCGGGGCGAAGCCGCCGACCTCGCGGGCGCAACGAGCGCAAGCGAATGGCGCCGCTCCGACGCATTGCGGCCGCTTTCGATCTGTCCGAAAATATCGCGACTCAAAGTGCTTTTTTGATCCGTGAAATTTTATCGATGCGAAATTGCTTCAAGTCGTTTCTTGCCTGGTTCCGTTCACCTGGAGCGTCAGCGATGAATCTGCACTTCAAGTCGGCCGCCGAGATTGCGCGGCTCATCCGTGAGCGCAAGGTGAGCGCGATCGATGCGCTGGACCATTTCCTCGCGCGCGTCGAGACATACAATCCGCGCCTCAATGCCATCGTCTGGCTCGATGCCGCAGGCGCACGCGAACACGCCCGCGCAGCGGATGCTGCCCTCGACAATGGCGAGATATGGGGCCCGCTGCATGGCGTCCCCATGACGATCAAGGAGAGCTACAACGTCGCCGGCTCGCCGACCACCTGGGGCGATCCGAAGCTCAAGGACAACGTCACCACCACGAGCGCGCTCGCAGTGGAGCGGCTCAAGAAGGCAGGCGTCGTCCTGTTCGGCAAGACCAACGTGCCGCTGATGCTCGGCGACAACCAGAGCTACAACGCGATCTATGGCACGACTAACAATCCCTGGGATCTGTCGCGCACGCCCGGGGGCTCATCGGGCGGATCGGCGGCGGCGATGGCGGCGGGCCTCACCGGGCTCGATGCCGGGAGCGATATCGGCAGCTCGATCCGCAGCCCGGCGCATTTCTGCGGCGTGTTCGGCCTCAAATCGACCTGGGGCGTCGCGAGCCCCAAGGGTCAGGCCCTGCCGAATTCATATTCCTATTCCGATCTTTCGGTTATCGGCCCTCTGGCCCGCAGCGCCGAAGACCTCCAGATCGCGCTCGATGTCATGGCCGGACCCGACGAGCTCGACGGCACCGCGTGGAACGTCGGCCTTCCCGCCGGCGACGGCACGTCGCTCGCGGATTTTCGTGTCGCCGTGAAGCTCTCCGACCCCAATTGCGAGGTCGAGACTGCGTACGTCGACAAGCTCCAGGCCCTCGTCGACGAACTCGCGCGCCGCGGCGCGAAGATCAAGGAGGCCGAGCCGCGGGTCGACACCACGCATCTGCACGAGGTCTACCTGACGCTGCTGCGCGCCGCGACCTCGTCGCGGGTGACGGACGCGGACATCGAGCGCTGGCGCAAGGCGCAGGAGACCCTCGGTCCCGGCACCAACCGCTATCTCGACATGCTGCTGCGCGGCAGCACGTTGGCCCATCGCGATTGGCTGCGCCTCAACAACGAGCGTCACGGCCTGCGCCGCACCTTCGCGGCCTTCTTCGAGGACTACGACGTGCTGCTGTGCCCGGTCGGCGCATCCGCCGCCCCGCCCCACATGCACGAAGGCGAGACCTGGCAACGCACCATCACGGTGAACGGAAAGGCGATGCCTTCGACCAACCATCTGTTCTGGGCGGGCTATGCGACCCTGGTTCTCCTTCCCGCGACGACAGGCCCGGCGGGAACCATCGCCTCAGGACTGCCGGTCGGCTACCAGGCGATCGCGGCGAGCGGCTGCGACAAGACGGCGATCGCCTTCAGCCGCGCCATCGAAACGGAAATCGGCGGCTTCGTTCCGCCACCGGGGTACGATTGAGGGGGAGTAAGAACGCGACCTGCGATACGTGCCGCAAATTGGCGCCTCGCCGTTCACCGTTTTATTCAATCAATCTATCGGCCGTGGCCAGCAGCGGTTCGGGGATGCTGACCCCGAGGGCTTTTGCGGTCTGTAGGTTTATCGCCAATTCAAACTTTATCGGCTGCTCGACAGGGAGGTCGGCAGGCTTTGCCCCGATCAAGACTTTATGCACAAGAGCAGCGGCTTGTCGAAACTGATCAGCAATGTCGGTGCCGTAGGATATGAGACCCCCGCTCTCGACAGAAATTCGGAACGGATAGATAAGTGGAAGTCGATACTTCAGCGCGAGTTCGGCGGTCCTTTTGCTCAACGGATTTGTCAATGGGTCAACCATGCGTAGCCCGGCGTCAGCCTTCGCCTGCGCCGCGGCAGCAAACGCGGCTTCAAGGTCGCCTGCGCCACGAATATTTACTACAGGCTGAAGCTCGATCTTCAAATCGCGGGCGGCAGCCTCCGCGTTGCGCATCCGGAATGGTGCATTGGGGTCGTCCGGATTTATCAGGACGGCAACTTTTGACGCACTCGGCACGATCTGCTTCAGGAGAGCCATTCGCTTTCCGGTTAGCTCGGCTACGATATTCGTGATGCCTGTAATATTTCCACCGGGCTTCGCAAGGCTTTGAACGATCCCGACGCCGACCGGGTCCGCCACTCCCACAATGACGATCGGCACCGTCGTGGTCGCCGTCTTCGCAGCCAGACTGGCTGGTGTTGTGCAGACGAAAAGAAGCTCGGGGCCCAAACCGAGTAGCTCTCGAGCAAGTGACGGAAGCCGTTCGAACTTGCCGTCCGCGTAGCGACTCGTCAGCGCAAAGCTTTGTCCTTCCCGATACCCCAAGTCCCCCATGCCTCTGATGAAAGCCTCGAGCATATCGCGGTCACCGGCCTCGGTGCCGCCCGTAAGGTACCCGATCCGGTGAGCGTTCGAGAGCTTCTGGGAGCGCCCAATGGTTGGCCACACTGCCCCGCTCGCCAGCGCCGCGATGAATTCGCGCCTTCTCCTCAGATCACCTCGTCGGCGCACACCTTACGCTCGTCTCCCTACCGATAAATCCGCTGCAACTGGCGCTCCGCGATCTTCATCGCGCCCTTGGCGTCCTCGCGGCCGGTGCAGAAGCTCGCAAACATGTCGACCAGGACGAAATCGGAAAAGGCGTTAGCGGCCTTGTCGCCGACCGAGCCCAACCCGCCGACCGTAAGGGAGCGTTCGGCGGCATCGCGGAACGCGGCGCGCTTCGGATCCTCCGTCCATAACGGGTTGGCCGCATAGGCGTTGAGAGTGTGGCTGAGATAACCCTGCGATACGAACAGCCATTTGTTGTACTGGTCGGCTTCCATGATGAATGCCATGAGCGCTTTGCACGCCTGCGGGTATTTCGCGTAGGCCATCGTCAGGAGCATGTATGCGATGTGAAATTCGGTCGGATGCCCTACCGGTCCGATCGGCCAATAGGCATGAACCAGAGACCCAACCGCTGGCATCGGGGGAAACGGGTTGGGTGGGAGCCTATCGCGGGAAAGGATGCCGGCAGCGGGTCGGTCGTCCGGATCGGGTGCCCAAAAAGACAAAAGGGCCGCCCGGAGGCGGCCCTTGATGTGTCGTAGCCGGTTCGCCGGCGGATCACTCCGCGGCGGGCAGTTGCGCCGGTTGGGCGGCGTTCTTGAGCGCCTGCTCCTTCTCGCGCTCGTCGAGAATGAGCTGATCGCGCTTCGTCGCGACCTCGCGCAGCTCGTTCATCATCGCGCCCGTTCCCGCTGGGATCAGGCGGCCGACGATGACGTTCTCCTTGAGGCCGTCGAGGGTGTCGATCTTGCCGTTGACCGCGGCTTCGGTGAGCACCCGCGTCGTCTCCTGGAACGACGCCGCCGAGATGAACGACCGGGTCTGCAACGACGCCTTGGTGATGCCGAGCAACACAGGATAGCCGTGCGCCGGCTTCTTGCCCTCCTCCACCGCCTTGGCGTTGATCTCGTCGAGCTCGGTGCGGTCGAGTTGCTCGCCGGTGATCAGGTCGGTCTCGCCGGCGTCGTCGATCTCGACCTTCTGCAGCATCTGGCGGACGATCACCTCGATGTGCTTGTCGTTGATCGCAACGCCCTGCAGCCGATAGACCTCCTGGATCTCGTTGACGAGATAGGCGGCGAGCTCCTCGACGCCCTTGACCGCCAGGATGTCGTGCGGCGCCGGGTTGCCCTCGACGATGTAGTCGCCCTTCTCGATGACGTCCCCGTCCTGAAGGTGGATGTGCTTGCCCTTGGGAATGAGGTATTCCCTCGGCTCCTCGCCCTCCACGTTCGGCTCGATGGCCAGCCGGCGCTTGTTCTTGTAGTCGCGGCCGAACCGCACGGTGCCGGAGATTTCGGCGATCACCGCCGCTTCCTTGGGCCGCCGTGCCTCGAACAGCTCCGCCACCCGCGGCAGACCGCCGGTGATGTCGCGGGTCTTGGCGCTCTCGGTCGGGATACGGGCGATGACATCGCCGGCCTTCACCTCGCTTCCGGTATCGACCGAGAGAATGGCATCGACCGCCAGCAGATAGCGAGCATCGCCGCCGCGCGCCAGCTTGAGTATCTTGCCGTCGGCACCCTTGATGACGATCGACGGACGCAGATCCTGCTGGCCGCGGGCCGCACCGGTCCGCCAGTCGATGACCACGCGCTTGGCGATGCCGGTCGACTCGTCGAGCGATTCCGACATCGACTGACCTTCGACGAGATCCTCGAACGCGGTGGACCCGGCGACCTCGGTGAGGATCGGACGAGTGTAGGGATCCCACTCGGCGATGCGTTGGCCGCGCTTGATGTGATCTCCCTCGTCGACCTTCATGCGGGCGCCGTACTGGATGCGGTGGACGGCGCGCTCGGTGCCGTCCTGATCCACCACGATCACTCCCATGTTACGCGTCATGCAGATGAGATCGCCGTCGCTGTTGCGGGCGACGTTGCGGTTCTTGATCCGGATCGTCCCCTCGAAGTTCGATTCGATGAAGGACTGCTCGGAGATCTGCGCAGCGCCGCCGATGTGGAACGTGCGCATGGTGAGCTGGGTGCCCGGCTCGCCGATCGACTGCGCGGCGATGACGCCGACCGCCTCGCCCATGTTGACGGGCGTTCCGCGCGCGAGGTCGCGGCCGTAGCAGGCCGCGCACACGCCGTTCTGCGCCTCGCAGGTGAGCACCGAGCGGATGCGAACCTCCTGGACGCCGGCCTGCACCACCTTCTCGACCTCGGCCTCTCCGAGCAGCGTGCTGCGCGGCACGATGATGGCGGTGCCGGCGGGATCGCGGACATCTTCGGCGGTGGTGCGGCCGAGGATACGGGTGGCCAGCGACGCCACCACTTGGCCGGCGTCGATGATCGCACGCACCTTGATGCCCGCCGTCGTCTCGCAGTCGAACATGGTGATGATCGAGTCCTGCGCGACGTCGACGAGACGCCGGGTGAGATAACCCGAGTTCGCCGTCTTGAGCGCGGTGTCCGCCAACCCCTTGCGGGCGCCGTGGGTGGAGTTGAAGTACTCCATCACCGACAGCCCCTCCTTGAAGTTGGAGATGATCGGCGTCTCGATGATCTCGCCCGAGGGCTTGGCCATCAGGCCGCGCATGCCGGCGAGCTGGCGCATCTGGGCGGGCGACCCGCGCGCGCCCGAATGCGACATCATGTAGATCGAGTTGATCGGCGCGTCGCGTCCGGTCTCCTTGTCCTTACGGACGGAGGAAATCTCGCGCATCATCTCGTCGGCGATCTGCTCGGTGCACTTCGACCAGGCGTCGACCACCTTGTTGTACTTCTCGCCCTGGGTGATCAGGCCTTCGTTGAACTGCTGCTCGAACTCCTTGGCGAAGGTGCGGGTGGCGTCGACGATCTTCCACTTGGTCGACGGCACCACCATGTCGTCCTTGCCGAACGAGATGCCGGCCTTGAAGGCATGGTGGAAGCCGAGCGCCATGATGCGGTCGCAGAAGATCACGGTGTCCTTCTGCCCGCAGTGGCGGTACACCGTGTCGATCATGTTGGAGATCTCGCGCTTCGTCATCAGCTTGTTGACGGCGTCGAACGAGACCTTGTGGGTGCGCGGCAGCACCTGGCCGAGGATCACTCGGCCGGGAGTGGTTGGAGGAATGTCGCCCATCCCATACGTGCGCTGGTAGGTATTGCCGGCCTCGTCGACGCCGTGCCAGCGATACTTGATCTTGCTGTGAAGCGTGATCGCCTTCTCCGCCAGCGCGTGCTCGATCTCGGCCATGTCGCCGAACACCTTGCCCTCGCCGGGCTCGTGGTCGCGCATCAGGCTGAGATAGTAGAGCCCGAGCACGATGTCCTGGCTCGGCACGATGATCGGCGACCCGTTGGCGGGGTGCAGGATGTTGTTGGTCGACATCATCAGCACACGCGCCTCGAGCTGGGCTTCGAGGGAGAGCGGCACGTGCACGGCCATCTGGTCGCCGTCGAAGTCGGCGTTGAAGGCCGCGCACACCAGCGGATGGAGCTGGATCGCCTTGCCTTCGATCAGCACCGGCTCGAACGCCTGGATGCCGAGGCGATGCAGCGTGGGCGCGCGGTTGAGCAGCACCGGATGCTCGCGAATGACCTCGTCGAGGATGTCCCAGACCTCGGGCTTCTCCTTCTCGACGAGCTTCTTCGCCTGCTTCACCGTGGTCGACAGGCCCTTGGCGTCGAGCCGCGAATAGATGAACGGCTTGAACAGCTCGAGCGCCATCTTCTTCGGCAGGCCGCATTGGTGCAGCCGCAGCTCCGGACCGACCACGATCACCGAGCGGCCGGAATAGTCGACGCGCTTGCCGAGCAGGTTCTGGCGGAACCGGCCCTGCTTGCCCTTGAGCATGTCGGCGAGCGACTTCAACGGACGCTTGTTGGCGCCGGTGATGACGCGGCCGCGCCGCCCGTTGTCGAACAGCGCATCGACCGCCTCCTGAAGCATGCGCTTCTCGTTGCGGATGATGATGTCCGGCGCGCGCAGCTCGATGAGCCGCTTGAGGCGGTTGTTGCGGTTGATGACGCGGCGGTAGAGATCGTTGAGATCCGACGTCGCGAAGCGCCCGCCGTCGAGCGGGACCAGCGGCCGCAGATCCGGCGGGATCACCGGCACCACGGTCAGGATCATCCACTCCGGCCGGTTGCTCGACTGGGTGAACAACTCGATGAGCTTGAGACGCTTGGCGAGCTTCTTCGGCTTGAGCTCGGTGGTCGCCTCGGCGATCTCGCGCCGCAGGTCGGCAGCGAGCTTCTCGAGGTCGAGCGCCTTGAGCATCTCGCGGATCGCCTCGGCGCCGATCGCGGCAGTGAAGCTGTCGGCCCCGAACTCGTCCTGCGCCCGCAGGTACTCGTCCTCCGACAGGAGCTGGCGGTCCTGCAGCGCGGTGAGCCCAGGCTCCAGCACCACGTAGTATTCGAAGTAGAGGATGCGCTCGAGGTCCTTGAGCGTCATGTCGAGCAGGAGACCGATCCGGCTCGGCAGCGACTTGAGGAACCAGATGTGCGCGACCGGCGCCGCGAGCTCGATATGGCCCATGCGCTCGCGCCGCACCCGCGACAGCGTCACCTCGACGCCGCACTTCTCGCAGATGATGCCCTTGTACTTCATGCGCTTGTACTTGCCGCACAAGCACTCGTAGTCCTTGATCGGCCCGAAGATGCGCGCGCAGAACAGGCCGTCGCGCTCGGGCTTGAAGGTGCGGTAGTTGATGGTCTCCGGCTTCTTGATCTCGCCGTAGGACCACGACAGAATCTTTTCCGGGCTCGCGATCGAAATCCGGATCTGGTCGAACACCTGAGCCGGGGTCTGCGGGCTGAAAAGATTGAGGACCTCTTGGTTCATTATCTTCTCCGTTGGGAGCTGCCGGGCGATCCCGGCTCGTCCTGATATCGTTTCGCGCCGCCGAAGCGGTCGCCGCCCCCGGTTCGGGGAGCGGGCAACCGCCGGTGTCGCTTGTTACTCCGCTGCCTCTGCGCCTTCACCGCGCTGGTCTTGCTTGGAGTTGTGCAGGTCGACGTTGAGGCCGAGCGAGCGCATTTCCTTCACGAGCACGTTGAAGGACTCGGGAATACCGGCCTCGAACGTGTCGTCGCCGCGCACGATCGCCTCGTAGACCTTGGTGCGGCCGGCGACGTCGTCCGACTTCACTGTCAGCATCTCCTGCAGCGTGTAGGCGGCGCCGTAGGCTTCGAGCGCCCACACCTCCATTTCGCCGAACCGCTGGCCGCCGAACTGGGCCTTGCCGCCCAGCGGCTGCTGGGTGACGAGGCTGTACGGCCCGATCGAGCGAGCGTGGATCTTGTCGTCGACCAAGTGGTGGAGCTTGAGCATGTAGATGAAGCCCACGGTCACCCTTGCGGTCGAACGGCTCGCCGGTCCGGCCGTCGTGCAGCGTCACCTGGCCCGAATGATCGAGGCCGGCGAGATCGAGCATGTGCTCGATGTCCGCTTCCTTGGCGCCGTCGAACACCGGGGTCGCGATCGGCACGCCGTGCCGCAGGTTTTCGCCGAGCTCGACGAGGCCGTCCTCGTCGAGCGACTTGATGGTCTCCTCGTCGCCGTAGATCTTCTTGAGCGTCTCCTTGAGCGGTTTGAGGTCCTTCCTCGCATAATAGGCGTCCGCCGCCTGGCCGATGCGATGGCCGAGGCCGGCACAGGCCCAGCCGAGATGGGTCTCGAGAATCTGGCCGACGTTCATGCGGCTCGGCACGCCGAGCGGGTTGAGCACGATGTCGACCGGTTGGCCGTCGGCGAGGAACGGCATGTCCTCCGACGGCACGATCTTGGACACCACGCCCTTGTTGCCGTGGCGGCCGGCCATCTTGTCGCCGGGCTGGATCTTGCGCTTCACCGCGACGAAGACCTTGACCATCTTCATCACGCCCGGCGGCAGCTCGTCGCCGCGCTGCAGCTTCTCGACCTTGTCGAGGAAGCGCTGCTCGAGGCCCTTCTTCAACTCGTCGTACTGCTTGCGGATGGCCTCGATCTCGGCCATCAGCTTGTCGTTCGGCGAGGCGAACAGCCACCACTGCGAGCGCGGATACTCTTCGAGCACCGCGCGGGTGATCTTCGATTCCTTCTTGAAGCCCTTCGGCCCGGCGATGCCCTGCCGGCCCTCGAGGAGTTCGGCCAAGCGCCCGTAGACGTTGCGGTCGAGAATCGCCTGCTCGTCGTCGCGGTCCTTGGCGAGACGCTCGATCTCCTCGCGCTCGATCGCGAGCGCGCGCTCGTCCTTGTCGACGCCGTGCCGGTTGAACACCCGCACCTCGACGACGGTGCCCTGGACGCCCGGCGGAACCCGCAACGAGGTGTCGCGGACGTCGGAGGCCTTCTCGCCGAAGATCGCCCGCAGCAGCTTCTCTTCCGGCGTCATCGGGCTCTCGCCCTTTGGCGTGATCTTGCCGACCAGGATGTCGCCGGCATGGACCTCGGCGCCGATGTAGACGATGCCGGCCTCATCGAGATTCTTCAGCGCCTCTTCCGAGACGTTGGGAATATCGCGGGTGATTTCCTCCGGACCCAGCTTGGTGTCACGGGCCATCACCTCGAATTCCTCGATGTGGATCGAGGTGAAGACGTCGTCCTTGACGATCCGCTCGGAGAGCAGGATCAAGTCCTCGAAGTTGTAGCCGTTCCACGGCATGAAGGCGACGAGGACGTTTCGGCCGAGCGCCAGCTCGCCGAGATCGGTCGAGGGACCGTCCGCGATGATGTCGCCCCTCTTCACGGAGTCGCCGACCTTCACCAGCGGGCGCTGGTTGATGCAGGTGTTCTGGTTCGACCGCTGGAACTTCATCAGCCGATAGATGTCGACGCCCGACTTGGTCGGATCGAGGTCTTCGGTCGCCCGCACCACGATGCGGGTGGCGTCGACCTGGTCGATCATGCCGGTGCGGCGCGCCGCGATCGCGGCGCCGAAGTCGCGGGCAACCACCCCTTCCATGCCGGTGCCGACGAACGGCGCCTCGGCCCGCACCAGCGGCACCGCTTGGCGCTGCATGTTCGAGCCCATCAGCGCGCGATTGGCGTCGTCGTTCTCGAGGAACGGAATGAGCGCCGCGGCGACCGAGACGAGCTGCTTGGGCGACACGTCCATGTAGTCGACGCGGTCGGGCGCGACCATCAACACGTCGCCGGAATGGCGGCAGACGATGAGGTCGTCGGTGAAGCGGCCGCGCGCATCGAGCGGCACGTTCGCCTGCGCGACGTAGTAGCGCCCCTCCTCCATCGCCGAGAGGTAGATCACCTCGTCGGTGACGCGGCCGTCCTTCACCTTGCGGTACGGCGTCTCGACGAAGCCGTACTTGTTCACCCGCGCATAGGTCGCGAGCGAGTTGATGAGGCCGATGTTCGGACCTTCCGGTGTCTCGATCGGGCAGATGCGGCCGTAATGCGTCGGGTGCACGTCGCGCACCTCGAAGCCGGCGCGCTCCCGGGTGAGACCGCCCGGACCGAGCGCGGAGAGGCGGCGCTTGTGGGTGATCTCGGAGAGCGGATTCGTCTGGTCCATGAACTGCGAGAGCTGCGAGGAGCCGAAGAACTCCCGCACCGCCGCCGCCGCAGGCTTGGCGTTGATGAGGTCCTGCGGCATCACGGTGTCGATGTCGACCGAGCTCATGCGCTCCTTGATGGCGCGCTCCATGCGCAGCAGGCCGATGCGGTACTGGTTCTCCATCAACTCGCCGACCGAGCGCACCCGGCGGTTGCCGAGATGGTCGATGTCGTCGATCTCGCCCTTGCCGTCACGCAGATCGACGAGGGTCTTGATCACGCCGAGGATGTCCTCCTTGCGCAGCACGCGCAGCGTGTCCTCGGCCTGCACGTCGAGGCGCATGTTCATCTTGACGCGTCCGACCGCGGAGAGATCGTAGCGCTCGGGATCGAAGAACAGCGAGCGGAACATCGACTCGGCGGTATCGAGCGTCGGCGGCTCGCCGGGGCGCATCACGCGATAGATGTCGAACAGTGCGTCTTCGCGCGTCATGTTCTTGTCGACGTTGAGCGTGTTGCGGATGTAGGCGCCGACATTGACGTGGTCGATGTCGAGCACCGGGAGTTCCTTGTACCCCGCCTCGTTGAGGGCCTTGAGCAGCTTCTCGGTGATCTCGCCGCCGGCCTCGACGTGGATTTCGCCGGTCTTGGTGTTGACGAGGTCCTCGGCGATGTAGTGGCCGATCAGCTCCTCGTCGGTCATGCGCAGCGCCTTGAGGCCGCGCTCGGCGAATTGGCGCGCCTGGCGAACGGTGATCTTCTTGCCGGCCTCGACCACGACCTTGCCGGTGTCGGCGTCGACGAGATCGTTCACCGCCTTGTAGCCGCGCATGCGGTTGGCGTCGAACGGCACCCGCCAGCCGTCTTTCGAGCGCTTGTAGATGATCTGCTTGAAGAACGTGTTGAGGATCTCCTCGCCGTCCATGCCGAGGGCGAACATCAGCGACGTCACCGGAATCTTGCGGCGACGGTCGATGCGCGCATGGACGATGTCCTTGGCGTCGAACTCGATGTCGAGCCAGGAGCCGCGATAGGGAATGATCCGCGCCGCGAACAGCAGCTTGCCCGAGGAATGGGTCTTGCCCTTGTCGTGGTCGAAGAACACGCCGGGCGAACGGTGCATCTGCGAGACGATGACGCGCTCGGTGCCGTTGACGATGAAGGTGCCGTTGTTGGTCATGAGCGGGATGTCGCCCATGTAGACGTCCTGCTCCTTGATGTCCTTGACGGAGCGGGCACCGGTCTCCTCGTCGATATCGAACACGATGAGGCGCAGCGTCACCTTGAGCGGCGCAGCATAGGTCATGCCGCGCTGGCGGCATTCGTCCACGTCGTATTTCGGCGGCTCGAACTCGTAATGCACGAATTCGAGCTGCGCGGTGTTGGAGAAGTCGGAGATCGGAAACACCGACTTGAACACCGCCTGCAGACCTTCGTCCGGACGCCCGCCCTCGGGCTCCTTGACCAGCAGGAATTGGTCGTAGGACGCCTTCTGAACCTCGATGAGGTTCGGCATCTCTGCGACTTCCTCGATTTTTCCAAAGGACTTGCGGACCCGCTTACGACCGGTGAACGTTTGTGCCATCGTGGCCTCTTTCTTCCTCCGCCGGCCCCGGATGGGCGGCAGGGCCTCCCGGCCGGCAAAAGCCGACCGGAAGATGGTCAGGGCGGCGGAGCGCTTCCGCCGATCGTTGCCGCGCCCCCGTCAGGACGCCCGCTCGCGCGGACGCCGGCGCAGCCAATATTTTCGCGTCGCGGGCTTCACCCCGAACGCAGGGCGCGGCGCCTGTGGGCAGAGCCCCGCGAACCCGAGGAGTTCGACTCCAAGGAATTCACCGGGCCCCTCACACCACACACGCCGCAATGGCCGAAAAGGCCATCGGCGATGCCGTCGAGCGGCACCTCTTGCTGGTCCGGTGATGTCCGGATCTTGCCTCCCATGCGAGCTTTGGCAGCCCTGTTACTTCAATTCGACCTTGGCGCCCGCCTTTTCGAGCTGGGCCTTGACCTTCTCGGCCTCGTCCTTGGTGACGCCCTCCTTCACGTTCTTCGGCGCCCCCTCGACGAGGTCCTTGGCTTCCTTCAGTCCGAGCCCGGTCAGAGCGCGGACTTCCTTGATGACCTCGATCTTCTTGTCGCCGGCGGCCGCGAGCACGACCGTGAACTCGGTCTTCTCCTCGACCGGCGCGGCAGCGGCGCCTGCGCCCGGCGCCGCGACGGCGACCGCGGCGGCGGCGGAAACGCCCCACTTCTCCTCGAGAAGCTTGGCGAGTTCGGCGGCCTCGAGCACCGTGAGGCTCGACAGCTCATCCACGAGTTTCGACAAATCAGCCATTGTAAACGTATCCTTCGGGTTCGATCTTCAACGAGATTGGCGCATCACGCCGCTTCATCATTCTTGCTGGCATAGGCCTGGACCACCCGCGCGACCTTGGCCGCCGGTGCCGTGACGACCTGCGCGATCTTGGTCGCCGGCGCCTGAATGAGGCCGACGATTTTGGCGCGCAGTTCATCGAGCGACGGCAGCGAGGCGAGCGCCTTGACGCCGTCGGGGTTCAGGGCGGTCTTGCCCATCGCTCCGCCGAGGATCACGAACTTCTCGCGGCCCTTGGCAAAGTCGACGGCGACCTTCGGCGCAGCCACCGGATCGCTGGAATAGGCGATCACGGTCGGCCCCTTGAGAAGGGGCGCGACGGCAGCTGCGTCGGTGCCGTCAAGAGCGATCTTGGCGAGGCGGTTCTTGGCGACCTTCACCGAGGCGCCGGCCTGCTTCATCTGCCTGCGCAGAAGCTGCATGTCGGCAACGGTGAGGCCGGCATAGTGAGCGACGACCACGACGTTCGAGGCCTTGAAGACCCCGTTCAGCTCCGTGACCATCTCTTTCTTGGCCGCTCGATCCACTTGCTCTCTCCGGTTGACGGCCGCGCTGCCCGGGCATGCCGGCACCGGGCACGCGCCCGATCCGGTGAAGCCTTGAGGCAGGCAAGCCGCCGGTTTGCGACTTGCCGCCCGCTCTCAGCCTGAGGCAGAGGGCGGACGACGCTCCTCATGCCCTGCCCCCTCCCGCGGCGATGCCACACACGGCAATGCCACCGGAGGTCTCGAGGTCCGAACCGTAGCGGGGTCACCCCCGTTAAAGATCATCACCCGTCTGTGCAGGCCCGGCTTCGAATTAAGCCCGTGCCTAAGCGCGGGCGCCTGCAGTCTCGGACAGGACCCATCGGGATACCCCTTGACGGGACGTCCCGAATGGTACTTGCGCAATCGTAAAGCCGACGATCCCGCCTTGTCCTTTCACAAGAATCCGGTCGGACGCCTGAAAGGATTAAGTTCCTGATCACCAATTTTGCGATGGAGCGCACAAAAGCGCGCCGACGGTATTGGGTCGGCACGCCCCTTGCAACGTATTTATGGGCCTCGCCCAGATTTGCAAGCACTTTTTTGCCGCAACGCGAACGCGCACTTCCCCCGCTGGGGCAGAGGTAGAAAGATACAGCCCCCTCCCCCTGAACCGAGAAGGGAGAAGAAGCATCTCAGTGGGCCGTGGCTCCCGGTGCCAGCACCGAAGACAGCTCGATCTTGACCCCTGGGCCCATGGTCGAGGAGAGCGCGATCCGGTTGACGAAATGGCCCTTGGCGCCCGGAGGCTTTGCCTTCTGCACGGCATCGGCAAAGGCCCGCACGTTCTCGGCGAGCTTATCGGCCGAGAACGACGCCTTACCGACCCCGGCATGGACGATGCCGGCCTTCTCGACCCGGAACTCGACCGAGCCGCCCTTGGAGGCCTTCACGGCGCCGGTGACGTCCATGGTCACGGTGCCGACCTTGGGGTTCGGCATCATGCCCCGCGGGCCGAGCACCTTGCCGAGCCGGCCGACAAGCGGCATCAGGTCGGGGGTCGCGATGCAGCGGTCGAAGTCGATATTGCCGGCATTGACCTTCTCGACGAGGTCCTCCGCCCCGACGACGTCGGCGCCCGCGGCACGCGCTTCGTCGGCCTTGGCGCCGCGTGCGAACACTGCGACGCGGGTGGTGCGGCCGGTGCCGTTCGGCAGCGCCACCACGCCACGCACCATCTGGTCGGCATGGCGCGGGTCGACGCCGAGGTTCATGGCGATCTCGATCGTCTCGTCGAACTTCGCGGTGGCGCGGTCCTTGACCATCTTCACCGCTTCGTCGAGCGGATAGAGCTTGTCGCGGTCAATGCCCTCACGGACCTTTACGATGCGCTTTCCATGGATTCCCATCGCCGTTACTCCCTCACCTCGAGACCCATCGAACGGGCGGAGCCCTCGATCATCTTCATCGCGGATTCGATCGTGTCGCAGTTGAGGTCCTTCATCTTCTGCTCGGCGATCTCCTTGACCTGGGCCTTGGTGACCGAGCCGGCCTTGTCGCGGCCGGGCGCCTTGGCGCCGGACTCGATCTTCGCCGCCTTCTTGAGGAAGTAGGACACCGGCGGTGTCTTCATCTCGAAGGTGAAGGAGCGATCCTGGTAAGTGGTGATCACCACCGGGATCGGCGTGCCCTTCTCCAGCTTCTGGGTCTGGGCGTTGAACGACTTGCAGAACTCCATGATGTTGAGGCCGCGCTGACCGAGCGCGGGACCGATCGGCGGCGACGGGTTCGCAGCACCCGCCGGCACCTGCAGCTTCAGGAAGCCGGTGACTTTCTTCGCCATTGCACTACTCCTTGCGGCGCCAACGGGGCGCCGGGTTCGTGGTCCGGCCCGGTACGGCGGTTGGCTTCCGCCGCCGGCCTTCCACGGGGACCGCAGCTAACAATGCCGCGGGTTTACCCGTCCGCGCACGAGGACGTCGAAACGGGCGTCGTCACATACACCATCTGAAGCGGATGGCCACCCCTTTTGTGATGGCCGTGCGCTTTTGCGCATCCGCGAGAGCGCTGAGTTGGGAGCGGATAGCGGCGGAATCAAGCCGCCACCCACTCTTCGAATGACCTCGTCCTGAGGAGCGTCCGAAGGACGCGTCTCGAAGGACGGCCACAGGCCGCAGCATATGGGGCCATCCTTCGAGACGCCGGCTCCGCCGGCTCCTCAGGATGAGGTCCTATCGTGGTTTCATCAGTCGCGGGTCGGCCATACCGGTGGTCGACCCAGGATGCTCGTAAGGATTCTCAGGTCTTCTCGACCTGGGCGAACTCGAGCTCCACCGGAGTGGCGCGGCCGAAGATCGACACCGCGACCTTGAGGCGCGAGCGCAACTCGTCGACCTCCTCCACCGTGCCGTTGAAGGAGGCGAACGGGCCGTCGGCCACGCGCACCTGTTCACCGACCTCGAACGACACCGTGGGTTTGGGCCGCTCGATGCCCTCCTGCACCTGGTGCAGGATGCGCGCCGCCTCGGCGTCCGAAATCGGCATCGGCTTGTTGTCGGCGCCGAGGAAGCCCGTGACCTTCGGGGTGTTCTTGATGAGGTGGAAGGCCTCGTCGGTGAGCTCCATCTTCACCAGCACATAGCCGGGGAAGAACTTGCGCTCGGCATCGACCTTGCGGCCGCGCCGCACCTCGACCACCTTCTCCTTCGGCACCATGACCTCTTCGAAGAGGTCGGCGAGGCCGCGCTGCTTGGCCTGCTCGCGGATCAACTCCGCCACCTTGTTCTCGAAATTCGAATAGGCGTGGACGATGTACCAGCGCTTGGCCATGGCGGTTCCCGGATTGAGGCTCAACTGCCGATCCCCAACACTAGGGTGACGAGGAAGCGGATCACCTGATCCGCGAACAGGAAGAACACGCCCGCGAGCGCCGCCATCACGAACACCATCGCGGTGGTGATGAGCGTCTCGCGCCGCGTCGGCCAGGTGACCTTCGCGGTCTCCTGGCGGACTTCCTGCAGGAACTTGAACGGACTGACCTTCGCCATTTGAATGAATCCACACAGGCCCGCTCAGCGCCCGATCATGAGGATCGAACTATTTTGCCGGGCCCTATTTGGGGATAGCTGCGCCGCGGAAGTCCGACAAACGGGCCGCAGGCGTCACTCCCTCCTACCGCCAGACGCCGGCAAAAGCAAGCGAATGGCAATCGGGTCGGGCTTGCCCCCCATGTGGGACCCCACCCCGCGATGCGCCAGAGGCGGCTGCGGCAGCATCGAACCCGTTACTGACGCGGCGGGAACAGCGCCATCGCCTCTTCCGCCAGCACCCCGCCGGTGATCTCGATCGGCGCAAACGGGGTCCGGCGTGCGAGCTCCGCGCTCGAGATCATGATCTGGTCGATCCGGGTCGAAAGTTGCTCGATCGAAGCCGCGAACACCAGCCGCCCGAAATGGCACCACAGGATCGCGCCCATGCACATCGCACAGGGTTCTCCGCTCGTGTAGAGCGTACTGCCGACGAGCGCCGCGCGGCTGTTGACGGCGAGGGCCCGGCGGATCGCGATCATTTCGCCATGGGCGGTCGGGTCGTCGGTGATGAGGCCGAGATTGCGCCCGCGTGCGATCTCGCGGCCCTCGCGCACGATGACGGCGCCGAATGGAAAGTCGGCGTGCCGCGCCTCCTCGAGCGCGATCCGCATGAAGCGCTCGTCCTCCGCGGCATCTGCGCGGGCAAGGTTCGGCGGCAACAGAGTGGCTGCCGGAATGGCAAGCGCGGAGCAGAGGCCGGTCAGCACGGCACGGCGGGTCGGAACCGGCACGGCCGAGCGCATCGAGCAGCCGCACGCAGGCCTTACGCCCATCGCCCCTCGCAATCGGGCACTCATCGGCACGGCAACCCGTGGGCGACCACCACGCCTGCGATGGGATAATACTGCTGGTAACGCGCGCAGTGCGGGCGGGCATAGAGCCAATAGGCGCCGAAGGGATGGCGCGGCGTGTAGCCGAAGCGCGGCGTGACGCTGCCGTAATAGTAGATGTCGTCATGAAGCCGCAGCGCGTTCGCCGGGGTGCCGGAGCACATCACCACGCCGGCCAGCATCACGGCGACGGCTGCCGCGAGCACGATCTTCTTTCCCATGGGTCCCTCCACGTTCGCATCCTCCACATTTCGCCAGCATGATGCGCGCGGATGCCCGCGTCGAGTCAAACGCCGCGGCGCGAGACTGCCGGCGCTCGCAAAATTGCGCGGGGCGCAGCATGAACAGATGAAGCGACAGTCATCATTCCCCTGAAATTTCGCCACAGTGTTGGCCATCAATACGGTCACTGGGAATCGGTCCAATGGGCCGAAATTTTCGGTTCTACGCTTTGGGGCGAAAACAACGGGGGAACCCAATGAAGACACACATGTCTGCGCTCGCTGCCGCGGGACTGTTGGCAGCAGGGCTTGCACTATCCTCGAATACCGCATCGGCTGGTCCGCTCACCGGCGCCGCTGCGTTCCAGGGCGCCGTGCCTGATCACATCCAGACTGTTGGCGGATGGGGCGGCGGCGGCGGCTGGCGCGGCGGCGGCGGCCCGGGCTGGCGCGGCGGTCCGGGCTGGCGCGGCGGCGGCTGCTGCTGGGGTCGTCCCGGCTGGGGCTGGGGCGCGGTCGGAGCCGGCGTCGTTGCTGGCGCCGTCGTCGGCGCTGCGATCGCCGGTCCTCCGGTCGTCTATGCCGCTCCGCCGCCGGTGGTCTACTACGCACCCCCGCCGCCTCCGGCCTACTACGCACCGCCGCCGGCCTACGGACCGGGCTACGGCGGACCTCCGGTGACGCTGCCGCCGAAGTAACCAGCGCGCAGGGAATGAGATGACGGCATGCCGGCGCGATGCGCCGGCATTTTTCTTTGTCTCCCTGCGGAGCAAACTGCGGGCGATTTGCTTGACGGTCCCGGTGTGCCGCCGGCGGCTTTGCCCTGGGGTTTACTGATGATTACAGGCCGCGGCGGGTCCCTGATCGGCTATTATCGTTGGGGAAATTCGCCGGGAGAACTCAGATGCGCCACATCGCGATCTTCGCTGCCGTTGTCCTTTCAGTGCTGGCGGCCGAGGTGCTGCCCTCTGTTGCGCAGTCACCGTACGACTATCCTTGGTGTAGCCGTCAGTTGGGGTTCGGCGGCCCGACCTCTTGCTACTTCACGAGCTATCAGCAGTGCCTGACGACAATTCGCGGCATCGGTGGATATTGCTACCAAAATCCGGGTTACCGGGGCCCAGCCCGGCGCCGTCGTTAAGCCGACTGCGGACAGCAGGTAATCCTTGAATCACGATTGTCGGCGCAGCCTGGTGTTTGCGGACCGGATGGCATCGCGACTTTGACGCTCTGCAAGCACTGCCACAGAGCCGGCCCCGCCGCGCGCAGCCATGACAGCGTCCATGGCGCTGTTCGGTTGCTTCTGCAAGAAAAAGCCCCGCCATTGTCCGGCGGGGCCAGTGCGTCAGTCCACTCATGCAGCCGGGATGGATTGTACTGTCGCTAGGGTGCCCGACAATTCCGGATCATCCCCTAGGCAACCGCCACCCCGGCGGAACAAAACGCCCGGCCGAAGGGCGACGAAAGGCGGAGCGCCGAGCGCAAGTTGGCGCTGCGCCCAACGCATAATTGCCTATTGTGGGGTTTCATCAGTTCGCGCCTCAACTTATAGAGGCTGATGCCGGCAGCATCCCCGCCTCCCTGGTCGATCGTTCAGACCGGGGACTGATATTACCAACCGGCTGGCAGGAGTGGCAGGACTTCGAACCTGCAACCCCCGGTTTTGGAGACCGGTGCTCTAGCCATTGAGCTACACTCCTGTGGATGCGACGATCCAGCAGGGTCTGCCGCCGGAAGGTTCATGCCTGAGGCAGGGTCGCGTTGCAAGTCGGCTGTGCGGGAACAGGACGCGTCCGGCGGCTGGCGTCACGGCGAGCGGGCAACGGCGAACGGGCAACGGCGACCTGCGCGCCGCAAGCGGACAAGAGCCGCCGCCAGGTTGACATGTCCGGGGGAGACGGCATTTTTTGTCCGATTCGCCCCGATGGGATGAGACGCCCCGCAATGTCATTTGTGAACGCTTGGCCGGCCTTCATCGGCGGCCTCTGTGGGCCTGCCCGGCCGGGCGCCAACGTTCGAGCGGGAAAAGCGGCAGGCGCACCGCCACGCAATGGCCCACGCGGCGTCGGCCCTCGCCTCTCCAAGGGCTGTCGGGCGCTCGCCGCCCTGGCGGGGCTTCTCGCGGTCCTCTTCGCCCCGGCGGCTCCCGCCAAGGACGGCGAGTTTCTCGAGGACAGCGGCTTCTACCGCGTCACCATCGGCGCACGCCTATACCGCCTCGAGGCGCTCACGGTGCGGCGCGCCGAGGCGACAGGGAGGTTGCCGATCGCGCTCATCGCCCACGGCCAGCCGGCCAGTCCGCAGGGCATGCTCGACGACCATGCCGTGAACTTCACCAGTGTCGCCCGTGATCTCGCGAGCCGCGGCTGGCTCGCCGTCGTCGTCATCCGCCGCGGCTTCGGCCAGTCGGACGGCCCGATGCCGGTGCCGGTCAATTGCCGGACGACGTCGTTCAGCCCGCGATTTTCATCCGACGCCGACGACCTCGAGGCGGCCCTCGCGGCGATCTCGGCGCGGTCCGACGCCGATGCGTCGCGCGTGATCGCGATCGGCGTCTCGGCAGGCGGCGCCGCCGTCACCGCGCTCGCCGCCCGCAATCCGGCGAACCTGCGCGCGGTCGTCAACGTCTCCGGCGGCCTGCGGATGGAAAGCTGTCCGAAGGACGACGTCCTGGTGCAGGCGTTCCAGGAGCTCGGCGCCAGGAGCCGGGTGCCGGCGCTGTGGATCTATGCGAGGAACGACAGCTACTTCCCGCCGGACGTCGTCAGCCGCATGCACGAGGCCTTCCTCGGCGCGGGCGGCGACGTCAAGCTCGTGATGTTCGACGCGATCGGCACCGACGGCCATGCCATCTTCTCGATCGGCGGCGGCCGCTACAGATGGCTGCCCGAGATGGACGGCTTCCTGCGCTTCCACGGTCTGCCGACCTGGCAGCGGCGCGACGTCGACGCGCTGCTCAAGCGTCTCGACGGGCTCGAACGCAACCGCGCCTTTGTCGAGGGCTATCTTGCGGCGCCGTACCAGAAGGCGCTCGCGCGCAAGCTGCCCGACAACCGCATGTCCGGCGGCTGGGGCTACGGCTCGATCGGAGAGGCCCGCAAGAGCGCACTCGAGGGCTGCGGCAAGCAGCGGCCGACCGAGCGCTGCAGCATCGTGATGGAAAACAACGACTGGGTCGGCCACCCGCAATGATGAGCGGTGACCTCGCGGGTACGCTTCGCTTTGCCCGCCTTACAGATCGCAGACCGAACGCTCAGACTCGCGAAACCGCCCCCTCACCCCGACCCTCTCCCCGCACGCGGGGAGAGGGAGAAGCAAGTGTCCGCTTGGGCTACTTCTTTATCTCGCTGAAATAGTGCAGATCGGGCGGCTTCTGGCCGGACTTGGTCGGCATCAGGAAGCCGTCGGCGCTCATCATGTAGGTCTCGCCGCCGATCACGACGTGCGGATTGTTCTCGGCGCAGTCGACGAAGTCCCACTCGCCGCCGGGGTTGCGCTGGTAGTGCCGCGTCACCGTCCACGGCCGGGTTAGCGCGTGATCGACCACCGTCACCTCGTTGTGCAGCAGGTTCTTGTCGGCCTTGTCGAGATAGATTCGTTCGGTGATGACGCTCTCGCCGTCCTGGTGCAGCGGCAGGCCGCTGCCCTCGAAGGTGCGCGGGCTCTTGAAGCCGCGGCTCTCGACCTCGAGCAGGTCGTAGCGGCCGTCGCCGTCGGTATCGACCCATTTGCCGATCGAGTAGCCGTTGAAGCTCAGCATCAGATCCTTGGGCCAGTCGCGACCGTCGGTGAAGATGCGGCGCGAGGTCGTGTAGTCGGTCATGTAATAGGTGACCTTCGGCGTCACCACGAACTCGACCGGGAAGATCGCAACCATCATCCGCGGCAGCCCATGGGGCAGGCACAGGCCGGTGGGATCGCCGGTGAGCCCGCCGACCGCACGGTCCTTCAGGATCGCCTCGAAGAGCTTCTGGTATTCCGGGGTGAGCGGCGCCTCCTGGCCGAGGCCGGGCGGCTTCGTCGGATCCCAGGACGGGGCCACGTTGGCCGGCCGGCGCCACTGGCCCGACCAGTCCGGATATTTGGACGCGTCCTGCGCCTGCGCGACCGTCAGCAGCGCCGTCGCGGCGAAGGTCGCGGCAAAGCCGATGACGGTGCTCGAAAAATGCATTATCGCCTCTCCCTGTCGATCGGCGCCCGTGACGAAGCCGCGGCGCTTCTATCATCACGATACCGGCGGCGGCGCCGCGCGCCAAGCGCGGCCGACGCACTTCCAATCACCGGATGACACAGTCCGATCACACGGCCGGTGTCTGATGGAGCTGCGGTCGTTCAATTTCCCAATCGAACGCCCTCAAACGTCGGGAGCAAAGCGATGCAGGACGCGCAAGCTTTTCTGAGCCAGCCGGGCGTCGGGTTCTTCTCGATGCTGATCATCGGCGCCGTCGCCGGATGGATCGCGGGACGGGTCATGGAGTCCCGTCACGGCATTCTCACCAACATCCTCGTCGGCATCGCCGGTGCCTTTGTCGGCGGCGAGCTCGCCAATCTGCTCAACATCGACGTGTTCGGCTTCTTCCGCACGCTGATCTCGGCGACCATCGGCGCCATCGTGATCCTGTTCATCTGGCGCCAGATCCGCGCCACCGCGTGACGGCACCGTCCGTCAGTTCCGGCGCTCTTCATCAGTGAAGCCTTGATCGCTGCGCGGTCGACCGCGTTGCCGGCGAGATACATCGCCGCGATGCGCCGCGTATTGACGATGTCGTCGAGCGGGTTCGCGTCGAGGACGAGGAAATCGGCGCGCTTGCCCGGCGCCAGCGTGCCGGCGTCGGCGAGCCCGAGATACTCGGCGGCGCGGCTCGTCGCGGCGACGATCACTCGGCCCGGCGACATGCCGGCCGCCGCCATCAGCTCGAGCTCCTTCTGCTCGGCATAGCCGAACAGGTGATCCTCGAGCCCGGTGTCGCAGCCGAGGATGATGCGCACGCCCGCGACATCGAGCTTGGCGAGGCTGCGCTGTAGGATTTCGTAGTTCGCCTTGTTGCGCGCGGCGGTCGCGGCATCGCGGCTCGCAAAGGAGTCACGAATGCGGGCGATCACCGCGGCCGGCACGGTGTCCCGCAGCATGCCGGCGAGATAGGGCTCCTCGAACCAAGGCGGCGGCGCGGTGTGGATGCCGCGCTCCGGCGCGCCGATATTGGGCATTGAGTAGACGCCGTGGGCGAGCATCGACGCGATCAGGGCGTCGCTCATCTCCTTGTCGCGCACGAGGTGGGCGAACGTGTTGATCCCCGCGGCGGCGAGCTCGACCGCGTCCTCGTGATAGAAGACATGCGCCGCGACCTTGAGGCCGGCCTTGTGGCCTTCGTCGATCACCACGCGGGAGAGCGCGATTGGGAGCTTCGGCGCCCGCCCGCCGCGGTCGTCGACCCAGATCTTGATGGCGTCGACCTTGTTCGCTGCGAGCTCGCGCGCCGCGCTGCGCGCTTCATCCTCGGTGGTGATCTCGTAGGCGATGTGGGCGTAGGCCGCAGCGCCGGGGCCGGCATTGGGCGCACCAATGCCGCGTCCTGCGAGCATGAGGCGCGCGCCGCCGAGCCTGCCCGCCGCCTGGTCGGCGCGCATGCGGTACATCACGTCGCCCTTCTCGATGCCCTGCGACATCACCGTCGAGATGCCGAAATAGAGCGCGCGGTTGAGATCATCGAGGATGTTCTCGCGGGTGAAGTTCTCCGCCGCGTAGGTGAGCCCCTTCTGGAAGCCGGGATGCACGTGGGTCGAGATGAGCGCGGGCATCACGGTCTTGCCGGCAAGGTCGACCCGGCGCGCGCCCGCGGGCGCCGCGACCTCGCCGCGCTTGCCGAGGCGGGTGATGGTCGCCGCCTTCGACCAGGAATGCGGCGTCCTCGATCGCCGGGCTGCCGTCTCCCGGAATGACGCGCGCGCCTTCATACAGCGTCTGCGCCGACGCGCATCCGGCCGCGAAGATGAGCATGGCGAAGGACATGATGAGACGGCGCATGACGACGATCCATCCGCTCGATGAAAGGAGCCGCGAGTGTGGGCCCCGTACTGCGGGTTGTCAAAATCCGCGACGCCCAACGAAGCGGACGCAGCGGCCTGAAATTGCGAGCACTGCCGCGGGATGACAGAATGTCCGTCGCCTCGGAGAAGTCCTCATGCGCTACGAGCTCTATTACTGGCCCAACATTCAGGGACGCGGCGAGTTCGTGCGCCTCGCGCTCGAAGAAGCCGGCGCCGACTACGTCGACGTCGCGCGCCGGCCGGGCAAGAACGGCATGCCGGCGATGCTGGCATTGCTCGACGGCAAGCGCATCAAGCATCCGCCGTTCGCCCCGCCGTTTCTCAAATGCGGCAAGCTCCTGATCGGCCAGACCACGAACATTCTCCTCTTTCTGGGCGCGCACGAAAATCTTGCGCCGCGCCAGGAGGCGATGCGGCTGTGGGTCAATCAGCTCCAGCTCACCATCGCCGACCTCGTCGTCGAGGCGCACGACACCCACCACCCGGTCTCGGTCAACCTCTATTACGAGGACCAGCGCCGCGAGGCGAAGCAGCGCGCCGCGGATTTCACGGCGCATCGCATGCCGAAATTCCTGCACAATTTCGAAGAAGTGCTTCGCCGCAGCGGCGGCCCCTATGTGCTCGGCCGCCGCGTCAGCTATGCCGACCTGTCGCTGTTCCAGATCGTCGAGGGCCTGCGCTACGCGTTCCCGAAGGCCATGCGCCGGCTGGAGAAGAAAGTGCCGCGCCTCGTCGCGCTGCACGACCGCGTCGCGGCGCGCCCGCGGATCGCCGCCTACCTCGCCTCGGACCGGCGGATCGCTTTCAACGAGGAAGGAATCTTCCGGCATTACCCGGAGCTCGAGGCGTAACACCCCGTCTGCCGCATTGCGATAAAGGCGCGATCCGTACCCGGATGGCGCGCGATTCCTCATATTTTGACCACGATCTTGGTCGAACCGTGTGGAGCTTGGCGGGGGTGCTCCGAGCCGCGGTGCCGGTTCCATACCGGCGAGGCTCCCTGGGGGGCATTTCGCCGTTGGCCGTTGTTTCAAGGCGTTTGGGGGCGACTTCATCCGAGGGACAAAGAAGGGGAAACAAGCCAATGCTCAGGACATTCTATAGCTCTGTTACGTGCGCCGTGCTGCTGTCGTCGCTCGCCGTGGTGAGCGCGCAGGCCGCAGGCGGATGCGGACCCGGTTTCCACCGTGGGCTGCTCGGCGTCTGCGTGGCGAATGGGCCCGCGATCGTGGTCGGGGCCCCGGCCGTGGTCGTCGCACCTCCGGTCGTGGCGGTGAGCCCGCCGGTCGTCGTTGCCGCGCCGGCGCCTCCGGCAGTGGTGGTCGCCCCGGCCGTGGTGGTCGCGCCGGCCGTGGTGTGCGGCCGCGGTTCCCGCTGGCATCCGGGCTTCAAGCGCTGCGTCGTTCTTTGATTACACAGATTTCATGAAGGTGGGCCGGCCTGCGCCGGCCCACCTTTTTTGCGCCCGGACCGACCATCCATTTTCGAGACGACCCACCGCGAGGGACTGAAAGGGTAGGAGAATTTCAACCGCGCTCGGGAGGATGAATTTAAGCGTTTTCGGCGATCGGGTTGCCGTGACGCATTGACAAATTTTTCGGCGAGTAGCGATTATGCCAACTGAAATTTGGAGCAGCTTGGCAAACGGCACGGGTGCACCCACCTCTCATTACCACGGGGACGCTTGCAGCTCCGTGCTCGAGGTCGCGACGCGCTCGAAGTCGTGACATGATGGATGCCTGATGCGCTGGGTTCGATCGAACCTGAAGTTTGGATCATGGTGCGCGCTGTTTGCGCTCACCTTCCAGCTGCTCGTTGTCTTCAATCACGTTCATTGCAGCCAGAATCTCTGTTGGCCGGCGTCGCCGACGGCCGTCGCGAGCATTTCCGTTGCCGGCGACAGCGCGACTACCGATTCCAACGGGGCGGCTCCCGCGGTCGGCGAATACTGCCTGCTTTGCGCAGTCATTCATTTGGCCGGCACGATCTTGCCGGCCTCGGCACCGGCGGAGCCGATTGCGGTCGCGCTGCAAAAAGGTCCGCCTTGGGCCGATCTCGCCGATATCTCGGCTGCCGCTCCCCACGGAAGCTTCCAAGCCCGCGCTCCACCGCGCGCCTGAGCGCTTGCGTCGCCCGGCGTAAACGCCGTCGGCTCGACGCTTCCGCGCGCAGGACGGCGAACATTTAGAGAACAACATCCGTCTGCGCCCATCCAACGCCCAACGAGCGGGCTCAAGATGACGCAACCAACCAGCCCAACGGACCACAGCGCACCGACGCCACGTCCTCTGCGGCGCGCCGCGAGCGCATTCGGCTTCATCGTGCTCGTCGCCGCGGCCGGCGCCGGGTACTACTACATGGCCTCACGCAGCAACGGACTGCGCGCCCAGGAGCCGTCGCTCCACGACACGGCGAGCTTCTATACCGTCGAAGGCTCGCGCATCACCGTGCCGGCGACCTCGCCGCTGCGCATGCGGCTCGACATCGCTGAAATCCAGGATCGCTCGATTTCGCGCAACCTGACGTTGCCGGCCGTGGTGGAGGCCGATCCAGCCCGGACCGCGAAGGTGCTGCCGCCGGTCGCCGGTCGGGTCACCGAGCTCAAGGTCCAGCTGGGTGCGCGCGTGACGGCTGGGGACGTGCTGGCGGTCATCGAATCGAGCGATCTCGCCCAGGCGGTGTCGGACCTCGAAAAGGCGCGCTCCGCACTCAAGCTCACCAAGCAGACGCTCGACCGCCTGCTCAATCTGGAAAAAACCTCGGCGATCGCGGTGAAAGACCGCGAGCAGGCGCAGAGCGACAATGCGCAGGCCATCTCCGAGTTCGAGCGGGCCCAAAATCGGCTGCAAGCGATTGGCGCGCCGCTCGACCCCAAGGGGAATCCGCGCCTGCTCGCGATCAAGGCGCCGATCACCGGCAGCGTGATCGACCTGCAGATGGCGCCCGGCGCCTTCCTCAACGACCCGACCGCTGCGGTGATGACGATCGCCGATCTGAGCACCGTCTGGGTCACCGCCAACGTGCCGGAGAAGGACACCGCCCTCGTCGCCAAGGGCCAGTCGGTCGATGTCGTGTTCACGGCCTACCCGGAGGAGGTTTTCAAAGGCACCGTGCTGTTCGTCAGCGACGTGCTCGAACCCGACACGCGCCGCACCAAGGTTCGCATTGCATTCCCCAATCCGGATGTACGGCTCAAGCCGAACATGTTCGCCAACGCGACGTTCATCGCCCCGCCGCGGCCGATGCCGGTGGTGCCGACGAAAGCCCTCATCCTGCGCAACGAGTCCGACCAGGTGTTCGTCGAGGTCGAGCCCTGGGTGTTCGAGGCCCATCCGGTAGATGTCGCCTTCCAGCAGGGTGACGACGCCATCGTGGCGCGCGGCCTCAAGGCCGGGGACCGCGTCGTCGTCAAGGGCGGAGTGCTCCTCAATGATTGACGCCCTCGTCACCTTGGCGCTGCGCAAGCGCGCGGTCGTGGCGATGATCTGCTTCTTCCTCGCCATCTACGGGTATTACTCCTGGACCCGGCTCGCGATCGAAGCCTACCCGGACATCGCCGACACCAGCTCCCAGGTCATCACGCAGGCTCCGGGCATGGCTGCGGAGGAGGTGGAGCAGCGCATCACCGTCCCGCTCGAGCGCGAGCTCAACGGCACGCCCGGCCTGCTGTTCATGCGCTCGAAGAGCACCTTCGGCCTGTCGCTGATCACCATCGTGTTCCGCGACGGGATCGAGGATTACTGGTCGCGCCAGCGCATCAACGAGCGCATCCAGAACGCGGTGCTGCCGCCCGGGCTCACCCCCGGTCTCGACCCGCTGAGCTCGCCGACCGGGCAGATCTACTATTACACCCTCGAGTCCGACACCAAAGGGCTGCGCGACCTGTCGGAGATCCAGCGCTGGATCGTCATTCCCGCGCTCAAGCAGGTGCCCGGCGTCGCGGACATCTCGAATTTCGGCGGCCTCACCACCCAGTTTCAGCTCGAGCTCGACCCGCAGCAGCTCGTGCGGTTCAATCTGTCGCTCGCCAACATCGAGTCCGCGATCAACAACAACAACACCAGCGCCGGCGGCAGCGTCGTCGCACGCGGCGACCTCGGCTACGTGGTGCGCGGCATCGGCCTGGTGCAGACGCTCGACGATCTCGGCGCCATCGTGGTCACCCAGCAGAACGGCAATCCCGTGCTGCTCCGCGATCTCGGCCGCCTCAAGCTCGCCAACCAGGAGCGCCACGGCATTCTCGGTCATGACCGCAAGAACGATGCGATCGAGGGAACGGTGCTGCTGCTGCGCGGCCAGAACCCGTCGCGGGTGATCGAGGGCATCCACGCCAAGGTCGCCCAGCTCAACGAGAGGCTCAAGAGCGACGACGTGCGGATCGTTCCCTATATCGACCGCGCCGACCTCGTCGACGCGACGATCGACAAGATCTCGCACACCATCTTCCAGGGCATCGGCCTCGTCATCATCGTCCTCATGCTGTTTCTCGGCAGCCCGCGCAGTGCCATCATCATCGGCGTCACCATCCCGTTCGCTATGGTTACCGCCTTCATTTTGATGAACTTGTTCCGCATCCCGGCCAATCTGCTGTCGCTCGGCGCGATCGACTTCGAAATCATCGTGGACGGCGCGATCGTGATGACCGAGGCGATCCTGCGACGGCGCGAAGCCGACCCCGAGCGGCCGCTCACCGAAGGCGACACGGCGCTCGCGGCACATCAGGTGGCACGGCCGATCTTCTTCTCGACGCTCATCATCATCGCCACCTATCTGCCGCTGTTCGCCTTCGAGCGCATCGAGGCGAAGCTCTTCTATCCCATGGCCTATGCCGTCGGCTTCGCCCAGTTCGGCGCGCTGCTGCTCGCGCTGTTCCTGGTGCCTGGCCTCGCCTACATCGCCTTTCGCAGGCCGCGCCGCATCTTCCGCAACCCCGTGATCGCGTGGCTGGAGCGGCACTATCGCGGCGTTCTCCACCGCTCGCTGCAGCGGCCCGCCATCGTCTACGCGCTGACCGGCGCCGCCGCCGTCGCGGTGGTCGCGCTCGCCACCACGGTTCCGCGCGAATTCCTGCCCGAGCTCGACGAGGGCTCGATCTGGCTGCATGCGGAAATGACCGGCGGCATCTCGCTTGCCAAGGCGATGGAGATGGACGCCGAGCTGCGCAAAGTCATCATGGAATTCCCGGAAGTCGGGACCGTGGTCACCCACGTCGGCCGCAACGACGACGGCACCGACCCGTGGACGCCGTCCCACGTCGAGGCCGGCATCACGCTGCGCCCCTACAGCACCTGGCCGTCGGGGGAAACCAAGCAGGATCTGGTCCGCCGCATGTCGGCGCGCCTTGCGGAGTTGCCGGGCTACCAGATCGAGGTCAGCCAGCCGATCATCGACGGGGTCAGGGACAAGGTGTTCGATCCCCACAGCCAGCTCGCGGTGAAAGTGTTCGGCGACGACATGAAGGAGCTGCGCCGGATCGCCAAGGCGGTTGCTGCGGTTCTCGAGAAGGTGCCCGGCACGGCCGACGTGCTGGTCGACGACCGGCCGCCCCTGCCCCAGATCGTGGTCACGCCCGATCGCCAGACGGCGGCCCGCTACGGCATCAATGTCGGAGACATCGCCGATCTCATCCAGACCGGCATCGGCGGCGTCGCCGTCAATCAGGTCTTCGTCGGCGAACGGCGTTACGACATCACCGTGCGTTTCAAGGATACTGCACGCGACAATCCCGAGGCGCTCGGCAACCTCGTGCTCACGTCGAGCACGGGTGCGCTCGTGCCGTTGTCACAGGTCGCGAAGATCGCGCTGCAGACCGGCGAGAGCACCATCAACCGCGACATGAACCAGCGCTATCTCCTGGTGAAGCTCAATTCCGACGGCCGCAGCCTTCCGGCGCTCCTCGCGGACGCGAGGAAGGGCATCGCCGAACAGGTGAAGTTCGATCCGGCGCGCTACCGCATCGAATGGAGCGGCGATTTCGAGAGCGAGCAGCGCGCCGAGGCGAGGCTCGTCCTGATCCTCGGCCTGATGCTGGGCTTGATGATCGTGTTGCTGTTCGCCGAATTCGGCGCCTTGCGCCAGGTCGCGCTCATCCTGCTGGTGGTGCCGCTGGCAACACTCGGCGGACTGATCGCGCTGCACGTCACCGGCGTCACCCTCAACGTGTCGTCCGCCGTGGGCTTCATCGCGCTGTTCGGCGTCGCCGTAATGAACGGCGTCATCATGGTGGCGAACCTCAACCGGCTGCGCGAGACCGGCCTGCCGCTCGCCGAGGCGGTAGTCGCCGGGGCAACCGAGCGGCTGCGGCCGGTGCTGATGACTGCGACCGTCGCGACGGTAGGCATGCTGCCGGCTGCAGTCGCGACGGGTGTGGGCAGCGACGTCCAGCGCAGCCTTGCGACCGTCGTCGCCGGCGGGCTCCTGATGGCGACGCTGCTCACGCTGTTCCTGATCCCGACCTACTACTTCGTCATCGAGCGGATCGTGTCCCGGCGCGAGGCGAACGAAGACGCGCGCCAGACCGAACAGATGCTTCCGGGGATCTGACCCGGGAGGGTCAGGCTCGTGACCCGTTGCAGTGGACCTTTTCGAGCGCGACGTCGGAGCTCGGTTGAGCGGGCAAACAGGGCGACGCCCTTCGCGCGAACGCTGCCCCGCCCACGGCTGACGCGCATTCGGCATTCCGGCGACGAAACCCTGCCCTCGCGGCCCGCCGGATTGCGCGAACTCCGATCGTTGCCTACACCACCGCGGCGCCGTCGCGCGCGATGTGCAGTCAACGGGTTGGAGGATGACGGATGGCCGGAGAGATCAGAGATTGCTTGCCGCCGGATCGCCATCCCCGCATGCCCCACATCGTGCTCCCCAAGGGATCGGTCGACACCCACGTCCACGTTTTCGAGCAGGGCTACGCGCTCTCGCCCGGCCGCGGCTACAATCCCCCGGATTCGACGCTCGCCGATCTCGAGCATCTGCACGCGACGCTCGGCATCGACCGTGTCGTATTCACCCAGCCCTCGGTCTACGGCGTCGACAACTCCGCCATTCTCAACGGCATGGCGACCCTCAATGCCAAGACCGCGAACCGGGCGCGCGCCGTGGTGGCGCTCACCATGGACGTGACGGACGACGAGCTCGCGGCGCTCGATGCCTGCGGCGTCCGCGGCGTGCGCCTCAACACCGACAACAAGGGCGGCATGCCGATCGAGATGGAGCGCCATTCCGGCGCTCGCAGCCCGCATCGCCCCGTTCGGCTGGCACATCGAGTTCCTGTTCCCGGGAAAGGACATTCTGGAATTGATGCCGGTCTTCACCGCTCTCCAGGTGCCGATGTCGATCGCCCATTTCGCCTATCAGCCGGCGACCGCGGGCATCGGCGCCCCCGGGTTCCAGGCCCTGCTCGAGCTCATGCGCCGCGGAAACACGTGGATGAAGATTTCCGGCGCCAACCGGGTGAGCGCGACCGACCTGCCCCCCTATGACGACGTGAAGCCGATGGCCCAGGCGCTCATCGCGGCGGCGCCCGACCGCATCATGTGGGGCACCGACTGGCCCCATCCGAACAAGTACATCGTCAACCCCAATGACGGCGATCTCGTCGATGCCTTCGGCGACTGGGTGACCGATCAGGCAATGCGGCGGAAGATCATGGTCGATACCCCGGCCGCCTTCTACCGGTTCTGATCGGCCGGGAGCCGACAACCTGTCTGCCCGTTAAGGATCGGGATCGAAACGTGGCGCCCCGGCGGCGGCAGGGTGCCCGACCGATGTAGATTTGCCACAGCAAATGCGGGGATCCGATGACACCAGTTAAAGGACACTTAATTTGTTGATATGGTTAATAAAATCAAAATGAAATGGCACCCAGATGATGCACAATCCACCCGCGAGTTGCTCGCGCGCAACAGCCAGAATCGTTGGAACCTGCTACAAATAATCCAACGACGCGCTTTGAGAATCATTCGAGGGAATCATGATCGCACGTATGACTGCCGAAGGCCGGATCCTTGGTTTCAACGCCGGCGACTGGCTGTTGCTGCTCGGCGGCTCCGCGCTCGCCGGCCTGCTGACCTTCCTGGTGGCTTGAGCCGCCTTTCGGCTCGGCCGAGCTTACGGTCGAGCCCCAGGCACGCGGATACCGATGGTCTGCGCTGCCGGTGATGAACGACCAGTTTTCATCGGATGTTGTTTGAGATCAGCGTTTTAGCACCTTCCCATCGGCTCGGGGGCGGCCTTCGCCCTCAAGATCGCCGACCGTTTGTCGAACTCACCGGCCCCATTTCCGGGCATCGCTCTCCCGCGTATGCTTGCGCGGTCCGCAGCGAGAGGCCCATCCCATGAAAACCGCGCTCTACGGCGTCGCCGCCGCGCTTGCCGCATTCCTGGCGCCCGCCGCCCATGCCGCGGAGATCAAGATCATCGCCTCGAACGCGGTCCGCGAGCCCTATCGCGAGCTCATTCCGGTCTTCGAAAAGGCGACCGGCCACCGGGTGACGGTCGACTGGGGCGGCACCCTCGACATCGTCAAGCGGGTCGGCGGCGGCGAGGTCGCCGATATCGTCATTATCCCGGCGGCGCGGATCGACGCCTTCGTCAAAGAAGGCAAGCTCACCGGTCGCCTCGACCTCGCAAAATCGGGCGTCGGCGTCGCCGTGCGGGCCGGCCTGCCGCGGCCGGACATATCGACCGCCGAGGCGCTCAAAAAGACACTGCTCGCGGCGAAGTCGATCGTGCTTTCGTCGGGGCCGAGCAGCTTCTATCTACCGACGCTATTCGAAAAGATGGGCATCGCCGCCGACCTCAAGCCGAAGATCACGCAGATCGCCCCCGGCCTCGGGGTCGGCGCCACCCTCGCGCGCGGCGAGGGCGAAATCGGCTTCACCCAGATGAGCGAGCTCATGACCGTGGAAGGCATCGACTATCTCGGCCCGCTGCCGCCCGAGGTCCAACTCGTCACCGTATTCTCCGCGGGCGTCCATACCGCGGCGCCTGCTGCCGAGCCCGCGCGCGCCTTGCTAAAGTTCCTGACCGGCCCCGATGCGGCGCCGGTGCTACGCCATCACGGCATGGAACCGGGGTGACCGCCGTTAGGCCAAGAAACGACGGCCGTGCCTGGCGTTACCGCGGATCGCTAATCCGTCCCTGGAACAGGATCAGCCCCGTCGTGTCGTCCACGAGATAGAACAGGAAGGGGTGGTCGGCGCGGAACGGCTCGGGTTGCGCCGCCGGAGGCGCGACCGCTGTCGGGCGGATGACGACGGTCGTCGCCGCCGCGGCTTCGGTGCTCTCCTCGGCCACGTCGATGACGGCGCGATGCAGGACCGTGCTCAGATAGACGCCGCCCTGCCCGGCCGGCTTCCCGGTCATTCCGGAAAAATCCGCCGCGGCCGGGTCGAAAGCCTTGCGCATCCCCATCTGCCGGAACGGCTCGACGAGATCGGCCTTGTATTCGGCCTTGAACCGCGGGAGCGCCAACGCAACGGGCTTGCGCGCCTTGCCATCGCGCAGCGCTGCGAACAACTCGGTGAGCGTGTTGGCATCGAGGCGCCGAGCGACGGCCGCCGCCCCCTCGACATCGTCGGGCAGGACGATCACGAGGCCGAGATCGTCGAGCTCGTAGTTGAGACGCACCGCACGATAACCGCCGCGCGAGACCAGCGAGAAGCTCCCGGTGTGGTTCATCATGGCGACGTCGGCCTGCTGCGACCGGTCGAGGTGGAACGGCTCGTCCTTGGTGAGCTTCTTGTCAAACGCAGACGCCCACCGCGCCTTGAAATAGACGGCGTCGATGAGTGCCGCCGACGCGTCCGGGTCGAGCCGGTCGAGCATGCGCGGGATCATGTCGGCCGTTCTGCGCGCGACCCAGCCGTTGATGTCGTCGAGGGTCGCCCGTTGGAAGACTTCCGCCGCATATCGCGTCTTAAGGAGCGTGATGTAGTCCGGCGCGACCACATCGCCGGGCTTGAGGACCATCAGCGCGTTCGCGGCGAGGAGCCGCGCCGAGGGCGGCGTCTGTCCCGGGCCGACGCAGCGCGTGCCCTGGAGCATGAGGCCATAGCGGCACTGGTTCGCCATGTCGCCGGCCGGCCGCATCTCACAGTTCCGCCCGACGACGGTCGCACCCGGCGGACAGGTCGGCGGGGCGGCGCTGCGATCGTAGCCGCCAAAAACCGCCAGGACCTCGGCGTTTCCGGTGTCCACCGCTTCCGCCGACATGCGCAGCGACAGGGCCCGCATCATCTCGCTCGCGGTGTCGCCGCGCGCACCGGCCAGCGCCATCGACATCGCGGACCCGACCGAATAGGGCGAAAACACAATATTACCGCGACCCGCAGCGAGCTGAGTGAACAATTGCTGGCCGGTGGCGTTATACCCCTTGGCGAGCAGCGCGATCCGCGCTTCGGCGGCGATGTTGAGCGGCGTCACGGCCAAGGCTGGCCATGACATACCGATACCCGAAACGACGGCCGCTCCCGTCGCTGCGCTTGCGATCGCTCGTGCGATAATGTTCATCACAACCTCGTCGACACCTTCCGCCGTCAGATCCATCTCGGGGACGCATCTTTGGCGTGGGCAATCGTAGCGGCAGTTCTCGCGTTTTTCACGCTCCTTCCGGTCGCAGCCATGGCGATCGCTTGGGGCTACTTCGCATATCGCACAGCCAAGGGATTCAAGCCGCCGCAGCCGCTGCCCGAGATCGCCGTGCTGCTGCCGCTGCGGGGCGCCGATCCGTCCCTGGAGGCCTGTCTCAAGGGACTGCTCGCGCAGGATTATCCCACCTACCAGGTCCATATCGTGATCGACAGTGCGGATGATCCCGCCCAGGCGGTAGTCGCGCGCGTGCTGGCCGAAGCGAGCCCCGGCAAGGCGGCCGTGCACGTCGAGACCCGACGGCTTCTCGGCACCGATTGCAGCGCCAAGATGAGCGCGCAGCGCCAAGTGCTCACGGCGCTCGATGGCAATGTCGCGGTGATCGCGTTCCTCGATGCCGATTGCGTTCCCGCTCCCAATTGGCTGCGCGAGATCGTCGCCCCGTTTTCCGACCCGCGCGTCGGCGCGGCGACCGGCATCCGCTGGTCTGTCCCGCGCGACGACGGGTGGGGCACGCTCGCCCGCTACGCCTTCCTCGGATTGATTTATCCGCAGCATTTTCTCTACCGCATTCCCTGGGGCGGCTCGTTTGCGATCCGCCGAAGCGCGATCGAGAGCACCGGGCTCCTCGAGCACTGGACCCGCTGCTTGGGCGAGGACACCAGTGCTTACGGCCCCTTGCGGCGCGCGGGGTTGCGGCTTGCCTTCGTGCCTGGGGCGACCCAGGTCAACAGCGAAGCGACCGATCTCGAAGGCGCTCATGCCTTCATGCTCCGCCAGATTCTGAGCGCGCGATTGCACCACGTCTTCTGGCCGGCAATCCTCGCCGCGAACGTCGCAACGATCGTCTCGTTCCTGATCTCGTCGCTGCTGACCCTCGTCGGCATCGTCGGTATCGTGCTCTCGATTTTCGGCGTGGCGACGGGGCTGTGGAAGCTCACGGCCTTCGCGATCATTCCGGCGCTTTATGGCTTGGGATTGCTAGTGGCGCTGGCGGTCGGCGACTTCCTGGTGCGCCGGGCGGTCTTCGCACCGCCGCCGCCATGGGGGCCCAAGGTCGTTGTGGCCGCGGGGCTCGCTGCGGCGAGCTCCGGCTATGCCGTGCTGGCCGCGCCCTTCGTGCGCTCGGTCGAGTGGCGGGGGCTCACTTATGACATCGAAGGCCGCGACCGCATCCGCATGCGATCCTATGGTCCCTATCACGCGCCGGGAACGGCGCCGCGCTCGATCGTATAGCTCTACCGGCCACGCTCGGCGACCGTGGGCTCAATGCCGTGCAGTCTCGCCGCCACCATGATACGGACAGCCGCTCTGCCCCGCTGGCACTTCGGCCGCGGCCTGCAAAGCTGAGATCGCGCCGGCATCGGCCGCCACGCCCTCGAGCCGGCGGCGTGGAATGAGCTGCATCGGCAGCTTCTCTCCCGGCCGCAAGGTGAGGCGGCACGCGACCTCGACGCGATGGCCACGCACAAGCCGCAGCATGAAGCTCTGCGCGATGGTCGCGATTGAGAGGATCGCCTCGGTCAGGCCGAACGCCATGCCGGTGCAGATGCGCGGTCCGATGCTGAAGGGAATATAGGCGAACTTCGATGCCGGCCGGTATCCGCCCGGCAGAAAGCGCCCGGGAATGAAACGATCGGGCTCCGGCCATAACAGGCGATGGCGGTGCAACAACCACGGACAGACCACGATCAGCGAGCCCTTGGGGATGTGGCGCGTATGGAACTTCTCATCGCGCACCGCCTCGCGGGTGAGCAGCGGGACGGGGGGATAGAGCCGCAGCACCTCCTCGAACACGGCGCGCGTGTAGACGAGCTTCGGCACGTCGGCGAGCGTCGGCAGCCGGCCTTCCAGCACCTGGTCGACCTCCGCCTGCAGCCTCGCTTCCACGTCCGGCATCTGGGACAGGATGTACCAGGTCCAGGCGAGCGTGTTCGCGGTGGTCTCGTGTCCGGCCATCAGCAGGACCGCCGCCTCGTTGCGCAGCGCCCGCGCATCGAGCGGCGCGCCGGTCTCCTCGTCGCGCGCATCGAGGAGGCGGTCGACGATCGAGGCGTCGTCGCGGTCGCGGTTGGCGCGATGCTCGGCGATGAGCGTGTCGAGCACCTTGTGGATGCGCCTGACCGAACGATAGATGCCCGGCGGATGCGGGCGCGGCAGCCACTCCGGTAGCCCGAGCAGCGACAGATAGTCCATCTGTCCGACACGCTGCTGGTAATCGGTGAAGCCTTCGACGAGCTGCAAGGCGCGTTCGCGCCCGAGCTGTCGGCCGAACACGGTGCGGCAGATGATTTCCGCGGTGAGCTGGGCCATCTCGTTCAGCGCATCGATCTCGGCGGACGGGCCGAGGCCGGCCCAGCGCCGGCACGTGTCCTGCGCGATCTCCACCATGGTCGGCGCGAACTCGGCGATCCGCGACACGTGGACGATCGGGGCGACGATGCGCCGCCGGCGGCGCCAGACGTCGCCGTGGCTTACGAAAAGGCCGTCACCAAGCAGCGGCTCGAGCGATCTGCGGTGGCCCGGACTCTTGCGCTCGAAGCTTTCGTTGTGAGTGCTGAACGCGAATTGCACCGATTCCGGGGTGTTGCACAGGAACACCTCGCGGGCGAACAGCTTCATCGCCATGAATTCGTAGCCGAACGCCTGCTCCTCGAAGGCGGCAAGGAGATTTTGCCGACCGAGGCGTACGCGCTCCCACGGCGTCGGCGGCTTGGCGAGCCGCGGGGGGAATGGCGGAACGAAATCACTCAAAATTCAGCCTCGCGCCTTCGCAGGTCATGCCGCCAGCGCGGACCCTGCGGCGGTGTTCACTCCAACGTGCAAAACTACACCGTAACATGTTAGAAAAACGGCGTTTGGCGGCATTCGGGGCCAGGGGATGGACACCATGACCGGGGAGCCTCCGCCTCCCCCATTGCGCTGGCTCTTCGGCGACGCCGATCGGCGCCGGGCCGCCTGCCGCTACTGGCTGCGCGACCCCGTGGTCGGCGGCGCCGAAGTCGTGCTCCACTATGCCATGCGGGCGATGCCGATCGACATGTGCTCGTATTCGGGCGCCGCGATCACCTATTTCACCCGCCGCCTCTACCCGGAAAGCGAGGCGCGCGCCCGCAAGGTGTGGGCGGCACTGCGCCCCGAGGCGGCCGACGCCCGCTCGGTCGACGCGGCGATGGACCGGCTGTGGCGCAATGTCGGGCGCACCATGCACGAATATTCGGTGATCGACCGGCTGTGGGGCGCCGGCCGCATCGAGGTATCCGGCATCGAGCATCTCCACGAGGCCCGGGAACACGGCAAACCGATCCTGGTGGCGCCGGTCCATCTCGGCAACTGGGAGATCGTCCTGGTGACGGGCATCGCCTGCGGCCACTGCGGGTCGGGGATATACGAGCCGCCGCCGAATCGCTTCGAGCACTGGATCGCCAACCGGGTACGGGCCCGGTACGGTGCGCGCTTTGTCGCCGCCGGCCCGCACAGCGCGCGCGAGGCGGTGCGGGAGCTGCGCTCCCGCCGCGGGCCGTTCATCGTCTATGTCGACGAGTTCATCCGCGGCCGCGTGCAGGCGCCCGCGTTCGGCCGCCCCTTGCTTCTCGACGCCAACATCGCCTACGCGGTCAGGCTTGGCGCGCTCACCGGAGCCGCCGTCATTCCCGCCTACTGCCTGCGGATCGGCGACAGCGCCCGGTTCAAGGTACAGTTCCTCCCACCGCTCGTGCTCGCCGAAACGGGCGACCGCGCCGCCGACATCGCCGAGAACATGAAGCGGCTCGACGCCGCGATCGCACCGGTGATCCAGGCCCATCTCGACCAATGGTATTTTGCGCTCGATTTCGAGTTCGACAGCTAGAATGCGATCGCGAAAGTCCGCGGACCTTTCGAATCCGCGCATCGTCAGGCGCCGTCGCGGCTCGCCACCTTGAAGGCGAACGGGCGAGCGGTGAGCCGCCGTATCCGGTCCGGGAGCTGTCCGCCGATCCAGGACATGGTGGCGAGCACGCTCGGAAAGGCGATCACCGCGCGGTTGGCGGCGAGGCCGCGTATCGTCTGCTTGGCCGCCGCGTCGGCCGACATCTTCAACGGCTGCCAACCCGTCTCCTGGGCGATCATCGGCGTATCCACATAGCCCGGACAGACGACACTGACGTCGATGCCCTTGTCTTCCACCGCGCCACGAAGCCCGAGACCGTAGCTCAGAACCGCCGCCTTGCTGGCGCAATAGCTCGGCGCATCGGCGAGCGGAATAAAGCCCGCGAGCGACGACATGATGCCGATCTGTCCGCGGCCCCGGGCGATCATTCTGGGCAACACGGGGTGGACGGCGTTGAGAACACCGATCACGTTGATCTCGATGACACGATGGCTGTCCTCGACCGACTCGACTTCGCCGTTCCCCGGCGAGCCGACCATAATGCCGGCATTGGCGATCAGAAGGTCGATCGGCCACGTGGCGTCGAAATCCTCGAGCCACGCCGCCATGTCATCGCGCGCGCGAACGTCGAGCACGCCGCTGCGAACGTCGGCTCCCGCCTTCCGGCATTCTGCACACGTCTCCTCAAGGCGGACGCGGTCGCGTCCCAAAAGGCCGAGCCGCGCGCCGTCGCGCGCGTAGCCCAATGCCAGCGCCCGCCCGATCCCGCCCGAAGCACCGGTGATGACGACGGTCCGCGGGACCGCGCGGTCAGGCATGATGGGTCAGATCGAATTCCGCCGCCCGCTCGCGCACGTTCGCCAATTCCTCGGCCGTCACGTCGATCGCCGCCTCGATCTGGGTGCGGGTATGCATGGCAGTGACGAAGAAGCGCAGCCGCGACGACTTCGCCGGCACCGCCGGATGGGTGACCGGCAACGCGTTGACCCCGCGCTCGAGGAGCCGCTGCGAGAGCACGACCGTCGGCAGCGAGTCCCCGATGATGACCGGGCACACCGCCGTCCCCGCCGCGGTTCCGAGATCGAGCCCGCGCGCCTTGGCAAGCGAACAGAAATAGGCGGCGTTGTGCTGCAACCGGGCGACCCGCTCGGGCTCGCGGTGCAGAACCTCGAGCGCCTTGTGGGCGGTCGCTGCGATGACCGGCGGCATGCCGACGCTGAATACGAACACGCCGACGGTGAGTCGCAAATAGTCGACGAGCTCCTTGCAGCCGGCGATGTAGCCGCCGCATCCGGCGAGGGTCTTGGACAGGGTTCCCATCCAGATGTCGACCCGGCGCGGGTCGACGCCGAAATGCTCGGCGATGCCGTAGCCGCGCCGCCCGAGCACGCCGAGGGAATGGGCCTCGTCGACCATCAGCCAGGCGTCGTGGCGCGCCTTGATCTCGAGGAGGCGCGGCAGGTCGGGATAGTCGCCGTCCATGCTGTAATGGCCTTCGACCACGATCAGGGCGCGCTCGAATTTGTTGCGGGTCGCCGCCAGCATCTGGTCGAGGCTGTCGAGATCGTTGTGGGCGAAAGAGCGCCGCGCCGCACCTGACAGCGTGCCGCCCATCACGATGCTGTTGTGCGAGAGCGCGTCATGGACCAGGAGGTCCTTGGATCCGACGAGGTGGCCGATGACGCCGAGGTTGGTGGCGTAGCCGCTCACCAGGACGAGGCAGTCCTCCACCCCGTAATGATCGGCGAGCGCGTGCTCCAGCGCCCGATGCACCGGACGTTCGCCGGCGACGTGACGGCTGGCCGATGCCGAGATGCCGTAGCGATCGATCGCCGCCTTGCCCGTTTGCACGACCTCCGGATGCTCGTTCAGTCCGAGATAGTCATAGGAGGAGAAATTGAGGATCGATTTCCCGGCGATCCGCGTCTGCGAGCCGGCGCGGGCCTCGTGGAGACGGAAATACGGGTTCTCGACCCCGAACTTCTGCCCGATCGAACGAAACAGGCGCAGCTCGTCATAGCCCGGCAGGGTGGCGAAGCTCACCCGGTCTTTGAACTCGCGCTCCGACGCGCGCAATGCCGTCGAATGCTGCATCGTCTCGACACGGCGGAGCAGATGTTGCCGCGCCTCCTGCGACATGCGGGACGATTTCTGGTTCAAGACGCCAGCCCCTTCGTCTTCGTCGGTCCGGCAGCGGCGATCTCGTCGAGGGCTGCGACCTCGCCGGCCTTCGCCGCAGTCATATGCCGGTCGGCGAAGGCGCGGACCACCGCGTCCTCGGCCGGGGCCTTGAGGTCGAGTTGCGAGATCACCTCATTGGCGAGGCTCGCGACCGTGAGCGCACCCACCGAACTCGTCAGCGACACGTGGATGCCAAAGGTCTCCTCGAAATTCATCGCAAACTCGAGCAGCATCAGCGAGTCGAGCCCGATCTCGCCGAGCGGCCGGGTGCGGCTGATCTCGTCCTCGCGGGCGTGGAGCACGCGGGCGAGCTGCCAGACGATGACGTCGGTGAGCTTGCGCCGCACGCCGTCGATGCCTTCCTTCTGGGCGATCGCATCGAGATCGAGCTGGGTCGCCCCCTCACCGCCATCGCGGGCTTCGCGGACGAAGCTCACATAGGTCGGCGATTTGAGCACCGCGAGCCGGTCGGCGCTGAACAGGCCGTCCGACGGCGAGATCGTCATCACTGCGAGGCATTCGGCCGCCGGCAGCGCGAGGGCCTGGCCCATCAGGTCGAGCGCCTCCCGCGCGCGCATGCCGTGGACGCCGGTCAGCTTCTGGAACCTCGACCGAAGCCGCTCCGAGCGCGCGAGCACGCCGACATCGGTGATCGGCCCCCAGCCGATGGCGAGCGCCTTCTGCCCGGCGGCGGCGCGGCGGCGCGCCACGCCCTCCATGTAGGCGTTGGCGGCGACGTAGTTGGCCTGCCCCGGATTGCCCATCAGCGTCGTCGCCGAGGAGAACAGGATGAAATAGTCGAGAGGCATGTCGCGGGTCGCGGCGTCGAGAATGTCGATGCCCTTCACCTTCGGGGCCAGCACCCGCTCGAAGCGGTCGCGATCGAGATTGGCGAGCAGTCCGTCCTCGAGAACCATCGCGGCGTGGAGCACCCCGGCGATCGGCGGCATGGTCGCGGCGATCTTCTGGAACAGGCGCCCGACCGCCGCCGTATTGCTGACGTCGCAGGGTTCGGCGAGCACTTGCACGCCACCAGCGACGAAGGCCTCGACCGCGCTCTTCGCCTCCTCGGTCGCCGGACCGTTCCGGCCGACGAGGACGAGGTGCCGCGCCCCGCGCGCCACCAGCCATTTGGCGGCTTCGAGCCCGAACCCGCCGAAGCCGCCGGTGATCAGGTGAGTGCCGGCTGGGTTGGCTTCGAACGGCCGGCCCGGGGCCGCGATCGCATGGGGCGACGGCGGACGGACCACGATCTTGCCGATGTGACCCGAGTGCTGCATCAGGTGGAAAGCCTCGGCGACATCGTGCGCGGCGAAAACGCTGTGCGGCAGCGGCGTCAGCGTCCCCTCGTCGAACAATTGCATCAGCTCGTCGAACAGCTTCGGGCCGAGGTTCCGGCGATCGAGCATCAGCTGGTCGAGATCGACGCCGAAATAGGTGAGGTTCCGGCGGAATGGCCGCAGCCCGATGTGCGTGTTGGCGACGTAGTCACGCTTGCCGAGCTCGACGAAACGGCCGAACGGACGCAGACAGGCGATGCTTCGCTCCATCGCGTCGCCGGCGAGGCTGTTGAGGACGACGTCGACGCCATCGCCAGTGATCGCCCGAACGTCGTCGACGAAGTCGCCCGAGCGGGAATCGAGAACATGGGCGACGTCGAGACCGCGGAGCAGGTCGCGCTTGGCCTGAGAGCCGGCGGTGGCGATGATCTGCGCGCCGCGCGCCTGCGCGATCTGGATCGCGGCTATGCCGACCGCGCCGGCACCGCCGTGAATGAGAACCCATTCGCCGCGTTCGAGCCGCGCCTGCCAGACAAGCGCATAATAGGCGGTGAGGAACGCCACGGGGATCGTCGCGCCGGCTTCGAAGCTCAGCGCATCCGGCAGCTTGGCGGCGAGCGCGGCGGGGACCGTCACGTGGGTGGCGAAGGCCGACGATGCGAGCGCCGATACCCGGTCGCCCGGCTTGAGGTGACGTACCGCGTCGCCGGCCCGCACCACGTGGCCTGAACATTCGAGCCCGATATTGGCGCCGCTGAAGCCGTCCTCGATGACGTCGTCGGGCAACAGCGACATCATCCACATGACGTCGCGGAAGTTGAGCCCGGTCGCCTCGACCGCGATCTCCACCTCCGTTGCGTCGGGGGCCCGGCGCTCGGCCGGCTCCCAGTCGAGACGGCGATCGGCTGCGGTGCGCCGTTGCAGCTTGGCCGCTTCGGCACGGCGTTGCGGCAACCGTCCGAGCATCGCGTCGAGCCCGTCGACGCGCACGGCGCAAGTGACGCGATCGCCAATCTGGAGCTCGGTCTCATCCGTTCCCGACAGGAGGATGTCACGCAGCCGCACCGCCGCCTCCTCAGCCGCGATGCCGGGGGCGATGTCGATGCGGCGCACGTCGAGATGCGGAAACTCGTTGGCGAGGGTGCGCGAATAAGCCCATGCGCCGGTCTCGACCGGCCTGACATCTGCGCTGGAATTCGCCAGCGCACCGCAGAACACCAGCCACAGCGTTCCCACGCCTCCGCCGAACCGATCGGCGCAGGCCTTGATCTGCGTGCAGCGCTCGATGAGCGCCTGCATCGGCTCGGCCAGGCCGTCCACCGAAGGAGCGAGGTGGACGATGCAGACAGGTGTATGACCGGCATCGGTGCCGGTGCAGACCTGCGCCGGCATTCCCCGCTCGCGCAGCAACCGGGCGAGCGCGGGGCCGGCCTTCACTCCCGGCGCGCCGACGATCAATGCGGCCCGCTGCTTCTCGGCAACACGGCCATGCGGTGCAAGGGCCTCCACCGCCGAGGCGACAATCAGCGAGGCGTGGCGACCACCATAGGTGGCACCATGGCCCTCGGCCCGCTCGAAGCCGGCCCGCTCGAGAGCGACCACCCATGCATCGGGTCCCTGCAGACGCCCGATCGGAGCGTCCGCCGAGGGCGTTGCAAACCACGCGGGATCGAGGCCGAAGGCGAGGTCGCGGAACACCGACGGCGACGGCTCGACCGCGATCAACACGCCGCGCGGCGCCAGCGATTCCCGCAGCCGCGACAACTCCCACCGTTCCGGCAGGCGGTGCAGGCTCTCGGCAGCGAGCACGAGATCGTAGCGCGATCGCTCCGGGCCGGCATCGAGTTCCAGCAGACGGAAGTCATTGTGGCGATGGGCAGCTCGCTGGGCGGCCTCGAACCGGCGGCGGTCGGGCTCGGCCACCGTCAGCTCGACATGGTGGCAGCGCTTGATCTCGATGAGCGAGGACGTGAGCGGACCGAAGCCCACCTGCAGGACGCGTAGCGCACGGGTTTCGGGCCACAGCCCCTCGTTCTCGAGCAGGCGAGCGACGAGCGCACTCGAACTCTTCGAGCGGAACGCTCGCCGCGTCGTAGAAGTCGAGAACCGCTGCCGCGATGACCGGGTCTGCGGTGAGGCGAATGGCGCGATCGGATCGCGCCTGCGCGACGATCCCGGAGATCGCACCGGCCACCAGGAGTTCGCCGGCGCGGTCCGGGTGCTCGCGGCCGAGCCCCTTGAGCACCGTCGCCGCGTCGGGAAGCAGCGGATCGCGCACTACGCCCCAGCGGTCGCCGCTCGGCGTGACGAGCCCCGCGGCGGCGAGCTTGTCGAGGAGGTTGGCCATCCAGGGCTGGAGTTCGCGCGGCAGTCGGCCACCCTCGACGAGGGCGTCGACGTCGAGCACCTCGTGCTCGGCCAGGGCCGACGCGATCTCGTAGGCGGCCGCGGTCGCGAAGCCCTCCAGGAGGAGGTCGGCATCCTCGGCGTCCGGCCGATCCGCCGACAAGAGCCCCCGCGCATTGGCATCGGTGACGATCTGATCGGGCCCGATGTCGATGCCGGTTTCACCGAGGCTCGCCCCGCTGACGAGGCGTGGAAACTCGACATAGGTGGTCGCTTCGAGCTGGGCGAGCCGGCGCACCGGCACCACCTGGCAGCGTACGCGGCGCAGAATCGCGATGACTTCGTTGTCGCGTCCGCAGATGTAGTAGTTGGCGACGATCGCGCGGTCATTTGCGCTCACCACCTCGATCATCGAGCGGTGCGGAATCCCGCCCGCAATAAGCAACACGGCTTCGTCCATGCGGGTCGGCAGATAGGCGACACCGCGCTCTTCCGCCCGAAGCTGCGGCAGCAGCGTCAGGATGCCGTGCCCGCAGCAGTCGACCCGGAACGGATCGAGCAGGAAGCCGCTCGCCGCCTCGGACGGCGCCAGCTCGACTGAGATCAGGTCGCCATCGTGGATGTGGACGTTCTCGACGAGGCGGAACGAAGGCCCGTAGTTCAGTCCGCCGGAAGCGGCGATCTGGTACATCGCCTCCTTGCCCAGCCGTCGCGCCAATTTGCCTTCCGGCGCCGGCGGCACGACCTTGCGTGCCGGGGCATCGACGAGTTTGGCACGCGCATGCAACAGCCAACCGGACTCGGTGAGCCGCGGCCGGCTGAAAATCTCCACCATGTTCGAGCCCGGCGACACCCGCGACATCACCTCACGGGTTTCGCCCTTGCCGAGATCGAGCGGTTTGAGGATTTCGAAATCGGCGAGCAGCAACTCATTGGTCCGCAGCCATTGGCTGCCGACGGAGAACAGGATCTCCATGAACCCGGTGCCGGGGAAGATCGGCTGCTCGCCGACCTTATGATCGACGAGTGCGGGGAACAGCGTGGCGTCGATATGGGCGCACCATTCGAGGCCATCGCTGCGGGAGCGCACACCGCTGAAGGGATGCCGCACCGCCTCGACGGGGCTCGAAGCCTCCGTGCTCGGCGCGCAGCGGAACTGCGACTGCTGCCACGGGTACGACGGCAGCGAGATCGAGGGCCCCGGATTGGCACCGAAAATCGAGGTGGTGGCGACCCGCGCCCCGGCGATCAGCGCCCGCGAAACGAGGTTGTTCAGGGGATCGCGATCCCGATCGCCGCGGTCGAGCGCCGAGAGGACCAGGATACCCTCAGCCTCGCCGGCAAGGCTGTCGGAGATGTGCCGCAGCAGCGTGCTGCGCGGGCCGATCTCGACGAAGAAGCGCGCACCGAGCTTGGCCGCCTCGCGCACGCCGGTCATGAACTGTACCGGTTCGCGGATGTTGCGCCACCAGTAGCGCGCGTTGAGTCGCGACCGGGGCAGGCAGGATCCGGTTACTGTCGAGACGAAGGGAACGAGCCCTTCGAGCGGAACGATATTCTTAAGGTCGGACAGCAGATGGCGCTCGATCCCCGCCATCTGCGCGCTGTGGAAGGGATAGTCGAGATCGAGCTCGACCACGGCGATCCCCTCTCTGCCGGCCCTGATCTTGAGCTCGGCGAGGCCGTCGCGTGGCCCGGCGACGGTGACCGCGCGCGGGCTGTTGAAGGCGGCGATCTCCACGCCGGGAACCGCGACAAGCAGATCCCTCACCGTCTCCGGAGACGCGAGCACCGCCATCATCCGGCCGGTGCCGCGGGTCGCCTCCTGACGTGCGCTGCGCGAATAGATCACCTCGACCGCGGTGCGCAGATCGAAAATGCCGGCCGCCTCGGCGGCCGCGACCTCACCGACGCTGTGTCCGAGAACGACCGAAGGACGCAGACCGCGCGCGGCCATCGCCACCGTTGCCGCGCTCTGTACCGCAAAGATCAGCGGCTGGGCGATCTTCGTCGCCGGCAGCATGTCCTCGAGCTTGTCGCTGAACAGCGCTTCGGTCAGCGACCAGCCCGCGATCTGCTGGAATTGAGCGTCGACCGCATCGAAGTGTGAACGGAACGCCCCGTTGTTGCGATAGCCGGCGATGCCCATGCCGGCCCATTGGCTGCCGTTGCCCGAATAGACGAAGGCGATCGGCATGTCGTGCCCGACCGCAGTCCCGCTGGTGAGCTGCGGCGCCTCGGTCCCCGCGATGTAGGCGTCGAGCGCCGCGGCAATGTCGCGGCGGCGGGTCGCGGCGACGACCAGCCGGTGCGCCATGCGCTCGCGACGGTGCGCCACCGCATTCGAGACGACGCCGGTGTCCTGGTCCGACAGATGGGCGATGCGCTCGGCATAGCTTGCCGCCATCGCCGCGAGGGCCGGCTTGGTCTCGGCGGACAAAAGGAAGAATCCGCGCGGGTCCGGAGTTGCGGCCGCGATCGCATCCGCCGGCTTTCCGGGCGCGACGACGACGTGAGCATTGGTGCCGCCGAATCCGAACGAGTTCACTCCCGCACAGCGCAGCGGGGAACTCGGCAGGAGCAATGGCTTGTTGCAGACCGCGAGATTCAGGCGATCGAACTCGATCGCCGGATTGGGCTTCGAGAAGTGCAGCGAGCGCGGCAGGATGCCGTGGTTGAGCGCGAGCACCGATTTGACGAGACCGGCAAGGCCCGACGCCGGCTCGAGATGACCGATGTTGGTCTTGATCGACCCGATCGGGAGCGACGCGGAGCGGCCAAGGCCGAGACCGCGGCCGAGCGCATTGGCTTCGATCGGGTCGCCGACCGGCGTGCCCGTCCCATGAGCTTCGACGAAGACGAGGCGATCGAGGTCGATTTCGGCGCGGGAATAGACACGCTTGATCAGTGATTCCTGCGCGTTCCCCGAGGGGACCGAGATACCGTTGGTGCGGCCGTCGGAATTGATGTCCGACGCGATGATGATCCCGTGCACCGGATTGAGCTTCGACTGCGCGAGGGCCGCCTTGCGCAGCACGAGAACGATGCCGCCCTCCCCCCGCACGTAGCCGTCGGCATCGGCAGAGAAAGCGCGCGACAGACCGGTCGGCGACAGCATCGAGGCCTGCGCGAACGAGATGAACGGCACCGGGCTCGCAATCACGTTGATGCCGCCGACGACCGCGGTATCGATCTGCCCGCTGCGCAAGGCCTGCACGGCCTGGTGCAGGGCGACCAGCGAGGACGAGCAGGCGGTATCGAGCGTGACGCTCGGTCCATGCAGGTCGAAGATGTAGGAAATCCGGTTGCCGAGAATCGCGAGCGAGTTTCCCGTCGCGAAATGGGAATCGGCCATCGCAACGTCGCCGATGACCGAATGGGCGTAATCGGTCTGTGAGGCGCCAACGAATACGCCGGTATCGCTTCCCGCCATCGAGCCCGGCGGGATGCCGGCATCTTCCAATGCCTCCCAGGTGAGTTGCAGCAGGATCCGCTGTTGGGGATCCATCTGCTCGGCCTCACGCGGGGAAATCCCGAAGACGCTCGGATCGAAACCCCAGATGTCGTCGAGAACACCGGCGGCAAAGGTATAGCTCTTGCCGCGTTCCTGACGGCGCGGATGGCCGAACCGCGTCAGTGAAAAGCGTTCAGCCGGGACCTCGGTGACGGCGCACCGTCCCTCGAGCAACAACGACCACAGGTCGGAAATCGAGTTGGCGCCCGGAAACCGGCCGGACCAACCGACAATCGCGATATCGTCATGCAGGTAATAGACGGCACCCACGCACGCCCCCCTCAATGAACGTTCAAATTACTACGCTCATTTTCGCCCAGTGACACACAGCCGGTACAGAATCGCTGCAATATCCAAGCTGCCCAGACGGAACGCCTTACGCGGAACGCGAAACACTGAAACTGCGCGACCCACCGTTTCGCGCGGGAGTTCCAGAAAGAAATTTCCCACGTGTTGCCTGATCTGCCAACCCTGGCCCCCCTTTTAGACTTTTCTGCGCCGTATGTGCAAATACCGCGTCCGAAATTTATTCGGAAGGGCTTCCTTTCCTGGCGCGCGGGGAAGCGCAGGCGTCATCGACTTGTCACCGGACCGCCGTCAGGGGATTTCGGTTCGACACCGGTCGCTAAGATTGGAGAGGTTTCCTTGACAATTCTGAGTTAGATGCGGCAATGTGTCTGTGGTGCTTGGGGGTACGGGATGCGGACAGCTCCTCCGACTCGTTGGAATGAGGGCTTTTTCAGGCCCTTAGAACGTCCGACGCTAGCTTGGCTTGCGGCCAGATTGCCCGGCTGGGTTACGCCGGACCAATTGACCGGTATCGGTTTTGCCGGTGCGGTGCTCACGGGCATCGGTTACGCTGCGTCGGGATCGCGGCCCGGTTTTCTGTGGCTCGCGTCCCTCGGTCTCGTCATCAACTGGTTTGGTGACTCGCTCGATGGAACCGTCGCCCGGTTGCGGCGGATCGAGCGACCGCGATACGGATATTATCTGGACAACTCGATCGATTGCGTTGCTCAGCTGCTGCTCGCGCTGGGTGTCGGGCTGTCCGGTTATGTGCGGTTCGACCTGTGCCTGCTGGCGCTCGTTGCCTACCTGATGGTGTCGGTGCTGAGCTTCATCCGCGCCAACGTTGCCAATGTCTTTCAAATTACTTACGCCGCGGTCGGCCCGACCGAGGTGCGCGTCGGATTCATCGTCCTCAACGCACTTCTCATTATTTTCCCGCCGGATACCGTCGATTTGGGGCTTCCGCTGAGCTATCCGAATTTGTGGTCGCTGGCGTGGTCGTCGGCGATGCTCGTCACCTTCATGGTGACGATGGTGAAGCAGGTCCGCCAGCTTGCGACCGAGGAGCCGGGGGGCAATGTCGCGGCGCCTCTTGGCCGAGCACCTTGGCTCGAATCCGACGGCGGGTGGCTTGCCATTCCCCAGCCGGTCGTAGAGCCCGTTGCGCCGGTGCACCCCCGCCAGATTTCCAATCCTTCGGATCGCTACTGATCGGCAGCGGTCCGTTCTACGGATTTCTCACAGAACGCAACCTGCGAACGCTCTACCGCCGTTCGCAATGTGCTGCCGTGCGGGACGAAAGCGCCCGCCGTCACGGCAGCGCCACCTCGTGTGCGAACAGCGATAAGGCCGGATGAAAGTAGGGATCGTCCCGTATCCTCTCCGCCCACCGCCGAACGAAATAAGTCCGCTCCTGCCGGTAGAGCACAAATGGGTCGGGATCGATCCCTCGGGTCGCGGACTGGAGGTGGATCAACACCGATTCAGGCGTCCATAGACTGGTCCAGCCCCGTTCGGAAATCCTCAGGCATAGGTCCATGTCATTGAGGTCGACCGGGAGATTTTCGGCGTCGAACCCGCCGACCGCCTCGAACTTGTAGCGCTCGACGGCGATGCATGCCGCCGTCACCGCACCGACCTCGTGGGCCACGGTCAAGCGGTTGCAGTAGCCGGGATGGTCCGCAGGCATGCGGCGGTAGAGATGTCCGGCGATCCCGCCGAAGCCAAGCACGACGCCGGCATGCTGAAGCAGGCCGTCCGGAAACAGAAGCTTGGCGCCGACCACCCCGATCTGCGGCATGACTGCGAGCCGTACCATCGGCTTGAGCCAGCCATCGTCCACCACCACGATATCGTTGTTGACGAATGCGAGGACCGGCGCCGTGGTCGCCTTCGCCCCGTCATTGCTGAGCGCGGAGAAGTTGAACGGCCCGGGCCGCTCCACGACTTTGACCCGAGGATCGCTCTTGAGATCGCGCAATAATGCGAGCGCATCGGGTGTGGTGCTGCCGTTATCGACGACGACGATCTCATAGGCGGGGTAATCGGTCCTGTCCCTCAATCCGCGCACGCACTCGGCAAGGAGATCAGCACGGTCGCGGGTCGGAATCACGATGCCGACGGGCGGCCAGGCGAACTGCGCCGCGGCAGGCCTTGGTCGGGTCGATGGCTCGGCATGCGCACCACCGGCGCAACGGTGGTACAAGACCCGGCGCAGGTGCCCGACGTCCGCGGGAGCAACGCCGGCGAGGACGCGGTCGACGGCAGTCCGGTCGTCGCGGAAGAGCGCGGCAAGAGCCTCGGGGCCGGACTCCAGGGCGCTGGCGCGGACGAGTGCGAGGCGCCCCACATAAGGCGCACCCGCTTGTAGGCAGGGGCTCCAATCAGGCTTGAAGATCGGATCGCGGTGGGCGCCGTCGGCATCGACGGTGTCCTCGTCGGAATAGACGACGGCCAGGCCGGGGGAACCGGCGAGCCGTTCCGCAACGACTGCGAGTGCATAATCGGGCAGCAGATCGCCGGCCTCGAGGACGCCGATGCGGTCGTCGGGAGATATGCCTCCGGCGATTTCCGTCCAGTCGGGCCGCGGTCCGATGATGGCCACCCGCTCGTCCCCCACGGCGTCCTTGCGGCAATCGGCAAAGTCGGGCGCCGTGCCATCGCCCGCGATTACGTCAAGCGTCCATTTCGGATAGGCTTGTGCCTGCAGCGAGGCGACCGTCGCCGCCACACCGCCCGGATCGGTCGCGCGCAGCAGAAGACGAAACCGCGGCGTCGTGTTCCAGTCGGCATGCATGCGATCAAGGCCGTCGGGATCGAACGGACGAACCAGTCCTGCGCGCCACGCGCCGTAATCCTGCAGAGGGGTCGGGGGTGAGGCAAACTTGAGCGCCTGCCAGGCTTCCTGCCGCGAATTGAGGAGACGGGAGCGCACCGTCCAATAGACCCACCTCCAATCGCGCCGAACGCCGAGGTGCAGGAGCCCGAGGCGCGAAAGCGGGCTCACGCTGTCGATGCGAAAGCTCGATGGGGTCCCTCCCCGGCCCGGCGAGATCGCGACCTTCACCGTGCCATCGGGCACGCGGCCCAACCATTCGGCGGACCCGAGCACCGGGCCGTTCATGGCCTGCACGAAGGTCGCGCCGCTCCGCGTCTTGAAGCGGATCAGCGGGCGCGCGGGGTCGTCAAAGAAGCTCGCAGAATAGCGCAGCCTGATCCAGCGATGCCGGGCGATAAGCTCCGCCGGCTCGACCCGAAGCCAGACGGCGTCGCGTGCGACGGCTGCCGGCTCGGTCGCGACCTCCAGGTCCGGAACGAGGCGTAACGCGGTGTCCGCTCGGAGACGCTTCATTGCCAAGATCGTTTTCCGGCTGTCCCGCAGCCCCGGATGGGCGTCACGCCGACGGGCGCGCATCGAACCGGCCGCGCGGACCCGACGACGGCTCCTGCTTCGGCGGTGCGGGGTGGCTCAGTAACGGCGCCGTGCGGGGCCGAAGCAGCGCACGCCCCACTCCGGCCGGACGTGGCCGTAGCGCAATGTCTGCCACCAGCCGACAGTGCACACGCCCCCATAGGGGGCGTCATAGCCGGCATTGCCGCGATATGGTCGATCGTAGCCATCAGCCCGGACCGGGGCAGACGATACCAGCACGAGCGCGGCGAGGACCACCGGAAACGCGGAAAGCCGTTTCACTTGACCGCTCCGTAGGTCGCGACGCCAGAGATGACGGGCGAGGTCACCAGCCCGACCAGGCCGAGGAATTTGCCGATCTGGTCGGAGGCCGAATTGGCGATGTAGATGATGTCCTTGTCCTTCATCGCAAAGGAGCGCGCGAGGAAGAACGAGTGGGCGTCACGCAGGTTCAGGCGGTAAATGACCGGAACCAGATTGCCGCCCGGCGGCAGGGCGACACTCGGCACGAATTGGGCAACCAGGGGCGTCGGCTCGAAGCGCAGCAGGAAAACGCCGCCGGGGTCGGCCTTGAAGTCGTTGAGCCCGCCCGCCCGGGCGATCGCCTCCTCGAGCGTGATGCCCGCGGTATCGAACGGAAACTTCTCGCTGCGCCCGGTGGCGCCGAAGGCGGTGAAGGTCTGGGGATCGCGCACCACGGTGACGACGTCGCCCGGAAGCACATAGATGTTCTCTTCCGGATGATTGAGCAGGGCGTTGTAGGCGACCGAGACGGTCTGCTTGCGCCTGGTCAGGCGCAGGAAGGCCTCGTTCGCGGAAATGCGGATGCCGCCGGCGCCGGCGATGACATCGAGGAGCCGGTCGCCCTTGGTCGAGAGCGCCACCCGCGCCCCGCTGGCGACTTCGCCGCCCAGCGTGACAGTGTTGCTCAGGTTCTTCGAGATCGTCACCACCGCCTGCGGCTCGATGGCCTTGCCCTGCAGCGCCCTGACCACGAGCTGCTCGACGTCTCCGGGCCGCAGGCCCGCGACATGCAGCCGGCCGGCATAGGGCACCTGGATGGTGCCGTCGCGCGCCACCACCTGTTCGGGAATGGTCGCCGTGCGCGACCCTGATGAGATCGAGCGATCGGTCGGCGAGGCCGAGAACAGGCCGCCGGCGCCGGCCTCCCAGATCGTCACGACGACCGAATTGGACACGCCGATGCGCAGATCCGGCGACGGACCGACATCGCTGAAGACACGCTTGAACGATTCGCGCGGCTGCGCCGAGCTGATGCTGACGATGCGCTCGCTGATGTCGAGCAGCACATAGCCGCCCTCGGGCGTCGGACTCGCAGCCTCGCTCGCGACATCCATCAGGGATGGACCCGAGCCGGGCAAAATGGTGCAGCCGGCCGACAGGACAAAAAGCCCCATCACCCCGACGGTCACTATGATCCGTGCGGCCATTGGTCCCCAGCCCCGCCCGATAGCCCCCGGGCTTGAGCATAGTACGTTAAAACGGGGTTATTCCGCAAGTCCTCGTTGGTCATCGGAGCCTGTATTGCCCATTGAAATATCTTTAATTTTTCCTTTTCACGCGATCCGTGCCGAAATCCGCGGGAACTATTTTTTTGCAACTCGCTACACACCTATCGGACCGTGGGCACCCCGCCTCTTTCACGGCGCCGGGGGGCCCGTCGCGACGCGCGCCAGAAGGCCTTTGCAATACGTCAACACCGTGTCGGGTCCGAGCATTTTCAGCCCCGACTTCTTCGGAAGCGAGTCGCTCCGCATATTCAAGTCCCGCGACAAAGGCTTCCCGGTCAATGGGGCGGCGGTTCGACGTCACCGCGGCGTTCCACGCATCGACGACGGCCGCCGCCAGCGGTCCGTCGAGGTCGCGATTCCCGCGTAGCGCCGCCTCGAACAGCATTTGAACAAAGCCGAGCACGCGGCTGCGGTCGGAGAGGCACGGCGACCGCCACAGAGCCGATTCGACGCGAAGTGCCTCCGCAAGCGGCAACGAGCTACCCACGCCGACATGCGTGACCGAGTTCGCGCTCCGGCGGTGGGAATTGAGAGCCTCCGGATGATAGGCGATGCGCCCCTCTTGCAAGCACTGGATATAGCTCCACCAATCGCCGCAATAGCGAAACGGCTCGATGGTCTGGAGATGACGGGCGAGCACCGCTCGGCGGAACACCACGGCGCTCGCATTGGCGATCGTGTTCTTGATGGCAAGGGCCTGATCTATCTCGGTTTTGCCGTCCTCGACGTAGGCGGTCAGCCATTTTCGGCTGGTGATGCCGTCGGTGTAAAAGCGATAGCTGTCGGCGAGCCATTGCCCCTGCTCACCGATGACACGCGACTCGGCGTAGGCCAGCGCCAATCGATCGTCCGCAAAATAAGGCAGCAGGCGCTCGAGAAAATGCGGCGACGACGTATCGTCGCTCTCCGCGATCCAGACGAGCGGCGAACGCGCCAGCGCCACTCCTTTTGCCCATTGCGCAAACGTCGAGCCGGTGTTGCGCTCGTTCCGGACAAGCCTGAACGGGACCGGCGAGCCGCGTTGCCAGCGTTCGAGCACGGCAACGCTGTCATCTGTCGAAGCATCGTCGAGAGCGATGATTTCCGATGGCAGGACGCGCTGGCGAAGGATCGAGCGGATCCGCTCGTCAAGGTATTGAGCGTGGTTATAGGACGGGACGATGGCCGACACGTCCAGTTGGGTCGCCCGAGGCGGAAGCGTCGCCAAAACGGCGGAGACGGAGATTCCGCTCACGGCTTCGCAGGCGGTGGAGGATAGTCCCAACTCGTCTGCGATCGAGGACGCTTCGGGATCGCACCCGATCTGAACAACTCGGGCCGAGACGTCTCGGAATTTGAGAGCGCGTAAAACCCGCGAAACGATCATCCTGCGCGAGGCACGGACCTGCGAAAGATCAAGCCTCATGACGCCGGTGGGAAGATCATCCAGCACCGCCCAAGACAGCACGAATACGTCGAGGTCGGTTTGTGCCGAAAGCCCTTCGACAAGCGCGCGGCCTTTGCATGACGTCCATGCCGAGAGATCGGCAACGATCGCGAGAACGCGTCGCGCGGACTCTGGTCGTGTGCCAAACGGCGCCGACCAAGGCATATCTCCCCACTCCGCGACCGGCGAACCGGGTGGCGGCAATGTCGGATGAGTGCTGTGCCATTCATGGCGGCCATGCCATGTGTAGTGCAGGAGTGCCTGCGCACCCCGACCAAGCGATTCGCTCAACTGGATGAGATACCATTGCGTCGAGAACGCGCCGGAGGGTTCGCATCCCTGTACGGCACCTTCGCCGAGATAGTGTGCGAGAGGCGCGCCGTCGGGACCGCGCGCATCGACATTCCTCATGCGATACCACAGGGGATCGAACCACGGGCCCGGCCAACGCCCATCGCGATCGCCGGATGCCACATAGTGCAGGAACGGATCGAATCCGCTCTGTGCCACGTCCGGATAGCTCTCAAGATACCACGCCCGGTCGAACAGCGGCGTCGGAACGACGCGTTCCGCGGGTGCCGTGGCAACGAAGTCGCCGAGCGGCGAAAGCCGCCTGCCGAACGTTCCGAGCCGCCAGCCCAGCGGCCGGCCGATCGCGGCGAGGTAATAGGCGGCATGAAAATAGGGCGACGGATCGAGGCCGAGGGCCGCGCCGTTACGGATGTAATCGAGCAGCGGATTCCCGGCCGTCGGGCGTCTCGCCCGGTACCAGGCCGGATCGAACAGGAGATGAGGCTTGAGGTCTCGTGCTGCCCCGATCGCGAGATAGTGGGTCGCAGGATCCCAGCCCTGTCGGATGACGTCCGGATAGGTGATGATGTACCAGGCGCGGTCGAACACGCGGCCGCGCAGGATCAGGTGGCGCGCCCAGGCCCATCTGATCCGAAGAAAAAGCCGGACGAAAATCGACGGGCGAGGAGGATCTCTTCGCATTTGGCTCCGCTGCAGAGGACCCGCGCCCCTCTTCAATTCCGGTCGCCTGCGCGCAAGCGTGCCGACCGCCGGCCCGAACATTGTATGCCGCCTTCCGGCTGCGCGGACACCCCTGATCCGTACGCTGTGAATTGCCCCGACAGATCGCAGGTTGTGGGCACCAGAACGCGCCACGACCGATGCGTCCTTCTTGTGAGAACGTGGCGCTTGTTTCGTCTGACAAAGTGCTGAGGTAGGCTGGGCGCACGCTTTGCGACGGAACTCTCGCTGGGGTCGGGTGATGTTGTTCAATATCGACGTGGATGTTGGGAACGAGATTTATGGCTGGGTCATGCCGAACAACCCAGCAGCCACGCCGAGCGTCATCGTACATCTCGATGCCAATAACCATGTCGTTGTTGAAGCCTCCATTTACCACGCCCTTCTCAAGGAGCGAGGGCTTCACAATACGGGGGTATGCGGGTTCGTCCTGAACGAGAACAATTGTCGAGGCCTCACGACTTCGAACAGGCTCGAGATTCATGAGGCGGACACCAATCTTCTGCTTTACCGGCGCAGCCCGGACGAGGGGCTCATCAACAAGAAGTTTTTCCGACTGGAATCGCAGCTGTTTCGCTCTGTGGCTGTCGACGATGCCCTCGCGCCACGCTTTCAAATGGGCTATTCGGCGCTCGAACTTCAAGCCGAGGAGACGATACGCGCCATCATAGGCATCCCGTTCTCGTCGTCCGTCTACGCCTCGGGGCGAATTTACTGGCGCTTCTGGGAGCCCATTCTGCGTGATCGCGGCTACATGGTCGGAATTCTCCTGCGCGATCCCTTTCATGAGCTCGCCGAGCGCCTGCTCATCCTCAAGCTCGCGTCATCACCCGAAGGGGACAGCATTGCCGATGCGGTCGGTCCGGAGGTGCAGGCTGCCGCGGCCCATCTGCGCAAGGTCGACCTGAGAGATATTTCAGCGATCGAAGCTGCCGTTGCGTCGCCTCCTCACGAATTACGATCGATTATCTACAATCCCCTCACCTACCTGCTGACGGCAGCGAATGCGTTCGATCCTCCGGCGTCGCCGACGACGGCGGTCGCGCTGGAATCGCTGGCCGACATGGATGCGGTCGGCCTCCGGCAAGATACCGAATCGTTCTTCGAACTGATTTCGGCCGTCTTCGAGGTTTCCGAAAACCTGTCGCCCGAGGCCCTTCCGACGAGCTCTACCGTCGTGCAGTGGGCGGACGTGTTGCGGCAGCGACCAGCAATGCGGGGACTTATCGAGATGGACCTCGTCGTCTACCAGACCGCGGCCGATATCATCGAACGCCAGCGTGCGAATCGGCGTGGCATCGACCGCATGAGCCGGCAATCGTACGGTGGTCGACACGCGACAAGTCAGGACGATGCCGATTGATCGGTCACGCCGGCGGACTTGATGGTGACAGCCGGCTTTTGACCAAAGAGGCGTAGCGTTGGCGCGCAAACTCGCGGAGGTCGAGCCGATCGTCAGGCAGCACTTTCACGAACCGCTCGGCGATCTCGGTGACGACGAAGTCGGGCTTGACCTCTTCGACGTAGCGAAAATCGACCGAGGTCGACCAGAAAAAGTGCACTTCGTAAAATGCCCTGGTCAGCATCGACAGGAAGGAACCTGTCGCGCAGAAGGAGTTCTCCGAAAATGACCAGTCTTTTGCCGCCTCGCAGGCCCTCGTTGCGGTAGATGTATTGTCGCCCGCGTTGATTGTGGTGACATGTGCTGGTCGTCGAAGTAGGCCGCGAGTTCGTTCGCAAAAATCAACGTTCCGGAATTCGGCACCTCAAAATAGAATCCGGTCTCCTGCACCTGCGGATCGAGCTTTCCGCCGAGATCGAACGTCGCCACGTATTCGCCGCGGACAAGGTCGGATAGATCGAATTCTTCGACCCCGAGTGCCTCGGCGAGCCGCCGGTACGCGACGAGGGCGCCGAACGGCGTCCAGTGCGTGTCGGTTTTGTAGAACAGAAGCCGCGCGTCCCGCTCTGCAATCAACTGCGAGGTGACATCTACATAAACGTAGGAGAGCCCGCGACGTTCGAGCGCGAGCGGAATGGTCCGCGACGGACGGTTATCATAATGATTCAGGGAGCCGATATAGTTATCCCGGTAAACGGTCAATTTGTCGGGAACGATGAAATGAAAATACCGCGCACCCAGTTCGCTTATTCGTGCGGTACGCTCCGCCAGAAGGTCACACCAACGCTCGACATCGAACGCGGAAAAATAGCCCGCCTCCGTGAAAAAGCGAATGGCCTGGTTGGTTCCGAGACGCAGGAACAACCAGCCGTCCCGGCCTTCTTGGATCCCACCGGGGACCGCGACCTTGCTGTCGGCAATCGGTATGGCGATGTCGAGACCGGCGACCTCGACGCAGACGCGATCGGGGTCGGTTCGGGCGAATTCGAGCATGAATGCGTGGCGACCATCGCCGATTGCGGCCGCCTGCAGATCCGAACGGTAATCGTCGGCGACAGCCGCGGCGATTTCCATTTCTTCTGATTTCGCCACGACACGAATGCGCGCCGACGGATTATATGCGTCCCAGACCCAGCCATAGACGCAAGTCGGCGAGCGCAGATCCACCGAGCCGCGAAGATCAAAGCCGCGCTTGCCGTGGACCGTCTGACCGAATGCCCTCGCTTTCCGGGCCCGTGCGAGCTTGAGAGCGAGAAATCTCAACCAGCATCCTTATCCTTGTGAGTCGGCACGAAGCTCCGACTTTCGACCCGCGTTGTCAAATCGCGAGATCGTGCCGCACACTGCCGGGCGCCCAAAGCCCGGGCTCACACTCACCTGGGGATCACGCGCGTGGGTGCTCAGCCCACGGCCGCTCGACTCGTCACAGTGTGTTCTTGTGGAAGGCCGCGCTGCGGCAGGAAGCCCTTAAAGAAGGTATCGTAAACGAAATTGAGCTGAGCCCGGCCGGAAAATTCTTCCGTGACCTTCAGCTTCATCGCGTGGAATTCGCCTTCTTCGAGCAGGAGCGATTGCATGCGGTCGTAGTCGACAATCTTGGACTCGGCGAGATGAAAGACTTCGTGGAAGGTGAACGTCCGGACTCCAAGCGCGAGCGAGGCGCGGACAAAGTCCGGCATCTGACCCACGTTCGCTTTCGTCACCGTGGCAAGAAAGCATATCTCGAGATCCGGCTGCTGACGCCGAAGCCATGACACGTTTGCGGCCAATGCCTTGGCGTTGACTCCTCTGAGCGACCGCAGTGTCTTGTCGTCGAGCGTATCGACCGAGATGGTGACCTGGTTGAGTCCCGCCCTGACCAGCCTGCCGATGTCGTGATTCTTCAGCAAAGTGCCGTTGGTCTGCAAACCAAAGGTCTTGGACGGCTTGGCCGAGCTTGCGGCGATCGTTTCGATCACGTCCCCGAGCCGCGGGTCCAGCGTCGGCTCCATGACGCAACCGATATAGAGAACTTCGGTACTCAGCACCGAGCGGTTCAGGGCCTCCTCGAGCCGATCCACTCCGAGAAGCTCGCTGGTCCGGCCATGGTGGCAGTAAACGCAGTGCAGATTGCAATTCAAGATCGGATCGACCCGCACGCGCTTGTAGTGGGCCGGTTCCGTTCGCGCGAGATCCGCGAGCGTCCAAATATTGACGACCAGATCGTTACGTGTAGACGGCGTGCTCGATTTGACCCGTTGCACGCTCTCGGATCGCAACTCGACCCCGGCATCTTTGACCCGCGCCTTGACGCGATCGATGTCCTCGTCCGCGATCGGAGGCCATGCGTAGAAGCTGAATCCGAATGTGCCCGTGACGCCGAACTTTTGAGCGACATCCGGCCGCGCAAGCGCCGTCGACGTCGAACCGATGACGGTGTCGTCGATCATGATTTCGACGGTCAAGGGCTGAGCGGGTCGAGTGCGATCAAGGGCCCACCCCATGACCTCGCGGCCGTCGACAAATTCGAGAAAACCACAAATCCGGGCTCTGCTGAAAAATGGAACCCTCATCGGCCACCCCCTACCCTTTGGCCCGGGTACAATCTCGCAAGTTGCACTACGGGTCAACCGTCCGGTCCCCCGTCGAGCACGAGCACAGTGGCCTTTTTGCGACTTCCGGCCCGGGTTCGTGTCGCGCCAGCCGGGTCTCACCGAATCCCAGGCGATTCGCCGATGACGGCCGTCGTGCTCCCTTCAGGTCTGCAGCGGCCCCAAAAAGCCGGCGAAACGCGGTCCCTCGCTCTAAAGTTGAGCTTTTTCCCCGAAATCGGCCACAAGGCGCGTTAGACTGCGGTAACGCATTCCGCTTCGCGCGTCGGCAAGGGCAGCATCTGACCTCGGAGACATTCGAATACGGCAACGCGTTCATCTCACCGGCCTTCGCAAAGTCCCGCCGTTGGTGGGGGCGTCGCGGTGCGGTAGAGAGCCGATTTGAACTCGACCTAACCCTCAGATCGCATTCGACATCCAGTCGTCGCAACTTTAAGGCAAGGGGAGCTGGCCGCTGCCGTCAAGTTGCCGTGGTTCGACCACGTATTGTGGTATAAGTCCGCCAACGTGGCGACGCGCGCGGGGACGAGGTGGAGCGCTCGGGCATGATGCTGGGGATCAAGGACAGAGCGGACATGCGGCCGATCGGCATGCGTCTGTCCGCGGCACTGCCGGTCATCGCGCGCGTGTTGCGCGTGCCCATGGGCCAAGCCCGACCTGGCGCCGAGATTGCGGAGATCGTTCCCGAGCCGACCGACGCGCAGCACGCGACCGCGGACCCCGCCCGGCTCGAGGCCAGTAGCGGGCGGTGGGTGGCGGGAAGCTTCGTGGGATTGGTGGTCGTACCGGCCGTCATATCCTCGCTTTATCTGTTCTTGCTTGCTTCGAACCAATACGTCTCCGAGGTCGAGTTCGCCGTGCGCGGCAGCATCGAAAAGCTTCCTGGGTCCGACACGCTCGGAACGACCGCGACACTCGCCTTCATGAACTCCAGCCAGGAGGTCTACGAGATCGCCGACTACATCCGTAGCCCGTCGGCGCTCGGCGATGTCGACCGTGCCGTCGATCTGCGCCGCGCTTTCCGCGCCGGCGGGGCTGATTGGATTTCTCGGCTGGGCAGCAAAGCCACCTCCCAGGATCTGCTGCGCTATTGGAACAGCATGGTCACTGTTACGACAGAGCCGACCTCCGGCCTCGTGAACGTCGCGGTCCGCGCGTTCACACCGCAGGACGCGGTGGACATCGCAGCAGCGATCCACCGCAACAGCGAAGCGCTCGTCAACCGCTTGCAGGAACGCCCACGCACCGACCTCGTGGACAGATCCCAAGCGGAGGTGCGCGCCGCACGCACGCAGGCCGCAGAGGCGCGGGAGGCGGTGACACGCTATCGCAATGCGCAGGCGAGTGTCGATCCGCTCGACACCGCCCGCTCAGTCGCGGGCAACGTCGCCGAGTTGAACCGGGATCTGGTCGCGCTCGATGTCGAGCTGACAACCGCCAAGGCCACGATGGGCCCGAGCGCTCCGAACATTGCAAATCTCCAGGCACACCGCGACTCCGTCAAGGAGCAGATACGCGGTCTCGAGCGCCGGATCGCAAGTGTCGACGCGTTGGACCGCACGGCGGCCGCGCTGTTGGTCGACTACGACCGGCTCGAAATCGAGCGGATGCTCGCGGAAAAGCAGGTATCCGTCGCCGAGCGAATCCTCGACCAAGTGCGCGCCGAGAGCGCGCGCCATCAGGTCTACATCGACGTGATCGAAGGGCCCACACTTGCCCAGGGCTCACTGTTTCCCGAGCGTGGAACCATCTTGGCGCAGATCATGACCATGTTGATAACGTTTTGGAGCGTGGTCATGTTCGTCATCGCCAACGTCGCCGAACACACCGACTGACCCGGGGCCGCCATGAGCGACCAGATGGAAATCCTGGGAGCGTCGCGGCTGCGGCCGAAGGAGGTGACGCGCCCGCAGCCGATCGAGCGCCCCGTCGGCGATCTGTCGGAAAACGATTTTCGCCGTCAGCCGTCCGCGATCGACCGTTTCGAATCGTACCGGTTCCAACGGATCACTTTCCTCCTCATGGTCGTGCTGCCGACGCTGGTGGCGTGCCTATACTACGGCTTTTGGGCATCCGATCAGTATGCCGCCGAGGTACGCTTCGGGGTGCGCCAGACCCAGGAACCGAATGTCAGCGACAACATGCTTGCGATGATGGCCAAGGGCATGGCCCCGGGTACCACCGGCCAGGAGCCTTATCTTGTCGCAAATTACGTGCACAGCCTCAACCTGGTGGAGGATCTGGACCGCCAGATCGGGCTGCGAGAGATCTATTCGAAATCCGGCGCCGACTGGTTCGCCCGCTTCGATCCACAAGGGAGCAGCGAAAAGCTGTGGAGCTACTGGCGGAACATGGTGATCGTTTCGGCCGACAGGCTCTCCGGCCTCGTCACCGTGCGCGCGGTCGCCTTCACCCCCGATGACGCCGTCACGATCGTGCGGGCGGTCCAGGCCAATGCCGAGCGCATCGTCGACCAGACTGCGCAGCGCATCAGAGGCGATGCGGTGCGTTTCGCCGAGGACGAGCTTGCGCGTGCCCGCCAGCGCCATGTCGATTCGCTCCTTGCCTTGCGCCGGGTCCGCGAGGGCGCGCAGACCGTCGATCCCGAAAAGACCATTGAAGAGACCGCGACGACGCTCACCGGAGCCATCCGCCAGAAACTTCTGCTCGAGCGCGAGCTCGCTTTCAACAAGAGGGTGGTGTCCGCGTCGGCGCCCCAGATCCAGGTCCTCAATCAGCGCATCCGCGCCGTGGACGAGCAGATTGCCACGCTCAATCGCTCGCTGACGAGCCGCGACGAGGCCGACCGCACTGCGGCCGACGTCATCAGCCGATTCGAAGAGCGCGAGCTGGCACGACGCTTTTCCGAGAAGCTTATGGAGATCGCGCAGTCGAGCTACGAGAGCGCGCGGGTCGAGGAGGCGCGCCAGCACATGTATCTGACCACCTTTGTCGAACCCGTCAGGCCGGACCTCGCGGAATACCCCAGGCGCGGGCGAATGATCGCCTTCATCGCGGTGCTCACGCTCGTCCTCTGGGTGATCGCCCTCATCCTCGTCGCCGCGGTGAAAGACCACAAGCTCGTATCGTCAGGGTATATCAGCTAGACTTCGGCTCTTGCCGGCCTTCCGGGGAAGGTCATGCTCGGAACAAGGGAGAACTGAGACTCATCGGATTTCGACGTGACCGCCCCTCCGGAGGGACACCGGCAGCGGCGTTTGCATGAAACTCATCCGTTTGGCCGGAGCCGAGAATGCCTTTTAGCACCGACGACGATGCGGGCGGGTCGAGGGCTGGGCGATGCCAGAAAACCCGGCGGTGACCGGCGCGTCGGAGCCGATCGACCAACGGCAGACGACTGAGGAACGATTTGGCCGGCCCGAGCAGGAACTCGCTGCGTTGCGACGTGAGATCGCGATCCTGAAAAACAGTCTCGCGGACCTCCAGGTGCAGTCGGCACGACACGCGCCCCTGCTTGACCGTGCGGTCTTCGCGCTGTCCTGCGCCCGCACGATTGCCGGCAAGGCAAAGGAACCGTTGCGGATCGCGGGAACGCTTGCCAACATTCCGGCAACGGCGAAACGGCTCTCCGAGGCGCGGCTTCGCAGCGAGCGGCTGGTGAGGGATCGCGACGGCCGCTGGACCCCGAAGCTCGACGCCAGGGCGTATCTTCGCAATGCGAGCCGGGCGCTCGGCCTGTCGCGGCCGCCTATCTACAAGGTCAATCAGAAGCAGCGTCTCGGGCTGCGGCACCGGCCGCGTATCCTCCACGTCATCCCCAACGTCTGGGTCGGCGGATCGACGCAGCTCATTCTCGATCTCCACGATTACCTCGGTCACCGTTTCGAGATGAAAGTCATCACCTCGGCGTTGCCGCAGCGGGAGCGGCACCGGGCCATGAAAATATCGGTGGTGCCGCGCACGGCGCCGCGTTTCGAGATCCGCAGCATCTTCACCGGCTTCAACCCTCACGTCGTCCATGTGCACTACTGGGGCGACGTCGACGAGCCGTGGTACAAGCCGTTCTTCGAGATGGCGGACGAACTCGGCTACCCGATCGTGCAGAACGTCAATACGCCGGTCGCCCCTTACGCCGCGGTGCCGATCGCGCGAAACGCGTTCGTGTCGCAAACTGTCCTCGACCGGTTCGGGTCGACGCCGCCGGCGCGCGTGATTTATCCGGGCATCGATCTTTCACTGTTCGTGCCACCCTCCACCGCCGACGCCTCCGCGTACGACGCGATCGGCATGGTCTATCGGCTGGAGCCTGACAAGCTGAGCGAGGCTTCGATCGAGCCGTTGATCACGGTGGTCAAACGCCGCCCCCAGACCCGCGCGATCGTCGTCGGTGACGGCGCGCTGTTTTCGCATTTCCGCAGCCGCGTGGCGGAAGAACGGCTTCTTGACCGGTTCGAATTCACCGGCGCCGTTCCCTACGCCGAGCTTCCTTCACAGTATGCGCGATTCAAAGTGTTCGTCGCGCCGGTGTGGCAGGAAAGCTTCGGCCAGGTGGTCCCCTTCGCCATGAGTATGGGGCTTGCCGTAGCGGGAAACCGCGTCGGTGCACTACCGGAGATTCTCGGCGACTCGAGCCTGCTTGCCGACACGCCCGACGAACTCGCCGGCCATGTTCTCCGCCTCCTCGACGACCGCGACGCAATCGATGCCGTCGGCCGCCGCAACCGCACGATCGCCGGTGCGGCATTTTCCGTCGAGCGGATGGCGGTCGACTACCTCGATATCTACCGCAGCGTCATCCCCGATCGGGTCGATCTCATGCCCGACTATCCGCCCGCCGTCGATTTCCCGCTTTGAACGATGCCATCAGCGAAGGTTCGATCGCATTCATGAGCTCGATCAGGAACCGATCCCGTCTTCTCAAGGCGCCGGAGCCGCGATGAAGATCGCCCTCTACGTCCATTGCTTCTTTCCGACGCATTTCTACGGGACCGAAGCGTACACGCTTGCGCTCGCCAAGGAGCTGACCGCACTCGGGCATGATTGCATCATCGTCTCCACGACGCTTTGGGGCGAGCCCGCCCAGCGAACGCTCGTCGAAGAATATTCCTATGACGGCCTGCGTGTCATCTCGATCGACAAGAACCTCTATCGCGAGCAACGCGTCAAGGACACCTACGAGCAGCCGACGCTGCGGCACGTCCACGAGCGCATTCTGCGCAAGCTCAAGCCCGACCTCGTGCATGTCTGCCACTTGATCAGCCACACCAGCGCGCTCCTCGAGGTGACGCGGCGTCTGGGAATTCCGACTTTCGCCACGCTGACCGACTTTTTCGGCTTCTGCTACAACAACGTTCTCGAGAACACGCGCCACGAGCTGTGCGCCGGCCCCGCCGCCACGCGCGCCAATTGCATCGCATGCTTCCTCAAGCTCGAAGCCGCACGGGCCGGCGCGACGCTGCCGGCCCGCCTCGCGAACTTCCCCGCCTTTCGCCCGACGGTCGCGCACACGCTCGCTTTTCTCGGGCGCGGAGATCACGACGGCCTCGTCATCGACGGCTTCGTCCCGAACGACATCGTCGTCCGTCCCGCCATCCTGCGGCAGGCAATGGGCATCTATCGCGAAGCCATTGCGCCGACGCAGTTCCTCAAGACGGCGTACACGCGCAACGACTTTCCGGCGCCGCTGCGCATCAGCCACTTCGGCATCGAGATCGACCGCGCGCCGAAGCCGCCGCGCCGGGAGGCAGGCAAGCTGCGCCTCGGTTTCATCGGCCAGATCGCGCCGCACAAGGGCGTCCATCTCCTTCTCGACGCACTCGCCCGCTGCGGGCGCGACAACCTGAGCCTCACCATCTGGGGCCCGCCCAATCAGGCGCCCGCCTACGCCGAAAAGCTGCGTGTGCGCGCGCAGGGGCTTCCGATCACTTTCCCGGGCACCATACCGAGGTCGGAGCTCGCCGCGGCGTTCGCATCGATCGATGCCCTGGTCATTCCCTCGACCTGGTACGAGAACAGCCCGCTCATTCTGCTCCAGGCGCTCGCCACCCATACGCCGCCGATCGTGTCCGACGTCCCCGGCATGACCGAGTTCGTGGCGCATGGACGGAACGGATTCCACTTCGAGCGCGGCAACGTCGACAGCCTCGCCAGCGTGCTCCAGACCCTGGCCGACGATCCCGCGCTCGTCCAGCGTCTCGGGGCCTCCACCTCCTATGACCGGGTTCCGGCGGACATGGCCAGGGACGTCGCCGCGATGTATGCCGACCACGGCATGCACGGCCCCGCGCAAGGCAGGGTGGGAGCGCCGTCCGCGACCGCGGGGGGCGGCTGACACCGATGCCTAGGGGCGTCGGGCCAGCCGACGGTTCCGGCCCGTCGATACGAGGTCCGAGCGCCCCGGATCGTCGCAGTGTGGTCAAAATGGTATGCAGTGTGGCTAAATTGGGATGACGTGAAGTCGTGCCGGGTGGGGAGTCACGGCGATGTAGGCGCCGCTCGCCAGCACCGATTCGCAGTCGAATCTTTGAGATTGAAGGATTTCGATGAGCGCAACCGTGGAGGCGGAAACCGACCCGATCAAACGGGCGCAGCGCGTCGCGTGGAAGCGCGGGCTCGCGGTGTCCGACGGGCTGCGCAAGTCCGCCCGCACGTTGAGGGCGACATCCGCGAGGTCGGCGCCGGCGTGGGTGCGTATTTCGCACCGCGCCCTCGACTACCGGCGCTTCGGCCATATTGGAACGCGTTGGCCTCGTCTGATCGGGCTGATTTGCGGTTTCGCGATCCCTGCCGTCGTCGTGGTCGGTTACATCGCGTTCGGCATTTCCGACCAATACACCTCCGAGGCGCGACTGGCAGTGCGCGGAGGCGAGCAAGTCTCCGCCGACCCGATCTCGGCCTTGACCGGCTTGGCCTCGTTCACCCAGGCGCAGGACACGCTGATCGTCGTCAACTACGTCAGGAGCCGCGCCATCGTCGAGGAGCTTGATCGCTCGATCGGCCTGCGACAGATGTATTCCCGCGTCGATTGGCTTTCCCGTTTCCACTCCGCTGACCCGATCGAGGACCTCGTCAAGTACTGGCGCTGGAAGATCAAGATCAACGTCGAAAACCCGTCCGGGATCATCACCATCCAGGTCAGCGCATTCTCGCCGCAGGATGCCCTCAAGATCGCCAACGCCGTGGTGGCGGCGAGCGAGCAACTGGTCAACTCGATGTCGACCCGCGCGACCCGGGACGCGATGGAGCAGGCGCGCAGCGAGCTCGGCAGGGCGGAGCAGCGGCTCGGCGAGGTCAGGGTTGCGCTGCAAAACCTGCGCAACTCGCAAGCCACGCTCAATCCGCGCCGGACCGCCGAGGGTATCAATAAGCTGATCGGCGAGCTTCGCCTCGAGCGAGCCCGTCTCGAGGACAACGCCAACTCGGCCAAGCGCAGTCAGGTCATCGACGAAGCGCCGCAGATGCAGCTCCTGCGCATCCGGATCCAGGTGATTTCGGACCAGATCGGCGAATTGGAGCGCCAGTTGACCTCCAACGCCGACGGCCCGGCGAGCGCGGCGGTATCGGGCAAGATCACGCGATTCGACGAACTCGAGCTCGAACGCCAGATCGCGGAGAAGCAGTACACGCTCGCGACCGAGTCCTTCGAACGGGCGCGCGTCAATGCGGAGCGCCAGAAGGTCTACCTGACGACCTTCGTGGTTCCACTGCTGCCTCATGATGTCGCCTGGCCGCGGCACCGCTTCCTGCTCTCGCTTCTGGGACTGGTCGCGGTCGCCGGACTTTATTGGCTCGGCAACCTCCTCGTGACGAGTCTCCGCAAGGCGGTGTGACGTCATGATCGAGATGCATAACGTCACCAAGATCTACGTGACCGACGGCCACAGGAAGATCGTGCTCGATCACGCCTCGACGACGATCGACACCGCTTGGTCCTACGGCATCTTCGGCCCCAACGGCGCGGGCAAGTCCACGACGCTGCGGCTGATTGCCGGCACCGAGCTGCCGAATTCCGGAAAGATCAGGAAGCGGATCCGCACGTCGTGGCCGCTCGGTTTCGCCGGCGGCTTTCATCCTCTGATGACCGGCCGCGAGAACATCTGCTTCGTGGCCAGGGTTCACGGGGCGAACGTACGGGCAGTGATCGAATTCGTCGAATATTTCGCCGACCTCGGCCATCATCTCGATCTACCCGTCGTGACCTACTCCTCGGGCATGCAGGCGCGCCTCAGCTTCGGGTTGTCGATGGCGATCGAATTCGACTGCTATCTCGTCGACGAGATCATCGCGGTCGGCGATAGCCGCTTCCAACTGCGCTGCGCCGCGGCGCTCGCGGATCGCCGGTCGCGCTCGACCATCATCATGGTGTCCCACGACGTCGGCATCATCAAGAAATACTGCGAACGCGGCCTGGTGCTCCACCGCGGACAGTTCCTGCATTTTTCGGATGTCGACGACGCCGTCACCTTCTATCGGAAAATGATCGGAGTCTGAGGCAGGCCCGCCGATCAGCCCAGGCGCGCTTGCTGGAACAGGCGATGGAAGCCGTCTATGGTATCGGCGAAGTTCGGCAGACTGCGCAGAACGCGAGGCCCATTGGCGCCGAGCTCCGCGCGAAGCTTCGTGTCGGTCACGAGACGGGTGAGGTGCGCTGCGAGCTGGGCGACATCACCCGGCTGGTAGAACAGACCGTTGACGCCGGGGCGGACCTGCTCGGCTATGCCGAACACCGGCGTGGTGATCAGCGGGAGACCGAAATACATTTTCTCGAGAATCACCCTCGGATAGCTCTCCGACCACGAACTGCACACGCCGATATCCGAGGCCTGCAGGTAGATGAGCGGCTCCCCCGTCTCTGACACGATGTGAACGCGCACTGCACTGTTGGACGACAGCTGTCGAACCTCGGCATGGAGCTTGCTGCTGTAGTCGTTCGGCCGGTCGCCGACGATGAACACGCGCAAGGTCGACGGCAGCCCTTCCGGGAGCAGCCGGAGCGCCTCGACGAGATCGAGCTGCCGCTTGCGCTCGCAAACTGTGCCGAGCAGCGTGATGGCAACTTCGTCGTCGCGGATGCCGAGTGCGGCCCGGGCCGACGCCCGATCGTGTTGCGCGGAGCGTTCGGACACGCGATCGACGTCCAGGCCGCCCGGGATCACCGCAAAATTATGATGGCTGTTGAACGGCTCCCAATTCCGGCGTGTCGCATTCGAGCAAAACACCACCCGATAAGGGTGGGCGAAGCAACCGTAGGCGACCTCGCGCAGTTCGGGGCGCAGGAAATCGAAATAGCTCTGCCACGGCTCGCTTTCGTGGACGTGCCACAGGGACGGCACGCCCGCCACTTCTGCGGCCGCGATGACCCAAAAGGTCTGAAGCGTATTTGCATAGATGACATCCGGCCGGAATTCGCGAAATGTCTTGCCCAATTCCACGATCGACCGTTCGAAATTCCCTCGGTCGCCGGTGTCTGGCGGCGTAACGACCCCGACGTCGATTCCGGCGCGTTCATAGTCGGCCTGCAAAGGCCCCTCGTGAGGCGACAGCACGATCGGGTCGATAAGTCCCCGACGCTGCAAGCCGACGATCATCTCGAACTGAGCGTACGGAGCGCCTTCACGATTGAGATTGTGAGTGACGGCGACGGCGCGGACGGCGCAGCCCGACCGCGGGTGCCGGTAAGGTCCGATCTCGAAGTGCTCGTCTTCGAACGATAAGTTGGGGCTGTAATACGGCTCCGGACGCCGCCTGTAGCGCCGACGGAATACGGCGACCTCGTCGGGATTGTCGTCGAAGCCCCGGCTCTTGCCTTCGTCATGGATCAACTCGGCATCGGGACACACGACCGAGCGGTAGCCGCGGTCGCTGAGCCGGTAGCAGTAGTCGGCGTCGCCATAGGCGACCGCGAGCGCGGTCTCGTCGAGGCCGCCGAGCTCGAGAAACAGCGCGCGCGGCGTGAGCATGCAGGCGGCGGTCACCCCCGAACATTCGCGCGCCACCCGCATGTAACCGAGATACCCCCAGTCGTCGACCGACATGTTCTTGAAAGCATGGCCGGCCAGCCCATCATGATAGCCGTGTACGATGCCGGCATGCTGCACGGTGCCGTCACGGTAGCGAAGCTTCGCGCCGACCGCTCCGACGCCGGGCATACACGCAAAGCCGATCATCTGGCTCAGCCATCGTCCGTTGACGACCTCGGTGTCGTTGTTGAGAAACAGCACGAACTCCGAGGTGACCGCGCGCGCCGCCTCGTTGATGAGGTGGGCGAAGGAAAACTTTCGGCCCGGAGACGCGACGCGCAGCACCTGGTGGCCGCAACGCGAGAAAAAGGCGAGGGTCGCCGGATCGTCGCTTTCGTTGTCGATGATCACCACCTCGAAATTGCGGTAGGTGGTGGTGGCGAGCGAGTCGAGGCACGTCCTCACGAGATCGAGCCGGTTCCTCGTCGGAATCAAGATCGACACCCGCGGTCCGTCGTCGGGAAAGGTCGCCGCGAACATGCCGACTTTGCCGGCCTCGGCCCAGTCCGGCCGGCTGATCACGGCATCGAAACCGCGACGCGCAAAGGCGTCGGCGACGGCATGCTGCCCGGCGGCGAAACTGTGGGGCTTGGTTTCGGCCGACAACGCCGTCGAATCCGGCGCGGCGCGCCAGTGATAGAGCACCCGAGGGATATGGCCGATCCGTCGCGCCTGCTCGGAGGCGCGGAGCATGAGGTCGTAGTCCTGAGATCCGTCGAACCCCTCCCGTATGCCGCCGAGCGCCTCGAACATGCTCCGGCGGATGACCAGAAGATGGGACGCGTACATGTGCGACAACAGCAATACCGGCGACCAGTCCGGCTTGAACTGCGGCGCGTACCGGCGCCCGTTCATGTCGATCTTGTCGTCGTCGCTGTAGATGACGTCGGTGTCGGCGTGATCTGCGGCGTGGATCGCGACCTCGGCGAGCGCGTCCGGGCTCAGGAGATCGTCGTGGTCGAGGAACGCCAGAAACTCGCCGCGTGCGTTTGCCGCAGCCGAATTCGTGGCCGCTCCGATTCCTCCGTTGGAGTCGCGATGCACCACATGGATACGTTCGTCGGCCGCCGCCCAGCCTCTCAGGCACTCGACGACATCCGGTGCGGCGCTGGCATCGTCCGCGATGCACAGCTCCCAGCCTTCGTAGACCTGATCGACGATGCTGCGGATCGCCTGATCGAGGAGATGTTTCGGCGTTTCGTAGACCGGCATGACGACCGAGATGCGCGGCACACGCTCGCCGCGCGCCGCCAGCTCGGCGCGCAGTCTGCGCCGAGCTGGTTCCCGGAATTCGTTGCACATGAGCCACGCGGCATACCGATCGATCGGTTGCGGCGGAACGACGTGCGTCGGCAAGCGCTGCGTCGTTGCTTGCGCCGTCCCGGCCGGGGCCTCCTCCCCCGTGGGATTTGGCTTGCGCCCCTCCTTCATGCCGAATTCGAGATAGTGGACGAGCGGATTGATGCGGGCCGACTTCACGTCGGGATATTCGGCGAGATACCACGCGGTGGCGAAGAACGGGCCGGGGTCGCGCCCCTCGGCCGCACCGTGTTGCATGTAGTGGACGAGCGGATTGGCGCCCGATGCGCGCACGTCCGGATATCGGGCGCGATACCATTCGGTTTCGAACAACGGCGAGGGATTGCGTCCTTCCCGCGCGCCGTGACGCAGAAAATGGACCAGCGGATTCATTCCGGTGGCACGGACATCGGGATACTGCTCGAGATACCACCTGCCGAGGAACAGCGGGCCCGGATCCCGGCCGTCCGCGGCGCCCTGCTCCAGATAGTCGAGCACCGGATCCGATGTCGACGCATCGAACTCCGGATAATTCCTGATGTACCAGTCGCGATCGAACAGACCCGAGCGCGTGATCAGCCGCTGGTTCGCCCGCGTAGCGGCTCTGGTACTGATCCGGCGCGCCGACGCCAGCAGCCCCCACCAGGGGATGCGCTTGATCGACAGAAGCTCGCTGTTGACGCGATAATACGACGCCTCCATCTCGGCTGCCCGGCGCATCGCCGCGCTCAACTCGTCTTCGAGCGTCGCCGCCCGGGCGGCCGCCGTCGCTCTCGACGTCTCGACGATCCGATTCGCCGCGCTGACATCGGACTCGAGCCGCGCCGCTCGGGTCGTGCGCTCCTCGAGTTGCGCAGCGAGGCCCAAATTTTCGCCGGCGAGGCGCCCCACCTCGGCCTCGAGCTCGAAGACGTTCAACGCCGCCGTCCGCCGCGCGCCGGCCTCCTGCGCAAGCGACTGCTCGAGTTCCGCGACGCGACGCCCGAGTACCGCGCTTTCCTGCTCCGCGCGGACCTGGACCGCCTGGAACTGTCCGATCATCCCGGACTGCTCGGCTGCGATTCGCGCCTGGACCCCGAGCTCGGCACGAAGCTGGCGCACATCCTCCGCAGCCGCCGCACGGCTCGCTTCGGCCCGCTCCCGCTCGCGGGCGAGTTCGGCGAGCTGATCACTCCGCTCGGCGGCACGCTGCCGCTCGGCCGACAGTGTCCGGTGGGCGTGCTCGAGCGCTTCCTTGAGCGCATCGCGCTCTGCCCGCGACCGTCGTGTGTCCTCGACGGCTTCGGCATGGCCAGTTTGCGCCAGCGCGTGGTCGCGCTCGATGGCGGCCAGCCGCGCCGCCTGCTCCGCCGCAATCTCCCGCTCTGCGGCGAGCGCGGCACCGGCGGAATCGAGTTCGGCGGAGAGCTTCCCCGCGGACAGCCGTTCCGCGGCAAGTGCGGAGCCCGCGGAATCGAGCTCGGCGGAGAGCTTCCCCGCGGACAGCCGTTCCGCAGCGAGTGCGGCACCGGCGGAATCGAGCTCCGCGGAGAGCTTCCCCGCGGACTGCCGTTCCGCGGCAAGTGCGGCACCGGCGGAATCGAGCTCGGCGGAGAGCTTCCCCGCGGCATTTTCCATCTCGGACAGAGCGGCCACGCGCTGCTCGAGGGCACCGGCGCGCGCCCGAAGCTCGGCGCCTTCCGCGTCGCGCTGGGCGAGGTCTCGCTCGCTTTCGAGCAGCGCGACGCCGAATGCGGCCGATGCCTTGTCGAATTCCGCTCCGACGCGGTCGAGCCGCGCCTTGCTCGCCTGATGTTCCGGCGTCGACGACAACTGCACGAGCGCGGCATAGGCGTCCTTCACCCAGTCGACGATCTCGGCCCTCGCCATCAGGCTTTCGGAGGTCGCCTCATGGTGCCGCAGCTTCGTCGCGAGGAACCGCTCGATCTCGAGGTCGGTCGCCGCGCCACGTCGCGGCCAGCTCACGCCAAGCCCGGCGCCAAGTGAAGCGATCACGCCCTGCCAGTCCGACAGCAGGGCATCATAGGTCACCACCGCGCGCGGCAGGTCGCGTGTCGTGCGCTCCGCATCGATCATGTGGCGCAGCCAAACGAGCGCAGCTTTGGCGAGCGGAAAGCCGTCGCGGCGCCGCAGCGAGGCCATCACCTCCAGCGGATTGCGCACCGGGATCGCGACTGCGGGCGCGGCGCCGAACTCCTCGAGGACGTCGCGCCAGAACGGAAAGAACCGGCACGCGCGGGGGTCCTTGATCACGAACAACTGGGATTGCGAATAATCGTGACGCAGCACGCCGAGGACCCGCTCTTTGAAAGCGGGGGCCTCGGGAGAGGTGTACCAGTCGGGATTGAAAGCGCGCCAGTCCTGCCAATCGGAGCCCGCGGACTCGAGTAGCTCGTCGTGAATCGACATCAGATCGTTCGACTCGAAATAACCGGCCTCATTGGCGAAATTTGCCGGCATGACATTGGCCGGCAAATCGGCCCCAAGCAGGCTGATGACCCGCGTCAGCGCCGAAGTGCCGCTACGATGCATACCGAGCACGACGATCGCGCGCCGCCGCGTATCCACCCGCGCACGCGTCGGACCAGGCCGTTTTGCAGACTGCGCTTTCGGGCCGCGAACACCGCGCCGCGATGCTCGCGATTTGAGGGGCTTCTTCATCCGGAAATCTTACGATCCGCAACCACCGGTATGCACCTTAGCGCATCTCGTTCGCGACGGGAAAGATGCCAATGGCGGTACCGCCCACGATCCGCGTCCGGCCCTGGGTACGCTGCGCCGGTGCGCGGCGTCACTGCGGCCGCGGAGTCGTGAGCAAGGGCGCCAATATATCGAGCTCGCGGGCGAGCGCATCGCGCCAGTCCGGCGTTGCAACGCCGAAGACTTCGCGCAGTCTCGCAAGGTCGAACCGGGAATTCGCAGGCCGCTGCGCTTTGGTTGGATAATCCTGCGTGCGAATGGGCCGCACCGTCTGCACACGCAAGGCGACGTGACGCGCCTCGAGGCCTTCGACGATCGCAACGGCAAAGCCGTGCCAGCTCGTTTCGCCCCCCGCCACCACGTTGACGAGGCCGCGCGAGGCGCGCAAGCGCGCGATGAGCGGCGGACCGGGATCCTCCACGATCTTGGCGACGGCATCGGCGATCAGCTTCGCCGAGGTCGGCGCGCCGATCTGGTCCGAGACGATGCCGAGATCATCGCGCTCGCGCGCGAGCCGGGCGATGGTGCGCAAAAAATTGGCACCGGTCGCCGCGTAGACCCACGACGTGCGGATGACGAGATGCGGTCCGCCGGCGCCGCGGATGGCATCCTCCCCGGCGAGCTTGCTCGCGCCGTAGGCGGACAGCGGCCCGGTCGCATCGTCCTCATGCCACGGCCGCGCGCCGCCCCCGTCGAACACGTAGTCGGTCGAGAAATGGATGAGCGGCACACCGCGGGAGGCCGCCCATCGGGCCATCGCTCCCGGGGCTTCGGCATTGACGCGAAACGCCAGTTCGCGCTCGTCCTCGGCACGATCGACCGCGGTATAGGCTGCCGGGTTGACGATCAGGTCCGGCGCGATGTCGTCGAGCGCGGCGGCTACGCGTTCCGGCCGCGCCAGATCGAGCTGGCTGCGGTCCGCCGCGAAGAGCGAGCCCAAGCGCGCGAGCGGTTCGCGCAGCGCCGCACCGACCTGGCCGGTGACGCCGGTGAGCAGGATTCGCATCAGGCATTCCCGTAGACGGGAAAGCCGAGCACGTCGGCAAGGAGCGGCGGCAGCAGGGAGCTGGACAACGGGTAGGAGCTTTCAAAAACGCGGCGCACGCAGCCCAAGGGCTGCACACTCGTGGTTAACACGATTTCGGGCGTTTCGATAATAGCTGTCGATATCGAGGATTGGCGGCTCGATGTCGTTGACCGCCGCGAACTGGATTTCTCCGCCCAGTACCTCCGTCGACAACAAGAGCACGCAGTGGTATGGAGCGGAAGATAATTGTTCCCGTCCGGTTGCCGATTGGGCGATGTCCGGCTGCTGGATTCCGCGTTTCAACGGCCTGCCGGAAATGAACGGAAATCAATCGCCTTTTCTCGTGATCGGCATGGGACGCGGCGGCACATCGCTGCTGGCAGCGTGCTTCGCGGGGCATCCGCACGTCGTCATGAAGAACGAATTCAACACGATACAAATCCTTTTGGGAGATGATTTTCCCTTGCTGTCGACCACCCGTCTAGTCGACGAGCGTCTCGCCGCTTTTCGGGCGATCTGTGATGAGGACGCGTCGCATCATCCAGGCAAGGCCTGGGGAAACAAGGTCACGACCGAGCAGATCGGTGGCCTCGAAGAGCACAATATGCTCAACAGCCCCGGCATCGACACAGTAGAGCGTTTCTTCAATGCCCTGTCCGGCTATCGCATCGTTTTTATCACGCGAAATGCTGCTTCGTGCATCGAATCGAAAGTACGGCGCACTGGCCAACCCTTTGTGCGCGCGGCCATCAGATGGTGCTACGGCGTCAGGGTCTTCGAGCGCCTTATCGAACTCGGCGGCATCACCTGCTGGTGCAAGTATGAGGATCTTGTCGTCGATCCCCGGACAACCCTACAACGCTTGAGCCATTCGCTCGGGCTCGATTTCGACGAGAACATGCTCGCCCAGACGAGCAACGGGCTCCTGATGGGGGAGTACCAGCACGGCCGCTTCCTTGCCGAAAAGGCGCACAATCTACCAGAGCTCGAACCCAGCGTTGCCGCGCTAATCGAGCCATGGCTCGGCCGCCTGGGCTATTGATGCTTTCTCGACGTACATCGATGGTTGGGGGCACCTCGCGTCAGCGCCCTGGTGCTCCGGAGAGCGTTTCCGCGACGAGCCTTAGTAACGGGACGCCCCTTATTGGCCTCCCACCATGCGGCTTCGCCACGCGGCGGTCCGCGCAGCGCCGCACCGACCCGGCCGGTGAGCCGGCTTCACATCAGACATGCCCGTAGACGGGAAGGCCGAGCGCGTCGGCAAGGAGCGGCGCCGCGGCATCGCGCCCCGAAACGGTCGGGGACTCGATGCCCCAGGAAATTCCGAGCGCCGGATCGTTCCAGCGCACGACGAGCTCGTCGGAGGGGCTGTAGAGCTCGTCGCATTTGTAGAAGAAATCAGCCGTTTCCGAGAGCACGACGAAGCCGTGCGCGAACCCCCGCGGCACCCAGAGCTGACGGCGATTGTCCTCGCTCAACTCGGCGGTGACATGCCGGCCGAACGTCGGACTGCCGACGCGGACATCGACGGCGACATCGAGCACACGGCCGCGCAACGCGCTGACGAGCTTCCCCTGGGTTTTCGGATTCTGCAGATGCAACCCTCTGAGCACGCCTTGGCCGGAGCGCGACAGGTTGTCTTGCACGAACGGCCGCGAAATGCCCTTCTCCCCATAGCGATCCGCCTTGAACGTCTCGAGGAAAAATCCCCGCTGATCGCCGAACACTTTTGGCTCTATGATCAGCACCTCGGGAATCGCAGTCGAAATGACGTTCATGCCGGCATCGCCCCATTGCGCCTGCGGGATTCGCGCTTCATTGTTTGTATAACCGTGGTATTTTGATATGGGAAGACTGAGAGATCAGGGTGAGGGGTCGACTTGATGAAAGGCATTGTTCTCGCCGGTGGCAGCGGAAGCCGCCTCTATCCGATCACGACCGTCGTTTCCAAACAGCTGCTGCCCGTATTCGACAAGCCGATGATTTATTATCCGCTGTCGGTGCTGATGTTCGCCGGCATTCGCGACATTCTCCTGATCACCACCCCGCAGGATCAACCGCTGTTCCAGCGACTGCTCGGCGACGGCTCGGAGCTCGGTCTGCGCTTCTCGTTCGCCGCGCAAGACAAGCCTCGCGGTCTCGCCGACGCATTCATCCTGGGACGAAAATTCGTCGGCGACGATCCGGTCGCCCTGATCCTCGGCGACAACATCTTCTATGGACACGGGCTCACCGATCAACTACTGCGCGCCCGCGGTCGCGAGAAAGGGGCGACGGTGTTCGGCTACACCGTTAATGAAGCGCAGCATTATGGTGTGGTCGAGCTCGACGAGCGGGGACGCGCGCGCTCGATCGAGGAGAAGCCGCAACTGCCCAAGTCGAACCTCGCGGTGACCGGCCTCTATTTCTATGACAATGACGTCGTCGACATCGCCGCGTCGATCAAACCGTCCGGCCGCGGCGAGCTCGAAATCACCGACGTCAACCGCGCCTATCTCGAGCGCGGCGACCTGTTCGTCGAGGTTCTCGGCCGCGGCTTCGCCTGGCTCGACACCGGCACCCATGCTTCGCTCGTCGAAGCGAGCCACTTCGTGCAGATTCTCGAGCAGCGGCAGGGATTGCGGATCGCCTGTCTCGAGGAAATCGCGCTGCGCCTCGGCTATATCTCGCGCCAGCAATTCCACGCGCTCGCGCAACGCAACGCCAAGAGCAGCTATGGCGAATACCTGATGTCCATCCACGAATCGTTTCCCGATTAGAGGCGGCCAACATCGATGCGGTTCGACGGCAAGACCATCTTCGTCACCGGAGGGGCCGGTTTCATCGGCTCCGCCGTGGTGCGATACCTCCTCGAGCGCACCGGGGCGAACGTCGTCAACGTCGACAAGCTCACCTACGCCGCGAACCTCGCCTCGATACCGCAGGGAGCGGGGCATCCGCGCTACGCCTTCGCCAAGGTCGACATCTGCAACGCCGCCGCCGTCCGCGCGCTGTTCGATCGCCACCAGCCCGATTTCGTGATGAACCTCGCTGCCGAAAGCCATGTCGATCGTTCGATCGACGGTCCCGGCGAATTCATCCAGACCAACATCGTCGGCACCTTCGTGCTGTTGCAGGAGGCGCTGCGCTATTGGCGAAGCCTCGCCGGGTCGCGCCGCGACGGCTTCCGCCTGCTGCACGTGTCGACCGACGAGGTCTACGGCACGCTCGGCCCTGAGGGTCTGTTCACCGAGAACACGGCTTATGCGCCGAACTCGCCCTATTCCGCGAGCAAGGCGTCCTCCGACCATCTCGTCCGGGCGTGGCACGAGACCTATGGCCTTCCGACCGTGGTGACGAACTGCTCCAACAATTACGGGCCCTATCACTTTCCGGAAAAGCTGATCCCGCACATGATCATCAAGGGCCTCGCGCACGAGACACTGCCGGTCTACGGCGACGGCATGAACGTGCGCGACTGGCTCTATGTCGAGGATCACGCCAACGCCCTCGCCATCGTCCTCGAGCGCGGCGCGGTCGGCGACACCTACAATGTCGGCGGCCGCAACGAACGCACCAACCTCCACGTCGTGCACACCATCTGCGACCTGCTCGACGCCATGGAGCCCTCGCCGCGGGGATCGCGCCGGCAACTGATCGGCTTTGTCAGCGACCGGCCGGGCCACGACCGCAGATACGCAATCGATGCCACGAAACTCGAAGGGGAGCTCGGATGGCGCGCGCTCGAGACCTTCGAAACCGGGCTCGAGAAGACCGTGGCGTGGTATCTCGCCAATCGCGGCTGGTGGCAGGACATCCTCGCCGGCGGCTACCGGGCGGAGCGCATCGGCGTTATCGGCGGCCAAACCGGCGGTTGAATCCTCGCCCGGAGCGGCAAGGCCGAGCGGCCGCAGCCCAGATTTCGTCGCTTTGCTGACGCAAAGCTTGGTTCCTCTCGGGGGCGTGGGTCGCTTTCGGGGCGCGGCGTTGCCTGCGCGGCGAACGGAGGGGGGTCTGGTTGCGACGGTCATCCAAGCCCATACGCGAGCGCGGCGAGGCGGGCTTCACGCTGATCGAACTCCTGGTCACGCTCGCCGTTCTCGCCGTGTCGGTCACCGCGATCGGCGCTCTCATGGCCACGAACAACCGCGGCACTCTCGCGCTTGATCAGCGCCTGGCGATGGTCGAAGCGACCCGTGCCGTCCTGGCCGGCCTGCCGGACCGGTCACAGGTGCGTCCCGGCACGCTGTCGGGCGAATACAATTACCACCGCTGGCAGGTCGATACGCAGCAGCTCGTCGCGGATTTCATCGATCCGCGCAAGCCGACTCCGTGGATCCCGGAGCTCATGGTCGTCAGGGTGAAATCGCCGGGGGGCCAGCAACTGCGGATCGAGACGGTGCGGCTGCGCAACGCCCAAGGAGCGCAGCGGTGATGCGCCGGCGCCTTCCCACACGAAACGGCCGCTCGCGTAGAGCCGGCTCGGGGAACGCCGGCTTCACCCTGCTCGAGGCGATGCTCACGACCGCGCTGATGGTCTTCGTCATCGGCGCGCTCGCGACGATGACACGGGAGTGGCTGCGCAACTGGGATCGCGGCTTTGCCCGGGTCCAGCGCGTCGATCTCTGGGCGGCCGGGTTGGACCGGCTGATGGCCGACCTTTCTGCGGCCGAGTACGTATCGGGCGGCGGCCCCCTTCCCTACTTCGACGGAAGCGAACGGGCCGTGACTTTCATCCGCACGGCGGTCGGCCCCAATGCATCGAGCTCGCTCGAAGTGGTTCGCATCGCCGACGAGGCCGATGACCGCGGCCCGGCGCTCGTGAGGTGGACGGCGCCGTTCGCCCCGAAGGCGGGAAACCCGCTCGACGGTGGTTTTTCCAATCCGGTCGTCATCATGCGTGCGCCCTACCCGATCGCCTTTTCCTTTGCCGGGCCCGATCGCGCATGGCGGGGAAACTGGCGCGGCAAGGCACAGCTGCCCCGCGCCGTCCGGGTCGAGGTTCCTGGTTCCTCAGGCCGGCTGCTGGTGTCGACCAGCACAGTCGTCCGTGCCGAACTCCCGGCACTGTGCGCCCAGCCGAACGTGACCGACTGCGCCGCCGGCAAGGATTTCGGACAACGGCGGCAACTCTTCGGCACGGCGGAGGTGACATGACGATGCTACGCTTCCCGATCCGCCGAAAGCAGTCCGAAGGCTTCATCCTGGTCGCAGTGCTGTGGATCATCTCGGCGCTTGCCGGCGTCGCCGCGGTCTATTCGGTCTACGTGAACGAGACCGCATCGATGATGGTCGGACAGGACGAGCAGCTCGAGGCTCTGGAGCTCGCGATCTCCGGCGTCGAGCTCGCCGCCTATAAATTGACCGCGATCCCGGACGCGCAGCCTTCGCGCGGAAACCTCGTGTACCGGATCGGCAGCGCCGAGGTGATGGTGGAATTTCGCGCCGAGACCGCGCGCATCGATCTCAATCTCTCGCCCAAGCCGGTTCTCGCCGGATTGTTCGTCGCGCTGGGCGTTCAAGGCGATGCGGCCGAGGGTTATGCCGATCGCATCGTCGCGTGGCGCACGCCGCTCGCCTCGGGGGCGAACGACACCGAGGCGGGACTCTATCGCGGCAAGAGCTACGGCCCGCGGCACGGTCCCTTCGAACACGTCAACGAGCTTGCGCTGCTCGCGGGTTTCCCTCCAGCGCTGGTCGACTGCGCGCTCCCCTATGTGACGGTCTACAGCGGTCAGTCCGCGATCGACGTGTTCGACGCCTCTGCCGTGGTGCTGTCGGCGTTGCCTGGAATTACGCCTGATCGCGTCGCGCTCCTGATGTCGCAGCGACAGGGCGCATCCCAGGACGTGCTGCGGGCGCAACTCGGCATGGCGGCGCAATACGTCACCGTGCAGCCGAGCAGGACCAACCGCGTTACCGTCGGCATCCGCTTCAAATCCAACCGCCGGGTCTTTTCCGAGGCGGTGATCCTGCTGGCGGACAAGGACGATGAGCCATATCGCATGCTGTCATGGCACCATGACATCGGCGAATTACACGAGATGCGGGGACTGCTCGAGCCGGCGTCGACATGCGCGGCACGGCGCGTCGAGGGATCGCTGACTTTGCCGATCCTCGCGGAGCAGGCTTCGCGTGTATCCCGGCTTTCTTCACCATCATGAGGTGTGATAATGTCCCTGCGCTCTCCACCAACTTCGATCACGTGCATGGAGTCAAAAAATATGACGCCCTCGACAAGCTTTGCGCTGCGCAAGACCGCCAATTTCGCGGCGGCCGCCTCTCCCGTGGCAATTGCGCTCGGTGTTGCGTTGGCGATTGCGCCGACGTGGGCGCGCGCGGAAACCCAGGTGCACGGCACGCCCCAGGCCGTCGTCGTCGAGGCTCAGAACGCGACGATCGAGGAGATCCTCGTCGCCCTGACCGACACGTTCAAGGTTCAGTTCAAGTCGGCTGCCAATCTCGACAAGCGGCTCACCGGAACCTACCAGGGCACGCTGCAGCAGGCGGTATCCCACATCCTCAAGGGCTATGACTTCGTGGTGAAGTCCGGCCAAGCGGGGCTCGAGATCACCTTGCTCGGCGCGGGAAAGCCGGTCGCCGTGGTAGGCGCGCGGCCGGCGACGAAAGTGGCGGAAGCGGTGGCAGGGCTGCAGCCGACCCCGACCGCGATAACGGGCGGTGGGGACCATCCCGTCCCGGTGCCGACCGCCGGCGGACCGACGCCCCCGATCAAGGTTGCGCAGGGACCGGCCCCGGTTCCGACGCCGCCGGCCCCGGGCACGACGGCGCCAAGTCCCGTGCCGCAGGTCGGTTCAGGTCCGGCTCCCTCGCCTATGCCGCCGCAACCCGGCGCCGCGCCGACGCCGGTTCCTCCGCTCCCGAGCGCCTCTTCCGCAGCCCCGCCGTCTCCGAGCGCCAGTCCGTCGACGGTTGCACCGCCGGCCCCGCCCGCTTCGCCCCCAGGGGCCGCGCCTAGGGCGCCGACCCCGCCGCGCTGAACCCATGATCCCGCAAGCGCGATTGTGGGATCATGTTCCAATTTGTCGAGGCGCCGCTGCTTCACCGAAGCGGCGGCGCCTCGCGCATGTAGTACGCCCGAAGCCGCCTATTCGGCGCTGACGGATTGAACGGTCCGTTGGTCGGGACGATGCTGACGAATACGCTCGACGGGACGATCGTGCCGTCCGTACCGTCAACGCCAAACGATATGCTTTTTCGGGAGATTGAAAGCGTTGTTGAGCGCGCGGATCAGGAATCGCGGCGATAATAATCTATTTCCTCGCGATTGATGCCGGTGAGGTGCCGGTGCAGGCTCGAGAGGCCCTCGTAGCTTTCGTCGGTGAGGCGCGACGGCACCGGCACTGCACTCGCGCGGAAAGTCGAGCGGGCGCCGTAATCCCAGGAGTCGAGATACGCGACGCGAAAGCCCGCCGTCTCGAAGGATTCGATGACCGCCGCCCGGTTCGGGCCGAACCAGTTGCTCTGGTCCTGCGAATGCAGTTCGAACTCCCGGTACTGCCGCCAGATCGGGGTCGACCGGAACACGGCGGCGAGGTTGAGCGCCACGCCCAGCGCCCAGAGCGGGGCGCGCAAGAGGTGCCGGCTCGTCACCGTATGCGTTTCGATGAGCACATCGCCGCGGCTCACCGTGCGGATGCGATCGATGCCGAGCAGCGGATAGCGCAGGTGATAGAGGACGCCGAAGAACAGGATCAGGTCGAACTCGCCGATCTCCTGCGGCGACAACCCGTAGACCGAGCCTTGAACATAGCTCACGCGCGAGCCGAGCAGCGCCTTGAGCCGACGGAATCCCGTCGCCTCGGGATTCTCGAGACTGTAGGCGACGACCTCGCTCGCCCCGCGCCGCTCGCACTCGAAGCTGAAACAGCCGTGCCACGCGCCGATGTCGAGCACGCGTTTGCCTGAGAGATCGCGCGGAATATGAGCTTTGGCGCAGACGAGGCTCGACGCTTCTTCGCCCGGGCGTGCGCACGCCCTTGAAGATCTCCCAATCATGGTACCAGGCGACGCCCTCGAATTCGCGGCCCGCATCGAAGCCTTCCGGCGCCGGGGGCGGCTCAGCCATGAAATCGGTGTCGTCGGTCAATGCCTGTCTTCCCGGTCGTGATGGCACACCGTTAATCGGTCGGGGCGTGGAATGTCAAAGCGGCGACCAATGTTGGACAGGGGCGGCTGAAGCTATATCCTGCGGCCGTGGAGCTCGCGCGGAGCCGACATGACATCGGGAGGAGGATTTGCCCGCATCCTTGTGCGGGCCGGGCTGGCAGCGACCGTGCTCGCCGTTGCGGCGCCGTTCGCGGCGGCCGTCGAATATCCGGAAAAGCCGATCCGCCTGTTCGTTCCCTTCCCCGCCGGCGGCGCCGTCGATATCGTGGCGCGCGTCGTGACGTCGCGGATGGCGGAGCAGCTCGGCCGTCCCTTCGTGATCGAGAACCGGGCCGGCGCTGGAGGCGTGATCGCGACCGACGCGACCGCGAAGGCGGCGCCGGACGGCTACACGCTCCTCCTCACCTCGCCCAACCACACCATCAATGCGGCACTCAACAGCAAGCTCCCCTATGACAGCGAGCGCGACCTCGCCCCGATCTCGATCGTCGCCGAAGTACCCGAGTTGCTGGTGAGCCATCCGGCGGCGCCGTTCACGAGCTTTGCCGGCTTCGTCGATTTTGCGCGAAAGAACCCCGGCAAGCTCAACTACGCCTCGGCCGGCAACGGCACCCTGCCGCACGTCACGATGGAGCTCCTGCTGCGCCGGACCGGAATTTCGGTCGCGCACATCCCCTATCGCGGCGCCGCGCCGGCGATGACCGATCTGCTCGCCGGCCAGGTGCAGGTCAAGCTGGACACCTATACGACGTCGGCGCCGCTGATCGCGGACGGCCGGCTGCGTGCGCTCGCGATCGCGAGCCAGACGCGCTCGGCGCTGCTCCCCGACATCCCGACCATCGCCGAGATGGGCATTGTCGGCTACGAAGGCGTCCTGTGGATCGGGCTGATGGCGCCGGCGGGAACGCCGAAGGCGATCATCGACAAGCTCGCGACCGCGGCGCGCGACGCCGTGCACTCGCCCGCGACCGCCGCACGGCTGGAGCACGACGGCGTCGACATCGGCGGCAGCACGCCGGAGGCGTTCGCGGCACTGATCGCGAAAGAGATCGTGCAGTGGCGCGATCTCGCGCAATCAGCGCGAATCACGCTCGACTGATATTCTTGTCCGCCGGCCGCGATCCGACAGCCATCATGCCCGTTCTCACCCAGGCCCCCGATCCCGATCCGAGGACGCCGAAGCTCGCCCTGCCGCCCGGCAGCTGCGACACCCATATCCATCTGTTCGGCCCGGCGGACAAATACCCGTTCGCGCCGGACAGCCCCTACATTTCTCGCGACGCGCTTGCCGAAACCTACATGGCGCTGCAGGACAAGCTCGGCCTCGCCCGCGCGGTCATCGTCAGCGGCGGCGGCTATGGCCGCGACTACCGGCTCATGGCCGACACGCTCGCGCGCTACCCAGACCGCTTTCGGGGCATCGCGCTGTTGCCGGAAGACACCAGCGCCGCCGAGCTTGCGCGGCTGACCCGCCTCGGCGTGCGCGGATTGCGCATGATGAGCGCCACGCGCGGCGGCCACCTGCCGACCTATTCGCGCGAGATTGCGCGTGCGCGCCGCCGACCACGGCTGGCACGTGCAGTTCTATCCGCACGGCACCGACATCGTCGATTATGGCGACAAGCTTCTGGCGCTGCCCAATGCGATCGTGCTCGACCACTTCGCCAGCGTGCCGGCTGCGGGCGGCACCGAGCAGCCGGCGTTCCAGACGCTGCTGCGCATGCTCGACACCGGGCGGGTGTGGGTGAAGCTGTCGGGGCCGATGCGCTGCACCTTGCAGAACGTCCCCTATTCCGCCGTGACGCCGCTCGCCCGCGCCCTCGTCCGCCATGCGCCGGAGCGCCTCGTGTTCGGAACCGACTGGCCGCATGTCAATCTCGACGGCCGTGAAATGCCGAACGATGGCGACCTCATCGACCTCCTGGCCGAATGGGTACCCGACGCAGCGACGCGGACGCGCATCCTCGTCGACAATCCGTGCGTGCTCTACGGCTTTCCGCCGCCGACTCGAAGCTGAGGCGTCACGCGGCGGACGCCCTTGGCCACCGCAATTCCCGATCTTCTCATCGAGGCATGAACGGTATAAGCCGGCGGCTCGCTTGCTGCGTGAGCTGCATCGACCTTTCGCCGATGGCACGCGGCCCTGCATCGAGGATTTCGACTTGACCGCCGATCACGACGTCGCACCGCTGTTCAGAGCGCCACCGCACAGCTGCGACGCCCATTTCCACATATTCGGGCCGCCGGACCGTTATGCTCACGGCGGGGTCAACGAGAAGCTGCGCTATGCGCCGCCCTTCGCGCCCCTCGAGGATTATCTTGCCGAGGCGCAGCGGCTCGGCTTCTCGCGCTTCGTGTTCGTTCAGCCGAGCGCCTACGGCCGCGACAACGCCTGTATGCTGGACGCCATGGCTTGCGTGCCCGGAAGCCGCGGCATCGTCGATGTCGACCAGGATGCGCCGGACGGGCTGCTCGCCAGGCTCGACGCGGTCGGGGTCCGCGGGGTGCGGATCAACGTCTCGCCGGTGAAGCAACCGGAGGCAAGCTTCGCGGCGAACCTGCTGTCGCGCATCCAACGGCTCGATGCGCGCTGCGCCGAGCTCGGCTGGCACCTCGATTTTCTCTTGCCGGGTTGGCTCACCGCGGAAGTGATGGACGCGCTGCGCCGCCTGCGTGCGCCATTCACGCTCGCGCATATGGGCATGTTCCTCGCCAAGGACGGCGCCGGCCAGCCCGGATTTCTCGCGCTGATCGACCTCCTGCGCCACGGCGAAGGGCGGGCGTGGGTCAAACTTACCGGCGCCTATCGCATCTCAACCGCGCCCGGCTTCGCCGACATCGACCCGATGGCGGCCGCGCTGATCGCCGCCGCGCCGGAGCGGCTGATCTGGGGAAGCGACTATCCGCATCTTTCCTTCGCCGATAAGGTCGGGTCCGTCGAGCTGTTCAACCTCATCGACCGCTGGGCGCCGGCCCTCGAGATGAAACGAAAGATTCTCGTCGACAACCCGGCGCGGCTGTTCGGGTTCTGAACGTACGAGCCCTACTCGATCTCGATCCCTGCGGCCCGCACCACGGTGGCCCAGCGCGCGATCTCCCCGCGCTGAAAGGCGCCGAACGCTTCGGGGCTCGTTCCGATCAGCTCGAAGCCGAGCGTATCGGCGCGCTCGGCGACGTCGGGCTGCCGGAGCGCGTAGGCGACTTCCTCGCTCAGACGGGACACGGCGGCCGGCGGCGTGCCCGCTCGCACGACCATGCCGTACCAGTTGCCGACGTCGAAGCTCGGTAGCGTCTCCTTCACCGGCAGCACGCCGGCGAGTGCCTTGAGCTTCGTCGGCTCGGTGGTCGCGAGCAGACGGATGCGCCCGCTCTGGATGAACGGCAAAGCCGTCGCATAGGCGTCGAAGATGAACTGCACCTGCCCGCTCGCGAGATCGGTGAAGGCGGGCGCGCTCCCGCGGTAGGGAACGTGCACGGTCTTGATGCCCGCCTGGAGATTCAGCAGCTCGCCGCACAGATGCGGCAACCCGCCCTTGCCGCTCGATCCGAAATAGACGCGCCCTGGACGCGCCTTCGCAAAGTCGATCAGCTCCCGGACCGACTTTGCCGGGACCTCGCTGTTGACGGTGAGCGTGAACGGCAGCGAGGCGACATGCGACAGCGGCGTGAAATCCTTCTCCATGTCGATGCCGGGACGGCCGACGTAAAGAAGCTGGTTGAGCGCGAGGTTGCCCAGGGTGCCGAACAGCACCGTGTAGCCGTCGGGATCGGCCTGGGCGACGCCCTGGGTCGCGATCACGCCGTTGGCGCCGGCGCGGTTCTCGACGATCACCGCTTGCCCAAGCCGCTCCGCCATCTTGGGCGCGATCAACCGGGCGAGGATATCGATGCCGCCGCCTGCCGGAAAGCCGATCACGATCCGGATCGGGCGCGACGGGAAGGTTTGCGCCCGCGCGCGCCGCGCAAGCAGCGGCGTGGCGGCAAACCCGATCACAAATTTGCGCCGTGTCGGCGAAGCACAAGCCATCGTCATTCTCTTCTATGTCAACCGATCTGCAACGGCGCTCCTTGATTTCCTGTATGCCCGGTCTATTCGTGGGGCAAGCGCAAGGCGGTCGCACCGCGCAAGGACAGACCGATGAAGACAAGGCGAACCGGGTGTCGCGATGAAGGTCGGCCTGATGGTGCCGGCGAACAACACCACCATGGAACGCGAGCTTGCGGCCTGGCTGCCCGAGGGCTCGACGGTGACCACGGTGAAGATTCCGCGCGGCGAAGGCCTGCTCACCAGGGACACGATTCCGGCCTATCGCGACCGGGCGATCGCACTCGCGCGCAAGCATTTCTCCGGTGGCGAGGGTCGAGCTCCTCGCCTATGGCTGCACCGCGGCAGGCTTCCTCTCGGGCCCGGTGGGCGATGCCGAGCTCGCGCATGAGCTTGGCGAAGCAACGTCGTTGCCGGTGGTCACCACCGCGCGCGCCATGGTCAACGCCCTGCAGCATGACCGCGCACGCAAGGTTGCCGTGGTGACGCCGTATGGCGAGGAGGTCAATACGCAGCTTTCGGCGTTCCTCGAGAGCGCCGACATCGGCGTCGTGCGGCTTGCCTCGTTGAACGCGCCGGATGTCGCTGCGCTCGGCCGCATCACGGCGCAAGAGGTGCGCGACCTCGCCCGCAAGACGATGGGAGCGGACTGCGACGCCCTCTTCATCGGCTGCTCGCAGCTTCCAACCCATGCGATCCTGGCGGGCCTTGCCGTCCAATTCAGTCGGCCGGCCTGGTCCTCGATCAGCGCCACCGCATGGGACGCCGCGCGGTTGCCCGCGACGGCGTGAGGGCGCACCTACGGCCCATCACGCGTTCGCCGCAGCAGCGAAGGTCGGCTGGGTCGGAGTCGCGCGCTCCAGCGTCTCGCGGCTGACGAAATCGACGAGCGCCGAGACTGAATCGGCGTAGCGCATCCCCTCGATCTCCTCTTCGGAGTGGCTTGCGCCGGGCTCGTCCCAGTAGCCGATCACGATGTGCGAGCCTGGAAGACTCCGTCGCAACCGACGCAGGAGTATGTCGAGCTGAGCCCGCGTCACCGTGCCAACAGACACCAGGGCGACGACGTCAGGAGGCTCGTCGGATCCAACCTCGGCGGCAGAGCTGATGCCCGTCAATCCGCCGAGCGGCGGACAGCGGATGTCGATACCGCGCTCGAGTTGGATCGCATCGGCGATCAATTGAGCCGCGGCGAGGTCCATGCTCCCCCTGCCGGCGAGGACGAGCGCCGGCCCTCCGCTGCGGACAGAGTCGGGCTGGGCGCTGCTGTCTTCAGCGGATGCCGCGCCGCTCGCCTGCGGCTCGAACTTGAACTCGATCGCTTCTTTCACGAGCCCGACATATTCGGCGGTCGTCTCGTTGAGCTCGTGCGCCTGCTCGCGGCCCAGCACGGCGCGCCGCTGATCGTCGGAGGCGATGCGGAACGCCGGAATCACGACCTCGTCGAGATAACCCACGAGCGAATGCTCGCCGATCCAGCGGTCGGCATCCTTGGCGGCGAGGTGCGCTTCGCCGGCGAGGAGCTGATGATAGAGCTTCTCGTGCGGCTCGAGCACCGGCTCGTTGCCCAGGAGCACGCGCAGAAACTCGAGCCGCGGCAGGTGCTGCCCCATCACCACGATCGCCAACGTCAGGGGCACCGCGAGCACGAGGCCGATCGGGCCCCACAGCAGCGTCCAGAACGCGATCGCAAGCAGAATGGCGAGCGGCGACAGCCGCGTCTGGGAGCCGAACAGCAGCGGCTCGAAAATCTGCCCGACCAGCGGATCGCCGATGACGAAGACCGCGGCGACCTCGATGAGCTTCCACCAGCCCGGATCGATCATCGCGGCGAGCGCCATCGGGAAGGCCGCCGAGACGAAGGCGCCGATATAGGGCACGAACCGCAGGATCGCCGTCATCGCGCCCCACAGGACGGGGCTCGGAATGCCGATCGCCCACAGCGCGAGGCCGACGAATACGCCGAAGCCGACGTTCACCGCCGCCTGCAGCATCAGGTAATGGCCGAGGTCAGAGCCGGCGTCGTCGAAGGCCTGGGCCGAGCGCCCGATCTCCGAGGTGCCCATCAACCGCACCGCGCGATCGCGCAGGTCGCGATATTGCAGCAGCACGAAGATGGTCAGCAGCAGCGCCAGCGCCGCGGTGAGCAGCGATGGAACGGATTTCCGCGTGTATTCGAACAGCAGGAACAGCGGCGGCTCGGAATTCTGCGCGACCTGAACCTGCAGCGGCTTGCTGTTGTCCTGCGGATCGACGATCTCCTGTTCGACACTGCGCAGCGTGGCTGCGGCCTTTTGCCAGATGCCCGGCGCCCCCAGCTCGAAATGCAGGAACCTCGCCTTGTCGCGCAAATTCGCTTCGTGCTTCGGCAATTCCTCGAGCAGCTGAGCCACCTCGCGGCCCGCGATGGTCCCCCCGCCGAACAGCGCCGCCAGCAAGGTCACGATTACGACCGCGACGGCGAGCCCGTTCGGAAAACCCAAGCTCTCGAGACGGCGAACCAACGGGGCGAGCACGAATCCCAGCAGTCCGGCGAGCGCGAGCGGAATGAGGAGATCCTGGCCGGCATAGAGGGCGGCGATGAGCAGCGCGGCAATGATCATGCCGGCAGCGCCGTTCACCACGGCTGAAGGTGAGGAGCCCGGCCACATGATGCTTCTCCGCAGCGACTTATTGTTACTTGTTACGCTCCGGCGGAGCTTACCCCGAGGGCACAGCGCCTCCCCCCGGACCCTTGTGAGACCGGTTGCACGAGCCGGTACTTTGGACGATGAGCGGCACGCACGCCGAGCGTGCCGCAGGCCTCTTTATTCGACGAACATCACGCGGCGGACCACCGGAGCTCCCTCCGCCTCGCCTTCGGCGCGATGCGCACCCGCCGGAAGCTGCAGGACCGTGGCATGCTGCCCGGGGCACAGACGGGTCAGCTGCACCACCTGGCCGTTCGGAAATTCCAGCGCGTCATGATGATCGTAGGGATTGTCGAGGTTGATCTGCTTGAAGCGGGCGACCTTTTCCCGCAGCTTCTTGTTGGGGAAGAAGCCTAGCGCATGCTCGCATTCGACATCGCGGTCGAACACGAGCTCGGTCCCCGGAAGGAGACAGACCGCGACATTGGGCTCTCCGACGGCGGAAAAGCCGCGCGTGATCGAGTTGGCAAACTGTGACGAGACCAGCTTGTCGCCGACTGTTGCCGGGCGGTTCGCTACATATTGGAGGCTGTAGTCACACATGGCCGGGTACTCCTGTTGAAGCCCTTTCGTCCTCGCGGGTCACGGGAAAACCCGTGCTTCCCGTCCCCGTGCCACCCCGTTCCCGCGCCCGCTCTCTAGTCCGGCCGCGGGTTGCTCTCCAGTTCCAGCAAGCGATCGACTACGAGCGTCGCATTCCGCCGATCGCGGCACGCGTCTCATGATCGGGACCGAAATCGTCGGCGCTCTCCACCGACAGGATTTCGGCGAGACGGGTGCGCGCGCGATTGACCCGGCTCTTGATGGTCCCGACGGCACACCCGCAGATCTGCGCAGCCTCCTCGTAGGAGAAGCCGGAGGCCCCGACCAGGATCAGCGCCTCGCGCTGATCGGGCGGAAGGTGATCGAGCGCCTTGCGGAACTCGTCCATCTCCAGGCTGCTGGTCTGGTTCGGCAGCGAGGTCAGCGAATCTGCATAGGTGCCATCCGCATCTTCGACCTCACGCCGGCGCTTGCGGTATTCCGAGCGGAACACATTGCGCAGAATCGTGAACAGCCACGCCGACATGTTCGTGCCGGGCTCGAACGAATCGAGGTTGCCCCAGGCGCGCAACAGCGCCTCCTGCACGAGGTCGTCAGCGCGGTCGACGTTTCCGCACAGCGAAATGGCGAATGCGCGCAGCGATGGAACAGCTGCAAGCATCGTGGTTCGTGTGGATTTATCGTGCTGGCCCATCGGACCGCTCGCCAGTTGATGAACCCTCGGGTGCAGCGCTCCCGTTAGCTGTGACAGCTTCCACGGAAGACTTTTCATCGAGTTTGCGAAGAATCTCGGTGAACCGGTCGGGAACGCCTTGATTAATCACGTCAGCATACATCGAGCGCAACTGCTGCCCGATTTTGGCCTTGATCTCCGAGCCGAGTTTTTTAGGAACCGCGTCGGCTTCCTCGAAAGGTGTGCGGTTCAGCTTGCGCCTGTTCATAATGTTCCTCGCGCGCCGTTCCCCGTGTTAGGCGCAAGGCTGTCGCCCCACGCAAAGGGTAACAACCATGACCCGCGCAGAGGGTTCCCTGCAAAAGGAACTTTTTTTTCGACTAAGCGTTGGAGGCCGACGGACGTGACCGAGTTCGGGGAGATCAAATGTCGAAAGCCCAAGCGGTAGCCCAGCACCTACCCTATCTGCGCCGCTACGCCCGTGCCCTCACCGGAAGTCAGGTCTCCGGCGATGCCTATGTGGCGGCAACACTCGAAGCTCTGGTCAAGGATCCTGCTCTCCTGGAGTCCTCCTATCCTCCCCGGGTCACCCTGTTCCAGTTGTTCTCGACAATCTGGAACTCGCTGTCGGTCCACGACACAACCGATCCGACCACGAATCCGGTCGCCCCGGAGCGCCATCTGAGCCAGATAACGGAGAAGCCCCGCCAAGCGTTCCTTCTCATTTCGGTCGAAGGATTTCCGGAGGAGCACGCGGCCCGGATTCTCGATGTCGACATACCGGCGCTGCGCCGGCTCGTCGACGAGTTCGAGCCGTCAATTGGCGGCGCAGATCGCCACCGATGTACTGATCATCGAGGACGAGGCATTGATCGCGCTCGATCTCGAGGCCCTCTTGGAAAATCTCGGGCACCGGGTGGTCGGCGTCGCGCGCACGCGAAGCGAGGCGGTGGCGATCGCGCGAAACAAGCGCCCAGGATTGATCCTCGCCGACATCCAGCTCGCCGACGGGAGCTCCGGGCTCGACGCCGTCAACGATCTCCTCAACACGTTCGAAGTCCCGGTCATCTTCATCACCGCCTATCCCGAGCGCTTCCTGACCGGCGAGCGGCCGGAGCCGGCGTTTCTCGTCTCCAAGCCGTACCAGCCAGCGACGGTTTCGGCCCTGGTGAGCCAAGCCCTGTTCTTCGAACGCAATGCGGTTCAACGAAAAAGAAGGGCGAGCTAGGCGGGCTGTCTTCATCCCTCTCCGCCCGGCACCAAAAAGGCGCAACGGACGATAATTGTCCGTTGCGCCTGCATTTGCCGACCGCGCGGGAGGGGGAGGGGGAACGGCGGCCGGCCTACAACACAAACCGCTTCGATAGAAATCGTTCCAAGAAAGAGGGATGATGCAACCACAGCGCGCAGCTTCCTGAGCGAGCGGCAATGAAACCGTTGAAATAATCTGAGCGTTACTCTCCCGGGAGCGAGACCAGCTCCCTTTCATGTCGTTCGACCGCAATGATGAGTTCAGTTCCTCGCGATGCCAGCCGGCGGTGAGAATCCGTCCAAGGAAATAGGAAGATGACCAGCATCCTCTCTCGGTGCCTGGATGCCCTGCTCCGGCGGCACATCGACCAGCGCGTGGCCGACCGCACCGAAGCGATAAGGCACGAGGTCGCCCGCATCGATGCTGCGCTGCGCGCCGCCAGGATGCACATCTTCTTCCAGGACCGCGACCTGCGCTACCGCACCGTTCTGAGCGGCCGCAGCGACGGCATCGGCGCCGCGCTCCTCGGACGCACCGACGAGGAGGTGCTCCCCTCGACCGAACGCGACGCCATCATCGCGACCAAGCGCCGAGTGATCGCGACCGCCGTTCCCGAGGATTGCGAGGTTTCCTACGTGACGCCGGAGGGCCGTACGATCTACGCGCTCCATATCGAGCCGACTTACGGCCCTGGCCGCGAGATCGAGGGCGTCACCTGCTCGGCGATCGACATCACCCGGTTGCGCACGCTCGAGAGCGAGCAGCGCCGGCTGAGCGACGAGGTCAAGACGACACTGCAGCGCTATGAGCTCGCCTTGCGGGAGTTGAAGGTCACCGTGTTCACCCAGGACCGCAGCCTGCGCTATACCTCGATCAGCAACCCGATCGCGGGACTTGAAGTCGACAGCATCGTCGGCAACACCGACGAGACCATGCTCCACGGAGAAAGCCTCGTCGCGGCCTCCGAGCTCAAACGGACGGTGCTCGAGACCGGCACCCCCCGCGAAACCGACGTCAGCATCCGCATGGAGGCCGGCGACGTGCACTGGTACGACCTCCATGTCGAGCCGTTGCGCGACGTCACCGGCGACGTCACCGGCCTGATCGGCGCCGCGATCGACGTGACCAGCCGCAAGGAGGACGAGGCGCATCTGCGCCTGCTGATGCGCGAGCTCACCCATCGCTCGAAGAACCTGCTCGCCGTGATCCAGGCGATGGCGCGTCAGACCGCCCGCCATGCCCGATCGGTGGAGCAGTTTGTGGAGCAGTTCGAGGCCCGCCTGCAGGCGCTCGCAACGTCACACGACGTGCTGATCGAGGAAGGCTGGCACGGGGCCTCCCTCGGCGAGCTGGTGAGCCTGCAGCTGCGCCGCCTGCTCGATTCGCCGATCGATCAGGTCACCATCGACGGGCCGACGGTGCTGCTCAAGCCCGAGGCGGCGCAGGCCCTCGGCATCGCCTTCCACGAGCTCGCGGTGAATGCCACCAAGTTCGGCGCCCTCTCGGTTCCCGCCGGGCGGGTCAAGGTCAGCTGGCGCCGGGCAGCCGATCCGCAGGGCGACAGCGTCGATCTGCGCTGGGAGGAACGCGACGGGCCCGAGGTGTCAACCCCGGTGCAGCGTCGTTTCGGCAGCGTCATCATCGAACGTTACCTCGCTCACGCGATCGACGGTGAGGTGCAACTGTCGTTTCCGCGAGAAGGCGTGGTTTGCACATTCCATATCCCGCCCGCTCACCTCGTCGGATTCACCGAACGGGCGGCGAACCGGTTGGCGGCCGCAAGTTGAGCCGGCCTGCCGCATCCACGATAACCGTAGCGACGTTGCCGACGAAACATCCAGGAGGCCCTGAGTCCCCGATGTGCCGAACGCAGAGAGCTGATCGCTGATGTCATCCCCCGATGCTCGCGCGGTCGAGAGACTGAAGGTGCTGCTGGTCGAGGACGAGGCTCTCGTCGCGATGATCGCCGCCGATACCCTGGAGGAGCTCGGCTACGATGTGGTCCAGGCCGGGAATGCGCGGACGGCGCTGGAGCATGCCGGCACCGATTGCGCGCGGTTCGCCCTCGCGGTGATCGACATGGGCCTGCCGGATCGCCCGGGCCAGGAGCTCGTCGCGGACCTGAGGAAGATCTGCCCGAGCCTGCCGATCATCGTCGCATCGGGCTATGGCGAAAGCGAAGTGCGCCGCCGGTTCGAGGCCGAGCAGCGCTTCGCATTTCTCGGCAAGCCGTTCGAGCCGACGACGCTGCGCGCTGCGATCGACGCGCTCGGCCTCACATCACGAGCGTGAAATCTCGCTCGGCCGGACGCGGCCGAACACGGCACCGGTCAGACCGACTTCACCTCGCCGCCGTCCATGCGAAGCGTCGAGCCAGTCATCCAGCGCGCCCCGGGCGAAACCAGAAACGCCATCAGCTCCGCAATTTCCTCCGGCTCGCCGTAGCGGGCAATGCCGGCATCCTTCGGGAAATTGGCCGTTGCCTCCTCAACCGTCATGTCATGCAGCGGCGCCCAATGCTCGAGGTAGGAGCGGCGACGGCCCGTCATCACCGGGCCGGGCAGCACGCTGTTCACCTGCACACCGTCGGCGATGCCGCGATCGGAGAATGCCTTCGCCAGTGCAACGATCGCGGCATTGATCGTACCTACGGCCGCGTAGGGCGCCTTCGGAAACAGCGCGGAGTTGCCGGACATCAGCACTACGGCGCCTTTGGCGGATTTGAGCGCCGGCCAGGCGGCGATCGTCAGGCGGCGAGCACCATGCAGCTTCAGCGCCAGCCCGCCCTCCCACTGCTTGTCGGTCATATCGAAAAGGTCGATCTGCGGCACGGCGCCCGCGATGTTGAGAAGCGCGTCGATCCGACCGAAAGCGGTCAAGGCCTGGTCGACCACGGTCTGCGCAGCGGCGGGCTCCGCGAGGTCGGCATCGATGATAAGCGCCTCGGCGCCGCGCGCCCTCACCGCCTGCGCAGTCTCCTCGAGATTCGCACGGTTGCGCGCGACGAGGACCATGCCCGAGAAGTCGTGCGCGAGGCGGATGGCAGTCGCTCGGCCGATGCCCTGGCTCGCCCCGGTGACTATCGCAACTGACTTCGACATCTGAGGTCTCCTTCGCTTCGTATCGAGTTCGCGGATTGGACGCCGGTTGTGGACCCCGACAATCCCGGACCTATCGGCTTTCTCCACGAAATCAGTTGGGAAGAAATCCGCGGATGGCGTCCGCGATCTCCGCGGCGTGGGTTTCGAGCGCGAAATGGCCGGTATCGAAGAAACGGACCACGGCGCCGGGGATGTCGCGCTTGAACGCCTCGGCGCCCGGCGGCAGGAAGAAAGGGTCGTTCTTGCCCCATACTGCGAGGAAGGGCGGCTTGTGGGTGCGGAAGTAGCTCTGGAAGGTCGGATAGAGCGCGACGTTGCTCTTGTAATCGCCAAACAGGTCGAGCTGCAGGTCGGCCATGCCAGGCCGAGCCAGGTAGAAGTTGTCGAGCGAATATCCGTCCGGCGAGACCATCGTCGGGTCGGGTACGCCATGGGTGTATTGCCAGACGGTCGTCTCGGGCTTGAGGAACGCACGCAACGCGTCGCGATTGGCCTGCGACGGATCCCTCCAATAGGCTTGGATCGGATTCCAGCCGTCGCTCAGCCCCTCCTCATAGGCGTTGCCGTTCTGCGAGATGATCGCGGTGATTCGATCCGGATGTTTCACCGCAAGCCGGAAGCCGGTCGGCGCGCCGTAGTCGAAGACGTAGACCGCGTAACGATCGAAGCCGACGACCTCGGTGAAGCGGTCGATCACGTCGGCGATCCGGCCGAATGTGTGGACATCGCCCGGCATGTCGGAGTTGCCGAAGCCCGGCAGGTCCGGGGCGACGATGTGGAAGCGATCGGCAAGCCGCGGAATGAGGTCCCGGAACATGTGGCCGGCACTTGGAAAGCCGTGGAGCAGCAGCAGTTTCGGAACGCCGACTCGGCCGGCTTCTCGATAGAAGACCTTGGAGCCGTCGACATCCGCGGTGCGGTAGCTGATGGCGGTCATTACGTGTCTCCTGCGTGCGATCTGTCTGTTGCGTGCGGCCTGCCTGTAGCCTTCTCGTTTCGAATTTCAGGGTTATGTGGGGCTATCGGCCCCGACCGCGGCGATCGCCTCGCCGAGCACCTCCAACACGACGTCCGGTGCCGTTACGATCGGCGCGTGATCGACGGCGTGGGAACGTACGCGCGCGCGCATCCGCGCGGCCATGAAGCGCTGATTGTCCTCGACGATCATGCGGTCCTGTTCCGCCACCAGGAACCAGGTCGGGCGGTCCTTCCAAAGCGGACGCGGCACGGCGACGGTGATCGAGTCCGGCGAAATCGGCCGCTGCACCGCTGACAGCACCGCCAGTTCCTCGGCAGCGGCATTCGGCGCAAAGGCGGTGCCGAAGGCCGCGTCGGGCAGGTAGATCAAGCCATGTGCGTCCGGCGCGAGCTTGGGTGCCTGTGGATGCGGCTCGCCGCGGTAGAACACGTCTGCGACCGTCTCGCCTTCGTCCGGAGCGAGCGCGGCCACGTAGACCAGCGCCTTCACCTTGTCGCTCCGGGTCGCGGCAATGACGGCCCCCGCGTAGGCATGGCCGGCAAGTACGACCGGTCCGGGCACCCGCTCCAGGGCACGATCGAGCGCCGCCACATCATCCTGGAACGAGGTCAGCGGCAGCGGTGCGGCCACAGCCCTGATGCCGTCGGACGCCAGCGACTTGATGATCTTCGACCAACTCGACCCATCGGCCCAGGCGCCATGGACCAGCACAACGCTCACATCGCTCGAAGACATGACTGCTCTCCTATCCGACAACTGAAGCGGCGGTAACCCTCTTAACTTAATTGAGCAGGTTACATCACGCTCTATCGTAACTTGTCAAGAGCTGTTGGAGGGGTTATTGCCGGAGCATTCGCCGAGGGCCGAAGCACCTGTTGGCGCCGGATAGGAGAGGAATCGCAATGAACCGCCGTCCGCCTGCGATCTTCATCGCTGACGCGCCGGCGCTCGATTTTCTCAATTCGATCGCGACACCGCTCGACACCCCGATCGACTGGATCGACGATGGCGAAGGCTATCTGAGCTGGCTCGCGCAGGCCGGTCTGGTGCCGCATGAAGTCCTCGACGAAATGAGGGCTCGTGCCGTGCCCGGCGAACTCGACAAGGTCGCAGATCAGGCGCGCGGCTTGCGGGAATGGTTCAGGGACTTCCTGCGCCGCCACTTGGGCCGCCCTTTGATGGCCGAGGCTCTCACCGAACTGGAGCCGCTTAACCGCCTGCTCGCGCGCGACGAGACCTACACCCACATCGCCGTTCGGCAGACGGAACAACAGGTCTTTCGGAGTCCGCCCTTCGAGCTTGCGACCATGCGAACGTGGCGCACTCCCGAAGCCCTACTACTCCCCGTCGGAGAAGCGCTGGCGCAGCTTGTTTGCACGGAGGACTTTTCCTACGTGAAAGCTTGCGAAGGCCCTGCCTGCACGCTGCTGTTCGCCGACCACACGCGCGGCCATGCTCGACGCTGGTGCAGCATGGCAATCTGCGGCAACCGCGCAAAACAAGCGGCACACCGGAGCAGGCTCCGGGCGCATAAGCGTTAGATCGTTGCCGCTTGAACTCCACATAGCCCGATCCGTTCCATGGCCCCCCGCAAACGCACGTGAGTTCGACTCAGGTGCTCGCAGCCCTCGGCTGCCGATGGTTCTCGTTGCGCGGATCGTCGTCGGAATCGTGGTACTCGAGCCCGAGCGGGCCGATCGCAGTGACCTGGGTGACGTACTCACCCGACTTCGCCCAATGGAAGTGCCAAGTGTCGCCGGGCAGCACGATGACGCTGCCGGGCGGATACGCGGTCACCTTGTCGCCATCGAATGTATCGCCAAGTCCGATGTAGAAGACGCCGGACATCACCGTATAGATGCGGTCTTCCGGATGCCGGTGCGGCATCAACTTCACGCCCGAGGGCACCTTGACCCTGACCACGTAAGGGCCGGGCTTCGTCGGCTCGCCGACGAGGACGGCAAGACGCGCCGACGGCGGGAACGCCGGGAACGGCTTCCACTCGATCTCTTCCGGCAGGATCGCCTTGAAAGACGGATTCATCCGGCTGGTGAGATCGTGCCATGGCCGTCCTCCTCATGTGGAAAGCGTCGAAGCGCGAAATCGCTAATCCTGTTCGGCGAGGGTTTGCGCGTAGGTTTTTCCGTAAGGGTAGAAGAGATCCTTGCGTCCCTGCTGCCACGCCGCTTTCATCTCCGCCGTGGTGATGTCCCAATCCGGCCGGCATTTTCTGGTGACGGCACGCAGATCCTGGCGGAGCTCTTCTACGGTCGGCCGGCCCCAGAACCAGTAACCGTTGTAAATCTTATAGATCGCCAGACCCGGCTCGAGCACGATCGTGTGGGGGATCATGGGATTGTGGACGGGATCGGTGTATTCGGCGATGTCGAGGTCCTTCTGGACGATACGTCTCGTGTCGGAGAGAAACGGCCAGTGGGCGCCGATGCCGCTGCGGTTCTCGTTGGTCTCGGTGAGGTTGTCGGTGCTGATCGTGACAAGCCTGGTGTAGGCGACCTCCATCTCCCGATGGAGTCCGACGAGCCCTTCAGCCTGCCGGCGATCCTTGGGGCAGAATGCACCGCGGCTCAGCACGAGAACCATCGGATTCTGTCCCTGCAGCTCGGACAGCTTGCGGTGTTTTCCCGTGTGGTCGGTGAGCTCGTAGTCGGGAAACACCGCTCCCGGAACCATGTCAGAGCGCATGCGACATCCCCTATGGTTGGAGCGTCGCGACCCCGTTGTCGCGACGCTCAGCGCCCATTTTCGCTCAGGCCTGTTTCAACAAGGCCGGATTGACCGGCATCTTCCGCAGGCGCTTGCCCGTCGCCGCAAAGATCGCATTGGCGACTGCCGGCACGATGAGCGAGGTCCCGGCTTCGCCGATGCCGCCCGGCGGCTCGAAGTTGTGGACGATGTGGACTTCGACGGCCGGCGCCTCGTCGATCCGCAACATCTCATAGGTATCGAAGTTGGACTGTTCGACACGTCCGTTCTTGAGCGTGATCTCGCCATGGAGCGCGGCGGTGATGCCGAAATTGACCGCGCTCTCAAGCTGGGCGCGGATGGTGTCGGGATTGACCGCCGTGCCGCAGTCGACCGCGCAGACGACGCGGCGAACCCGGACCCGACCGTCTTTCGCCACCTCGACCTCGGCGACATGGGCCATGTAGCTCGCGAAGACGAATTGCACCGCGACGCCGCGGCCGACCCGCGCCGGCAACGGCTGCCCCCAGCCGGATTTCTCCGCGGCGAGGTCGAGCACGGCTTTCGCGCGCGGCGATTTACCGAGTAGCGCCCGCCGATAGGCGACCGCATCCTGCTTCGCCGCCGCCGCGAGCTCGTCCATGAAGCTCTCGGCCACGAACACATTGTGCGAAGGTCCGACGCTGCGCCAGAACGCAGTCGGAATGCCCGGAGGTTCGACCCGCACATACTCGACATGCGTGTTGGGCAGGTCGTAGACGAGATCGATCGCACCCTCGGTGGTGTCGGGGTCGAGGCCGTCCTTGAACACCGGCGGCGCAAATCTCGCCATCACCGAGGAGCCGGCGTAGCGGTTCTTCCAGGCGACCGGCCTGCCCTTGTCGTCGAGACCGGCGGTCAGCCGATCGAACCAGTACGGCCGGTACATGTCATGCTGGATGTCCTCCTCGCGGGTCCACACGACCTTCACCGGGCCATCGACTTGCTTGCCTATCTCGATCGCGCGGACGATGACGTCGGGCTCGAGCCGGCGACCAAATCCCCCGCCGAGCAGGTGATTGTGCAGCACGACCTTTTCCAACGGCAGGCCGGCCGCCTTCGCGGCAGCCGCCTGTGCACGAGCGATAGCCTGGTTGCCGACCCAGATTTCGCAAGCGTCGTTGCGGACATGAACCGTGCAGTTCATCGGCTCCATGGTTGCGTGGGCGAGGAACGGTAGCTGGTAGCTCGCTTCGACATTGGTCGCAGCGCCGGCGATCGCCTTGTCGACGTCGCCGATGTTCTGGGCGACCGCGCCCGGGGACAGCGTCGCCTTCTCGAGCTCGGCCGCGATATCACCCGTGTTGAGCTTGGCGTGGGGGCCTTCGTCCCATTCGACCTTGAGGGCTGCGAGCCCCTTCTTCGCTGCACCCATGTGATCGGCCACGACCGCGACGGCGTCGTCGAGGCGCACGATCTGTCGCACTCCCTTCACCGCCTTGGCTGCCGGTATCGTCGACGCTCTTCACGCGCCCGCCGAACACCGGCGATTGCGCGAGCGTCGCGAACTTCATGCCCGGAAGCCGGACGTCGATGCCATAGACCGCCGACCCGTTGATCTTCGATGGCGTGTCGAGGCGCTTGGCCGGCGTGCCGATCAGCTTGAAATCCTGCGGCCGCTTGAGCGCCACGTTCTGCGGGACCGGCATTCGAGCGGCATCGGCGGCAAGCTCGCCATAGGTCGCCCGCCGGCTCGTCGGCGGATGAAGCACTTCACCGCTCTGGGCGCGGCAGGACGCGGGATCGACGTTCCAGCGCTTGGCCGCGGCGGCGATCAGCATCGTCCGCGCCGTCGCCCCGGCCTCACGCAGCGGCTTCCACGCGCCGCGCACCGCATTCGAATTGCCGGTCGCCTGCTCCCCCAGCAACGGATTCATGTAGAGCTTGTTGTTGGGCGGAGCGTGCTCGAGATGCACCTGCTTGAGGTCGACCTCGAGCTCTTCGGCAATCAGCATCGGGATCGACGTGTAGGTGCCCTGCCCCATCTCGACATACGGCATCACAAGGGTGACCCGCCCGTCGCCATCGACGCGGATGAAAGCGTCAGGCGCAAACTGGTCGCCCTCGCCCGCTTCGGCGTCGACCCCGGCGCCCGGCAAGCACAGGCCCAAGACGAAGCCGCCGCCGACGGCCGCGCCGGCTCGGAGGAATGTGCGTCGGGAAAGAGTCGCCGACGGCTCCGGGGCGCCGGCAGGCGCGATGCGATCGAGGATCATGGCCGACCTCCCTGTCCGCTCGAGGCCTGCTTGATGGCTGCGCGGATGCGCGGGTAAGTCCCACAGCGACAAATGTTGCCGGACATGGCGTCGTCAATGTCGGCATCGGTCGGGTGCGGGTTGCCGGCGAGCAGCGCTGAAGCCGACATGATCTGGCCCGACTGGCAGTAGCCGCACTGGGGAACCTCGCGATCGAGCCAGGCCTCCTGGATCTTCGCTCCGGCCGCCGTCTGGCCGATCGCCTCGATGGTCGTGATCTCCGAGGTGCCGACGCTGTCGATGGTGGTGATGCAGGAACGGACAGGTGCACCGTCGATGTGCACGGTGCAGGCACCGCACAGCGCCATCCCGCAGCCGAACTTGGTGCCGGTCATTCCCAACACGTCGCGCAACACCCACAGCAGCGGTGTGTCGTCGTCGACATCGACATCGTGTGTCGTCCCGTTGACTTTGATGGCAAAGGCCATGACGTCCTCTCCTCTCGTATCGGCAATCGTAACTCGGCGTCACTCACTATGCTGCGGTGCACATGCGCACTCGGAACGCGGCCTTCAAGGTGAGGCGTGATGAGCCCCGCTCACGCGACCGTGACCGCGACGTCGATGTTGCCGCGCGTCGCCTTTGCATACGGGCAGTTCTCGTGCGCCTCGTTGACTAAACTTTGGGCAACGTCCCGCTCAATACCCGGCAAGCTGACGTTGAATCGTGCCCGCAGCGACGGCCCGCTATCGGTAAGCAGAAGATCCACTTCGGCATCGATCACCGGATCCGCTGGCAGCACGATTTTCCGTTTGTTGGCCGCAAGCGCGATTGCGCTTTCGAAGCAGGCCGACCACGCGGTGGCAAACAACTGTTCCGGATTGGTACCGATGCGCGCCGAGCCGGGGACCGCGAGCTTGACGTCGAGGTGACCGTCGTAGCTGCGGGAGAAGCCGTTCTGCCGCCCCCCGGTGGTCCGGGTCTTTGCCGTGTAGAGAACCTTTACGCGCACGATGCGCTCCGATTGTGCTTGTGCTGTTGCGGGGACCGGCGCGATCGCTCCGATGCGCGATCAGCGCTGACCGATGTCGATCACCGCCTGGGCAAAGGCCTGCGGCGCCTCCTGCGGCAGATTGTGCCCAATGCCGCCGGTGATGGTGCGGTGCTCGTATTTGCCCGAGAACTTCTTGGCGTAGGCGGCAGGCTCCAAATGGGGGGCGCCATTGGCATCACCCTCGAGCGTGATCGTGGGAACCGTGATCACCGGGCCTTCGGCGAGGCGCTTTTCGACATCGTCATATTTCGCTTCGCCCTGCGCCAGACCCAGGCGCCAGCGGTAGTTGTGAATGACAATGTCGACGTGGTCTGGATTATCGAATGCGGTCGCACTCCGATCGAAGGTAGCGTCGTCGAAGCTCCACTTCGGCGAGGCGAGCTGCCAGATGAGCTTCGAGAACTGCCGCCGATACTTGTCGTAGCCCTCCCGGCCGCGCTCAGTTGCGAAATAAAACTGATACCACCATTGCAGCTCGGCCTCCGGCGGCAGCGGCACCCTGCCGGCCGCCTGACTGCCGATCAGGTACCCGCTGACCGAAACGAGGCTGGTGACGCGCTGGGGCCATAGCGCCGCGACGATATCGGCCGTGCGTGCGCCCCAGTCGAACCCGGCCATCGTCGCCTTCTCGATCTTGAGCGTGTCCATCAAGGCGATCAGGTCGACAGCGAGCGCCGACGGCTGGCCGTTGCGGACCGTGTCGGCAGAGCGGAATCGGGTCGTGCCATAGCCGCGCACATAGGGCACGATCACCCTGTACCCCGCCGATGCCAACAGCGGCGTCACGTCGACAAAGCTGTAGATGTCGTACGGCCAGCCGTGGAGCAGAAAGACCACGGGTCCGTCGGCGGGACCCGCCTCGGCATAACCGACGCTGAGGACCCCGGCGTCGACCTGCTTGAGCGGTGCGAAGGACGTGTTCGTCCCGGGCTCGATGGTCGGAACCTGAGGTACGGTCTTGTCGACCTGTCCATGCACGGGCCCGATCAACCCGAGTTCCACGGAGGCCAGCGCCAACGCAGCGCCGCCAAAAAAGCGGCGCCGACCGAGATCGATACGGTCCGAACCGTTGATTCCGTTCATTTTTAGAGCTCCCGTCATCGCGATTGGCCGACTTGTTCCGGCCGCGGCTCATCCATTGCGTTGTTTGCACTCTACGCAGAGCGCGTGCGAAAGCCCGTTAGGCGTTGTGATTGGTTGTTAGCCGTTGCAAGTCGTGGCAACTGGCCGCGTGGCGTGTCGAAGCCCGCCGGCCCAAAAAAGACCCGGCTCATAATGGCGCCGGAGCCACCCTTCACCTAAGTTCTCAACGCAGTCAGGCGGCTAGGATGACGGCACGATGGCGGCGGAGGCGCAGTCCAGAGACGTAGTCTCGTTCGGTCCGTTCAGCCTGGTTGCGGGCGAAAGGCTTCTCGCCAGGGACGGCGTCCCGGTGGAGCTCGGCGCGCGGGCGCTCGACGTATTGATCATGCTGCTGTCACGCCCCAACGAGGTCGTCAGCAAGAAGGACCTGCTCGACCGCGTGTGGCCCGACGTCACCGTGGAAGAGAGCAGCCTTCGGTTCGCGCTTGCCGGCCTGCGCAAGGCGCTCGGCGACGGACAGGACGGCGCGCGATACATCACCACGCTCGCCGGGCGGGGCTATTGCTTCGTGGCGCCGATTTCTCGATCGGGCGGTGCGCGCCGCGCCGAGACGGCGCCGATGAGCTTCCCGCACGCCAACCTGCCCGCCCGGCTGACGCGCATGGTCGGCCGCGATGACGACGTGCTCAAGATATCGACCCAGCTCAATGCCTCGCGCCTCGTCACCATCGTCGGTCCCGGCGGCATCGGCAAGACGACCGCCGCGATCGCGATCGGGCATCACCTGCTCGAACCCTTTGCTGGCGCAGTGCTCTTCGTCGATCTCGCCATGCTCAGCGATCCGAACCTGGTGGCGACGGCGGCCGCCTCCATGCTCGGCCTCTCCGTTCAGTCGAGCGATGCGACGCCGAGCCTGATCGCGCATCTGCGCGACAAGCGAATCCTCCTGATCCTCGATACTTGCGAGCATCTCATCGATGCCGTCGCCATTTTGGTCGCAGGCCTGTTCGAGGCCGCTCCGCAGGTCCACATCCTCGCCACCAGTCGCGAGGCGCTCCAGCTCGATGGCGAGCACGTTTACCGCCTCGAGCCGCTCGCCTGTCCGCCGGACGGCGAGGCGCTCACCGCAGCGGCCGCCCAGACATTTCCTGCCACCCGGCTATTCATCGAGCGCGCAGCGGCGAGCGGCGCCCACCTCGAGCTGTCCAATGCGGAAGCCGCGATCGTCGTCGCGATCTGCCGCAAGCTCGACGGCGTCGCGCTCGCGATCGAGCTTGCCGCGCGCCGGGTCGAGGCCTACGGCCTGGCGCAGACCGCAGCCCTGCTCGACCAGCGCCTGACCCTGCTGTGGGTCGGGCCCCGTACGGCACCACCCCGGCAAAAGACCCTCCAGGCGACGCTCGATTGGAGCTACGGGCTGTTGTCCGACCTCGAACGCCTGGTGCTGCGCCGCCTCGCCGTCTTCGTCGGGCACTTCACGCTCGACGCGGCGCTCGCCGTCGCCACGTGCGAGACCATCGATCAGGCCGCCGTGTTCGGCGCGATCGACAGCCTCGTCGCCAAGTCGATGGTCGCCACTCGCCCGATCGGCGCGATGATGCGCTACCGCCTTCTCGACACGACGCGCGCCTACGCGCTCGACATCGCCATCGAAGACGCCGCGCGCTGGGACCTTGCGCTGCGTCACGCGCGCTACTTCGGGCGATGGCTCGAGCAGAACGGCACCGACTGGTCGACCCTGTCGACCGGCACGGAACGGGCGCCCCATTTTGCCGGCCTCAACAATGTCCGTGCCGCCTTGGAATGGTGTTTCGGCGAAGGCGGAAACACCGAGGCCGGCATCGCCCTCGCCGCCGCCGCGGCGCCCGTATTCCTCATGATGTCGCTCCTGCCCGAATGCCATCGCTGGTCGGAGCAGGCGCTTCTCGCGCTCGACGACGCCGCGCACGGCGGCGCCGAGGAGATGCATCTTCAGGCGGCACTCGGCGTGTCCTCGATGTTCACGCGTGGCAACAGCGAAGCCGCGCGCACGGCCTTGAACAGAAGCCTCGCGATCGCGCAGGAGCGCGGCGACGCCCCCACCCAGTTGCAGCTCCTGAGCCTGCTGCACATGTTCCACCACCGCATCGGCGATTTCAAAGCGACGCTGCACTACGCACGGCGGAGCGTCGCCGTGTCCGACACCATCGCGGTCCCGGGGGCCGCGGCGCTCGCCCACTCCCTTCTCGGGAGCTCGCTGCACCACAGCGGGGATATCGCCGATGCTCGCGCCGAGCTCGAGGCGGCGATCCGGCTCGGGCCGGGCCCCATGCGGACCGGCACCATCTATCTCGACTTCGAGCATTACAACTATGCCGACATCGCGCTCGCTCGAACCCTGTGGCTGCAAGGCTATCCGGTGCAGGCGATCGAACGCGCGAGAGCGAGCGTCGAGAACGCTGCGTCGAAAATCCATCCGGTGCCGCTGTCCCGGGCGCTCGTCTGGGCGATCTCGGTGTTTCTCTGGGCCGGTGCTCTCGAGAGCGCCGACGATCATACGGATCGCCTGATCTCGCACGCGAAGTCCCACTCGCTCGGGCCCTATCTCGCGGTGGCACAGGGCTATAAGGGCGCGATGGCGATTTGCGCGGGCGACGCCAGGACCGGAATTGCGCGCCTGCAAAGCGCGATGGAGGCGCTCCACGCCACGCGCTACGAGCTGCTGACCACGACGTTCAACATCTGGCTGGCGCAGGGATTGGCGGCGACCGGTCAATTGACCGACGCGCTCGCCAGAATCGAGGCCGCGATCGCATTGGTCGAGGAAAACGGCGATCTCTCGCAGATGCCCGAGCTGCTGCGCGTAAAGGGTGGGCTTCTGCTCGCGATGCCGCAGCCGCGCATGGACGAAGCGGAAACCTGCCTCACGCAGTCGCTCGAATTGAGCCGCCGCCAGGGCGCGCGCGCCTGGGAGCTGCGTACCGCATGCGATCTCGCCAGGCTCATGGCCGATCGGGGCGAACGCGACCGCGCGCGCGAGCTTCTGCAGCCGGTGCTCGCGCAGTTCACCGAGGGCTTCGACACGGCCGATCTGCAGGCAGCCGCGCGCCTGCTGGCAGATGTGAGTTAGGTGGCCGACTATCGCTGCGACGGGAGCTTCGCCCTGAAAAAGGCGACCGCGGCGGCATTGAATTCGCGATTGAACGCAGCGCGGTCCAAGCCCGAGGTCGACGCCGTGCTGTCGATGAGAGTGACCGCCCTGCCCCACGCCACCGGGCGCCGGCGCAAGGCATGAACGATGGCGGCCCTGCGCTTGATACACCGGGCGGGACAGGCCGCCCGGTCTGCGCTACCATGACCGGCATGGACGACTTCCCCGTCACGCCGCCGATCGTCATCAAGGACACGCCCAAACCACGGCGGATCACGACGATGAAAGAGGCGCGCGACTATGTCGACGACGCGATGCGTTTCGGCAGGCCGGAGCCGTGGCGTGAGGTCTGGCACCGTCTCGAGACGGTGACAGGTGCCGAGGACGCCATCGAGGCGATCGGCAATTTGCGCGAATTGCTCATCGAGGAAGATTTGCTGCTGCCGGACGCCCGATGAGTTTGAACTGCGGTTCGCAACCCCTTCGGAGGTCGACATGTCGCACGCGGCACGCTCGGCGCTGGTCCTGCAGGGAGGCGGCGCGCTCGGAGCATACGAACTCGGCGCAGCGCGCGCCCTTTATGAAAATGTTCATTTCGCTCCGGACCTGATCGCCGGCGTGTCGATCGGCGCGATTACCGCGGCGCTCCTGGCGCGGCCCGCGCAAGGGCTAAGACCGGTGCAGGCGCTCGAAACATTCTGGGAGAAGGTCGGCATGTCCGGCTCTTTCCTGCCCGCATCCCTGCAGGCGACGCTTTTCGGCAATCCTCGTTTCTTCGTGCCGCGGCACGACTACTTTTCGTTCCCGAGCTGGACCTACCTTTATGACACGAGTCCGCTGCGCCAAACGTTGTCGGAATTGGTCGATCTTGGCGCCCTCGGCGATCGGAATGCACTTCCCGGCCTGCTGGTGAGCGCGACCGACGTCGCAGAAGGCCAGATCAGGTATTTTTACAGCCGTGAAGAGAGCCTTTCCCTGGACCACATCATCGCAAGTGGCAGCTTGCCACCATCTTTTCCGATGACTTCCGTCGACGGCAAATCCTATTGGGACGGAGGTGTGTTCGACAACACGCCGCTCGGCGCCGTTCTCGACAGGCTCGATCAAACGGCCGGGGTGGACCGAACGGTCTATGTCGTGAATTTGTTTCCCAACAAGGCACCGATTCCGGGCTCGCTGATCGAGGTGGCGCAGCGGGTACAAAGCCTGCAATTCGCGAACAAGACGGCCGAAGATCTCAAGTTGATGTACCGGTTCGATCAAGTCGCCGCGCTCATGAACGCGCTCGAAGCGTTACCGGGAGGCAACCCACTGAAAGACAACGACGCTTACAAACAAGTAAAACAGCGAAACTATATAGTCGTGCCGAAAATCGTCTCGATCACGCGTCCAAACCACGTCGGCACGCTGGATGGAAGCGACTTCTCGCAGGAGACGATCAGGAGGCGCGCAGAGGAAGGGTACAAGCAGACGACGAAGGCATTGCTCGAAGGCGACAATGCGAGGAGCCTTTGCTCGCCACCCAAGCCATGAGACGACTGCGATCGGGATCGGCCCGTTCCATCTCCGCGGGCGATCAAGCGGCAGCTGGTTGAACGACGGGGGACAGCGCGGCAAGCCAGAACACCGTGAATACCGGCATCGGCGTCAATGCCTGGCCCAGTATATCGTCCGGGCACACCAAGAAGGCATCGCTCGCAGGCGGGAATCCCCTCCGCTGCGTCACTTCAGCCCGGGCAGGAACCGGTGCCTCGGACGAGCGCCTCTTGGTCCTACCCGGCCTACCCCGCCTCCTCGGCTTTCGGTCCTCGATCAGTTCTGCCCTTTGACGCGGAAGATAACCGGCAGCGTGAAGACGAGCCCGTCGTCGGCAACGCGCGGCGGAGGCGCAGGCACCGGGTCGGCGCGTCGCAGCATTGCAAGCGCTGCCTCGTCGAAGGAGGCTTCACCCGAACCTCGCACGATGCTGGCGGAAAGGACGTGACCTGTTCGGTCGAGCTCGAAGCTCATCACGATTTCCGCCGTGCGGAGCGAGCCGTCGGCGGGATACCGCTTGAACCTGGCAAGGTGGGCGGCAAGCTCCTTCCGCCACGTGGCTCGCACCCGCTGCGCGTTATCGCTGGGGCCCGGCGCCGGGGTAATGGAGCGCGGAGCCTCGATTGCGGCCGCGCTGCGCGGGGCGGCCGTCGCCTCCGACGCAACCGACTCTATCGACGGAACGGCTTGCACCGTGTCGATCTTGGTGTCGTCCTTGACGTCCTTCGCCTCGACGGGCGCGACGAGCCGCTCGGGGTCCTCGGTCTCGATGGGTGTTTCCTTCGGCAAATCGGTGACCTCGGCGACCGACTGCTGCTCGACCACGGCGGGCGATGCGATAGAGGCATCCGCCTCCGGCCCCGGTGGCAGTTCGGTCGCCTCGAAGCGAGGCGAACTCCACTCCATTCCGATCTCGATCGCGAGGGCGCCAACGGCATCATCATCGTGGTCCGGCTGCAGGTAGTCGAAGGCCAGGGCGGCGCAGCCGATATGGAATGCCACGGCGGCAGCGCCCGCCGCGATCCACAGCGGCAGCGGCATCGATCTGTGCGACTCCCAATCGGGCATCGTGAACGAACCCTTCCGGTCTTCCACTCAGGGCTTCGCCGGGTCGAGTGGCGGTAACAACCGATCTGCGGGCGGGCCGTCCGGGGACGCCTTGTCCGCGGGTACGCCCTCAAGCGCGACCAGTGCGACTTTCAGATATCCGCCGGTGCGCAGGATCTCGAGCACGTCCATCAACTCGCCATAGGGGACACCGCGGTCAGCCCGCAGAAAGACCCGGCGATCCTTATCGGATGTTGCGCCGGTATCGAGCACACGGACGAGGTCCGTCCGCTTGACCGGCGTCTCGCCCACCGCAACGGCAAGGTCGGCCTTTATCGTCACGTAGATCGGCTGGTCGGGCTTCTTTTGCGGCACCGCGGTCGACGACGGAAGATCGACCGGCAGATCGACCGTCGACAGCGGCGCCGCCACCATGAAGATGATCAACAGCACCAGCATGACGTCGATGAAAGGCGTGACGTTGATCTCGTGGACGTCCGCAAACTCGTCGTCGTCGAGGCCCAGACCGTCGCCGGGAATTCCGCTTGGAGAAACGCTCATCGTTCACTCCGCGCCGATAGCAAGGGCTCCGCCGCCGGTGCCGCGATCGAGGTCGAGCGAAAGCAGCCGGCCGACAGTCGTCGCGGCCCGGCTTACGAGCTCCAGGTAGGTCCGCGCATCACGCGCGAAGTGATTGTAGATCAGCACCGCGGGGATCGCGGCGGCGAGGCCCACCGCCGTCGCGAGGAGTGCCTCGGCGATCCCCGGTGCGACGACCGCGAGATTCGTCGTCTGCGCCTTCGAGATGCCGATGAAGCTGTTCATGATGCCCCATACGGTGCCGAACAGGCCGACGAACGGAGAGGTCGAGCCGATCATCGCGAGCATGCTCATTCCGAACCGCGCATCGCGGGCCTCGCGGCGCACGATCTCGCCGAAACGCGAGGCCGCGCGCGCCTCGAGACGGCCGGGACGTCCGTCCGGCGACGTACGAATCTCATATGCGGCCGCTGCGATCATCGACGACAGCGCGTTGCTCCGGCCGGCTGCGAGCTGCGCCTCGGCGAGCGTCGTGGCATTCGCCACCCGCCGCAAAGCTTTCCGCATGCGCCGCCGCGCCAGGAACAATTGCACCGATTTCGCGAAAAAGATCGTCCAGGTGACAAGGGACGCGAACACGAGGATGACGATGACCGCCTTCACCAGCACATCGGCGGACAGGAACATCGACCAAGGCGACAACTCACGCGGATTCATGCACTCACGCCGCTTGCTGCTGACAGGATGCATGACCTGGCAAGCTTCGCGCCCTGTCGCATCTTCTAGCAAGCGGAATACCGCTACGCATCGCGGACATCAAGCGCGATGAGAGAATGGCGCGATCGGATGTCGTCGCATTTCATTTGTCTTCGCGATGAATCTGGAATTTCTCTAAACGCATTTAGAACATTTAAAAACCCGTGCCGAATTCAAACATCGGTTGCATATTATCGCGGCTCGCGGCGCTCACTTCGTGAGGATCAGTTTGTTTTGCGAGGTCAGGCGGAGGCGATAAGACTCGCTGCCATGGCTGATGATGACTTCGCGCGTGTTCAGGAACAGCTCGGAACTATCGATTTTATGGGACACAATGGCGATCGCCCGCGTCGACGGCTGGGTCTCCTTGGCCGCATCGACGTAATCGGAAGGAGGACGCTTCTCCGAACCGACGCTCATTTCAAAATCATTCCAATGACTGCACGACAGGTGCTCACGCTGTCCGCTCGCCGCGATAAAATGATTTGAAAACATGATGTTGCAGCGTGCGATTCATTTTTCACCGTGGTTTCGTTGAATTGACATGGCTAATCCAACGATGTTACTAATGCAACCATCGCCGTGTGCTCACAATGACGCGGCGACCAGCCAGCCAGCCGTCGCGCTCGCCAGCCAGCTAAAATCCGATTACTGCAGATTTGGGGGGTATTTCCGTGTCGCCTTGCGGTCGGCGCGTGCACGCGCATGTCTTGAAACTGTCGGTCTTTGCGCTGGGGCTTGCGTTTGGAGGTACACCCTCGCTCGCGCAACCCAGCCAGAAGGATCAACCGAGCGAAACGCCGCAAGGCCAATCGAATTCGCCGAATAATTCGAACCCGCCGGCTACTTCGAATCCCCAGGGCACGTCGAACCCGTCCGACGAAAAGCTGGAACCCGTCGTCGTCGAAAAGCCGGCGCCGCAGCCGCGGCGGACAGTGCCCGTGGCGAACCCCGCGCCGTCGCGGACACAGCCGGTTGTCGTGCCCAACCGCAATCCGTCGGCCCCGGCGCGCCCGCAGCGGACCGCCGGCCCGACGAGATCGCCGCGCGCCACGCCTGCTCAGAACGGCCTATCCGAGGGCGCCCAAACGAAACCCGAAACCGGCTCTGGGCCGGTGAAGGGCTACGTCGCCACCCGCAGCGACACCGCGATGAAGACGGACACGCCGATCATCGAGACGCCGCAGTCGATCGAGGTGGTGCCGCGGGATCAGCTCGATGCGCAACAGGTCTGGACCGCGAAGGAAGCGCTGCGTTACAGCGCCGGCGTGGTGTCAGACAGCCGCAGCAACTTTGGCCTGTACGACATCATGTATAATCGCGGCTTCATCGTCGACCGCTACCTCGACGGCATGAAGCTGCAAGGCAACACCGGCTTCGTCACACCGCAGATCGACCTTTACGGCATGGAGCGGGTCGAGCTTCTGCGCGGCCCCGCCTCGGTGATGTTCGGGCAAGGCTCGCCCGGCGGCCTCGTCAACATGGTGAGCAAGCGCCCGCTCGATCAGCCGTTCGGGGAGATCCAGCTGCAGGGCGGGAGTTACGATCGCTTCCAGGGCGCCTTCGACGTCGGCGGCCGCGTCGATCCTGAGGGGAAATATCTCTGGCGACTGACCGGCGATACGCGCGACGCCGGCAATCAGGTCCAGTTCATCGAGTCGGAGCATAAGTTCATCGCTCCCGCCTTCACCTGGCATCCGAATCCAGACACGACGCTCACGATCCTGGCGAACTATCAAGTGGACCCGAAGGGCGGCCTCTACAATTTCGTACCCTCGGTCGGTTCGGTCATCGCCAATCCAAACGGTCAAATTCCAACCCGGTTCTATGCCGGCGATCCCTCCTGGAATCTGATCGATCGCACCCAGTATGGAGCCGGATATCTGTTCGAGCAGAACATCGGCCCCGTCTTCACCTTCCGGCAAGGCGTGCGCTACCTTGAAACGAGTGGCAGTCTGAACCAGGTGCTGCCGCTCACCGGCGGCCTCGAGTCCGACAACGCCACGCTCGATCGCTATGTCCAGCAGGACGGCGAGCGCATTTCTTCGTACACCATGGACAACAATCTCCAGGCGAAGTTCGCGACCGGGCCGGTGGAGCACACCATGCTGTTCGGCGTCGATTATCAGCAGACGCTGTGGACCCAGCTGCTCGCCCAGGACTTCACCAGCTCGATCAACATCTACAATCCGGCCTACTACCAGCCGATCGCCCTGTCTCCGTTCGCCGACTACATGAGCACACATCAGAAGCAGGAGCAGACCGGCGTCTACGTGCAGGAGCAGGCAAAGTTCGGCAATCTTATCCTGGTCGGTGCGGGCCGCCGCGATCACGCTCACAGCGATACACTGTTCGGCGACACCTACACCGCCAACGGCACGGTGGGTAATACCGAGCAGAACGACTATGCCACCACCGGTCGCGTCGGTATGGTGTACCTGCTCGATGGCGGCTGGGCGCCGTACGCACTCCACGCCACCTCGTTCAATCCGACGCCGGGCACTGAATTCGGGGGGACGCCCTTCAAGCCCACCACCGGTACTCTCAATGAGGGCGGCGTCCGCTATTCACCGGCGGGGCTCAATCTGATGATCACGGCGTCGTACTTCGACATCGTGGAGCAGAACGTGCTCACGCCGGACCCCGTCCACTTGGGGTTCTTGACCCAAACCGGCCAGATCCGTTCGAACGGCTGGGAGGTCGAGGCGCGGGCGAGCGTCACTAACCGGCTCGACCTCATCGGCTCCTACACCTATACCAATGCCAAGGTTACCCAGAGCAACGACGTCGACCTCGGCAAGGTCCCGCTCTGGATTCCCCGCAACATGGCGTCTGGGTGGGTCGACTACACGTTCCGCGATGGCCCCCTCGACGGGCTCGGCTTCGCCGTTGGCGAGCGCTACGTCGGATATACCTACGGCGATCCGGCGAACACGGAGTTGGTTCCTGCTTATACGCTCACCGATGCCGCGCTCCATTATGATCTCGCGACCTGGGGCCCGGAACTGAAGGGATACCGCTTCACGGTCAACGCCACCAATCTGTTCGACAAGGTCTACGTGTCGGAATGCAGCACGACCAACTGTCTCTACGGACTGCGCCGCCAGGTGCTCGCGACCTTGCGATATCGCTGGTGAGCTTGGAATGAGGATCGTCTGGCGGGCGCGAACATGGGGACGTATTCACCGATGGTCGAGCCTCGCCTGCACGGTTTTTCTTCTGCTGCTATGCCTCACCGGGCTGCCATTGATCTTTCACGACGAGATCGACGGCTTCGTTGAAGAGAAGGTTTCGGCTCCCCCGCTGGAAGGCAAAGCCGAGACCGCGCCGCTCCGCCGGATCATCGAGTCGGCACTCGGGCATTACCCGGGCGAGTTTCCGCAATACGTGTTCTGGCCACCGGATGCGTCCGATCTCGTCCACGTGGGCCTCGCCCCGGTGACCAATCCGCAGCCCGGGCAAATTCACCGCCTCGTCATCGACGCCCGGACCGCACAAATCCTGAGCGAACCCGCGCCGAACCGGGGAGCGATGCAATATGTGCTCAAGCTGCACAGCGAACTGCTCTCTGGAACCGCCGGCACCTTGATCCTCGCCGTCGCCGGCTTGCTGTTCGTGGTGTCGCTGGTATCAGGCGCGGCGGTCTACGCGCCGTTTGCGCGCAAGCTGGAATTCGGCGCCGCGCGGACGGAGCGCTCGCCGCGGACGCGCTGGCTCAACTTGCATAATCTGCTCGGCATCATGACGCTCACCTGGGCCGCGGTCGTTGGTGCAACCGGTATCGTCAACACGCTCGAAAAGCCGCTGTTCGGGATGTGGCGGGCGGAGGAGCTTCCGAAGCTGCTTGCTCCATACGCGGGCAAACCGCCGCCGGCGGCGCTCAGCGCGCTCGACGAGGCGGTGGCGGCCGCAATGAAGGCATCGCCCGGCATGCGGATCACCAGCGTGCTGTTCCCTTACTCGCAATTCAACAGCCCCAGGCACTACCTCATCTGGACCAAGGGCTCCTCGGCGGTCGACGGACACCTGTTCACCGCGGTCATGGTCGACGCCGAGTCCGGGCGCCTGAGCGCGATCCTCGCACTTCCCTGGTATCTGCGTGCGCTCGAAATGTCGCGTCCCTTGCATTTCGGCGATTACGGCGGCCTGCCGCTCAAGATCATCTGGGCCCTCCTCGACATCGTGACCATCATCGTCCTCGGCAGCGGTGTTTATCTGTTCGTCGCGAGGTCCCGGCTGACGCTCCCGCAGTCCCTCACGAGTACCGATGAACGCCGGCAGCAGCCGGCCGGGTGACCCGGGAGATCGCGCGTCCGGCGCGAGCCTCGCTCGGGTCCTGCGCCTGCCGCTCGCACTCGCGGCACTGTCGGCCGTCGGCCTCGTCTCGGCTTTGCTCGGCGACGGCCTGTGGGATGCCCTCTCGTGGTTGGCGCTTGGCCTACCGGTCGCCGTCACGATCGGGTACCTCGTGCGCGACGTAGACTTTCGCCCGCGTGCGCCGCGGAGCAGCCCCCCGGATCGATCAACTCACAGGCGCAAAATGTAGTGCTATCCATCAGCGAGAATTCGCAGGATCCGCACGTGTTTGGAATTGACTGGCTGAGAAACGGAATTCCCGTCGCAAAAGAAACGTCGGTGTTCGCGATCATGGAAGAGGCCGTTGCCGACGCGCGACGCAGGGCCGCCGACGTGGCGAAGCGCCATCCGGGGCGCGAACCGGACAGCTTCCGTCTGACGGAGCCGACCGGCAGCATTCGCGGCGTGTTTCCGATCCGGCTTCCGTCGCTGAAACGGGACCGGACGAGGTAGCAGCGGGCAGGCTGGTACGAGACCTCCGACAGCACCGCTCTTCCGGTCGTTGATGGCGCGACTGGACCTGCCTGCGATTCGTTTGTCGAACCAGCGGCGCGGCCTCTCTTTTTGATCGCTTCTAAATTTCCAACCGTGGCGGCCGCAGAGCGATTTTGCCGCAATGCAACTCGCGACGCTTGCGGGCAATCGTGACGAACAAATCGATCGCAACTGGAGTCGTTCCAAGGTCGGTTTCGGAAACTATCTAAACTGAGCCAATTCGCCTCGAGCTTTATTGCCCGGGTGGGAGCGCGATACTACGGTAACTCTCGAATCGGAGTTCGACATGATCCGAGATACCGGAAACACCAAGCTATGGGCCGAGGTGGGCTTCGCCGACCTTCTCAGTCCCGCTGCAGTGGGCGCTTCGTTCGAAGGACTGGCAGATTTCCTGATTTCAGGCATCGCCGATACGCATGCGCGCTCCGGCTCGGTCGTGCAAAACGACTGTGCCCGCGAGACCAAGTGAGGCGGCCAATCCCGCGCGCCGCGTCTATCCAGAGATAAACATGACTCTCAAGGACGTGCTGGTCCAATCGAGCTCGTTGCATCCCCACTCGCACGTCGCACCTCAAACGACTGCCAGCGCCGCGGCTCCACGCACCAATTCGCGCCGGCTCGGTTTGTGGCAAATCGACGGAGGCGCACAGTGTTCCATCATCGGTACGTGCTTGAGCGATCGGGAGTTGCGCGACGCGGTCCGGAAGTGCCTGCCGCTCGACGCCCGCGCGTCGAACTACGAGATCCACTGCCATTGCGCCCACGCTTCGCAAACCGACGGCCCGTTGGCGCGCGCCCTCACCAAGCTGTTGAATCGACGGTACGCCGGCGCCCTCAGTCTGGCCGCCAAGGCTCACTCCGAGGCCGAAGTCGTCGAGCTCTGGGTTCGCCTGCGCGATTCCGGTCAGATCGCGGCTGGCTATTGGGCGGTGATGTCTCACCGGGATGTCACGAGCCACGTCAAGCAGCGCGTGTTCGGTGAAATTCACATGCTCTCCCATCTGCATGGGCGCAGCATTCACGAATTGACAACGAAACTCACGGAGATGCGGCGCCGATGCGACGAACTGGAGGTTCGCGCCGCCCGCAGCGAGCGGGGCCGGCAGGAAGCCCTGATCGAGCGGGACGCCGCCGTTTCGGAGCGCGATGCGGCCCGTTCGGCGATGGCCGAGCGGCGGACGCGAGCGGCCGAGGCACCGACGGGACACGCATTTCAACATAGCGCCGACAGGATGCTCACGCGTCTTCGCCGCGACCTCGCTCGACGCGAACGAGCCCTGGTGATCGCGCGCACACGGGCCCGTTTAGCCGAAGCTCGACTGGAACAGGTCGAGAAGACGCGAAGACAGCACCACCACACATGCCCCGCGCGCCCCGAATGGTCCGATGCAAAAAGCCCTGGCGCCGACGACGCGTCGCCGTGCCTCAGCGGCGCCCGTATCCTCTACATCGGCGGGCGAAATCCGGTTGTTCCTCACCTGCGTTCACTTGCTGAAGCTTGCGGCGCTGAGCTCAGCCATCACGATGGCGGTGTCGAGAATAGCATGCATCGCGTGGCGGACATGATCGAACGATGCGACGTGGTCATCTGTCCTGTCGATTGCGTGAGCCACGCCGCCTGCCGCCTGGCCAAAGCCTGCTGCTTGCGGATGAGCAAGGCGTTCATACCGGTTCCGACCGCCAGTCGCGCAAGTTTTGAACGAGCGCTGTCGCGGCTGCCGTCATTGTCGACGGGCCCCGGTGCTACTTCCCACCTCAAATAGCCGATCCCTCGCCTTGGCATAGGGGCCAGCCTGAGACGAACTGCAGAATTGTCGGGCCGGCAGTTCGTCCCGCCCCGACGTTCGCTCGCTGCGCGCAACGACTGGATCGCCGGCGATGACGGTCCTTCTCGCCAGTCTTGATACGCAGACCGGTCCTCATGCCGAAATGCGCCGCGATGCGGCAGTCAGGCAGCCCTGAAAAACGCCTCCAACATCGTGCGTGCGTCAGCCTTCCGCGCCCCGCGCCAGGTCTCGCTCGACAGATCATTCGCAAAAATGACCGATAGCGTATGGGCATTCGAGAGATGGAACTGGCTCAGCGCAACCATCAAGACATACAGCCGCAGTGGATCGAGCGTCTTCGCCAATCGACCGCTGCCGGCGCCCTTCTCCAGCAGCTTCGCGATCATTTCCAGAACCGGAGATGACATATCTCTGATTTTCGCGGACTTGCGCATGTAGCGCGCTTTCAAAAGGTTCTCGGCTGTCAATAACGTCACCAAATCCCGGTTTTGCTCAAAATGGCTGTTCATGAAGTCGAACAGCTGCAGCAGCCCCTCGAGCGGGTCGAGATGTTCGACGTCAAGGCGCAGCTCCATGTTCCGTAAGCCGCCGAGCGCATTTTCGAGCACGGAGATATAAAGGGCCTGCTTGCTGCCGTAGTAGTGATAGAGCATGCGCGGGTTCGAACCTGCATTCTTGACGATCCGGGCAACTCGGGCGCCAGCGAACCCGTGACGCGCAAACTCCGCGGTCGCGGTCTTCATGATCCTCTCACGCGCCTGCGCCTCGTTCTGGCGAGGCCGGCGGACCGGCGCCGCGGCGCTCTTTGCGCCGACCGTTCCTTCGAGATCAGCCACAGCGTCCAGCACCCATGAAGGAACGTTCGAGTGACTCGGCGAGATTCAAGAGAGCCCGATCGGCGCCGCGCGGTCCGACGATCGAAAGTCCGAGCGGACATCCTTCGATGCGTGCGACCGGCAATGTGACCTGCGGCAGGCCGGCGTGTCCGGCGATCGCATTGAGCGGCAGCGCGGTCGCATAGAACGAGGAAACCTCAGCCGCAGATGCCGTCTTGGGGAGCGCCCGGCCGGGCGTCGTCGGAATGACGAGACCGGTGCCGTCGCCGGTCAGGCGGTGAAGGCGTTCTGTGACCCGACGGCGGAACTCGCGGTATTGCATCACTTCCGATGGCGCGATCGTCGCCGCATCGGCGAACCGAGGTGCGATCGAAGGTCCGAAGGCGGGACGCCGTGCCGTGATCCACGGTCCGAGATGCTGCCAGATCTCCGCACCTTGCAGGACACGGTAGCACTCGAGCCATTCGGCCTGCGCACCGTCGAAAACCGTCGTCTCCGCGTCGGCGCCCCAGCGGCGCGCCTCGGCCTCGAGCGGGACCACGCTGTCGGCATCGGCCATTCCAAACGCATCGCGCAAGAGCACGAGACGACGCAGCGGCACATCAGGCGTCCCGTCGAGCAGCGTCTCGCCGACCAGGTTGAGGACGCCTGCGGTGCGGGCAAACCAACCCACCGTGTCGTAGCTCGGGGCAAATTCGACGACGCCTTGAGTCGACACCCGTCCGTGGGTCGGCCGAAATCCGAACACGCCGGTGAAGCTCGCCGGTACGCGGACTGATCCGCCGGTGTCGGTTCCGAGCGCAAAGTCGACGAGGCCGGCGGCCACGGCGACCGCGGATCCGCTCGAGGAGCCGCCGGGAAGCCGCTCCGGGCAGGCGGGATTGGCCGGCGTGCCGTAATGGACGTTCTCGCCTTCGAGACTGAAAGCGAGCTCGTCGGTGACGGTCTTGCCAACCAGCCGCGCACCTGCGCGGAGCGCTGCCTCGACCACCGGGGCCGAGCTGACCGCTGCACCTTGAGTGGCGAGCCAGTCCGGATTTCCGCCGCCCGTAGCGGTCCCCGCGACGTCGATCAGATCCTTCGCCGCGAAGGTGAGGCCATCAAGGCACCCGCTCCCGGTCGCTTCCCGGATGCACCGGGTCCCCGGAACGAAGGCGCCAAAGGCGTTTAGGCTGTCGCCGACCACAGTCTCCTCGCCAACAGCAATCGCCTTGCCAACAGCAGCCGAGTCGCCAAGAGCGGTCACGTCGCGAACCGCGCGCGCGCGCATCACCGGGCGCTGCTGGTGCGCAGAGCCGCGATGATCGCGTTCGAGTTCGGTCACGAAGCCAAAGCATTTCTTCACGTTCCAAATTGTCGCCTCGGTGCAGAAATCGGGCGACGTCGTCGCACAGCAATCCCTGACCATCAGGCAGCCGTAACCGAGGAAATTCGCGTCGGTCAGCGAATGCATCACGCACTGGTCGGTATTGACCCCGGTGAACAGGATCGAGCGGATCCCGAGGTTGCGCAGGATGCTGTCGAGCGGCGTGTCCCAGAAGCCGCTGATCCGGTACTTGTCGACCTTGATGTCGTCCGGAAGCTGCTCGAGCTCGTCGACCACCGCCGCCGCCCAGGAGTTCTTTCTCCAACACCGCCGCGCCACTGCCCGGCAGCGGATCGCCGAGGCCGATGCCGACGCCCTTCGGCTTGTAGAGGTGGATCTGGTTGGGAGGCATGTTGGCGAGGTCCGGCCGATTGCCCCAGTTTACCCAGATCACGGGGACGCCGGCGTCGCGCAGCACCGGCAGCAGGCGCTTGAGCGGCTCGATCGGCACGCGGTCCGGCGTGTAGTCCGCGCCGAGATGGTCGACCCATCCGCCCTCGGCGCAGAAATCGTTCTGCATGTCGATCACGATGATGGCGGTCCGCCGAAGATCGACCGTGACGGCCTGGGGCTCGCAGGCGATCCGCACCGGAACGGGCGGCGGCGGCGCCACCGCCATGTCGACTTCCGCTTCGGTCGCCCACCACTGATGGTGCGGGCCAAAACCGAGCGCGCCACCGGGCGCTTCTGGCGACTTCTGGCGTGGCTGAGACATCCTGGTTTTCCTTATGTGATTGAAACAGCGTGATCGAAACGGGCGTCGTCTCCCGCGGTCGGGTGAGCAAGTTTCCTGCCAGCGCCCGACACGGGAATTCCGCGCGATTTCGCCTCGCGAAAGCGCCTTTGCCCAACGAACAGCCGGGCCTCGCGATGCCCTGGCTATATAATAAGCACTTATTTATTTCGGCGCCCCTGCTGGTCTCGGAAATGCCGATGAATCAGCGATATCCGCAGTGGCACACGGCTTGCTAACTGGGGCAGGCGCGCGGGTGCGCCCGCCCATTCCGAACAGTTTCAAGGGAGACCGATGATGCTCTTTCGACGTATCCTGTGCGCGAGCGCCGTGACCGTTGCGCTGGGCCTGTCGCACCACGCCTTCGCGGCCGATCCGATCAAGGTCGGCATCCTCATTCCGGGATCGAAGTCGGACAAGGGCTGGATGGAATCCGGCTATGACGGCCTCATGGCCGCGGAGAAGAAGTACGGCGACAAGATCAAAGTGCAGATGATCGAGAACATCAACTACGCCGACATGGAGCAGGCGCTCACCAACCTCGCGACCAACAACGCGCTGGTGATCGGCGTCGGCGGCCAGACCCAGGCGGCCGTCTACAAGATCGCCAAGCGGTTTCCGCGCACCAAGTTCTCGATCGTCGGCGGCAACGAGGCCGATGCGCTGCCGAACGTCGCCGGCTACGACGTAAAGCAGGCCGAGATCGCCTTCGTCGCCGGCGCGGCCGCGGCCATGCTCTCCAAGACCGGCGGGGTGAGCTATGTCGGCGGCATGGAGATTCCTTCGATCGTCAATGCCGGCAAGGAATTCGGCAAGGGCGCGAAGTCCATCAACCCGAACATCAAGTACGTCGAGAACTACACCGGCGACTTCGACGACGTCGCCAAATCCAAGGAGGCGACCCTCGCCGCGATCGCCCAGGGCGCCGACGTGCACTACCACATTCTCAATCTCGGGCTGCGCGGCATGGAGCAGGCCGCAACCGACAAGAGCACGCACATCATCGGCAGCTATACCGACCGCTGCGGCACCGACCCCAAGTACGTCGCCTACTCGATCACCGGCGTCGGCTATCAGGTGCAATACGCCATCGACGAGATGGTGAAGGGTAGCTGGAAGCCCGGTTACAAGGAGTTCGGCCTCAAGATGGGACCGGAAGCGTCGAGCATGATCATCTGTGGTGGAACGCCGGCGCAGAAGACGAAGCTCGATGAGATCATGAAGGACATCATGTCCGGCAAGATCACGGTCCTCAAAGGCTGATCCGGTCCCGACGATCGAAGCTCCGGTCGGTTACGGAGGCGGCACGAAAGCGGCCGCCTCCGCCGATCGCAAACGCTGTCTGTCCCGAGGCCGCCGCCATCTGGGAAAGTGCGTCAGGGAAAGTGCCACGTGAACGCGCAACAAATGAACGCGCCAACCGTTCCTCTGCTTTCGATTGCGGGCATGACGAAGCGTTTCGGACAGCTCCTCGCGTTGTCCGATGTCTCGCTCACCATCGAGCCGGGCGAGATCCACTGCATCCTGGGGGAAAACGGCGCCGGCAAGTCGACGCTCTGCAATCTCATCTTCGGCGTCCACGCTCCCGACACCGGCACCATGCAGTTCGACGGCGCCTCCTACAGGCCGACGGCGCCTGCGGTCGCGCTCGCCGCCGGCATCGCGATGGTCCACCAGCATTTCAGCCTGGTGCGCGATCTGACCGTGGTCGACAACATCCTGCTTGGCCAGGCCAAGGGCGTTCTCGATCGCCGCGCCTGTGCGCGCCGGCTCGATGAGATCGGCAAGCAGTACGGCCTCGCCCTCGCGCCGTTCGCCAAGATCGAGGACCTCTCCGTCGGCGAACGGCAGCGCGTCGAGATCGTCAAATGCCTGATGCGCGAGCCCCGGCTGTTCGTGCTCGACGAGCCCACCGCCGTGCTCCTGCCTGACGAGATCGCCGCATTGCTCGACGTGTGCCGCCGCGTAGCGGAACGCGGCTGCGGCATCGTGCTGGTGACCCACAAGCTCGCGGAGATCAAGAAGGCCGCCGATCGCGTCACCGTGCTGCGCGGCGGCCGGGTGGTTGCGACCTCGACCGATCCGGCCGGCGAGATCGATGCCCTGGTGCGCGCCATGATCAACCGGGACACCGGCGATCGATCGACAGCGGTTCCTGCGGCCGCCGCGCCGACCGCGGCCGCCACCACTTCAGCATCCGAACGGCCGGACATTCTGCAGGTCGACGGCCTCACCGTCCGCGATGCGCAGGGCGTGACGCGGCTCGACAACTTCACCTTGACGCTCGGTCGCGGCGAGATCATCGGCGTCGCCGGGGTCGAGGGCAACGGCCAGAGCGAGCTCGCGGCGGTGCTGTCCGGCATGCTGGAACCGACCGCAGGCCGTTTCTTCGTCGACGACGACGAGCTCACCAGCGCGAGCCCGAAGGAGATCACCGCGGCCGGGATTGGGGTGGTCCCCGAAGACCGCCACACGGTCGGCTGCATCACCGGGATGTCGGTCGCGGAGAACATCTTTTTGAGCCGCCTCGATGCGTTCACCCGCTACGGGTTTCTCCGCCGCAAGGCGGTCAATTCGACGGCGCGCGAGCTGATGGCGCGCTTCGACGTGCGCGCCGCGGGTCCTGAGATCGCGTTTTCGAGCCTGTCCGGCGGCAACCAGCAGAAAACGGTGCTGGCGCGCGAGCTGACGCTCGAAAACCTCGCCGTCCTGATCGCGGCGCAGCCGACCCGCGGCCTCGACGTCGGCGCGGTCGCCGCGGTCTACGGCCACATCCGCGCCGCGAGTGCACGCGGCGTCGGCGTGCTGCTGATCTCCTCCGAGCTCGACGAGCTGCTCGACATCGCCCACCGCATCATCGTGCTCTACCGCGGCCGGATCATGGGCAGTTGCGTCGCCGATCGTGCGGAGCGCGAAAGGATCGGCGCCATGATGGCGGGCCACGCACTGGGCGCGCCTGCTGGCGAAGCCGCGAGCCACGCGGGAGCGATGCAATGACCGCGCAGACAACGCTCGCCCCTGCCCTCCGCACGCGTTTTCGCTGGACACTTCTCGTTCCGGTCGGTGCGGTCGCGGCAGCGGCGGCGATCGGGATTTGCCTCGTCGCGCTGAGCGGCGCCTCGATCGGGGGCGCGGTGACGGCCTTTGTTCAAGGCGCATTTGGTTCGCCCTATTCGATCGCCGTCTCGATCAACCGCAGCGTGGTGTTCGCCCTCGTCGGTATCGGCTTCGTGCTCGCCAACCGCGCCAACCTCACCAACGTGGGTGGCGAGGGACAGATTGCGGTCGGCGGCATCGCCGCAACCGCCGTTGCGCTCTACGGCGGGGTCGCGAGCCTGCCGCTCGGGCTGCCGATCCTCGTGCCGATGCTGGCGGCGGTGCTGGCGGGCGCCTTCTGGGGAGCGATTGCCGGAGTTCTCAAGGTCAAGGCCGGGACCAATGAGGTCATCAGCACGCTGCTGCTGTCGTTCATCGCCATCTGGTTGGTCTATTGGTCGGTGCAATCGGAGGCGCTGCTGCGCCGGCCCATGACCACCTCGGCGACGCTGCCGGAATCGCTGGAGATCCCTGAATCGACGCAGCTCCCGTTGCTCAGCGACGATTATTCGTTCCCGCTGCACATCGGACTGCCGATCGCGATCCTGATCGCGATCGTCGCCGCGATCGTGCTCGACAAGACGACCTTCGGCGTCAAGCTGCGTGCGGTCGGTCTCAATCCCGTCGCCGCGCGCCGCGCCGGCATTCCTTACGGCCGCACTGTGATCGCGGCGCTCGCCATCGCCGGGGCGCTCGGCGGCCTCGCCGGCGCTCTGATGATCCAGGGCGAACAGTATGTGCTCAAGGAGGGGTTCTCCTCCGGCTACGGCTTCGACGGGTTGGTCGCCGGCCTGTTGGCGCGCGGCTCGGTCGCCGGCGTGATCGCGGCCTCACTGCTGTTCGGCTTCCTGCGCTCGGGCGGCATCAACATGGAGATGGTCGCCGGCGTTCCGACCGCGCTCGTGATGGTGATCCAGGGCCTGATCGTGATCACCCTCGCCGGCTCCTCCTTCTGGCTCGACCGACGGGCAACCCGATGACTTGGGACGTGCGATGACTTGGGAGCTGTTCGCCGTCTTCATCGGCTCATCGATCCGCCTCGCGGCGCCGCTGCTGCTCGCCGGCATCGGCGAGCTCGTCAGCGAACGCGCCGGCGTGCTCAACATGAGCCTCGAAGGAATGATGCTCACGGGGGCCTTCGCGGCCGCAGTGGGCGCATGGGCGACCGGCAATCCGCTGATCGGCCTCGCCATCGCGGTGGTGGCGGTGGCTCCGGTCGCCGCGCTGCAGGCATTTCTGAGCGTGACGCTGCGAGCGAACCAGATCGTCACCGGCATCGGCATCAACATCCTGATGCTGGGGGCGACCACCCTCGCCTACCGCGAGATCTTCGGGTCGCGCTCCCGCGAGCAAATCCCCGGCCTCGACAAGTGGAAGCCGCCGCTGCTCGCCGACATTCCCGTGTTCGGCGAAGCGGTATTCCAGCAGGTATGGCTGCTCTATCTCGGCATCGCGATCATCGTCCTGACTGCGCTCGTGCTGCGCTACACCTCGCTCGGCATCACGATCCACGCCGCAGGCGAAGAGCCGCGCGCGGTGGACAAGTCGGGGCTCTCGGTCTCGCGCGTCCGCTACGCGGTCGTGATGTTCACCGGCTTCATGTCGGCGCTTGCAGGCGCATTCCTGTCGATCGGCGACATCCACACCTTCACCGAGGGCATGACCCGCGGCTCCGGCTATCTCGCGATCGCCGCCGTCATCTTCGGGAAATGGAAAATTCTCAACACGACGCTCGCCTGCCTGCTGTTCGGCGCCGCGACCGCCCTGCAATTCCAGCTTCCGGCAATGGGGATTGCCGTGCCGAACGCGCTTCTCATCATGATGCCCTATTTGCTGGCCCTGTTGGCGGTCGCGGGCCTGGTGGGACGTCAAACTGCACCCGCTGCGCTTGCTGAGCCCTACCGACGCGCATGACGGCTGCTTGGGTCCGGGCCTGATTGTCAGCGATAGAGCAGGATCGGAGAGGACACGACGGAAGACGCAGGTAGCTCTTCCAGTTGGCGCGTGAAGCCTCAAGGGATGAATAGCGAAATAATGCCGGGGTCCGCGCCGTATTCCGCAAGGCGACCTAATCCTCGCAGGTGCAGGCGGCCGTACGCTCGTCCACGACCATCCGTTTCACGCTACGCGGCACTCAGCATCCTTCGAGGAAGCAGTCGCCTCAAATCGATAGGCAAATACTTGCTTACAGCTTCGATGTGTGCGGCTGACGCATCCGAGAGTAGAATTCCGACTTTGTTCGTCACCTTGCGGACGTCTTCGTATTCATCGAACAATACGACAATGAGCTCCGCGTGAAATCTCGGACTGATCTGATCGCGCATTTTCGTATTCCCTGATGCCGACCGATGTTACGTGCCCGAGTTCCACATTTGGTGGCCGGCTTGCAACACCGTCGGACTTGGGCATTGGATATCCACAGTTCCGCCGCCACGAGACGGTTCGGCAGGCTGCGCGTAACGTCGCTGACGTTACACGTGGCGATCTTCATCTCTCGGACGACCGCTGAACCTGTTTTCTGGCATCGTCATCTCGCGCGCAGATTTCGGAATGTGATCGAGTAGCGCAGGCTTGCGACCGCGGGAATGCTGTGCTCCCACTCGTTACGAACCGGGCCGCGCAAAACATAGCCCGATCTCGGTGCGAGAGTGATCGATCTGCGCTGCCAGCTCGAACCGATATTGCGGCGGAGTCGAAACACGCATTCTGACGCCAGCGAAATACCGATCACATCCTCATAGTGGGGGCGATCCTTGTGCCATCCGATGGCTGTCCCGGGCGAGTACTCGGTCACCAGAACATGTGCGAGCGCCTGTGGATCGATGGCCGCAAACGCGGCCGCCTTCTCGCGGATCGGCACGATGAATTCGGGGATCGGTTCCGACTCCCGCAACATCCTCGCGCCGAAGTCGTACCTCCAGCCGAATGACACGACCCGCCGCTTGCCGAGAAAGCCGTGAAACTCGAACTCCTTGAACGGCAAATCGGCAAAATGGGCAATCAGATCTTTTTCCTCGTCCTTGGTCAGGAGTTCGGGTTGGTACTCGAAGCCCTCAGGCAGAGAATCCCTGGATTCGAATAGCGTGAGCTGACTCGAGTTCATTGCGTTCCGAAGTGTCGCATCGTAGCCGCTGCATCCCGGCGACCCGCGACGGGAAAGCGGGACGGCGTTCATGGAGGCGTGCCAATCGGCAATATTTGGCGCCGGCTCGCAACAACCCGGATGTAATGATCCGGATCGGCTTGCGCCACCATTTCGGCCGTTCGGCGAGTGTCACGGTGGTTTCCCCGTGCCTCTCCTTCCGAATGAACTCAGCCGTCACCTGTCCGTCGGCACTCGACGGATCAGGCACGATGCGGCGTCAGACCCTGGTGAAGTGTTTTCACCCGGCCAAGACGCAAAGCAGCCATCCGCGGTCCGGGCACTTTGCCAAAGGACCGCGATCGGAAACCGTGGCCGCCAAGCTTGCTCAATACCAGTGGTAGTTCAGGCCGACACGGACGATGTTGCCTTTGAAGTCGGCGGTGGAGGTGGAATTCACGATGGCGGGGCCACCAGCTCCGACGAAGGTACCGATGCCCGTCACGAGTGGAGCGTTGGCAAACGTCACGCTGCCCAGGTCGTAATAGAGATACTCGACCTTCGCGCTCCACCGCGTCGCAAACAGCCATTCCGCGCCAGCGCCGGCCGTCCATCCGATCCGCGTCTGAGAAATTGCACCGGCTGCCGATGTGGTGGGCTGGAGGCAGTCGCCGGGGGAGAAGGTACAGTCGTTGTTGGTCTGACCGATCGACGTGCTGGCCTTGACGCCACCATAGGCGAGGCCGCCAGTGCCATATGCAAGGAAAGTCGGACCGAACAGATAGCCGAACCGCCCGCGAAGCGTGCCAAAATAGTCGAGTTGCTTGGTGGTCCTGATCGTCGTGGTTACCGTGTCCGGGTTACCAAAAAAATCGGTGAGGCCGACGCTCGTATTGAGCGTTCCGTTGCCGCTGCCGTTGCCGACGACGCCCTGGAGATCGGTCTCGATGCCGCCGAGCCAGGCGCTGGATAGTTGCCAATTGTAGCCAATCTGGCCGCCACCGACGAACCTTGCCCCGCCTTCACCGGGAACCTTCCCGGCCACCCCGGCAGCCGAAGCCGCAGCGTAGCTGTCGGGACCAGGATCAAAATCCTGAGCCGCGGCGGATGTCAGGCGAACCGAATCATCGTTGCTCCAGGTGCCGCCAGCGTTCAGGCCGACATAGAACCCACACCAGACGCAGACCGGCGGCGGCGCTTTGTACACAGGCGCCAGGTCGGCGGCCATCGCGGGCAACGCAAGAAGGCCGAACGCGGCTGCCGCCAGGAATAATTTCCTCATTCACCCCTCCCCCAAAGCTGATACTGTTCAATACAACGTTGTTACACGACGCTCGGTCCAAAAGCTGTGACCGAGACGCATCAGTTGTGTGATTTGCACGAGCAGGTTCCCGTTTTCGGAACTTTGCGCGCGAGCTGCTCGCCCGAAGGTTTCAAACCCCCGACCTGCAAGCTCCCTCCGAGCTTTCCCTCGAAGGGCCGACGGTTCGGGGGCACGCACGCGGCAGACCAACGCCTACCGCAGCGCCAGCCCAAGAGCCGGAGCGTCGGGTAGCGAGCCCGTTCGCACGATGATATCGTCCAAATGAGGGAGTCGGCATCTTCGCTGCGCAAAAATTCGTTTCAGAGTCCAGACCGATTGAAAGAGGGGCGGACAATGACGTGTCGCATTAGACAATTGCTGTCGATTTTACTTTTTGCGCTCGGCATTTTCCATTCGCATGCGGCGCAAGCGCAATCATCATGTACACCGACGCTCTATCTATTCCGGCACGGCGAGGACTTGTCCACGGGAAACGGATTGACTCCCGTAGGGCTGACGCATGCGAATCTTTATCCAGACATGACCAATCAACTGACGAACCTTCTTAATCTCTGTCCCGTCAAGCAGGTCTTTGCCATGTGGAATCGGGACACGGGCACAAGCGTAAACGGCACGCGCAATCCATATCAGACCGCGCTTCCGTTAGCTCAGTATGCGGGACTCCAAGCACCTATTATGTTTTTTACCGATACCGTCGATGGCCACAAATACTATTTCTGTGAATATCCCAAGGATCCCAATGCCTGCGAGAAAGACGCAGGCATTAAAGCCGATGGCAGTAGTCCGCACCGTAACGTCCTTACCAAGTATAGTGGGGATACATTTTCCCATCTTTATTCGTATTTGTCTGTTTATTTTCAAACAAATCCCAATGTGTCCGTCGCTATTTTCCACACGTCGGATGGGATGGCCAGCGTTTCCGGGGCATTAGGCGTCGCTCCTGTTGCCGCCAACTGCAGTCGCGGCAATTGTACAGACGAAGTGGCGTCACCAACATCGCGAACCTGCCCCATCCCGGTCGATAAAACTTCGTCGGGTTCCCCGTGCTTTAAGAATGAAACCAGGTCGCTCAGTTGGCCCGGCATTGATAGAGCCTCGGTCGACATCTTTTTTCCCAAAGGCTCGTCGCAAAATCTGTTCGAAAACGACTACGCCCGCGTCAACCAAGGTCTAGATCAAAATCATAATCTCCTGCAGACGCTGGGATTTTATCAGTGTTATAATTACGATCCCGGTGCAGAGACGTTATCTGACGTGTATTATTGCACATATTCTGGAAATTTGGCCAACGGCATCGCTTACACAGATACGACGGTTGGTGATACAGATAAAGGTTTTAAACCTGTCAAACTTTCGGACATCAGAGCAAAGATTTGTTATGCACCGAATATACAAAAAAACTCCGCCACCGTTAAGGACTCATTCGGACACTGCACTGAACATCCTGGTCCGCGTAACCTTGCCCCGCACGACCTCGACGCCAACATGGTAAGCGACATCATCTGGCGCGACACGAATGGTGACATCGCCATATGGCTCATGAACGGCGCCGGCATGGCATCGTCGGCAGGGCTCGGCAACGTGCCGGCGACCTGGTCGATCGTCGGACAGCGCGACTTCGACGGGGACGGCACAGCCGACCTCCTGTGGCGCGACACCAGCGGCAATACGTCGATATGGTTCATGAGCGGCACGGCCGTAGCGTCCTCCGCAGGGGTCGGCAACATCCCCGCCAACTGGACGATCATTGCCACCGGCGACTTCAACGGCGACGGCACGGGCGACATCCTCTGGCAGGACGCCAGCGGCAATCTCGCGATGTGGCTGATGAACGGCGCGACCGTATTGGCGTCCGGCAGCATCGGCAACGTGCCCGCCGCCTGGTCGCTCGCCGGCAGCGGCGACTTCGACGGCGACGGCACGACCGACCTGTTGTGGCGCGACAACCTCGGCAACACCGCGATCTGGTTCATGAGCGGAACGACGATCGCGTCGACCGGAGGAACTCGGCAACATCCCGACGACGTGGACGGTCGTGGGCGTCGGCGATTTCGACGGCGACGGCAAGAGCGATGTCGTCTGGCGCGACGGCGGCGGCAATGCGTCGATCTGGCTGATGAGCGGTGCGGCGGTGTCATCCGCCGCCGGCATCGGCAACATTCCGGCCACGTGGTCGATCGCTCAGACGGGCGATTTCAACGGCGACGGCAAGAGCGACCTGCTCTGGCGCGACACGAGCGGCAATACGTCCGTGTGGTTCATGAACGGCACGGCCGCCGCGTCGACCGCATCTCTCGGCAACATACCCACCAACTGGACGGTGCAATCGGTCAATGCTGACTGAGGGTGTCTTTATAGTTCCCAGCCGAAGATCGCGCTGCAAACGAAAGGCGACGCATCGGCGTCGCCTTTCTGTTGTGGTCGTCACAGCTTGATCAGCGTCCCGACCGACTCCCCCGCCAGGGCGCGAGATAGATTGCCAGCCACCAGGCCGTTGACAATGCGGATGCTCTTGGCGAGCCGCGCCCGCATGAGCAGCTTCAGTACGACCGGCTCGATCGGCAGCGTCGGCAGTTGCCTGCGAAGCAATTCCGCAGCGCTGATCTCGGGGATGAATTCGGCATCTGGGTGGGTTTTTGGATCGGCGGAGTAGAGGCCATCCACATCCTTGAGCAGGATGATCGTGCGCGCGCCGAACACCTCGCCCACCAGATACGAACCGGCATCGCTGCCATGGGGCGGAATTTTGCCGAGCGCCGGCGGATGCTCCCACAAGTCGTACGGAGGGATTCCATTGAAGACTGCGCCCCGCGCTGCCGCCAGCATAGCCGGAAGCAGTTGGACGACGAACGGCGCTTCAAGATAAACAAAGCCGTGGCTCGCCAGCAGGCAGGAAACCATGTACGCGTTCTGCGCGGAGCATTTGGCGGTCAGCGTGGCTAGCGCGCCGGTGGGCAGACCGAGATCGAGACCGACCGACAGGATGTGCCGCGCGCGCACGCCGGGACCGACGCCGACAATCTGAGTATATTTATCCTGATTGGCGACGATCTCGTCGAGAAGCGGCTGCAGGGCCTTGTGGCCCCGGTCCATGATGGACAGACCGCCGATCTGGACCACGTTCAGATTAGGCAGTATCGCCCGAACCGCGGATCCCGTTCCGGCGATCAGATTTTTGTCCATCAGCGACTCCCGCATCAAGCGGGAGACGACGTGATGCGCGCCGAGTTGCTCGCCCATGTCGCACTACTCCTACCTGGCAGCATCGTTGAAGATGATGCTGCCGACCGGCTTGCCGTCGAGGGCGGCGCTCAATTGACCGGGCTTGAGCCCGTTGACGAACTGAATTTCCTTGATGTGCCGTGCATTGCGCATCAACTCCAGCACAGCGCGCTCGACCACGAGATCATCCAGATCCCGCGCCAGCAGTTCTTGCACACCGATACGTGGAATATGCCTTGCAGTCGGGTCCTTCTTTGGATCCGCGGTGTATAATCCGTCTTCGTCCTTGACGTAGATCATCTTGCGCGCACCAAACACCTCGGCAATCAGGAAACAGCCGGTATCGGTACGCTCCGGCGGGATCTGTCCGACTTCGGGATTGCTCTCCCACAGCTTGTAGGGCGGCATCCCCTGGCAGATCACCGCACCGCGTTCCATGAGGTAATGCGGCAACGAAGCAAAGCCTTCCGGTTCCACGAACGCGATCCCGTGTTGCGCCAGCAGGTATTGCAACATCTGCGCGTTTTGCCAGGCGACGGCCGTGCCCAGCACCGTGAGGACGCCGATCGGCAGACCGAGATCTATGGCCAAGCTGTACACGTGCCGGGCGCGAGTCCCGGCTCCAGTTCCCAGAATCAACTTGTGACGGTGCAGGTTCGCGACGATCTCGTCGACCAGAGGACCGACGGCGCTGCGGCCTCGATCCATGATGCTTTGCCCGCCGATTTTGACAACGTTGACCCAAGGCAGGATTGCGAAGTTCGGCGTCGCCTCCGTTGCTTCTTGTATCGCAGCATCGCTCAGACATCCGCTGACCAGGCGTTTGCCCAGTTCTGTCAGCATGTCGCTGTCGGTCGGCTCGAACACGTTACTTCCCTCCTGCATCCTCGAATTTGAACGCTCGTAGCTCGAATTCATGTTCTTCAGTGAATACAGCATCAAGCGAACCGAATGACTTAGCGGCCCAGGCGCTCATTTTTTCAATAATTTCAACTTTGACCGTGGCCGGCAGCGTGGAAAACTGGGCGCCGCTGCTGCGGCGTTCGAGAAAATCGCGCGGTGACCTGCTGACACGCCAGGTGGCCGCTGTGATGCGGGTGCTCTGCGTGGCCGTCGCTTCGAGCCAGCTCTGCGCGTTCTCACGCGTGCTTTGCAAGTTGGGGGAAAAGCTCATCTCGGCGGACAGCACACTGACACGTCGCTTCATTTGTTCATCGATTCCATCCGGTGGGATGAGCCATCGGCCCATCAGCAAGACGCCGCTCTGCCTCAGAACGCGTCTCGCCTCGCCGACGAGGCGGCGCCAACCCTGCGTCCCGCCGAAAATGTGAACGAGGATGGCGGCGTCGAACGACCCGTCGCGAAACGGAAGCTGTTCTCCGTTCGCTTGCACAAGCAACGCAGTTTCGCGGCGACCATCATGCGCCTTCCGCATGAATTCCCGGAGCATACCGAGCGATAGATCCACGGCGACATAATCGTCACCGGCCTCCACGAACGAGCGGCCGAGGCGGCCGGTGCCGGCCCCGAGGTCGAGAAGACGAGGCCGCGCCGAGGCATCGACAGTCGCCAGGATTGCTCTTCGGATCTCCTGCGCCACTTCATCGGGAAGCGCACGATGGCGGTCGAAGCTCGAAGCGACAGGGTCGAACTTGGATGCAAGCACGAGCGATCAGCTTTCAATTAAATACGCATGACTGTCGCCCGAGATCAGCGCCCTATTCCGAAGTTTGAATTGCAACCGGCGCCATTGAGAACTCGGCACCGGAATGTACCATAACCGGGACTCGCGCGCTGAATTTTGTGAGAGGTGCCAAGGCCCGTGGCGAGGAACAGCGAAGGCGGTGAGTCACGTCCCCGGGCAGCGATGCCGGTTCGGCCGCCGTTCTCCGGTGGCTTTATCCAATTGTTTCTTGTGTTCTCGCAAATTGGCCTCTCCAGCTTCGGCGGAAGTGTTGCCGCCTGGATGCATAGAGAATTCGTCGAGCGGCGGGGCTGGCTCGAGGAATCCGAATTCGCCACCGCGTTGACGGCGGCCCGCATCATGCCGGGGGTGAACATCGTCAACCTGGCCGTCCTGGTCGGCCAGCGGCTGAAAGGGTTGACAGGCGCCGCCGCCGCCGTCGCGGGTCTCCTCACCGGGCCAATTTTGGTCGTTATCGGCCTCGGGTTCCTGTACCAGCGGTTCGCCGGAATCGTGTTTCTTCAGAACGTGCTCGAGGGCGTCGCTGTTTCCACGGTCGGTCTGCTCATCAGCATGGGAGTTGCATCCGGCCGCCGTATCATCCAGGAAGGGATTACCCGCAGCGGCCGCAAGATCGAGAGCGCGGGTGCCATCACGGTGTTGGCCGCGACGTTTGTCTTCGTTGCCCTCCTGCGCTTTCCAACCGTACCGACCGTGCTGATCGTTGCTCCGCTCAGCATCGCACTGGCATTTTTCAGCTTTCGAGCCTCACCCGTCGGAGAACGTCATGACAGGCGACGGTAGAACATTGGCGGAGCTGTCCCTCGTTTTCCTGCCGCTCTCGCTCGTCTCGATCGGCGGCGGCCCGGCGGTGTTGGGCGAAATGCAACATCAGGCCGTCACGGTCCACGGTTGGATGACGGAGCGCGAATTTCTCGATCTGTTCGCGATCTCGCGTGCGGCCCCCGGCCCAGGTGCGCTCATCGCGACCCTGATCGGCTGGAAAGCCGCGGGCTGGCTTGGAGCGATCACCGTCTCGATTGCTTTTTTTCTCCCGACCTCGCTTGCGGTCTACGGCATGGCCTACGTCTGGAGTCGATGGCCCAGCCGCTCGTTGCAAAGGACGGTGGAGGCGGGATTTTCTCCGATAGCCCCCGGACTCGTTCTGGCGAGTGCCTATGTCATGCTGGAATCGGCCGGCACGCGGCCATTGGCCTGGGCGGCAGCCTGCGGCGTCGCGGCGTGGCGAATTTGGCAGCCTGATCGCAATCCCATTGTATTGCTCGCCCTCGGCACCGCCGCGTTCGTAATTGCCAAATCGCTCCTGTAGCTTGATTTGCCAACTTTGGATAAACGATGCTGATCCGGCAACGGCGGCCGTGAAATGAAAGAGCTCCGGCGAAAAGCCGGGGCTCCCCGGATCTTCTCTAACCGGACCGCGTGTACCCTCAGAACCGGTAATTGAGCGCTGCCCGAGCGATGTTGGCGTTCAAGCCGAAGCGGTGAGTGAACACATTTGAGGGAAAGTCAATGTGAGGGGAGAGGAGCGGCGGCGAGAAGGCTGTCAGATTGTTGCTGCTCGTCGAAACGGTGCCGAAATTGGCATAGAGATATTCGCCCTTGACACTCCAATTGCCCCATAATCCCGCCTCGACGCCACCGCCGATTGCATACCCAGCCTTGGTATCGGAGAAGGAGGCTGTCTCGCGTGCATTGGGATTGCCCGGTGCAATGCCAAGCGCGTCGCTGAACGTGTCGCTGAACGCGAAGTTGCCGCGAAGATCGGTGAGCGCGGCGCCACCACTGACGAAGAACAGCCAGTTGTTGACTGCGTAGCCAAGGCGACCGCGAACCGTCGCGAGCCAAGTCGTGCTGATATTCGACGTCACCGTGAACGTATAAGGGTAGCCGGGATATAACGCGCCGCTGCGCACGCCGCTGCTCAGGCTGAGGGCTCCTATGTCCCCTTCGACGCCAAAGACGAAATTGCGACTTTGCCAATTGTAGCCGGCTTCAAAACCGCCCGTAAAGCCGGCTGGCTTGCTGCTCTGAATGCCCACCCTGTCTATCGCCGGGATATCAGTTGGGACAAACCAGCCATCGTCGCTATACACTGTCACGGTCCTGGGGTTGAAATTTCCCCACGCGCCGCCAGCGTTACCACCGATGTAGAAGCCCGTCCAATTATAGACCGGCGCCGCAACGGGCGCCTTGTAATAAAGATCGGCAGCAGCCGCGCAGGTCGCGCCTGTCAGCGCAATTAAAATTCCGAGCACGAATTTCTTCATGATCGAAACTCCGCCATTTGATCCAACAATTTCTGAGGCTGCGGCGCTAAGTTACAACTCCAGATCAAGCCGGCCGGCAAACGTTGCCAGTGGGCGGTAGGCTCAGAACTTGTAGTTTAGACCCACGCGCACGACGTTGCCATTGAAGCGCGCACTGGACGCTGCTGACGCCGTCCAAGCGGGGGCAGCGAAGGGAACGTTCGCGACCAGGTTTGGAAGCGAATAACTGACGGTGCCGAGGTCATAGTAAAGGTATTCAAGCTTTCCCGTCCAATGATCCCACAGCCGCATTTCGGCACCGGCACCGGCCGTCCAGCCGGCGCGGGTCGTATTGATGGCGGCCCCCGACGTGTAGCTCGCCGAAACAGGCCCCGGCAAAATCCCCGTATCCGTCTGCGAGATGACGGTAGCGGCGTGGACGCCGCCATAGGCGAGACCGCCGGTGCCGTAGAAAAGAACGCTCGGTGTCACCAGAAAACCAAGCCGGCCGCGCAGCGTGCCGAGGTAGTCGACGTGCTTCGAGACGGCGGTCGTCGAGGTAAAGGCCTCACTCACAAAGATAGGAACAGCCGAGGTCGCAGTGACGGCGCTCGCGCCGTTGCCGTTACTGAGGCCCTGAATGTCGGTCTCCACGCCGGCTATCCAAGCGGGGGCCAACCGAAGATTGTAGCCGACCTGGCCGCCGCCGATGAAACCCGATTGTTTTCCGCCAACGCTGTTTGAGGCCAGGGCTGCAGCTACGTTCGCTTCGGGCACGAAGCCCGTGGGGGTTCCGGCGCCTGCAGCGAAACCGGGCGCGCTGGCGGTCGTGACGTTGGTGTCCTGCGCCCAGGTGCCCCCGACGTTGCCGCCAACATACCAACCGCACCAGAAGCACACCGCCACGGGTGGCGGCGCCTTATAGACCGGCAGGTCGGCCGCCAGCGCGGGCCCGGCCAGAAGGCCGAAGGCCGCGGTCGTCAACAGCAACCTCTTCATGAAACCCCCCCGTGTTTTCATGCTGGCACCATAATTTTATCTTATTCTCTTACGGAAATCTGTGGCTGGGCGGCAACACTCTATTTCAATTGTGTTTGCGCAAATCGGATGCCAAGGACAGATACTGATGTCGGCAACCCGCACGCGCATCCCCTGTTTCGTCCATTCCTTCCCACCAGGAGTTCAGCCAGTGACCAGGACTGCAGTTCTTCTCACGCTCCTCGTCTCCGCACTTTTCAGCGTGCCCGCTCACGCGCAGCAGAATACATTCGTGTCCGTCCACGGCTTGGACACTAATCCCTGTACCGAGAGCCAACCCTGCCGCACCTTCCAGCAGGCTTACAACATCGCCCCAACCAACGGTGAAATCGAGGTGCTTGATCCCGCCGAGTACGGGCCACTGACCATCACCCATGGGATCAGCATTCAAGCGCACGGTTGGGGCGGGATCACTCGAGCCGTATCCTGCGATACCTGTGTCGCGATCACCATCAGCGTCACTACATCGGACCCGGTCCTGCTCAACGGCCTGGTTATCGATGGTGGGGGCAGCGGCAAGTACGGAATTTACATCACATCGGGAGCCTCGGTGCAGATTCTCAACAGCGTCATTCGCCAATTCCAATATGGCATCTACGACCTGACGACCAACCAAAAGTCCAATCTGTTGATCGAGGACACCATAGCGTCAGATAATCGTGCGGACGGCATCCTCATAGCTCCGAGGGGCGGCGGTGTTAACGCAACACTCAACAGGATCACGGCGAACGCCAATTAGCGTCGGCGTCGGTCAAATCGGAACACGACGATTGCGAATTCGGTAATCTCCAACAACGCCGACGCCGGCCTGCAATGCGGCGGGCACAGCGTGGCTTGCAAAGACGGTGATTTCGGGCAATGGGACCGGGGTTTTTCGCGGGGCGGGACAGTGAATAGCTACGGCGACAATTATATCAACGATAACGCGACCTCCCGTGGTCGGAAGCCTCACGCCGGTCTCGGCGCAGTGATCTGATCGGCAGGCAAGGCTCATTGCTGAATGCGTTGCTCGACGCGGCGCGGCCAGAAATGATCGCTTGGCCGCCACGCTTCTCTTTTGTGATCTCCGCAAGCGAGCCGAGTTCCGCAACGATGTTGACGTCGGTGACATTATTGAGTGTTTAATTCGGCGACGGCGCCCGCGAAATAAAAAAGCCCCGGCAAAAAGCCGGGGCTCCTTTCCATGCCACCGGGTAAACGGACGGCTACAAGCCGGGAAAGATTGGACGCAGCACGTTATCGAGCAGGTTCCAGCGCGGCGGCTTTTTGTCAAAGTCCGAGCTGATGGAAGCCGCTGTCGCCTGGATATCCGTGATGGGTGTGAAGCGCGCGACAGCGCCAGGAGAACTGGTGCAAATCTCGAAGCTGCTCCCCAGCGCCAACCGCTTGCGCAAATCTGGCGTGAGAGCGACGTCGAGCGCGCAGCCGCTGGGCTGACCTGGGGCCGGCAGGATGTCGAAGCGTTGCATCATGCCGAGATCCTCATGGTCGATGATGTGGCAATGCGCGACGAAGCAGCCCGCCGTGATCGGATTGTAATACACCCGAAACGTGATCGACCCCGGCGTTGCGTCGTTGATCTTACCGCAAATCCCCCAGGGCCAGACACTACTGCTCCTCCACCACCCCAACAGGTAACGGTGGGATCGTTGGGGCCCAAGGGCGCTGCCGAGGCGGCCGCGGCTGATCTGCCAGCCCCGGGTCCCGCTCGTCTTTGACCTCGAGCTCTCGGCTGAGTTGCCGCCGGGGGAGGCGAGGTCCCGTCGGGACAGTAGGCAGCAGGGACAAGCAAGGTGTCGTGCCATTCGGGCAGCGGCAGGGTGACACCGTTTATCTTTGTGATCAGCACATGATTTTGATGGAGGTGCCACGGATGGTCGGAGAAGGAACGGTTATAGATGGTCCATTCTTCGTAGTTCCCGGCGATCATGTCGGGGAACAGTGGCTGGAGCGGGTTGAACAATCCATCTTTCTTGAAATTCGCCAGTGGCATGTCGGGGTCATGGGTCGGCTGTCCGACATCATCGAGGTCCCGCATCATCAAAAGAGTAGTGAACGGGGTTCCTCCCCAATAGGTCGCATCGTATTTGGCGAAATACCAACCACACGCTGGTGGGTTTACAAATGGCTTGAAGGGCCGCCGGCGGCCCCTTTCCCATGTCAAAGGTCTGTGACCCCGTCACACCACCGCAGAGTTCGAAGCCGATGTGGCGCACTTTGTCCGGTACCCTGTTGACCATTGTCGCGATACTGGAAGACGGTCGGTACGGGCAAGGGATGGGGGGCAACTACGTGCTTCAAGGGCGAACCGGCGACCACGACGGTTGCCAGCGTGATCGGATACTGGAGAGTGGGGGGGTCCATGGCAGCGCAAGTGGTAGGGTCCAC
>CAWGRH010000025.1:0-113313 GCA_963824905.1 uncultured Alphaproteobacteria bacterium
TCGATTGATTTCTCGTTCTTGGAGACCTCGTCCTGAGACCTGTGAATCTTTGAACGGTGTGCGGTTTTCATTTGTGCGACGGCTGCTGGGCTGATTCGCCGATTCGACAGAGGTCGAGATGGGGACCGGCGGACTGTTCGAGGATTTGCCGCAGGTGGATGGGATCGGAGGCAAAGCGACGGGAGCGCCGCGGTTGCGCGAACCGGCGCGGGGTCAGATCGAGCTTCGCCCGGTGGATTTGGATGCCCTGCTCGCCGCGGAGCATCCGGCGCGGGCCATCTGGGATTGCGTGCCGCACCTCGACCTGCGGGAGCTCGAGGACGTGGTCAGGGGGCGCGAGCACGGGCCGGGGCAGGCACCGCCGAGCCCGCGCCTACTGCTGGCGCTATGGCTGTTCGCCACCAGCCGGGGCATCGGCAGTGCGCGGGCATTTGGATCGACTGTGCAAGAGCCACGACGCCGTAGCGCTGGCTGTGGGGTGGCGTGAGCGTGAACTACCACGGTCTGTCCGAGTTCCGTGTCGGACATCCCGATCTGCTCGACCGGCTGCTGAACGAGAATGTTGCCACCCTGTCGATGGCCGGAGTGGTCGATCTCGACGAGGTCGTTCAGGACGCAGTGTGCGTGCGCGCGGCGGCGGGAGCGAGTTCGTTCCACCGCAAGAAGAAGCTCCACAAGGAACTGCGGAAGGCCGAACGCCTGATCGGGCGGCTAAAAGTGGAGGCCGACGACGATCCGGATGCCAGCAGCCGGCGGAACTCAGAGCGGCCCAGGAACAGGCAGCACGCGAGCTGGCGGAGCGTGGGTGGCACTGCTCCTCAGGATGGGGTCCGATATTGAAACACTCTCATGTTCCCAAGGACGTCGCGTCTCGAAGCGCGTCACATCTCGATGACGAGCTTTCCGAAGTGCCGATTGGCCCGCATCATCTCCAGCGCCGTGGCGATGTCGGCGAGCGGGAAGACCTTGTCGATCGGCATCGTGAGCTTGCCGGCTTCGAGCGCGGGCCAGAGGTCCTTGCGCATCAAGCGGACGACCTCGCGGATTTCCTCTTGAGTGCGCGTGCGGAAGGTGACGCCGATATAGTCGATGCGTTTTGACGCGTGCATGTCGAAGTTGAACGGACCGTTCATGCCGCCGAGCCGGCCGACATTGACGATGCGGCCGAGCACCTTCGCGGCTTCGAGGTTCTGATTGGCGACGCTCGCCGACACCTGGTCGACGATGAGATCGACGCCGGTACCGCCGGTCGCCTGCTTGACTTGCGCCGGCCAGGCGGCGTCGGTGGTGTCGATCGCGACATCGGCGCCGAACTCGGCGAGCCGCGCGCGCCGCGCCGCGTTCGTCGAGGTGCCCATCACCACCGCGGCGCCCATCAGCTTGCCGATCTGCAGGCCCATCAGTCCGACGCCGCTGCTCGCGCCCTGGATCAACAAACTCTCGCCGCGCTTCAAGCGGCCGGCGGTGACGATCGCGTTGTGCATGGTCTGCAGCGCGACGGGAAAACACGCGGCCTGCGTGAACGTCATGTTGTTGGCGGGGATGCGATGCAGGCGCACGTAATCGGTGACGACGTATTGCGCATGCGCGCCGGGCGCCGAGCCCATCACGCGATCGCCGGGCGCGAGGCCTTCGACCTCGCTGCCGACCGCCTCGACCTCGCCGGCGCATTCGAGGCCGATCCGCGCGCCCTTGCCGCCGACCGCGCCGTGCTGATGCCCGGACGCCACCAGGAGGTCTGCGCGATTGAGCGTCGTCGCGCGGACCCGCACCAGCACCTCGTTGGGCTTAGGCACCGGCTTCGGCACCTCGCCGACCTCGATGCCGGCGTCGCCGAGGATCGCTGCTTTCATGGGGGTCTCCTATTCATTCCCATTCGCTGGCCTCTTCTCCCTCCCCGTCGTCGGGGAGGGCGGGGTGGGGTCCGCGAGCGAAGCGAGCAAGGAAGAACCCCACCCTACCCTCCCCGAAGCCGGGGAGGGATTTCATTCGCGGTGGCCTGCGCAACAGATGCGGGTTTGTGCCACCGAAAGTCCGGTGGTTACTGGATCGCCCGGTCAAGCCGGGCGATGACAGTGCGTGGTTTGATTTTATAGAGAATGCCGCCCGGCTTCCGGGTTCGCGCGAAGGCGCGCGCCCCGGAATGACGGACACCACAAACTCAGAACGGGATCTCGTCGTCCATGTCGTCGCGACGGCCGGCGCCGGCCATCGCGGGCTGGCGCGCCGGCGCGCTGCGGCCGCCTCCGGAGCTTCCAGAGCTCGAGCCGAAATCGGATCCGTTGTCGTCGGGGTAGCCGCCGCCGCCTCCACCACCGGCGCGGTCGAGCAGCACCATCTGGGAGCTGAAGTTCTGCAGGACGACCTCGGTGGAATAGCGATCCTGGCCGCCCTGGTCCTGCCATTTGCGGGTCTGGAGCTGCCCTTCAAGATAAACCCGCGCCCCCTTCTTGAGGTACTGCTCGGCGACCTTGGCGAGGCCCTCGCTGAAGATGACGACGCGGTGCCACTCGGTGCGCTCCTTGCGCTCCCCGGACCCTTTATCGCGCCAGGTGTCGGTAGTCGCCACCCGGAGATTGACGATCGGCCGGCCGTCCTGCGTGCGGCGGATTTCGGGGTCGGCACCAAGATTGCCCACCAGGATGACCTTGTTGACGCTACCTGCCATGACCCGCTCTCCGTACATTCAATCCCGGTGAATCGAGACCTAATTCCTTACGACACCCTGCGCCAAAGCCGCATCCGGAGCGAGCCCCGCACGGCCGACGGCCCGGCTTACCCACAGGCAAGCCGGCGCCTCCAAAAGATGGTCGTCAACACTCGCATTTTCAAATCCTGTTCGCTTTTTGTTCTAGCAAAGACTGCAGCCGAGAACAAGCGGTCCACAATCCTCTCAACAACTGCGCGAAAGTCCCCGACTGTGGCAACAAAAAGACAGCCAACCCGCGAAGATCAGGCTATAGCGGTATCATGAGTTTCGATCGGTGGTGGCACCGCCGGGAGGGCCAAGGGCGCGATTGCAACTCAAGGGCCGGCTTTATGCCGGCCCTTTGCTTTTTCACAAGACAAGCCATGGCCGGCTTTCATGCCGGCCCTTTGCTTTTGCGGATCGGCTTTCACGCCGGTCCTTTGGCTTTTGCAGATCGCAAGTCGTGCGAGCCCTACAGCGCCCCCTGCAGGAACCGCAGCACCCGCGGCGATACGATGGAAATGAACGTCGACGGGTCGTCCACGGGCTCCTGGATCCAGGCGTGCCCTGCGCCCGGCAGCAGCGCGATGTTGGCGTTGAAGCCCGCCTGCTTGAGCAGGGTGAGAAAGTCCGAGGCCTGCTTGGGATCGACGATGTCGTCCTCCTTGCCCGCGATCAGGAAGTAGCGCGTGCGGTTCTTGTCGAAGGTCGCGTAGGCGGCGGGCGAGGCTTCGAAGTAGACCTTGCGGTTCTTCATCGGCGACGCCCCGAGAAACTTCTCGGTGATCTGGTCGGACGGCCGGGCGACCTGGTCATGGTCCCACTGCGCCTGCATGTCGTAGATGCCGTAGAAAGAGACCACCGCCTTGACGTCCGCCGGCACGCCGGCGTTGGCATCGTCGCGGTACAGGCTCGAGAATTGCGGCTCGCCCGCTGCAACCCCGACCAGCGACACGAGATGAGCACCAGCCGATGCGCCCATGAGGCCGATGCGTGCCGGATCCACGCCGAGCTCGGCCGCCTTGGCGCGCACGAACTGGACGGCCGCCTTCACGTCGTAGACGGCCTGCGGATAGCTCTTCATCCCCGCCTTCGCGAGACGGTAGCGGATGGCATAGACCGCGTAGCCGTGCTTCGCGAGGTACGGGCCGTAAAGCTTGAACGCATCGGGGTTCCCGCCCTGCCAGCCGCCGCCATGGGCCGCGATCAGGATTGGCGCCTTGTCGAGCCCCTTGGGGAGATAGAGATTGCCGGTGAGCTTGACGCCGTCGTGCTCGGCGTACTGCACGTCGGACCGCGTCTCGACCGCATAGCCCTGCGCCATCGCCCCGTGGCCGAGCGTTGCCGCCAGCATCGCCGCGCCGGCGCAGGCAGGTAGCCAACAAGCGGGCAGCCAATCCGTCATCCTCATTCGATCCTCCGCTGGTATTTTTTTGCGCCGGCACCCTAGCCGACAGGAACATGCCGCGGAAGCCGGCCAAGCGCCGCCACTTGTCCACATGCGTGGCCCGAGGCCGGGCCAAGACACTCCGGAGACTGGCGCGTCACGCCCATAGTTACTACCTTTGGGCTCAGGGGCCGTGCGCCGGCGTAATCGTGCGGCGCGTCGAATCCGCGGCCTGAGGCCGGGACCTCCTCCACGCGATGAAGCACAGAGATCAGCCGGAACATGTCTGACCTGTTCGACAACCGTCCGCGCCGCAACCTGGACGGCGGCCGGGTCATCGCGATCCGCGGCGCGCGCGAGCACAATCTCAAGAACGTCGATCTCGAAATCCCGCGCGACCGGCTCGTCGTGTTCACGGGCCTGTCGGGCTCGGGCAAATCGTCGCTCGCCTTCGATACGATCTACGCCGAGGGGCAGCGCCGCTACGTCGAAAGCCTCTCGGCCTATGCGCGCCAGTTCCTGGAGATGATGCAGAAGCCCGATGTCGACCAGATCGACGGGCTGTCGCCGGCGATCTCCATCGAGCAGAAGACGACCTCGAAGAATCCACGCTCCACGGTCGGCACGGTCACCGAGATCTACGACTACATGCGTCTGCTGTGGGCGCGCATCGGCATCGCCTATTCGCCGGCCACCGGCCTGCCGATCGAGAGCCAGACCGTGTCGCTGATGGTCGATCGGGTAATGGCGCTGCCCGAGGGCACGCGGCTCTATCTCCTGGCGCCGGTGGTGCGCGGGCGCAAGGGCGAATACAAGAAGGAGCTCGCGGAATACCTCAAGAAGGGCTTCCAGCGCGTCAAGATCGACGGCGCATTCTACGAGATCCGCGTCGGCCCCCGCGCTCGACAAGAAGTTCAACCACGACATCGACGTGGTGGTCGACCGCGTCGTGGTGCGCCCGGACATCGCCCAGCGCCTCGCGGAAAGCTTCGAGACCGCGTTGAAGCTCGCCGACGGCCTCGCCGTGGTCGAGTTCGCCGACGCGGCGGCGACCGCCCAGACGCGAGGGGACGCGAAGAAGGAAACCAAGCTCGCGGCCGCCGCAGCGTCCGACGCGAGCCGCATGGTGTTCTCGGAGAAATTCGCCTGCCCGGTGTCGGGCTTCACCATCCCTGAGATCGAGCCGCGGCTGTTCTCGTTCAACAACCCGTTCGGCGCCTGCCCGGCCTGCGGCGGCCTCGGCCTGGAGCAGAAGGCCGACGTCGATCTCGTCATCCCCGACCGCAACATGACGCTGCGCAAGGGGGCGATCACGCCGTGGGCGCGCTCGACCTCGCCCTATTACACCCAGACGCTCGAGGCGCTCGCCAAGTTCTACAAGTTCAGCCTCGACACCAAGTGGAAGGACCTGCCGAAGAAGGTGCAGGACGCGATCCTCCACGGCTCGGGCGACGACGTGATCCGCTTCGTCTATGACGACGGCCTGCGCTCCTACGAAACCAAAAAGCCGTTCGAGGGCGTCGTCACCAATCTCGACCGCCGCTTCCGCGAAAGCGAGAGCGAATGGGCGCGCGAGGAGCTGCAGAAGTACTTCACCGCCATTCCCTGCAGCGCCTGCCACGGCAAGCGGCTCAAGCCCGAAGCGCTGGCGGTCAAGGTCGGCGGTCGCGACATCGGCGAGGCCGCCGACATGAGCGTCAAGCGCGCCGCCGCATGGTTCGCAGCGCTGCCCGCCGAGCTGACGGCGAAGCATAACGAGATCGCCGGCCGCGTGCTCAAGGAGATCCGCGAGCGCCTGACCTTCCTGGTCGACGTCGGGCTCGAATATCTCACGCTTGCCCGCGCGTCCGGCACGCTGTCGGGCGGCGAAAGCCAGCGCATCCGGCTCGCCTCGCAGATCGGCTCCGGCCTCACCGGCGTGCTCTATGTGCTCGACGAGCCCTCGATCGGGCTGCACCAGCGCGACAATGCGCGCCTCCTCGAAACACTCAAGCGACTGCGCGACCTCGGCAACACCGTGATCGTGGTCGAGCACGACGAGGATGCGATCCGCATCGCCGATCACGTGGTCGACGTCGGCCCGGGCGCCGGCATTCACGGCGGCAACATCGTCGCCACCGGCACGCCGGCCGACATCATGGCGAACAAGCATTCGCTGACCGGCCAGTATCTCACCGGCGCGCGCACCATCGCCGTGCCGGAGCGCCGCGCGCTCAATCCGCGCCGGACGATCAAGGTCGTCAACGCCCGCGGCAACAATCTCAAGAACGTGACCGCGGAGGTTCCGCTCGGCCTCTTCACCGCCATCACCGGCGTGTCCGGCGGCGGCAAGTCGACGCTCCTCATCGACACGCTCTACAAGTCGGTGGCGCGCAAGCTCAACAATGCGAGCGAGGCCCCTGCCCCGCACGACCGCATCGAGGGGCTCGAGCACATCGACAAGATCATCGACATCGACCAGTCGCCGATCGGCCGCACGCCGCGCTCGAACCCGGCGACCTACACCGGCGCCTTCACGCCGATCCGCGAATGGTTCGCGGGGCTGCCGGAATCGAAGGCGCGCGGCTACGAGCCGGGCCGCTTCTCCTTCAACGTCAAGGGCGGGCGCTGCGAGGCCTGCCAGGGCGACGGCGTCATCAAGATCGAGATGCACTTTCTGCCCGACGTCTACGTCACCTGCGACGTCTGCAAGGGCAAGCGCTACAACCGCGAAACTCTCGACGTGCTGTTCAAGGACAAATCGATCGCCGACGTGCTCGACATGACCGTCGAGGAGGCGCTCGAGTTCTTCAAGGCGGTGCCGCGGGTGCGCGAGCCGCTCGCGCTGCTGCACCGGGTCGGCCTCGACTACATCCATGTCGGCCAGCAGGCGACGACGCTCTCAGGCGGCGAAGCGCAGCGCGTCAAGCTTGCCAAGGAGCTCTCGAAGCGCGCCACCGGCCGCACGCTCTACATCCTCGACGAGCCGACCACCGGCCTGCACTTTCACGACGTCGCGAAGCTCCTTGAGGTGCTCCACGAGTTGACCGACCAGGGCAACACCGTCGTCGTCATCGAGCACAATCTCGAGGTGATCAAGACCGCCGACTGGATCATCGACCTCGGCCCCGAAGGCGGCGACGGCGGCGGCGAGATCGTCGCCACCGGCACGCCAGAGGACATCGTCAAGGTCAAGCGCAGCTACACCGGGGCGTTCCTGGCGCCGGTGCTGGCGCGGCGCGGGGCGAAGGGGAAGCGGGTGGTGGCGGCGGAGTGAAATCCCTCCACGACTTCGGGGAGGGTGGCCGAGCGAAAGCGAGGTCGGGTGGGGTCCGCGAGCGAAGCGAGCAAGTAAAAGAAAGAGCCCCACCCTGCCCTCCCCGAAGACGGGGAGGGAAAGCGGATCACGCCCGCTTGCCGACCGGGAGGTCCGCGTCGCGCTCGGACCAGGAGCGGAACGGCTGCTGCACCAGGAAGCTGTTGTAGTACTCCGGCTTGCCGGTGACTTCCTCGCCGATCCAGGACGGCAGCTCGACGTGCTGGTGTTCATTGGCGAGCTCGATCTCGGCGATCACGAGCCCTTCATTCTCGCCGGCGAAGACGTCGATCTCCCAGGCGAGCTCACCCCAGGGAATCCGGTAACGCACCTTCTCGACGATCGAGCCCTGGCGCAGCGGCATCAGGGCCTCGGCTTCGAGCATGGGGATGGGATATTCGAGCTCGAGGCGGCGAAGCTCGGCCGGCCTCGACTTCACGGTCACCGTCGCCGTGTGGTTGTCGCGGATGCGGACGCGGACCGACGCCTTGCCGCCGATGGTCAGGTAGGCTTGGCGGATATCGCAGTGCTTGGTCGCAAGCGGCTGCCAATCACTGTTACGCACGAGGAACTTACGTTCGATCTCGAAACTCATATGTCACTTCGACTCGTTTCCTCCCCCGTGCCCGCCGGCTGTCTAGCGTGACGCCCTGATGACATCAATACGACTATGCTCCGATGTTCTGACGGGCAGTCATGCAAGCCGCATCTGCGGCATTGAATTTGGTTAACGCATTGGAGGCATGAAACAATTCGTGCGCCGCGGGCGGCGGCGTCCGGCCTTCCGATTGTGGCGATCAGGGTCGCGAAAAAGGCGCGCCTCGATGACCGACGACCGGTGCACTGGATCTACTTTCCAGCAAGAGATCGTTCGGATCGTTCGGGCCGCCGAAGCCTGATGCGTTGTCGAGCGCCTGCCCGTCATATCGGCCCAAGCGGCCTCGACGCGGCCTTCGAGGGCACTTTCACCAGCGCTTCGCCATCGAGCACGACGTCGTCGTCGACCTTGCAGATGCAGCGCAGCCGGGCGCGTGACTTCTCGGGGACCAGTTCGGCGACGGTGACGACGACCGTCACCGTGTCGCCGATCCGCACCGGAGCGCGGAAGTTCAGGGTCTGCGAAATGTAGATCGCTCCGGGTCCCGGGAGCCGAGTGCCGAGCAGCGCCGAGATCAGGCTGGCCGTGTAGAGGCCGTGGGCGATGCGCGTCCCGAACGTCGTGCGAGCCGCGAAATGCTCCGAGAGATGGATCGGATTGCGGTCGCCCGTAACCTCGGCAAATCCCACCACGTCGGACGACGATACCGTCTTCGAAAACGACTCGCTCATGTCGATCGCGAGGTCTTCGAAATAAAGTACGCGCAACGGGAGGACGGCGGCTGTTGCATCGGCCGCCCCCACCCGCGAAGCGTTGCCATCTTCGGTACCCAAATCCGAACCTCTGCGCCGTTGCGGTGACGAAAGATGCGACGCGGGATCGACCGCGAAAACCTAAGCGTTGGCGAGCTGCTCGTCCTTCGTGTGGGCGCGCTTGGCGGCTGGACGATCGGCAAACCGCGCCATGTAATCGGTAAACTCCTTGCGCTCCGGGATCAGCTTGAAAATCGTCGCCCAGCGCAGCTGCGAGCCGATGACGACGTCGGCCGCAGTGAACTTCTCGCCCATCAGGAACGGGCCCGGCGTCACCGCCTTCGCAAGCACGTTCATCGCGGTGTCGAAGTCGCCGAACGGGAGCGCCGCGCGCGGCGCCTCGGCGGCGCGGGGAAAGGCGCGATCGAAGATCGCCGGCTCGACCACGCCCGGAGCGAAGAACAGCCATTTGAGATACGGTCCGCGCCGCGGATCGCCGATCGGAATGTTCAGTCCCGCTTCGGGAAAGGCATCGGCGAGGTAGCAGCAGACCGCCGCCACTTCGGTGATGATGGCGTCGCCATGCTTGAGCGCCGGCACCTTGCACATGGGATTGACGTCGAGATAAGGGTGCTCGCGATTGTCCCCCTTCTTTATGCTGAGGAGGTGAATGCCGTAGGGCTGCCCGATCTCCTCGAGCATCCACAGCGCGACCGAGGAACGCGAGCGCGCAGCGTGATAGAGCGTCAATGCGGACATGGAATCTCCTTGCGTCTAGCCGCGCGGCTTATCCGGCAATGACGACGGTCCGATGGCAGGAACCCACAGAGGACCCCGCCGGCCGTCCGGGCCGCCTCAAGGGGCCGGTTCCATCCCCTTGGACTTGAACAGGGCCTGCGCCGCCGGCCCGCTGAGCACCGCGATCACCTTCCTTGCCTCGTCGGGATATTTGGTGTTGGGACCGACAGCGGCAGCATAGACCGTATAGCTCTGGATATCCGGAGGCAGCGGCCCGACCAGAGTGACGCCCTTGTGCGGCACGATCTCGCTGATCTGGTGGATGCCGAGCTCCGCCTCGCCGGACAGGATGTAGTCGGCGACAGAGCCGCCGTCCTTGAGCTTCTCCTTCGGCTTCACCTGGCCGGCGATCCCGAGCTTCTCCAGCAGCTTCTCGACATAGATGCCGCTCGAGCCGCCGCTCGCGGGATTGATGAAGGACACCGATTTTGCATCGAGCACCGCCTTCTTGAAGGCATCGACGGTAGAAATGTCGGGCTTCGGCGCCCCGTCCTTCACCATCACGCCGACGCCGACGCGGGCGAGGTTGGTGCGACTGAACGGCGCCACCTTGCTCTTGGCGGCAAGCTCGTCGATTGCCGCGGGGCTGAGCACGATTACGTCGAAGGCTTCCCCGCCCTCAACCCGCTTGACGAGGGCGCCAACCGTGTCGTTGTCGATGATGAGCTTGTTTCCGCTCGCCTTCTCATATTCCGGAACGAGCGCCAGCAGGGTGGACTTGAAGGCCCCGGCCGTGAGCACCTTGAGGTCGGTCGCATGCGAGGGGAAGACGGCCGCGCCGAGCACGCCAGCGACGGTAAACGTCGCGCAGGCGATGATGGATAGGCTGTTCCTCATGGTTTCCTCCGGGATGGCCGCCTGGGCGGACGCGGGCGTTCGCGGTTGACTCCCCAAGTATTTCCAATATCCAACGGTCCGATGCAACCCACCCATGTCATCGGCGGCGGCCTTGCCGGGAGCGAAGCCGCTTGGCAGATTGCCTCCCGCGGCGTGCCCGTCGTCCTGCACGAGATGCGGCCCGGGCGCGCGACTGCGGTGCACAAGACCGACGGCCTGGCTGAGCTCGTCTGCTCGAACTCGTTCCGCTCCGATGACCGGGATCACAACGCCGTCGGCCTGCTGCACGAGGAGATGCGCCGCCTCGGCTCGCTGGTGATGCGGGCAGCCGACGCGAACCAGGTGCCGGCGGGCGGCGCGCTCGCCGTCGATCGCGACGGCTTCTCGCAGGCCGTTACTACCGCGCTCGCGAGCCATCCGCTGGTCGAGATTTCCCGCGGCGAGATCGCCGGCCTGCCGCCGGCGGAATGGGACAGCGTCGTCGTCGCCACCGGGCCGCTGACCTCACCGGCACTCGCCGACGCCATCGCCGCGCTCACCGGCGAGGCCGCGCTCGCCTTCTTCGACGCCATCGCGCCCATCGTCCATCGCGACAGCATCGACATGGACGTGGCCTGGTTCCAGTCGCGCTACGACGCCGCGGGCCCGGGCGGCAGCGGCGCCGACTATATCAACTGTCCGCTCGACCGCGGCCAATACGACGCGTTTCTCGACGCCCTCCTCGCCGGCGACCGCGTGTCGTTCCACGACTGGGAGAAAGCCCCCTATTTCGACGGCTGCTTGCCGATCGAGGTGATGGCGGAGCGCGGCCGCGACACGCTGCGCTGGGGACCGATGAAGCCGGTCGGGCTCACCAATCCGCACCAGCCTCAAGAGAAGCCCCACGCCGTCGTCCAGTTGCGCCAGGACAATCGCCTCGGCACCCTGTTCAACATCGTGGGCTTCCAGACCAAGCTCAAGCATGCCGAGCAGGTGCGGGTGTTTCGCATGATCCCCGGCCTTGAGCGTGCCGAGTTCGCGCGGCTCGGCGGCCTTCACCGCAACACCTTCCTCAATTCGCCGAAGCTGCTCGACGGCACGTTGCGGCTCGCCGCGCTGCCGCGGCTGCGCTTCGCCGGCCAGATCACCGGCTGCGAAGGCTATGTGGAGTCCGCCGCCATCGGCCTGCTGGCCGGACGTTTCGCGGCGGCCGAACGACACGGCGACGCCATCGACGTGCCGCCGCCGACCACGGCGCACGGTGCCTTGCTCGCCCACATTACCGGCGGCCACATCGAGACGATCGACGCCGGGCCGCGCTCGTTCCAGCCGATGAATGTCAATTTCGGGCTGTTTCCGCCGCTCGCGCAGTCGCCGAGCCGCGCCGCAGACGGCACCCGCCTGCGTGGCACCGAAAAGACGCTCGCGAAGCGCCGTGCGCTCACCACGCGGGCGCTCGCCGATCTCGACGGCTGGAGCCGCGGCCTGCCGATGGCAGCGGCCGCCGCTCTCGTTCCGGGCGAGAGCGAACCCCCGCCGGCACAAGACAGCGAGCCCGTTCATCACGGCGCGGATGCCCGGAAGCCCTGACATGAAAGAGCCGGGGCGACCGCAGGATTTCGCCGGGCGCTGGCAGACGGCGGTCGTCCTCAAGCGCGATGTTTTCTCCACGGTGGAGCGCGGCACCTTTCACGGCGATGCCGGCGAGGTTCACGGCGTGCTGCGCCGGCTCGACGAGGTGCCGTGGTGGTCGCGGCCGCTCGCCGTTCACCTCTTCAATCGCGAGCGTCGCGCGCTCGCTGCCGCGAACCGGCTCGGCATCGCGCCGCAGCTGCTCTACGACGACGATCAGCGGCTGGTGCGCGGCTATATCCCCGGCAGCGCGCTCAAGATCGCGCGGCCCTACGGCGACCTCACCTACTTTCGCCGGGCGCGCGCCGCGCTGCACGCGTTGCATCGGCAGAGCATCTGTCACAACGATCTCGCCAAGGAGCAGAACTGGCTGCGCAGCCCCGACGGCCACGCTTATCTGCTCGATTTCCAGCTCGCGTCGACCTTCCGGCGCCGCAACCGGCTGTTCCGCATCCTCGCCTACGAGGATCTGCGCCACTTCCTCAAGCACAAGCGGCGCTACGTACCGGATGCGCTCACCGCGATGGAAAAGCGCGTGCTAGCGCGCAAGAGCCTACCGACCCGCATCTGGATGGCGACGGGGAAGAAGGTCTACATGCTGGTGACGCGCGGCCTGTTCGGCTTCATCGATGCCGAAGGCGGCGGCACGCGCATGGCAAAGGACGCCCCGGCGATCGACGCTGCGCTCCGCAAGCTCCCGGGCGTGCGCGACGTCGCCATGCTCGACTTTCCCGATCGCATGAGCGGTGTCGGCCTCTACGCCTTCGTCGAGGGGCGCCCCGGCGTCACCGAGGACGCGCTGCGCACGGGGCTGCTCGCCACGATCGCCAAGGATAAGCTGCCGGAGTTCATCCAGGTCGTCGAGACGCTGCCGCGGCGCGCAGACGGCACGGTGCGGGCGGATATTTTGCGGCTCATCAGCACCAACCAGGTCGACCTGATCGAGCCGCTCGTGACCTCGCCACAGGAGGCCGGGCTCGTCGCGCACATCGTCGGCGAGCGCAAGAATTTGTTCGGCGCCCCCGCTGTCGCCGCCGCGCTGAAATCGCGCGCCGACGTGCGCGACGCCGCGGTGCTCGTCTATCCCGACCGGATCGCAGGCACCGCGCTCTATGCTTTCGTGGAGACGAACGGCAACGTTACCGAGGAGCAGTTGCGCGACCGCGTCGTCGCGGCGGTGGGCAAGGACAACGCGCCGCAATTCATCCAGATCGTGGCGGCGTTGCCGCGCAACGCCAGCGGCCGGTTGCGCACCGACATCCTCCAGCTCGTCGCCACCAATCAGGTGGACGACATCGATCCGCTGATCGCGTCGGATGAAGAGCGGCGGATCGTCGTCGACATCCTCAACGCCCGCCGCAACATGCGCGACCGCTTCGTGCTCTGAGCACGATCCCGAAAAGTTGCAGACTTTTCGGACGCCACCACGCTCAAAATCAGGAAATTCACAGTCGCGGCCACCGCCGCGCAGCGCGCCAGATGATCCATTGCCGCCGCCATTGCGGGAGTATCGACGGTGCCGAAGGGATCGGCGGCGCGGTCGAGCTTCGCAAGCCAGGCCGGCACGACCGCCGCGGCGAGAAAGGCCGGCGCGCAGCGCTCCGGAATCTCCGTTGCGGCATGACGAAACGTCGCGAACGCGCCCGCGGCGTGGGCGCGCAGCTCGGCGAGCGCCGCCCGCAGCTCCGGCGAGTTCTGGCGCGCCTCGATCGCGCAGCGGGTAACGCCGTGGCGATCGAGAAGCTCCTGCGGCACGAACAGCTGCCGCCGCGCCACGTCGGACGGGAAGGTGCGCAGGCGCCGCGTCACCGCGCAGGCGATGCCGGCGTTTGCTGCGGCAGTCGCCGCGTCGTCGCCTGCGAGGACGCGGGCGGCGAGGCTTATGAGCGCGCCGTCGGTGTCGCGCCCATAGGCGTCGAGATCGGCGAGCGTCGCCATGGCGTCGTCATAGAGATCGAAAGCGTGGGCATCGATCAGACGGATGAGTGTCTCGGGTGAAAGACCGCACTTCGCCACCGTATCGAGGAGCGCCGCGGCGACAGGATTTGCGGACACCTCGCCACGCGCTTCACCGGCGATGGCATCGCGCCACCATTGCAGGCGGATCTCGCCCGGCAGCGCCTCGCGGGCGAGCTCGCGCACGCGCGCGACCTCGCCGTTGAAGGCATAGAGCGCATAGAGATGCCGCCGCCGCTCCGCCGGCGCGAACAGCGCGGCAAGGAACCGGTCCTTGTCGGCGGCGCGCACCACCGCCTCGCAATGGGCATAGGGGTCTTGCATCGACTCGCCGGCACAGACTTCAAACGTAAGGGCGTAAATCTTTAGCAGACCTCATCCTGAGGAGCCTGCGAAGCAGGCGTCTCGAAGGATGGCCAGAGGCCACGGTACTTGGGGCCATCCTTCGAGACGCGTCCTCCGGACGCTCCTCAGGATGAGGTCAGTGATGATTCGCGGGGACGCGGCTATCCTCCGCGGATCACTCCACCGCGATGAGCAAGGCACCCACCCGCCGCCGCTCGCCGAGCAGGATGTTGTAGGTTCGCACCGCGGCGCCGGTGCTCATCGGCTCGACGACGATATGGCGGATGCGGAAGGCGTCGCGGATCGCGGGCGCGAGCGGTGCGATGTCCTTGCCGGTGCCGATCAGGAAATGATCGATGGCTGCACCGTCGGCGAGCGCGGGCGACAAGGCATCGAGATCGAGGTCGGCGGGCGCCTTCACGTCGCTCGCCCAGATGCCTTGCGGCAGGCACAGGATCGAGCCGCGATGGGACATGTCGGCGAAACGGAAGCCGCCCTTGCCATACCCCTCGATCACCGCCGGATACGGCAGATTCGGGGGCTGGTTCGACGGCTGCGTCAGCGGCGCACGCGCGCGGCGACCGCAGGCGCCCCGGCGCGCGCCGGCGGCTCCTCGGCGACGGGTTCTTTCTCCGGAGTGTCGGGTGCGTTCTGCCGGCCGGTGCCGACGCCGAGATAGATCAGGATCGGCGAGGCGATGAACACCGAGGTGTAGGTGCCGACCAGCACGACGCCGAACATCATGGTCGCGGTGAAGCTGTGGATCGCCTGGCCGCCGAACAGGAGCAGCGCGAGCAGCGCGAGCGACACGGTGACGTGGGTGATGACCGAGCGCGACAGCGTCGAATTGATGGAGATGTTGAGCAGGTCCGTCATCGGCATCTTTTTATAGCGCCGCAGCATCTCGCGGATGCGGTCGTAGATGACGACGGTGTCGTTGAGCGAATAGCCGAGAATGGTGAGCAGCGCCGCGATGCTGGTGAGGTCGAAGTCGATCTGGGTGATCGACATGAAGCCGAGCGTGAGCACGATGTCGTGCACGTTGGCGATCATGGCGCCGAGCGCGAACTGCCATTCGAAGCGGAACCACAGGTAGACCAGGATGGCGCCGATCGCCACCATGATGCCGATGATGCCCCAGTGCAGGAACTCGCCGGATACGCGCGGTCCCACCACGTCGATGCGGCGGTATTCCACCCCGTCGCCGAGCGCGGCGCGCACCTTGGGCTCGACCTGCTGCTGCGCCTGCTCGCCGCCCGGTTGCTGCGCGATGCGGATCAGCACGGTATCGGGGCTGCCGTACTCCTGCAGCTGCACCTCTCCGAGGCCCAGATTCGAGACGGTGAAGCGCATCTTCGCGATGTCGATCGGCCCGGTCTTGCTCTGCACCTCCATCAGGGTGCCGCCGGAGAAGTCGATGCCGAAATTCAGCCCGTGGGTGAAATAGAGCGTGATGGCGATGATCGAGAGCACCGCAGAGATGGGGAAGCTGATCCGCCGGAAGCGGATGAAATCGAAATGGGTGTTGTCGGGAACGATGCGGAGCAGATGCACTGTGATCTCGTTTCTTTCGAGCGGCCGCGGTCAGATCGGCACGGTCTGCGGGCGCTGCATGCGCACCCAGGTGGCCACGATCAGGCGCGTCAGGGTGAAGGCGGTGAACAGCGTCGTGAGGATGCCCACACCGAGCGTCACCGCGAAGCCGCGCACCGGTCCGGTGCCGATGAAGAACAGCACGGCGGCGGCGATGAAGGTCGTGATGTTGGAGTCGAGAATGGTCGCCAGCGCGCGGGTGAACCCGGCATCGATCGCACTGATCGGCGTGCGGCCGTTGCGCACCTCCTCGCGGATGCGCTCGTAGATCAGCACGTTCGAGTCGACCGCGATGCCGACCGTGAGCACGATGCCGGCGATGCCCGGCAATGTCAGCGTCGCGCTCAGGAACGACAGGATGCCGATGATCATGCCGACGTTGACCGCGACCGCGACGTTGGCGAACAGACCGAACAGGCCGTAGGTCGCGAGCATGAACACGATGACGAGGATCGCGCCGGCGATCGAGGCGTGCACGCCGGCCTTGATCGAGTCCTCGCCGAGGCCGGGACCGACCACCCGCTGCTCGATCACGGTCAGCTTCGCCGGCAGTGCGCCGCCGCGCAGCAGGATCGCGAGGTTGTTCGCGGACTCCACCGTGAAGTTGCCGGAGATCTGCCCCGAGCCGCCGAGGATGGGCTCACGGATGACCGGCGCCGAGATCACCTTGTTGTCGAGCACGATCGCGAACGGCCGGCCCACGTTCTCCTGCGTCGCCTGCGCGAACTTGCGGGCGCCGCTGGTGTTGAAGCGGAACGACACGATCGGCTCGCTGGTGCGCTGGTCGAAGCTTGCCTGGGCGTCGGTCAGGTCGGAGCCTTCGACCAGCGCCTGCTTGTAGACGAGGATCGGAATCTGCTGGCCGGCCTGGGTCTCGTAGAGCACTTCGGAATCCGGCGGAGCGCGGCCTTGCAGCGCCTCCTGCGGGCTCACCGAATTGTCGACCATGCGGAATTCGAGCTTGGCGGTCTGGCCGAGGAGATCGATCAGGCGTCGCGGATCGCCAAGGCCCGGCACCTGCACCAGGATGCGGTCGGCGCCCTGGCGCTGGATCGTCGGCTCGACGAGGCCGAGCTCGTTGATGCGCTTCTCGACGATCGGGATCGACTGCTCGATGGTCTGGCGGATGCGCTCGTTCATCGCGGCATCGGTCGGCGTCAGCCGAATCAGACCACCACCGGCATCGGTGACCTCGAGGGTACGCTGGCCGTTGCCCTGGAGGACGCCGCCGAGCGGCTGCGAGAGCTCGCGCAGCTTCGTGAGCCCGTTCTGGAACTCGTTGCCTTCGCGCAGCCGCACCTCGACGCTGTTGCCGCGCACGATCGGCGGGGTCGTCCAGGTGATGCGAGAATCGCGCAGCGTGCGGCGCGCGTCGTCACGCAGGCTGTCGAGGCGCTGCTTGCGCACGTCGTTGAGATCGACCTCGAGCAGGATCTGCGAGCCGCCCTGCAAATCGAGGCCGAGCACCAGCCGCCGCTGCGCCCAGGCCGGCCAGGTCTTGGTGACGGCCTCGGGGAAGAAATTCGGGATCGCAAAGCTGCACACCACCCCTGCCGTCAGCAGAATGGCGATCACCTTCCAGCGCGAGAAATACAGCATCTGTTGTCTACCGTTCTGCGGCCGAGCTTCAGCTCGCGGCCTCGTCCTTCACCGGCTCACCCTTCACGCGAACGTCGGCGATCATGCCCTTGACCTGACGTACGCGCACCCCGTCGGCGATCTCGATCTCCACCTGGTCGTCGTCGACCACCTTGGTGACCTTGCCGACGAGCCCGCCCGAGGTGATCACGTTGTCGCCGCGGCGCAGGTTCTTGACCATCTCCTGGTGCTGCTTCGCCCGCTTCTGCTGCGGCCGCAGGATCAGGAAGTACATAATGACAAATATCAGAATGAAAGGCAGCAGGCCGCCCAGATTGGTCATCAAGTCGCCGCCGCCCATATTGCCAGTTCTCCTCAGGAGGGACCGCGAGGCGGTCGCGAAACGTCGCCCGACGCGAAGGTGCGCGGAATATACTGGCCGGCCGCCCGATTGCAATGCGCGCCATGCGCCCGTCAAAAGGGCCGCCAACCGGCCTTCGCGCCGGCATTTTTTGCACTGCGGAACCGGCTTGCGGCGGTCCCCCTGCCCCGCTATGGGGAGCGACCAAAAAAGGCTGTTCCATGTCCCCTTCCGACAAGCCCGACGCCGACATCCTCCAGCGCATCGCCTCGGCGCTCGAACGGCTCGCACCGCAACCGCCCAAGGCGCCCGATTTCGCCACCGCCGACGCCTTCATCTGGTTTCCCGATGCCCGAAGGTTGTCAGCCGTGCCGCGTGTCAACCGCGTCGACATGTCGCTTCTCAAGGGCATCGACCGCATGCGCGACATCCTGGTCGAGAACACCGAGCGTTTTGCGCGCGGCCTGCCCGCCAACAACGCGCTGCTGTGGGGCGCACGGGGGATGGGAAAGTCCTCGCTCGTCAAGGCCGCCCATGCCGCAGTCAATGCGGGGCTCGGCAAGGATGCCGGGCTCTTGAAGCTCGTCGAGATCCATCGCGAGGACATCGAGAGCCTGCCCGACCTGATGGCGCTGCTGCGCCCGGCGCCGTTCCGCTTTCTGGTGTTCTGCGACGACCTCTCCTTCGATGCCGAGGACACGTCCTACAAGTCGCTCAAGGCGGTCCTCGAAGGCGGCATCGAGGGGCGTCCAGACAACGTGATCCTCTACGCCACTTCGAACCGGCGCCACCTGCTCGCCCGCGACATGATCGAGAACGAGCGCTCGAGCGCGATCAATCCCGGCGAGGCGGTGGAGGAGAAGGTCTCGCTATCCGATCGCTTCGGCCTGTGGCTCGGTTTCCACCGCTGCAGCCAGGACGAGTTCCTTGCCATGGTCGAGGGCTACGTTGCGCATTTCCGCGTGCCCGTCGATCCGGCGACCCTGCGCCGCGAGGCGCTCGAATGGGCCACCACCCGTGGCTCGCGCTCCGGCCGCGTCGCCTGGCAATACGTCCAGGACCTCGCCGGCCGGCTGGGGGTGATGCTCGGCGTCACAAATTCGTAGGGTGTGCAAAATCGCGCTGTGAGGGTCTGGCAGCGTGCGCAACCGCGCTGCGCGATTTTGCGCACGCGATCGGCCGAGGAACCGCGGTTGCACACCCTACCTGCGCTTCTGACCCAGTAGTGCTGCGCGGCGCCCCGGAATGACGCGTCAGTTGACCGGCGCCGATGCGGTCTTGTCCGACGGCAGGTACTGCATCGGGTCGACCGGGGCCGAGTTCTTGCGGATCTCGAAATGGAGCTGCGGGGTCGCCGCCGAGCCGGTCTGCCCCGACTTCGCGATCACCTGGCCGCGATGGACCTGGTCGTTGCGCTTGACGCTGATCTCGCTCGCATTTGCGTAGGCGGTGACGAAGCCGTTGGCGTGGCGGATCAGCACGAGATTGCCGTAGCCCTTGAGCTCGTTGCCGGCGTAGGCGACGACGCCGTCATCGGAGGCGCGAACGGCGGTGCCTTCAGGGACGGCGAGGTCGATGCCGTCGCTCGCACCGCCGACGGTTTTGGAGCCGAAGTTCGCGGTCACCCGGCCGCGCACCGGCCAACGGAACGTCGGCATTCCGGCTGCAGCCGCCGGACCGGGCTCGTCCGCCGTCGCCTCGGCCGCGGGCGCCGCGATACGCGCGGTCGCCACGGGTTGCTCGGCGGATTTGACCGACTGCAGGGTCGCGGGCCTGGCGGTCACCACGGTAGTCGGGGCCACCGGACCAAGCGAAGCCGTCTTGGTCGCCGCGCCTGTCCGCGCCGGGACATTGAGCTTCATGCCGACCTTGAGCGGCGTTTCCGGCGTCATGCTGTTGGCGGCAGCGAGCTCGCGGATCGTGATCCGATGTTTTCGCGCAATCGTGGATAGCGTCTCGCCCGACGCGACGACGTGGTCGCCCGGCGTCGCCGGCGTCGGCGCGGCGATGGCTGGCGATGCGGCAACGACCGGTGATGCGGGATGGCGCGGCAGTGCGGCATGAGCAAGCTTCGCCGACCCGCCGTCGGCGACATAGCGGGGGATCACCAGCCGCTGCCCTGCCTGAAGCGTCGCGGAGGCGGTAAGCCCGTTTGCACGCATGATCTCATGGGCGGGGACATTGTGCCGGTGAGCAATCGTGGCGATGGTCTCGCCGTGGGCGACGACGACCGGCGTCCCCCCCTGCCAATCCCAGTGGCCGCCGGAATGAACCGTCCCGGTCACCTCCGACGTGGCGGATGGGTGCGGCGGTGGAGGTGGAGGCGGCTGGTATTGGGGCTGATACTGCGGCAGCGGCTCGCGCTCCACGCGCCCCACCGGGGCGGGCTGGGCCGCCATCTGGTTCGCGGGCGCTGCCGCATAGGGAGACGCGCCAGGACTTTCGGAGAGCCGCATCGACTCGGAGCTACAGGCCGCGGCACCGACGGCAACTGCCGCCAGGGCACCGAACCGCAATGCCAGATGCGTCCCCCGCCGAGATGTTTCTCGCCCCATGATAATACCCGCACGCATACGCCACACCCACACGGTCGTGAGTTAGACAACACCGAAGTAAACATCTCTTTAAATTTTAGGCTGTGGGTTAAGGTTATCCGAGTACTCCCGGCGGGTCGGCGCGCGCGGGGTGACCTGCGGCAAGCTGTTGGATTCGTACGTAATCCGCTCGTGATCAGGCGGCCTTTCTCGACCGAGGCACCGCCATCTTGACAGGCCCGAAGGGCGCAAAAATATTTAGAGTTCGCGCGCCTGCCCGGGCAGCAGCGGCACGAAGCGCACGCCGATGAGATTCTCGTGTGCGACGCCCTGCGTGGTGCGAGTAAGCCGGACGAGAGATTGGCTGCCGTGATGCGGCCCGAGCGGCAGCACCATGATGCCGCCGGGCGCGAGCTGCTCGACCAGGGCCGCCGGGATTTCCTCGGCGGCGGCCGTGACGATGATACGATCGAACGGCGCGCGCTCCGGCGCACCCTTGAGGCCGTCGCCGACGACGACATCGACATTGTCGTAGCCGAGCGCGGCGAGCCGCGTCCGCGCCGCCTGCGCCAGGGTGCGGAATCGCTCCATGGTCGTAACTTTCTTGACGACGCGGGAGAGCACCGCCGCCTGGTAGCCGGAGCCGGTCCCGACCTCGAGCACGCTCGCCTGCGGCCCGGGACGAAGCTGCTCGGTCATATAGGCGACGACATAGGGCTGGCTGATGGTCTGGCCGCAGGCGATCGGCATGGCGCGATCGGCATAGGCAGACGTCGCCTGGTTCGGCATGACAAACTGCTCGCGCGGCACCTCGTCCATGGCGCGCAGCACGTTCGCATCCATGATGCCGCGCCGCCGTAGATCGAGCAGGAACTGCATCCGGCCGATATGCGGTTCGGCGCCCGTGGGGGGACCCAAAAACACCTCCCTGATGAGAGCGCGAAAAGCCCTGCCGCGGCGAACGAGCGCGGACCGGAACCTGGTGGCTCTTCTCCGCAAAGAAACCTCTTTGCGTTCACGCGACCCAACCGCCTACGATCTAACGCAAAGGCGCGCGCTATTCGAGTATCTCGGCGAGCCGGGTCATGAACGGCTCGTCGGTCATATCGAGCCGCAGCGGCGTGACCGCGATCCGATTGTCGGCGAGCGCGGAAAGGTCGGTGCCGTTGCGCTCGGAGAGCGGCCGGTTGCGCTCGAAGGCGATCCAGTAATACGGATTGCCGCGCCCGTCGTAACGCGGCTCGATGCGCAGGAGCTCCTGGTCGCGCTTGCCCTGGCTCGCCACCGCGACGCCCTTCACCTGGTCGGGCGGGCAGTCGGGAAAGTTGATGTTGACGAAGACGTCGCGCGGCATGCCGTCGGCGAGCACCCGGCGGATCAGGTCGGGCGCGAACTTGAGCGCGGTCGCCCAGTGCGGATCGAGCTTGGTCGCGCCGGCATAGGCCTGGGACAGAGCGAAGGAGGGAATGCCGAGCACGGTGCCTTCGATCGCGCCGGCGACGGTGCCTGAATAGGTCACGTCCTCGGCGGCGTTGCGGCCGCGATTGACGCCGGACAGCACGAGATCCGGCTTGGTATCGGCGATGACGTGCCGCGTGCCGATGATCACGCAGTCGGTCGGCGTTCCCTTGACGGCAAAGTGGCGCGGCCCGATCTCGCGCAGCCGCAGCGGATCGTTGAGCGAGAGCGAATGCGAGACGCCGGACTGGTCGGTCTCCGGCGCCACCACCCAGACGTCATCGGAGAGAGCGCGCGCGATCTCCTCGAGCACCGCGAGCCCACGGGCATGGATGCCGTCGTCATTGGTGATGAGAATGCGCATCCGCAATCACTTGGCCGCAATCGACTTGATGCCGCCCATATATGACTGCAATGCGTCGGGCACGGTGATCGAGCCGTCGGCCTGCTGGTAGGTTTCCATCACCGCGATCAGCGCGCGGCCGACCGCCACGCCGGAGCCGTTGAGGGTGTGGACGAGTCTTGTATCCCGATCTCCCTTCGGCCTATAGCGCGCCGCCATGCGGCGCGCCTGGAAAGTCACCGCACACCGAGCAGGACGAGATCTCGCGATACGTGTCTTGGCCCGGCAGCCAGACCTCTATGTCGTAGGTCTTCTGCGACGCAAATCCCATGTCGCCAGCGCATAAAGTGACCACGCGATAGGCGAGCTCAAGCTCCTGCAGAACCTTTTCTGCGCACGAGAGCATGCGCTCGTGCTCGGCACGGCTCTCCTCGGGCGTGGTGATCGAGACGAGTTCGACCTTGGTGAACTGATGCTGACGGATCATGCCGCGGGTATCTTTGCCGGCGGCTCCCGCCTCGGCGCGGAAGCACGGCGTGCACGCGGTGAACCGCAGCGGCAGCTTAGCTTCATCCAAGATCGACTCGCGCACTAGGTTGGTAAGCGGCACCTCGGCAGTCGGGACGAGCCACAGGCGGCGGTCAAGCTGCTTGACCGCAGCGGCGTCCGCGAGTGGCGGGCACGATACCAATAGTGAGCTGCTCACCTTCCGATGTCACCTCGTCGAGATACTGCGCCAGATTGCGGGCCGTCATAAACTGGTCGTACGCGAATTTGGGCAGCTGGGTGGTGCCAAACATGGCCCCGTCGCCCACGAGAAGCGGGGGCGCGACCTCCGTGTAGCCGTGCTCGGTCGTGTGTAGGTCGAGCATGAATTGGGCGAGCGCCCGCTCTAGCCTGGCGAGGCCGAGTGTGAGCACCACGAAACGTGAGCCCGACAGTTTCGCCGCGGTTTCGAAGTCCATCTGGCCGAGCGCTTCGCCGAGTTCGAAATGCTGCTTCGGGATGAACGCATAATCGCGCTTCGCTCCGAACTTGTGGTGTTCGACATTGCCGTGCTCGTCGACGCCGTCGGGGACGTCGTCGGCCGGCAGATTGGGAATGCGGGCGAGTGCCTCCGCGAGCTCGGTGGACGCCTGCTTCTCCTCCGCGTCTCATCGCCGGGCATGGACGGGCGTTCTTGATGTCGTGATCTGGCCATCAGCGCCGCGCGCGATCTTCGTCCTTTGCGTTGACTGCATCGCCGATCTGCTTGGCTACGGCGTTGCGATTCGCCTTGCGCCTGTTCGAGTTTCGCGATCGCGGTGCGACGGCGCTCATCGATCGCGATCAGGTGCGCCGCCTCGGGCACGAGACCGCGCCGTGAGAGGCCGCGATCGAAGGCGTCGGGGTTGTCGCGAATCCACCTGATGTCGTGCATGACGACGTCTTCTCTCCCGTCACCGGGCTTCGCCCGACCATCCCGATCCGGCCGGAATGGACTGCCCCATCGCCCGGGACGACCGGCACAGTGCCGGATACGGCAATGCAGTGATCAAGCGGGCGAGCGCCTCACTCGGCGGGCTTCGCCGCCGCAGCCTGCGCCTTCGCCTTGTGCTCGACCATGCGCACCGCCCAGACCGATCCCTCGTAGAGAAGCAGCAGAGGGATCGCAAGGGACATTTGGCTGAGCACGTCGGGCGGCGTGAGCACCGCGGCGATGATGAAGGCGACGACGATGAAATAGCGCCGCTTGGCGCGGAGCTGCTCCGAAGTGATGATGCCGACCCGCCCGAGCAGGGTCAGGATCACCGGAAGCTGAAACGCCACGCCGAAGGCGAGGATCAGGCTCATCATCAGCGACAAATATTCGCCGACCTTGGGAAGCAGCGCGATCTCGGCGCGGCCATCCACCGGGGCCTGCTGCATGCCGATCGAGAATCGCACCAGCATCGGCATCACGACGAAATAGACCACCATCGCGCCCATCGCGAAGAACACCGGGGTAGCGACGAGATAGGGCAGGAATGCCTGGCGCTCATGGCGATAGAGGCCGGGCGCCACGAACATGTAGATCTGTGCGGCGATCACCGGAAACGCCAGGAACGCGGCGCCGAACATCGCAAGCTTGAGCTGAGTGATGAAGTATTCGAGCAGCGCCGTATAGATGAACCGCGAATTCTCCGGTCCGGCCACGAACACGAACGGCCACACCAGGATGTTGTAGATCTGCTTGGCGAAGACGAAGCAGAGGATGAACATGATGGCGAAGGCGATCAGCGCCTTGATGAGGCGCGAGCGCAGCTCGATCAGGTGATCGATCAGCGGCGCCTTGGTTAATTCGATGTCGTCGTGGGTCATGCCCGGCCGCTCCCCTCGGCCATCGGCTCGGCGGCGGGCGGTGCGGGGTTCGTGCCGGGCTCGGGAGCCGGCGCCGCGCTCGCGGCCGCATCGGGCGCGCCCGGCGCTTCCGCCGTGCCGGCAGGTTCGGCGGCGGCAACCGGCGCTGCCTGGGCGGATGACGTCTCACCTGCCGTGGCGGCGGTGTCGGTCTTCGGCTCCCACTTGGTCGAACTCGGAAAAGTCGAAGGGATCGGCGGTGATGCCCTTGGTGACGTCGCTGAGCTCGTCGACCGACTTTTTCAAGTCGGCCATCTCGGCTTCGCGCATCGCCTCCTGGAATTGGCTCTGGAATTCGCCGGCCATGCGGCGGATCTTGGTCGTCCACTGCCCGATGGTGCGCAGCACCGCGGGCAGCTCTTTCGGCCCGATCACGATGAGCGCGACGACGCCGATGACGACGAACTCACTCCAACCGATGTCGAACATCGCGCTTCACGCTCCCGCCCGGCGCTGCCGGCGAACGCCCTGCCATCCCCGCCTGTCTCGGTGCGCGTGCGATCGCAGTGCGTGGCCGCGGACGGCTCAGACTTGTGCCTGGCTCTTCGCAGTGGATGCCGGCGTCCGCTCGGCCTGATGGTCCAGCGTCTTGACCGGCTCGGTCTTGGGCGGCTCGACCTTGGCCGTTTCGTCTTCCGTCATGCCCTTCTTGAAGGCCTTGATGCCCTGGGCGACGTCGCCCATCAGCTCGGAGATCTTGCCGCGTCCGAACAACAGCAGCACGACGCCGATCACCACGATCCAGTGCCAGATACTCATGGAACCCATCGGATCAACCCTCCGCAACGACGGGCCGCGCGGGCGGGGCCTCGCCTCTTGATTTGTCCTGAACCTAGGCCTCGCGGCAGGCAAAAACAAGGACTTCGGCCGATCCGATTTCGCCGCATGGTGAGTGAGAAAAGCGATCGCTGTATGAGCCTGCGGAATACAAAGCCATCACGGTGAAGTGGCAGATGCCCCCTCCCCACCCTCCCCCCGCAAGCGGGAGAGGGCTTAGGGCCGGCCTGCGAGAAACAGCTGTGCCTTATCGGGAATGCCGGGAACCAGAATGCGGGAAGTGGCGCAGGGCCTTCAACTCCCTCCCCCGCTTGCGTGGGAGGGTGGGGAGGGGAACGCAGCCGCCCAACACCGAAAGGTGCCTGCCCTTTAGTCCAAGGACCCCTGCCCTTTCGGGACCCCTATTCCTCCGAACTGCCCTCCTCGCTGGTATCCAGGCGCGGCGCGAGGCTGAGGTCGAGATCGCCGGGCTCCAGCGGGTCCTCGTTGTCGCGCAGCGACGGATCATCCGAGGGTTCCGGAATGCCGAACTCGGGCGGCAGGGCAGCGTCGAACAGGCCGGAGCCCTTGAGCTCGTCGAGGCCGGGGAGATCGCCCACCGCCTCAAGCCCGAAATGGGACAGGAACTCCGCCGTCGTGCCATAGGTCAGCGGCCGGCCCGGCGCCTTGCGGCGGCCGCGCGGCTTGATCCAGCCGGTCTCCAGCAGCACGTCGACGGTGCCCTTCGCAGCGGCGACGCCGCGGATTTCCTCGATCTCGGCACGGGTGACCGGCTGGTGATAGGCGATGATGGCGAGCGTCTCGACCGCGGCGCGGGAGAGCTTCTTCGGCTCGATCGCCTCCTTGGTCAGCAGCCAGGAGAGATCGTTCGCGGTGCGGAATGCCCAGCGGCTGCCGACATGGACGAGGTTGACGCCGCGCGGCGCGTATTCGATCTGGAGCTGGCGCAGCAGGCCGCGTACATCGGCGCCCGAAGGCAGGCGACCACCGAGCGTCTTCTCATCGAGCGGCTCGGCAGCGGCGAACAGCAGCGCCTCGAGCAGCCGCAATTCCTCCGGCCGCGCTTCGGTGGCCATTTCCGGCTCCTTGCTGTCTTCCTCGAACGTCTCGATCCGCAGCTCGGCCAGCACACCCGTCAACGTATCCTCCTGCTTTGGTGATCGAGACCGCGGCTTACGGCGCCGCGACCGCTCCGTCGCCGCCTCCCGCCATCCGCTTGCGCAGATAGACCGGGGCGAATGCGGCCGACTGATGAACCTCCATGGTGCCTTCGCGCACGAGCTCGAGCGTCGCCGCGAGCGAAGAGGCGAGCGCCGTCGCCCGCATCGCCGGCTCCACGGCATAAGCGAGAAGATATTCGTCGAGGCGGCCCCATTCGCCGCTGCTCGTGCCAACGAGGCGTTCCAGCATGCCGCGGGCATCGGCAAGCGACCATACCGCGCGCTTGACGAGGCGCACGCGGGCGAGCGCCTTGCGCTGGCGCTCGGACGCATAAGCCGACAGAAGGTCGTACAGGGTGGCCGACCATTCCGGCCGCTTGATCTCGGCGATCGGCTGCGGATCGCCGCGGCCGAACACGTCGCGGCCGAGCAGCGCGCGTTCGAACAGCTTCGTCCCCGCTTCGCGTATCGCCTCGAGCCGCTGCAGGCGCAGCGCCAGCGCCTTCGCGAGGTCGGCGGCGCTCATACCTTCCGGGGCGGCCGGCTCCGGGAGCAGCATGCGCGACTTGAGATAGGCGAGCCATGCCGCCATCACGAGATAGTCGGCGGCAAGCTCGAGCCTCGTGCGCCGCGCCTCCTCGACGAAAGCGAGATACTGGTCGGCGAGCGCGAGGATCGAGATCTTCGCAAGATCGACCTTCTGCTGGCGCGCCAACAGGAGCAGGAGATCGAGCGGGCCCTCGAAGCCACCGACATCGACGATCAGCGTGGGCTCGTCGGTGGCGCGATCGACGGCGGTGTCCTCGGCGAACGGCATATCGCCAGTCTTCACGTCGCCGGCCTTCACGTCGCCGGTGCCCGCGCCGCCGGTGCCCGCATCCGCCGGCTTCGCATCGCCCGTATTCGGGTCGTCCATGTTCGGGTCGTCCGTCATTACGCCACCACGGCTGCCTGTGCGAGGAGACCGGCGAGTTCGGCGCGGGCGGCGGCGAGGTCGAGATCGTCCGCCGCACGGCGCGACGCAAGGGCGCGCGCGGTGCGCGCCAGCGCTTCGCCGCCGAGCTCCGGACAGTGCGAAGCCACCGCCTCCATTTCGCTCAGCGTCCCGTTGCAATGGAGCACGAGATCGCAGCCGGCTGCGAGCGACCGCCCGGTCCGCTCCGCGATCGACCCGCTCAACGCGCCCATCGAAACGTCGTCACTCATCAGCGCTCCGGTAAATCCGATGAAGGTCCGAATCACCTCGTGAATCATAACCGCAGAGGTGGTCGCCGGAAGCCCCGGATCGATGGCTGTGAATACGACATGGGCCGTCATGCCGAGCGGCAGTCCGCCGAGCGGCTTGAATGCGGCGAAATCGGTTGCTTCGAGTGTCGCGCGGTCGGCGTCGACCACCGGCAGCCGCTGGTGGCTGTCGGCGGTGGCGCGGCCGTGACCGGGCAGGTGCTTGAGCACCGGAAGCACGCCGCCGCTCATGAGTCCTTCGGCCACGGCGGCGGCAATCGCCGACACCTGGCCGGGAGTATCACCGTAGGCGCGGTCGCCGATCACCCGGTCGGCACCGGCGACCGGGACATCGGCGAGCGGCAGACAATCGACGGTGATGCCGACGGCGACGAGATCGGCGGCGATGAGGCGCGCCCCGAGCTTTGCCGCCCGCAGGCCGAGGGAAGTCTCGCGTTCATAGAGCCGCGCATAGGCCGCTCCGGCCGGATAGGCCGGCCAGTGCGGCGGGCCGAGGCGTTGCACGCGCCCGCCTTCCTGGTCGACCAGCACCGGCGTGTCGCGCCCGCAGATGGCACGGAATTCTTCGGTGAGCGCGCGCACCTGGGCGGGGTCGGCGACGTTGCGCTTGAAGAGAATTAAGCCCCACGGCTCGGCGCTCCGCACGAACGCGCGTTCGTCGGGCGTGATCGCCGTCCCCTTCAATCCCGTGATGAATGCGCGTGGCGCCATGGGCGCGGCTTAGCCTCGCATCCGATCAAGAGCAAGGGCGGCCGGCCTCAATACTTCTGGATGAAGCAGGTACCGCCGGCTCCCTTAAGGGTTTCGCACAGCTTATTGGCGTCCTCGCGCTGCGAGAACGGACCCACCTGGGTCGCGTAGAACACGCCTTTTTCGCCATAGTCCTTCTTGCAAATCAGCGGCTCCTGGCCGGCGAGCGCAGGATACTTCGCCTGCGCCGCCCGGAACGACGTCTGGGCCTCCGCCTCGCTCTTCTGGGCGGAGATCTGGACGATCCAGCTTCCGCTCGCCGCGCTCGCCGGCGCGGTCTTGGCGGGCGCCGGGTGCGTCGTGTCGACGGCGGCAACGGTCGGCGGCGACTGCGGCGCGAGCGGCATCGGAGCATTCCCCGCAGCAGCAGGCGGAGCGGCCGCTCTCGGCGCTGCCGGTGCACGTGTGGGCGCGCCAGTCGTTGCCGCAGCGGCGCCCGGCGCGGCGGCGGCATTGGGCGCGGGATTGGGCTGCGCGCCGGCGTCGGCATGGATGGTCACGGTGCGGACCCGCTTCGGCTCGGTCGGCGCCGGGGCTGCCGGGTTCGCGACCGGGGCGGCCGAGGTGGTCGTCGGTGTGGTCGGATAGGGCGCGACACCGCCGGTGCCCACCGGAGCGACCAGCGCACCATTGGCGTTGCGCGCATCGCGCAAATCGATCGGTTGCTCCTCACGCGAGACCATGCGTTCGCCGGAGCCGAGCCGATCATTGATCGATTTCGAACTCGCGTCGGCGGACGGGGTCGGCACCACCTTGGTCGGCGTATTGTCGGCGCGGATCAGCGGCGGCGGTCCGTCGCTGCTGCCGCCATGGAACATGGCGCGATAGCCGAACGCTCCGGCGGTCCCCACCACCACGAGGCCAAGCCCTCCGGCCAGCGCGATCTTGAGGAGGTTGCGGCGCTTGGGCTCTTCGTCGGCGTAGCCGTCCTCGTCGTCTGCGTATTCGTACTCGTCGTCGTACTGATCCTCCTGCGCGCCGGCGTAGCGCGGATCGTGCTCGTCGTGCTCGGCCTCCTCCGCGTAGCGCGGATCATATTCGCCGTGCTCGTCATGCCCGCCCGCAGCGTAGCGCGGATCATGCGCGGCGGAGGCGTAGCGGGGATCATGCTCGCCGCGTTCGCCGTTCTGCCCCTCCTCCGAATAGGCCGCATGGTGCTGGCGGTCGTCGAGGGGAGGATAGTGATCCGCGTGCGCAGGCTCGGTCTCGGCCGCATAACGTTCTGCGGCATATTGCTGGTCTGGAGCGGTCGGATATTTGCCCGCCGCGTAGCCGTGCTGCTGGGGCGCCTGTTCGGAAGCGCCGAAGCTCGGTTCGTAACGCTCATACCCACCGGGCGCCGGCTGCGCGTAAGCGGGATGCGCCGCAGGTGCCGCGGTCAACGGCGGTTCGCTGTAGGGCGGCGGCTCCCGATAGGCGGCTTCGCGGTAGGCGGTCTCGCGGGCCTGTTCGTGGGAACGGTCGGCTTGGGAGGGTTCTCGGCTCACGGCCGGAGCAGGTGCAGGCGGTACCTGCAACCAGGGAAACGGATGGCCCCGCGCCGGCCGCGGCTCATAGGGCGGCTCTTCCTCGTCGCGCGGCTCTTCCTCGTAGCGCGGTTTTTCCTCCTGGCGTTCTGCGCGCGGAGGATTGGCGCGCGAAGGAGGCCGCGCCATCGGTCCGCGGGTCGGCAGTTCGGGCGCGCGCGGCGCATCGGTGCCGCGTCCGGGCGGGGTGCCGAACGGATCGCTCTGCCCGATCAGGCGGGCAAGCTCCATCAGCGGATCAGGCGCCGAATCGCGATGCTCCGCGGCGTCACCGTGCGGCGGGGAAGGGCGCGACGATCGAGAAAACGCGTCGTCTGACATTTCTGCTCTCGCAACCTCGTTGGCGCCAGCCATGAGCTGCGCGATGACGCCCCGTCAATCGCAGACTTGATCGCGACCGGCGACGCCGGGCTCACCTCATCTCCACGGGAGCGCCGACACCAAGCAAACCGAGCCCGGAAGCCAGCACGGTCACCACGCCCTGCACCAGCGCGAGACGAGCCCGTGTAAGTTCTGGATCATTCTGGATAATGAAGCGTAAATAGGGCAAGTCCTTTCCCTTGGTCCACAGCGCGTGGAACTCGCTCGCCAGCTCATAGAGGTAGAACGCTACCCGGTGCGGCTCATGGGCGCCCGCCGCGGACTCGATAAGCCGGGGGTAAAGTGCGATGCGGCGCATCAGCGCAATCTCGGCGGGATCCTCGAGCCGGGCGAAATTCGCCTCCGCGAGCATGGCCGCGCGCGCGGTATCATCGTCGGGAAGGTCCGGAATCTCCTCGCGGGCATTGCGGAAGATCGAATGGCCGCGCGCATGCCCGTACTGGACATAGAACACCGGATTGTCGCGCGACTGCTCCTTGACCTTCACGAGGTCGAAATCGAGGGGCGCATCGTTCTTGCGGTAGAGCATCATGAAGCGGACGGCGTCGCGGCCGACTTCATCCACCACTTCATGTAACGTTACGAAGTCACCTGAGCGCTTCGACATTTTGACAGGCTGCGCCGTCGCGCAAGAGCTTCACGAGCTGGATCAGCTTGACGTCGAGCTCAGCGGCACCGCCGCTCACCGCCGCGACCGCCGCTTTCATGCGCTTGATGTAGCCGCCGTGATCGGCGCCCCAGACGTCGATGAGGTTGCGGAAGCCGCGCTCGACCTTGGACTTGTGGTAGGCGATGTCGGAGGCGAAGTAGGTGTAGGTGCCGTCCGACTTCATCAGCGGCCGGTCGACATCGTCGCCGAAGTCGGTGGTGCGGAACAGCGTCTGCTCGCGATCCTCCCAGTCATCGACCGGCGCGCCCTTCGGCGGCGGCAGGCGGCCTTCATAGACTTCGCCCCTCGCCCGCAGGTCGGCGATGGTCGCGGCGACCTCATCGCGCGGTCCGGCGATCAGCGAGCGCTCGGAGAGGAAGACGTCGTGCTTGACGTTGAGGGCGGCGAGGTCCTCCCGGATCTCGACCATCATCATGTCGATCGCCTTGGCGCGCACCATCGGCAACCATTGCTCTTCCGGCATCTGATTGAGGCGGGGCCGTACTCAGCGGCCAGCGCCGCGCCGACGGGTTTGAGATAATCGCCGGGATAGAGACCTTCCGGTATCGGACCGATGTCCTCACCCAGCGCCTCGCGGTAGCGCAGGTAGGCGGAGCGGGCGAGCACGTCGACCTGGGCGCCGGCGTCGTTGATGTAGTATTCGCGGGTCACAGCGTTGCCGGTGAAAGCCAGCAGGTTCGCGAGCGCATCGCCGAACACGGCACCACGGCAATGGCCGACATGCATCGGCCCGGTCGGATTGGCCGAGACGTATTCGACATTGACCTTCGCGGCCTTGCCGAGATCGCTGCGGCCGAATTCCGGCCCGGCGGCGATCGCCGCGCGCAACGCGTCGCGCCACACGCCGCGGATCGAGCGTCATGTTGATGAAGCCTGGGCCCGCCACCTCCACGGCCGTGATCTCCGGCCGCTTGCGAAGCTCGGCGGCGATCCGCTCGGCCAGGTCGCGCGGCTGGAGGCCTGCGTCCTTGGCGAGCGCCATCGCCGCATTGGTCGCGAGGTCGCCGTGGCCGGTTTCGCGCGGCGGTTCGACCACGATCCGCGAAAGGTCCGGCGCGGCGGGAAAAACGCCTTCCGCGGCAATAGCTTGCACTGCCGAACAGACGCGTTCTGTGAAGATCTGGAAGACGTTCATGTGGTCCGTGATTTCGGCGTGCCAACAGGCGGCGCGGCCTAACGCAATTCCGGGGTCGAGTCAAAAAGCCGCGCATGCTCCGAGAGCGCGTAGCGGTCGGTCATGCCGGCGATGAAATCGGCGATCTCGCGCAGCGGCACCGGTCGACGTTCCGGCTCGCCACGGCGCCAGGGCAGCTCGCCGGGATCGCGCTCGTAGCGCGCGAACAGCGCCCGCACCACGGCCTCGGCGTCGCCCATGATCCGCATCACCCGGGGATGGCGGTACATGCGCGGGAACAAAAAATCCTTGATGGCACGGTCGGCCGCCGCCATCGCCGGCGAAAACGACACCACCGGCGCCGCCGCACGGCGGATGTCGTCGCAGGCGGCCGGGGCCAAGGCGGCAAGGCGCGCCCGCGAACAGGCGATCACGTCCTCGATCATGCGGGTGATCAGGCGGCGCACCAATTCATGGCTCTGCCGCGGGCCGGAAAGGCCGGGATGCCGGGCGGCAATCTCATCCAGGATGTCGCGCAGCAGCGGCAGCCCGCGCAGGTCTTCGATGCCGAACATCGCGGCGCGCAGGCCGTCGTCGATGTCGTGGGCGTCGTAGGCGATGTCGTCGGCGATGGCGCCGGCCTGGGCCTCGGCACTCGGATATTCGGCGAGCCGGAGGTTTTGGCGGGCGGAGTATTCGACGATCTCGCGGGCGACGCCGCGCCGCGCGGCGCTGCCGGCCGGGCGGCCGGCCGCGTCGATCAGCGGGCCGTTGTGCTTGGCGAGGCCCTCGAGCGTCTCCCAGGTGAGATTGAGGCCGTCGAAACCGGCGTAGCGGCGCTCGAGGCGGGTGACCACCGCCAGGGTCTGTGCGTTGTGATCGAACCCGCCGTCGGCAGCGAGGCAGGCATCGAGTGCGCGCTCGCCGGAATGGCCGAACGGCGGATGCCCGAGGTCGTGCGCCAGTGCGCAGGCCTCGGCGAGGTCTTCGTCGAGCCCGAGCGCCCGCGCCAGCGACCGGGCGATCTGGGTCACCTCGAGGGTATGGGTGAGCCGGGTGCGGTAATGATCGCCTTCGCGGTAGACGAACACCTGGGTCTTGTAGGCGAGCCTGCGGAACGCCGAGGAATGGATGATCCGATCGCAGTCGCGGCGGAAATCGCTGCGGGTCGCGCTCGGCGGCTCGGCATGGAGCCTGCCCCGGCTCGCCGAGGGATCGGCGGCATAGGGCGCAAGGGGTGGGGCACCGCTTACCGCCATCTGCACGCTCCCGCCTTGTGTTGACCTCATTTCGTCCCGCACATACCTAACCAGTGGGCGCTCCCTCGGCGACAAGCCGCCGGCGGCGCGCCGCTGGCGCAGCCCCGTGGTGGCGCAATCGAGCGAAGGACGAAGCGTCCATGACGAATGTCGTTTTGACGGAGCGGGCGGCACGGCGGATCGGCGAGATTCTCAAGGACGAGCCGGCCGGCGCGATGTTGCGGGTGAGCGTCGAGGGCGGCGGCTGCTCCGGCTTTCAATACAAATTCGACTTCGATCACGCCAGGAGCGATGACGACCTCGTGCTGGGCCGGGACGGCGCGACCGTGCTGATCGATCCAGTGTCGGTCCAGTACATGGCGGGCGCCGAGATCGACTTCGTCGACGACCTCATCGGGGCATCGTTCCGCATCAACAATCCGGTCGCAACCTCGTCCTGCGGCTGCGGGACCAGCTTTTCGCTGTGAGTGAAGGTAGCCGCATTGACGGCGGACATGTTGAGGATTAGCTATCCTTAGCTGATCCAGGAGCAACCGCCATGGCGGTGGTGACCGTCCATCAGGCCAAGACGCAGCTTTCGAAGCTCATTGCGCGCGCCGAGGCGGGCGAGGAAATAGTTATTGCCCGTGGGCGACAGCCGGCCGTCAAACTCACGCCAATTCGTAAACGTACCGTCAAGCGCCGCTTCGGGGCACTCAAGGGCAAGTTCAACCTGCCGGATGCGTTTTTCTTCGATCCCCTGCCAAAGGAGGAATTGAAGCTTTGGGAGGGCGGGGATGACGAGGATCTCCTCGATAGCCACGCACTGTTCTGGTTCCTCGACGGCGATCAGCGTCTCTCGACAACCGCCCGACAGGCCATCGAGGATCCGGATGCCGTGGTGCATGTCAGCGCCGTTACCGCATACGAGATCGTAAACAAGGTTCGTCTCGGCAAATGGTCACGCGCGGCGGCGCTTGCGCAACATTTCTCCCGGATCGTCTCCGAACTCGACTTCGAAGCGCTTCCGCTGACACTTGAGCATGCGCAGCACGCCGCTCGGCTAACAGTCTCACATCGCGACCCATTCGACCGCATGCTTGCCGCACAGGCAGAGATCGAAGCGATTCCTTTGGTCACCGCCGACGATGCGTTCGCGCAGTTCAACGTACGGACGCTCTGGTAATCGGCCTGCGGGAGGGCGACGACTGACGGTCGCCCTCCGCCGTCACTCCGCCGCGACCGCGTGCGGCTTCGGGTGCTCGTGGGGCGCACCGAGATCGGCCGGCGGCTCAAGGCGGCGCTTGAGGATGCGGTCGAGCCGGTCGAGGTAGATGTAGACCACCGGCGTGATGTAGAGCGTGAGGAGCTGCGACACGCAGAGCCCGCCCACCACCGCGACACCGAGCGGCTGGCGCAGCTCGGCGCCGGCGCCGGCGCCGAGCGCGATCGGCAGCGCGCCGAACACGGCGGCGAAGGTCGTCATCATGATCGGCCGGAAGCGCAGCAGGCAGGCTTCGCGGATCGCCTCCTCGGCGCCGAGCCCGACGGCGCGGCGCTGCAGGGCGAAGTCGATCATCATGATCGCGTTTTTCTTGACGATGCCGACCAGCATCACGATGCCGATCATGGCGATGACCGAAAGGTCCATTCCGAACATCATCAGAACCAGCAGCGCGCCGACGCCGGCCGAGGGCAGCCCGGAGATGATGGTGATCGGGTGGATGAAGCTCTCGTAGAGGATTCCGAGCACCACGAATGAGGCGAATACCGCCGCGAGCACCAGGACCCCCTGCCCTTTCAGGCTGTCCTGGAACACCTGGGCCGCCCCCTGGAAGCCGGTCACGACCGATGCCGGCAGGTTCGACTGGCGCTCGATCTCCTTGATGGCATCGACCGCGGCGCCGAGCGGGAAGTTTGGCGCGAGGTTGAACGACACCGTCATGGAGGGCTGCTGGCCCTGGTGATTGACCTGCAGCGCACCGACGGTCGGCACGAGCTTCGTGACCGCCGAAAGCGGGATCGCGGGCCCGTTGGGCGTCGTCGCGCCGCTGATGCCCGAACCGGCGGCTGGGGCGCCGGCTGCCGTCGGCGCGCCATTCGTGTTCGTCTTGACGTAGATCTTGCCGAGCCCGGTCGGATCGACCTGGATGCTCTTGTCGCACTCGAGGATCACCTGGTAGTCGTTCGAGGCGGTGTAGATGGTGCCGACCTGGCGCGAGCCGAAGCAGTTGTAGAGCTCCTGGCGAACCTGGTCGACGGTCACTCCGTAGACCGCCGCCTGGGCGCGATCGACCTGCAGCGTCATCTGCGGATTCTTGACGTAGAGGTCGCCGGTCACGTCACGCAACCCGGGGAGCGCTTTGATCTTGTCGAGCATTTCCGGCCCGACGCTGTAGAGCGCGGGAATGTCGCTCGACTGCATCGTGTACTGGTATTCGCTCTTGGAGATGCGGCCGGTGATGTTGATGTTCTGGACGTTTTGGAAGAACGTTTGAACACCGGTGAGTGAATTGGCCTTGGCGCGCATGCGCTGGATGATCGCCGTCGAATTGTCCTTGCGCTCGCCGCGCGGCTTGAGCGCTATGAACAGCCGGCCATTGTTGTTGGTCGGATTGGGGCCGCCGGTCCCGACCGTCGAATTGATGTAATCAACACCCGGGTCCTGGCGCAGCAGCTCCGCGACCTCCTGCTGGCGGACATACATCGCTTTGAAAGAGATGTCGGAGGGGCCCTCGACCGTGGCGCTGACGAAGCCGGTATCCTCGGTCGGGAAGAACCCTTTCGGGATGATCATGTAGAGCCAGACGGTGCCTACGAGCGTCGCCAGCATCGCAACGATGACGACGGACTTGTACTTGAGGAACAGGTCGAGCGAGACCTCGTAACCGCGCAGCCAGCTGCGGAACATCGCCTCGAATAGTCGGAGCACGATGTTCTGGCTTTCGCCTTCGTGCCCCTTGAGCACCCGCGCGCACAGCATCGGGGTGAGCGTCAGCGAAACGAACCCCGACAGGATGATCGCCACTGCGATGGTGACGGCGAATTCGCGGAATACGCGCCCGACCATGCCGCCCATCAGCAGCACCGGGATGAACACGGCGATGAGGGCGAAGGTGATCGAAATGATGGTGAAGCCGATTTCCGCCGAACCCTTGAGCGCCGCCTCGAACGGCCGCATGCCGCCCTCGATGTGGCGGACGATGTTCTCCAGCATGACGATCGCGTCGTCGACCACGAAGCCGACCGACAGCGTCAGGGCGAGCAGCGTCATGTTGTTGATGGAAAAACCGAACCCGTACATCGCCGCGCAGGTGGCGACGAGCGAGATCGGCACCGCGAGCGCCGGGATCACCGTCGCCACCGCCGAGCGCAGGAACAGGAAGATCACCAGCACCACGAGCACGATGGAGATGAGGAGCGTCACCTGGACGTCCTCGACCGCTTCGCGGATCGACATCGAACGATCGGCGAGGATCTCCATCTTCACCGCCGCCGGAATCTGGGCGCGGTAGATCGGCAGGCGCTCGCGGATGGCGTCGACGATTTTGACGGTATTGGCGTCCGGCTGCTTGAAGATCGCCAGCACGATCGATTGCTGATTGTTGTAGAGGTTGGCAACCACGTCGTTCTCGACGGAGTCGATGACCTTGGCCACCTCGGCGATCTTGATGGGCAGCCCGTTGCGATAAGCGACGACGACGTCTTTGTACTCCTCGGCGCGCCGCATCGCGGCGCTCGCGGTGATCGTAGTATTCTGGGCGCGCCCGGCGATGGTGCCAACCGGCGTGTTCGAATTCGCCTTGGCCACCACGTTGCGGATGTCGTCGAGCGAAATGCCGCGAGCCGCTGCGGCCTCCGGATCGACCTGGACACGCACAGCGAATTTCTGCGCGCCGAATGTCAGCACCTGGGCGATCCCGGGCAACTGCGATATCTGCTGCGCCAGCGTGATTTCAGCGTAGTCGTCGACGACCGACAGCGGCAACGTCGGCGACACCAGGCTGAACAGCAGGATCGAGAAATCGCCCGGATTGACCTTCCGGAAATATGGCGGGATCGTCATCTCGATCGGCAGCCGCCGCGCCGCCACCGTGAGCGCGGTCTGCACGTCGAGCGCGGCACCATCGATGTTCCGGTTGAGATCGAACTGGATGATGATGGTGGTCAAGCCGAGCGACGACGTCGAGGTGAGCGAGGTGATGCCGGCGATCGTCGAAAGCTGACGCTCGATCGGTCCGGCAACCGATGCACCCATGGTTTCCGGGCTCGCGCCCGGCAGGTTGGCTGTGATCTGGATGGTGGGAAAGTCGACCGCGGGAAGCGCGGCCACCGACAACAGCCGGTAGCCGAAGATGCCGAACACGATGAGCGCCGCCGTGATCAGCGTCGTCATCACCGGACGGCGGATGCAAGTCTCTGAAATGTTCACGTCAGGCCCCGGGCTTGCGTTCGCGGACGGCGACGCGCGCCTTGTCGGTCAGGAGGAGATGTCCGTCGGTGACGACGACATCGTTTTCATTGAGCCCGCTCTCGATGACCGTCTCGGCGCCGAGCGACCTTGCCACCTTGACCGGGGTGACGTGGGCGACATTGTCTTTCACCAGATAGACGAAGTTGCCCTGCTGGCTCACCTGGACGGCGGCTGAGGGCACGATGACGGCCTCTTCGGTCCGCAGCGTGAGGTGCGCGTTGACGAGGGTGCCGGGCCACAACAGTTCATCTTCGTTCGGCATGGTGGCGCGCACCGTGGCCATCCCGGTGGTCGGATCGACGGTGTTCTCGATCATGGTGACCCGCCCCGCTGCGGTGCGGCTCTCGCCGGGAATGGCCCCCTCGACGGTAGCCTCGCCCTCGGCCATCGCGACCCTGATGTCGGGCAAGTAGCGCTGCGCAACCATGAACGTCACGTAAATGGGCGCGATCTGGTTGATGGTGGCGATCGGAATGAGATCCGCCGACCGAGCGAAATTGCCGACCTTGACTGCGGCCTGGCTGATCCGTCCGTTGATCGGGGCGCGAATGAAGCAGAAGGTCAGTTGTACCTTGAGGGCGTCTACCGCCGCTTTGTCGGCCCGGATCGACGCGCGCAGGGTGTCGCCGGCGGTACGCGCATTGTCGACGTTGAGCTGCGGCGTCGCCCCCTTGCCGACCAGTTCCGTGTAGCGCCGCAGATCGCGCTCGGCCATCTCCAGTTGGGCCTGGTCGCGGGCGATCTGAGCTTCGGCCTGGGAAATCTGGGCCTGCAGCGTGCGGGGGTCCAGCGTGACGAGCAGGTCATCCTTTTTCACGAAGGCGCCGTCGCTGAAATGAATGCCGACGATTTCGTCGTCGAGGCGCGGCTTGATGGCCACGCTCGCCATGGTCGTCACGTTGCCGAGCGCATCGATCTGGACCGGGGTCTTTCGCTTGACCGCGCTGGCCACCTCGACGGCGACGGCACGCGGACCCGACGCCTGTGTTTTCGGGGCGTGCTCACCCAGCACCCACTTGAGCGGCGGGTACTTTTGTCCGAGCTCCTCCGGATCGCCGAACATGCCCCAGCGCGCGGCGCCGCCCGCAAGCGCCAGCACCAATACCAAGCCGACGACCGCCTTGCCTTTGGTCATTTCTCGCCCCGCCCGGGTTTTTTTTACCGCCTGGGCCCGGTTGCTGCATCGCCCGGAAATGGGCTCACTGCCAAAAAACGCGGCAGCAGGCCACACTAACCGTCGCCACTAATTTTTCACAATAGCCGTAGCACAAATTTCCTCCGATTCCAGGCACCCTGGCAGTTGTCGCCGAGGCGTCGACTCTGTCAAATCGACGCTGGCCGCGGCACGCGCGGCCACAACCCCGCTCACGGGTCCACCTCTCGGCCACCACCAACCTCCGCCATGCGAATTGCAACCTGGAACGTCAATTCGATCAAGCAGCGGGTCGACAATGCCGTCGCCTGGCTCAAGGAACGCGAGCCGGACATCGTCTGCCTCCAGGAAACGAAGTGCGTCGACGAGGCGTTTCCCCGCGAGCCGTTCGAGGCAATGGGCTACAACGTAGCCGTGCATGGTCAAAAGGCCTTCAACGGGGTCGCCATCCTCTCCAAACTGCCGTTCGACGAGGTGACGCCACGGCTCCCCGGCGAGGACGGCGACGATCATGCCCGCTTCATCGAGGCGGTGGTCTCGACGCGCGACGGCGCAGTGCGGGTGGCGTCGATCTACCTGCCCAACGGCAACCCGGTACCCGAAAAATATACCTACAAGCTGCGTTGGATCGACCGCCTGACCGATTATGCGCGCGAGCGGCTACGGCTCGAGGAGCCCCTCGTCCTCGCCGGCGACTACAATGTCATTCCAACGGCGGCCGACGCCTTCGACGCTGCCGCCTGGATGGGGGACGCATTGTTTCTGCCGCAGACCCGCGAGCGCTTCCACGCCTACGCCAATCTCGGGCTTACCGACGCGGTGCGGGCGACCACCGACGCCCCCGGCGTCTATTCGTTCTGGGACTACCAGGCCGGCGCGTGGCCGAAGAACCGCGGCATCCGCATCGACCACATCATGCTGTCGCCCCAGGCGGCCGACCGGCTCGCGGACTGCGGCATCGACAAGCACGTGCGCGGATGGGAAAAGCCCTCCGACCACGTGCCGGTGTGGATCGACCTCGCGTTCGATTAAGAGAGGGCAGCTATTCGCGGCGGCCCTTGAGCCAGCCTTCGAGATAGGTATAGGCCGTGGCCCGCTCCTCCGGCGTCGCCTGCTTCATAGCGGCGGCATAGAGGTCGGTGATCCAGGAATCGCGCGGTGGCGCGCCGTCGCGAGCAAGGGTGAGCCACATCAAGCCGCGGGCGGCCTGGCGCGGAACGTGATCGCCCTTGAACAGCATCCCGCCCAGCACCGCTTGCGCCTGAAACTGCCCCTTGTGCGCGGCCAGCGACAGCCAGCGCGCCGCCTGCTTGGGATCCTTTCCGCCGCCATTGCCGTCGAGATACATCCGGCCGAGGCGATACTGCGCGTCGGGATCGCCGAAGTAGGAGGCGGCGTAGGAAAACATCTCGCGCGCGCGGTCGGGATCGGCCTTCACGGAAGAATCGGCAATGCCCTCGAGATAATAGTTGCCGAGCGCGACGAAGGCGTTGGCGATGAACCGCGCCTGCGACGTGCCGGGCGCTTCGTCGGCATGGGCCTCGACGATGCCGCGGAAATACTCGAACGCGCGCAGGTCGTCGCGGTTGACGCCGTCGCCGTCCGCGTACATGCGGCCGAGCTTCCATTGCGCGACGGTGTGTCCGTTGGCGGCGGCATATTCGAGCGCGCTGATGCCGGTCTTGGTGTCGCCGGCGCGCAGCGCCTTGGTGCCCGCTTGGAATGCATCCATCGGCCCTTGCGCGGCCGGTCCCGGCGGCTGAATCGCGCCCGGGGCAGTGGGGCTTGCGACGCCGACCGTGGGTGCGACATCGCCCGGCGTGCGGGTGCCGTCGAAGGCGAAGGCCGACGCGAGCCCGAGCCCGGCGACGAACAGCGCCGCCGGCAATATGTTGTCAGATATCCGCATAGCACGCCTTCTCGGCCGCTCCACCCGGATGGGTGACGGCTCCTTGGCGCGCTGGCCCCACCTGCTGCGCGTACTTCCACAGACAACCCGATCCGAAGGAGGTCTCACGCGGGCGCCACTCCGCCCGCCGGCGTTCAAGTTCGGCCTTATCGAGCTTGACCTCGAGCGTTCCCTTGTCGGCATCGATCGCAATGATGTCGCCGTCGCGCAGGAGCCCGATCGGTCCGCCGACCGCAGCTTCCGGACCGACATGGCCAATGCAAAAGCCCCGGGTCGCGCCGGAGAAGCGGCCGTCGGTGATGAGCGCCATCTTGTTGCCCATGCCCTGGCCGTAGAGGGCGGCGGTGGTTGCGAGCATCTCGCGCATACCGGGGCCGCCGCGCGGTCCTTCGTAGCGGATGACCAGGACCTCGCCTTCCTTGTACTTGCGATCCTTCACCGCCTGGAAGCAGGCCTCCTCGCCATCGAAGCAACGCGCCGGGCCGGTGAACTTCAGGTTCTCCATGCCCGCGACTTTGACGATCGCACCTTCCGGCGCAAGGTTGCCGGAAAGCCCGACGACGCCGCCGGTCGCGAGCAACGGGCGATCGGCCGGTCGCACCACGTCCTGATCCGGATTCCACGTCACGCTTTTCATGTTCTCGGCAATCGTACGACCCGTCACGGTCATGCATTCTCCATGCAGAAAACCGTGGTCCAACAAGGTCTTCATCAGCAACGGAACGCCGCCAGCCTCGAACATGTCTTTGGCGACATAACGGCCACCGGGCTTCAAATCGGCGACATAGGGCGTGCGCTTGAACACTTCTGCGACATCGAAGAGATCAAAAGTGATCCCGCATTCGTGAGCGATCGCCGGCAAGTGGAGTGCGGCATTGGTCGAGCCGCCGGAGGCGGCTACCACCGCGGCGGCGTTCTCCAACGCCTTGCGGGTGACGATGTCGCGGGGACGCAGGTTGAGGCGGACGAGGTCCATCACCTGCTCGCCGGCGACCATGCAGAACTTGTCGCGGAATTCGTAGGGCGCCGGCGCGCCGGCCGAGTACGGAAGCGCAAGGCCGATCGCTTCCGACACCGTCGCCATGGTGTTGGCGGTAAACTGCGCGCCGCACGCGCCGGCGGACGGGCAGGCGACCTGTTCCAGCGTCTCGAGGTCGTCGTCCGACATCTGGCCGACCGAATGCTTGCCGACCGCCTCGAACACGTCCTGAACGGTGACCGGCTTGCCCTTGAAGGTGCCGGGCAGGATCGACCCGCCGTAGATGAAGATCGAGGGCACGTTGAGACGGCACATCGCCATCATCATGCCCGGCAGCGACTTGTCGCAGCCGGCAAGCCCGACCAGGGCATCATAGCTGTGGCCACGCACGGTCAGCTCGACGGAATCGGCGATCACCTCGCGCGACGCCAGCGACGACTTCATGCCTTCGTGACCCATGGCGATGCCGTCGGTCACGGTGATGGTGCAGAATTCGCGCGGCGTGCCGCTCGCGGCAGCGACGCCCTTCTTCACCGCCTGGGCCTGGCGCATCAACGAGATGTTGCAGGGCGCGGCTTCGTTCCAGCAGGTCGCAACGCCGACGAAGGGCTGATGGATCTGCTCCGTCGTGAGCCCCATCGCATAGTAATAGGAGCGATGCGGCGCCCGCTCGGGGCCCTCGGTGACGTGTCAACTCGGTAGTCTTCCTTTGAGGCTGGTCTTGGCGTCCATGAAAACGTGCCTTACTCCAAGTCTAGAGAACTCGACCCGCCCATGTGCACCCACGCCACGGTATCGAGATCATGCAACGCTGTGGCGGAATATGGGCGTGTCGGCGGTACGACACAAAATATAGGAAATGTTCCGAGAATATTGCGAACGCGCAACATGTGTGGCCACCTTGCACAAGCGTCCTGAGCCACTGACCCAGACCTTCTTCGATCGAAGTGTCCTTGAAGTCGCACCGGAGCTCATTGGGGCAACATTGCTCGTCGGTGGAATTGGCGGGGTGATCGTCGAGCTCGAAGCTTATCATCATACCGAACCGGCTGCACATAGCTACGGGGGTCGTACCTCGCGGAACGCCGTGATGTTCGGACCGGCCGGGGTAGCCTACGTCTACCGGTCCTATGGGATTCACTGGTGCCTCAACTTCGTCTGCGAAGGGGAAGGCAGCGCCGCCGCCGTCCTGCTGCGTGCGCTGCAGCCGACCGAGGGACTGACCCTCATGCGGCGGCGGCGCGGCCTCACCGACGAGCGCCTGCTCTGCTCCGGACCGGGACGCCTATGCGAAGCGCTGGCGGTCACCCACGCCCACAACGGACGCCGGCTCGACCGGCCGCCCTTCGCGCTGTTCGCTCGGCCCGAAGCGGTGAAAGTCGTGACCGGCCCGCGTATCGGAATCTCCAAGGCCGTCGAGCTGCCCTGGCGCTACGGCCTCGCGGGATCGCCATTCCTGAGCAAGCCGTTCAAGGAGCCCCGGCGTCGTAGCCCGGATTGAGCGGAGCGCGAAATCCGGGTCGGGCGTGGCGGCCCCTTTGCGACGCTTGCGGTTGGAGCGTCCTCCGCCCCCGGATTTCGCGTTCCGCTCAATCCGGGCTACGAGGTCCCCTCACTCCAAGCCGAGCTCTTTCCTCGCCCAGTGAAGCATCGGCTCGCTCCCGAGGAACGCCACGAGCTCCGGCTCGACCACCGCCGGGTCGGCATCGCCGAGGGTCGCGACTGCGACCACCACGTCGCACTCGCTGTTATAGGCGACCGAGAGCAGGGTTTCGCCGGTCTCGCCGTCAGACACCCCATACGGCCGGGCGAGCCCCTTCATCGAACCAATGGTCACCGCGCGGCTCGGGCCGATCGGCCGGGTGTTCGGGCTCACAAGGTCGGTGTCGGCCACCCGTTCGAGCTCGGCGTCGTCCGACACGCCCGTCGTGCAGTTGCAGAACCCGATCTTGGGCCGGACATAGACCACGACTTTGGCACCGCACTCGATACAGGCGAAGGCTTTGCCGGTCCCCCATTGATCGAGCAGGAACGGCCATCTGGCCTCGGCCCAGTCGCCGTTGTCGGCGCCGGGCGGCATCGGCGCATGCACGCCGAACAGCGCGACCGAGATCGCCATCAGGCCCGCCCCGGCGAGGGTCACCGCAAATGCGAGCGCCTTTTCCATCTCGTTTCCTGCGCGCGGCCGTCGCGCGATGCTCACGCATTGTGCCGGCGGGACGGTATCATGCCGGGCCGAGGCTGCGAAAGCGGCAACCGCGGAACAGAGATTCTCTGCGCGCATCGGGCCTCGAACCTTTGGCTTTCGCCGACCGCAGGCCTATCCTGTCCTCCAAGAGGTCAGCGATCATGAACCCGTGCCGCCGAACCCGGACCCAAAGCTGGTTCAAGGCCCTGCCCGCTCTGGCAAGTGCGGTGACGGCGATCGTTTCGGCAGTACTTCTCTCGGCAATCTCGAGCCTCCTCCCCGCGTCATCGCAAGCGCAGGACGCACGCCTTCTCTATTTCACCCGCTCGGCCGGCTTCCGGCACGAGGTCATTCCGGCATCGCAGGCGGTGCTCAAAGCGATCGGGGCGCGCCAGGCATTTGCGGTGACGACGTCCGAAGACGTCGCGGTTTTCACGCCTGAAAATCTACGCGGCTACCGCGCGGTGATGTTTTTCACCACCGGCGAGTTGCCGATGAGCGAGGCGCAGAAGGCGGCGCTCCTCGACTTCGTGCGGTCCGGCGGCGGCTTCATCGGCGTGCATTCCGCGACCGACACCTTCTACGAATGGCCGGACTACGGACGCCTCATCGGCGGCTATTTCAACGAGCACCCCTGGCACCAGAAGGTGACCGTCGCGGTCGCCGAACCCAGGCAGTCCGCTGGTCGGTTTCCTGCCGCCATCGTTCACGATCAGCGACGAGATCTACCAGATCCGCGACTTCGATGCCGCGGGCTCGCAGGTGCTGCTGCGTCTCGATCCATCTTCGGTCGATCTCAAGGCGCCCAACGTGCGCCCGCAGCCCTACGGCTGGCCGCTCGCCTGGACCCGTCCGTTCGGTCAGGGCCGGGTGTTCTACACGGCGCTCGGCCACGAGGAGGCGGTGTGGCGCGACCCGCGCTATCAGCAGATGCTGGGGAACGCGATTGCGTGGGCGATGGGGCTCCCTCCCCCTGAAAGGGGGAGGGTTGGGGTGGGGGTCCGCTGACTCGCGGTTCTTGCCGCCCGCGACCCCCTCCCCGACCCTCCCCCTTTCAGGGGGAGGGAGACCGAAGCGAAGGCCTACTCACACTTCAAATACATCTCCTCCGGCGTGACCACGCGCGGCGCGAGGCCCTGCTCGAAGAGGTAGCGGCCCATCGCTTCGAAGGCGGGGCGGTTCGGCTCGATCCCGTACTCCCAATAGTGCTTGCCGAAGATGCGCCACGTCTCCTCGACGTGATCGAGCAGGAACGGCAGCGCGACGTGGAGCGCGTCGCTGTCGGGCAGCGCTTCGAGGGCATGGTCGCGCGCCTCGCAGAACGCGCGGTAGATGCGCGGGGCGACTTCGGGATGCGCGCGGTGCACGTCCTCGCGGATGACGACGAGGTGCATCACCGGGAAGATGCCGGTGCGCCGGAAGTATTCGGTCTCGACCTCCTTGAAGTTCGGCCACAGCCGCGCGATCGACGGCGAGCCGTTGCGGAAGATCGTGGGGATGTAGACCGAATAGAGCGCGTCGAGCGCGCCCTTCTCCATCATCGCCTCGAGCGTCTCGCTGTCCTCGATGTAGTCGAGCTTCACTTCGGGCGGGAGCTTGAGCGGCACTTTGGGCGGCGCCACCGGCACGTTGAGGCCGCCCTGGAACCAGTGGCTGTCGCCCGGCATCAGGCCGTGGTCGTGCTGCATCATGCCGCGCATGTAGACGATGGCGCTCGCGGCGTATTGCGAGACCCCGATCCGCTTGCCCTTGAGATCGGCCGGCTTGGCGATGCCGGCGCCGGGCCGCACATAGATGCACGAGTGGCGGAAGATCTTCGAGAGTGCGATCGGCAGTCCGACGAACGGACACTCGCCGCGCGCCTTGAGCATCGCGAATGACGCGAAGGAGAGCTCGGAAATGTCGAACTCCCGCCGCTCCAGCATGCGGGGGAAGATTTCGCGCGGCCGCATCACCTTGAAATCGAGGTCGATGCCCTCCGCCTTGACGCGGCCGTCGAACAGCGGCCGGGTGCGGTCATAGTCCCAGCAGGCGAGCGTCAGGGAGAGGTTCGGCATCGGCTTCTCGCAAAAATTCGGCTTCTCGCAAAATTCGACCGGATCACGCCACCGACTTGAGCCGCTCCAGCGCCTCGTTGATCTTGGCCTGGCGCGCCACCGCCTCGTCGCGCTTCTCGCGCTCGCCCTCGACGACCTCCTCCGGCGCACGCGCGACGAAGTCGGCATTGCCGAGCTTGGCGTCGACCCGGGCGATGTCGGAGGCGACCTTCGCGAGCTCCTTTCCGAGGCGCGATTTCTCGGCGCCGACGTCGATCACGCCCTTGAGCGGCAGCGCCGCGATGTCGCCGCGCACCAGGAGCTGGACGGCGCCTTGCGGCGGCGCATCGGCAAAGGAGATGTCGGCGATGCGCGCAAGGCGCTTGATCATGTCGGCCCAGCGCGTCGCCCGCGCCCGCGTCGCTTCCGTCGTCGTCACGAGGACGAGTGGAATCTGCAGCGCCGGCGGGATGTTCATCTCCGCGCGCACCGAGCGGATGGCGTTGACGAGGTCGATGACCCAGCCGATCTCCGCTTCCGCCGCCTCGTCATGGAGCCCGGTGAGGAACGGCCAGGGGCTGAGCGTCAAGGAGCTCCTCGCGGGCCACGCCGCCTTCGGCCGTCACCTTCCACAGCTCCTCGGTGATGAACGGCATGAAGGGATGGAGCAGTGCGAGAATCTGGTCGCGGGCCCAGGCGACCGTCGCGCAGGTCTCGGTCTTCGCCGGCGATTCCGGTCCGAGCAGCACGGGTTTGGCGAGCTCGATGTACCAGTCGCAATAGATGTTCCAGACGAAGTGGTAGACCGCGCTCGCGGCTTCGTTGAACTTGTAGGCTTCGATCGCCGCCGTCACCTCGTCGACGGTACGCGCGGTCTCGTGGGCGATCCAGCGGTTGAGCACCTCCGTCAGGTCGTCCGGCTCGAAGCCCGGCAGCGTCGCGCAGCCGTTCATCTCGGCGAAACGGCAGGCGTTCCACAGCTTGGTCGCGAAGTTGCGATAGCCCTCGACGCGGGACTTCGCGAGCTTGATGTCGCGTCCCTGCGCCGCCATCGCAGTCAAGGTGAAGCGCAGCGCATCGGCCCCGAACTCGTCGATCAGCTCGAGGGGATCGATGACGTTGCCCTTCGACTTCGACATCTTGGCGCCCTTCTCGTCGCGGACGAGGGCGTGGATGTAGACCGTGTCGAACGGCACGTCCTTCATGAAGTGCAGTCCCATCATCATCATCCGGGCGACCCAGAAGAAGATGATGTCGAAGCCGGTGACGAGCGTATTGGTCGGATAGTAGCGCACGAGCTCCGGCGTCTTGTCGGGCCAGCCGAGGGTCGAGAACGCCCACAGCGCCGAGGAGAACCAGGTGTCGAGCACGTCCTCGTCGCGCAACAGGAACGGCTCGCGGCTCTCGGGATCGAGCGCCATGTCGTGGGCCTGCATCGGCGTGATCGCCTCGGTCTCGGCGTAATAGGCGAGCGCGCGCGACACCGCCTCCTCCTCGGTCTCGGCGACGAACACCCTGCCGTCCGGCCCGTACCAGGCGGGAATCTGGTGGCCCCACCACAATTGCCGCGAGATGCACCACGGCTGGATGTTCTCCATCCACTCGAAGTAGGTCTTGTCCCAGTTCTTCGGCACGAACGTGGTGCGGCCGTCGCGCACCGCGGCGATCGCCGGTTTCGCCATTTCCTTGGCGTCGACGTACCACTGATCGGTGAGGAACGGCTCGATCACGGCGCCGGAGCGGTCGCCGTGCGGCACCATGTGCGTGTTGGGCTCGATCTTGTCCAAGAGCCCCGCGGCCTCAAGTCGCGTCACGATCTTCTTGCGTGCGTCGAAGCGATCGAGCCCGTGCATGGCGAGCGTCTCGTCGAGCTCCGCCGAGGCCGGCACGCCCTCCAGGAACTCGATGTTGCCGTCGAGATCGAGCTGCGCCTCGATGTCGAGCACGTTGATCTTCGCGAGATGGTGGCGCTTGCCGACCTCGAAATCGTTGAAGTCGTGGGCCGGCGTGATCTTCACCGCGCCGGTGCCCTTCTCCGGATCGGCGTAGTCGTCGCCGACGACCTTGATTCGGCGCCCGACCAGCGGCAGCACCACGGTCTTGCCGATCAGATGCTTGAGGCGCTCGTTCTCGGGATGCACCGCAACCGCCGTGTCGCCGAGCATCGTCTCCGGGCGCGTCGTCGCGACGATGATGAACTCGTCCGATCCCTCGATCGGATATTTGATGTGCCAGAGGCTGCCCTTGACCTCGATCTGCTGCACCTCGAGGTCGGAGATCGCGGTGTGCAGCTTGGGATCCCAGTTGACGAGGCGCTTGTCCTTATAGATGAGCCGGGCGTCGTAGAGCTCGACGAACACCTTGAGGACGGCCTTAGACAGGCCCTCGTCCATGGTGAAGCGCTCGCGCGACCAGTCGCAGCTTGCGCCGAGCCGCTTGAGCTGATTGACGATGATGCCGCCGGATTCGGCCTTCCACTGCCAGACACGCTCGACGAACTTCTCGCGCCCCATGGCGCGGCGCCCGGGCTCCTGGCGTTCCATGAGCTGACGCTCGACCACCATCTGGGTCGCGATGCCGGCATGGTCGGTTCCCGGCTGCCACAGCACGTCGCGGCCGCGCATGCGCTCGAAGCGGCACAGCACGTCCTGGAGCGTGTTGTTGAGCGCATGGCCCATGTGCAGCGAGCCCGTCACGTTGGGTGGCGGGATGATGATGCAATAGGGCTTGGCGTGCCTGCGCTCGGGGCGGCCGGCACGAAAGGCCTGCGCCTCCTCCCAGGCCGCCCACATGCGGCGCTCGATTTCAGCAGGTTGATAGGTCTTCTCGATCATCAAGGGCATCCGGCATTCGCGACTGCAACAAGCCCGGCGGGGCATGTGCTGTCAACGGGCCCGCGTCGGGTTTGTCCTGGTTTGCATCCGGCTTTGATTCGGTTTGGGCCGGCCGCCTGAGGAGACGACGCGCAAGCGCCGCCGCGCCGCGTGGGAAAACCGAGGATTGTCGTCGATGGGAGAGGTCGCGGGCGCGCGCTGCCGCGGGGTTCAGCTTCGGCCGCGCGACACCCGTTCGATCTCGGCGCGGATCAGCCGCTCGACGAGGCCCGGCAGATTGTCGTCGAGCCACGTCTTGAGCATCGGCTTGAGCATTTCCCGCACGAGGTCTTCAAGCGTGCGGGAATTCTGCACCAGCACCGTCTGCGCGAGGGTGTTGAAGGCGAGATCGACGGCCGCCGTCGTGCGCGGTGAGAGCAGACCGTCTTCGCCGCCGGCGCGCAGCACCGCTTCCGGCTTCAGCGGGTCCGGTCGCGACGGCTCTCGTCGCGCCGCGTCGGGCCTCGGCAATTCGAATCTCGGCAGCTCCGGCTTCCGGGCATCGGACCTCACGTGATCCGCCCGGGCGAAGTCGGATTTGGCGGCCTCGGCTCGGACGAACTCCGATCGGGCGAGCTCGATCGCGGCGAACTCCGCCTTGGCGACCTCGGATCTGAACAGCTCGAACCGCGGCGGCGGCGCGGACTCCGGCGGCGGCGACTCTGCCGGCACGGCGAACCTCGGGGGATCGAGCGATGCCACGGGCTTTCGCGCATCGAGATCGCTGTCCGGCGTGGTGGGCTCGCGCGTCTCTCCGGCGGCGGCGACTTCTTCGCCGGGGCGCCACGGCGACTCCCGTTGCTCGAACACGTCATTGGCGGCGATGTCCGACATTTCCGGGTCGTCGAACCCGTCTGCCATTTCCTCTCGCGGCGCATGTTCGGCAGTTGCGGGAATCAGCGCGGACCCGGCCAGGGCGGCCTCGGCGGGGGCGGACTCGGCGGGTGTGGGCTTGGCAGGAGCAGGCGGAGGTGGCGTCGGCCGCAGGTCGTCCTCCGCGATGATCCGACGGATCGACGCGAGGATTTCCTCCATCGTCGGCTCTTGCAGCTTGGCCGGCTGAGACATCGAGATTTTCCCATGGCGATAGGCGCAGCCGGGCTGCGAATCGCACCTCGCGGGTCGTCTTTATCAGATTCGCAAGTATTGCAGCTGGACGTGGGAACGCAAGCAACGCGCAGAGATCACGCCGGGGCGTTCATCGCCCGCGGCGAATTGAACACCGCTCACCTTCCGTCGGGATTGCGCACCCCGGCCCACGCGTCGCGCACCTGCTGATAGTGGACCATCGGATCATAGAGCGGGATGTTCAGTCCGAGCTTCGGCAGGTTGAGCTCGCCAACGCCGGCGAGCGTCGCGTAGGAGGCGACGACGCGATCATGCTGGGCGGTGACCAGCGCCGTGCGCGCGTTGACGAGCGCAATGATCGCATTGAGGACGTCGAGGGTGGTGCGCTGGCCGACGCGCGCTTCCTCGCGCACGCCGTTGAGCGCGATCTCGGCACTCGCCACCTGCGTCTGGGTCGCGTAGATCGAAGCTTTCGACGCTTCGAGCTGCGCCCAAACGATGATCACGTTGGCCTGCGCGGCGTCGCGCGCGGTGTCGAGATCGATCCGCTTCTGCCCCACCGTCTCCTTGGCCTGACGGATCAGCGAATATTCCTGGCCGCCCTGGTAGATCGGCACGCTGAGCTGGCCGAGCACGAAGGCGTTGAACTGCTGGAGCGCCTGCCTGGTCAGATCGGTTTCCCACTGCTGCTGCACGGTGCCTACGATGGTCGCGGTCGGATAGAGCGAACCCTCGTTGATCTTGACCTGCAGCGCCGCGAAATCGATGCCGAACATGGCGACGCCGACGCTCGGGTGACGCGCCCGGGCGAACTGAACCGCAAGCGGCAGCTTCGGCGGCAGCAGGCGATCCACTGGCGCTCCCGGCGCGAGTGTACCGGCCTCGACGCAGACGACCTGACGGTAGGTCGCCTTCGATCGCGCAAGATTAGCCTCGGCGACGAGCACCTGCGCGCGGCCGGCCGCCAAGTTGGTTTCGGCCTGGGCGACGTCGGTGCGCGTAACCTCGCCGACGATGAAGCGGTCACGGGTCTGTCGCAATTGTTCCTGCAGCACCTCGACGTTGCGCCGTTGCAGTTCGAGCAGCGCGGTGTCGCGCAATAGATCCATGTAGACGGTGGCGCCGTTGAGCAGGATGGTCTGCTCGGTCACCCGCAGTGTCTCGCGGGCGATCGATGTGTTCAATTCGGCCTGACGTGTGCGATTCGCCGTCTGCATGCCGTTGTAGACGGTCTGGTTGACGGTCACGCCCACGCTGCTCGGGGTATAGCCGGCGCCGACGCGCGGATAGTTCGAAGTCCCGACGAGCGGCGAGCCGGTACCGACCTGGGTCGCCGAGAACGCCGTTCGCGACACGCCCGTGGTGTACTGCTGTCCCGTCGATGCGGTCGCCGTGACGCGCGGCTTATAGCCTGACAGCGCCTGCGGAACGCCTTCGTCGGTCGCACGCACCACTGCGCGCTGCGAATTGAGCTGCGGGTTGCACGTATAGGTCTGGATCAGTGCGCCCGGCAAAGTATCGGCGTGCACGCTCGTCTGGCTGGTCGCCAACGCGACGACCACACCGTAAGCCACCCACCGCCGTCGAACCCCGGCACCCAAAGGCATTCCCCACTACATCGGCGCGAAACGGCGCCTCGCCCCATACTGATTACGCCACCGACGCGCACCATAGACAACCGCCGCGGCGTGCAAAACAGGGTTCCGCTAGCGAGGGGTCGAAAAATGCGGACTGGCGCACAACGGCAACACCGCCATACCGGCGAAATATTGCTACGCACACAGCTATTTTTGCGGGTGCGAGATGCGGTCAGGCACTGCTTTTCGGGCGTTTCTAGAAGACGAAGGCGCGGGCCTTGGCGAAGCCGGGCAACAGCGGCGCCGAGGCATCGAACAAAGCGCGACCGCCCACCTCGCCCTTCACGTCCCGGTAGAGCGTCGCCTTCCCCACCTTGCCGTCGATGGGCCCGGCCGCATCGCCGCGGCCCTCGTAGAGGACGGTGATCAGCCGTCCGCCCGCCGAAAGCTCGTCGAACAATGCCTCCGGGACGGTCTCGACGCCGCCCTCGACCAGGATGACGTCGTAGGGCGCCCCGGCAGGCCAACCCGCGGACAGTGACCCGGTCACGATCGTCACGTTGGCGACACCGACATGCCGCAAATTCGTCCGGGCCATCTCCGCGAGGCCGGGGTCGACTTCGAGCGCCACGACCGCAGCGGCGAGCCGACCCATGATCGCGGCCGAATAGCCGGTGGCGGTGCCCACCACCAGCACACGATCCTGCGGCATCACGTCGGCGGCCTGGATCAGCTTCGCGGTCACCTCCGGCTTGATGAGGTAGCGCGGCGCTCCGCTGTCTGACGGGAGCGGCAGGTCGCGGTCGAGATAGGCCAAGGCCGCCTGCCGCTCCGGCACGAAGGCTTCCCGCGGAACATCCAGCATCGCGCCGATGAGATCGAGGTTGGTCACACCATTGGTGCGGATCTGACCGTCGACCATGGCCCGCCGGGCCGCACGAAAATCCACCATGCTCCTGCCCCTCGCTCGCGGATTTGGCGCATCGTTCTGGGCCACGGTCCGCGAAAAGGCAAGGCGGAACGCGCGCCGCGTGCGCGGCGTCGGCGGCGTTTCCGCGACCCCAGTCTCGTAGGATGGGTTGAGCTCTTGCGAAACCCATCACTTCACGGCCCCCGATGGGTTTCGCTGCGCTCAACCCATCCTACGGGTTGCCCGATATGCCTCGAAACGCTACCCTAGCCATCCGGTCAGTTGTGTGTGGCGGGCGGCGCGCCCACCTTCCATTCCAACATGGAGGAGCCAATGGCAAACGCCCTGTCCCAGTTCTCGCGCGATCTCGCCGCAACGATCGATGCGACATCCCCGGCGATCGTCGCCGTGCACGGCCGCGGCCGCCTTCCCTCGAGCGGCATCGTATGGGAGCCCGGCCTCGTCGTGACCGCCGAGGAGACCGTTGCGCGCGACGCCGATCTCGCACTCACGCTTGCCGACGGACGCCGCGTCGAGGCGACGCTCGCCGGACGCGATCCCTCGACCGACATCGCCGTGCTGCGCTTTGCCGGCGACGCGCGGCCGATCGCTCAGGGCGCCGCGTCGGAGCTGCGCGCCGGCCATCTCGCGGTCGCCGTCGGGCGAACTGAAAGCGACGTCATCGCCGCGTTCGGGATCGTCGCCCTCGCCGGCGGTCCATGGCACAGCTCCCATGGCGGGAAAATCGACGCGCGGCTGCGCTTCGATCTGCGCCTTGCGATGACCGCCGAGGGCGGCGCGCTCGTCACCCCCGACGGCGCATTGATCGGCATGGCCGTTCACGGCCCACGCCGCCGCGTGCTCGCTATTCCGACAGCGACAATCGCGCGGGTGGTCGCAACCATCAAGGAAACGGGGCATGTGGCGCGCGGCTATCTCGGCGTGTCGCTGCAATCGGTCCCGGTCCGCGAAGGAGAGCATCACCGGCGCGGCGCGATGGTGGTCACCATCGATCCGTCGGGACCGGCACACGCCGGCGGCCTCAAGCAGGGCGACATCATCGTCGCCATGGACGGCGAAGCGGTGACCGGCGTGCGCGCGGTCTACCAGCGGCTCGGTCCCGACAGCGTCGGACGCCGGGCGGCAATCGAAATCCTGCGCGCCGGCGCACCGACGAAACTCGAGGTCACCATCGCCGCGCGGCCTCACGGCTGATCGGTGTCCGCGCCCCTCCCCCGGCAACGCCCAGGCGAGCGTCGCAGTTCGCGTCGCGGACCCGGTTTTGCGCGAGCGCATCATGCTGGTGCTTCGGCAAGCGGGGGATTTCCCGGCGGGTCGGGGCGGTGAGGCCGACGTCACCATTGCCGACCATGCCGGTGACATCGGCGGACCGGTGATCGCCCTGGCGCAGGCGGAGGAAGCGGCGGAATGGCGGATCGACGTCCGCGCGGTCCTGCCGCCGGACGTCGATGCGACACTGCTCGGCGCCGCAATCACCGTGGTCGCCGCGGGGCTTGCCGTCGCTCCGGCCCGGGGTGCGGCCGATCCCACCGCGACCGGGCGCTGGGCTGAAGCATTCGACCCCGCCGACCCCGAAGAAGAAGCTCGAGAAGCAGAAGGCGTCGCCCTCACGGCGCGTGAGCGCGAGGTGCTGGCGCTGCTCGCCGCGGGCGCTTCCAACAAGACGATCGCGCGGGCGCTCGGCGTCTCCGTGCACACCGCAAAATTCCATGTCGCATCGCTGACCGAGAAGCTCGGCGCCAGCGGACGCCTCGAAGCGGTCGCCATCGCGCTGCGGACCGGCCTGATCATGGTGTGACGCCGTCCCGCCGCGAACGCGCATCTTCCAAATGGGGCGCGCCCCCTTACATAGGCATCATGCTCGACACTCATCATGACTTTCCCGAAGCGGCGACGCCCACCGGCGGCGACCGCCCGGACGCCCGTCCGGCGGAGGCGGCGATTGCCGTGCTCGACACCCTGTCCGAGGGCATCGCAGCGGTGGTCGACAAGATCGGTCCGGCGGTGGTGCGGGTCGAGACGCCGCGCCAGGGACGCAACTCCGGCGGCCTCGGGTCCGGCGTCATCATCTCGCCCGACGGGCTCGTGCTGACCAACAGCCATGTGGTCAACGGCCATCGCGAGCTTCGCCTGACCGACAGCGAGGGCCGCGTCATGGAGGCGCGGGTGCTCGGCGAAGACCGCGACACCGACCTCGCGCTGCTGCGCGCCGACGCCGTGCGCCAGCTGCCGTCGGCCGCGCTCGGCGACTCCAAGCGGCTGCGCCGCGGCCAACTGGTGATCGCGATCGGCAACCCGCTCGGCTTCGAGTTCACCGTGACGTCGGGCGTGGTATCCGCGCTCGGCCGGTCGCTGCGGGCATCGAACGGACGGCTGATCGAAGACGTCGTGCAGACCGATGCCGCGCTCAATCCCGGAAATTCCGGTGGTCCCCTCGTCTCCACCCGCGGCGAGGTGGTGGGAATCAACACCGCGGTGATTGCCGGCGCCCAGGGCATCTGCTTCGCCGTCGCGAGCAACACCGCGCAGTTCGTGCTGGGCGAGCTCATTCGTCACGGCCGGGTGCGGCGGGCCTATATCGGAGTCACCGCGCAGACCGTCCCGGTGCCGCGCCGCTATGCGATCGAAGCCGGCCTCGTCAACCGGCTCGGCGTTCTCGTCACCGGGATCGAGGCGGCGAGCCCGGCGGCCACGGCGGGGCTCGAAACCCAGGACATCATCATCGGCCTCGGCACCGATCAGATCGCGGGGATCGACGATCTCGTGCGCCTGCTCGACGGCACGCGCATCGATCAGACCGTCGCGATCAAGGTGCTGCGCTTCGGCAAGGTGATCGATTTCGCAATTCATCCTCTCGAACGGCGCGTCCAGCACGCCAACGGGAACTAAATCGCGCTGAATTCATTTTCGGCGGCGGAACTTCGCTCACCGAACAAGGAGCCCACTATGTTCAAAGTCGCGTCGGGTGCCGTCCTCGCTTCTCTCGTGCTTCTCGCACCCTCCGTGTCCGAGGCCAAAGGCTGCATAAAGGGTGCATTGGTCGGCGGCGTCGCCGGCCATTATGCCGGACACCACGGCCTGCTCGGTGCTGCCGCCGGTTGCCTCATCGGACGCCATCATGCGGCGCAGAAACAGCAGCAGCCGAACACGGCCACTCGCTAGGACTTGCTGCGGCCGGAATCGTCTGCAATCGCCTTGAACTATCGATTTGGACCGTTAGGGTCGGGTCTGTAACGAAGTCGAGGAGGTTGCGATGAGGTCGTCTCGCGGATTGACGCTGGCGGTGGCGGTTTTTGTGCTCGGTGCCGGCACGGCGCTTGCTCAGGCCCCGGCGACGGATACCAAGCCGCCCGCGGCTACAGTTGCTGCGGGCGACAAGGCCGACAAGAAGGCGATCTCGAAGACCTGCTCCGACCAGGCGACCGCAAAGGGCCTGCATGGCAAGGAGCGCAAGGCCTTCCGCTCCGAATGCAAGAAAAACGGCGGCAAACCAGCCTGAGTTTGGCGTAGCCACTGTCGGCGCGGCGAGCGCGCCGGCGCCGTCCCGTTATGGGCGCCGTCCCGCGATGGACGCCGTCCCGTGATCACCTCGGCGGCGGTGCTGGAAATGGCCCGCCGCCCCGACGATCAATAGAAATTCCACAGCCGGTAGTTCAATCCGAACCTGACCACGCTCTCATGCAGATTGAACGTGGTCGTTCCTAGGCCGGACGGGAAGCTTGCGGTTCCACAGGCGGTGTCGCAGGTGATGCCGCTGCTGTCGATATAGAGATATTCGATCTTGGCGCTCCAGCGATCCCACAGCAAATATTCGACACCGGCACCGACAACCCAGCTCATATTGATCTTCGACTGGTCGCTGAACGGGAGGCCGATGATGTTGGTCGACAGCTGGGCGAATGACAGGCCACCCGTCACATAGGGCAGGAACGGATCGAGCGCGACGCCGAAGCGCAGGCGGGCCGTCCCCACCCAATCGCTCCTGAACTCGCACCCTGGTCCGCACGAGGGCGGCGCGATAAAGGTGCGGAACCGTGAGACACCGAGATCGGTTTCCTCGCCGACCACGAACGGGGCGAGCGTCATCGCATTATAACCGATCGTGCCGCCGACGAGACCACTCCTCGCGTTGTAGGCTCCGCCGATCCCATCCTCGGCGTCATACCAGTTGGGGTTGCCGAAGCCATACCCACCGTTGACCCCGACATAAAGGCCGGTCCAGTTGTAATACGGGACCGGCGAGAACGCCGACGGATAGGCCGGCGCGGCGGAAAAGATGTCGGTTGCACTCGCCGCGCCTGCGACGAGCAACGCGGTAAGCGCCAGTCCCCAAGACAAGATTCTCTTCATGGCACGTTCCACCCCATGCTCCCACTCGTGCGTCGTTGCGGCCGCGAGCGCCGCGCTCCCGTTCCCCTTCATGGCCGCGCCCCGTAAGGCACGATCTGCGCCGTCACTACGTCGATCTTCATTTCGGGCGGCGGACCCTCGCGATTCCACCAGCCTCCACCGAGCGCCATGTACAGCGCTGCCGTGTCGGTGAGGCGGTTGGCCTGTGCCACGATCCGTCCGATGATCGCGTTCTCGTAGTTGATCTGGGCCTGCAGCAGATAGAGGAAGTTGGCGTTGCCGCTCGCCATCTGCTGTTGCGCAAGATCGAGGCTCGTTTTCGAGGCGCGCTCGAAGTCGGTGGCCGCCTTGAGCGCATCGGCATCGCTCTGGATGGCGCGCAAGGCGTCCGCCACGTTCTGGAATGCGGTCACCACCGTCGAGCGGTAGTTCCACGCCGCCTGATCGTAGAGAGCATCCGCCGCGCGACGCTGGTGCAGCAACGAGAACCCGTCCAGCAGCGTGTGGGTGGCGTTGGCACCGATCAGCCAAAACGCGTTCTCCGGGGCGAGCAGGCCGGGAAGGAAGGGCTGCTGATAACCACCAACGGCGTTGAGCGTGATGTTCGGCAACATGTTGGCGGTGGCGACGCCGATCTGGGCGCTCGCCGAATGCAGGAGCTCCTCGGCGGACCGCACGTCGGGACGCTGTTGGACGAGCTGCGACGGGAGGCTGACCGGAAGCTCGGTCGGCAGGGTCAGCGTCGCGAGGTTGAAGGTCTCCTTCGGCTCGTCCGCCGGCAGCCTGCCGCCGAGCGCCGCGAGGAGGTTGCGCTGCTGCGCCAAAGCCTTGCGCAGCGGCGGCAGGGTGGTCCTGGTTTGCGCAAGCTGCGCCTCCTGCAGCGCGACGTCGTTGCGGTTCGCGTAGCCTTCCATGAACTGGCGGCGCAATAGCTCCAGCATCTTGCTGTTGATGCCGATGAGCTGGTTGGTCGCGTCGATCTGGCCGCGCAACGAGGCCTCCTGGATCGCGGCGATGACGATGTTCGTGGTCAGCGTGATGTAGGCGGCCTCAACCATGAACCGCTGGGAATCTTCCTGCGCCTGCAGCGACTCGATGGAGCGGCGCTCGCCGCCCCAAATATCGAGGCTGTAGGACACCAGCACCTGCGCCGTGTAGAGATCGAACCGCTGGGCCCCGTTGTTCAGGGTCGGAGCGACCGACTGGGCGAGCTGCTGGCGGGTCGGATTGAAGTTCGCCTGCGCGCTCGGGAAGAATTTGCCCTGCTCGGCGTAAGTGAGTTCCTTGGCGATCCGCACCGCCGTGATGGCCGCCTGCAGGTTGGGATTACCTTCCAACGCCCTGCCAACCACCGCATTGAGCCCGGGCGAATGGTACAGGGTCCACCAGTCGCCACGAAGGTCGCGGCCGTTCACGAAGTGCTGGGCCTGGCCATCCTTCACCGGCGCGGAGCTGGTGCTCGGAGCCAGCGGCTCCTTGGTGTAGCGCGACGCCTCGGGGACGGCCGGGGCGGCAAAGTTCGGTCCCACTGCGCAGCTGGAAACCAGCATCGCAGCTCCGATCAAGGCAACGATGACCGGCGCTTGCTTCCAGAACATCCACACCCACCCACGCGCTTGGTGAGCCGCCGGAACCGCGGCTCACGAAACTTAACGCATTATTAACGGTACGATCGGAAAGGCCATATCAGGAACTGTAATTTCTGCCACCCGGAGAGGGAATCTTCCCCCCTGCATCCTTTTGGACACACGAAAGAAAAGGGGCCGGGGGTATTCGATGTGCCAAAACGAGGCAATTGTGGACGCAGGCCCCTGGCCGCGGCGCGGAGCGCTACCCGGCGAGGGGGCGTGCATGTTCTGCATCTCGCCCGCGAGCATGACCGGAGCAGCGTCGCTTAAGAGGCTGACAAAAAGCCGAAAAAAATGCGCTCGGCACACTGCCACAGCACCATTGCAAGTCGCTGATATTTGTCGCAGTAGACCTGTTATTATTGCGAGCGCAGGCTTGTATCCCCATCAGGCGCCCATCGTCACCGCGGCATGATCCATATGAGGAATCCGAGACGCACCACGACGATCGGCGCGGCCGTTGGCCTTTCAATCCTGAGCTTCGCGGCGGGTGTGTATTTCGCGATCTGCTACGGGGGCGCGCCGAGATTGGCAGGCGGGGTTGCCCATGCCGTCGAATCCCCTGAGTCGACCAAGGGTGGCGGCGGCCCCCCTCTCCCGGCCGACAGCGTGGAGCTATCCGAGACACAACTCAAATACGTGAAGGTCGAGGCTGCGGGAGAGCGTGAATTTCCTATCGAAAAGACCGCGATCGGAAGCATCGACTTCAACGAAGAGTTGCTGACCCAGGTGTTTACTCAGTATCCGGGCAGGATAAACGGGCTGTTTGCCAAGGTCGGGGACGAGGTCAAGAAGGGCCAGCTGCTTTTCACCATCGATAGTCCGGACCTGCTCCAGGCCAGCTCGACGCTGATCTCCGCCGCGGGTGTTCTCCAGCTCACCACCAAGAACCTCGCGCGCCTGAAGAATCTCTTCGACACCCGGGCCATTTCCCAGAAGGAGCTCGAGCAGGCGACATCGGACCACCAAACCGCCGAGGGCGCCCTGCGCGCCGCCCGCGACTCGGTGCGCATCTTCGGCAAGACCGAAGCCGAGATGGACCGCATGGTCGCCGAGCGGCGCGTCGACCCGACGCTCGTGGTCGGGTCGCCCATCGCCGGCCGAATCACCGCGCGCAATGCCGCACCCGGCCTCTTCGTGCAGCCCGGCAATCCGCCGGCGCCCTTCACGGTGGCCGACATCTCGACCATGTGGATGCTCGCCAACGTCACCGAGGGCGACAGCCCGGCCTTCAAGGTCGGTCAAGAAGTGAGTGTGTCCGTGTTGGCCTTCCCGAATCGGGTATTCGAAGGGCACGTCACCACCATCGCCTCCGCCGTCGACCCCAATACGCGCCGGCTATTGGTGCGTTCCGAAATCGCCGACCCGAAGCATGAGCTGCGGGCGGGCATGTTCGCGACTTTCGTCATCCGGACCGGCACGCCGATGCGCTCGGTTGCCATTCCCCTCGACGGCGTGGTGCGCGAGGGCGACGGCACCATGAGCGTATGGATCACCGCCGACCGCCGCCGTTTCACCAAGCGTCCGGTACGGATCGGGCTGGTGCGCGACGGCTACGACCAAGTCATCGAAGGGCTTCAGGCGGGCGAACTCGTCGCCACCGAAGGAGCCATCTTCCTGAGCAACGCCCTGACCATCGCGGCACAGTAGCGCGGCTCGGGCCAATAGGAACGCCGGACCTATGCCGGCGCAATCGGAGACGCCCCGTTGATCAAAGGCCTGCTCACGTTCGGACTGACGCGGCGGCCGATCGTCCTCTTGATTCTCATGATGTTCGTGGGCGGCGGCCTCATCGCCTTCATGAGGCTCAACATCGAGGCCTATCCGAATCCCGCGCCGGTCATCCTGGAGATCACCGCGCAAACCGCCGGCCTGTCGGCCGAAGAAATGGAGCGCTATTACACGATCCCGATGGAAGTCGGGCTCGCCGCGACACCCGGTGTCGAGAACATCCGTTCGACGTCGTTCTACGGGCTCTCCTTCGTACGCGTCACCTTCTACTACGGCGTCGAATATTACTTCGCCCTCACCCAGGCCGCGATCAATCTCCAGCAGAACGTCAGCCTGCCGAACAACGTCACCCCGCAAATTCTCGGATCGAGCCTCGTCGGCGAGATCTACCGTTATCAAGTGGTCGGACCGCCCCATTTCGGGTTGACCAACCTGCGCACCGTCCAGGATTGGATTCTCCAGCGGCGCTTCCTCTCGGTGCCGGGCGTCGTGCAGGTCAACACGTGGGGCGGCACCACGAAGGAGTACCAGGTCGAGGTCGACCTGCATAAGCTCGACGCCTTCAACGTGACCCTGCCCCAGGTCGTCAACGCGGTCGCCAATGCCAACGTCAATGTCGGCGGGCGCACGGTCAATATCGGCCAGCAATCCGTCAACATCCGCGGCGTCGGTCTGATGGACAGCGGAGGCTCCCAGGATCTGACGCAGGGCTACCACGTCGGCGACATCGAGAACATCGTCCTCGCCCAGTTCAACGGCGTTCCGGTCCAGGTCAAGGACGTCGCCACGGTCTACGTCGGATATGTGCCGCGGCTCGGCAAAGCCGGGCGCGACAGCGAAGACGACGTGGTGGCCGCAATCCTGGTGATGAACCGCACGCTGCACACCAACGACGTGGCTGCGCGCATCAAAGTGGAAGTCGAAAAGATAAACTCGGACGGGACCCTGCCGCCGGGTGTGAAGGTCGTGCCGTTCTACGAGCGCACCACCCTCGTCGCCGTGACCACGAAGACGGTCATGCACAACCTTTTATTCGGATTCATTCTGATCTTCGTGGTGCAGTGGCTGTTTCTCGGCGATCTGCGCAGCGCCATCATCGTCGGCATCAACATCCCGTTCGCCCTGTTCTTCAGCATCATCATCCTGGTGGCGCGCAACGAGGACGCCAATCTCCTGTCGGTCGGTGCGGTGGATTTCGGCATCATCGTCGACGCCGCGGTGATCCTCGTCGAGAACGTCTATCGGAATTTCCAGGAGAGCCCCGAGCGGCGGCAGCTGCTGCTCCAGGAGCTCGCCGAGGGCAAATGGGGCACCGATCCGACCGGCTCGCTGAGCGCCGTGGGCCCGGAGGGCTGGACCGATCGCCTTCGCCTGATCTTCGTCAGCGCGCTGCAGATCGACAAGGCGGTGTTCTTCTCCACCGCCATCATCGTCGCGGCCTTCATCCCGCTCTTCACCATGCAGGGCGTCGAGGGCCAGATCTTCAGCCCGATGGCCCGCACCTACGCCTACGCGCTCATCGGGGCCTTGATCGCGACTTTCACCGTCACGCCTTGCCTCGCTTCACTGCTTCTGCCCGAGCACATTCACGAAGCCGAGACCTTCCTGGTACGGGTGTTGCGGGCGGTCTATACGCCGGTGCTCAACTGGTCGCTCAGCCATCGCGGGATGGTGATGGTGGCCGCGGCCGCCTTCCTCGTGGTCAGCGGCTTCATCGGCTCACGGCTCGGCGGCGAATTCCTGCCGGCGCTGGAGGAAGGCAATTTGTGGATCCGCGCGACGATGCCGCCGACCATTTCGCTCGAGGCCGGCATGCCGATCGTCAACCGCATCCGCGAGCTCATCATGAAGTACCCCGAAGTCATCACCGTCGTCTCGCAGCACGGTCGGCCGGACAACGGCAGCGACGCCGCGGGATTCTTCAATGCCGAGTTCTTCGTGCCGCTCAAGCCGTTCGACGAGTGGCCCTCGGACATGAACAAGGAGAAGATGATCGATGAGCTCCAGACCCAGTTCGCCAAGGAGTTCACCGGCATCGGGTTCAATTTCTCCCAATACATCCAGGACAATGTGGAGGAAGGCCTCTCGGGCGTGCGCGGCGCCAATTCGGCGAAGATCATCGGTCCCGATCTGGTGACGCTGGAGAAGCTCGCTGCGCAGTCGATGCACGAAATGGCGCAGGTGAAAGGCATCACCGATCTCGGGATATTCTGGGTGCTCGGCCAGCCCAACCTGAACATCACGATCGACCGCGTGAAGGCGGCCCGCTACGGGCTCAACGTTTCCGACATCAACACCGTCGTTCAGGCCGCGACCGGCGGAGCGGTGGCGACGACGCTCCTGGAGGCGGACCGGCAGTTCAATGTGACGGTGCGGGCGAAGTCCGATTTCCGCGACAGCATCGAGGCGATCCGCAATATCAAAGTGGGCTATCAGACCACGACGGGGAACGCCTACATACCGTTGAGCGAACTCGCCAACATCACCATGGATACCGGATCGTCCTACATCTATCACGAACGAAACCAGCGCTATGTCCCGATCAAGTTCAGCGTGCGCGGGCGCGACCTCGCGGGTGCGGTGGAGGAGGCGCAGCAGCGGATCGCGCAAAACGTGACGCTGCCCGTCGGCTATCGCATTCAGTGGGCCGGCGAGTTCGAGGGCATGCAGCAGGCGCAGAAGCGGCTCGCCCTGATCGTCCCGGTGGCGCTGGTCCTCATCCTGGTGCTCCTCTACAGCCTGTTCAACTCGCTGCGGGATTCGCTCATGGCGTTGCTGGGCATCCCGTTCTCCACGGCCGGCGGCCTCATCGCCCTCTACATCTCGGACCTGAATTTCAGCATCTCCGCCGCGATCGGCTTCGTGTCGCTGTTCGGCGTCTCGGTGATGAGCGGCATTCTCATCATTTCCGCCTACCATCGCGTCTATTCTCACAACATGAGTACGATGGACGCGATGTTCGAGGCGGCGAGCCAGCAGATGCGTCCGATCATGATGATGGCGCTGTCGGCCTGCATCGGTCTGTTTCCTGCCGCGGTATCGACCGGCATCGGCAGCCAGGTTCAACGGCCGCTCGCGACCGTGGTCGTCGGCGGCATGCTGGTCGGGCCGATTCTGCTCCTCGTCGTCGTTCCCGCGGTGATGAGCTTGATCCTCGACTGGAGGCGACGGCGGCGTCCTGCCATGAACGAAGGTGAGCGTGACCTTGCTTCGACTTAAGTCGGCGCTGCCACGACGGTAGCGAGATTTCGTGGAGATCGACTTGACCCGGCTCGGATTGATCGTGAGCGTGATCGCCCTCTGCGCAGCAGCGACGAATGCGAGTGGCCAGCACGCTTCGTCGACGCCGGGGGAGAAGGCAAAACTCCTCGCCGCTCCGCAGTCACCGGCGACGATGACGCACGCGCCGGCAGCCGGAACACAGACGCTCGCGGCACCGGCAAGGAACGCGATCGGCCTTCCGGCGCCGGGCCCGTCGGGCAATGTGACCGGGCCGATGCATGGTCCGGGCTTGGCCGGCCCCGGCGTTAACGCCGTGAAGACGGGTCCGGTCGGCGTCGGCGGCATCCATTCAGTCGCTCCACACGTTTCGGCATCTCCGCTCACCGCCAGGGGCGGTTTGAACGGGTCGCAGATGGGGCGCCCGGCGACCGGCGCAGCCATACTCGGTGGAGGTGCCACGCATGCGCCGACTGCAGTGATCGGCCGCAATGCTTTGGGAAAACACTGACTATAGAGCGAAAACCGGCTGCGCTAGCGAGGCGAAGCCGCGATCTCAGGCATCAAGTCATTTCGATTTTCGCGGACTGTTATTTATATCAGTGGTCTCTGACATTGGTGACAGTTTACGCATTTTTGCTTCTTCACTACACGGAAAAACCTCGGGCGGGTGCAGAGGTGTCGTTCTTGCAGCGAATTGGCGCCGTGGAACCAAAGAAAATCCTCTGCATCGAGGATGACCGCGAGACTGCTGCCTTGATCGTGGAAGAGCTCGCCGACCGCCGCTTCGACGTAATTGCGAAGTACGATGGGCACGAGGGTTTCATCGCCATTCTCAAGGAGATGCCGGACCTCGTCCTTTGCGACATCAACATGCCCGTGATGACCGGCTTCGAGGTGTTGGAGCGCTTGACCGAGCTCGCGCCACGACTTGGGCGAATACCTTTCATCTTTCTCACTGCGATGGCCGGGCGGGAAGACGAGTTGCGCGGACGTCGGCTGGGCGCGGACGATTACATCACCAAGCCGATCGACTTCGAGCGGCTCCACATGATCATCAATGCGCGATTGGCCGGCGTCGCCCGCAACGATGTGTGGCCGAAGCTCGTCATGCTTAACGACCGCGAAATCGACACGCTGACATGGGTCGCACGCGGCAAGACGTCCGCGCAGATCGCCGAGATTCTCGAGCTGTCGAAGCGAACCATCGATTTTCATCTCGACAATGCCCGGGTGAAGCTCGGGGCAGCCACCCGGACTCAGGCTGCCATCAAGGCGGCCGTCGGCCGATTAATTGAGCCATAGCGCGATATTCAGGCACCGCCCGCTGCAATGTGATCAATCACAGTAGGCAACATCATCAGTGTCGGTAGAAGCTACCGAGTGCATGTCATCTCATGACATGCCTGAAGATCAGGGTTTGCAGCGCGTCGATTCATGACCAATCCAGGGCGCACCATCACCATAGGCGCGGCCGCCGGGCTTGCGGCGTTGAGCTTCGTCGTCGGCGCCTTCTTCGCCGTCAAGTACGGCAGCGCTCCCAGGCTCGAGGGTGGCATCGCCAACGCGGTCGAATCGACGGAGTCTCCGACCAAAGCGTCAGAACGCACCGCCGCCCGACAGCGTCGAGCTCGCCGAGAGCCAGCTCAAAGGCGTCAAGGTCGAGACGATCGAGATGCGCGACTTTCCGATCGAGAAGAGTGCGGTCGGCAGCATCGATTTCAACGAGGACCTGCTGACGCAGGTCTTCACGCCCTATCCGGGCCGCATCATCGGGCTGTTCGCCAAGATCGGCGATGAGGTGAAGAAGGGCCAGCTCCTTTTCACCATCGACAGCCCGGATCTCCTTCAGGCGAGCTCGACCCTGATCTCGGCCGCCGCCGTCCTGCAGCTCACCACCAGGAACTTGGCGCGCCTCAAGTCGCTCTACGAGACGCGGGCGATCTCCCAGAAGGACCTCGAACAGGCGGTCTCCGACCAGCAGACCGCCGAGGGCGCGCTGCGTGCCGCCCGCGATTCCGTCCGCATTTTCGGCAAGACCGACGCCGAAATGGACCGCATGATCGCCGAACGCAAGGTCGACCCGACCCTCGTCGTCGCGAGCCCGATTTCCGGCCGAATCACCGCGCGAAACGCCTCCCCCGGGCTCTACGTGCAGCCGGGCAATCCGCCGGCGCCGTTCACCGTCGTCGACATCTCCACCATGTGGATGCTCGCCAACGTCACCGAGAGCGACGCCCCCGCCTTCAAGGTCGGCCAGGAGGTCAGGGTGAGCGTGCTCTCCTTTCCGAACCGGATCTTCCGCGGGCACATCACGACAATCTCGTCGATGGTCGATCCCACCACCCGGCGCATGCTGGTGCGCTCCGAAATCGAAGATCCCGAGCACGAGCTGCGCGCCGGCATGTTCGCGAACTACGTGATCACCACCGGCGCGCCGGAACACTCGCTCGCCATTCCGCTCGACGGCGTGGTGCGCGAAGGCGACGGCACCATGACCGTCTGGGTCACCGCCGACCGTCGCCGCTTCACCAAGCGCGTCGTCATGATCGGCCTTCAGAATGAAGGCTACATGCAGGTTCTCTCCGGCATTCAGGGCGGAGAGCTGGTGGCGACCGAAGGCGCTCTTTTCCTGAGCAACGCGCTTGCGATCGCCTCGCGCTGACGGCGCGAAGCGTTCGGCCGGGCGCGCGATGATCCGGGGTTAATCGTGCTCAAGAGCCTGATCGTATTTGGATTGACGCGCCGTCCGATCGTCCTGCTCGGCGTGCTGGTTTTCGTCGCCGCCGGACTTCTCGCCTTCAGCAAGCTCAACATCGAGGCGTATCCCAATCCGGCGCCGGTGATTCTCGAGATCACCGCGCAGGCCGCGGGTCAGTCCGCCGAAGAGATGGAGCGCTACTATACGATTCCGATGGAAGTGGGCCTCTCTCCCACGCCCGGCGTCGACATCATCCGCTCGACCTCGTTCTACGCACTGTCGTTCGTGCGCGTCACCTTCAGGTACGGCATCGACTACTACTTCGCGGTCACCCAGGCGGCGCTGTCGTTGCAGCAGAACGTCAACCTTCCGAACAACGTACTGCCGCAGATCCAGGCATCGAGCCTCGTCGGCGAGGTGTACCGCTATCAGGTGGTCGGGCCGCCGAATTTCGGACTGACCAACCTGCGCACCGTTCAGGACTGGATCCTGCAACGCCGCTTCCTGACGGTGCCGGGAGTCGTGCAGGTCAACACCTGGGGAGGCACGACGAAGCAGTACGACGTCGAGGTCGACCTCCATAAACTCGACGCCTACAACGTCACCATCCCCCAGGTGATCGCGGCGATCGGAAACTCCAACGTCAATGTCGGCGGCCGCACCATCAATTTCGGCCAGCAATCGGTCAACGTGCGCGGTATCGGACTCATCGACAGCGGCGGCAGCACGGACCTCACGCAAGGGTACAAGGTCAACGACATCGAGAGCATTTCGCTCGCCCAGTCGAACGGCGTGCCGATCCAGGTCAAAGACGTGGCGAAGGTCTCCATCGGCTACGTGCCGCGGCTCGGCAAGGCTGGCCGCGACAAAGAGGACGACGTGGTCGAAGCGATCCTGGTGATGAACCGGACGCTGCACACCAACGACGTGGTGCCGCGCATCGAACGCGAGGTCGAAAAGATCAACAGCGACGGCTCACTGCCGCCGGGGGTCAAGGTCGTTCCGTTCTACGACCGCACGGTTCTGGTCAACGTGACGACGCACACGGTCCTGCACAACCTGATCTTCGGGTGCGCCCTGGTGTTCCTTATCCAGTGGGTGTTCCTCGGCGATCTGCGCAGCGCCATCATCGTCGGGGTCAACATTCCGTTCGCGCTGTTCTTCAGCATCATCATTCTGGTGCTGATGAACGAGGACGCCAACCTCTTGTCGGTCGGCGCCGTAGACTTCGGCATCATCGTCGATTCCGCCGTGATCCTGGTGGAGAACGTGTTCCGCAATTTCCAAGCGAGACCGGAGCAGCGCCAGGCGCTGTTGCAAAATCTCGCCGAAGAGCGCTGGGGCCCCGATCCGACCAAGACCGGCGCCTCCGGCGGCGGCCATGCGAGCGCGTGGACCGACCGGATGCGCATGATCCTGATCAGTGCGATGGAGGTCGATACCGCCGTGTTCTTCTCGGCGGCGATCACGGTCGCCGCCTTCGTGCCGCTGTTCACCATGCAGGGGGTCGAAGGCCAGATCTTCAGCCCGATGGCCCGCACCTACGGTTTTGCGCTCGCCGGCGCACTGCTTGCGACCTTCACCATCACGCCGGTGCTGGCGTCGATCCTGCTTCCCGAGCACATCGAGGAGACCGAGACCATCCTGGTGCGGGCGCTGCGCCGGATCTACTCCCCTGCCCTGCACTTCTCGCTCACCCATCGCAAGCTGATGGTCGCGTTCGGCGTCGGCTTCCTCGTCTTCACGGCTCTCCTGGCGCCGCGGCTCGGGACGGAATTCCTGCCGGCGCTCGAAGAAGGCAATCTGTGGATCCGGGCCTCGATGCCGCCCACCATCTCGCTGGAAGCTGCGATGCCCTCCGTCACCAGGATGCGCGAAATCATCATGTCGCATCCCGAGGTCATCACCGTGGTCTCCCAGCATGGCCGTCCGGACAACGGCAGCGACGCGTCCGGCTTCAACAACGCCGAGTTCTTCGTTCCCCTGAAGCCGTTCGACGAATGGGCTTCCGGCATGACCAAGGAGAAGCTCGTCGAGGACGTCCAGAATCAGTTCGCCGCCGAGTTCCCCGGCATCACCTTCAACTTCTCCCAATATATCCAGGACAACATCGAGGAAGGCCTGTCCGGCGTCAAAGGGGCGAACTCCATCAAGATCGTCGGCCCCGACCTCGCCAAGCTCGAGGAGATCGCGAACAAGGTTCTGCCCGAGATGGATCAGGTCAAGGGCGTCGCCGATCTCGGCATCTTCCGCGTGCTCGGCCAGCCGAACCTCAACGTCAAGGTCGACCGCGACAAGGCGGCGCGCTACGGCCTGAACTCGGGCGACGTCAATGCCGTGGTCCAGGCGGCGCTCGGCGGCACCGTCGCCACCACCCAGCTCGAGGCCGAGCGACAGTTCAACGTGACCGTGCGCCTGCCGCCGCAGTACCGGGGCGACTTCGCTGCGGTCGGCAACGTCAAGGTCGGCTATACGACCTCGAACGGCACCAACGCCTACATCCCCCTGCGCGAGCTCGCCGCCATCACGCTCGACACCGGCGCCTCGTACATCTTCCACGAGCGCAACGCCCGCTTCATTCCGATCAAGTTCAGCGTGCGCGGCCGCGACCTGGGCTCGACGGTCACGGAGGCGCAGGAACGCATCGCCAAGAACATCGCGTTGCCGAACGGCTACCGCATCGAATGGGCGGGCGAGTTCGAGGAGCTGCAGCAGGCGAAGGCGCGTCTCGAGATCGTCGTGCCGATCAGCCTGTTGCTGATCCTCGTCCTGCTGTACGGCCTGTTCAACTCGCTCCGCGACGCTCTCCTGGCGCTCGCCGGCATCCCGTTCTCGATCGCCGGCGGTATCTTCGCGTTGCTCATCACCGGCCTCGATTTCTCGATCTCCGGCGCGATCGGGTTCGTCTCGCTGTTCGGAGTGTCGGTGATGAACGGCATCCTGATCATCACCTATTTCAACCAGGTCCGCGCCAGCAGCGGCATGAGCACGATCGAAGCGATGTACCACGCCGCCGAGCAACGGATGCGGCCGATGCTGATGACCGCGCTCTCGGCCTGTATCGGCCTGCTGCCCGCCGCCATCTCGAACGGCATCGGCAGCCAGGTGCAGAAGCCGCTCGCCGTCGTCGTCGTCGGCGGCATGCTGGTCGGCCCGGTGATCATGCTCGTCGTGGTGCCCGCGCTGCAGACCCTGTTCCTGGGAAGCGGCGACGAGCCGGCGCCGACGGTGCACGAGGACGAAGCCGATCTGGCAGAAATCTGAGGACCTGCGCGCGGCCGGTGAAGCCGTCAGGCGAGTGTGAAAACAGGAGCCCGGTCATGAGGAGCAAATTCGCCCAGGCGACGAGCTGGCGAATCGTTGCGGCCCTGGCGTGCGTGACCCTTGCCACGGGCCCGGGCCTCGCCGCCGGACGCCATGCCCCGCATCACCCGGGCCAGCCGGCGGCCCAAGGCGCCGGGCAGGCTGGCGGTGCCTCGACCTCCAATGGTCAAGCGAAGCCGGAAGGCGGCAATGCTGCGGGTGGCATCGATACGACTGCTGAGAAGACGACGCCGAAGGTGCCGGCCGACCGCAGCAAGACGACGGACAGCAAGTCAGCCGGTCCGATCGACCTCACGCGGCCGGACGACGGCTACGCCAACCTGCGCCGGCGCGCGGCGCGGACCTCGCTCATCGCGGCCCAGAAGAGACCACCTGTCCCGGCACCGACCGTCCCCACCGCGCATCCTCCTGCCGCGGCGACAACGGAGCACGCGAGAAACGCCGCCGGCGCGGCGATGCCGCTCTCGCCGGCCCTTTCGGCCACGGTTGGAGCGGCAAGGCCCGCGCCCGTCCACCCCGAATTGGTCCCCACATTGGGCGGCGCCAAAAACAATCTCGGGCTGAGCACGACCGGCGTGCACCCTGCTCCGGTTCACGTCGCGACGACACCTGCCGCACCCAGGCCGCCGGTGAGCGGAATCAACGGCACGAGCCTGCACCAGACCGGCGGCGGTATCGGAGGACCGGCAAGGGATCGCTCTGCGATCGGCGGTTCGCTATACCGGCATCCCTGAGGGCGTGCGGCACGCAGATACCATCTGCCGCCGGCCGGATTGCGCAATGCCCGCAGTCAGGGCTCGATCAACCGTACGGTCGCCGCCTTGATGGCGGCCTCGACGCGGGTAGCGGCACCGAGCTTCACCCTGGCGTTGTCGATGTGAAAATCCACCGTCCGCTTGGTGAGGTTGAGGATCTGGGCGATTTCGGCCGAGGTCTTGCCGCGGGCGGCCCATGTGAGCGTCTCGATCTCCCGATCGTTGAGTTCGACCTGTTTCGGCCATATCTCCAGGCGGGCGACCCGTGAAAGACGCGCATGGATGATGGCGTCCAGCACGTCGAAATCGATCGGCTTCGTCACGTAATCATCGGCACCGAGCTGGCGTCCTTTGAGCTCGTTGTCGCGATCGGTCAGTGCAGTGAGGAACACGAATGGCATGTTGCCGAATCGCGGGCCGAGCGCAGTCAACCGCTCCAGCACCTCGAATCCGGTCATGACCGGCATGCTGATATCGGATAGGACGAGGTCTGGCATCGCCTTGAGAATAGTCGCAAATCCTTCACGGCCGTCGTACGCGACGTGCACCTCGTACCCTCTATCCCTGAGTTCCTCGGCAATCAGCCCGGCCGTCTCGCGGTCGTCCTCGATCACCAGGATTTTCTTCGCCACTTCGGTCATGCGTCACGCCATGAGGAGTTTCGGTGGGAACACCAACGTCACCGCAGGTATATATGGCCAACGAACCCAAAAATGCTAAAATTTCAATAGACCGGCCGTCGCGGCGGGCATTCCCGCAACTCCAGCCCCTTGAGCATGGCCATTGAGATGATTCAACCCAGTTCGATCCGATTCCACCTTTCGGCGGTATTCATCTTCTTCTTTCTGCTGATCATCGTGCTCGGAATGTTCAGCATTTCCCGCCTGCGCGACTTCAACAACGTCTCCGCGAGCATCGCCGACCTCTGGCTCCCGACCACCCGGGTGCTGGGCGACCTCAACAACTTCACCTCCGATTTCCGCGCCGCGGAGGGAAGCGACCTATTGTCCTCGAACGCGAGCGAGCTCGCCGCCATCGAGATGGAGATGGCCGAGCTCGACCGCTCGATCTCCCAGGCCCAGTACAGCTACGAGCATCTGCACCACGATGCCGACGAGGCCGACCTCTATGCCCGGTTCAGGGCGAGCTGGCACGACTATCGCGAGATCGTCAATCGCGTGCTGGAGCTCTCGCGCCGGGACCGCAAGACGGACGCGGTCAACCTCTACATGACCAATTCGCGATGGGCCTACAACGAGGCGAGCGACGCGCTCGGACAGTTGACCAAGCAATCGGTGAGCAAGGCCCAGGAAGCGAGCGCGCGGGTCGCCGTCGCCTACCAGCAGGCCTCGCTCCTGATCAACATCGCGATGGGCATCGGCGGCGTGCTGGTGGTCGCGGCGCTGCTCTATGTCGGCCGCTCGATCTCCAATCCCCTGCTGCACCTCGCAGGCAGCATGCACCGACTCGCGGCGAACGACACCGACATCGTCATCAAGGGCACCGAACGCCCCGACGAGATCGGCGAAATGGCGCGCGCCGCCGTGGTGTTCCGCAACAACGCGATCGAGCTCATGGTCAGTCAGCGCGGGCTCGCCCAGCAGGCCTCGATGCTCGAGGAGAAGCTCACCGCGGAGCGGCATCTCACCCAGATGCAGCGCAACTTCGTGTCGATGGCCTCCCACGAGTTCCGGACGCCGCTGACGATCATCGACGGCCACGCCCAGCGGCTGATCAGGACCGGCTACCGGCTGCGGACCGACGAGATCAACGCGCGCGCCGGCAAGGTCCGTGCCGCCGTGCTGCGGATGACCCATCTCATCGACAACCTGCTCAACTCGTCTCGGCTGATCGAAGGCGGAGCCGCCCTTTATTTCCATCCCCAGGAGTTCGACCTGCGCGAGCTGCTGCACGAGATCTGCCAACTCCATCATGAGATCGCGCCGGGATACCAGATCGTCGAGCGCTATGGCGCCTCGCGCCTGCCGATGGTCGGCGATCCCAAGCTGTTGTCGCAGGTGTTCAACAATCTCCTTTCCAACGCCATCAAGTATTCGCCGGGCGACAGTGTGATCACGGTCGGCGCCGCGATCGAGGCCGGACGGGCGATCGTCTCCGTCGAGGACACCGGGCTCGGCATTCCCCCCGGCGATGTCGATCGCCTGTTCGAGAGATATTACCGCGGCAGCAATGTCTCCGGGATCGTCGGGACCGGGGTGGGTCTCAACCTCGTGAAGATGGTGGTCGACCTCCACGGCGGCGACATCGTGGTGGAAAGCGCGGAGGGAAAGGGCTCGAAGTTTACCGTGCGCCTTCCGACCGCACCGCCGCCGGTCGAGGAGGCGACCCCGAGCAACACCGAAGAATCGGATCGGGACGAAGAGCGCGTCGAGGCACGGCGCGAGGACGCCGATCCCTCCCGCGCGGCGCCCGCCGACCCGCTCGGGGCGTAACCGCCCTCTCCTCTTCCAAGACACCGCCCGGTGCTGCGGGCGGTTTGCGGTGCTGCCAGGGAGTTCCGGCTAACACGCCGCCCGGCTGACACGGAGCCGGGCTAGCACGGAGCCGGGCTAATCCAACGGTACCCAGAAGGCGCCGAACGGGTCGCGCTGCCGCGGCTCGCGGGGGCCGGGCGGCCCCGGCGGCCAACCGCCGCCCAGGGACTGGAACAGGCTGACGACGGCCAGCATGTGATTGAACCGATCGATGGCGAGTTGATCCTCGGCGGTGAACAGCGTCTCTTCGGTCTGAATGAGCGTAACGAGATTGATCGTGCCCGCCTTGAGCTGCTGTTCCGAGAGATTGAAGGCACGGCGGGAGCTGCTTACCACCCGCTCCTGGATCGTTTCCGCCTCGGTCGTCTGCTGAACGCCGATCAGCGACTGCTCGACGTTCGAAAAGGCCGCAAGCACTGTCTTGCGGTAGGTCTGCAGATACTGATCCTGCAGACCCTTCTGCTGCTCGAGCTGCCCCATCAGCACGCCGCCGTCGAAAATCGGCTGGGTGAGGCCAGCCGCGGCGGTGTAGGCCCAGGCTCCCGGGCCGAACAGCGTACGCAACGCTGCGCTCTGGTAGCCGAGGCTGCCGGTGAGCTGGATGGTGGGGAAGAAGGCCGCGCGTGCGGACTGCACGTTGTAGGTCGACGATCGCAGCTGATACTCGACCTGCCGGATGTCCGGCCGCTGGAACAGAATCGATGACGGCAGGCCGGGCGTGATCCGCGGCGTCGTGATGGCGGTGAGCGAGCTGCCCTTCACCGAGAAGCGTTCAGGCGTGCGCCCGACCAGCACGGCGAGCGCCATGATGCTCTGAAGCCGGAGCTGCTCGAAGATCGGGATGTTGGCGCGCACCTGCTCGACGAGGCTCTCCTGCTGCGCGACGTTGAGGTCGGAGGAAGTGCCGGCGGCGAACTGCTGCTTGATGAGGTCGAGGATGCGCGTCGCGTCGGTGAGGTTGCGGCGCGCGATGCGCAGGCGGTCCTGCGCCTCCAGGACCGAGAAATAGGTGTTGGCGACCGAAGCGAGCGCGGTCAGCGCCACCACCTCCTTGTTGAACCGGCTCGCCTCGGCGGTCTCGACCGTCGCCTTCAGCGCCGCCTGGTTCTTGCCCCAGAAATCGATGATGTAGCTCGCGCTCAGCGAGGTCGAGTAGAGCCGCGAATAGGGCGAGACCCCACCAGCGCCGCCGCGCGTGCTGCCGGACCCGGTGCCGAGTTGCTGCGACGTCTTGGTCGCGGTGTCGCTCGCATTGTAGTCGATGAGCGGCAGCAGGCCCGCCCCGGTGATCCGGACCTGGGCGTCGGCCTGCAGGATCTGGGAGATCGCGATCGCGATGTCGAGATTCGCGTTCTGGGCTTCCCGCATGAGCTGCGTGAGCTCCGCGGAACGGAACCCTTCCCACCAGTCGAGCGAGGGAAGTGCGGCCTCGGCATCCTTGGATGTCGTGAACTTGTAGTCCTGCGGAACATCGATGGCGATGTCCGGCTTGTCCGCTTCGAGCAAGCAGCCGGACAATACCGTCATCAGCGCCAGGGCGCCCGCGGCGCGCAACAAGTGACGCCACACGCCCACGCAGCCGAGGTCGGCTTTATGCCGGTACGGACGCATCGTACCCCCACCCACTACACAACCCCCCGGACAACCACGTGCCGGTCTACCCCCAACTCATCGTGCGACGGGCGACCATAGACGATCGATCGGGCTCCGTCACACGCAGAATTAACGCTTTGTTCATTCTCCGGGAACCAGTGCACCGCCGGCAACAGGCCCCGCCGCCGGGGGGTGCCGGTGCGCGCCACGCAACCACAGGCTGAATCGATCGAGATAGAGGTAGATGACCGGGGTTGTGTAGAGCGTCAGGACCTGGCTGAAGATGAGGCCGCCGACGATGGCGATGCCGAGTGGCTGTCGCAGCTCCGATCCATCGCTCAGACCAAAAGCGAGGGGAAGCGCGCCGAATAGTGCCGCGCTGGTGGTCATCATGATCGGCCGGAACCGCAGCAGGCACGCCTCATAGATCGCCTGCTGGGAAGAAAGTCCTTTGGTCCGTTCGGCGTCGAGGGCGAAGTCGATCATCATGATCGCGTTCTTTTTCACGAGACCGATCAACAGGATGATCCCGATCAGGGCCATGATGCTGAACTCGGTGTGGAACAGCATCAGCGCAAGCACGGCACCTACCCCCGCCGAAGGCAGGGTCGAGAGGATGGTGATCGGGTGGATGAAGCTCTCGTAGAGCATCCCGAGCACGATGTAGATCGCAACCAGCGCAGCGAGGATGAGCCAGGGCTGGTTGGAGAGCGATTGCTCATACGCCCGCGCCGTGCCCTGGAACGTTCCGTGAATGGAGGCCGGCACCCCGATCCGGTTCATCACTCCGTTGATCTCCCGGATCGCATCGCTGAGCGCGACTCCCGGCGGCAGATTGAAAGAGATGGTGGAGGCGACGAACAGGCCCTGGTGGTTGACGGCAAGCGGGATGTTGCCGGCCGTGAAATGGGTGACCGCGCTGAGCGGCACCATGGTCTCGGCGTTGGTGCTCACCGCCGCTCCGGTCGATGCGGTGCCCTTCCCGGTATTGCCGATCGAGTTGAGCGCAAGATTGCGGGCCGCATCCGCGGCGACCGACGCGGCCGTGGAGGCCGACGCACTCGAGCTCTTGCCGCTGACCGTTCCGGCGACGGCCTGGGTCGCCTGCACCCCGCCCACCGAACCGCCGGAGGTGCTGACATAGACGTCCTTGAGCGTCTCCGCGTTCTGCCAATACTTCGGCGCGACCTCCATCACCACGTGATACTGGTTGCGGGCGTTGTAGATGGTCGAAACCTGGCGCTGACCGAATGCGTCATAGAGCGTGTTGTCGATCTGGGCGACGGTGATGCCGAGCCGGGCCGCGGTGTCGCGGTCGATGGTGATGTCGGTCTCGAGCCCGCGGTTCTGCTGATCGCTGTTGACGTCGGCGAGCACCGGCACCCGCTGAAGCTCGGCGAGAATCTTCGGCGCCCATGTATAGAGCTCGTCGACGGTGTCGGCCTGGAGGGTGAACTGATACTGCGCATTGGCGGCGCGGCCGCCGACCCGGATGTCCTGCACCGCTTGGAGAAACAGCGATGCGCCGGGCACCTGGGCGAGCTGTCCGCGCAGCCGCCGGATCACCTGGTCGGCCGAAATCTTGCGCTCCTGGAGCGGCTTGAGCGACATGAAGACGAAGCCGCCATTGGTCTGGCCGCCGCCGGTGAAGCCGACGACGAAGTCCACTGCCGGGTCCCGCCTGATGATGTCGATGAACTGCGCGAGCTTCTGCTGCATCAGCTGGAAGGAGATGCTCTGGTCCGCCTGGATGCCGCCGTTGATGCGGCCGGTGTCCTGTTGCGGGAAGAACCCCTTCGGAATGGCGGAGTAGAGATAGAAATTGGTGACGATCGTCGCCAGCAGAACTGTCAGGATGAGACGCGGATGGTTGAGCGCCCATCCGAGGGTGCGGTCGTAGCCGCGCAGCATGAAGTCGAACACCCGCTCGGTCGCACGATGGAAGCGGCTTTGCTCCCCGTGTGGGGTGCGGCGGAGCAGGAGCGCGCACATCATCGGCGTCGTCGTCAGCGATACCGCTAGCGAGATCATGATCGAGATCGACAGCACCATCGCGAACTCGCGGAACAGGCGGCCGACGATGCCGCCCATCAGCAGGATCGGTATGAACACCGCGATCAGCGAGATGCTCATCGACATCACGGTGAAGGCGACCTCGCCGGAACCGCGGATCGCCGCCTCCATCCGCGACATGCCGCCCTCGATGTAGCGCGAGATGTTCTCCAGCACGACGATGGCATCGTCGACGACGAAGCCGGTGGCGACGGTGAGCGCCATCAGCGACAAGTTGTCGAGGCTGTAGTCCATCAGATACATCGCCGCGAAGGTCCCGATCAGGGAGACCGGCACGGCGACGCTCGGCACCAGCGTCGCCCGGCCGCTGCGCAGGAAGACGAACACCACGAGCACGACGAGCGCCACGGAGAGCATCAGCGTGCGTTCGACCTCCGCGAGCGAGGAGCGGATGGTGGTCGAGCGGTCGACCGCCGGCTGGAGATCGATCGCCGGCGAAATCGCCGCGCGCAGCTCTGGCAACAGCGCATAGACCCGGTCGACGGTGGCGATGATGTTGGCGCCCGGAGAACGATAGATGATCACCAGCACCGAGGGCTTGCCGTTGGCGAGACCGGCATTGCGCAGGTTTTCGACCCCGTCGACGACTTCGCTGACATCGGTCAAGCGGACCGGGGCGCCGTTGCGGTAGGCGATGATGAGCGGCTTGTATTCGTCCGAGGTGGTGGCCTGGTCGTTGTTGTAGATCTGGTAATGGCGGTCGCCCACCTCGATGGCGCCCTTCGGGCTGTGGGCGTTGGCCGAAGCGAGCGCCGCCCGCACGTCCTCGAGCCCGATCTTGTACTTGTAGAGGGCGTCCGGGTTGAGCTCGACCCGCACCGCCGGCAGCGCGCTGCCGCCGACCACCACCTCGCCGACGCCGTCGATCTGCGACAGCTTCTGCGAGAGCACGGTCGAGGCGGCGTCGTAGAGCTCGCCGCGGCGCAGGGTGTCTGAAGTCAGCGCCAGGATCAGGATCGGCGCATCGGCCGGATTGACCTTCTTGTAGCTCGGGTTCGACCGCAGGCTGGTCGGCAGATCGGCGTGCGCCGCATTGATCGCCGCCTGGACGTCGCGTGCCGCACCGTTGATGTCACGGTTGAGGCCGAACTGAAGGTTGATACGCACCGAGCCGACGGTCGAGGCCGACGTCATCTCGGTGACGTCGGCGATCTGGCCGAGATGGCGCTCGAGCGGCGTCGCCACCGTGGTGGCGACCACGTCCGGGCTGCCGCCGGGCAGCTGCGCCTGCACCGAGATGGTCGGGAAATCGACCTGCGGGAGCGGCGAGACCGGAAGCTGGAAGAACGCGACGGCCCCCGACGCCGCGATCCCGAAGGTGAGCAGGATGGTCGCGACCGGCCGCCGGATGAACGGGGTCGAGATGCTCATTCCGCCGGGCTCCCCTGCTCGGCGTCGCGAACGGCGTTCTCAATGTTGAAGAAGCGCTGCTGCAGGCGGTCGAACCACAGATAGATCACCGGCGTGGTGAAGAGCGTCAGCACCTGGCTGAGCAGCAGTCCGCCGACGATCGAGACACCGAGCGGATGGCGCAGCTCGGAGCCGACGCCCGTTCCGACCATCAGCGGCAGCGCGCCGAGCACCGCCGCCATGGTGGTCATCAGGATCGGCCGGAAGCGCAGCAGGCAGGCCTGGTAGATCGCCTCGCGCGGCGGCTTCCCCTCGTTGCGCTGGGCATCGAGAGCGAAGTCGATCATCATGATCGCGTTCTTCTTGACGATGCCGATCAGGAGGATGATGCCGATGATGGCGATCACCGTGAGGTCTTCGCCCGCGATCATCAGCGCCAGCAGCGCGCCGATGCCCGCCGACGGCAGCGTCGAGAGAATGGTGACGGGGTGCACGAAGCTCTCGTAGAGCACGCCGAGCACGATGTAGACCGTGACGATCGCGGCGATGATCAGCAACAGCTCGTTCGACAGCGATTTCTGGAACGCCAGCGCCGCGCCCTGCAGGCGGATGTTGGCGCTGATCGGCAGCCCGATCTCCTGACGCGCCTGCTTGATCGCGTCGACCGCGTCTCCCAGCGAATAGCCCTGACCGAGGTTGAACGAGATCGCGGTCGAGGGAAACTGGCCGAGATGGTCGATGCGCAGTGGGGCGGTGCTCTCGCGCACGGTCGCAATGGCGGTCAGCGGAACCTGGCCCGGGACCGAGCCGCTGCTGGTGGAGGTCGGGATATAGATCGAGGAGAGCGAATCGAGCGAAGCCTGCAGCTTCGGATCGGTCTCCAGAATCACCCGGTACTGGTTCGAGTTGGTGAAGATCGTCGACACGATGCGCTGGCCGAACGAATCGTAGAGCGCGTTGTCGATGGTCGCCGGCGTGATGCCGAAGCGGCCGGCGGTGTCGCGGTCGATGTCGATATAGGCGGTCAGGCCGTAGGCCGAGATGTCGCTCGACACCTGGGAGAACTGCGGCATCGAGTTGAGCTTGTCGACGAGACGCGGCGCCCATTCCGCGAGCTCCTGCGGGTTCGCGTCCTCGAGCGAGAACTGATACTGCGTCCGGCTCACCGCGGAGTCGATGGTGAGGTCCTGCACCGGCAGCAGGTAGAGCGAGATGCCGGAGACCTCCTGTGTCGCCCGCGTGATCCGCCGGATGACTTCCGTGACCTCGGCGGTCCGCACGTCGTGCGGCTTGAGATTGATCAGGAAACGGCCGCTGTTGAGCGTGATGTTGGTGCCGTCGACGCCGATGAAGGACGACAGGCTCGCGACATCGGGATCCTTGAGGATCACCTCGGCGAGCGCCTGCTGGCGCTGCGACATGGCGGCGAAGGAAATCGACTGCGGCGCCTCGGAGATGCCCTGGATCAGCCCGGTGTCCTGCACCGGGAAGAAGCCCTTGGGAATGATGATGTAGAGCCACACCGTGAGCGCGAGGGTCCCGACGGCAACGAGCAGCGTCGCGGCCTGGCGGTCGAGCACCCAGCGCAGCATCACCGCATAGCCGTCGATCAGGCGGTCGAAGGCCTCGCGGGTCACCCGCTGGAACGCATTCTCGCGGACCTCGGTCGCCGGCTTCAAGAGCTTGGCGCAGAGCATCGGCACCAGGGTGAGCGACACCACCGCCGAGATCAGGATCGTCACCGCGAGCGTGATCGCAAACTCCCGGAACAGCCGGCCGACCACGTCACCCATGAACAGCAGCGGAATCAGCACCGCGATCAGCGAGATCGTCAGCGAGATGATGGTGAAGCCGATCTGCTCGGAGCCCTTGAGCGCCGCCTCGAGCGGTGATTCGCCCTCCTCGATGTAGCGCGAGATGTTCTCGATCACGACGATGGCGTCGTCGACGACGAAGCCCGAGGAGATCGTCAACGCCATCAGCGACAGATTGTTGAGGCTGAAGCCCATCAGATACATCACGCCGAAAGTACCGACCAGCGACAGCGGCACCGACAGGCTCGGAATGATGGTCGCCCGGGCGCTGCGCAGGAACACGAAGATCACCAGCACCACCAGCATCACGGCGAGCATCAGCTCGAACTCGACGTCCTCGACGGAGGCGCGGATGGTCACCGTGCGGTCGCTGAGCACGGACACGTCGACCGCGGCGGGGAGCGACGCCTGCAGCTGCGGCAGCAGCGCCTTGATGTTGTCGACCACCTCGATGACGTTGGCGCCGGGCTGGCGCTGGACGTTGAGAATGACCGCGGGCGACAGGTTCATCCATGCCGCAAGCTTGTCGTTCTGCGCCCCGTCGATCGCGTTGGCGACGTCGCTCAGGCGCACCGGCGAGCCGTTGCGGTAGGCGATGATGAGATTGCGGTAGCCGGCCGCGCTCATCAGCTGGTCGTTGGCATTGATGGTCGACGCGCGCATCGGGCCGTCGAAATTGCCCTTCGGCGTGTTGACGTTGGCGTTGCCGAGCGTGGTGCGCAGGTCGTCGATGTTCAGCCCATAGGCCGCGAGCTTGCGAAGATCGGCCTGGATGCGCACCGCCGGCCGCTGGCCGCCGCTGATGCTGACGAGCCCGACGCCGGGCAACTGCGAAATCTTCGTGCGCCAGCCGCGTGTCGGCGAGGTCCTCGACCTGCGGCAGCGGCATGCGAATCCGACTTGAGCGCGAGCGTGAGGATCGGCGCGTCGGCCGGGTTCACCTTAGCGTAGATCGGCGGCGCCGGAAGATCGGACGGCAACAGGTTGCCGGCGGCGTTGATCGCGGCCTGGACCTCCTGCTCGGCGACGTCGAGGCTGAGCTTGAGGTTGAACTGCAGCGTGATCACCGAAGAGCCGGCCGAGCTTGCCGAGCTCATCTGGTTGAGCGCGGGCATCTGGCCGAGCTGGACCTCGAGCGGCGCCGTCACCGACGAGGTCATCACGTCGGGGCTCGCGCCGGGATAGAAGGTCGCGACCTGGATGGTGGGATAGTCGACCTCGGGCAGCGCGGCGAGCGGCAGGAAGCGGTAGGCGATGATGCCCGACAAAAGGATCGCGACCATCAGCAGCGTCGTCGCCACTGGCCGCAGGATGAAGGGACGTGACGGGCTCATGGCGTCAGGGCGCGTTGCGCCGCCGCGATCCGCCCTGGCGCGCCGCCCCCTCAGGCCCCGCGGCCGGCGGCGTCACCGAGCCGGTGGGTGTGGACGGTGCCGGAGACACCGCCGCTGAGGGGTTTCCGCCCGGCGCGGCCCCGGACGGGGCTGCATCTTTGGCTGGAGCGGCAGTCCCGGCGGGAGCACCCGTCGGGGAATCGCGGAGCACGACCTTGGCGCCGTTGCGCAGCTTGTCGGCGCCGTCGATCACCACGCGGTCGCCGGACGACAGGCCGGAGCGCACCGCGACCCGTTCTCCGCTCTGCGGACCGAGATCGACCGGCTTCACGGTGACCGAGCTGTCGGCGTTGATGAGGTAGACGAACGTGCCGGGCGCACCACGCTGGATCGCGCTTGTCGGCATCACCGTCACGTCGCGCATGCTGTCGACCAGGAGACGAATGTTGACGAACTGGTTCGGGAACAGCTCATCGTCCTGGTTGGCGAACTGGGCCCGCAGCTTGACCGTGCCGGTGGTGGTGTCGATCTGGTTGTCGAGCGTCTGCAGCTTGCCGACGCGCGAGCTTGGTCGCGCCGGTGCGGTCGTAGGCGGTCGCATCGAGCGTCGCGTTGGCGCGAAGCCGTCGCTGGATTTGCGGCAGATAGTCTTCGGCCACCGGGAAGATCACGCTGATCGGCTGCAGCTGGGTGATGATGACGAGGCCGGTCGCATCCCCCGGCGTGACGTAGTTGCCCTGGTCGACGAGACGCAGCCCGACCCGTCCGCTCACCGGCGCCACGATGTGGCAATAGGTGATGTTGAGCTTCTGGGTATCGATCTGCGCCTGGTCGGAAAGGAGGTTCGCTTGATACTGGGCGACGAGGTAGACTTGGGTGTCGAGCTGCTGGCGCGGTATCGCGTTGGTCTTCGCGAGGTCCTGATAGCGCTTGAGATCGATCTGCGCGGCTTCGAGCAGCGCCTTGTCGCGCGCGAGCGTTCCCTGCGCATTGGCAAGCGCCAATTCGTAGGGACGCGAGTCGATTTCCGCCAAAAGATCGCCCTTCTTGACGATCTGGCCTTCCGTGTAAGCGACGTTGACGAGATAGCCGCTGATGTTGGAGCGGATGGTGACGGTCGCGAGCGACGTCACCGTTCCGAGCGCGTTGAGCGTGATGTCGATGTCGCCGTTCGCAACGGTCGCCGCGACGACGGGCGTGGTCGCCACGAACGGGGCGCGGCCGGACGGCTGCGCCTGCTGAGGCGCCGGCCGCGTATAGTACCAATAGCCCGCCCCGGCGGCGACAGCGAGCAGCAGGAGCACCAGGATGGGACGGCGCTTTTTCGGCGCGACTTTTACTGCCGGCCCCGGAATGCCCAGCGGCAGCGTGCGGTGAAAATCGGTCGTGGTGCGATCGTCCATGTCCCGCCGTTCAGTTTAGCAGCCCACCCCGGCCACGGAGACTAAGAGGTTACGGTTTTCTTAAGGCTTCACGCCCTCTTAAGGTTCTCCCGGACCGCCCTCAGACATATGGTAATCCTGCAAAACCGCACATTACATGCCTCTTTCCGCACCATGACAAAGAATTCATGTGCGCCGGCACGGCTTGTGGTGGTGCGTTCATGATACATCAGGGCTCGGGCGCGCCAATACGGATGGCGGAGACTGCGCGCCGCAGCCGCACCCACAATGACGTTGCGTAAGCGGCTGAAAGAATTTATGGAAGCCGCCCGGACGGCCACGTGGCGGAGTGGTTACGCAGAGGTCTGCAAAACCTTTTACCCCGGTTCAATTCCGGGCGTGGCCTCCACTAGCAAAATCAAAGACTTAAGTGCGATTTGCCGGCGAGGTGCCGGCTGGGGGGCATGGCCTGAGGCGACTGCCGAGGCGTCGCACCCGGCTCCAACGTGCTCGGCGGATGCCCGGGGATCAGCACGGCCGGCATGCGCGCGCGCCGGGTTGAATGATGCCGCCAGCCACGTAGGTGTGTGCGCAGCAACCGTCCGAGACCTCGGGACGGTCGCGCGGAACTGACCCTGCATTGCGATTGGATCCCCCGTGTGAGCGTTTCACCGGCCATTCGGCATCCCGGGGCCGGATCCGCGGTCATGCAGCGCGCGAGGTCGAGGCTTGATATCTTCATGAAGGAGCTTATCGCGGCGGTTCTCGTCGCCACCCTGGCGGCTGGCCAAGTGTCTGCAGCCGAGCGTCACTCCCGAACCCCTCACAGGTTCAATTCCGGGCAACCGGGCGGCGGCCTCTACGATTCGACGTCACAGGGGCATCAATCCTACCCGAACCCGGATCGCCAGCCTTACATCACCCAGTTCGACAGGCCGGCTTCGTAGCCCGAGCTACGGCGCGATCAGGAGCGGGACCGGGGGCCACTCCGGATTGGGGCACGCGAGGCTCACTGCGACCGCCGCGATCATCAGAAGCGCAAAGCAGATCAGGCCGAAATCCATGCCGGACCGCAACCGCGGTGCCGGTCTGTCGGGTCGTATCAGGCGCTGCTCACCGGCCATGACGTCTTTCCCTCCGAAATGACGTTGGCTGCACGGTAGCGCCCGCGCCGAACACGGCGCGTGACTGAGATCACAGTCGGACGATTTAATCGGAAACGGCGTTCAGGAGATCATCGGAACAAGCCGGGCCAGCGCCTCATCACGCGGCTCCGCAGCTCAGGGCTCGCCTCGGCGGTCTTCGGGAACTCGTCTTTCCAACCCCACGGCTTGCACGCATTGACGATCGCACGATTGTTTTCGTAGGGCGCCGCCCGCAGCATCGGATCGAGCGGCGTGCTCCAATGACCGCGGATGTAGTCGATGTCGTTCGGCGGGTCGCAGCGCGTACACATCGCCCAGAGCACCGCGTGGATGTCGGAGGGATCGATGTCCTCGTCCACCACGACGACCCAGCGGCCGGCATATGCGCCGGATTGGCAATTGGCAGCCAGCATGGCCGCCTGCTTCGCGTGCCCTGGATACATCTGCTTGATGGAGATGACGTTGAACAGGCGCCCGGCGCCGGCCTCGTGATTCCACACGCCGGCAACACCGGCCAGGCCGGCTCTCTCCACCTCGTCCCAGATCATCGCCGACTTTACGACGCCTCGCGCCACGGTGAAGTTCGACGGCGGTCGCGATGGGATCGCGAGCGTCATGATCGGATCGTCGCGATGATAGATCCGCCTGATCTTGATGACGGGCTGCTGGCTTGCTTCGCTCGCATAATATCCCATGAACTCGCCGAACGGTCCCTCGAGGCGGGTCTGGTCGCCGTACATTTCCCCTTCGAGCACGAGCTCCGAGCGCGCCGGCATCGGAAGTTGGTAGAGCTCGCTCAAGACGACATCGACCGGGCGCCCGCGCTGGCCTCCCATGTAGTCGTATTCGCCGACCCCGTAGGCGAGCTCGGCATTGCTCGACAGAAACAGCAGCGGGTCTTGCCCGCAAGAAATCAGCACAGGGCACGGCTGCCCCTTGGCGAAGTATTTTTCCCGGATCATCCGCCCGTGTTTGCCGGGTGAAATCCAGATGCCGACCTCATTTCGGCTGTGAACCTGGATGCGATAGGTGCCGACATTAATCCAGCCGCTGTCGGGGTCGCGCATGACGACCAAGTCTTCGGTACCGATATAGCGACCGCCGTCCAACTCGTGGACGAAAGGCGCCGGAAAGCGCGTGAGATCGACCTCGTCGTCGCGAAGCACGTTCTCGAGCACAGGACCGGACGACAGCACCCGCGGCGGAATCATGCCGACGCTCTTCTTCATCCGGGCCCGGTAGCTCTTCACGATATCGAGTCGCTGTTCCGGGACCGGCACCCCGAGCACGACGGCGAGGCGCTTGAACGAATTCGACGCGCCGGACAAGATTCGATAGCCCGGTTCGAAGCCCTTGATCCTGTCGAACAGGATCGCCGGCTCGGCACCTGGATTTCGGACCGTGATCAGCTCGCAAAGTGCGCTGAGCTCGAGGTGGGAGTCCGCGTCCTCGATGCGCTCGATCTCTCCCATTGTCTCGAAGCGCGCGATGAGATCGCGCAAATCCTCGTGGGTGGGACCGGGGCTTTCATTGCCGCCGTTGCTGTCGTCCGCCCGTGCGTCCATCACCCGTTCTCCGACCCGATCCCCGCCTGCTCGCGCGCCGACCCGCTCAGTTCCGATCGGACACCACATTGGCCTGACGAGCCACCTCGGTCCATTGTTTGAGCTCCGCGGAGATCAATCTGGCGAAATCGTCAGGCGTGCCCCCGGCGGGCGTCATGCCTTGTGTAGCGAGCTTCGCGACCATCTCCGGGTTTTGCAGGGCGTCATTGAACACCTTGTTCAAACGCTCGACGATCGCCGGCGGGGTCCGGGCCGGCGCCAGCAGGCCGACCCATTGGGTGGCCTCGAAGCCGGCAAAACCTGATTCGATCAAGGTCGGGACCTCGGGCAGGCTCTCGTCGCGCCTGCCCCCTCCCGTCGCCAGGGCGCGCAAGTTTCCGGCGCCGATCTGCGGGATCGTGATCTGCTTGGAAAGAACGCCGAACTGGACTTCGCCTCCGATAATTCCCATCAGCGCCGGCGCGCCACCGCGATAAGGCACATGCAGCATTTCGATCTCGGCCCGCTTGCTGAACAGCAGCGACACCAGGTGACCCTGGCTCGCCGTTCCCGGCGACGCATAGGACATCTTGTTGGGTGCCGACTTCGCCAGAGCGATGAACTGGGCCAGCGTCGCGGCCGCCACCTTCGGGTTCACCACAAACAGCGAGGGCGTCTGGGCGACCAGTACGATCGGCGCAAAGTCGTGCTCGATGTCGTAGGGGATGTGCGCGCTGGTCGCAGGCGCGACCGTGTGTGTCGAGGACGCGAGCAGGAGCGTATAGCCGTCGGCATCGGCTCGCGCCACCGCCTGGGTCCCGAGCGTACCGCTGGCGGCCGGCCGGTTTTCCACGATCAACGGCCTGCCGAGCGCCTTCCCGATGGCAGGCTCCATCAGACGCGCGACGGCATCGACGAGACCGCCCGCCGGAAACGGAACGATCAACCGGATATTCCTGTCAGGATAGGAAGCCGGCTGGGCAACCGCAGCTTTGCTGCAGAACACCCCCGATGAGAGCGCACAGCTCAGAATGCATGCCGCTGCCGGTTTCCACATCACGTCCCTCCCGCGCCTCCTGTTCCTACCGGGGCGATCGCTGCGCAGCGATCCCGGTCTACAATGGCTGCCGCATGGCTGCCAATGCGGGCCCGGGTCGCGCCGCAGCCATTGATGCGCGGCAATTCGCAAAGCACAACCCGCATGGCTCGCGCCTTGTGACGCTGGCCACCCCCCGATATTTTCGCCGAAATTATCTCCGCCCGCCCGAGAACGAGGAACCACACGTGCCGGATACGATCGGATACCGCAAGCGCATCGGCATCGTGGTGCCGTCGACCAACACCACCGTGCAGCCCGAGACCGAGAGCCTGCATGTGCCGGGCGTGACCTGCCACACCGGCCGCGTCACCATCAAGGAGCGCCCGCTCAACACCGAGGAGGCGTTCCTCGAGCACATGCAGATGATGCGCGACGGCATCGGCGTCGCGATCGACCAGATCATGACCGCCGACCTCGACCACCTCATCCTGGGGATCGCGCTCGAGACGTTCTGGGGCGGCGTCGCGGCCGCCGGGAAGCTCCAGGCCGAGCTCGCGCAGCGTGCCGGCGTCGGCATCACCATGGGCTCGAGCGCGATGGTCGCCGCGCTCGAAAAATTCGGCGCGCGCAAGCTCGCGATCCTCACCCCGCACCAGCCGCGCGGCGACGAGATGGTGCGCGCCTATTTCCTCGAAGCGGGCTTCGACGTGGTGCGCCTCAAGGGACTCAAATGCGCGACGCCGCGCCTCATCGCGCAGGTGCCCCTCGCCGACATCCGCACCGCGCTTCGCGAGCTCGACGGCGACGACGTCGAGGCGATCGTGACGGTCGGCACCGCGCTGCCGTCGGGAAGGGTCGCCGCCGAGGCCGAGCGCTGGCTCGGCAAGCCGGTGCTCGCGGTCAACGTGGTGTCGTTCTGGCACGCACTGCGCCAATGCGGCATCGCGGACCGGGTGTACGGCCACGGGCGGGTGCTGGAGGAGTTTTAGTGGGGCATTCCCTTAGATGAGCGTCATGGCCGGGCGTGTCCCGGCCACCCCGATAACAAGGCACGGCGGCTCGGCGAAAGGTGAGGCACGGCCCGTGCCCAATGATCGGGGTCGCCGGGACGAGCCCGGCGATGACGTCTGTGAGTGGGTCGACTCCGACGATCTACGCTATGCGTTGTCGGTCACCGCCGCTGCGCGCCGCCGCACGCTGTCGAGGAGCGAGGCGCGCAGGAGGTAGGCGCGGTGTGCCACCGGATCGGCGGCGGTGCGGTGCAGGAAGGCGTTGTTCTCGGCGCGCACCGCCGGGTCCTTCTCCTCGAGCCGCTTCTTGTTGGCGATGGTCTGCTGCTGGACGTATTCGACGTTGAGCGGCCGGCGCAAGCGGTCGTAGAGATCGAGCGTCTCGGGCGCACCGTCGCCGCGGATGACCTTGCCGAGGAGCGAAGCAAGCTCCATCCCGTCATGGATGCCGAAGTTCAGCCCGAGCCCGCCGAGCGGATTGTTGACGTGCGCGGAGTCGCCGGCGAGGAACGCGCGCCCCTTGCGGAACGCCGCGGCGACGCGCTGGTGCACGGCGTAGATGTTGCGATGGACCACCGGATAGGCGCCGGACTTCGGAAAGAATTTCTGCAGCCGCCGCTGCACGGCGTCCTCGGCGAAGGCCGCCTCCTGGGTCTCGTCGGACGCGGTCGGGAACACCACCCGCCACAGCCCGCTTCCATCGTCGCCGGAAACCTTGAACAGTGCGCACCACTCGTCGGGATCGGAGAAGTAGTTGCGCGAGCATTGCGCAAAATCGCCGGCGAACGGATGGGGCGTGGTGAGCACCAGGAACCGCTCGGGATGGGTGTATCCCTCGAAGGCGATGCCGAGCGCCTTGCGCACGGTCGAGCGCCCGCCGTCGGCGCCGATGAGATACGAGCCGGTGACGCTCTGCGCGTCCGCTCCCCGTCTCGATCGCGACCTCCACGCGGTCGTCGTGCAGCGCGAGCTCGGTGAGCCGCGCCGAGAATTCGACGCTCGCGTTCGGCAGCGTCGCGAGTTGCGCCAGCGCGATGGCCGCGAGCTTGTGCTGCTCGCACTGCACCACATAGCGGGTAACGCGTGTCGTCCTTGAGCCGCGCGAAGTCGAACTCGGCGATGATCTCGCGGGTCGCGCGGTCCCAGATGCGGAATTTCGGCTCGACGAGGCCGCGCCGCGTCACCTCCTCGACGAGGCCGAGCGCATCGAGCATTTCGAGCGTCGCTGCGTGAGTGGTCGCCGCGCGCGGATTGTCGTCGACCCCTGGCTCCGCCTCGAACAGGCGGACCTCGAGCCCCTGCCGCGCCAGCGCAAGCGCGGTGACGACGCCGACCGGACCACCGCCGGCGATGATGATGGGACGTTGCGACGGCATGTTCTGCGGTCCAATTCGCTGCAATTCCGGGCCGCAGTGTTGTGGCATTGCGCCGGGAGAGGCAAGAGCGCGGAGCACGCGAATGTTCCGGTCTTGGCGGCAATTTGATCCACCATCGACGCGCGAAGTGCGGCAAGCCGGCGCTTGGCGCCGGCCGGCGGATGGCGTTCAATAAGGCCGGGCCGGGCACGCCAGGAGAAATATCAACGTGCACAGCCACACTCGCGCCGCCGTTCGCCGATGTCTCGCCGTTTGGCGCAATGCGCTGGTCGGGCTCGCCGCTCGCGGCAACGGGCGCAGCGACGGCCCCGGCCGCGGAGTGGCCGACACGCACCGTCACCGTCGTCGTGCCTTATGCCGCCGGCGGAAACACCGACATCATGGCGCGGATGGCGAGCCAGAAGCTCAGTGAGGCGTTCGGCCAGAGCTTCATCGTCGACAACCGCGTCGGCGCCGGCGGTGCGCTTGCGGCGAGCTATGTCGCGCAGGCGGCGCCGGACGGCTACACGCTGTTCTTCGCCGCTTCACCGGTGATCGCGGTGCTGCCGAAGATCCAGAAGGTCAATTTCGACCCGCACAAGGATTTCATCCCCGTGAGCGTGTTCGGCACCGGGCCCTTCGTGCTCGCGATCGCGAGCATGATCCCGGCGCACACGATTCCGGAATTCGTCGCCTATGGAAAAGCGCACCCGCTCACCTACGGCTCGGGCGGGACGGGCTCGCTCGGCCATCTCGCCGGCGCCCTGTTCCTGGCGCGCGCCGGGCTCGATGCCGTGCACGTCCCGTTTCGCGGCGGCGGACCGGCGATGACGGCGCTGCTCGGCGGCCAGGTCGACATGTATTTCGGCAATGCCTCGGAGATCGTTCCGGCCGCAGGAAACAGCGCGATCCGCATTCTCGGCGTCGCGACCGACACGCGGATGCGGCAGCTGCCGCAGGTGCCGACGGTGAGCGAGTTCTATCCGGATTTCGCGCTCTCCTCGTGGAACGGCTTCATGGCGCCGGCGAAGACGCCGCGCGAGATCGTCGACAAGCTCGCGGCGCAGGTGATCGCCGCGGCGCACGATCCCACCGTCATCGCCCGTCTCGCCGACCTCGGCATCGAGGCGAACGGCACCACGCCCGACGCCTTCGCCGCGCAGATCGCGCGCGAGCAGCCCCAGTTCGACCTCGCGATCAAGGCGGCGAAGCTCGGGGAGCATTGAGTGGTTGCCCTTCTCGACGTCATCCCGGGAGCCGTCCGCAGGACGCGATCCCGAATGCGACATTCACGGGCCGGCCAGCACATCGGGGTCGATCCTGCGAGACGCCGGGCATGCGCACGAAGCTGCTCAGGATTGCAGCGTCATTGACGAGCGTTCGGAGTGCCCTGCAGCAACGCGAGCGCGCGCTCACCGCCGCGACGGCTTCTCCGCGATCGCCGCCTTGCCGGCCTTGGTGACCTTCCAGCTCATCACGGTCGGATCGGCCGGCTTCTCCGGCTCGATGAGCTTCTTGCGCTGGAGGCTGAGCAAAGCCGCGTAAGTCGTCGCCAGCGTCTCGGCTGAGGTCCGGTCGAACTTGAGGCGGCTGTTGTGGTCCTTGACGGCGGCGACCAGAAGTTCCCGTTGCAGGTCTGCCGCCACACTCCGTTTGGCTGACATGATACGCGCTCCATGGGCTTTATAGGCCCTGCGGACGCGGCTGCGGTGGTACCGAATTACAACTTGTAACCATATAGTTAAAATGCCGTCATAAAGTGCGGGATGAGGCTGCCCGCACGCCCGACGCCGAGGCCAGCAACGCCCTGGACTGCCTACCGCACGCCCCCGTCGCCGCCGGCCGTCCCTGCCCCGCCGCACGGCGCTGTGCTATGCAACAGCGACGAGACCCCCGGCTCGAAGGTCCCATTCCAGCAGCAGGACGGCATGATGAAATTCGGTCTATTCGGCAGCGCCCAGGCCAAACGCGGCGGGCCCGACGTCGACAGCGCCCAGGGGTTCAAGGACTTCGTCGAGTACAATGTGGAGGCGGAGGCGCTCGGGTATCACAGCACCTTCGTGGTGGAGCATCATTTCACCGGCTTCGGCCAGGTTTCGGCGAGCCTCAACCTGCTCACCTGGGTGGCGGCGCGCACCACGACGCTGCGGCTCGGCACCGCGGTCGTCGTGCTGCCCTGGCACAATCCGGTGCTGCTTGCCGAGCAGGCGGCGACCATCGACCTCATGTCCAACGGCCGGCTCGAGTTCGGCGTCGGCAAGGGCTATCGCCACAACGAGTTCGCGAGCTTCTGCATCCCGATCGAGGAGGCCGAGGAGCGCTTCGAGGAAGGCCTCGCGCTGATCCTCAAATCCTGGACCTCGGAGGAGCGCTTCTCGCATCACGGGAAGTTCTGGCACTTCGAGGACATCATCGTCGAGCCGCCGACCGCGCAGAAGCCGCATCCGCCGATCTGGATGGCGGCCGGCAACCCGCACTCGATCCGCAAGGTGGCCGAGCGCGGCTATGGCCTGATGCTCGACCAGTTCGCCTCGCCGGAGACGATCTTGGAGCGCTTCGCCATCTTCAAGTCGGCGGTCGAGGCGCTCGGCCGCACCTTCGACCCGATGACGGTTGCGGTCGCCCGCGCCTACTACGTGGCGCGCGACGCCGCCGACAAGGCGAAGGCGGTGGAGAACCGCCTCGCCGCCACCCGCCGCATGACGAACCTCGCCCAGACGCCGACCGGCGACAGCAAGTCGAGCATGGTGAGCTTCGCCGACACCCGCGAGGCGAGCGAGCGCTCGGCCCTGTTCGGCAGCCCCGACGAGATCGCCGCGAAGCTCGCGTTCTTCCGCGATGCCGGCGTGACCAACATCCTGCTCAACAACGCCGCCGGCTCCCGCGACCACCTGCGCCGCTTCGCCCGCGAGGTGATGCCGGCCTTCTCCGAGCCGGCGAAGATGCGGGTGGCGGGGTGAGGTTTGCGCCGGCGGCGAATCACCAAGATCCTTGAACCCGTCATGGCCGGGCTCCGACTGGCTTCGACCCGGCCATCCCAATCATGAGCTCAAGAGCCGGCCAAGCCCCCTCCCCCGCCCAGCTTTTGCCGCTGGCCAAAGCCCGGCCGCTTTGTTATAGGGCACGGCCCAAGCTGCTTCGGCCTGTTCCCCGGTAGCTCAGTGGTAGAGCAACCGGCTGTTAACCGGTTGGTCGCTGGTTCGAATCCGGCCCGGGGAACCGGTTGGTCGCTGGTTCGAATCCGGCCCGGGGAGCCAAGTAATTTCAAAGCGTTAGGTCCGATTGCGCGCGCCCATAAATTTAGCGCACAGCGATTTTGGCAACCCTTCTGGCAACAATCTGCAGATTTCGCCGATCGACGCTCGAACTGTTCTGACACACCTGCGAAACTGCCCACATTGCGGCGTCGCCAATCCGCAGATGACCGCGGGACGCCGAGTGGTGAAGGTAATCCGCAATGCCGATCGACCGGGGAGAAGCCGCAATCCGAACCTCCATTGCTTCAGCGACCCGTCGCACGACGAAGTTCATTGCAAGGGACGGTTTTCCGGGCGAACCTGATGCTGAATCTGCAAGCGAACGGACGGTCGTCATGAATCGGTTGAACGGTGCGTTACGCGGCATTCTGGCCGCGGGCTTCGCGGGATTCCTTTCGTTCGGCTCCGCCTCGGCGGGGGAACCACTTTCCACTCAGCAAATTCTCGATGCCCTGACCGCGGCGCCGAAGCCTGCATCGCCTGCCGACCGACTGGGGCCCACCCGTTCGCCGACGTTCAGTGACCGCGACACCACCGTCGCAAGCGCGCCATCGATGCCGCGCATCGACCTCCAGGTTAGTTTCGATTTCGACTCTGCACAGATCACGCCTGAGGCCGAGGGGCAGTTGCGCGAGCTTGGCAAGGCACTCGCCGATCCCAAGCTCAAGGGCGCGACGATTTCGATCAACGGTCACACCGACGGCAAGGGAAGTGATGCTTTCAACAAGCGCCTGTCGGAGCGTCGCGCGCAGTCGATCAAGACCTATCTCGTCGACAACTTTGGTCTGACGGCGTCCAATCTGCGCGCCGTCGGTTATGGCAAGTCGCGGCTCAAGAACACCGGCGATCCTTTTGCCGCCGAAAACCGCCGCGTCGAAGTGGTAAACATGGTTTCGACGCAGGCGCAGCGCTGATGACGGCGCTCGCGCAAACGAGCGCCAGGGCTCGAGATGCGACGCCGGATTTCATGGCGGGCTGGGAAGTGCGGAGGCGTTGTCGCTCGCGGGCGGGCGCAGCAGCCGGGTGCCTGTGGTCGGATTTATCAGTGCAGATACGCCGGCCGCGGGCGCCAGCATGCTGGCAGCGTTCCGAAAGGGCTCGAGTGAAACGCCGTGCATTTTGTCCGAAACCTAGGAGAGAGTCACCTCCATGACGCGAAGACAGGTTTTGGCTGCAGGCGTCGCTTCGGCCGTTCTGCTGGGAGGGATTGCCCTGGCAATTATCGCACTTCCGCTCTGGAGTACCTTTGATGAACCCTCACCAGAAGTCGTCTTGCGAAAGCTCGGTGCGAAAATTAGCGACGCGGAATTCGGCGGGCGCTCAGTGGAATTGCCAACACAAATATCTGATGACACTCTGATCAAGGAAGTACCTCATCTCGAGAAGCTCAATATTGCACGCCTTTCCTTTCCCCATGCGAAGTTCACGAGTTTGGAGCCGCTGAAACGGCTGACAAATCTCAGCTCGCTCGATCTGAGCGACGCTACCGGCATCACCAGCCTGGAGCCGCTGAAAGGGCTGACTGAGCTCAGATCGCTCGATCTCAGCTACGCCACCGGCATTACGAGCTTGGAGCCACTGAAAGGGCTGAAAAATCTCAGCTTGCTCAATCTCCGTAACGCCACCGGCATCACGAGCTTGGAGCCGCTGAAAGAACTGGCAAAGCTCAGCAGCCTCAATCTCAACAGCGCCACAGGCATCACCAGCTTGGAGTCGCTGAAAGAGCTGACAAACCTCATCTGGCTCGATCTCAGCAACACCACCGGCATCACGAGCCTGGAGCCGCTGAAAGGGCTGACATATCTCGGCAGCCTCAATCTCAACAGCGCCACACGCATCACGAGCTTGGAGCCGCTGAAAGGGTTGAGAAATCTCAGCTCGCTCGATCTGAGCGACGCTATCGGCATCACCAGCCTGGAACCGCTGAGAGGTCTGACAGAGCTTAGATCGCTCACCCTCATCAATGACGCCCGCATCACGAGCTTGGAGCCGCTGAAAGGGCTGAGAAATCTCAATACGCTCTATCTCAACGACGCCAAGGGGATCACGAGCTTGGAGCCGTTGAAAGAACTCGGGGTCCAAATCTATGGCGCGTCAGATGAACTCTTGGCGACCATGAATTAACCGTGAGCTGCGCGCTCGTGGATATGTTGCGATTTTGACGGGGCTCAGTCGGAACTCCAGGCCCGCGCTCGTCAACCCACCGGAGCTTCGCGAGATGCGCAGCCAGACGATGCTATTCGTGTTCGGGCTGTAGGGGCGATTATTCCCCACAAGGGCCGTGCCATCGATCAGATGGCACGGCCGGCTGTCTCAGGGCCACTCAACGTGGCGGGCGTCACGCCTTCAGCTGAGTATACAGTCCGGCTTTGCCTCAATTGGCGTTACTGCAGCGGATCCTGCTCAAACTCGACACCCTTGATGCTGTCCCGGGTTCTGGGGTCTGGACCCCGTCCTTCTGTGAACGCGAGTTCTTGTGTCCGGCGACCGTTTAGAAGTCCCGGGAGGCCAAAGTTTCCTTCGATGCAGCGCGGCTCGGTGTAGATTCTGTTCTCTTGATCGTCCTGACGAGTGAACTCTTGCTTGGCAGTCCATGGCCGGGTCCATACCGTCGGATCCTCGACCGTGACCTCGTATGCGAGCGAGTTCGGCCCCGTCCGCGTCCACCGTTCGACCAAGTGCAAATTTTCACGCGCCCCTTGGAAGTCGGTCTTCGGGCTGAAGTTCGTCACGTCGACAACAAGGGTCTTGCCCTCCCAATGGCCCCGCGAATCGCCATACCACTGGCGGACGCTCGCCGGCAGATGAGGATTGTCGTTCATCACGATGTTGCGCTGCCACCCTTGGCCCTGACCTACATCATAGAAGATGGTGATGCCGCCCGGCGTCTGAACGATACGACGGAAGCTGCCGATACCGCCGCCGAATTCGGGCAACCCGAGCGTCAGACAGCGATCCGCAGGCGTGCCGTCCTCCGGACCGTCATGGCGGTTTAGGCGTCCCAAATTGTATCGTGGCGGAAGTTCCGCAAACTTCAGCGAGGGCGTTTCATCGTACTTGCCGCCGCTGCACGCCGGTTCCTTGTTCTTGCAGGTTGCCGTCGATTGCAACAGCGCGACGCGAAATTCGCGCTCGGCGACTGCAAGTTTTTGGGCTTCGGCGGTCAGCGACGGGAGGCGGCCGTTGGCTGGATCGACGATACGCGAAGTGCGTGCTCCGGTACGGTTGATCGGCGTGAACACCGCGTTATAAGCGCCAGCCACGTCAGCCTCGGTGCCGCGCTCCGAGCGTCGGTCCCGACCGATGAAACTGGCACGTACTTTGTCCAACTCCGCGCGCTGTTCGTCAGTCAAGAACTCTTGAGACGCATATTTCGGCGAGCGCTGCAGTGGGGTATCGGTGTCATCGGTCCAGATGCCCTGCAGGTCCGGTTCGCCCCATGGCGTAGTTAGCGCCTGAGCCGACGACGCCTCCGGAGATGCCGGGGCCTGAGCTGCCGCAGGGTAGATCGGCCCCGAAACGACGGCTCCGGTCGCCGCGATGATTGTCAGCATCGAAAACGAGAACCTCTCGCGCATGATAGTCCTCCCATTTGCGACTGCATCGATTTTTCCGAACCCATTTCGGCGCGGAAGATAGCGGCGCCAATCACCGCAATGGATCATCTTCGACGCCTACGAAATCGGTAGCATTGTCTTTTGTTGCTGGATGTGGGCCGCGGCCGTCTTTATACGCGATTTCTTCGGCGCGCGCTCCGCGCATCAGGCCCGGATGACCATAATTTCCCTCGACGCAGCGCGGCTCCGTGTAGAACCGGTTCGCTTCCTCGCTCTGCCGCGTGAACTCCTGCGTGACTGTCCACGGACGCGTCCACACGGTCGGATCTTCGATGGTCGCGGTGTATTCGAGTGAGGTCAGGTCCTTGCGCGTCCAGCGCTCGATGAGATGCAGGTTCTCACGGGACCCCTGGTAGTCCGTCTTGGCGCTGAAGTTCGTTACGTCGACGACGAGCGTATTGCCCTCCCAATGCCCACGCGAGTCGCCATACCATTGGCGGATGCTGCTCGGTAGATGCGGGCTCCCATTCATGACGATGTTCCGCTGCCAGCCCTGACCCTGGCCTACGTCGTAAAAAATCGAAATGCCGCCGGGCGTTTGCACGATGCGGCGAAAGCTGCCGGTCGGGGCTCCGAACTCGGGCAGCCCGCCGGTCAGGCAGCGATCCGCCAGCGCGCCATCCTCCGGACCATCGTGCCGGTTCATCCGCGCGGTGTTGTAGCGCGGCGGAAGTTCTGCGAGCCTTGGCGAGGGTGTCGGATCATATTTTCCGCCGCCGCATGCCACCGATTTCGACTTGCAGGTCTCGGTCGCCTGCAGCAACGCGAGTCGAAACTGTCGATCCGCAGCGACGATTTTCTGTGTCTCAGGCGTCATCGCGGGAATTAATCCATCGGCGGGCGCAACGATCATCGAGGTGCGTTTACCGCTACGCTTGTAAGACTGGAACAAGCCATTATACGCACCGGCTACATCGAGTTCCGTGCCGCGCTCCACACGCTTGTCGCGGCGCAACAATGCAGAACGTTCTCGATCCAGCTCTTCCCGTTGTGCTGCTGTGAAAAACTCCTGATTCGCATATTTCGCCGGCCGTTGCAGCGGTGTATCTGTCTCATCGGTCCAGATGCCCTGTAGATCGGGATCGCCCCACGGCGTTTTCACCGCCGAATTCAGTGCTGTGTTGGATGTGGCCGGCGCCTGCGCCATTGCGAGCGAAAGAGGAAGAGCGGCTACCGCCGCCGCAGCTGCGGCCAACGTGACCGTCATGATTGAGCCTGAGGCGCGGTCGTACATTCTGGTCTCCTGTTTTGCTTGCGGCAGGTTTCCTCCAAACCGGTGCGAATTCTAGCGTCTTTCGGCCGTGCCCGGTAGGCTGGATGTTGAGCCGATACCGCGATCACTATTGAGCGTGCGGCAATCTCGGAACTTGCAGCTCACCGCTTCTGCCAAGGGGCAAGCGGCTGTATTCGACGCAACATTGTCCGACGGCGCTATCCAGCACGGGCGACCAACCTACTCGGCCACTGCTTGGGCGAAGATCGCCTTGCCGTGCTCAGTCTTCAAGAACCAGTCGGTGAAGCGCAAAACCTGAAAACCGCCGGCATCACCGACGATCCAGAGGTTTAACTCGTGCCCTTTCCCGTCAGCGGAAGGGGCTTTGACGAAGCGCGCCAAACCAGCCTGCTTTTCAACGGTTCGATCGACGCCCCGTGACCAGCTACCGGATCCCGGAAGGAAGGTCATCCGCGGAGCTGCCCCCTTCCAGTACGCGATCTCCGTGGGGTGGAGTGGATCGCGAATGTCGTAAACGCGGGTGCCTGCACCTCTTGAACCGCAAGCGGCCATCGTCGGATTTAGCGGACGGTCCACCGCGCATCTTTCAGTGGAGTAGTCGAGGGGTCCGCCGCCGACCTCTGGCGGCTCAGCAAGGAATTTCGTGCAATTCTTCGGGTCATGCACCTCGAGCATGATCTTGGAGACGATTCTGGGGTTCGTCTCGTCGGTTATGTCGATGACATTCGAATACCCATACGGCGACGCTCCCCGGGCACATGCCGCCGCCAGACGGCCGACGCCTGCTTGCCCGCCGGATTCGTCGGTACTGATCAGGTACGAGCGCCCATGGGAGAAGAAGGGGAGCATCTGCTCGGCTTGCCCTTGGTCATCCCAGAAGAGCCTGCTGACAATTCGGATTTGTGGATTGGGCCGACGGAACTGAATGTCGCTCACATCCAGGATCACTAGCCCATCCGGTCCGAACGAAGAATTGTTTGGTGGAGCGCCGAAGTTGCCGGCTTGCCCTGCATACAAACGGGTGCCGTCGGTGCTGGTGCTGACATCGTGTGGCCGGCCATCACCGGTGAACGTCCAGTTGAGGAGCAACTTGGCATTGTACGGGTCGGTCACGTCGATGACCGGCAAGATGCCGCCGACGCCTCGAAACCGCTGGCCAATGTAGTACGTCTTTCCGTCGTCGGACCAGCCACCCATGTGCCCAAAGGTATTGGGCACCGTAATGCTAGACGCCAGCTTCGGGTGCGCGCAGTCTCCGTTCAGATCATAGACGGCAAAATTTGGCCCGTTATCTTGCGCAAGCGCCAGCAGTCCACGCGCTTCGTTGACCTTGTTGTTTTCGTGCGGGTTGAGCCCCGCCGGAGTGTCGGCGAGGTATGCGGTCGCCTGTGGCTTCGTGGGGTCGGAAACATCGATCACCACGATACCGGGGTGTGCCTGCAGCGGGTTATTTTCCGTGGCCATGTAGACGCAGTGATCAAAGTATGACGGCCCGTCCTGCGAAAAGGCGCCCTCCCCCCGGAACTGGCCGACGAGCGCGAGATTGCAGTTGTATCCGAGTTCCGAACCGCCGCTTGCCCGCTCCTGCGAAGTGGTCTGGCCCTGCAAACCGCTTTCAGTGCGATCCGAAGGGCCGCATTGGGCCTTGGGCACCGATCCCATCGATCCGGTCGCGCTGGTCTGTTTGCTCGCGGGGTCGGCGAGGGCCCAAGTGCTGAAGAAGACGCTCAGCATCGAGACGGTTGAAATTGCGAATCTGCCGACTAGGGGCAGCTTGCACATTGTTTCCTCCTCAGCATGCAAAGCACTCAGACGGGTCGCGCCCCAGACATTTCGAGGCCAGCTTGAAGTTCTTAGACGCCCTCAGCCGCCAAGGTCGGGCATCGGTCCGCGAGGTTTCGAGCCTGCCGGTCCGATAGGGATCGGTCCGTGACCTCGTCTGTTGCGGCGCGGCACGCCTGTCGAAGTCATCGAGATGCTGAACCAGGCAGTCATGCAGGCGCTGCGCTTTCAGATCGTGCTCGAATATCATATCATCCACCGTACACGGACCATGATGTCCGACAAAAAAAGGGAGGAAATCATGACCTCAAGCCAAGGCGGGTCATACGCAACACTCCTGCGGATTTCACGGCTCGCTGTCTTTGTTGCGCTGTTCACTTCGCCCGCCCTGGCGCAGACATCACCGGGCATTCCCGGCGTGCTGGCGCCGGGCGTCGCTCCAGAATTAGTTCAAGGCGGGCTCGCAGCCCTCGAAGGGCCGGTCAGCGCGGCCGATGGCACCGTCTATTTCTCTGATCGCATGCCCGATCGGATCTATCGCCTGGGATTGGACGGAAAGGTCACCGTTTTTCAGGAGAATACCGGCGCCACCAACGGCCTCGCGTTCACCCGCGACGGCGACATGGTGAGAGCGGAGGGTGGCGCGAAGCGAATTGGCAAGGTCAGTCGTGACGGCAAGGTTTCCGTGCTGACCGACAGCTACAACGGCAAGCCGCTTGTCTCTCCCAATGATCTGATCGTCGATGCCAAGGGCGGCATCTACTTCACCGATCCCGGGCCGCGACCGGTCGTGCCGGGGCGCCCGGCCAATGTGTATTACCTGCCGGCGGGCGCCAAGGAGCCCGTCCTCATCGACGATCAGAACCCGCGCCCGAATGGACTGACGCTGACGCTCGACGGCCGCATGCTCCTCGTGGACAACACAATCGGACCGGTGGTGTTTGCATTCGACGTGCAGAGCGATGGCACGGTGAAAAACCGGCGGCCGTTCCTCCAACTCCAGGACATTCCCGCGGACAAGGAGAGCGGCGCTGACGGCATGGCAATCGACAGCGAGGGGCGCATCTATGTGACGTCGGTGGTTGGAATTCAAGTTTTCGATCCGTCCGGAAGATACCTCGGCAGGCTGCGGGGCGCGCGCAATCTGGCGTTCGGCGGCCCGGACAAGCGGACGCTTTATTTGACTGCAGCCGACGGCCTCTTTCGCGTGAAGATGTTGTCACAGGGACCCGAACGGTTGGGCAAGTAGAACGGGTTGAAGTCGCGAGAGCAAAGGATGGCACGTCAGGGAGGGCTGGTTGCCTTCCAGGCGTTGACAGCGAAGCCGTACTCGCATCAGCCCCCACAGGTCTCGCCCCACAAGGGTCCACTTGAACACGCGTGCCGGTAATGACAACGATTAGGGAGATCGCCGACCATGGATCCAGTTAGACGCAATATGCTGGCAACCGGTGTCGCAGCGGCAACGATGGCCGCAACGTCGCAGGTTTTTGCACAGCAGACGGAGCAAAGTGGAACTGCCAAATTCTATGAAAAGGGCTCCGTTCGCATCCGTTATGACGAAGCCGGTTCTGGCTTCCCGCTGTTGCTGATTGCAGGCGGCGGACTGAACTCGGTGATGGCCGGGTTGGCCACGAGTCCCTTCAACCCGATTGAGGAGTTCAAGGGGGAGTACCGCTGCGTCTTCGCCGACCTACGCAATGCCAATCCTGGCCAGTCCGTTGGCCCGCTCGAGGTTGACCGACCATGGGATTCGTACACCGATGACCACCTCGGGCTGATGGATCACCTGGGGATCGACAAGTTCATGGTGTTGGGATTCTGCATCGGCGGCCCCTTTATCTGGAACCTGCTGAAGCGAGCGCCTGATCGCGTCGTCGCTGCCGTGCCGGCTCAGCCTGTTGGGTTCCGACCAGAGATGCCCACGGTCCTCTACGACAACGGCATGACGAATTGGGGCCCTGAATTGGTCAAGCGCCGGCCTGAGATCACCATGGAGATGATCGGCAAGTTTTTGACCAAGATGTATCGCACCAACGACTTCGTCTTGAGCGTAACGCGCGATTTTGTGCGAAGCTGCCAGACGCCCGTCCTCATCCTTCCAGACGACATCCCTGCGCATCCCTACGCCGTCGCGATGGAATGCGCGATGCTCGCGCCCAAGGCCGAAGTCAGCGTCTATCCGTGGAAGGAACCCAAGGAGCGGATTCCGCTGGCGGTGCGCCAAGTACGCTCCTTCCTTCGGGCACATCGACCGACTTCGGCTTAGGGATTAGCAGCGGGAGCGGGCACGTCGCGCGTCGTCCTACAAGAGGTCCACAACAGGGCTTCGCGACGACTAGCGCTTGGTTGCAGCGGTTAAATGCCGGAGCTGCGAGTGTGCGGCGCTTCCTGTCTCGGACATGAGATGCGGCGTTTGTCCGGCCTTTTCATGTGTCTAAATAGCTAGAACAAACTCTGGATCGGGAGGAGCAATCATGATCGTCAACCGCCGCACGTTCTCCACATTAGTGGCCAGTGCGATCGCCTTGCCGCGCCTGGCGTTCGCACAGGCCAAGACCAACTGCGCCTTCTACTCGGGCGTAGGCGGACAGTTGACGCACTTCGAGGTCGATTTTGACGCCGCCACGCTGGCCAAACGCGCGGCTATCACGCTCCCCGGCGGGATTCAGTATGCTTGGCCGCATCCGTCCCGAAGGCATTTATATGTGGCGACAAGCTCAGGCGGCGTTGGGATCGCGCCCGTGCCCGGATATCCGCCCGACCAGCACTATCTGGTTGCATTCCGGGTCACGCCATTGGGCGAGCTGTCGCTTCACGGCGATCCGATCAAGTTGAGACAGCGGCCGGTCCATGCCAGCGTCGATAGCGCCGGCGAGCACGTGCTCGTCGCCTATAACTTCCCCTCGAACGTATCTGTTCACAAGATCAAAGGTGACGGCAGCATTGGCGACGAGGTGAAGCAAGCGGACAATCTCGAGAAGGGCATCTACTTCCATCAAATCCGGACGACGCCCGGCGACAAGACCGTGCTCATCGTCGCCCGCGGCAACAATCCTGAGGGCACAAAGCCTGAAGACCCGGGGTCGCTCCACGTCTACGACTTCAAAAACGGCGTGTTGTCACACATCCGCAAGATTGCACCGAACGGGGGCTACGGGTTTGGCGGACGGCACCTCGACATCCATCCAACGCAGCCATGGGTCTATCTTTCGGTCGAACGCCAGAGCCAGTTGATCGTCTATAAGATGACCTCCGAAGGCGATCTGGTTCCAGAGCCTTTATTCACGAAGCCCACTTTGGCGGATCCTGATCACAAGTTCCGGATCCAAGGCGCCGGCCCGATTCACATTCATCCCAATGGCCGCTTTGTCTATCTGGGCAATCGCTCGGGCTTGGCGAATGCTGCCGGACCCGGGGTGGAGAACGTGAACGGCAAAATGGTGTTCAGCGCAGGTGAAAGCAACATCGCGGTGTTCGCTATCGACCAGCAGACCGGGGAGCCGACCGCGATACAGCACGCCGACATTCGCGCCGCCCATCCCCGAACCTTCGGCCTTGATACGGGCGCGCGCGTGCTGATCGCCGGTTCGCTGTCTCCCAGCGCACGCCGGGAAGACGGCAAGGTGGTCGACCTGCCGTCCGGCCTGACCGTGTTCCGGATGGGACCGGATGGCAAACTCGCCTTCGCGCGCAAGTATGACATCGATGTCGGCGCCACTACTCAATGGTGGACCGGCATGATCCCACTTGCATGACGCAAACGCATGTTTTGCGCCGCTTGACGAAAAGGCACGGGCCGGATTCGGTCGGCCCGTTTCGCCGCAGAACATGCACCGCGAGACCGGATCGGACTTCATATCCTCGCGCATGTCCAACCGACTACGACGCCAGGAGCACCAAAACGTCCTGAACGTGCTGGCAGATTGACGGAAGGACAGTCGTTGCTTTGCTTTCAGAAATCCGGTTTGTCGGCCAGGGGCACGTCAGCGTTTTTTCCCGGGTACCACTGGATGTTCTCGGCGCACGCCTGTTCCAACCATGCGGTGGGGTCGTTGCCGCCACTTCCATAAGTCATGGTCGCGGTCCACGGAGTCGTGAATACGCCCTCATCCTCGACCGTGAACTGGAGCTGCAGGTACTTGCCGCGATGGTTCGCGTTCCTCATCCCCTGGGCGACGTTATGCTGCTTTGCGTCGCGTTCGAACCCTTCTTTGGCGGCTTCGGGATCGATCAGCCGATATCGTTCGACAACGTGCAGAGCCTCGGTGTGCGGCGTGCCATACCAGTCGACCATGGAATATCGCCCGATCTTGATGGCTACGGTATCGACGATCAGGGTATCGCCTTCATAGTGACCCACGGAATCGCCGTACCAGGAGGGGACCACCTCTGCCGGATGAGGCTGGTTCAAGCGCACGCGGCGGACCTGATGATCGTAGGCATAAAGGATGGTGACCTTGTCCGGCTGTTGGAGCAACTGCGTTGGACCGTTCGTAAAAACGAAAGGCACCCCTCCGGGCCAACATTGGTTGCGCGGGTTCGGATCGCCGATGCCGTTGAGCCCGAGTTCAGCGTGGCCTCTCACGACCTCCACCGCCTTAGGCTTTAGAATTGGATTGGTGTAATCGCCAGTAAGCTTGAGGATGTCACCCGTGCCGTTCGCGCGGCGTGAGCGGTTGATCAGCGCCGTAGGACCCGATGACACCGGCTCAAACCCAGGAAGCGGGTGCATCCAGGACCCCGAGAAATCCGGAATGGATGATTCGACGCTTTCGCCCCCACCGTAGATAGGCGTGGGGGCCACTGCCTGCGCAAACGCAGGCGTTATGGCCGTTGCGGCAAGCGTGAACACCAAAGCGAAATGCCGACACCGCGTATCCATTGCTTCCCTCCTCTTTTTCTCGATGCGGATACTCACTTTGTCATTTTTTGAGCCCTGGGAGCGTCTCAAATTCGCAGGTCGCCTTTCGTTTAGGCTTTCTTCGCGACCGTGGCAGTGATGCCGGTGCAGGCTTAAGATTGACTAGGCCGAGGTGCACGCGGCTCGTAAACAGTGCCTTCCAATCGTCATCGCCGAAGCCGAGGTCGGTGGTCGCTGGCTGGTGGCGGACGATGAGGTCGAGCTTCTGACCCTTCGGATCCACGACGTCGAACTGCCGCCGTGTTGAAGTAGCCCGCGCAAGTCGCGCCAGTAATTTCCGCGTTTGCGAGGGCTCTACTTACAGCGGGCCTCTTGGACTATCCGTCGGTCAGCGCGTTGTTCTCAAGGCCGCTGATCTGCACGTCGTAGCCGAAGGGATCATCCATATGGAGGCTGTGAGGTCCGCCGTCACGGACGTTCTTGACCCCCATCGCGATCAGTTCCGCTTTGACGCGCTCGCGGTTGAAGTCGGCAACCGTGTAGCCGATATGGTCAATCACAGCCTCGGGCTTCGGCCGCGCTGCGGTGCGAGGATTTTGCGGACGGTCGCTCGCACGGGCGATGATGAACGTCGGCGGAACATCCTTGGCGGTGATGTTGTAGGGCTGCTCTCCCATCTTGCCGAACGGCAGCGTCACTTCGGTATCCTTGAGGCCAACCTGTTCCAGGTTGAAGACCTTCGAATACCAATCCGCCGCCTGCCGGAAGTTGGGGCAGGAGTAGGAAATGTGATTAACCAGCGCGACTTTGAGCGCGGAGCCCTCGGACTTGGCGCATCGGCACCAGCAAAAGCCGAGGTGGCGGCTAAAGTCAGCGCTTCGATAAGACGGCGGCGGCTGATCTTGCCCTGATCAAACTCGTCGAGCTTGGTTGCGACGAAACCTTCCATGGCGAACTCTCCCCTTACTTCCACGGATTTTCTTCTTCAGAATTAGCGAGCTGGACCGGGTAGTTGAACGGATCCAGCACATTCACGTTGCCGCTGCGCGAGGTGAAAGAGCGCCCGGTTGCTCGCAAGGCCGCATTCACGCGACCGTCATCCCAATTGGGGATCGTGTAGCAAACGTGATCCACAAAGGACTGAGCGGGCGGTCGCGGATTGACAGGCGGTCTTGAGGTGCGAGCAACCACGAACGACCCGCCCTTGCCCTGCTCCGGACCGAACATCAGATTTGTCCGCTGACCGTTGTCCTTGCCCTTCGCATTCTCCATGCCGAGAACCGAGACGTACCAGTCACGTACCTTTGTGTAATCTGGACAGGTGTAGGAGATGTGATTGACGCCGATCATCTTGAGGCCGCCCGGCGCCTGCGCTCTGGCGGTATCGCCCGCCGCGTACACGGTGGCGGCGAGCGCCACCGTCTTGCAAAATTCGCGGCGGTCGACTTTGCCGCTTTCGTAGTCCTTGACCAGATCAGCGATGAAGCGTTCCATGTTGGAGCCCTCCCTGATTGTGCACCCATTCATGTTATGCGGGAACGACGGAGCCGACAACGCCGTACTCTTTGGCACGCGAAGTTAAAGAGCCGGAAAGCGGAATCGCGCGGGACTTCGTGGTGTGCCCACGGGAATCGAACCTTAAATCGTCCGTACGCGGTCCGGCCTTTTAATACTTGGAAAACACAATTGCGCAGAAGTTCCACGAATAATCGCGGTACTAGCGGTGCGCTATGCGGTGTCTCACCGGAAAAAACGATCGTTCCGACGCGGTTGGCGGTGAGAACGATGGTCCACATTCGCAGCAACGTCTTCAAGATGCTGAGATCAACTCGAACCATGAGAGGCAGAACCGCGTGAGCGTGCTCTCGGTAAATTGCTGTTGTCGCCCCAAGATGGTGATCACGAAGCCAACGCAATAGCCAGAGCTGTCGATCAGGCGTCGCCAAGCCTCGTCGGGCAAGCCGGAGCGGATCAGAAGGTATGTCTATCGTTCTTCTGTCGCCCGAGCACGACGTGCGTCGCAAGGTCTGTGGCAGCGGATTTCTCCACGCGGTAGCCGAGGACAGGGAGATCCAAGCCCTCGAACATCGCCTCGCCCCGTCCAAGAAGGACGGGCGAAAACGCAAAATGCAGTTCGTCGATCAAGCCGGCCTTCAGGTATTGGCGAACGGTCGAGACGCCACCTCCGATCTTGACGTCACGTGCTCCCGCAGCGTCGCATGCACGCTCGAGCGCGGCGTGGATCCCGTCCGTGACGAAGTGGAACGTGGTGCCGCCCTCCATTGCGATCGGCTTGCGGGCATGGTGCGTCAGCACGAATGTCGGAGCGTGATAGGGCGGATTGTTTCCCCACCAACCCTTCCAACTGTCGTCCGGCCATTCCCCGCGCACGGGACCGAACATATTCCGACCAAGGATGAAGGCACCGAAGCCGTCCATCGAGCGGTGGGCAAAGCTCTCGTCCACGCCTTCCGAGCCACCGCCTTCGCCGAACATGGCCTTGAACGTCTTCGTTCCGAAGAACCAACGGTGGAGCTCCCTGCCGCGTTTTCCCAAGGGATCCTGAAGACTCTGCTCCGGGCCCGCTCCGAACCCATCCATAGACAGCGAAAACCCCGCGACTCTGACACGTCCCACCGTTGCCTCCTCGATTGCTTGCGACATGCTGCGCTGCCGACCTAATGCCTGCAATGGTGCTGTGTGTAGGCTTCGTCGAACCGGCGCCGCTGCTACATGGCCATTCTTCGGACCAACCGAACGCCGCCTCGACGATGTCCGTCTCCTCGATCGCCGGCTCGGCTCCGGCGATCGCCTCGCTGGCGGTGGCCTCAGTTTTGTCGATCATGCGTCGCCCCGAATGGCGGGGCGACATTGTCACGTGGACGCAGGATCCGATCTATCTGGCCGGCGAGCGCCTCGAAGGCCTGCCGGCCCCGACCGCCGGCCCCAAGGTCAACTTGCGGGTCCTCGCGCCGTGGCGGTATCGGATCGCCCACGACTTCGCACCCGACGGCGTGGTCACCAGGAACAAGCCCCGGCACGGCCGGTCGGGGCGCTCAGTGCGGACCGGCCTCCCCACCTTGTCGCGCTTCGGTTTGGCCCGGGTAACGGCCAGAGAAGTAGGCCTTTGATCTTTGGTGAAATGGCTCTCGAGGTAACCGCGGGTAACGAAATCCACCCGTCTTCGGCTGTCATGCCGGTCCCGGACATTTGCGGATCGAATGCCGCTTCGACAATCACGCCCAGCAGGTTACACCACAAAAAATGCCAGGGCGTGTCCCGAGGCGTCCCCCCGGGCATGGCACTTTTTATCAAGTGGTCCCGGGTTCGAGTCCCGGTGGGGCTCACCAATGAAATCAAATGCTTAAGCCAATTGAGTTGGTCACCGCCCAGGCACGTCTTCCTTCAGCGCAGTCCACAAGCAACCGACGCACGTCCCGATCGCGCCGAGCGTGACCAGCACGGGAATGGCAAGGGTAAAGTCCACGGGCACTCTCCATCCGGCACCAAAGGCGGCCAGACAGGCCCCCACGCGCCCTTCGAGAGAAGGGCGTCCCAACCGTTAGTCTGGGCTTGGCACCGAAAGGTTCGAGTCACCCCTCGTGTTGGTTGGTCCGGCTCAGCTCGGCTCGCCCTCCGTCGTCGGGCTGCGAGATTCGCACTTTGCGGAGTGGCCGTGATTACCTCTCCCCGCTCGCGGGGAGGTCGATCAGGGCCGTGGCTCCAAGCCTCCAAGCAGATCTGTGAATACGGTAGGCCGAAGCGGAGGGACGGAGGCCCTCACCGGTGCTCGCACAGGACGGCGAGCAGAAGCTCGCTCAACTGCTCTGCTTCTCTTCGTGGGGCACAGTGGCGGCGCCGTTCACCATGCGGATGCAGTGGAGCTGGGTAAGCCGCCCTTGCCGAGCTTCATCGGTCAGAAGCGGGACTTGCTAGAACTAAAACAATTCCAAATCCTCCTTTGTTTGTAGGTGCCAGGAGGGCCCGCCCTGCCGCTCAATGGGGCAGCCTTCGTCGTCAGCTATTATCCGTTGGAATGCGCGGTCATGCTTGCAGCGAAACCATGCGAGCGGTGACCGTCGCTCGCATTGCGTGCGTATCTGTGCGTGATTGAAACTGTTACGAGCGCGTCAACATCCCGCATCGGAGAGCGCGCAGTTCTCGCGTCAAATCCACGCGCGTCGATCAACATCACCAATCGGGCTCGCTTTTGCGATGGCTCACGAGGTTATTGCTAGGCTGAGCTCGCATTCGCCCATAGAAGGACCACGCATGAGAGTCGCCATCTACGCGAATCTGTTCGGCATTGCCGCGTGCTTCACCGCCGCGGCCCAGCCAGCCCCATCCGACAAAGATCAACCGTCCCCGATGGAGCGTGCGTCGGGCGCTGCGCAAGCTCAGTCATCCGGAACCGCGCCAGGGATGAAGGTCTATGTCGATCCCCAAACCGGCGCGTTTCTGAGCGAGCCGCCGCAGGGCGCCGCTCCCCCCGAGTTGAGCCCGGCCGAGAGGAATGCGTTTAGTACCTCTCATCAAGGACTGTCAGAGGAGCAGAACCCGGTCCCGGGCGGCGGCGTGAGGCTCAATCTTCAGGGCCGCTTTCAGAGCCCGTTGACGGTCACGGTTGGACCCGACGGCAAGGTGACGATGCAGCATCGAAGCGCTGACGCACCGGCGAACGACCAGAAATAAACAGCCGATTTTGATTCATTCGGAGGGCGAACATGGATTTCCGCAAGAACGGAACGCGTTTTCTTTTGCTTACCGCGACGCTGCTAGGGGCGAATTTTTTCGCAGCTTCTTCCATGTTGCGAGCGGCAACTTTCGTTGTCGTCAACAACGACACCGCGGGCGTGGGATTCAACGACACGACGGCGGTCGCTCCAGTCGGTGGAAATACCGGCACGACCCTCGGGGCGCAGCGCCTGATCGCTTTTCAATTTGCGGCAAACATGTGGGGTGCGCTCCTCGCCAGCAATGTCCCCATCCGGGTCGGCGCGAGCTTTGCGCCGCTCTCTTGCAATGCATCCAGCGCGATCCTCGGTTCCGCTGGCCCGAACAACTTCTACAAAGACTTCACCGGTGCCCCGCTCTCGAACACCTGGTACCCGGTTGCGCTAGCCAATTCGCGGCACGGAAGCGACCTCGACGCGACGGATGACATCGCCGCTCAGTTCAACGGCGGCATTGGCACGACCTGTCCAACCAACATCACGTGGTACTACGGCCTCGATGGCAAAACGACGGGCAACCAGATCGACTTCATCAGCGTGCTCACTCACGAGCTCGGGCATGGCCTGGGATTCCTCACCCTCATCGACGATACGACGGGCGCAAAAGCGCTCGGTTCCAACGATACTTTCATGCTGAGCCTCGAGAATCATGGCGCAAGTCCGGCGGACTATCCGAGCATGAGCAATGCTCAGCGGGTCACCGCGAGTACTTCCACCGGCAATCTGCATTGGGTCGGTGCCAACGCCAGGGCCTGGAGCGGGATCCTGACGGCAGGCACGGTGGGCGATCACATCCGGATGTTTGCTCCGAATCCCTTCCAGTCCGGGTCCTCGGTCTCGCATTGGGATACTGCGCTCACCCCCAACCAGGTTATGGAGCCGACATATACCCAGGCGCTGCATCATCCGGTGATGGAGCTTCCGCTGTTCCGGGACATTGGCTGGACTCTTCTGAAGGCCACGCACGACTTCGACGGCGACGGACGAAGCGACATCGTGTGGCGGGACGGAGGTGGCCACATCGCGTTGTGGTTGATGAATGGCGCCAGCATTTCCTCGGCCACGGCCATCGGTACGGTGCCGGCCACGTGGTCCATCGCCGCGCAGCGCAACTTCAGCAGCGCGGACGTCAAGTACGATTTTCTCTGGCACGACACAGGCGGCAACACGGCGATCTGGTTCATGAACGGAACGACGATCGCATCGACCGCAGTTGTGGGCAGTATACCGGCGATCTGGTCGGTTGCAGCGACCGCGGACTTCAACGCTGATGGCATTGGGGACATTCTCTGGCGCGACACCAGCGGCAACCTCGCGGTTTGGCTCATGACCGACTCTGGCGTCTCCGCGTCGGCCGGGCTGGGCGCTGTGCCGAGCACTTGGACGGTGGTCGGGGCCGGTGATTTCAACAATGACGGCAGGGCGGACCTGCTGTGGCACGACAGCAGCGGCAACACAGCCGTCTGGTTCATGAACGGCACGAGCGTTTTGTCGTCGGCCAGCATCGGCAACGTTCCGACTTCGTGGTCGGTGGTTGGAACCGGAGACTTCAATGCCGATGCCAGGACGGACATCGTCTGGCGCGACACCGGCGGAAACACGTCGATTTGGCTCATGAACGGAGCCAGCGTCCTGCAGGCGAATGGAATCGGCAACGTGCCGACGAGTTGGTCAATCGTGCAGACCGGCGATTTCAACAGCGATGGGAAGGCCGACCTTCTCTGGCGCGATACCGGCGGCAATACCGCGATCTGGTTCATGAACGGCGCGTCGGTGGCATCGACCGCAAACGTCGGTAACATTTCGACCACTTGGACGGTGCAGACGGTGCTGCCGGCCAACTCGAACTGAGGTTCGCGACCCGAGCTCGAAAATCGGACCAGTCGGCGGTCCGTGCCCCCGGTTGCGGTGGCACGCGACCACCGTCAAATTCCGGACATTCGGTCGAAAGACAGCTTGGGAAAGTGGCCTCATCCGTGCTCGCGCAGGAAGGCTAGCAGCAACTCGCTCACCTTTGCGGGCTGCTCCTCGTGGGCCCAGTGGCCGGCGCCGTCGACCATGTGGACGCCGTGGAACTGGGTAAAGCCCCGCTTGCCGATGTTCATCGGGCCGCCGATCGTCCGGTTGGCGCCCCAGTCCTCGCGTGCCGCGATGGCCTGCGAGGGGACGTCGATCGTCCGCCCCGAGTATGTGAGCTGCTCGGCGACGGTCGGACCGAAGGCATTGTTGCGGCGGTGGCGGTATTCGTGGAGCGCGCCGGTCCAGCCGCTGCGGGTGTACTCCTGCCCGTAGACCTCGCACTCGGCCTCGGTGAGCCACTTGCAGGACTTGACGTAGGCGGCGTCCGGCATCTCGGCGGCGACCGTCGCCGGCATGCTCTGGCCGCGGAGCATGACGTAGTAGCGCGGGATGCGCGCATACTGCTCGACGTATTCCTTCGCGCTGTGCACCGGGTGCAGCGGCGTCAGGTTCTGGTTGCCGGGGTAGTCCGCGCTCTTCATGTAGTAGAAGCCGCGGAAGAAATCGGTCATGCCCTGGGGCACGCGCTTCATGTCGGCTTCGGCCTCGGGGCTCGCCCAGTAATCGTGATAATAGCGGCGCGGCGGGGCGAGCTTGGCATACTCCTCATCGAGCTCGGCATTGGTGAACTCGCCGTGCGGCACGGGCGCACCGTTCGCCGTGTTGAACGGGAACGCGGGTGCGCCGCCGAAGCCGCCGCCGATCAGGGTGAGGCGGGGAAACATGTCCGGCCGGATCAGCGCGCCCAACGCGGCCATGAGCGATCCCTGGTCGTGGCCCACCATCATCGCCGTCGAGCGATAGCCGAGCGCGGAGACGAGCGCGATCTGGTCGCGCAGGAGATTGAGCGCGAGGAACGGCAGGGGATCGGCGTCCCAGGATTTGTCCCACCCGGCAGTGCGGCCGAATCCGCGACAGTCCGGTGCAACGGCGTAATAGCCGGCGTTCGCCAGGGCCGGCATCACCTTGCGCCAGCTGTAGGCGAGGTTCGGGAAGCCGTGAAGCAGCAGCACCAGAGGCCGCCCCGGCGTCTCGTAACCGGCCTCGAGCATGTTGACGGTAAGCCCGTTGATGTTGGGTACGAGGCGCGGCCGCACGCCGGCGGGCAGCGTGCCGTTCCCGTAGGGCGGCAAGTCGCGCTGATCGGCATCCCCCGCTGCGGCGAGCGCCGACACTTTTGGGGCCAACGCAAGGGCGCCGATGCTCGAGGTTGCGGCGAGCAGCTTTCGTCGCGAAAGCTGCACAGTCGTCGTGATGTTCGAAGTCCCGGTCCAGCATGGCATCTCCCCTTCGCGAACCGCGCGATTATCGTTCTTCGGTGGCGGCAACTGAGCGGGCTTGAATGTTAGTTGCTTCGCGCTTGAAAACAAGCTGGCTCGGAGCACCGGGTTGCCGGCCACCACGGACTCGCGCCAAGGGATCTGCTCCGATGTCGGGCGACCAACACGCTCGGCGGTCGACCGCGACAATCACGGCTCCGTGTGCCGTTGGTGAGGATGCTTCAAGACGAATTGATCGGTCCAGTGCTGCCGAAGTGCCGCTAATGCATCAGGGAGCCGACGACCAGCAAGGCGACGCCGGCGAGCGCGAGGGTGGTCCCGATGATGACCAAGACCGCGACATCCCATCCGACCTTCTCAAAAGGACCTTCCCCCGAGCCTTTCGGCTCGGTCCCGCCCAGCGGACGCGGCGCTTCCTTCACTTCGTTCATGACACCGAACTTCCCTGATGTAAGGCCCTTGCGGTGCTTCGTAACGTCAGGTGTTCGGCGGGTTCAGGTCGCGCCACTGCGATTTGTCGCACCCTCCGCGCCCGCGACGATCGCGCGCGGCGGGATGGCTCGACGCATGCGACCTCGCGCAGCGGAACCGGCAGCCGTCTTGGGCATAAACTCCGAAAGGAGCGCCGAGCCATGCGCGGAGGATTCGAATTGAGACGCGAGCGCCACTTCCACTTCGTCGGCCGGGATATCGGCGCGGAACTGCGGGCGACCGCCGGTGTCGAAGAACCGGCGCCGGCGAACCTGCTTGCAATGCTGGCCGACCTCGAAACGCGGCTTCGCGATGGTGAGCGGGAGGAACTCTACGCCGAGGTCGATCGTCGGATCGACGAGTTGCTTCTCGCGGCCCGGGCTCGCAGCGGTGACGGGGTATCGCCGTAGAGAAGATCAAGCCCGCGCAGCGAGCATAGGGATCGCACAAGCCACCCACGGCGGACGCCGCTACCGCATGCGCACCGCTGCAAAATGGGCACGCCGCACGGATTTCTTCGCATCATGGCCGAAGATGGGCGATCCGTAATGTCGGGTTCACGCGTGCGCAATGTCCGCGCCGATACCGTCGCATGATCGTGACCCGTGGGGGGTGCTCGGTACATGACGAACTTGCGGCGGCGGGCTATGTCTCCGCAATCGGAGGCACGCGTCTACTCCCGCCCTCGGGTCGTAGGGGGATCTGGAATGCTCAGGAGGCTGCTGCAAGAAGGCGCTGTCGAATGGCGGCGTCGACTATGACCCGTATGACCGTACGGTCCGCGAGAATCTCGCCCGGCGGGAATTCGCGGCCTTCCGGGACGAGGCCAGCCCGGGGACGTCCCACGCGAAGCCGGCTCATCCTCGACATCATCCAGGATACCTTTCCCACCGAAGAGCTGACCAAGGCCTATTTCGAGAACCTCGACGGGCTGCTGCGCTACCGGCAACCGTTGCAAGCACCTGGACGCATCGCGATTGGAATCGGCAGCGGCCGCAGCGGCTCGACGAGCCTCGCCGCCATGTTGGCGACCATCGGCGGGAGCTGCTGCACCCGCGAGAATCCGCCGCTGATCTCCTGGAGGCCCGAACCCGAGGAGATCGAGTTTCATCTGCGCCGGTTCCGTGCCCTCGCGTCCTATCATCCGCTCGTCGCCGATGTGTCGCATTGGTGGCTTAACGTGATCGATCCCTTCTTCACTGCGTTTCCCGAGGCGCGCGTGATAGGCACTTTCCGCGCGGTCGAAGGCTGTGCCGGCTCCTTCATGCGCATCAAGGGCAGCGGCCGCGGCTCGTACAATCGCTGGGCTCCCTATGACAACGGCATCTGGGCGGCGGCGCGCTGCGGATCCGGCCTACACCGACGCTATCCGGTGCATGCATGCGTCACGCGATCCCGATGGTCCACGCAAAGCGCGAGCTGATCGTCCGCTATGTGCGGGAGTACAACGACGCGATGCAGGCACTGGCGCAGCGCGTCCCCGACAAGGTCATGCTCGTCACACGAGGAAAGCCTCGACGACAAGGCGGTGCAGAAGCACGATCTTCGCGTTCGTCGGCGTTGCCCGCACCGTCGCAACGACGCGGCTCAATGTCGGCACGACCGACGACGGCAAGCGGTTCCGCGACCAGCATCTGCTGTGAGCAGTCGA
>CAWGRH010000026.1:0-165307 GCA_963824905.1 uncultured Alphaproteobacteria bacterium
CCCGATCGCGGTGACCTACGGCGTCGGGCGGCTGTGGGTCGAGCAGCGCGCGGTCGAGCGCATGGCGGCGGAGACCGATGTTCTGCGGCGCTTCCAGGCGCCCGGGCTGCTCGCGCTGCTCGACAAGGACCCGCAGCTCCTGATGAAGCCGGTCCGCCAGCAGGCCGCGATCGTGTTCGTCGATCTTTCCGGCTTCACCGGGCTGACCGAAGCGCTCGGTCCGGCCTGGACGCGGGACGTGCTGGTCGGGCTGCACGAGCTGATCGAGCGGGCGGCGACCGCTCACCGCGGCTTCGTGGTGAGCTACATGGGCGACGGCGCCATGATGGTGTTCGGGCTGCCGGGGCCGCAGCCCGGCGACGCGGCCAATGCGCTCGCCGCCGTCGCGCAGCTCCATCGCGATATCGTGGAGTGGCTCCAGACCCTGCCGCCGGTCGCCCGCGGCAAGCTCGCGCCGCGCTTCGGCAGCCATTTCGGCCCGGTGATCCTGTCGCGCCTCGGCGCCGCGGATCATCAGCAGATCGCCGCGACCGGCGACACCGTGAACGTCGCGAGCCGGCTCATGGAAGTCGCCAAGCAGCGCGGCGCGCCGATGGCGGCGAGCGAGGCCGGTTGCCGGCCGCGGATGCGCTGGCGACTAAGAGGTCGATCTCGGCGACCCGTCGCGATCGACATCCGGGGGCGTGCCGAGCCGCTCTCGGTCCGCTTCGCCGGCCTTGGTGCAGTGCACGCCTGATGTCCCCGCTGCGTCGGCGCGGGATGGAAGCTGGAACCGGCGATGCCTACATCGGTTGCATGGCCTGGGGCTCGTGAAGGTCCGGGCACCGAACGGAGACCTCGATGACCGCACCGCTGATCGTATCCATTCCGCACCGGCTCGGACGGGCGGAGGCGACGCGCCGCGTCAAATCCGGATTGGACACCGTGCGCAGCAAGCTCACCCAGGTGATGACCATCGAGGAGGAGACCTGGACCGACAGCGAGCTGCAGTTCCGGGTCCGTGCGCTCGGCCAGGCGGCGAGCGGCACGATCGACATCGCCGAAGACCATGCGCGCCTCGAAGTGACGCTCCCATGGCCGCTGGCCCAGATCGCCGAGAAGGTTCAGCGGGCGATCCAGAGCCAGGGCACGGCCATGCTGGAGAAGAAGTAGCCGGTTGTGCGGGGCTCGCTGGCCCGCCATAGTCGGCCTAGCCGGACCGCGCTGGTTGACTGAGTGCGGCAAGCATCGCGGTCTTCCCGTCCACGTCAGCGTAAAGGAACGACCAGATGGACCAGGACAGCCTTCAGCCACAGTCTCCTCCGAAGGGGACGCCCCTCGGTCGGCGAATTGCTGAGCCGGGGCAAGGATGCTCTCGGCAGCGTCGCCGCCGGCGCCATGGCGGACGCCTCCTCCGACCTCGACGCACTCCGCAGCGACCTCGTCAGCCTCAAGAGCACGCTGGCGCGGTTCATGACCGAGGCCGGCGGCGAGGCCGCGAAATCGGCCCGCGAAGTGTCGTCGAGCGTCGCCGGCCACGTCGGAGACGTCGCTGGTCATGTCGGCGACAAGGCGAGCGACCTCGCCGACAGAGGCGCGCGCTTCGCGGCCACGACCGGCGAGCAGGCGAAGAGCTTGGCGGGAGAGATCGAGGCCTTCGCCCGCCGCAATCCGCTCGGGGCACTCGCCGGCGCGGTCGCCGTCGGCTTCATCATCGGCCTGTGGGGACGCCGCAGCTGATGCTGTTCAAGCTTCTCAAGCTGTTCGGCCTCGACGTCAACGCCGGAAATCGCGGCGGTCAAGGGCGAGATCACCCGACGCGTCGATGACGTGACGGACCGGGCGCGGCAGCTCGCAGTCGGTGGCGCGGTCATCGCCGCTCTTGCGATGTTCGCCGGCCTGTTGTTCGTCGCGGCAATCGGCATCGGCCTGCTCGCCCTCTATCGCTTCGCCGAGGCCGCCTACGGTCCCGACGTCGCGCTCGGCATCCTCGCCGCGGTGCTCGCTCGGCGCGATGCTGATCCTGCTCGGCATCGCCGCCGTGGTGGCGCGGTCGCTCAAGGGCGCGCGGCCTGCTGCGGTCGGCGCCGATGCTGCGGGCGCAACCGCCCGGATTGCCCCGGCACCTCAGCCGGCGCCGGAGGCGATGGCTGCCGCCCCGTTGATGTCGTCCGGCGACCTCGTGGAGCCCTTGACCCTCGTCCTCGGATTGTTCGCCAAGGACCCCAAGCTCGGCCATCCGACACTGGACGAGTTCGTCACCGGCCTGCCGAACGGCGGCGGCAGGCCGGACGAAGCGGTCGCCCAGGCCCTCGACGTCATTCGCAATGGCGACCGCACCCAGCTCGCGATCATCCTGGGCGCCGCCGTCGCAGCGGGCTGGCTGCTCGCCCGCGGCCGCCCGCAGCCCGGCAGCAGCCCGCAATAGCCGCGGGCCCGGACATTCCTCGAAGTTCGATCGAGATGTCTTTTGCCGCGAATTGGTGCGTTCGCGGCAACGGAATGCGAAACGAATCCTGTACTGATGGCGGCGCCGGATGGCACATTCGGGCCGGGATTGACCGATGGCAGCGCTCGACGCCGTAAGCCTCACCATCATGTTCGGTGCGTTGCTGGTGCTCGCGGGCATCCTGTCGAGCCTCGTTGCGCTACGATTCGGCGCGCCGCTGCTGCTCGTCTTCCTGCTCGTCGGCATGCTGGCCGGCGAATCCGGGCCCGGCGGGATCAAGTTCGACGACGTCAACCTGGCCTACACGGTCGGATCGGTGGCGCTGGCGCTGATCCTGTTCGACGGCGGACTGCGCACGCGCTTTGCGACGTTTCGCAGCGTGGTCGGCCCGTCGCTGATGCTCGCCACCATCGGCGTGCTGCTCACCGCCGCGCTGACGGCGCCGGTCGCGCACTACCTGCTCGGCTTCGACTGGGTGCAGTCGCTCCTCGTCGGCGCCGTCATCTCCTCGACCGACGCTGCGGCGGTGTTCCTGCTCATCCACTCCCGCGGGCTGCGGCTGCGGCCGCGCGTCGGCGCGACGCTCGAGATCGAATCCGCGACCAACGATCCCTTCGCGATCTTCCTCACCATGGCGCTGGTGAGTATCCAGCTCAATGGCAGCCAACCCTGGTATTCCGTCCTCGACGAGCTCGCGATCGAAGGGATCGGCGGCACGATCGTCGGCCTGATCGGTGGCCGCGCCATCGTCTTCGCGCTCAACCGGCTGAACCTGCCGCAGGGCCTGCATGCGCCGTTGGTCGCGACCGGTGCGCTCGTGGTGTTCGCGCTCGCTCAGGTCGCCCATTCCTCCGGTTTCCTCGCCGTCTATCTGGCCGGGATGATCGTCGGCAACCGGCCGACCCGCGCCCACAACACCGTCATCGTCTTTCTCGATGCCGCTACCTGGCTCGCGCAGATCGTCATGTTCATGCTGCTCGGCCTGCTCGCCTGGCCCGAGCGGCTGCTCGAGCACGCATTGCCGGCGCTTGCGGTGGCGGTGACGCTGATGTTCTTCGCTCGCCCGCTTGCGGTGTTTCTCTGCCTCACGCCGTTTCGCTTCTCGTGGCGGGAGAAGGCGTTCGTCTCCTGGGTCGGACTGCGCGGCGCGGTCGGCATCTTCCTCGCGTCGATTCCGCTTCTCGTCGGCCTGCCGAACGCGCTGGTGTTCTTCGACATCGGTTTCGTCGTCGTCCTCGTCTCGCTCCTGGTGCAGGGATGGACCATCGCGACTGCGGCGCAGAAGCTCCACATCGCGCTGCCCCGCAGCGACCCCGCGCCGCGCCGCGTCGAGCTCGATCTGCCCGGACAGCTCGAGCAGGAGCTCGTCGGCTACTCCGTCGGGCCCAATAATCCCTATCTGCGCCGGCGCCTATCGCCGTCATGGGCGAAGCTGATGCTCGTCGTGCGCGACGAGCATGTCCTCACCGCCGCCGAAGCCGACGGCATTCGTTCCGGCGACTACGCCTACTTCCTCGCGCCGCCGGAAAAGGCGCAGGCGCTCGACCGCTTCTTCGTCGACATGCCGCCGCCGGTGAAACCCGACCTGCGCCTGCTCGGCGACTTCTTCGTGTCGGGAGACGTCAGCCTCGGCACGCTCGGCGAAATCTACGGCCTCACCATCGCGCCGAAGGACGAGGACACGACGCTCGCCGACTGGTTCGCGGCGCATTTCGATCATCGGGCGCGCGTCGGCGACCGGCTCGCGCTCGGCAACATCTACCTGGTGGTCGACGCCGTCTCTTCCAGAGGGCCGCGTCAAGACCGTCGGCCTCGACCTCGCCGAGGGCGACGACGAGGAACCGCCGCGCGGTGCCGCGCGGGTCGCGGCGTTCGCAAAGCGGATGCTGGCGCGGTTTTGAGCGCCTGTACCCCTCAGACCTCATCCTGAGGAGCCGTGCGCAGCACGGCGTCTCGAAGGATGGCCCCATACACTGCGGCCCGTGGCCATCCTTCGAGACGCCCGCTTCGCGGCTCCTCAGGATGAGGTCTGAAATGGAAAAACTTGCATGCTCTTAGGGTGCAGCACCGTGCATGCGCATCGGTTGCGCGTGCGGTTCCCCCGGCGCACAGTGCCGCCATGGACGTCGACACCATCGAAGGCGAATACGACTACATCATCGTCGGCGCCGGCTCGGCCGGCTGCTTGCTGGCGAACCGTCTCTCCGCCGCGCCGAACACGCGCGTGCTGCTGCTCGAAGCCGGCGGGCGCGACGACTGGATCTGGTTTCACATTCCCGTCGGCTATCTCTTCGCCATCGGCAATCCGCGCTCGGACTGGATGTTCAAGACCGAGCCCGACGCCGGGGCTCAACGGCCGTATCCTGAATTATCCGCGCGGCAAGGTGATCGGCGGCTCCTCCTCGATCAACGCCATGATCTACATGCGCGGCCAGGCGGCCGACTACGACCACTGGCGCCAGCTCGGCCTTGCCGGCTGGGGCTGGGACGACGTGCTGCCGTTCTTCAAACGACACGAGGACAACTTCCTCGGCGCGAGCGCGCATCATGCGGTCGGCGGCGAATGGCGGGTCGAGCCGCCGCGGGTGCGCTGGCCGCTGCTCGAGGCGTTCCGCACGGCGGCGGCACAGGCCGGCATCAAGCCGATCGCCGATTTCAACACCGGCGACAACGAGGGCTCCTGCTATTTCCACGTCAACCAGAAGCGCGGGCGGCGCTGGTCGGCGGCGCGCGGCTTTCTCAAGCCGGTGCTGTCGCGTCCGAATCTGCGCCTCGAGACCGGATGCCTCGTCACCGGCCTCGTGTTCGACGGCTTGCGCGCGAGCGGCGTGCGGTGGCGGCAGGACGGGCGGCAGCATCGCGCGCGCTGCCGCGGCGAAGTCATCCTCGCGGCGGGCGCCATCGGCTCGCCGCATCTGATGCTGCTCTCTGGCGTCGGGCCGGCTGCGCAGCTGCGCGATCACGGCATTCCCATCGTGCTCGATCGGCCGGGTGTCGGCGACAATCTGCAGGATCACCTGCAGCTGCGCGCGATCTACAAGGTGACCGGCGCGCGCACGCTCAACACCACCTACCATTCGCCGCTCGGCCGCATCGGCATGGCGCTGGAATATGCGCTGCTGCGCCGCGGGCCGCTGACCATGGCGCCGTCGCAGCTCGGCCTGTTCACCCGCTCCGATCCATCGCGTGAGCGCGCCAACATCCAATTCCACGTGCAGCCGTTGTCGCTCGACCGCTTCGGCGAGCCGCTGCATCGCTTCCCGGCGTTCACCGCGAGCGTCACCAATGTGCAGCCGACGAGCCGCGGGCATCTGCGCCTGCGCTCCGCCGATCCCGCGGCGCCACCGGCGATCGCGCCGAATTATCTCTCGACCGACGAGGACCGCCGCGTCGCCGCCGATTCCATCCGCACCGTGCGGCGCATCGCCGCGCAGCCGGCGCTCGCGCCGTTTCATCCCGACGAGTTCTTGCCGGGCCGCGGCGTCAGCGATGACGAGGCGTCATTGGTGAAGGCCGCCGGGGACATCGGCACCACGATTTTCCATCCCGTCGGCACCGCCAAGATGGGCCGTGCCAGCGACCCCCGCGCCGTGGTCGATGCGACGCTGCGCGTCATCGGCCTCGACCGCCTGCGCGTGATCGATGCGTCGGTCATGCCGACCATCACCTCGGGCAACACCGCGGCGCCGACCATGATGATCGCCGAGAAAGGTGCCGCGCTCGTCCTTTCGGGTGCATCATCTCCCGCAGAGGCCTGATCATGATCCGCGAGCCCGTCGTCAAGCGCGTCTACGATCCGCCGGCCAAGAGCGACGGCATGCGCATCCTGGTCGATCGCCTGTGGCCGCGCGGGCTGACCAAGGAAAAGGCCAAGGTCGACCTGTGGCTCAAGGACATCTCGCCGAGCAACGAGCTGCGCAAGGAATTCCACGGTCACGCGGACGACTGGGAGGAATTCTGCAAGGCCTATTTCGTGGAGCTCAAGAGCGACACCGCCGGGGCGGCTGCGAAGGTGTTGTTCGAGCACCTGCGCGCCGGCCATGTCACCCTGCTTTACGGCGCCCGCGACGAGCAGCATAACAATGCAGTCGCGCTGCTTGCTTGGATCAGGCGACATGCGAAGTAAGACTTGCGTAGGCGGCCGCCTTTGCCCACCCTACGCACCGGACTTACGCACCGTCATCGCCGGGCTTGTCCCGGCGACCCCGATAACGGGGCACTGCCGTGCCATTTGATCGGGGTGGCCGGGACAAGCCCGGCCATGACGATTAAACGGGACCGAACACGCTCTAATGTAAGTGCCAGTGATCGGGAGGACTTATGACGCCGTTCAAGAAAACTGTCGCCGCCACAGCACTGCTGCTCGCCTGCGCCATTACGGGCGCCATCGCCGAGGACGCCGGTCGTGCCGTCGCGCCGACCGGAGCGCTGCGGGTCGCGATCGCCGTCGGCCCGGCGGCATCGACCTTCTGGGCGACGCGCGATCCGCAGTCGGGCGAGCCGCGCGGTGTGACCGTCGAGCTTGCCAAGGCCGCAGCCGAAAAGCTTCACGTGCCGCTCAAGCTCGTCGCCTACAAGAACTCCGGCGAGATCGCAGCGGCCGCGTCGAAGAGCGAGTGGGACATCTCGTTCATGCCGGCCGATGCCGAGCGCGAGAAGTTTGTCGACCAGGGACCGTCCTACGTCGTCTACGAGAGCAGCTATCTCGTGCGCGACGGCGCCGGCATCAAGAACATGGCGGATGTCGACCGCGCCGGCGTTCATGTCGGCGTCATCGAAGGCACCGCGACCTCGCGCACGGTCGCCAAATCGCTCAAGAACGCTTGGCTCGCGACCTATGCCAAGCCGGAGATGGCGGCGGCGTCGATGCGTGACGGCAACCTCGACGCACTCGCCATGGGCCGCGACGCGCTCGCGGACCTCGCCAAGACTTTGCCCGGCAGCCGCGTCCTCGACGGCGCGGTGCAGTCGACCGGCGTTGTCGTCGCGGTGCCGAAGAACCGTGCCGCGACGCGCGACTGGGCTGCGCACTTCGTCGAGGATGCGAAGGCCGACGGCACCGTGCGCCGCGCCTTTGACAGCACGGGGTTCGGTACCACGGAGGTTGCGCCGGCGGGGAGGTGAGCGTGTCCGCTCAGCACGCCGCTTTCGGTGTCGAGCCGGCTTCATCACCGGCCAAGAGAAAGGCGATGGTTTCGCGATAGAGGGCATGACGCATCTTTTCGAGATGCATGAGGTGGGTGCCGCGGCTGATCTTCACGTCCCGCTTGTCGGGCGAATGCGTCAGCGCTTCGAACAGCCACCGCGCGTCCTCATCGGGAATGAGGCCGTCCCATTCGCCGCGAATGATCGCGGTCGGGGCCTGCACCGCGCCGGGATCGTAGCCGAGATCGCCATGCCAGGCGTGCAGGATGTCGTCGACGGGGCCGGTTGGGACCTTCACGCCTGCGGGCTCACGATTCCGGCTCTCCGGATCGGAGTCGAGGTATCGTTCTGCCCATTCCTCGAAATGGATGCGTGACAGCACCGGAGACTCGCGAGGTGGAACGTCCTCGACGAAGCGAGCCCACTGATCCTCGACGGTGACGATGCGCCATGCCGGCGCCGTCGGCGGCTTCTCGTACCGCCGCGGCGACCGCCGGGCGATCGGCGCAAAGAGTACGATGCGATCGACCAGGGTCGGATGTCGGCCGGCAAAACGGCAGGCCGGCATCGAGCCCCAGGAATGACTGATGAGAGAGACACGGCCCACACCAGAGTGCTGCCGGACAAAGCGTACCGCCGCTTCGAGTTGCGCGCTGGCTTCCTCGGCGTTCAGCAAAGGCGGGCAGGCGTCTGCGGGTCCATTCATCTCGCGATAGCGGTCGGAATAGCCGTAGCCGAGGAAATCGAAGCCCCAGACGTCGAACCCCGCCTCGACCAACGCGTCGCGCCACGAATAGCCGTCGAAGCGGTGGGCGATCGAGAGCGCAGAAGGAAACGTCGCGCCGTGAACGTAAATCACCGGGACCGGCGTACCGCCGGATCTTGGCGCTGGAAGGTGACGCAGGAACAATTGCAAGCCCGCAGATGGGCTTGCGATCCAGTAGTGTTCCTCGCTTGCATCGAGCTTTGGCGTTCCGACTTGAAGCATGACCTCGCTCCTTGGCCGGAAAACACCTAGTCTCAGATTCAGTTTCGTTACTTCGGAAATGAACGAACCGATCCCACGCGGGCGGAATACCTCCGCCATAACCCGGCTCGCCGCTGGGCACCAAATGTTCCCCAGCGGAACTCCGGATCGAAGAGCGCTATGCCTGGTTCGTTTCCGCCGGCGTCATCCCCAGCGCCTCGATCCGCTTGCGCGTCTCAGGCTCGGCGAGCGCGGCGAGGAATGCCTTCACGGCCGGGCGGTCACGGCGGCTTTCGACCACCAGGAAATCGTAGTGCTCCGGCGCGATGGTGAGGAAATCGAGGCTGTAGAGCCTCGCGACGGTCGCGATCGCGATGCCCCAGTCTGCGCGCTTCTGCGCGACCGCAGCCGCGACAGCGTTATGCGACTTCGGCTGGTTGGCATAGCCCGGCGGCCGCGCTCCCGCGAGCAGCCGGTCGATGAGGATGCGGGTGCCGGCGCCGGCATTGCGGTTGACCATCAGGCATGACGGGTCCGCCAACGCGGCAGCAAGCGCGACCTGCGCGGTGCGGCCGCTAAAGCGGGCGTCGCCGGGGCGGAACACGAAGCCCTGCATGCGCAGCCATCCTGGCACGAGGGCGATGCCGGGCCGCACGAGATGGCGGTTGTAAGCGCCCGTCGCAGGATCGAGGAGATGCACGGGCGCGACGTCGCATTCGCCGCGCCCGATCGCGGCGACGCCGCCCATGCTGCCGACCGCGACGACACGGGCAGTAAAGCCCTGCTCGGCGAGCCTGCCGATCACCGCGTCGAGCGCGACGCAGTGGCTTCCCATGATGACGATGTCGGGCGCACGCGCGGCGCGGCCGATCAGCGTCACCTCCGCGCGGGTGCCGGCATCGAGGCCGGAGCTCAGCGCATCGATGGCGAGAAAGCCGTCGGCCTGGGAGAACGAGGTCACCGCGCCCGAGCCCTTGCCGATCGGAAACGCGACCGGTCCGTGCTCGCCCGGCACCAGCGCGACAAGCACGAACTCCTGCCGCCCCATCTCCGAGGCGATCCGCACCGGCACGGTGGCAGCGACCGTTTCGGCGGCGTGCGGCGGTAGGCCGGCGCGGGCACGGATCACCGGCGCCACGAACTCGTGGAACGTGAAGATCGCCGAGGTCGGGAAGCCCGGCAGCACGACGATCGGCTTGCCGTCGACGACGGCGAGGCACAGCGGCTTGCCGGGCTTGAGCGCGACGCCGTGCACCAGCACTCCCGGTTCGCCAAGCCGCGAGAGAATGCGGTGGGAGAGATCGCCGGCGCCCTTCGAGGTGCCGCCCGAGAGCACCACCATGTCGCAGGATGCGAGCGCGCTGCGCACCGCGGCTTCGAGCACCTTCTCGTCGTCGGGGTAAGCGCCGAGCCGCACCGGATCGCCACCGGCCTCCGTCACCGCGGCGGCGACGATCGCGCCGTTGCTGTCGTAGACGCCGGCGGGCGGCAGCGGCGCGCCGGGCGAGACGAGCTCGTCGCCGGTCGAAAGCACGGCGACGCGCGGCCGGCGTACCACGGCGACCTCGGCAAAGCCGCAGGCGGCGAGCATGCCGATCTCGCGCGAGCCGAGACGCTGGCCGCGCCGCAACACCGTCTCGCCGCGGGCGATGTCGGAGCCGGCAAAGGCGACGAACTGGCCTGGCGCCACGGCGCGGTAAAGCTCGATCGCCGGTCCATCCGGACCTTCGACGAGGTCCGTGTGCTCGACCATCATCACGGCGTCGGCGCCGCGCGGGATCATGCCGCCGGTCGCCAGGGTGGACGCGGTCCCCGGCTGCGACCTCGATGAGGGGCGGGTGGCCGCAGGCGATCACCTCGGCGTTGAGGTGGAGCCGGCGTGGCGTGCGCTCGGCAGCGCCGGTCGTATCGGCAGCGCGCACCGCAAAGCCGTCGACGCCGGAGCGGTCGAACGCCGGCACGTCGGTCGGCGCCGCAAGGTCCGCGGCAAGCACGCGGTCGAGCGCGTCGGCGAGCGAGACCGTTTCCGCCGGCAGCGCCTTGAAGTCGATCGCGTTCTCGAAGCGCAGGCGCGCTTGCTCAGGCGAAATCACCTCGAGGAATTGCTCCTGGCGCGCCGCGTCGCGTATGGCGGCAAGCAGCGCGTCCTTCGCATCGAGGCTCGCGTCCCTCATGGCAGCGCCCTCACTGTGACCATGGCGCCGGCGGGGAAACCCTCGCTCGCCGCCGGCACGAGGATCCAGCCGTCAGCGTGAGCGAAAGCAGTGAGCGGCAGGTATTTCGCAGCGAGCGGCACCGCGCCGTCGTGCGTACGGCGCACCAGCACCAGCTCGGTCAATCCGACGGAGGAGGCGACCTTGCGCGCGAGTATCGCCGGGCTGCCCGGCTCCTCGTCGCTGCCGCCGCGCAGGCGCGCCAGCAGGCGGCGGCCCAGCGTGAGCCACGCCGCGATCGCGGCATCGAGCCGGCCTGGCAGCAGCAGCACCGGCCGGCCGTCGGCGATCCCGAACGCCGTGGTTTCGCCGGGGGAGAGCGCGATGCCATGAAATTCCACGGCGCCGGCCTGCGCCAGCGTCTTCACCGCATCGTCGTCGCGTCCGCTGCCGGTGCCGCCGACGATGACGAAACCATCGGGATCGGCTTCCGACAGCAGTGTGTGCAAGGGTGCCTCGGCGCCGATCGACAGCGGCTCGCCGCCGTCGACCGTGACCGCCCGGCCGAGCCAGGCCATGGCCGCGTCAGCGATCGGATCGCGGTGGGCGCGGGCGCAGCGAAAAAGCAACCGCGGCCGCCGCGCCATGATGCTGCCGACGCCGAGCGCCTGGATCGCGGCGACATCGCTTGCCCGCAATCGCGCGCCGGCCCGCTGCACGACCTCGCGCGGCCCTGCATCGATGCCGGGGTGGAGCACGCCGTCGCCCGGCGCCACCGGTGCCGTGATCTCGGCGATGCCGCTGGTGAAGGCCACCGCCTCGACTGGAGCGACGGCATCGCTCCCCGCAGGCATCGGATCGCCGGCATCAACCGGCCGGGCATCGGCGAGGAGAGCCGGGGCATAGGCGCTGGCGTCGATGGTCGCGTCGGCACGCACGGCGAAACCGTCGATCAGTGCAAGCGCCGTGGCGGGGCGCTCGCCGGCGACGATGTCTTCGACGAGCGTCGCTCCCCAAGCGGCCGCCGTCCGCACTTCGCGCGGCCTGACCGGTACGACGAGGCTTGCGATGCGCGCCAGCACGTCATCGAGCGGCGTCAGACGGTCGATGCGCTGGCGGTCTTCCGGAGGGGCAACCATCTCGTGTATGTGGCGAGGGCCGGCCGCTGCGGTCAAGACCCGCGGCGGATCCAAGGCTCTGATCAGGACCAGGAGACGTTGCCGATGAGTGCCGAGCCGACCGTGATAGATCTGCGCGGCCTCAAGTGTCCGCTGCCGGCGCTGCGCACCCGCAAGGCGCTGTTGCGCCTCGCGCCAGGCGCGACTCTCGTGGTCGAGTGCACCGATCCGCTCGCCGAGATCGATATTCCGAACCTCCTGCGCGAGACCGGCGACACATTGGCGGGATCGTCGCGCCAGGCCGACGTGCTGGTGTTCACGATCCGCAAGCAGGGCGGCTGAGCGCCGCCCGCCGTCACGGCATCGGAATGTCCTGTACCTTTTTCGGCACGTCATAGCCCTTCTGCACGGCTGGCCGCTTGGCGATGGCGACGTACCATCGCTTGACGTTCGGATAGGCGGCAAGATCGATGGTCTGCCATTCGTAGCGCGAGATCCACGGCCAGGTCGCGATGTCGGCGATCGAATAGTCGTCGCACATGAACTCGTGGTCGGCGAGCCTGCGGTCGAGCACGCCGTAGAGGCGCTGCGCCTCCTTGAGGTAACGCTCCTCCGCATAAGGCGCCTTGCCGCGGTTGTATTTGAGGAAGTGATGAGCCTGGCCGAGCATCGGGCCGACGCCGCCCATCTGCCACATCAGCCATTCGATGACGCGCATCCGCTTGAACTTCTCGGTCGGCAGGAGCTTGCCCGCCATGTCGGCGAGATAGATCAGGATCGCGCCGGATTCCATCAGGCTGAAACCATTGTCGCGATCGACGATCGCAGGAATGCGGTTGTTCGGGCTGATCTTGAGGAACTCCGGCTTGAACTGCTCGTCCTTGCCGATGTCGACCGCGTGCACTTCATAGGGAATGGCGAGCTCTTCGAGCGCAATGGACGCCTTGCGTCCGTTGGGCGTGGTCCAAGTGTAGAGATCGATCACGGCGGGGGTTCCTTGGCTTGCGGGATGGATTGGATTTAGTCGATCAGCGGAGCGGTGTCATCCATGAGGAAGGCGCGGTCATTCCGGGCTCATCCCCCCCGATTTCGGGGAGGGTTGGGTGGGGTCTTTCTTCTTGGCTCGCTGCGCTCGCGGACCCCACCCCCGTCCTTCCCGAAGACGGGGAGGGAGGTCCGCCTCACGAGCCCTCGAGCTCGCTGCGCAGGAGCTCGAGCTCGAGCCAGCGCTCCTCGGCGGCGGCGAGCTCGGTTTGCGCCGTGGCGAGGGCGCCTGTCGCCTTGTCGAAGGCCGCGCGGTCGCGCGCATAGAGCGCCGGGTCGGCGAGCCGCGCGTTGAGGCGCTTTACCTCGGCCTCGAGCGTCACCATGCGCGCGGGCAAGGTATCGAGCGCATGCTTTTCGTTGAAGTTGAGCTTGCGCCGCGCGGGCTCCGCGGCGGGGCGTTCCGCGCTCTTGCGTGACGGCGGCGCGGCCGGTTTCGCGGCGGGCTTGCGCACGTCGGCGCCGCGCTGGGCCAGCATGTCGGAATAGCCGCCGGCATATTCGAGCCACTTGCCGTTGCCCTCGGGCGCCAGCGCCGCGTTGACGACGCGGTCGAGGAAATCGCGGTCGTGGCTGATCAGCAGCACGGTGCCTGCATAATCGCCGATCATCTCTTCAAGGACATCGAGGGTCTCGAGGTCGAGATCATTGGTCGGCTCGTCGAGCACCAGGAGGTTCGACGGCTTCGCCAGCGCGCGCGCCAGCATGAGGCGGCCGCGTTCGCCGCCGGAGAGCGCGCGCAGCGGCGTGCGCGCCTGCTCGGGCGAGAACAAAAAATCCTTGAGGTAGCCGACGACATGCTTCACTTGGGAGCCGACCATGACGGTGTCGCCGCGGCCGCCGGTGAGCGCCTCGGTGACCGTCCAATTCGGATCGAGGCTTTCGCGGGTCTGGTCGAGCGTCGCCATCTGGATATTCGCGCCGAGCCGCAAAGTGCCGGCGTCGGGCGTGAGCGCTCCGGTGAGCAGATTTACGAGCGTCGTCTTGCCGCTCCCGTTCGGGCCGACGACACCGATGCGGTCGCCGCGCTCGACGCGGAGCGAAAAGTCCGTGACCACCGCCCGGTCGAAGCACTTCGAGATGCCTTTCGCCTCGATCACCAGCGCGCCGGACCGTTCGGCCTCGGCCGCGGCCATGGCGACGGTGCCGGTGGCACGGCGCGCCTCGCGGCGTTGCTGGCGCAGCGCCTGGAGGCCGGCCATGCGCCGCACGTTGCGCTTGCGCCGCGCGGTGACGCCGTAGCGCACCCAGTGCTCCTCCGCCACGATCTTGCGGTCGAGCTTATGGGCGTCGCGCTCCTCCTGCGCCAGCACCTCGTCGCGCCACGCTTCGAAGTCGGAAAACCCCCGCTCGATCCGCCGCGTCTTGCCGCGGTCGAGCCATACGGTGACGCGCGAGAGGTTGGCGAGGAAGCGCCGGTCGTGGCTGATGATGACGATCGCCGCGCGGCGCCCGGCAAGATCGCGCTCGAGCCATTCGATGGCGGGAAGATCGAGATGATTGGTCGGCTCGTCGAGCAGCAGGATGTCGGGGTCGGAGGCGAGCACGCGCGCGAGCGCGGCGCGTCGCGCCTCGCCGCCGGAAAGCTCGCCCGGGTTCTCGGCGCCGGTGAGGCCGAGCTGCTCGAGGAGATAGCGCGCTGCATGGCTGTCGCCGTGGGGGCCGAGGCCTGCGGCGACGTAGTCCGAAACGGTGGCAAAGCCCGTGAGGTCTGGCTCCTGCGGCAGATAGCGCACGGTCGCATCGGGCTGCACGAAGCGCGTGCCCTTGTCGGGCTCGACGAGGCCGGCGACGATCTTGAGGAGCGTCGACTTGCCGGAGCCGTTGCGGCCGACGAGGCAGACCCGTTCGCCGGCGGCGACGGTGAGATCGACGCCTTCGAGCAGCGGCGTGCCACCGAAGGTGAGCGCGATGCTGCCGAGCTGGACGAGCGGCGGCGCCATCAGGCTGCTCCGGAGCGCAGCGATCTTTGGCGCTGCAGGCGCCTGATCGTGCGGTCGAGTTCGGAGAGAAACGCCGAGCGGTCGCGGGGCGAGAAGGCCGCGGGCCCGCCGCCCATCTGGCCTGCTTCGCGCAGATCGGCCATCAGGTTGCGCATCGCGAGCGCCATGCCGATCGAGGCGTCGGTGAACGGGCGTCCGTTGGCAGCGATCACATGCGCGCCGGCTTTGATGCAGCGGCTCGCCAGCGGCACGTCGCTCGTGATCACGATCGCGTCGGCATCGGCATGCGCTACGATCCAGTCGTCGGCGGCATCGAGGCCGGCGCCGACGGTGACGCGTTCGATCAGGGGATCGCGCGGCACGTTGATCGGGCTGTTGGCGACGATCTGGACGCGCAGCCCGTGACGCTCGGCGATGCGATAGATTTCCTGCTTCACCGGGCAGGCATCCGCGTCGACCAGGATCCTGATCCCGGCCGGAGTGTCCGTAGTTTCACCATTGCTCATCGTCAGCAAAACGTCCCTGCGCCTCGAACGCGTGTCCGGCGCGCAGCAAACAGATATTGGGCTTTGGGTCAATTTGTTACGCTTGTAAATGTACAACGGCCTCATCCTGAGGAGCCGGCGCAGCCGGCGTCTCGAAGGATCGCCCCATGCACTGCGGTCCGCGGCCATCCTTCGAGACGCGGCCTTCGGCCGCTCCTCAGGATGAGGTCCATAAAAACTCACAGCTTCGAAATGTTGCCTACGGAGCAGGCGCCTCTAGAAAGAGAGAAGGGCCGCCCTCGCGGACGACCCTTCCATTGTCGAGCCGTGGTCCAGCAAGCGGACCGTGACGCGTGATGTCACGCGGCCTGGACCTCGGTAAAGGTTGAGATCCAGCTCACGGGTGCCGGCGACCGCGGCAATTGACAATGAGACACAGGATCACCTCCTTTCAGTTGGTTGACGACGAATCAAAGGTTATGTCGAAAAACTTAAGAATGTAAGATGTTGACAACGCCGCTTGCGATGATTCGCGCACGGTGTTGCGCAAGTGTCGATCCACTACAGCGCACGACGACGGGCGCGCCACGATCGCGTGAGCTGCGATCAGATCGTCTGGTTGTACGCGCCGACCTCCTCGTGCGTGCGCAGTACCGCGTCGATCGCCTTGAACATGTCGCGCATGCGCGCTTCGGAGACGGGGCTCTCCACCACCACGACCAGCTCGGGCTTGTTTGATGAGGCGCGGGCGAGGCCCCAGGTGCCGTCCTCGACGGTGACGCGTACGCCGTTGACGGTGACGAGGTCGCGGATCTTCTGTCCGGCGACGGTGTCGCCGCGGCTCATCGCGGCCTCGAAGTGCTTCACCACGTCGTCGATGACGCGGTACTTCACCTCGTCGGCGCAATGCGGCGACATCGTCGGCGACTGCCAGGTCCGCGGCAGCGCGTGCCGCAGCTCCGATAGCTTCTTGCCGGGATTGCGGTCGAGCATGTCGCAGATCGCGAGCGCCGAGACGAGGCCGTCGTCGAAGCCGCGGCCGAACGGCTTGTTGAAGAAGAAGTGGCCGGACTTCTCGAAGCCCGCGAGCGCGCCGATCTCGTTGGTGCGACGCTTCATGTAGGAATGGCCGGTCTTCCAGTAGTCCGCGACGACGCCGTTCTTGCGCAACACCGGATCGGTCATGAACAGTCCGGTCGATTTCACGTCGACGACGAACTTCGCGTTGGGATGCAGGCTCGACATGTCGCGCGCCAGCATGACGCCGACCTTGTCGGCGAAGATCTCCTCGCCTTCGTCGTCGACGACACCGCAGCGGTCGCCGTCGCCGTCGAAGCCGAGGCCGACATCGGCCTTGTGCGCCAGCACGGCGTCGCGGATCGCGTGCAGCATCTCCATGTCTTCGGGGTTCGGATTGTAGCGCGGGAAGGTGTGGTCGAGCTCGGTGTCGAGCGGCACCACCTCGCAGCCGATCGCCTCGAGCACCTGTGGCGCGAAGGCGCCGGCGGTGCCGTTGCCGCATGCAGCGACCACCTTGAGGCGACGCTTGAGCTTCGGTCGGCCGGTGAGGTCGGCGATGTAGTGCGCCGGAAAATTCTCGACAAACGCATAGCCGCCGCCGCCGACGAGGTCGAACTTCGCGCCGAGCACGATGTCCTTGAGGCGCCCCATTTCTTCCGGCCCGAAGGTCAGTGGGCGCTGTGCGCCCATCTTCACGCCGGTCCAGCCGTTGTCGTTGTGGGACGCGGTCACCATGGCGACGCAGGGGATGTCGAGCGCGAACTGCGCGAAATACGCCATCGGCGTCACCGCGAGGCCGATGTCGTGGACCTTGCATCCGGCGGCCATCAGGCCGCTGACCAGCGCGTATTTGATCGAGGCCGAATAGCTGCGGAAGTCGTGGCCGACGACGATCTCGGGGCGCACCCCCATCTCCCGGATCAGCGTGCCGAGGCCCATGCCGAGGGCCTGCACGCCCATCAGGTTGATTTCTTTCTCGAACAGCCAGCGCGCATCGTATTCGCGAAACCCGGTGGGCTTGACCAGGGGCTCGGATTCGAAAGCGTAGGTGTTCGGCGAAAGCGAAGGCTTGGGCTTCGGAAACATCGTCACCTCAGTGAGCACTGACGGAGCGAGAAGGGACGCGCAGCCACATAGCGCAGGCCGGCGGCGTGGGGAAGGGTGCCGCCCGATAACGATCAGCGTCGCCTACTGTTCCAGGATCAGCCTGCCGTCCTGGTGCTGCCAGCGGACGCGTGAGAGAAACGACATGCCGAGCAGGTTCTGGCCGAGCGCTTCATCGGGCAGCACGATCGCGGCGACGTTGTGAACGAGGATGCCGCCGAGCTCCACGCTCGCAAGCTCGATCGGTGCGGCAAACGTGACGCCGTTGGCGGTCGTGACCCTTGCCGTGAAGTCGCGCTGCACCGGACGGATACCGAGCCGCGCGGCGTCCTGCCGGCGTAGCGCGATCACCGAGGCGCCGGTGTCGATCATGAAACCCATGCGCCGGCCGTCGACATAGGCGTCGGCCTCGAAGTGGCCGTTGGCGCCGCGGGGGATCGACGCCGTGCGCGGATAGCTTGGGTCTGAGCGGTCAGCCGTCGCCTGCGCGGTCGCGAGCTCACTGCTGCCATACTGCCTGATGAGTTTCGGCGCGGCGGCGGCGAGCGCGAGCATAGTGGCGGCGAAGACGAGGATCGAGCGCATAGAGTTCCGGACGATTGCACGCGGAACAGAGCACAGCCGGATGTGCGCGACGTTGACGGCCGGCCCTCTCACGGATGCTTTCGCCTGCGGTGATGAACGATCGGTGGCGCGAATGCCTAAATTCGCGCTGATCGGCGTTTGTAACGTCCTCGAATTGTCATGACATTGTCTGGCATTGCTGCTATATGCGTACAAGGAGATGCCATGGCCCAACGCACGAATCGTACCGAGAAGCTTGACCTTCGGCTGAGCCGCGCGGCGAAGCGGACCTTGCAGGCGGCTGCGGCCGCCGAGCGCAAGTCCGTGAGCGAATTCGTGCTCGAAACGGCACTGAGCCAGGCCGAGGCCCGGCTCGCCGACCGGCGGGTGTTTACGCTCGACGGCAAGGGTTGGGATGCCTTCGTCGCGGCACTCGATGCTCCACCGCGGCGCCACGTGCGTCTCGAGCGCCTGTTTCGCGAGGCTTCTATGTTCGATCGCGAAAAATGATTCGTGGTGGACACACTGCACATCGAAAAACTCGGCCGCACGCACGCCGTTGAAAGCTTCACTTGCGGGCAGCCCGAGCTCGATCGCTTTCTCGTTCAACACGCGCTGCAAGCCCAGCAAGCGCATTCGTCGCAGACCTACGTCGCCATCAGAAATGGCGACGTCGTCGGCTACTATACGATCGTGGCCAGCGAGGTTAAGCATGCAGAGGCGCCAGCGCGCGTTGCAAAGGGAATGCCGCGGCACCCGATCCCGTTGCTCGTGCTCGCGCGTCTTGCGGTTCATTCCGAAATGCAGGGCAACGGTCTCGGAGCGGGTCTGCTTCTGGACGCGCTCGGACGCACGCTTCAAGTCGCGGACATTGTCGGCGTGCGGGCGCTTGCCGTGCATGCTAAGGATGACCGCGCCGCGGCGTTCTACGAGCACTTCGGCTTCGCGCGATCGCCCACTGACGCGCGCCATCTGTTCATGTTGATCAAGGACATTCGGATCGCGGCGGGTCTCGGATGATTGTCTCACTGCCCTCTCGGCTTCGCCCGGCGGGTGGCCGGCGCGGAGAGCGGGTCCTCGGGCCATGCATGGCGAGGGTAGCGGCCGCGCAGGTCGGCGCGGACGGCGGCGTAGCTGCCGCGCCAGAAGTTGGGGAGGTCGCGGGTCACCTGCACCGGGCGGTGCGCGGGTGACAAGAGCTCGATGACGAGCGGCACCCGGCCGCGGGCGACGCTTGGGTGACGGTCGAGGCCGAACAGCTCCTGCACCCGGATCGCGAGCTTCGGTCCCTCCGCCTCGTATTCGATCTGCACCCGCGAGCCCGACGGCGCGTCGAAATGGGTCGGCGCTTCGGCCTCGAGCCGGCGGCGTAGCGTGTGGGGCAGAAGCCCGTGCACAGCCGCGTCGAATTCATCCGCCCCGAGCGCGGCGAGCGATGTCTTGTCGGCGAACAACGGCGCGAGCCACTCAGTCGTGCTTGCGGCAAGCGCGGCATCGGAGAGGTCCGGCCATTCCTCTCCTTCGGCCGCGCGCAGGAACAGCACGCGGTCGCGCCATTGGCGCAGCGCCTTCGTCCATGGCAGGCGATCGAGGCCGGCGGTGGCGATAGCTTCGGCGAGCTGCGCTGCGGTGGTCTCGTCGGGGGTGACCGGCACCGCCTGCTCGCCGAGCGCGATGGCGCCGAGCCGGCGCGCGCGCCGGCCGCGCAAGGCGAGCGTTCCCGGATCGACCGTGATTTCGGCGCGCGTCACGATGCGGTCGGCAAAGCGCGCCTCGATGTCGGCGAGGCCGATCGTCGCGGCGAGGGTGATCCGCCCTTGGGCCGCGCTGCCGACGATCTCGGCAACTGCCAGGAACGGCGCGCGTGCGAGCGCCGAGGCGGGATCGATATTGGCGCCGCGGCCATTGGCGAGGAGAAACGCGCCGGTGCCGACGCCGCGGCTTTTCGCGATCCGCTCGGGATAGGCGAGCGCGAGGACCGAGCCGGTCGAGAGCGCGCCGTCCGATCCAGGGCGTGACGCCGGCTTCGAGCCCGCCATCGGCAGCGCGTCGACAGCACTCTCCGCCCAGCGGCGCGCCATGCGCCTGGCTTCTTCAGCCCGCGTCGAGCGGTCGCGCCGCAGCGCGTCGAGCCGGTGCTCGAGATCGACGTCGTTGCCGCCGAGGCCGCGCTCGGAAAGCACGGCGGCGATCTCGGCCGCGGCACGCGCGGCGCCTTCGCGGGCGGCGTCGATCACCATGCGGGCGAGGCGCGGCGGCAGCGGCAGGGCGTTGAGCGCCTTGCCCTCCGCGGTGATGCGGCCATTGCCGTCGATCGCGCCGAGATCGGCAAGCAGGCTCTTCGCCTCGGCGAGCGCCGCGGCCGGCGGCGCATCGAGAAACACCAGCTTGCCGGGATCGGCGATGCCCCATTGCGCGAGGTCGAGCACCAGGGGCGAGAGATCGGCAGCGAGGATTTCCGGCTGGCCATAAGGCGCGAGAGCCGCGGTCTGCGGCTCGTCCCACAGCCGGTAGCAGATGCCGGGCTCGACCCGGCCGGCGCGGCCGCGGCGCTGGTCGGCCGCCGCCCGCGACACGCGTACCGTTTCGAGACGGGTGAGGCCGACATCCGGCTCGTAGCGGGGGACCCGGGCGACGCCGGAGTCGATCACCACGCGGACGCCGTCGATGGTGATCGAGGTCTCTGCGATCGAGGTCGCCAGCACGACCTTGCGATGCCCCGCGGGCGCCGGCGCAATCGCTTCGTCCTGGACGCCGGCATCGAGCGCGCCGAAGAGAGGATAGATGCCGACCGCGGGATCGTGGACGGCTTCGCGCAGGCGCGTCTCGGTGCGCCGGATCTCCGCGGCGCCCGGCAGGAATGCGAGGATCGAGCCGGCATCGGCCCGCAGCGCGCGCGCGATCGCCTCTGCGACCTGCGCCTCGATGGGCTTTGCCGGGTCGCGGCCGACGTAGCGGGTCTCGACCGGAAATGCCCGGCCCTCGCTCGCGATCACCGGGGCGTCGCCCAGCGCCTTGGCGATCCGCGCGCCGTCGATGGTTGCGGACATCACAAGAATGCGCAGGTCTTCACGCAAGCCCTCCTGGGCATCGCGGGTGAGCGCAAGGCTGAGATCGGCATCGAGCGAGCGCTCATGGAACTCGTCGAAAAGCACGGCGGCGACGCCGTCGAGGCCGGGGTCGTCGAGAATGAGGCGGGTGAACACGCCCTCGGTGACGACCTCGATGCGGGTGCGGCGCGAGACCTTTGAACCGAAGCGCACACGGTAGCCGACGGTGTCGCCGACGCGTTCGCCGAGCGTCCTCGCCATGCGCTCCGCCGCGGCGCGTGCGGCGAGCCGCCGCGGCTCCAGCACGAGGATCTTTCTCTCCGCCGCCCAGGGCTCGCCGGCCAGCACCAGCGGAACCCGCGTCGTCTTGCCCGCGCCCGGCGGCGCCACCAGAACGGCGGCATTGCGTCGCGCCAACGTTGCCGAAAGCTCCGCGAGAACGGCGTCGATCGGCAACGGCGGCCCAGGGATTTTGGTCACCCGCGTTAACCCTAAAAACTGCTACAAATTTTCAGACATGTTGCGTTGCCGGAATCTTGCGTTATTAACCCATCTGGAAACCGGCCTGTGCCAAAATGAGAAACCTGACCCACGCATCCTTCTCCACTCCGGCCCGCCGCGTCGACTGGGCGGACTACGCCAAGGGATTCTGCATCATCATGGTGGTGATGATGCATTCGACCCTCGGCGTCGGGGAAGCCGTGGGCCGCGAAGGCTTCATGCACGTGCTCGTCGCCTTCGCCAAGCCGTTCCGCATGCCGGACTTCTTCATGATCTCCGGCCTCTTCCTGTCTCGGGTCATTGACCGCGACTGGCGGACCTATCTCGACCGCAAGGTCGTTCACTTCGCCTATTTCTACGTGCTGTGGGTCACGATCCAATTCGCGGTCAAGGCGCCGGTGTTCGCCGCCGCCCACGGCTGGCCCTACGTCTTCGAGCAGTACGCGCTCGCCTTCATCGAGCCGTTCGGCACGCTGTGGTTCATCTACCTCCTGCCGATCTTCTTCGTCGTCACCAAGGCGACGCGCAAGCTGCCGCCGGCCGCGGTGTGGTGCGTGGCGGCGGCGATGCAGATTGCGACCATCCAGACGGGGTGGACCACGATCGACGAGTTCACCGGCCGCTTCGTCTATTTCTACACCGGCTATCTGCTGGCGCCGCAGATCTTCACCTTCGCCGCTCTGATGCAGGCGCGGTCGCGCCGCGCGATGGTAGCGCTCCTTGCGTGGGCGCTCGTCAATGGCGGCCTCGTCTATGCGGGTGTCGCCGGATGGCCGGTGATCTCGCTCGTGCTCGGCCTCGCCGGGGCGTCGGCGGTGATCGCGGTCTCGGCGCTGATGGCGCGGGCGCATGTGTTCGGGTGGGTGCGCTATTGCGGCGAGCACTCGATCGTCATCTATCTCGCCTTCTTCCTGCCGATGGCGGCGACGCGCACTTTGTTGCTCAAGACCGGACTTGTGGCCGACGTGGGCGTCATGTCGCTGATCGTCACCACCGCCGGCGTCATCGGCGCGCTCGCGATTTGGTGGGCGGTCCGCGGCACTGCGCTCAAGTTCCTGTTCGAGCGTCCCGACGCGTTCTGGATCGCGCCGCGGGAGCCCGCGGCTGCGCCGGCGCGGTCGTTCCCACGAGGCGCTGCTTCTGATCGGGCCGCGGTACGCGAACCGGGGATCGCGGCCGCGTCCGGACGCGCGCCGCGACCTCGATTCTGGACCTGGGGAAAGGTGCGCTCCGGAGAGTAGAACGGGCCCTGGCGGCCGTTGCCATTCGCTCTCCGACCCTCCACATTGCCGGCATGCCGCCAAATTCCCGTCCGCCCCACAAGGGCGATCACGTCTTTCTGGTCGACGGATCGTCCTACATTTTCCGGGCCTATCACGCCCTGCCGCCGCTGACCCGCAAGTCCGACGGGCTGCAGCTCAACGCGGTCTACGGCTTCTGCAACATGCTGTGGAAGCTCTTGCGCGACATGAAGCCGGAAGAGCGGCCGACCCATCTCGCGGTGGTGTTCGACAAGTCGGAGCACACCTTCCGCAACGCGCTCTATCCCGACTACAAGGCGCACCGCCCTGATGCGCCGGACGACCTCATCCCGCAGTTCAAGTTCATCCGTGAGGCGGTGCGCGCCTTCGACCTGCCGTGCCTCGAGCAGGCGGGCTTCGAGGCGGACGACCTCATCGCGACGTATGTGCGCGAGGCCGACGAAGCGGGCGCCATCGCGACCATCGTGTCGTCCGACAAGGACTTGATGCAGCTCGTCACCGATCGCATCACCATGTACGACACCATGAAGGATCGCCGCATCGGCCCCGCCGAGGTGATCGAGAAATTCGGCGTCCCGCCGGACAAGGTGATCGAGGTCCAGTCGCTGATCGGCGATTCGACCGACAATGTTCCCGGCGTTCCCGGCATCGGCGTCAAGACCGCGGCTCAGCTCATCGGCGAGTATGGCGACCTCGAAACGCTGCTCGCGCGCGCCTCGGAGATCAAGCAGCAGAAACGGCGCGAGACGCTGATCGAGAATGCCGACAAGGCGCGGCTGTCGAAGACGCTCGTCACACTCGACACCAAAGTGCCGCTCGACGTGCCGCTCGCCGATCTCGCGGTGCATGATCCGGACGCCAAACGGCTCATCGCCTTCCTCAAGGCAATGGAATTTGCATCGCTGATCCGCCGCGTCGCGGAATTCTCCGGCGCCGATGCCGCTGAGATCGAGCCGGATGCGGTACTCCGGGCTGGCGCAGCGGCGCCCGTTCTCGAACTCGCGGCGGCGGCGGGCGCGGCCGCACCGCGCCAGGGCGAACTCGCCCTCGGTCCCACGGCGCCGCCCGCCGCAAAGAAACCCGCAGCCGTTGCGGCCGCCGGCGGTGCGACCCCGCAGGCGCTCGCCGAATCCCGCATCGCTGCGGCCAAGGCCACGCCTTTCGACCGCTCGCGCTACGAGACGGTGCGCACGGTCGATGAATTGCGCGCCTGGGTCGCGCGCGCGATCGATGCCGGCGTGGTTGCGATCGACACCGAGACCACGAGCCTCGATCCGATGCAGGCGGAGCTGTGCGGCTTCTCGCTCGCGGTCGGCGCCAACGCCGCCTGCTACGTGCCGCTGATCCACCGCCAGGGCGGCGACGGCACCGGCCTCTTTCCAGGCGAGGTCGTGGCCGCGCAGATGACGGTTGCGGAGGCGCTCGCCGTCCTCAAGCCGCTGCTCGAGGACAAGGGCGTCCTCAAGGTCGGGCAGAACCTGAAGTATGACGTGCAGGTGCTGGCGCGCCACGGCATCGAGATCGCGTCGTTCGACGACACCATGCTGATGTCCTATGTGCTCGACGCCGGCCGGCGAGCGCACGGCATGGACGCCATGGCTGAGTTGTGGCTCGGCCATCGCACCATCCGCTATGGCGAGGTCGCCGGCACCGGCAAGGCGAAGCAGCGCTTCGAGAACGTGTCGATCCAAAAGGCGACCGAATACGCCGCCGAGGACGCCGACGTCACCTTGCGGCTGTGGCAGGTGCTCAAGGCACGGCTTCCCGCCGAGCACATGACGCGCGTCTACGAGACGCTGGAGCGACCGCTGATCCCGGTGCTGGCGCGGATGGAGCGGGAAGGCATCTCGATCGACCGCGCGATGCTGGCGCGGCTCTCAGGCGAGTTCGCCCAGGAGGCGATGGGACTCGAGGAGGAGATCAGGCAGCTCGCCGGCGAGCCGCTCAATCCCGGTTCGCCCAAGCAGCTCGGCGACATCCTGTTCGGCAAGATGGGGCTCGCGGAGGCGGTCGGCGCCAAGAAGACGAAGACCGGCGCATGGTCGACCTCGGCCTCGGTGCTCGAGGACCTCGCCGAGCTCGGCCATGCGCTGCCGCAGAAGATTCTGGAGTGGCGCCAGGTCGCGAAGCTGCGCTCGACCTACACCGATGCGTTGCCGTCCTATGTCAACGCCGAGACCCGCCGCGTCCATACGAACTACGCGCTCGCGGCGACCACCACCGGCCGGCTGTCGTCGTCGGAGCCCAATCTGCAGAACATTCCGATCCGCACCGAGGAGGGCCGCAAGATCAGGCGCGCCTTCATCGCCGCGCCCGGCCACAAGCTCGTCTCTGCCGATTATTCGCAGATCGAGCTGCGGCTGCTCGCCGAGATCGCCGACATTCCCGCGCTCAAGGACGCGTTCGGCAACGGCCTCGACATCCATGCGATGACCGCCTCGGAAATGTTCGGCGTGCCGATCGCCGGCATGCCGGGCGAGGTGCGCCGCCGCGCCAAGGCGATCAACTTCGGCATCATCTACGGCATCTCGGCGTTCGGGCTCGCGAACCAGCTCGGCATCCCGCGCGAGGAGGCCGGCGCCTACATCAAGAAGTACTTCGAGCGCTTCCCCGGCATTCGCGCCTACATGGATGCGACCCGCGAGTCCTGCCGCCGGAATGGCTACGTCACCACGATCTTCGGGCGCAAATGCCATTACCCCGACATCAAGGCGTCGAACCCGTCGGTGCGCTCCTTCAACGAGCGTGCCGCGATCAATGCGCGGCTGCAGGGCAGCGCCGCCGATATCATTCGCCGGGCCATGATTCGCATGGACGATGCCCTGGCGAAGGAGCGGCTCGCCGCGCGGATGCTGCTCCAAGTCCACGACGAGCTCATCTTCGAGGTTCCCGAGGGCGAGGTCGAGCCGACGCTGCGTCTCGTCAAGCACGTGATGGAGGAGGCGCCAAAGCCCGCCGTCGCGCTCTCGGTGCCGCTCCAGGTCGACGCCCGCGCCGCCGACAACTGGGACGAGGCGCATTGAGACGCGGCCCTGGCGTCCCGACGACCTCATCCTGAGGGCCGTGCGCAAGCACGGCGTCTCGAAGGATGGCCCCATACACTGCGGCTTGTGGCCGTCCTTCGAGACGCCCGCTTCGCGGGCTCCTCAGGACGAGGGCCGAGAAGGAGATCCGTCCGGCTCCTCACCGCCTTGACTTGCCGAGCGATGCATAGCAACTCGGTCGACGCGTTCCCCGTGTAAGTCGGCTTGTCCGACGGGACTGGAACCGTCGCGCTCGGCGCGCCGGCCGAGATGGAGTGTCGCGCTTGGCTGGCGGTGCAAATCGACGCTTTCCGATCGCCGCGCCGCGCGTCTTCACTGGGGCAGTGCTGGCGCTCAGTATGCTCGCCGCACTTTCGGAGCCCGCCAACGCTGCCGGTCTCGACGGCACCAAGCTCACCTGGCCGTGGGCGCTGCCGTTCGCGGGCCTTCTGGTTTCGATCGCCACCGGCCCGCTGCTGGCGCCGAAGTTCTGGCACGCCCATTACGGCAAGGTCGCGTTCATGTGGAGCGTGCTCACCATCGTGCCGATTGCCGCGCTCTACGACCTGCCGACTGCGCTCGCGACGTTCTCGCACGCGATCATCGGCGAATACATGAGCTTCATCATCCTGCTGTTTGCGCTCTATGTCGTCGCCGGCGGAATCCTCGTGACCGGCACCCTGCGCGGCACGCCGCTCGTCAACACCGCGATCCTCGCCTTCGGCACGGCGATCGCGAGCATTGTCGGCACCACCGGCGCGGCGATGATCCTGGTGCGGCCGTTGTTGCGCGCCAATGCCGACCGTCTCCACAACGTGCACGTCGTGGTGTTCTTCATCATCCTGGTCGCCAACATCGGCGGCGCGCTCTCCCCGCTCGGCGATCCGCCGCTGTTCGTCGGCTTCCTGCACGGCGTCGCTTTCTTCTGGACCACGGTCAACCTGTGGGCGCCGACCGCGACGGCCGCCGGACTTGTGCTCGCCGCTTTCGTCGTGGTCGACGTGTGGCTTCATCGCCAGGACCGCCGGGTCGCCGTGGTTGGCGAGCCGGAGCCGGAGACCGCAGTTCGGGTGCGCGGGCTCGTGAACCTGCCGCTCATCGTGCTCATCATCGGCGCAATTCTGCTGTCTGCCGCCTGGAAGCCTGGCATCGCGTTCGACATCTACGGCACGCCGCTCGAATTGCAGAACCTCGTCCGCGACGGCATTCTCATCATCATCGCGATCGTGTCGCTCTTCGCGACGCCCGACGAGCACCGCGAGCGCAACGGCTTCTCGTGGGAACCGATCCTGGAAGTCGCCAAGCTGTTCGCCGGCATCTTCGTTTGCATCGTTCCGGTGATGGTGGCGCTGCAGGCTGGAAAGAGCGGGCCGTTCGCCTGGTTTCTCGCCTTCATGACGACCGCCGACGGCATGCCGAAGAACGTCGCCTATTTCTGGCTGACCGGCGGGTTGTCGGCTTTGCTCGACAATGCGCCGACCTATCTCGTGTTCTTCGAGCTTGCCGGCGGCGATGCGACGAAACTCATGGGCGAGCTTTCGGGAACGCTCGCCGCCATCTCGATGGGCGCCGTCTACATGGGCGCGCTCACCTATATCGGCAACGCGCCGAACTTCATGATCTACGCCATCGCCACCGAGCGTGGCGTCAAGATGCCGAGCTTCTTCGGCTACATCGTCTGGTCGGCGACGATCCTGCTGCCGGTGTTCCTCGTGATCACTTTCGCCTTCGTGACGCGTTGGCCTTCGTAGCCGATCGGGCTCTTGTAGCAGGCTTGCCCTTGGCGCTGCTGCGGCGAACCGCGACCGTGGTGTTGCGGGCTTGGGAAACGGCTTTCGCAGGCACCACGGCGATCGCTTCGACCTCGATCAGCGCGCCGGGCCTTGCGAGCGCCGAGATCGCAACCGCGGTGCTCGCCGGCGGCGCCGCGGTGTCGACGTAGCGGTCGCGCACCTCGCGGAACACGCCGAGATGCGAGATGTCGGTGAAGTAGTTGTTGAGCTTCACGACATGCGTGAAATCGGCGCCGACCGCGGCGAGCGCGTTCTTGAGGTTGACGAAGGTCCGCTCGGCCTGGGCGCGGAAGTCGCTGCCGACGATCTTGTTCTCGGTGTCGAGGCCGAGCTGGCCGGAGATGAACACGATACGGCCCGGCATCGGCTCGACCACGTGGGTGTAACCGACGGGCTTTGCGATCGTGTCGGGGTTGAGAAACTTGTGCTTCGGCATGGTGGGCTCCTCGGGTTTTTGGCGGGTCGACACTAACGCTCAATTTGCGAAGGTTAATGCATCGCGTTTCGTTTCTCGGTCATCGCCGGGCTCGTCCCGGCCACCCCGATCATATGGCACGGCCGTGCCACCTTTATCGGGGTCGCCGGGACAAGCCCGGCGATGACGTCATTGATTATTTCACGCGCCGTGTCGTGCACGCGTCACACGTTGAACTACCCCTCGAGGCTCGCCACCACCCGCTCGGCGATCGAGAGCGACGCGGTGAGCCCCGGCGATTCGATGCCGAACAGATGGACGAGCCGCGGCACGCCGTGCTCGGCCGGCGTGTCGATCACGAAATCGGCAGGAGGCTCGCCGGGTCCGGTGAGCTTCGGCCGGATTCCGGAATAGTCAGCGCTGAGCGAATCGTCGGGCAGCCCCGGCCAATAGGTGCGGATCGCCTTGTAGAAGGCCGCGGCGCGGCGCGGATCGACGGCGTAATCGTAACGGTCGATCCATTCGACGTCGGGGCCGAATCGCATGCGGCCGGCGAGGTCGAGCGTGACATGGGTGCCGAGCCCGCCCGGCACCGGCGCCGGATAGATCAGGCAGGTGAAGACCGGGCGGCCCGTGTAGGCGAAGTAGTTGCCCTTGGCGAGAAAGTGCGGTGGCACCCGTTCGGCCGGATAGCCTTCGGTCGCCCGCGCCAGAGCCTGCGCCCCGTGCCCCGCGGAATTGACCACGGCGTCCACGCTAAGCATGCCCGGCTCAGGCCCGCCGAAACGCACGTCGAAGCCGGCCTCCGCCCGCGCGATGCCTTCGACCGGCGTGTTGAGGGCGAGCACGCCGCCCCGGTCCTCGAGGTCGCCTTGCAGCGCGAGCATGTAGCGGTGGCTGTCGATGATCCCGGTCTCCGGCGAATGGAACGCGGCGGTGCAAGCCAGCGCCGGCTCCATCCGCATCGCCTCGGCGCCTTCGAGCATCCGCAGGCCTTCGACGCCGTTGCGGATCGCCTGGGCGTAGAGCTTTTCGAGCGACGGCCGGTCCTCGTCGCGGCCGATGACGATCAGCTTGCCGACCTTGCGGTAGGGGATGCCGTGCGAATCGCAATAGGCGTAGAGCATGCGCCGCGAACGGGCGCAGTGGCGCTCGCGCAGCGACCCGGTCGGATAATAGATGCCGGCGTGGATGACCTCGCTGTTGCGCGAGGAGGTGCCGCTGCCGATATGGTTATCCGCCTCGGCGACGATGACGTCGTGGCCGGCGAGCGCCGCCTGGCGTGCGATCGCAAGCCCTACCACGCCGGCGCCGACGACGAGCACCTGCATCGCGTCAGCTCCGCACCAGGCAGATGCGATCGGCCGCCCCGGCGTCGCCGGTCGCGGTGATCTCGGCGTAGACGCCGCAATCGGCATGGCCGAGCCGCTGCATCAACGTCTGTGGAATATTCAGATCACGGATGCCGGTACGGGGTTCGACGTTGGTCGCGGCGCAACGCACGATGCGCTTGACGACCTTCGCCCGCGCGGTGCCGACGACGATGTCGCGGCCGACGAGGTCGAGCTCGCTCCAGGCCGGCCAGCCGCGCACATAGAGGTTGGCGCGAAAGCGCAGCGGATCGACCGCGCGGCCGATCATCTCTTCCAGCGCCGTGACGGACGAAAGATTGATGATCGACACGACCTTGCGCGCCACATCGGAGAAGCTGTGGCCCGCGGCTTCGAGGATCTTTGGCGGCCCGCGCAACTCGTCGGCGCAGAGGCGAGCGAAGAAGGTTTCGATGGCTGCACGCCCCGCGCCGCTTGCCAGGTCGCCGCGCGTCTCCGCGTCGCCGTCGCGCACGGTCAGCACAGAGGTCGCGTCATCGAACCGCGTATCGAGCCGGGCCAGCCGCTCGTTCTTCATGAGCATCAGGAAGCGCTGCTTCGGGAGGTAGCCGGGCGCCGCGAGATCGAATCCGCTTGGCCCGTTCTCGATCGCGAAGCGGCGGTCGCCGCGGATCGTCTGCCCGACCGTGAGCGCTGCCACCGGCAGTCGATCCGGCGACAGGCCCTTCACGGGGTAGCGGTAGATGGCCTCGATGACGGCGTCGTCCATTGAACCGGCTTTGCTGCGGGCAGCGTGAAACGGACGATGTAGCCGTCCACCCGCGCCGGTTCAACTCGCGTCCCGGTTTGAATTCGCGGTCTTGCCGGCCTATAAGGCGGCCATATCTGTTGGAATGTCCGCCTTCGCCGCGACGCCTGCGCGCGAAACATGCCGGCCGGGGCGGCATCCTCACGAGAACCGACGAGTTGGAAGGGCGATGGCCGGACATTCACAATTCAAGAACATCATGCACCGCAAGGGGCGGCAGGATGCGGCGAAATCCAAGCTGTTCGGCAAGCTTGCCCGCGAAATCACGGTCGCGGCGAAGCTCGGCATGCCCGATCCCGCGATGAACGCCCGGTTGCGCGCGGCGGTGATCGCGGCGCGGGTGGAGAACATGTCGAAGGATTCGATCGACCGCGCCATCAAGAAGGCGTCGGGCAACGACGCCGAAACCTATGACGAGATCCGCTACGAGGGCTATGGCCCCGGTGGCGTCGCCGTCATCGTCGAGGTGCTGACCGACAACCGCAACCGTACCGCCTCCGACGTGCGCTCCTACTTCACCAAGACCGGCGGCAACCTCGCGGAGACCGGTGCGGTGTCCTTCATGTTCGATCATGTCGGCGTCATCGAATACGACGCCAAGGTCGCTTCCGCCGACGCCATGCTGGAAGCCGCGATCGACGCCGGTGCCGACGACGTCGCCTCGAGCGAGAGCGGCCACGAGGTCTATGCGTCGCAGGAGAATTTCGCCGAGGTGGCGAAGGCGCTGGAGGCGAAGTTCGGCGAGCCGCGCAAGGCCGGCCTCGTGTGGAAGCCGCAGAATACCATCGCTGTCGACGACGAGAAGGGCGAGAAGCTGTTCAAGCTGATGGAGCTCTTGAACGAGCACGACGACGTCCAGAACGTCTACGCGAACTTCGAGGTGTCCGACGCGTTGATGAGCAAAATGAGTGCGTAGCGCATGAACGCGATCAATGTCATCTCGCCATATCGGTACCTGGGTATGTGGGTGTTCGACGATCCACGCGTTGGATTGTTGCAAGAGCCCTTTGTCGCGGGAGCCGATACGATGATTGATCGTGTCGTGGCGGAAATTCCCGACGCCGAGCATGGGTTCACCATGATCTTCTCGGCGGCGCCGTTTCCGAGTCACCAGTTCCGGCTCGAATGGCGCCGGACTGACGGCACGGGCGACTGGTACTACGCGCCGCAGCTCGACATGGAGGGTTGGCTCTGTCCGGCGCTTCTACGCTATTTTTCCGACGCGCCGAAAGACCTTTATGTACAGGTGAAAGCGCGCTCGACATCCTGATGGCTTGTTCGCCCATCGTGGACAAGAAGGTGCTCGGCTATGCGGACGCGATCGGTAGCGTTATCACGGAGGGCATGAGCCGACCGATTCGCATCCTTGGTATCGATCCCGGGCTCCGCCGGACCGGCTGGGGCGTGATCGAGGTCGAGGGCAACCGGCTCGTCTATATCGCCTGCGGTTCGGCCGAGTCCGACGAGGGCGATGCGCTGGCGCACCGGCTGGTAAGCCTGCACGACGAACTGGTGCGGATCGTCGATGCATTTCGCCCGGACGAAGCGGCGGTCGAGCAGACCTTCGTCAATAAGAACGCCGCCGCCACCCTCAAGCTCGGCCAGGCGCGCGGCGTCGCGCTGATGGTTCCGGCGAAGGCCGGGGTGATCATCGCCGAATACGCGCCGAACCTCGTCAAGAAGACGATCGTCGGCGCCGGCCACGGCGACAAGGCGCAAATCCGCATGATGCTCGGCGTGCTCCTCCCCAAGGCCGATCCGCCGAGCCACGATGCCGCCGATGCGCTGGCGATCGCCATCACCCATGCCCATCACCGCCAGAGCGCAGTGCTGCGAGCGGCGCTGCGATGATCGGCAAGCTCAAAGGCACGATCGACAGCTACGGCGAGGACTTCGCCATCGTCGACGTGCACGGCGTCGGCTATCTCGTCCATTGCTCGACGCGCACCCTGCAGGCGCTGCCGGCGGCAGGCGAGGCTGTCGAGCTCGCGATCGAGACGCATGTGCGCGAGGACCAGATCCGCCTGTTCGGCTTTCTCTCGCCGGGCGAGCGCGAGTGGTTCCGGCTCCTGCAGACCGTGCAGGGCGTCGGCACCAAGGTCGCGCTCGCGATACTCTCGACGTTCAAGCCCGGCGATCTCGCCTCGGCGATCGCGACCCGAGACAAGGCTTCGATCACCCGCACTCCGGGCGTGGGGCCCAAGGTCGCCGAACGCATCGTCACCGAGCTCAAGGACAAGGCGCCGGCCTTTGCCGACATCGATCCCGGGCTGGCGCGGCTCGCCGGCGCGGTCGATGAGCGCCGCGCGCCGCAGCCGGTGCTCGACGCCGTGTCTGCGTTGGTCAATCTCGGCTACGGCCAGCCGCAGGCGTCGGCGGCGATCGCCGCGGCGCTGCGCGAAGCGGGTGACGGCGCCGAGGCGCCGCGTCTCATCCGCCTCGGTCTCAAGGAGCTCGCCAAGTGAAGGCGCCGCGCAAATCCGCGCTGCCGGCGCCCCCGCGACCGGAGGAGGCCCCGCGCCGCCTCGTCTCCGGCGAGCCGCGCGAGGAGGACGTCGTCGAGGCCTCGCTGCGTCCGCAGCGGCTCGCCGAGTTCATCGGCCAGGAGCAGGCGCGCGCCAATCTGTCCGTGTTCATCACGGCCGCGCAGACCCGCGGCGAGGCGCTCGATCACGTGCTCCTCGTCGGCCCGCCGGGCCTGGGCAAGACGACGCTCGCCCAGATCGTCGCCCGCGAGCTCGGCGTCGGCTTCCGCTCGACCTCGGGTCCGGTGATCGCCAAGGCCGGCGACCTCGCGGCGCTGCTCACCAATCTCGAGCCCCGCGATGTGCTCTTCATCGACGAGATCCATCGGCTCAATCCGGCGGTCGAGGAAATCCTCTATCCGGCGATGGAGGATTTCCAGCTCGACCTCATCATCGGCGAGGGGCCGGCGGCGCGCTCGGTCAAGATCGATCTCGCGCCTTTCACACTGGTCGGCGCTACGACGCGTGCCGGGTTGCTCACCAATCCGCTGCGCGACCGCTTCGGTATCCCGATCCGGCTCAACTTCTACACCGCGGCCGAGCTCGAGCTGATCGTCAACCGCGGTGCCCGCGTGCTCGGTGTCGGCATGACGGCGGACGGCGCGAACGAGATCGCAGCGCGCGCGCGCGGGACGCCGCGCATCGCCGGGCGCCTGCTGCGCCGGCTGCGCGATTTCGCCCTCGTCGACAAGGCGCCGGCGATCGACCGCAAGGTCGCCGACCGCGGCCTCAAGGCGCTGGAAGTCGATGCCTGCGGCCTCGACGCGATGGACCGGCGCTATCTCACTACGATCGCCCTCAACTACAGCGGCGGCCCCGTCGGCATCGAAACGATCGCCGCGGCCCTCTCGGAGCCGCGCGATGCCATCGAAGAGATCATCGAGCCGTACCTGATCCAGCAGGGCTTCATCCAGCGCACCCCGCGCGGGCGCCTGCTCACCAGCCACGCCTTCCGCCACCTCGGCCTCGCCGAGCCGCGCCGCGATGCGGCGCAGTTCGGCCTGTTCGGGCAGGGGGACGAGGAGTGATCGCTTCGAGCCTGCTCGAGCGCATGCGCGCTAATCCGGTGGGCGATTGGCAGATTGGCGATGTTGAGGCGTTGTGTCGCGAACACGGCTTAAGCTTTCGCCGGGGCAAGGGCACGTCGCATGCGCATGCAAAACATCCAATGGCCCGCGAGATATTGACCATTCCCGCCCGACGCCCGATCAAGCCCGTCTACATTCGCAGGCTGGTGCGCTATATAGAAAGCTACGGAGGCCGGTAATGGCACTTGAATACCCCGTCCGCATCGAGCGCCTGGCGGATGACGACGGCGGCGGTTACCTCGCGACGGTGCCCGATTTGCCTGGCTGCATGTCGGATGGCGAGACGCCGGAGGAGGCGCTGAGGAATGTCCAGGAGGCAATAGCCTCTTGGATTGAAGCGGCCAGGGAATGGAAGATGGACATCCCGAAACCATCGCCTCCTTTGGCGCGGGCGGGATGAGCTCACGCGGTCGGCCACTCGTTCTCGCGCTGTGACGATGCACGCTTCCCTCGACGGCGAGATTCGCGACGGCCGCCATGTCATGGCGGTGCGGGTCTACTACGAGGACACCGATTTCACCGGCATCGTCTATCACGCCAACTACCTGCGCTTCATGGAGCGCGCCCGCACCAACTACCTGCGGCTGATCGGTGCCGACCACCGCGCTCTCTACGAGGAGGCGCTCGCGGAAGCGCCGGGATTTGCCTTCGTGGTGCGCTCGATGACGATCGACTTTTTCAAGCCCGCGCGGATGGACGATGTGCTTACCGTCACGTCCTATCCGGAGGTCGTCAAAGGCGCCTCGCTCACCATGGACCAGAAAGTCGCACGCGGCGACGACCTCCTGGTCGAGGCCCGTGTGCGCGTCGCCTTCGTGTGCGGCGGCCGCGCCCGGCCGATCCCGAAGCCGCTGCGCATCGCGATGCGCGCCGATCTCGATCGGATCGGCGAAGCGTAGTTCCGCGCAATCTCTTGTCGTCCGTCGTCTTGGGTTCCGCGTAGAGCGCCGTTTCGCCGCCGGGACCATGTCGAGCCGATGCGAAATGTGCGACCACAAACCTATGTGGAAATCGCGCCGAGCATGAGGACATCGAGCGCAGGGCAATGTAGAGCAGACGCAGCATGGCGGCAGATTGTCAACGGACACGAAGTTATCTGGGGGAAAACCGCCCATGAACTCGTTTGCGTTGATGCGTCTCGCGTTCATGATGGCTCTGTGTGGCGCCTTCATCGGTACAGCCCAGGCCCAGGTGTCACCACAACTTGCACAAAAGGCGCCCGAGGCGGCCGAGATCGCGGCGGTCGTCGCACAGCAGGGCTTCGTCCGGGTTATCGTGCAAATCGCCGCACCAGCCATGCCGACTCAATTAAAACCCGACGCGGAGTTTCTCGCTCCGATCAGGTCGCAGATTGCGACGCTCCAGAACGCGGTCATCGCGGCGCATTTCGGGAGCGCCACGAACCCAAGTGAAGGCCAGGGGTTCCCCCGCAATCTCGTGCGTTTCGAAATTCGGCCGCTGCTCGCCGTCAACGTCTCTCTTGCGGAATTGGAAGCATTGGCGGTCGATCCCAACATCGTTCGCATCGAGTATGATCAGCCGGAACCGCCGACCCTCCTGCAGAGCGTGCCGCTTATCGGGATGCAGGCCCTGTATCAATCGGGCGGTACGGGGATTCGCCAAGCCGTGGCTGTCCTCGACACTGGCGCACAGGCCAATCATCAGTTTCTCAGCGGCAACATGCTGTTGGAGGCTTGCTTTTCCAGCGGCGGAACCTCGCTGTGCCCCGACGGCCAGAAGTCGCAAACCGGCGCCGGTGCCAGCGATCCGGCGACTGCCGAATGCAGCAACGGTGCCGTAACCCTTTGCAGTCACGGCACCCACGTGACGGGAATTGCGGCCGGGAACAATCCGAATCCGGGCGGCGGCTACCCCGACAACGGCGTCGCCAAGGCCGCCAAGATCATCTCCATTCAAGTCTTCAGTCGCCTAGAGACTGAGGGTCAATGCTTTCCGAGCCTGCCGCCGTGCGTGAGCAGCTTCCCCAGCGACCAGATCCTCGCCCTCGATTGGCTCTTCACCACCGCGCTTGCCCCGGCCGCGGGCGTTCGGCTCGCCGCCGTGAACATGAGCCTCGGCGGAAACAAGTACACGGCGGACTGCAACACCGCGCAAAGCATGCGGAAGGCGAGCATCGACGCGTTGCGCGGCGTCGGTGTGCCCACAGTGATCGCCGCGGGCAATGATTATTTTACCGACGCGGTGAACGCGCCGGCCTGCATTTCGACGGCCATCGCCGTCGGTTCCGCGGACAAGGCTGACAAAATCTCGTCCTTCACCAATATGTCCGAACAGGTTGCACTGATGGCGCCGGGAGGTCTTGGCGGCCGGCAACCGTGCCAGCCTGGAGCTTTCAACGCCAACATCTACTCATCGATTTCCGGCACATCATCGTCCGTCACAAATAACTACGACTGCATGGCAGGCACGTCTATGGCTGCTCCGCATGTGGCGGGCGCTTTTGCGGCAATTCGTACGGTGTGTCCAGATGCGACGGTCGATCGGATCGTCGCCGCACTGCAGAGTACGGGCATTCCCATTAAGGACACGCGGCCAGCCATCCCGGGCGTTCGGCCAGCCGGCACCCAGACTAAGCCGCGCATCAGCGTCGATCTCGCGCGGCAAGTACTGGGCTGTGCGAGCCACGACTTGAACGGCGACGGCAAGAGCGACCTGGTGTGGCGCGATACCGGTGGGAATATTGCGGTGTGGCTGATGAACGGCATGCAGATCATGTCGCAGGCTGGAATCGGATCGGCTCCGCTGACTTGGGCGATCGTCGGTCAGCGCGACTTCGACGGCGACGGCAAATCGGATTTGCTGTGGCGTGACACGAGCGGCAACAACGCGATCTGGTTCATGAGCGGCACGCAGGTGAAGGGGCAGGCGACGTTGAGCATGGCTCCAACCACCTGGTCGGTGGTTGGGACCGGAGACTTCGCCGGCACCGGCAAGGGCGGCATCCTGTGGCGCGACACCGCCGGCAATACTGCAATCTGGCTCATGGACGGCCCGCAGATTGCCTCGAGCGGTTCGCTCGGCAACATCCCCACTACCTGGTCGGTCGCCGGGACGGGGGATTTCGACGGCGACGGCAATTGTGACATCCTCTGGCGCGATACCTCCGGCAACGTCTCGATCTGGTTCATGAAAGGCACCGCGATCAAAGGGGCCAACGGCGCCGGCAATGCGCCGCTCGCGTTTTCCCTCCTCGGAACCGGTGACTTCGATGGCGATGGCCGCACCGATATCGTCTGGCGCGATGCTGCCGGCAATCTCTCGATCTGGTTCATGAACGGTACCATCGCCACAGGCGTTGGATTTGGGGTCGTGCCGACGACGTTCACGCTCGCCCAGACCGGCGATTACAATGGCGATGGGTTGAGCGATCTCCTGTGGCGGGGCGCGAACGGCGATACGGCGATCTGGTTCATGAACGGCAGGCAATCTCCGTCCGCGCAGCTGATTGCAAACGTTCCTACAACCTGGACGCTGGAAAGCCTCAACTCCAATTGATCAACGCGCCCTGCCCGGGGGGATCGGCGTCCGGTGGTTCGGGCGGATGGCGGCCCGATAATGGCCGTCGGCGCCGCGTGCACGCAGCGAGCGATTCGCAAGGAGCCCCATGGGGCGAGCCATCGCCTCTTTGCCGAGCGGACGTGTGCATTCGACGCCGCGCCCCAATTCATGTAATAGCCCTTCACATGATCTGGAAATCCGGCCAGGGCGCGCGCGGCTATCACCACGGCAATCTCAAGGAGGCGCTGATCCAGGCGGCGCTCGACCTGATTGCCGCCAAAGGGCCGTCCGGCTTCACCTTCGCCGAAGCCGCGCGCTCGGCCGGGGTGAGCCCGGCGGCGCCCTACCGGCACTTCCGCGACCGCGAGGAGCTCATCGCCAACGTCGCCCGCCGCGGCTTCGAGCTGTTCGAGGCCGCGCTTAAGACGGCGTGGCAAGACGGCCGGCCCGATCCCTCGTCAGCCTTCGAGCGCCTGGGACGGGCCTATCTCGACTTCGCCCGCACCGAGCCCGCCTACTATTCCGCCATGTTCGAAGCCGGCATCCCGCTCGAAGCGAGCCAGGAGCTGCGCGAGGCCGGCGACCGCGCCTTCGCGGTGCTGCGATCCGCCGCGGAGGCGCTGGTGGCGCAGATTCCCGCGTCGAGCAGGCCGCCCGCCTTCATGGTGGCGCTGCATGTGTGGTCGCTCGCCCACGGCATCGCCTCGCTGTTCGGGCGCGGCGATCCCGGCCGTCGACGGCTGCCGATGGCGCCGGAAGAGCTCCTGGAGGCGGGCGTGCTCGTCTATCTGCGTGGCCTTGGATTTCCCGACGGCGGCGCGCCGCGCTGACTGGCGCATTGCGCGCGCCGTTCGTGCTCCCTATCTCGCCCCTTGACAGTAATCGGGACCTCCCGTATCTATGTAAATGTGATTAACATTCACAATGTTGGTCACGCGGTGCGAGGTTCGTGATCTTGAGCCATCGTGTTCCGCCATCTTGAGCCATCGTGAGGGTGTCATGCCGATCGTTGCAAAGCTCGACGAACTTGGAAAGCCGGCCTGGGTCCTGCTGATGATCCTCGGCTTCGTGTGGTGGTGGCCGGTCGGCCTCATGATCCTCGCCTACATCATCGGGAGCGGACGAATGGGCTGCGGTTACAACGGCGATCGCTGGGAGCGTAAGTTGGAACGTATGCAAGGCAAGATGGACCGGCTGCGCGGCCACCTGGATGGAAAGCGCGAGTGGTGGAGCTACCAGCGCTCCAGCGGCAACCGCGCCTTCGACGAATACCGGACGGAAACGCTGCGCCGTCTCGAGGACGAGCAGCGCGAATTCCGCGATTTCCTGGAGCGCCTGCGCCAGGCCAAGGACAAGGCGGAGTTCGATCAGTTCATGGCCGACCGTCGCACCCGCCCCTTCGACCAGCCTGCGCCGCAGGCCTGATCCCGTCGGCATCCCGTTCGCGCGCAAGCGTAAATTCGAGGCCGTCCGCGTCGCGCGGGCGGCCTCTGCATTTGTGCGGCCGCGTTTCGGCGCCCCCTCGCGCCGTTAAAGGCGACATTAACGATAGATGACGCCCTTCGTCTTACAGGCGAAACGCCCAAGTTTAGACAAGTTTGGCGCTGTACTCGTGGTTACCGGCAGCGGCTGTATTGGTGCGCAGGGCCTGGGGGGCTCAAAGACGTCAGTTGCGTCTCGTGCGATCGGTTCGCAGCATGCGGTGCGTTTCCCCGCGTGTCTGGAAAGGGTGGGTCCATGAACGAGGTGACGCAGGCGGCCTTGCCGCTGACTTCTTCCGATCTTTCGTTGATTACGCTGTTCCTGCAGGCCCATTGGATCGTCAAGGGCGTGATGGTCGGGCTCCTGGTGTGCTCGGTCTGGGTGTGGGCGATCGCCGTCGACAAGATCATCCTGTTTGCGCGCACGTCGCGGGCGATGGATCGGTTCGAGCAGGCGTTCTGGTCGGGGCAGTCGCTCGAGGAGCTCTACCGCAGCATATCGTCGCGCCCGAACCACTCGATGGCGGCGCTGTTCGTCGCGGCGATGCGCGAATGGAAGCGCAGCCTCGAGGGACACGCGCGCTCGTTCGCCGGGCTGCAGATGCGCATCGAGAAGGTGATGGATGTCAGCATCACCCGCGAGGTGGAGCGGCTGGAGAACCGGCTGCTGGTGCTGGCGACGGTCGGATCGGCCGGGCCGTTCATCGGCCTGTTCGGGACCGTCTGGGGCATCATGACGAGCTTCCAGTCGATCGCGGCCTCGAAGAACACGTCGCTCGCGGTGGTGGCGCCCGGCATCGCCGAGGCCCTGTTCGCCACCGCAATCGGCCTCGTCGCCGCCATACCGGCGACGATTTTCTACAACAAGTTCAGTTCAGAGGTGAACAAGCAGGCGCAGCGCCTGGAGGGGTTCGCCGACGAGTTCTCGGCGATTCTGTCGCGTCAGATCGACGAGCGAGGGTGAGGGGGCCGCGGTAAATGGGAATGGGCCTCGGGGGCGGAGGCGGCGGTAAGCGGCGCAATCGTCGCCGTCCCGTCATGAGCGAGATCAACGTGACGCCGATGGTCGACGTCATGCTGGTGCTGCTCATCATCTTCATGGTGTCGGCGCCGCTGCTCACGGTCGGCGTGCCGATCGATCTGCCGCAGACCCAGGCGAAGAGCCTCGACCAGGACCGCCAGCCCCTGACCGTATCGGTCAACACCGAAGGCAAGGTCTTCCTGCAGAACAGCGAGATTCCGGTCGGCGACCTCGTCGCCAAGCTCACCGCCGTGACCTCGGCACGCGGCGGTTACGAAGAGCGCATCTTTGTGCGCGGCGACCGCAAGGTCGATTACGGGACGGTGATGCGGGTGATGGGGCGCCTGTCGTCAGCCGGTTTCCGCCGAGTCGCCCTCGTCACCGAGGTCGAGCAGGGGCAATGATTCGGCGGTTGCGGACCGATTATGTCGTCTCGGTGCTCGCCCATTGTCTCGTGTTGGGCGCGAGCGTCATCTCGTTCGCCGCACGGCCGCTCGATAAGCCGCCCTCCGAATCGATCTCCGTCGACATCGTCTCGGCGAGCGAACTGTCGCAGATCACCGCCGGCACCAAGACCGCGCCGAAGGTCGACAAGCCGATGGCCGACAAGCTCGGCATCCCGACCAAGCCGCCCGAAGATCCGAACGCCAAGGTAACCGAGAAGCCGATGATCAAGGTGGCGACCGCGACGCCGCCGCCGGCTGCCGCCAAACCCGAACCGAAGCCCGATCCGGCGCCGCCGGAAAAAGCCGCGCCGCCGCCGCCCGAATCAGCCAAAGCCGAGCCGCAAAAAGCCGAGCCCGATCCGGACGCCGAGGCGATCGCTGCGGCCGAGGCCAAGCGGAAGGAAGAGGCCAAGAAGCGCGAAGAGGCCAAGAAGCGCGAGGAAGCAAAAAAGCGTGAGGAGGCCAAGAAGCGCGAAGAGGCGAAAAAGCGCGAGGAAGCCAAGAAGCTCGAAGAAGCCAAGAAGCGCGAGGAAAACAAGTTCGATTTCAACCGGATCGAGACGGCGCTCCTCGACAAGCGGGCGCCCCAGCGCGAGGCCGTGATGGGCTCGCTCGTCAATCCGAATGCTTCGCTCGGCAGTTCGACCGCCAATGCGCCGCAATTGTCGCAGACTGAGATCGATATGCTGCGCGCCCAGATTCAGGCGTGTTGGAGTCCGCCGGTCGGCGTGATGGAAGCGAAGGACCTCATCGTGGTGCTGCAATTCGGGCTCAACCGGGACGGTTCGGTGGCCGCCGAGCCGATCGTGACCAACCGCGGCTCGAACCCGCTGTTCCAGGTCGCGGTCGACAGCGCGCGGCGAGCGGTCCTCAAGTGCGCGCCCTACCGCCTGCCGGTATCCAAGTACGAGGCGTGGAGCGAGGTGGAAGTCAAGTTTGACCCCAAGGAAATGTTCCGGGGCGGATGAACGCCCCGCTTGCCATTGGACGTGCCCCCATGACCCTGCAAATCCCCCCTGGTTCTCGAATTCCGATCCTGACCCGTCGTAATGCGCTCATCCTCGGTGCGTCCGGCCTCGGCGCCGCCGCGCTGTGGAACCATCCGGCGCGCGCGGTGCTGCGCGTCGACGTCAACGAAGGCAACGTGCAGCCGGTGCCGATCGCGGTGACCGACTTCCTCGCCGGCAGTCCCGGCGACGCCGAGACGGCGCGTGGCGTGTCCCAGATCATCACCGGCAACCTCCGGCGCAGCGGCCTGTTCGCGCCGATCGATCCGGCCGCCTTCATCGAGAAGATCACCAACACCGACGTCGCGCCGCGGTTCGCCGACTGGCGCACCATCAACGCCCAGGCGCTCGTCACCGGCCGCGTCACCCGCCAGCCCGACGGCCGCCTCAAGGCCGAATTCCGCCTGTGGGACGTGCTCGGCGGCGGCCAGCAGGCCGGCCAGCAGTACTTCACCACGCCCGACAACTACCGGCGCATCGCTCACATCATCTCGGACGCGATCTACGAGCGCCTCACCGGCGAGAAAGGCTACTTCGACAGCCGGATTGTGTTCGTCGACGAAACCGGCCCGAAGGAGCGCAGGGTCAAGCGTCTCGCGATGATGGATCAGGACGGCGCCAGCGTGCGCTATCTCACCCGCGGCGACGACCTCGTGCTCACCCCGCGCTTTTCGCCGTCGACCCAGGATATCACCTACATGTCGTACGGTCAGGGCGACCCGCGGGTCTATCTCCTCAACATCGAGACCGGGCAGCGCGAGATCGTCGGCAACTTCCCGGGCATGAGCTTCGCGCCGCGGTTTTCCCCCGACGGCCAGCGCGTCATCATGAGCCTGCAGCAGGGTGGCAATTCCAACCTGTTCGTGATGGACCTGCGGTCCAAGGCGACGACGCGGTTGACCGATACGCCCGCGATCGACACCTCGCCTTCCTATTCTCCCGACGGCACCCGCATCTGCTTCGAAAGCGATCGCGGCGGCAAGCCGCAGATCTACATGATGGCCGCCAGCGGTGGTCCGGCGCAGCGCATCAGCTTCGGAGACGGTTCATATTCGACGCCGGTGTGGTCGCCGCGCGGCGACACCATCGCTTTCACCAAACAAGCCCAAGGCAACTTCGCCATCGGCATCATGCGAACGGACGGCCAGGGCGAACGCATTCTCACCGAGGGCTATCACAACGAAGGTCCGACCTTCGCGCCGAACGGCCGCGTCGTGATGTTCTTCCGCGATCCCGCCGGCAATGCCGGCCCGTCGCTCTACAGCATCGATCTGACGGGCCGCAACGAGCAGCGAGTGCCGACACCCGGGTTCGCTTCTGACCCCGCATGGTCGCCGCTGTTGTCCTGATCGCGTTGTTGTCGTGATCACAGTGACCGATGCGCGATCATCGTATCCATTTTTTGGGCAGCGCGTCCGGATCGGGCGCGCCGCTTTTCACCGCGTGAGGTCGTGCGACCGATATTCTACGGCGCGCCCTCATGTTGCCCCGTTAAGGCCCTAATAACCATTCCAATTGGTTTGTGGTGGATCGGCGTTTCGAGACGGCTGCGGCAAGGCCTCGTCAAGGTTGATAGAACCTTCGCTTAACGAAGGGCCTGCTACACCGAGCGGAATGCCAAGGGCTGGGGGACTCCGGCCGCAACAGAGGCGAGAGGAGTATCGCATGCCGAAAGTCATGCGTATGGCCCGTGGGGCAACCATTTGCGCTATCGTCGTCGCTGCGTTCGCGCTGGGCGCCTGCGCCAACAACAAGGACCTGGCGGGGCAGGGGCTGGCCGGATCGGCGGTGCCGGGGAGTCAGCAGGACTTCGTCGTCAATGTCGGCGACCGCGTGTTCTTCGAGAGCGACTCGACGGAACTCACGATGCAATCGCGCGCGACGCTCGACAAGCAGGCGCAATGGCTGCAGACCTATAACCGCAACACCTTCACCGTCGAAGGCCACGCCGACGAGCGTGGCACGCGTGAATACAACATCGCGCTCGGGGCGCACCGCGCCCAGACCGTGCGCGACTATCTCGCGTCGCGCGGCATCGATCCGTCACGCATGCGCACGATTTCCTACGGCAAGGAACGTCCGGTCGCGGTCTGTAACGACATCTCGTGTTGGTCGCAGAATCGTCGCGCCGTCACTGTGCTCAGCGCAAGCTCATAAGTTTCGTTGCGGGGGTGGGGGCGACCGGCGCCCAATGGGCGCCGGTCGTATTTTTGCGCCCGTAATCCGCACCTTCGCGCGATGAAACCGCTGTCCCTTGCGAGCCGCGCAGTCACAATTTCGACGCAGCTTCGGCTAATCTGGACCGCGTTCCTTTTGCTGCCGGATGAAGCAATGATGGTCCGTCTAACCGTTGCCGTCTGCGCCGTCGCTTGCGTGGCCGCCGTGGCGCCGGCGTGCGCTCAGGGCGCCGGTGACATCTACATCAAGATCGATCAGCTAGAAAATCAGGTGCGCCAGCTCACCGGCTCTGTCGAGCAGCTGCAGTATCGCAATCAGCAGCTCGAGGCGACGGTGAAGCGACTGCAAGACGAGGTCGAGTCTCGTCCCGGTCCCCGTCCTTCGGTGCAGGCAGGCCTGCCGCGCGGTTCCGTCCAACCGGTAGCGCCGATGGCTTCGCCGCCGGCGGCGCCGGGGCGGCGCTCCGACGCATTCGATCCCGCGCAGAATCCGGGTGCCCCAGGCGCACCGCACGCGCTCGGCGCGGGGCCGTCGATCATGGCAGCCGAGGAATTGCCGGCGGCCGCTGCGCCGCCGCCCGCGCCCGGCGGGCGCGTCGCCGGTGCGCCGCTCGATCTCGGCGGCATGTCGAACGCCCCAGCCAACGCGACACCGGTCCCGCGTACGGGAGCCGGTGCCGCCGTCACGAGCCTCGGCCAGCCGCCGCGCGCAACGGGCGTGACTGCGCCGCCGTCCCAGGCGCCGCGCGACGTCTACGATCTCGGCTACGGCTATCTGCTGCACAAGGACTACGCCCTCGCCGAGGATACCTTCCGCGACTTCATGAGGCGCTATCCGAGCGACCGCCTCACGGCCGAGGCGCAATACTGGCTCGGCGAGAGCATGTTCCAGCGCCAGAACTATCGCGGTGCAGCCGACACCTTCTTGTCGCTGTCGAAGAAATTCGAGTCGAGCCCCAAGGCCCCCGACTCGCTGCTTCGTCTCGGGCAGTCGCTCGCCGCGCTCAACGAGAAAGAGCTCGCCTGCGCGACCTTCGGCGAAGTCGCCCGCAAGTACCCCAATGCCTCGCTCACCGTGAGGCAAGTGGTGGAGCGGGAACAGAAGCGTGTGCATTGCTGAGCATTGGGTTGATGTAAAGCCCGTCGATGATGCCGAGGCGGATCGGCTTTTTGCCGATCTTGTGCAAGAGCCCGCTCTCCTTGTCGCCGTCTCCGGCGGCCCAGATTCGACGGCGCTGCTCTATCTGCTGGCACGCTGGCATGCCCGTCACCGTGCTTCGTCGCGCATCTTTGCGGTAACCGTCGATCACGGCCTGCGCGCAGGCTCGCGCGCCGAAGCGGGCGCGGTGAAGCGTCTCGCCGCGCGCCTCGAGGTTCCCCATCGGACCGTGCGGTGGACCGGCGAGAAGCCGGTCACCGGCCTTCAGGAGAAGGCGCGTGCCGCACGCTACCGTCTGTTGCGTGCGGCGGCCCGCCGCGCCGGCGCGCGCTGCGTGGTCACGGCGCACACTCTTGATGACCAGGCGGAGACAGTGCTGTTCCGCCTCGCGCGGGGCAGCGGTCTTTCCGGTATCGCGGCGATGGCGAGGGTGTCGCCGCTCGGATTGCCCGCTATGCGCGATGCGGGGAACAGCCCCGCGCTGGTGCGCCCACTGCTCGACGTTCCGAAGGCGCGCCTCATCGCGACGCTTGATGCGGCCGGACTGAGCCACGCCGAGGACCCGAGCAATTTCGACCCGCGCTTTGCCCGGGTGCGATGGCGCGCCCTCGCCCCGGCGTTGGCGCAGGAGGGCCTGACCGCGGCGCGGCTTGTCCAGTTGGCGCGCCGTGTGCGGCGCAGTGAAGCGGCGCTCGAGGCGTCGGTCTCGGCCGCGTATGACGCGCTTGGAACGCGTGCTGCGGCGCACGCGATCGCATTTGACGCCAGAAGTTTGCAGGAACTGCCTACAGAAATTGCACTGCGCTTGATCGGTCGCACGATCGGCCAAGTGGGCGACGAGGGGCCGGTCGAGCTCGGTAAGCTCGAGGCGATGTGCGAATCGCTCGCTGCTGCTTTCTCCACCGGCCATTTCCGCCGCACCCTGGCGGGCGCCTTGGTGTCGCTGCAAAGAGGTCGTGTCATGGTGGAGCGTGCGCCGCCGCGCCGCCACCGTTCACGGAGTTGAAACCCTGTGGACATTTGCCGGCCGGACGGAGTACCGCTGCGGATAGGGAGCGTTCATCGTTCGGGTGCTATGTTCGCCCGAATGGTTCCGCCCTGCTTGGCAGCGGGGGCAGGGGCACCTACATTGGGGTCCGACGGGTCGCGGGGCGGTCGGGTAAAACTAGAGTTGATCGCCTGAGCTTCGCACCGATGAGGGTTGCTGGATGAATGCGAATTTGCGCAATTTCGCCCTGTGGGTGATCATTGTCTTATTGCTGCTAGCGCTGTTCACGGTGTTTCAGAATCCCGGCCAGCGGTCGGTGACGCAGGACATTTCCTTCTCGCAGCTGCTCAACGACGTCGACCAGGGCAAGGTTCGTGACGTCGTCATCCAGGGTCCCGAGATTCACGGCACCTATACCGACGGCCGTGGCTTCAACACCTATGCTCCCAACGATCCGACGCTGGTCCAGCGCCTCTACGGCAAGGGCGTCACCATCACGGCGCGCCCGCTGCAGGACAACGTCCCGTGGTTCGTCGGGCTGCTCGTCTCCTGGCTGCCCTTCATTGCGCTGATCGGCGTCTGGATCTTTCTGTCGCGGCAGATGCAGGGGGCGGGCGGCAAGGCGCTCGGCTTCGGCAAGTCGCGGGCGAAGCTTCTGACCGAGGCGCACGGCCGCGTCACCTTCGAGGACGTCGCGGGCGTCGACGAGGCGAAGCAGGATCTGCAGGAGATCGTCGAGTTCCTCCGCGACCCCGGCAAGTTCCAGCGTCTCGGTGGACGGATTCCGCGCGGCGTGCTGCTCGTCGGTCCGCCCGGCACCGGCAAGACGCTGCTCGCCCGCGCCATCGCCGGCGAGGCCAACGTTCCGTTCTTCACCATCTCCGGCTCCGATTTCGTCGAGATGTTCGTCGGCGTCGGCGCGAGCCGCGTGCGCGACATGTTCGAGCAGGCGAAGAAAAACGCGCCCTGCATCATCTTCATCGACGAGATCGACGCGGTCGGCCGTCATCGCGGTGCCGGCCTCGGCGGCGGCAATGACGAGCGCGAGCAGACGCTCAACCAGTTGCTCGTCGAGATGGACGGCTTCGAGGCGAACGAAGGCATCATCCTGATCGCCGCCACCAACCGGCCCGACGTGCTCGACCCTGCGCTGCTGCGTCCCGGCCGCTTCGACCGCCAGGTCGTGGTGCCCAATCCCGACGTGGTCGGCCGCGAGCAGATTTTGAAGGTGCACGTGCGCAAGGTTCCGCTCGCACCCGACGTCAACCTCAAGACGGTGGCGCGCGGCACGCCCGGCTTCTCCGGCGCCGATCTCATGAACCTCGTCAACGAGGCGGCCTTGATGGCGGCACGCCGCAACAAGCGGATGGTGACGCAGATCGAGTTCGAGGACGCCAAGGACAAGGTGATGATGGGCGCCGAGCGCAAGTCGCTGGTGATGACGGAGGAGGAGAAGCTCCTCACCGCCTATCACGAGGGCGGCCATGCGATCGTCGCGCTCAACGTCAAGGCGACCGATCCCGTGCACAAGGCGACCATCATTCCGCGCGGCCGTGCGCTCGGCATGGTCATGCAGCTTCCCGAGCGCGACAAGCTCTCGATGAGCCTCGAGCAGATGACCTCGCGCCTCGCCATCATGATGGGCGGTCGCGTCGCCGAGGAGCTCGTATTCGGTCGCGACAAGGTGACCTCGGGCGCTGCCTCCGACATCGAGCAGGCGACCAAGCTCGCCCGCATGATGGTGACGCGCTGGGGTCTCTCCGAAGAGCTCGGCACCGTCGCCTACGGCGAGAATCAGGAAGAGGTTTTCCTCGGCTATTCGGTGGCGCGCCAGCAGAACATCTCGGAGTCGACCGCGCAGAAGATCGATACGGAAATCCGGCGGCTCGTCGAAGCGGGCTACCGGGAGGCCAATGACATTCTCACCGCCAAGCGCGACGAGCTCGAGTTGCTCGCCAAGGGCCTGCTCGAATTCGAGACGCTCTCCGGCGACGAGATCAAGGATCTCCTCAACGGCAAGCGGCCGCGTCGCGAGTCGGTGATCGAGCCGTCGACGCCGCGTTCCTCCGCGGTCCCGAATGCCGGCAAGCCGCGCCCGCGGACCGACACCGGTGGCATGGAGCCGCAGCCGCAGGCCTAAATTGCCTTCGGCATTCGCTCAGGTTCAGGACGCAGGACGGATCATCCGTCCTGCGTTTTCTTATTGGCGCCGGGCGTACCTTCGTGGCGGGGCCACATGGTCGCGACGACGCTCGCAATCGCCGCCAGCACGGCGGCGGTGAGCGCCACCACGCCGGGCCATCCGGCGAGGTTCCAGGCGAGGCCCGGCACAAATCCGCCGACGCTGCCGCCGAAATAGAAACTGCTCACATAGAGCCCCACGGCGGATGAGCGGCCTTCGTGCGTGGTCGCGGTGACGTAGCCGGTCGAGATCGCCTGGCAGATCATTCCGCAGCCGGCACACAGCACGAGGCCGAGAATGATCACAGCGACCGCCGGGGCGAGCAGAAGGCCGAGGCCCGCGGCCCAGATCGCCATGAGGCAGAGCACGAGCCGGCGCCGGCCGAACCGCGTCACCGCCCATCCCGTCGCCGGCGCCGCCGCGGTGCCGGCGAGATAGGTGACGAACAGGAACCCGAGCATCGCCGGGGTGAAATCATAGGGCGGCGCGGCAAGGTGGAAGCTCACATAGGTGAAGACGGCGATGAAGTTGAACAGCACGCCGAACCCGACCGCATAGATCGCGAGCAGCCGCGGAGTGGCGAGGTGGCGCAGCATCTGCTTCCCCGAGGCGAGAAACCCCTCGGAGCGCCGGAACCGGGTCTCACGCGGCAGCGTCATCACCACCACGACGGCACCGATCAGCGAGATCGCCGCGAGCACCACGAACGACGCGCGCCAGCCGACGACCCCGGAGAGAAGGCCGGGGATCAGGCGGCCGCAGAATCCGCCGATGCTCGATCCCATGACATAGATGCCGGCGACGCCCGCGACCTGTGCCGGCGGCCACTCGTCGCCGACATAAGCGAGCGCGACGGTGAAAATGGGCGGCAGCAACAGCCCCTGGATGAAGCGCCAGACCACGATCGTCTGTACGTCGCCCGCGAGCGCCACCATGATGGTCGGCACGGCAGCGGCGAACATCGCCGCCGTGATCAGTCGCTTGCGCCCGAGCACGTCGGCGATGGCGCCGGTGAACGGCGCGGTGAGCGCGATCGCAAGCGTCCCCGCGGTGATCATCGAGGAGATCTCGGCGGGGCCGACGCCGAACTCGCGGGAGAGCTCCGGCAGCAGCGCCTGCGGGGCGTAGAGATTGAGAAACGTGCAAAAGCCCGTAATGGCGATGGCTGCACGGCGGAAGTCGAAGGCCATTGGGCGCATCAGGGCTCGCGGAGAACGACAGCTAGCTTGTGGCACGGCAGCGCGGCCCATGACAGTGCGGCCGCCGCATGGCGGGCGCGAGCGGCCCGCGGCGCTGCGCTGGTACGCGCTCCCGCGGCTTGACCCAGCGCGCGCGCTCCCGGAATGATCCCGCCGCGGCGCGCCGGTCCGGTGCGCCGGTTCTCGTGCGCCGAACTTTTAGGAGGAATGCGTGCTCATCGACCATCGCTACTATCGGATCAGAGCGGGTTTCGTGCCGGCCCATCTCGACATCTACGAGAAGCACGGCTTCGCCGCCCAATCGCGGCATCTCGGCAAGCCGTTCGCCTATCTCTTCACCGAATCCGGCGAGGTGAACACGCTCGTCCACATGTGGCTCTATGACGACGTCGCCGACCGCGCCAAGAAGCGCGCCGCCATGGCCGCCGATCCCGAGTGGCAGAACTACCTTCGCCTCAACAACGAGGCGGGATACGTCGTGTCGCAACACAACAACCTGATGCTGCCGACGAAGTTCGCGCCGATCACGCGGTGATCGCGACTTGGTCATTCCGGGGCGCGCGTGAGCGCGAACCCGGAATCCAGCTGCTCTGCGTATGTCGCGTGCTCAAGCGCGCCCAAACTGTCATTGCCCGGCTTGACCGGGCAATCCAGTAACCCCTGTGCCGTCGGTGTTGCTGCAACCGTGCCCCATTGAGAGTCCTGCGGTTACTGGATCGCCCGGTTCAAGCCGGGCGACGACAGTGAACTCTTGGCGAGCCCGAAGCCGGTTTCCAGGTTCGGCGCGTTGCGCTGTCGGCGAATGACATTGGCCAAGCGACAACCCCGCCGCTTGCCTCTATAACGAGGGCTCAACGTCGAGCCGTGCCGGGAAAGCCATATGAAAGCCAAGGACAATCTGCGTACTGCCGCCGAGGTGCTGGTCGATCAGTTGATCGTCAACGGCGTCAAGCACGCCTTCTGCGTGCCGGGCGAAAGCTATCTCGCCGTGCTCGATGCATTTCATGATCGCGACATCGACGTCACCGTGTGCCGCCACGAGAGCGGCGCGGCGATGATGGCGGAAGCTGTCGGCAAGGTGACCGGACGCCCCGGCATCTGTTTCGTCACCCGCGGACCGGGCGCCACCAACGCCTCGCCCGGCATCCACATCGCGCAGCAGGATTCGTCCCCGATGATCGTGTTCGTCGGCCAGGTGGCGCGCGAGATGCGCGAGCGCGAGGCCTTCCAGGAGCTCGATTACCGCGCCGTGTTCGGCACCATGACCAAGTGGGCGACCGAGATCGACGACCCCGCGCGGGTGCCGGAGATCATCTCGCGCGCCTTCCACATCGCGACCAGCGGCCGTCCCGGCCCGGTGGTGATCGCGCTCCCCGAGGACATGCTGGTGGAGCGAGTCGCGGTCGCCGACGTGGCGCCGGCCAGGCCGATCGAAACCTCGCCCGGTGCCGCGGAGATGGCGGAGCTCGCCGACCTCATCGCCAAGGCCGAGCGTCCGGTCTTCATCCTCGGCGGCAGCCGCTGGTCGGAGGCGGGCACAGCGGCGATTGCGTCATTCGCCGAGAAGTTTTCGATGCCGATCGCGACGAGCTTTCGTCGCGCCCATCTCATTCACCCCCTGCATCCCTGCTATGCCGGCGATCTCGGCATCGGGCCGAACCCGAAGCTGCTTGCACGCATCAAGGCGGCCGATCTCGTCGTCCTCGTCGGCGGACGGCTCGGCGAGATGCCGAGCCAGGGCTACACGTTGTTCGATATCCCGACGCCGCAGATGACGTTCGTGCACGTGCATCCCGGCGACGAAGAGCTCGGGCGCGTCTACCGGCCGAATCTCGCGATCCATGCGACGCCGGCGGCGTTTGCGCTCGCGGCCGACAAGCTTGCGCCGCCCAAGGAGCCCCGGTGGCGCGCCGAGGCCAAGGCCGCTCACGACGACTTCCTTGCCTTCACCGAGAAGCCGACGGCGGTGCCCGGCAACGTCAATCTCGGCGAGATCATGGTCTGGCTGCGCGACCATCTCCCCGACAATTCTTTCATGTGCAACGGTGCCGGCAATTTCTCCGGCTGGATCCATCGCTTCTACCGGTTCCGCAAGTTCGCCACCCAGCTCGCGCCGATGGCGGGATCGATGGGTTACGGCTTCCCGGCGGCGCTCGCGATGAAGCGACTCTATCCGGAGCGCGCTTCGGTCGCGGTCTGCGGCGACGGCGACTTCCTCATGACCGGCCAGGATTTTGCGACCGCCGTGCAGTTCGGCGCGGCGGTGATCGCGATCGTCGCCGACAACGGCATCTACGGCACCATCCGCATGCACCAGGAGCGCGAATATCCCGGTCGCATCTCCGCGACCGAGATTCGCAATCCCGATTTCGCCGCCTATGCCAAGGCGTTCGGCGGCTTCGGCGTGAAGGTCGAGAAGACGGCGGACTTCGCCGAGGCGTTCCGCGCCGCCGAGAAGTCGGGCCTGCCGGCGATCATCCATCTCAAGATCGACCCTGAGGCGATCACTCCGATGACGACGCTGACCAAGATCCGCGAGGCGGCGCTCGCCCGCCAGCACTGACTTGAGCGGCTTCGGCCGCAACACGCATGGCCTATCGCCGCACCGAACGGGTCATTGCGCGGCTCGCCGCCCGCCACGAGGCCATCGTCGCTGCAGCGCGGGCGCTGGCGGGCGAAAAGGGAATGAGCGCGGTCCAGATCGTTCCGGTCGCGGAACGCGCCGGCATCGCCTCCGGCACCGTCTACCGCTATTTCCCTTCCAAGGAGGACCTCGTCGCGGCGCTGGTGGCGGCGACCGCCGAGCAGGAGATCGCGGCGATCCGAGGCGCAGTGACCGCGGCGCCAGGGCCGCTGTCGGCGCTTGCGGCCGCCATCCTGGCCTTTGCCGGACGTGCGCTCCGCGATCGCCGGCTCGCCGCGGCGATGCTCGCCGCACCCACCGACGGGGATGCGGCGGCCGAGCGCCTGGCCTTTCGCCGCGCCCTGGCCGAGGAGCTTGCGGGACGCATCCGTACCGCCATCGAGACCGGCCATCTCCCCGACCAGGACACGACCTTCGCGGCGGCGGCTGTGATCGGCGCGGTGGTCGAGGGGCTGGTCGGCGAACTGTCCGGCGCGGCAGAGACCGCGGAGGCGCGTCACGGCGCCGCCCAGGCGCTCACCCTGTTCGCCCTGCGGGGGCTCGGCGTCGCCGACGCCCGCGCCCGTGGGCTCGTGGTGCAGGCGAGGTGAGGCAGCGTTCCTGAAAGGCCCGGCGCGGCGCTCAATGCGCCATCAGGGCCGGCACCGTCATCGTCCGAAGGATGCTGCGCGTCGTGCCGCCGAGCACGAATTCGCGCAGGCGCGAGTGGCCGTAGCCGCCCATCACGATGAAATCGGTCGCATTGTCGGCGGCGAAGGACAGGATGGTGTTCGCGACGTCGACGTCCTCGGCGACGAGTTGATGGACGTCGACCTCAAGCCCGTGGCGCGCGAGATGCGTGCCGATCTCGGCCCCCGGCACCTCGTCCTTCTTGGTATGGCCGGTGGCGACCATCACGACGTCGATTGTCTTCCCCCGCACGAGGAACGGCATCGCGTCGCCGATGGCGCGAGCGGCGCGCTGGCTACCGTCCCAGGCGACCATGATCCGGTCGAGCTTGAGCGGCGCCTTCTGGATATAGGGGACGATGACCACGGGCCGGCCGGACTGGAACAGGCCGGCTTCGACGATGAGGTCGTCGCCGTTCGGCCGGTCGGGCTCCTGCTGCTTGACCACCGAGAGGTCGAAGCGGCGGGCGATCTTGCCGAACAGCGAGATGGCCTCGCCGAGGCTCGTCTCGAACAGGCGATGCTCGAACGAAAGGCCGTCGCGCTCCGCGGCGCCCTCGAAACGGGCGATCGCGGCCTTGGCAGCGGCGCGGGATTCGTCGCGCTGGACGTCCACCCAGGTCGACGATAGGCCGTCGAGCACCGCCGGCGTGACCACCGGGTCGAAGGCGAAGGCGGTGGCGGCGATGTGGGCCTGGAACGCTGCGGCGATGGAAAGGGCGTATTCGGCGGCCGGATCGCGGGCGGCCTCGAGGGTGAGATTGACGATAAGGTCCTTGATCATGGCCCGATCTCCGGCTGGCGGCTGAGACGAGATGCCGAGCGGTCGCCGGCTCAGCTTTTCGAAAACCACCGCTGCGGGGAGCCTGGATCATCCTGCCCCGCCGTGGTCGATCGGCGTCACGGCAGGCGCGGGGCGGAGAATCCGCCCCGCGACGCAAGGTCACTTCTTGGCGTTGCCGCTGTTGTCGAACTGGGAGACGTAGCTCCACAGATCGCCGAGTTCCTTCTCGTTCTTGATGCCGGCGAAGATCATCTTGGTGCCCGGCACCTTGCCGCGCGGATCCTTGATGTATTCCTTGAAGATTTCCTCGTTCCAGGTGATGCCGGAACCCTTGTTGGCGTCGCTGTAGTTGAAGCCGGCGACGGTTCCGGACTTGCGGCCGTTGATGCCGTTGAGCTCGGGGCCGACCTTGTTGGTCGCGTCCGGGCCGATGTTGTGGCAGGGGGCGCACTTGCGGAACGACTTCTCGCCCGCTTCCACATCCTGGGCGAGCGCCGCCCCGGTCGTCACCATCAGCCCAACCGCGACTAACACCAAATGTCTCATCTTGACGTCTCCTTGCGCTTGCTCCGAGCGCCCGAATTGGCGCTCGTGGGCGCTCCGTTGTTCGGCTCTCGAGCCCCACGGTCGGTTCGAATGGCGCTCTTGTTGCCCGCTGTCAACGGCGAATCGCGCCTGCCGGCACTTCGGACGCTCCTACGAGCTTATCCGCGCCGGATTCTCGCGCTAAAAGAACGTGGTTAGGGAGATTCGCATGACGGTCGAGATGCCCCCCCGCGACCCTGCCGTGCTCAAGCGCCGCAACGAAATCGTGCGGGCGCTGCGCGCGATCGTCCCGGACGGGGTCATTTCCGGCGAGCATGAGATGCGGCCATATGAGTCCGACGGGCTCACCGCCTATCGCCAGCTTCCCATGGTCGTGGTGCTGCCGCACACGGTCGAAGAGGTTACAGGCGTCTTGCGCTACTGCCACGCGAACGGCATCAAGGTGGTCCCCCGCGGCGCGGGGACGTCGCTTTCGGGCGGCGCGCTGCCGCTCGGCGACGGGGTCCTGCTCGGCATGGCCCGGTTCAACCGCATCCGCGAAGTCGACTACGCCAACCGGGTCGCGGTCGTGGAACCCGGGGTCACCAATCTCGCGATCTCCCAGGCCGTCGCCCACCGCGGCTTCTACTACGCCCCCGATCCCTCCTCGCAGATCGCCTGCACCATCGGTGGCAATGTCGCGGAGAACTCGGGCGGCGTGCACTGCCTCAAATACGGGCTGACCACCAACAACGTTCTGGGCTGCGAGGTCGTGCTGATCAATGGCGACGTCATCCGGCTGGGGGGAAAGCATCTCGATTCCGGAGGATACGATCTGCTCGGCCTGCTCATCGGATCCGAGGGGCTGCTCGGCGTCGTCACCGAGGTGACGGTCCGCATCCTCCAGAAGCCGGAATGCGCGCGCGCCATGTTGATCGGCTTCCCCGACGCCGGGGATGCCGGGATCTGCGTTGGGCGCATCATCGGGGCCGGCATCATTCCGGCCGGCATCGAGATGATGGACCGGCCGGCCATCCATGCGGTCGAGGAATTCGTCCACGCCGGCTACCCGGTCAACGTCGAGGCGATCCTGATCGTCGAGCTCGACGGCCCGCAAGTCGAGGTCGACCACCTGATCGGCAAGGTGTCCGAGCTCGCGCTCGCGAGCCGCGCCACCACGCTGCGCAGCTCCAATTCCGAGGCGGAGCGGCTGCTGTTCTGGGCTGGCCGCAAGGCGGCCTTCCCCGCCGTCGGCCGCATCTCGCCCGACTATTTGTGCATGGACGGCACCATTCCGCGCGGCATGCTGCCCAAGGTGCTGCAGCGCATGCGCGAGATGTCGCATCACTACGGGCTTCGCCTCGCCAACGTGTTTCACGCCGGCGACGGCAATTTGCACCCGCTCATCCTTTATGACGCCAACCAGTCCGGCGAGCTCGAGCGCGCGGAGGCGTTCGGTGCCGACATCCTCAAGCTGTGCGTCGAGGTCGGCGGCGTGCTCACCGGCGAGCACGGCGTCGGCGTCGAGAAGCGCGACCTGATGCCGGTGATGTTTTCCGAGATCGATCTCGACCACCAGCAGCGGGTCAAATGCGCGTTCGACGACAAGGGCCTACTCAATCCGGGAAAGGTGTTTCCAAAGCTTCATGCCTGCGCCGAGCTCGGGCGCATGCATGTGAGCGGCGGCCGACTGCCGTTTCCCGACATTCCACGTTTCTGAGCTGATGCCGTGATGGACGGAACCCTCAAGCCCCGCGACGGCCGCGACGTCGAAGCCGCCGTGCGATGGGCGCTCGGCGACGGCCGGTCGCTCGACATCGTCGGCCAGGGCTCGAAGCGCGCCATCGGCCGCCCGGCCCAGCACGGAGCGACCCTCGACCTCACCGGGCTCACCGGCATCACGCTCTACGAGCCGCAGGAGCTCGTGATCTCGGCCCGCGCCGGCACGGCGCTCGCCGACATCGAGGCCACCCTCGCTGCCGAAGGCCAGGCGCTCGCCTTCGAGCCGATCGACTACGGGCTGGCGCTCGGCGAGCCCGAGGGCCGCGGCACCATCGGCGGCGCCGTCGCCGCCAACCTCGCGGGTCCCCGCCGGGTCAAGGCGGGCGCGGCGCGCGACTATTTTCTCGGGGTGACCGCGGTGTCCGGCCGCGGCGAGACGTTCAAGTCCGGTGGCCGGGTGGTCAAGAACGTCACCGGCTACGACCTCTGCAAGCTGATGGCGGGCTCGTGGGGGACGCTGGGGATCATGACCGATGTCACGCTCAAGGTGCTGCCGCGGCCGGAGACGGAGGCGACGCTGGTGCTGTTCGGGCTCGACGAACGCGCCGCGACCGAGGCCATGACCAGGGCGTTGGGGTCGCCTTACGATGTGTCGGGCGCGGCTCATATTCCCGACTACCTGACCCCGCGCATGCCCATCATGGGCCGCACCGAAGCCGCGACGTTGCTTCGCGTCGAAGGCGTGGCGCCCTCGGTGCGCCATCGCCTCGGCGGCCTCGAGCGCGAGCTACGGCGACCCCAGATGGGGCGGCTTGACGAGCAGGCATCGCGCGCGCTGTGGCGGGCGATCCGCGATGTGAAACCCCTGTCCGCCGACAGCGATCTCGGCTCCCGGCCGCTGTGGCGGGTCTCGACCGCGCCCGCCAAGGGCTGCGATCTCGTCGGCCGCATCTCGCCGGCCTCCCAGCTCTTCTTCGATTGGGGCGGCGGCCTCGTCTGGATTGCGCCGCCGGCGGCCCCGGATTGCGGTGCCGCAGGGATCCGCCGCGCCGTCGCGGAGGTCGGCGGGCACGCGACGCTCATCCGCGGACCGGCCTCCTCCAGGGCCGCGATCGACGTATTCGAACCACCGACAGGGCCGCTCGGAGCGCTGACGCGGCGCGTCAAGGAGAGCTTCGATCCCAAGGGGGTGCTCAACCCCGGCCGCATGTGGGCAGGCCTATAGCCATGCAGACCTCGTTCACCCTCGCCCAGCTTGCCGACCCAGATACCGCCGAGGCCGACAAAATCCTGCGCGCCTGCGTGCATTGCGGCTTCTGCACCGCTACCTGCCCGACCTATCTCCTGCTCGGCGACGAGGACGATTCGCCGCGCGGACGCATCTATCTCATCAAGGACATGTTGGAGAAGGGCGAGCCGGCGCGCCGCGAGGTGGTCAAGCACATCGACCGCTGCCTGTCCTGCCTCTCCTGCATGACGACGTGCCCGTCGGGCGTGCACTACATGCACCTCGTCGATCACGCCCGTGATTACATCGAGGAGACCTACAAGCGGCCGGTTGCGGATCGGTTGCTGCGCGCATTGCTCGTCAAGGTGCTGCCCAACGCCAAGCTGTTCCGCATGGCGCTCATCGGCGCGCTCATCGCACGCCCGCTGCGGCCGTTGCTACGGTTTGCCAGACTGTCGCGCCTCGATGCGATGCTCGGCGTTGCCCCGACGCGCTTGCCCCACCTCACCGCACGGGCTCAGAAGCTCTATCCGGCGCAGTGGCCGCGGCGCGGACGGGTCGCTTTGCTTGCCGGCTGTGTCGCTGATTCGCTGGCGCCGGAAATCAATGACGCGGCTATTCGCGTTCTAAATCGCCATGGTTTCGACGTCGTCATTCCAACTGGCGAAGAATGTTGTGGATCACTTGCCCATCATATGGGTCGAGAAACCGAGGCGCATGCGTCCGCGCGTCGCAATATTTCCGCGTGGATTGATGAAATCGACGGCGAAGGGCTCGATGCAATCCTCACAACCGCGTCAGGTTGCGGCACCACCATGAAGGATTATGGCTTCATGCTGCGTACCGACGAGAGCATCGCAAAGGATGCTGCAAGGGTCTCCGCCAAGGTCCGGGACATCTCAGAATTTATCAGTGAAATCAATTATTTGAAGTATGTGATTCGGCCGGATCTGGCGGTCGCCTATCATCCCGCCTGCTCGCTTGCGCATGGGCAGAAGGTGACGGTCGCGCCCAAGGAGATGCTGTCGCGAGCGGGGTTTGCGGTCAAAGATATTCCCGAAGCCCATATCTGCTGCGGCTCGGCTGGAACCTACAACCTTTTGCAGCCACATTTGGCAAACCGGTTGCGTGATCGCAAAATCGCGCATATCGAAGAGATTGCGCCTGATTTGATTGCGGCCGGTAATATCGGCTGCATAACCCAGATCGCAGCGGGTACTGGAATTCCGGTTGTGCATCCGATCGAACTCATCGACTGGGCGACCGGAGGACCGGCGCCAAGGGCGCTCGGGAGTAAGCTGCGACCGGCGTCATAATCAACGGCCCAGTCGCAGATTTTAAAGGGTCCAATCACAGTCGGCAGCTGATCGAAGAGTCGATTGTCCCGCTGTGTATCGGAAGATCAGCCGCAACGATCGGGAGAACGATCATGGCGAAGAAGGCGAAGAAGGCGAAGTCCAAGACAAAGAAAACCAAGAAGACGATGAAGTCCGCTGCGAAGAAGAAAACCGCGAAGAAGGTTGCAAAGAAGAAGGTCGCAAAAAAGTCCGCAGCGAAAAAGACAGCAAAGAAGTCGGCCAAGAAGGCCGCCGCCAAGCGCGCTCCCGCCAAGAAAGCAGCAAAGAAAGCAGCAAAGAAGGTAGCGAAGAAGCCGGCGCCCAAGGCCGCCCCCAAGGCCGCTGCGAAGCTAGCCCCAAAGCCCGCTCCGAAGCCCGTTGTAGCGCCGCCGAAGCCCGCTGCGCCGCCGGTCTTCGCGGCGCCGAAGCCGATGGCGCCCAAGCCGACCATGCCCCCCGCGCCGAAGCCAATCATGCCCTCCGCGCCGAAGGCAGCCATGCCCTCCGCGCCGAAGCCGATGACCGCGGCACCCGCGGCTCCGAAGCCGATGGCGCCTCCGCCGCCCAGGCCGATGACCGCGGCACCCGCGGCTCCGAAGCCGATGGCGCCACCGCCGCCGCGGCCCGCCGCGCCGCCGATGGCCCCGCCCCGGCCTGCCGCGCCACCCTCGGCAATGCCGCCGCGGCCCGCTCCGTCGCCGGGACCGAGTTCTTCGTCGCCCTCGAGCAGCAACTCGTCGCCGGGGTCCGGCTCCGGACCTTCTGGCCACGGACCTTCCGGCCACGGCCCCTCGGGATCGAGCGGCTCATAGGCTGAAACGAAACGACCGGCGCCTGGCGCCGGTCGTCCGCTCCTAGCTCTGCCGTGTTGTTACGGGCCGCCTGCGCACAGCGCCGTGGCGGCCCGATCTGCGTTCGCTCCCCCTCAGGCCGCCGCGGCCTTCTTGCGATTGGCCTCGAGCCGCGCATCGACGAGGGCGACCTGCGCGTCGATCGCCGGAAGGCTCAGGCCCTTCTGCCGGGCGATCAGCTGCACCAGCTTGTCGGCGCGCTCGATGTTGGGGGCGCCGTTCTGCAATGCCCGCGCCGCCGAGGCCGGACGGGTGAGGCTCTCTGCCGCCGCCGCGTATTTCTCGAACGGCACGAGGTCGGACGGCTTGGCGCCCAGCTTGACGCAGAGGTCGAACACGAAGTTGTAGACCGCGCGCGACTCCTCCAGGTTGCTGTGAACCGCCTCCTGGGCGGTGCGCATGCCGTCCTTCGTGATGCAGCGATAGTTGCCGGCGAGCAGCATCGACCATTTGGCGAGGGGCACGAAGATCGAGTCGTGCACGCGCAGCTTCACCGGCAGCTCGACTTTGCCCTCCGGCGCATCGAACCGCACGGCATCGATGTCCTTTTCGAGGTCGCGCAGGATGGCTGTCTTCGCGTCGTCGTCGAATTTCGCCACCTTGAAGTTGGTGGGCAGCGTGACCATCAGCACATTCACCTTCTCGTCCGGCGGACGGATCGCCTGCGGGTCGGGGCTGCACAGCGTGAGCAAGGCGGGGTCGAAATGGTCCCACACGCTCGCGTCGGTGTAAGCGGGCTTGAGGGCGTCATAGTCGAGCCCGGGAATCCGTTTCACGTAGGGCAGGGGCGGCATGTTCATGATCGACATGCAGGGCACGCGGGAGGTCGCGACGAGGTCGAGCAGTTCGCGGACGCCGGGCGAGCGGTACTGCGGCTCCTGCATGGCGAGGCCGACGAGGTCGTAGTCCTTGGGGTTGACCCCGGCGGCGCCCCCCGCCGTCACCTTGCCGGGAAGCTTGCGCGAATCGATCTCGACGGGGTCCTTGCGGCCCTTGACCGGCAGGCGCACCCGGAAGCCCTCGGCGTTGATGAGATCGGCCTCGGCCGGAAGGCAGACCAGGTGGACGGAGTGTCCGCCGAACAGGATTTTCGAGGCCAGGAGCGACCCGTAGGAGGCGCCCATGATCAGAATTTTGTACTTGGCCGGCATGACTAACTCCTCCGCATCCCTTTTCCCATGACATGGTGGCTCGGCCACCCGCCATCCCATTCGCGCCCGCATGCTATTCGGCCCGCCGGGGCAGTTCAATCGAGCTTGGGACATGGAAATGCGTGGGTTTTCGCATTCCAGCGTGAATCGGGGTAGCGGAACGGGTGCAGCCAGGCGGATCGCGACAGCGGGATGGCGCGAGGGGCTCCGCGTGCCTGGGCGCGCAAGACCGCAACCGCAACGCAAGGTAGAGAGGGCGGTCGTGCCGCGATGTGGGTTGCGGGCCGGCTCCGTTCGGCCGCCGACCATCCGCAATCTACGCCATACCGGCGCGTTGAGACATCCCCGGGACCCTTTCTTAACCCCCTCGGGGGCATCAATGCGGTCGTCATCGCCTGAAATACTCACCATACCGGCCTACCGAAATACGGCTTGGCGCTTACATCAGCGGGCAGCGGATGCCTCCAAGAGGGTCCGTTCCGCCATGCTGGTTCCGGCCGTGCTTCGGGCGATCGGGACAAGGGGAGCTTTTTCCAATGAATTTCGAGAAATACACCGACCGCTCACGCGGCTTCGTGCAGTCCGCGCAATCGATGGCGCAACGCGAGGGCCATCAGCAGTTCTCGACCGAGCATCTGCTCAAGGTACTGCTGGATGACCCTGAAGGATTGGCCGCGGGGCTCATCGACCGCTCGGGCGGCCGCTCGCGTGAGGCCTTGGCTGCCGACGAGGCGGCGCTTGGCAAACGCCCCAAGGTCGAAGGCAGCGGTGCCGGCCAGGTCTATCTGGAGCCGGCGCTCGGGCGCGTGTTCGACACCGCCGAGAAGATCGCCGAGAAGGCGGGCGATTCCTACGTCACCGTCGAGCGCCTGCTGCTTGCGCTCGCCATCGAGAAGGATTCCGAGGCCGGCAAGATCCTCGCCAAGGCGGGGGTGACGCCCCAAAACCTCAATGCCGCCATCGAGGCGCTGCGCAAGGGCCGCACCGCCGATTCGGCTTCCGCCGAAAACGCCTATGACGCGCTCAAGAAATATGCCCGCGACCTCACCCAGGCGGCGCGCGACGGCAAGCTCGATCCGGTGATCGGCCGCGACGAGGAGATCCGGCGCACCATCCAGGTGCTCTCCCGCCGCACCAAGAACAATCCGGTGCTGATCGGCGAGCCGGGCGTCGGCAAGACCGCGATCGTCGAAGGTCTCGCGCTGCGCATCGTCAACGGCGACGTGCCTGAGAGCCTTATCGACAAGAAGCTGCTCTCGCTCGATATGGGCTCGCTGATCGCCGGCGCGAAATATCGCGGCGAATTCGAGGAGCGGCTCAAGGCGGTGCTGCAGGAGGTGACGGGATCGGGCGGGGAAATAATCCTCTTCATCGACGAGATGCATACGCTGGTCGGCGCCGGCAAGGCCGACGGCGCCATGGACGCGTCCAACTTGCTCAAGCCCGCGCTGGCGCGCGGCGAGCTGCACTGCATCGGCGCGACCACGCTCGACGAGTACAAGAAGCACGTCGAGAAGGACGCGGCGCTGGCGCGGCGGTTCCAGCCGGTCTACGTGTCCGAGCCCAACGTTCCCGACACCATCTCGATCCTGCGCGGATTGAAGGACCGTTACGAGCAGCATCACGGCGTCATCATCACCGATGCCGCGATCGTCTCGGCGGCGACGCTGTCGAACCGCTACATCACCGACCGCTTCCTGCCCGACAAGGCGATCGACCTCATCGACGAGGCGGCGGCGCGGTTGAAGATGCAGGTCGATTCCAAGCCCGAGGAGCTCGACAACATCGACCGCGAGATCGTGCGGCTGCGCATCGAGCAGGAGGCCCTCAAGAAGGAAAAGGACGCGGGCTCGCGCGAACGCCTCAAGACGCTCGAGAAGGAGCTCAAGGACCTCGAGAAGCGTTCCGCCGACATCACCAGCCGGTGGAAGTCGGAGAAGGAGAAGCTCGGCGAGGCGCAGAAGCTCAAGACCGAGCTCGAGCAGTTGCGCACCGAGCTCGCCAATGCCCAGCGCAAAGGCGAATACCAGCGCGCGGGCGAGCTCGCCTATGGCCGCATTCCCGAGCTCGAGAAGAAGCTCAAGGACATCGAGTCGACCGAGGGCAAGTCGGCGATGGTGCAGGAATCCGTCACCGAGAACATGGTCGCCCAGGTGGTGTCGCGCTGGACCGGCGTGCCCGTCGATCGCATGCTCGAAGGCGAGCGCGAGAAGCTCCTGCACATGGAGAAGAGCCTGAGCGAGCGCGTCGTCGGCCAGCCCGAGGCCGTGCATGCGGTATCGACCGCGGTGCGCCGCGCCCGCGCCGGGCTGCAGGATCCCAACCGTCCGATCGGATCCTTCATCTTTCTCGGGCCGACCGGTGTCGGCAAGACCGAGCTCACCAAGGCGCTCGCCGGTTTCCTGTTCGACGACGACACCGCCATGGTTCGCTTGGACATGTCCGAATACATGGAGAAACACTCGGTGGCCCGCCTCATCGGCGCGCCGCCCGGCTATGTCGGCTACGAGGAGGGCGGCGCGCTCACCGAGGCGGTGCGGCGCCGGCCTTATCAGGTGGTGCTGTTCGACGAGATCGAGAAGGCGCACCCTGACGTCTTCAACGTGCTGCTGCAGGTCCTCGACGACGGCCGCCTCACCGACGGCCAGGGTCATACCGTCGACTTCCGCAACACGCTGATCATCATGACCTCGAATCTCGGCGCCGAGTATCTCGTCAACCAGCCCGAGGGCCAGGACAGCGAAGCTGTCCGCGACCTCGTGATGGGGGCGGTGCGCGCGCATTTCCGGCCTGAGTTCTTGAACCGCGTCGACGAGATCATCCTGTTCCATCGGCTGCGGCGCGAGGACATGGCACGCATCGTCGACATCCAGATCAAGGGCCTCGACCGGCTGTTGGCGGACCGTAAGATCGTGATCGACCTCGATACGGCGTCGCGCGACTGGCTCGCCGAGAAGGGCTACGACCCCGCCTATGGCGCCCGTCCGCTGAAGCGGGTCATCCAGAAGAACCTGCAGGATCCGCTCGCCGAGATGATCCTGTCGGGCCGGGTGAAGGACGGCGAGAAGGTCAAGATTTCTGCAAACAAGCTCGGCCTGACCTTCAACGGCAAGACGGCCGCCGCCGCCGCGTAGTCGTTGCGGAGATAGCGGCCGGAATTGCGACAGGCCTTGGCGATCCCGTCACCACGGGACTTCGGGCCTGTGCTATGCCCGCTGTAAAGCCCGTGGTTGCTGGGTTGCCCGGTCAGGGAGGCCAACGGCAGTGAACGGGCCAACGCAAACGATAGACCGCATGCCCGTCGATGCCGCCGGCCCTCGCCAATCCCAAGCAACCACGCGTCGAGCAACCCCTCGTCGCGCTCTCCGGCGTCGCCAAGCAATTTGCGAGCGGCACCGTTGCGCTTGACGGCCTCGATCTTGCGATCGCGCGCGGCGAGTTCGTCTCCCTGCTCGGGCCGTCCGGCTGCGGCAAGTCGACGGCGCTGCGGCTGATCGCCGGCCTCGGCGCGCCGTCGCGCGGCTCGATCTCCTGGAGCGGCGACACGCCGGGCGCGCGGCGCAACGGGCTCGAGGTCGGCTTCGTGTTCCAGGACCCCACCCTGATGCCGTGGAGCACGGTGGCGCATAACGTCGCGCTGCCGCTCGAGCTCGCCGGCGTGCCGCATGAAACGCGGGAAAAGCGCGTCGCGGCGGCGCTGGAGCAGGTCGGCCTCTCAGGCTTTCGCGATGCCTTTCCGCGCGAACTTTCCGGCGGGATGAAGATGCGGGTGTCGATCGCGCGCGGGCTCGTCACCGATCCGCCGCTGCTCCTGATGGACGAGCCGTTCGCCTCGCTCGACGAGATCACCCGCTTCAAGCTCAACGACGACCTCATCGCGTTGTGGCGCGCGGTCGGCAATACCGTTGTGTTCGTCACCCACTCGGTGTTCGAGTCGGTCTACCTCTCGAGCCGCATCGTGGTGATGACGCCGCGGCCCGGCCGCGTGTTCGCCGAGCTTTCGATCGACGCGCCGTTTCCGCGCGACGAGGGTTTTCGCACCTCGCCCGAATATGCGCGCTGGTGCCGGACGGTTTCGCAGGCGCTGGCGCAGGCGATGGCCGAACCAGCGACTGAATCAGCGACGGGAGAGATGCCGTGAGCGCAGCGTCGCCGGCACCCGACGCGCCGCGCTCCGTCGGCGACGGCATCAACTGGATGCAGGTCGTGCTCCCGGCGGTGACGCTCGCGATCGGCGTCGGCATCTGGGACCTCGTGGTGCGGATCGGCAAATTGCCGCCTTACGTGCTGCCGTCGCCGGAGCGGGTCGCCGAAAGCCTCGTCGCGAACTGGCCGGTGCTGTGGAGCGTCGCTGCTCGTCACGCTGACGACGACGTTCGAAGGGCTCGGACTCGCGCTCGTCGGCGGCATCGGCCTCGCCATCCTGTTCAACCAGTCGCGGCTCATCGAGAACGCGTTCTATCCCTATGCGGTGATCCTGCAGGTGACGCCCATCGTCGCCATCGCGCCGCTGCTCCTCATCTACCTGCCGCAGCAGGGAGCGGTGCTCGCCTGCGCGTGGATCGTCGCGTTCTTTCCGGTGCTCGCCAACACGACGCTTGGGCTCAATTCGGTCGACCGCAATCTCGGCGACCTCTTCGAGCTTTACGGGGCCTCGCGGCTTTCGGTGCTATGGCGCCTCAAGCTGCCTTCGGCGCTGCCCTACATGCTGGGCGGCCTGAAGATCGCCGGCGGCCTGTCGCTGATCGGCGCCGTCGTCGCCGAGATCGCGGCGGGCTCGGCCGGCGCCGGCTCAGGGCTCGCGTACCGCATCGTCGAGTCCGGCTATCGCCTCGACATCCCGCGCATGTTCGCCGCGCTGATCCTGTTGTCGGCGACCGGCGTCGTAATCTTCTTCGCGCTCTCCGCGCTGTCGTACCTGCTGCTGCGCCGCTGGCACGAAAGCGCAGTGGAGCGGGAGCGGTAGAATCCCTCCCCGCCTTCGGGGAGGGTGGCCGAGCGAAGCGAGGTCGGGTGGGGTCCGCGAGCGGAGCGAGCAGCAAGAACGAACCCCACCCTGCCCTCCCCGAAGACGGGGAGGGAACGAGTTCACCTGCCGGCCGTCGCCGGAAACGCCTTCCCGCCCATCACCGTGCCGAGCACCTTGATCTTCGTCAGCTCGTCCGGCGATTGCACCTCGAGGGGATTGCGGTCGAGCACAGTGAAATCGGCGAGCTTGCCGACCGTGATCGAGCCCTTCTTGTCGTCCTGTCCGAGAAGGTAGGCGGCGCCGAGCGTCACGGCGTGCAGCGCCTCTGCGACGGTGATGGTTTCCTCGACGCCCAGCACGCGCCCCGACATGGTCTTGCGCGCGGTCGCGGTCCACATGCACAGCAGCGGATCGACCGGCGTGACCGACGCGTCGGAATGCAGGCTGAATGGAATGCCAAGATTCTGCACACTTCGCGCGGGATCCATGTCCTTTGCCCGGTCCGGGCCGAGGAAGGTGGAATAGTGCAGGTCGCCCCAGAAGTAGATGTGGTTGGTGAAGAGGTTCGTTGCGACGCCGAGTGCTTTCATTCTGACGAGCTGCGCCTTCGTCACCAGCTGATCGTGCTCGAAGCGGTGGCGGTTGGTGAGCTGCGGAAACTGGCGCTCGGCGGCCGCGACTGCGGTGAGCGCCATCTCGGTCGCCTGATCGCCATTGGTGTGGATCACGGCCTGGAGCCCGCGCTTGTGCACTTCGAGGACGCCCTTGTTGAGGTCGTCCTGCGAGATGTTGGCGACGCCGTTCTTGAACGACTTGTAGTAATAGGGCCACTGCAGCAGCCCGGTGTAGCCCTGCAGCGAGCCGTCGACGACGAACTTGACGCCGCCGAGGCTCAGCCGGTCGTTGTCGGCCTTGTGCAGCTCGACGAGATAGTCGAGCCCGCCCTTCTGCGCGATCTCGCCCTTCTGGAAGACCTCGATGATCGGGTTCATCACGATGCGGATGGGAAAGTTCGGATCGGCGGCGACGGTCTGGTAGGCCTTGTAGCCGCCGGGGAAGCTGCCGAAGGAGAGGTCGGCGAACGTCGTGACCCCGGCGCGCTGCGCGAGCTTGCTCGCGTCCCAGGTGGCCTTGGTGAGCAGCGCGGCGTCGATCGGCGGCAGCTTGGCAACGAAAGCGAGCGCCGCTTCGATCTCCTGGATCTCGCCGGTCGGCTTGCCGTCCTTCTTGATGATGCCGGGAATGGTGGTGCTGTCAGTGACCCCGGCGATTTCGAAGGCCCTGCTGTTCGCGTAGTAGATATGCATCGACAGGTTTTCGATGAATATCGGGTGACCGTTCGAGATCGGATCGAGGTCGGCGCGGGTCAGCGGCGAATTATCGTAGAACTCCGGCTGATATCCCCACGCGAGCATCCATCGCCCGTCCGCGGGCAAACTTGCGGCGGCCTCCTTCAGCCGCTCGAGCACGGCCTGCTTGGTCTCGAGTCCTTTGTTCGCGACCCCGTCCGGCGAGGTCCGGTCGAACCGCCCGACATAGACGCCCTGCCACAGCACGCCGGTGATCTGGGGATGCATGTGCGCTTCGATGAAGCCGGGGACGATCACCGCATTCTCGAAACGGCGGTCGATCTCGACCTCCTGGTTGGTCGCCCAGCCGCGGACCTCGTCGAGCTTGCCTGCGGCGAGAATCCTGCCGTCCATCACCGCGACGGCTTGCGCCAATGGCGTGCCGGGATCGAGGGTGACGATCGTCTTCGCGGTGTAGATCGTGATCTTCTGCACAGGCGGCGCCGGCGTCGCGGGCGAGGGCGTATTCACCGGAATGAGCGTGTCGAGCCCGCGGGGCGAGCGCATCAGCTCGTTATGCGCGCCGGCAAGCGTGGGCGCTGTGAGCAGAAGAGCCGTGAGGAGAAGTCGGCAGGTCGACCGCATAGGATGCTCCCTGGGTTCCGGTTTCCGGCATTCTCGACGGGGCGAGTGAAATCAAAGTGAACGCCAGTGCAATTGGGGATTCAACCGGTCTTGATGAAATTGCCGATACGGATTTTAACACTCGCCGACCCTGGTTGGTGCCGCGGACAGATGTCGCGCCAGCGCGCATCCATCCGAAGGTCGAGATGAACCAATCGCTAACTATCCGCGCGCTGCGGAACGTGCTCTTGGTTCGTCTTCAGCCGGCATCGGACGGCGCGACGTCATCAAGGCCGGTATCGCAGCTGCGGTCGGCGAGGCAATGGGAGTGAAAGCAATGGCGGTCGGATCGACCCGCAAGATCGCGCTCGAGGAGCACTTCACGACCCCGGAGCTCGCCAAGCGGAACGTCGCACGTCCGACGCGCAGCGATGCAATTTTCGCCGATATCGAACGCCGGCTCGGCGATTTCGATCAGCTCCGGCTCGAGACCATGGACCAGGCCGGGATCGATCTCACCGTTCTTTCCGTCACCACGCCCGGGGTGCAGGCGGAGCGTGACACGAAGACCGCGATCCGGCTCGCGCAGGACGCCAACGATTTCCTCGCGCGCGAGGTGCGCAAGCGCCCGAAGCGCTACGCCGGCTTCGCCCATTTGCCGACCCAGGATGCGGCTGCCGCCGCCACCGAGATCGAGCGCGCCGTCAAGGAGCTCGGCTTCAAGGGCGCGTTGATCAATGGCCAGACCAACGGCAAGTACCTCGACGACGACATGTACCTGCCGTTCTGGGAGCGCGTGCAGGATCTCGACGTTCCCGTCTATCTCCACCCCGGCGAGATGGCCGATCAGCCCGCGATGTTCGCCGGCCGGCCCGAGCTCAACGGCCCGGTGTGGGCGTGGACGGCCGACACCGCGGCGCATGCGCTGCGCCTCGTCTTCGGCGGCACCTTCAAGCGCTTTCCGAAGCTCAAGGTCATTCTCGGCCACATGGGCGAAACGCTGCCGTTCTTTCTGTGGCGGTTCGACAGCCGGTGGGAGCTGGCGGTCGGCAAGAAGCTTCCGCCGGAGGAGCTGCCTTCCGCGATCATCCGCCGCAACATCGCCATCACGACATCGGGGGTCTGCGCGCCGGCGCCGCTCGCCGATGCCATCGCTGCGCTCGGCGAGGACAACGTCATGTTCTCGGTCGACTACCCTTATGAAGACACGCCGACGGCTGCGACCTTCATCGAGACCGCGCCCCTCACCGACGCGGTGCGCGCCAAGGTCTGCCACGGCAATGCCGAGCGCATTTTGAAGCTGTGAACGAACGTCGCAATGGCGCACAGTTATGAAACTGTCATCGCCCGGCTTGACCGGGCGATCCAGTAACCACCGGAGTCTCGATGGGGCAAAGTCTCAGAAACATCGACAGCACAGGGGTTACTGGATCGCTCGGTCAAGCCGGGCAATGACAAGTGGTGGGATTTGTCTCTCGTGAGCCCCGCACCTCGCGCATGGCGTCCATGGCGCGCGCGGCCGTGACTTAGGCTCTCTTCTTGCTATTTTGCCGCGTATTCGAAGGTCCGCCGGGTCGACCACACGCCGGCGCAACATTCCGCGAGAAGCCGCCATCGACATGCTCTCCGATACCGCCGCGCGCGAGGCGGCTGCCCGCCGTTCGCGGCTGATCGGCATTGCCCTGATCTGCGGCGCGGTCGGCACCTTCGCCTGCCTCGACACCACGGCGAAGTATCTCGGGCGCGAGATCGCGGTGATGCAGGTGGTGTGGGCGCGCTACACCTTCGCCTTCCTGCTGACCCTTCCGATCTCGAATCCGCTCCGCCGGCCCGGGCTGCTGCGCACCGGACGCCCGATACTGCAGATCGGCCGCGCGACGCTGCTGCTCGGCTCGACCATGCTCAACTTCTTCGCGCTGCGTTACCTGCAGCTCGACCAGGCGCTCGCTATCGCCTTTTCGACGCCGTTCCTGGTGGCGGCGCTGTCCGGACCGGTGCTGGGCGAATGGGTGGGGCCGCGCCGCTGGGCGGCGATCGCGGTCGGCATGTTCGGCGTGCTGGTCGTGACACGGCCTGGGTTCGGGGAGTTCCATCCGGCGGCCCTGCTCGCGATGCTGTCGGCCTGCTGCTACGCGTTCTATTTCCTCTCGACCCGGGTGCTCTCGCGCACCGATTCCAACGAGACCACGCTGTTCTATTCGAACGGCGTCGGCGCCGTGCTGATGCTTCCCGTCATTCCATTCGTATGGACGGCGCCGACGCTCGGCCAGTTCGCGCTTCTGGTGATGGCCGGCGCGCTGGCGAGCTTCGGGCATTATCTCCTCATCGTGGCGCACCGCCATGCGCCGCCGTCGCTGCTCTCGCCCTTCATCTACACCCAGCTCGTGTGGGTGGTGGCGCTCGGCTATGCGGTGTTCGGCGACGTGCCCGACGGCTGGACACTGCTGGGCGCAGCAATCGTCGTCGGCTCCGGGCTCTACATCCTTCACCGCGAGCGCATGAGCGGTCCGCGCCGGCGAAAAGCCATCGAAACGGCGGTTGAAACGGGCGATTGAAACGGGGTCCACAAGCCTGATAGAGACGGACGCTTGTCCGTCCTGAATGGCTCAGGCGGCCCGCTTTTTGGTTCGGCATTTCAAGGCAAGCCCATGAAGAAACCGTCCCCGGCGCTCGCGCTGGCCCCCGACCGCGCCAATGACGACATCGGCGAGAAGACCCGGCTCGCGCTGTTCCGCACGCAGTTCGAATTGCGCGAGGCCGAGCAGCGCGCCTACGACCTCTTCCTGCAGAACCTCGTCAAGGGCACGAGCCATCTCTCGCTCGGGCAGGAGGCGATTGCCGCCGGCTTCGCCGTCGCGATGAAGCCGGGCGATCTCTCGTTCTGCACCTATCGCGGCCACGCCCATACGCTGGCGCGCGGCGTGCCGGTCGAGCAGGTGCTCGGCGAGCTGATGCAGCGCGACAACGGGTTGATGCGCGGCAAAGGCGGCTCGATGCACCTGACCTCGGTGGAGCACGGCGTGATGGGTTCTTACGCCATCATCGGCGCGCATCTGCCGATCGCCTGCGGCGCCGCGCTGCGGGCGCAGTACAAGGGCCAGGACGACGTCTCCGTCTGCTTCTTCGGCGACGGCACCACCAACATCGGTGCGTTCCACGAGGCGCTCAACTTCGCCGTGGTGTGGAAGCTGCCGGTGGTGTTCGTGTGCGAGAACAATCTGTACATGGAATATACGCCGATCGGCGAGGTGACCGCGGTCGAGCACCCGGCCGCGGACCGCGCCGCCGCCTATGGCCTCGACCGCATTCTCATCGACGGCAACGATGCCGACACGGTCTACCGTACGGCGCGTGCGGCCTATGCGCGCGCCCGCGCCGGCGAAGGCCCTTCGCTGATCGAATGCATGACCTACCGGCACAGCGGCCACTCCCGCGCCGATCCGGCGAAATATCGCCCCGAAGGCGAGCTCGACGAGTGGAAGAAGCACGATCCAGTCAAGCTCTACCGCGAGCGCCTCAAGCAGTTCGGCATCGGTGAGGAAACGATCGCCGCGATCGAAGCCGACGTGCGGCGCGGTGTCGACGAGGCGACCGAGAAGTGCAAGGCGGCGCCGCCGCCACCGACGGATATTCTGTTCACGGACGTCTACGCGGACGGAGGCTGGGCATGGCGGAACTGACTTACCGCGACGCGGTCGCCCGCGGCATCGCCCAGGAGATGGCGCGCGATCCCGACGTCATCTTCTTCGGCGAGGACGTCGCCAAGGCGGGCGGCGTCTTCAAGGCGACCGTCGGGCTCTACGAGCAGTTCGGGCCGAAGCGCGTGCGCGACACTCCGATCTCCGAGCAGGCGATCATGGGAGCCGCCATGGGCGCCGCGATGACCGGCTTGAAGCCGATCGCCGAGATCATGTTCTCCGACTTCTTCGCGGTGTGCTTCGACTATATCGCGAACGAGTTCCCGAAGAGCCGCTACATGTCGAACGGCCAACTCAAATGCCCATTGGTGGTGCGCACCGGCAACGGCGCGGGCTCACGCTTCGGCGCCCAGCACAGCCAGAGCGTCGAGAACTGGTGCATGATGATCCCGGGCCTCAAGGTGGTGGCGCCGTCCAATCCGCGCGACGTCGTCGGGCTGATGGCGGCAGCCGTTCGCGACCCCGATCCCGTGATCTTCTTCGAGCACAAATCGCTCTATCCGACCAAGGGCGAGGTGCCTGACGGCGAGATCGTCGACACGCTCGGCTCGGCGCGCGTCCTGCGGCCGGGCAAGGACGCGACGATCCTTGCGCTCGCCCTGATGGTGCCGCGCGCGCTCCAGGCGGCCGAGCGGCTCAAGGCCGAGCACGGCATCGACTGCGAGGTCATCGACGTGCGCTCGCTGGTGCCGCTCGACACGCAGACCATTCTCGGCTCGGTCGGGCGAACCCATCGCCTGTTCACCGTCGAGGAGAACCCGCGGCTGTGCGGGTGGGGCGCCGAGATCGTCTCGATCGTCGCCGACGAGGCGTTCTACGATCTCGACGGCCCGCCGGTGCGGATCACCACGCCCCACGTGCCGCTGCCGGCCGCCGACCTCCTCGAGGACATGATCCTGCCGACCGTCGACCGCATCACCGAGACGGTGCGGCGGTCGCTGGCGGCTTGATGCGCTGAGGGTAGTTCGATGAGACGAAAGCCCGCGCCTCCGAAGACTGTGTCGCACGCTTTCGGCTTCAGAGAGGGAACTGATCTCGACAAGTTGAATCAGTTGGTCGACGAACTTGAGGCGGAGAATTTTGTTTGGCGTGAGCTGTCGCAGCGACGGCAGCGCGAACAAGACGACCCATCCTGAACCAACAGGGGCGGCAGGGCCCTCCAACAGGACTGACAGCCATGTACGAAAATCTTCTCGCCGATGTGCCGACCGACCTTTGGATCGGCGGCAAGTGGCGCAAGGCTTCCGACGGCCAGCGGTTCGACGTCATCGATCCGGCGACGGAGAACGTCATCACCTCGGTGGCGAGCGCGAGCGTCGACGACGCCAAGGCGGCGCTCGATGCCGCGCAGGGCGCGTTCGAGGGCTGGGCCGCGCGCAAGCCGCGCGAGCGCGCAGAGATCCTTCGCAAGGCCTATGAAGTGATCATGAGCGAGGCCGAGCGCCTCGCCAAGCTGATCACGTTGGAGAACGGCAAAGCGCTCACCGATGCCCGCGGCGAGGTCGCCTATGCCGCGGAGTTTTTCCGCTGGTACGCGGAAGAGGCCGTGCGCAATCTCGGCGACATGTCGCGTGCGCCGTCCTCCGGCGCCCGCATCCTGGTCCAGCACAAGCCGGCGGGCATTGCGGTGCTGGTGACGCCGTGGAACTTCCCGGCGGCGATGGCGACCCGCAAGATCGGCCCGGCGCTCGCGGCCGGCTGCCCGGTGGTGCTCAAGCCGGCGTCCGAGACACCGCTCACCATGCTGGCGCTGATGCCGCTGCTCGCCGAGGCCGGCGTGCCGGCGGGCGTCGTCAACGTCATCCCGTCGCGGCGCTCGGGTGCTGTGGTGTCGGCGATGCTGCACGATCCGAGGGTGCGCGTCGTCTCCTTCACGGGCTCGACCGAGGTCGGTCGCAAGCTGCTCCACGAGGCGGCAGACAATGTCGTCAAGCCGGCGATGGAGCTTGGCGGGAACGCGCCCTTCATCGTGTTCGACGACGCCGACATCGATGCGGCGATCGAAGGCGCGATGATCGCCAAGATGCGCAACATGGGCGAGGCCTGCACCGCCGCGAACCGCTTCTACGTGCACGAGAAGGTGCACGATACCTTCGCCGCCAAGCTCACCGAGAAGATGGCGGCGCTCAAGATGGGCAACGGCCTGCAGGACGGCGTCGCGCTCGGACCGCTCGTCAACGCCGAGGGCCGCGACAAGGTCAAGTCGCTGGTCGCGGATGCGGTGAAGAAGGGCGCCAAGGTGCTGACCGGCGGCACGGCTCCCGACGGCAAGGGCTATTTCTATCCGGCGACCGTGCTCACCGCGGTGCCCGACGGCGCCGACATGCTGCGCGAGGAAATTTTCGGCCCGGTCGCGGCGATCCAGACCTTCAAAGCCGAGGAGGAGGTGATCGCGCGCGCCAACGACACCGAGTACGGCCTCGTCGCCTATCTCTACACCAAGGACCTTAGCCGTGGGTTGCGCGTGTCGGAGAAACTCGACTTCGGCATGATCGGGCTCAACCGCGGCCTCGTCTCCGATCCGGCCGCGCCGTTCGGCGGCACCAAGCAGAGCGGCATCGGCCGCGAAGGTGCTCATGAAGGCATGATGGAGTTCATGGAGACGCAATACGTGTCGGTGAGCTGGTGAGCTGAGAGGACGAGAGCGCCGACATGGACATCCTGATGCCGCAGCTCGGCGAAACCGTCGCCGAAGGCAAGATCACCACCTGGTTCAAGGCGATCGGCGACGCGGTCAAGCCGGGCGACAATCTGTTCGAGATCGAGACCGACAAGGTGTCGATGGAAGTGCCGGCGACCTCCGCCGGCACGCTCACCGAAATCCGGGTCGCGGCCGGCGAGGTGGCGCCGGTCGGCGCCGTGGTGGCGATCGTCGCCGGGGCAGCTGGCGAGGCGCGACCCTCTCCCCCGCTTGCGGGGGAGAGTTGGAGAGGGGGAACGGGCGGCGCGGCGAACTCAGGCGGTGGTGGTCACACGGGCGCCGCTTCCCCCTCCCCACCCTCCCCCGCAAGCGGGGGAGGGAGCCGGCCCATTACGGCCGCACCTTCCTCAGCCCCATCTCCCAGCGCCGATCCCTGTAGCCGCAGCTACGACGGCAGCGCCCATCACGCTCGACCCGTTTCGCGAGGTGCGCACCCCCGAGCGCAATTGGGGCCCGGCGCGGCTTGCGACCGGCGCCACGGTGACGCCGCTCGCGCGCCGGCTTGCCGGGCAAGCCGGCATCGACCTCACGCGCATCGTCGCCTCTGGTGCGCATGGCCGTATCGTCGCGAGCGACGTCGAGAAGGCGATCGCATCGGCGCCGGCTGCCGGAGTGGCTGTGCGACCGGCGCCGTCGGCGGACCGCATCAAGGCGCTCTATGCCGAGGGCAGCTACGAGGAGGTGCCGCTCAATTCGATGCGGCGGACCATCGCGACGCGCCTTGTCGAGGCCGTGCAGACCATTCCGCATTTCTACCTGAGCACCGACGTCGTCATCGAGCGGCTCGAGGCGGTGCGCAAGGAGGCGAACGAGTCCACGTTGCCTCTGGCCCGGGCGGCGAGCCCGCGCCGAAGCTTTCGCTCAACGACTTCATTATCAAGGCGCTGGCGCTGGCGCTGGCGCGCGTGCCGGCGGCCAATGCGGTGTGGGCGGAGGACCGCATCCTGCGGTTCAAGTCTTCCGACGTCGGCGTCGCTGTCGCGATCGATGGCGGCCTCGTGACCCCGGTGGTGCGCCAGGCGGACAAGAAGACGCTTCTTGAGATTTCGGCGGAGGTGAAGGATTTCGCCGCCCGCGCGCGGGCACGCAAGCTCAAACCCGCGGAGCTCCAGGGCGGTGCCAGTGCCGTGTCCAATCTCGGCATGTACGGCGTGCGCGAGTTTTCCGCGATCATCAATCCGCCGCATGCCACGATCCTCGCCGCCGGCGCCGGCACGCGGCGTCCGGTTGAAGCCGCCGACGGCGGCATCGCCTTCGTCGCCCAGATGACGGTGACGCTTTCCTGCGATCATCGCGTTGTCGACGGCGCCGTCGGCGCCGAGCTTCTCGCCGCCTTCCGCCACTTCATCGAGCACCCGGTCGGGCTGATGATCTAAGTTGCTGTGAAATCCAGGAGTAGTATCATGTCGAGCAACAAGTCCGATCTCATCATGGTCGGGCCCAAGAAACAGCTCTTTATCGATCGCCTGTCGCCGGCCTTCAATGTCCACGTCTTAAACGACGTCAAGGACCGCGACGCGTTCCTCGCCGACATGGCCGATCGCGTGCGCGCGCTCGCCGTCACCTACTCCTCCGAAAAGGTCAGTGCGGACTTCATGCAGCGGCTGCCCAAGCTCGAGATCGTGTCGAGCTTCGGCGTCGGCTACGACCACGTCGACGCCAAGTGGGCCGGCGCGCACGGCATCGTCGTCACCAACACCCCGGACGTGCTCAACGAGGAGGTCGCCGACACCGCACTCGGCCTGCTGTTGTGCACGGTGCGGGAATTCCCCCAGGCCGAGCGTTATCTGCGTGCGGGCAAATGGGAGCAGAAGTCCTATCCGCTGAGCGGGGCGACCTTGCGCGACCGCACCGCCGGCATCGTCGGCATGGGCCGAATCGGCCGGGCGATCGCGCGCCGGCTCGAGGCTTTCGGGGTGCCGGTCGTCTACCACTCGCGCCGCCCGGTCGCAGGGGTGTCCTACCGCCACTATCCCGACCTGGTCACGATGGCGAAAGACGTCGACATTCTCATCGCGATCGTCCCCGGTGGCGCCGAGACGCGCAACATGATCAATGCGCCGGTGCTCGAAGCGCTCGGCCCGAACGGCATTCTCATCAATGTCTCGCGCGGCTCGGTGGTCGACGAGCCGGCGCTGATCAAGGCGCTGCAGGAGAAGAAAATCCGCGCCGCCGGCCTCGACGTCTTCGTCCACGAGCCGAAGGTGCCGAAGGAATTGATGGATATGGAGAATGTGGTCCTGTTCCCCCATCTCGGCTCGGCCTCGGTCTACACCCGCACGCAGATGGACCACCTGGTGGTCGACAATCTCCTGTCCTGGGCGGCCGGGAAGGGTCCGCTCACCCCGGTCCCGGAAGCCTTGCCGAAATCGAAATAGGGGAACCGGCATAGCGGGCGGTTAACCAGGCCGCCGCACGAACTCGCTCCATCCGGCAAAGGGGGTTGGCGGCAGCACCACGCCGCTGGTATCCTTCTGCCATGCGATACGCCGTCGCGCTTCTCGTCGCCCTGATGGGCTCGCAGGTGCAGGCCCAGCAGGCCCCGGCCGGGCTGTCGCCGGCCGCAGGCGAGGCGTTCAAGGCCGTCATCGGCAAATGGGAAATCTCCAATTCCGACCACGACCGCACGTGCACGGTGACGTTCCGCGCCGATCCTGCCGGCAACGCCTTCAAGATCGAGATGGACAAGACCTGCCCGGCGCAGATGCCCGAGGTGAAGGATGCCGTCGCCTGGACCATCGCCGGGCTCGATCTGGTGCGGCTGCTCGATAACAAGGGCAAACCGGTGATGGAATTCACCGAGGTGGAGAGCGGCACCTACGAGGCGCAGCGGCCGGGCGAGGGCGTGTTCTTCATGCAGAACGCGGCGGTGGCCGCGAGCCCGGTGGGACTTGCCGCCGACCAGATGGCCGGCGAGTGGTCGGTGGTGCGCGGCTCCGGAAAGGCGATCTGCACCATCACGCTCACCAACACCGCGGCCGGTGCCGACAATTTTGCACTCCGGGTCAAGCCTGGCTGCGATGCCCTGGTGACGCGGTTCGGCCCGGCGACCTGGCACATGGACCGCGGGGAGCTTGTGCTCAGGTCGGCGAAGGGCCAGTTCTGGCGCTTCGAGGAGAGCGACCCCGTCAACTGGACCCGGGTCCCCGAAGGACGCGAACCGATCACGATGGTGCGCCAGTAGCATGCGCAGCGAGGGGCGGACGTCCCGTCTCACCCGCGCCCTGTTCGTCACACTCGCAATCCTCCTCACGGACATCGGCGGTGCTGCGGCGCAAGGCGCAGCCGAGCGCGCGGGCGAAGCGGCGAGCGGCTTTGCCGTCACGCCGCCCGCGGGTTACCACGCCAGGCCCGCCGCGCCGATGTCGCCGCTCGAAGTCGCGATCAGCGTCGTCCGGGGCGACGAGCCGGACACGGAATGCCGCATCTCATTCGAGGCGATCCCCGGCTTCTCCCAGTACTCTCTGAACGAGCTCAACCGCGAAGCCGACCGGCCGAATTTCGACGCGTTCTATCGCGACAGCGTCGGCGCGTTCTACGCCGTCGGCGCCGTCGCCCATTTCGACCACGCCGGCATCCGCGGCGCGGTGATCGACGCCATCTCCCGCGCACGGCCGGCGATCCCGGGCTGGCGCGCCGGCCTGCCGACCCGCATCTTCATGCTCTACACGCCGAAGGGCCTCACCAAGGCGACCTGCAGCGCGACGCCGGCCGCGTTCGAGGGACGCCGCGGCGAGTTCGAAGCGGTGGCGCGGGCCGTCACCGTGCCGCGATAGTCGCTGTCGTCCGAATTCCTGTCATTTCCGCCCCCAATGTCCGACAACACTGGCTCGGACATCAAACCGCCTTTCAATGCCCATGAAAGCGCCCCGACCGCCTCCCAATCAAAGCTGGGGGATCGACCCGCGAATGCGGGCGGTCATAGCGGGCGGGGTCGGACATGGACGACGTGGTGGCGTGGAGCGCCAGCTGGGCGTGGAGCTTGCCGTTGATCGTGCTCAACGTGACATTCCACGTGATAGGCCTCGGCTTTATTCATGGCAAAGGCGTGCAGATCCTCAGCGTCGTCAAGGATCATCGCCACTTTCTCTCGATGTTCGCGCTCGTCATGGGTGTGACCGCCATTCTGGTGACGGTGCTCCATGCGCTCGAGGCCGGCATCTGGGCGGCTGCGTTCCGCCTGCTCGGCGCGCTCCCCGACGGCAAGACGGCGATCCTGTATTCCCTCGGCGCGCTGACGACCTTTGGTCACTCCGAACTTTTTCTCGCGGCGCATTGGCGGCTCATGGGGTCTCTGGAGGCGCTGAACGGAATGATCCTGTTCGGGCTCACGACGGCGTTTCTCTACGGCATGATCCAGCGCGTGTGGCTCGCCGAAGCCGAGGAGAGGTTGGCCGCCAGGCCGTGGTCGCGGCGCAAGCCCGTGGTCGAGGCCATGGCGCCGGCATTTGACCGGGGTGGCGTCGAAGCCGCGGCGCGCGGCGCGCCGTGATCGGCGCGAGGCACGACTACCCTTCGTCGATTGGCTGGGGTTGCGCCGCCCGATAGAATGGCGGCCAGGAGACGCGGCCGGTCGCGGTCATCTGACCTGCCTTGCCTTGCTGGAGAAACCCATGTGCCGCAACATCCGCACGCTGTTCAACTTCGAGCCGCCGGCGACCGAGGAGGAAATCCGCGCCTCCGCGCTGCAGTTCGTGCGCAAGCTGAGCGGCTTTACCCACCCCTCGAAAGCGAACGAGGCCGTGTTCGCGCGCGCCGTCGACGAGGTGTCGGACGCCGCGCGGCGACTTATCGTTTCGCTCGAGACCACGAGTTCCGCGCGCGACCGTGAGGTCGAGGCGATGAAGGCGCGCGAACGCTCGCGCGAGCGTTTCGCCAAGGCGTGATCCGGGACGCAGGATACAAGGACGCGGGCGCCATGGAACATTCCGGCGGCTGTCACTGCGGCAACATCGAGATCCATCTTCGGCTTTCGAAGCGGCCGGCGGAGAGCTATCTGCGAGCCTGCGCCTGCTCGTTCTGCCGCAGCCACGCCACACGCACGGTCGCCGACGCCGATGGCCGTGCGGAGCTCTCGGCCAAGGACTGGTCGCTGGTCGAGCCCTACCGTTTCGGCTCGGCGACTGCCGATTATCTCGTGTGCCGCCGCTGCGGCGTCTATGTCGCCGCGATCTGCGAAACGAGCGCCGGCACCCGCGCGGTCGTCAACGTGAATTGCCTGACCGACCGCGCCGCCTTCACTGCGGAGCCGGTAGTGTCCGAATACGACGGCGAAGCGACCGACGCGAGGCTCGCGCGGCGCGCGGTGAAGTGGATGCCGGCCGTCGTGCGGCGGTAGCGGATCCATGTCGCGATGCAAAACTGTCATTGCCCGGCTTGACCGGGCAATCCAGTAACCCCTGTGCGATCGCTGTATTTGAAGCCGTGCCCCAATCGGATTCCGGTGGTTACTGGATCGCCCGGTCAAGCCGGGCGATGGCAGCATTCATTGGGCGCGCGCCTACTCCGGCATGATCTCCGGCTTGTTGTTCGGGAACCGCGCCACCACCGAGGGATCGATATTGAGGTGCTGCGCCACGAGCGAGTGCGGCGTGTGCGCCAGCCAGTCGGAGAGCGACACGTCCTCGAAGTGGTTGCTGCGGAACACTTCGAGAAACACGAGGTCGGTGTCGCCTGTGTTCAGGATGAAGTGGCCGAGGTTGCGCTTCACATAGCCGATGTCGCCGGGCTTGAAGTTTTGCGTCACCACCTTGGGGCCGGTGTTGAACACCGTCATCGCGCCCTGGCCGGCGATGTAATACTGCCACTCGTCGGCATTGGGATGCCAGTGCATCTCGCGCATGCCGCCGGGATGCACGGTCACCATCGCGGCGGCGATGGTCAGCGAGGCCTTGAAATTGCGGCTGTCGGCGACGCGTGCCTCGCCGCCCTTGGTCTTGCGGGTCGGCGCCATGCCGGCGAGGTTGAAGACCGAGGAGTTTGGCATGCGGCCGACGGTGCCCGCCGCCTGGGCCTGCTCCTGCGCCAGCGGGCCCGGCATCTGACCCTGGAAGATATAGAGGTCGGTCAGCGGGATGTTCTTGAAGGTGTCGGCGGGCATGCCGAAATTGAGCGCCAGCACCTCGGGCGGCGTGTGCGCAAACCACTGATTGAGCAGCAGGGTGTTGTATTCGGTCGCCTTGCCGTCGTCGAAGCAGAGGATGAATTCGGCGCCGTCCGCGCCGATGCCCTGGAGCGAATGGGGCAGGCCTGACGGGAAGTACCACAGGCCGCCTTCCTGGACGTCCTCGACGTTGGAGCGGCCCTCGCTGTCGATCGTGGTGATGCGTACCGCGCCGCGGCTCACAAACGCCCACTCCGCGGCCTGGTGCCAATGCAGCTCGCGGATGCCGCCGCGGGTGAGCCGCATGTTGACGCCGGAAATCTCTTCCGAGATCTGGAAATCGGCTTGCGTGACTTGGCGCGCCCAGCCGCCGTTCTGAATGCGCCGCGGCGCATTGTTGAACGAGGCCCAGAACATCGGCATGTCGCCGACATCGGTGGGAGGCGGCGAGAACGCCTGGGGAAACTGCGAGGCGATCGCCGGATTCTGCGGGCCCGGATCGGTGAAGCTCGAGGGATTGCCCAGCGTATTGATCTGACCCTGCGGCGGGTCGTCCGGATTGCCGTAGGTCGCGGCCTGCGCCGCAGCCGTTGCCATCGTGCCTGCCGCCGCCGCGAGCACGGTGCGTCGAGAAAGCGATTCCATGGGGCAACTCCTCCGATTGATCGTGGTGAGGCGACGAAATAGCAGATTCCACCGCGACACGCGTGTGATGCGGCTCGGGATAGTTTGCCGAGAGTTAAGCGTGCGGCCCTTTGAGCCGGCGCGAAGTCGAACGCGGTGCAGCGAGCCTCACCCGAGCTCGAACGTGGTGATGCCGAAAATCCGCGACCGGTCGACCGGTCGGATGGCGCCGGTGTACATCCGCGCCGTCTCGAAGGCCGGCGCGAGTCCGTAGGCCTCGGCAAGGGCGACGCCGTCGCGGTTGGGCTCGACGACGTCGAGGAACACCTGGCCGCCGCCGGCATGCGCGACGAGGCCCGCGAACACCGCCTCGGCCGCCGTCCGGTCGTCGGCGAACAGCGGGCCGATCTTATGGCCGGTGCGGCACGGGCGGATCACGCCCCAGGCGGCGAGCCGGCCGTCGCGGATGAGCGCCCGCCCGACATGCCCCGGCGTGTGAACCCACGCCTGCAGGAAGACACGACGCGGCGCGGGAAACACGATCGCATCATAGGCGTCGATCTCCGCGAAGGGGATGCTCGCGAGGTCCACGAGACCGGTCGGCACATCGGGCAGGTGCGCGGGCACGCCGCCGTAGCGGATGTTGCGGTGGGCGAAGACGAAGCCCGATTTGCGGTAGTTGTCCTGCTGGGCGACGACGCCGTCGAGGCCGATCATGCGCGTGCCGGCATGGGCGATCGCCGTTTGCCAGGTGCGCAGGCCGTAGCCGCGCCCGCGCAGCTCGGGCCGCACGATGTAGAAGCCGAGGAAGGAAAAACCGTCATCGTAATTGACGACAGAAATGGTCGAAGCCGCGGCGCCGTGGAGCTCACCGATGTGGAAGCCATGGGGATCGACGGTCGAGAAGCAGGCGGCATCATTGAGGCCGGGATTCCAGCCTTCGGCAGCCGCCCAATCGCCAGCGAGAGAAATGTCACTCGCGGTCATGACGCGGACGGTGAAAGGGTCCTTCATCGGGTGCCGCTACCTTCGAAGGTGCACGAGGTCTCAGGTGGACTCCCACAAATCTGCTTGACGCGCCTCGTGGCCACGCAGTGTCCTCCTTTATCCCGCCAACCCGATCCGCCTCTGCTACCGCATCCACGTTCGCGCGAACAGACTTGGCTCGCGCCTTCGAATTTGCACCGACCCGGATCAGGGGGATCGCCGCAGTCGCGCGCCAAGTTCGCGTGTGAAACGCATTGGTCGCCCTTGCGCCAGCCAGGCCCACGTTTGCACCCACATCCGTTGCACCAGCAGTCCTGCGCAAGCACCGGCGTAATGGGAGAGGTCGGCGCGAACAATGCGCAAGTCAAGGCAATCACCAAGAGGCGTGATCGATGAAGTCGGAAGCCGCTCATTGCCCCATGCGACGATCTCCTACCCCTCCGCGCTCGTGCGGCCCGTGAGTCGGACGATCATACTTGACTAACCCATATCTCGCCGGTTATAAGTCAATCAATAACCAACGGGTTATCTATTGAGATGCCAAACGCTCATGACGTGCTGTTCAGGACGCTCGCCGATCCGACCCGGCGGGCCATCTTCGAGCAATTGTGCCGCGAAGGAGAGCAGACGGTCGGGGCGCTGACGGCCGAGGCCGGGGTCTCGCAACCGGCCGTATCGAAGCATCTCGGGGTCCTCAAGCAGGCCGGGCTGGTGCGCGACCGCCACGAAGGCCGTCAGACGCACTACAGCGCGCAGCGCGGCGCCTTGGCCCCGCTGCTCGACTGGACGAGCCAGATGGCCGGGTTCTGGCAAAGCCGGTTCGACGCGCTCGAAGATCTCCTCAAACGGATGGACCAGTGAACCGTCAACGAAACGGCATGTACGCACACCGCATTATGACAAACGGAAAGGAATGGAGATGAAGATCAAGTTGACCAGCGTTTATGTCGACGACCAGGAGAAGGCGCTGCGCTTCTACACCGAGGTGCTGGGCTTCACGAAGAAAGCCGATTTCAGCAACGGGCCGTTTCGCTGGCTGACCGTGGCCTCATCCGAGGAGCCGGACGGAACCGAGCTGCAACTCGCGCTCAACAATAATCCGGCGGCCAAGGCCTACCAGCAAGCCATGTTCCAGCAGGGCCAGCCCGCGATCATGTTCTTCACCGACGACATCAAGGGCGACCACGAGCGCATCAAGGCGCGTGGCGCCACGTTCGCCATGCCGCCGACGGATGTGACCGGGTCGACCATCGCGCAGGTGAACGACACCTGCGGCAACCTTATTCAGATCACGCAGTTGGCGCGTTGGTAGGGCGTTCGACCGCCGAGCGCCGACCGCCAACATCCGCAAGGCGGTGCGGAAGCGATGGACCGATGACCGAACCCGAAACACGCTCCGTTGTCGTCGAACGTGAGTTGCCTTATCCGCCGGAGAAGATCTGGCGGGCGCTTACGCAACCACACCTGATCGAAGAGTGGCTGATGAAGAACGATTTCAACCCACTCGTGGGTCACCGCTTCAATCTTCGCAGGACCCCCAAGCCCGACGTGAACATCGTCGTCGACTGTCAGGTCCTCATCGTCGAGCCGAACAAGACGCTGTCCTACACATGGTCGGCCTTCGATCTCGAGAGCGTCGTCACCTGGACGCTCACCGCGACAAGCACAGGAACTCATCTGCGCATGGAGCAGTCGGGCTTCCGGCCGGATCAGAAGCTGGCCTATGGTGGCGCCAGGGGCGGATGGCAGAACTTCTTTGCCAGCCTGGAGCAGGTCTTGGCGCGGACGGATTGACGTCCCGCGGCCTGTTCGGATCAGGGCCTCGGCGATGGCATGTGCGCGCACATTTTCTCGGTGGGGATGCGGGCGGCCCCAAGCCGCCACGCGAGTGGGGAGAGGAATTTGATGACATTGCCGGATGCCGATGTCCTGATTGTGGGGGCGGGCCCGGCTGGCTTGATGTTGGCAGGCGAATTGGCACTTGCGCGTGTCGACGTGGCCATTGTCGAGCGGCGCACGAGCCAGGATCTCGTTGGCTCGCGTTCGGGTGGGCTGCACTCACGCACGATCGAAGTCTTCGATCAGCGTGGCATCGCCGATCGGTTCCTCTCCGAGGGGAAAAAGGCGCGGACCGTCTGGTTTTCCGGAGTGTCGCTGGACATCAGCGATTTTCCGACGCGCCATCCTTTCGTTCTCGCACTGTGGCAGGCGCACATCGAGCGCATCCTCGCAGGCTGGGTCGAGGAGCTGGGCGTGCGGGTTTATCGGGGCTGCGAGTTGGCGGGCTTCACGCAGAACGAAGCCGGCGTCGATGTCGAGCTCATCGATGGTCGCTCGCTGCGGGCGCAATATCTCGTTGGCTGCGATGGCGGGCGCAGTCTGATCCGCAAGGCCGCCGGCATTGCGTTCCCGGGATCGGACCCCACAACCAGCAACTTGATCGCCGAGGCCGAGCTCGCCGAGGAGCCGCCCGTCTGGGGCATCCACCGTGACGCCCTCGGCATCCATTCCATAAGCAGACATGAGGATGGGCGGCGGGTCCGCATCTTGGTGACCGAGCGGAACGCCGAACAGACGAACGAACCCACCCTTACCGATCTCAGCGTGGCCCTCATCACCGTCTATGGGAGCGACTACGGAGTCCATAGTCCTGCGTCGATCTCGCGGTTCACCGATGCGGTGCGGCTGGCGGCGACGTACCGCATGGGACGGGTTCTGTTGGCCGGAGATGCCGCACACATCCACCCGCCGGACGGTGGCCAGGGCCTCCAAACGGGCGTGCAGGACGCCGTGAACTTGGGATGGAAACTGGCTCAGGTGGTCAAGAAGAGGTCGCCAGAAGGCCTGCTCGATACCTATCACACCGAGCGTCATCCGGTAGCCGCCCGCGTTCTGCGCAACACCATGGCTTCTGTCGCGCTTCGCCGCGAAGACGAACGCACGAAAGCACTTCGTGACACAATGGCCGAATTCCTGAGCATGGACGAGCCGCGCAAGCGTTTCGGCGGAATGCTGTCGGGCCTCGACATTCACTACGATCTCGGTGAAGGCCACCTCCTGCTCGGGCGCCGCATGCCGGATCTCGACCTGACGACCGCTACCGGCCCGCTGCGGGTTTTCACCCTGCTGCACAATGCCAGGCCCGTGCTGCTCAATCTCGGCGAAGGCGGCGGCTTCGACATCACTCCATGGGCGGATCGGGTCCAACTGGTCGACGCCAAATGCGAGGGCACGTGGGATCTTCCGGTGCTCGGCGCAGTCACCGCTCCAACCGCGGTGTTGATCCGGCCCGATGGATATGTCGCGTGGGTTGGAGATCAGGGCGCCGGCGACCTTCCTGACGCGCTGAGCGCCTGGTTCGGACCGCCTTCTGCGTCGTAGAATGATTTCCACCCACTCGTGGCCACCGGAGAGGATCGGCGAGAAAGATCATGAGCAAGAGCGGGCCTGGAAAGTCTCCCTCCGAGTTGATCGATGAGAGAGTCGCGGAGCTAGGCGACTGGCGCGGCGAGACGCTCGGCCGGCTTCGCGCGCTCATCAAGGAAGCCGATCCTGATGTCGTCGAGGAGTGGAAGTGGCGAGGGGTCCCGGTGTGGTCGCACGACGGACTGATCTGCACCGGCGAGACCTACAAGAGTGTCGTGAAGATGACTTTCGCCAAGGGCGCCGCGCTGAAGGACCCATCGCGCCTCTTCAACTCCAGTCTCGAAGGCAACACCCGGCGCGCCATCGACATCCGCGAAGGCGAGAAGATCGATGAGAAGGCGCTGAAGACGCTCATCCGCGCCGCGGTCACGTTGAACAAGTCCAAGGCCAAAGGCTGATCCGCGGAATCAATTCCGCGAGGTAGCGGCTGCTGCGGGCCAACAGCGGCGAGTTTGGCGACGCGAGGCGACGGCAACTTCATCCTGCTGCGCTCGCGAGATCAATCGGCGTTGAGGCCTTCGATCGTCCAACTGGTCCCTGCCGTGGCGACGCTTCCGGAAGCGATCACCAAGCCGGGCCTGATGAGCCAAACGGCTACAGTTCCGGTACCGCTATCACGCCAGAGGATATCGCTCTGACCATTTCCGTCGAAATCGCCGGTTTCAGCGACCGACCAGTTTGTCGGAACGTTGCCGAGACCCGAAACGGACGAGATTTGTGTACCATTCATCATCCAGATCGCGAGGTCGCCCGTACTGTTGCGCCAGAGAATGTCGCTCTTGCCGTCGCCGTTGAAGTCTCCGGTCCCAACGATCGTCCAGCAGCATGGCACAGTAGCAATTTGTGTCGCTGAGGAGACCTGACCGCCATTCATGAACCAGATTGCGGTGTTGCCGTTGTTATCGCGCCAAAGGATGTCGGCTTTGCCGTCGCCATCAAAGTCGCCGGTCCCGTAGATCAACCAGTTGCTGGGCACCGGGCCGAAGGATGCGGACGCGGAGACCTGCCCTCCGTTCATGAACCAGATGGCGATAGCACCGCTGGTATTGCGCCACAGGATGTCACCCTTGCCGTCGTTGTTGAAATCTCCCGTTCCCGCGATCGTCCAGGCAGACGATGGCACCTTTCCGAGCCCTGCTGACGAAAGGACCTGCATTCCGTTCATGAACCAGATCACGGTATCGCCGCTGACATCCTGCCAAAGGATGTCGGACCTGCCGTCGCCGTTGAAGTCGCGCTGCGCCCAGATACTCCAGGACGAAGTATTGCCGATGATGGCACTTTGCGCGACGTCACTCCAATCCATCAGCCAAATTGCGTTGTCGCCGTTTTGGTTGCTCCAGAGAACGTCGCTCTTGCCGTCGCAGTTGAAATCGTGAGTCGCCGGCGTGGCCGGAAATCGGACGGCGCCAAGGACAAAGACCAGGCTCATGGAGAGCGCGGTGCTGCCGTCATGGGACAGTGAAACACTGGTTCCGAGACTTGGCAGTCCCGTTGTACCCAGCTCGCACCAACTGCCGCTGCTGCGAACGAAGAAGGGTGATGCCGGTGCACCTATCTCGGCCGAACCGACGCCCAGCATGATCGTATTGCCGTCGCCGGACAGCGCGATTGAGGTGCCTTGATAGCCGTCCGGAGCGCCCGGGCGTGAGTCGGCTATCTTAGGTCCTTGCTGAGTCCAGGTCCCGCCAGCACGAGTGAAGACCCACGCCGCTCCACGTCCACCATCGTAAGGCCCCCCCGCAGCCGCCGTGTTACCATCGGCAGACAACGCGACCGAAGATCCTATGCGGGGGCCGATGCCGGTCTCGTAGAGGGTGTAGTCATTGCCGACGAGCTTCGCCTGCTGGCTCCAGGTGCTGCTGTTGCGAGTGAACACCCACGCCGCCCCGACCTGTCCGCCGGACTGGCTGTCAAATGGGCCGCCCACGAGCGCGGTATTGCCGTCGCCGGACAACGCAACCGACGATCCCAGGTAGGGACCATAAGCATCGCTAGCGGTTAGCTTGGAACCTTGCTGGGTCCATGTCGTGGCGCTTCGGGTGAATATCCATGTCGCTCCAGTGCCAAAGGCATCCCCGGGCCCGCCCACTATGGCGGTGTTACCGTCGGAGGATAGAGCGACCGCGGCGCCCTGTGCCGGGCATACGTTGCTATCAGAGGTGTAAGGGCAGGGGCCGGTCGCACCGGTGCCGACCAGCTTCGCCTGCTGGCTCCAGGTGTTGCCGCTGCGGGTGAACACCCACGCCGCTCCGTAAGCACCGGCGTCGCCAGACCCGCCCACGAGCGCGGTGTTGCCGTCGGCCGACAGCGCGACCGCTTGGCCGGCGTTACCGGACATTGTACCGACCAGCTTCGGGCCCTGCTGGGTCCAGGTGGTGCCGCTGCGGGTGAAGACATAAACCGCTCCGACACCGTTGTTGTCGCGCGGTGCCCCGATGATCGCGGTGTTGCCATCACCTGACAGGGCAGTAGCGAACGGCCCCTGGGCGTAACTGTCATCGAGTGTGCCGCTGCCCAGTAGGTGCGCCTGTTGCGAATACTGCGCATGCGCCACGTGTGACGCAGTGAGCAACGCGACGCAAAGCGGGATCGACCTCCGGAAAAGATGCCACGACGAGGCAGCTCGCTTGATCCGCAATGAGTTCATCTCGCTTCCTTCGCGACAAAGTCGGCCCGATGCTCGCGACCTCAGGAGAGGCACGAGCCATTTTCGACCCGAGCGCCATTGGGCGCAGTTCGATTCGATACTGATTGTTGGAAGTCGCCCCTGCATCACCCGAACGGGTAATCACATATCAGGCGCTGCCTGCCGACGGCGCACCACCCCTTGGCATTTCCCGCAGACGGAGCGGTTACGTCATCGATAACTGACCTACGCATTCCCTGTCAAAGCGCACATCTGCTAGGCGAAGAGCGAGGACCTGCACAACCACGCGAGAGAATTCGTTCGCACGGCGTGGATCGAAACGGGGTCAGCGGCTCGTTGCAGCGCGGGATATCGGTCCCACCGCAAAGGCTCAGACCGAGTGAATGTTTTCCCGCCTTGCCCAAACGAGGGGGCATCCGCGCGACCGCGTATCGACCTGTTGTCGGTCAGATGAGCTTCAGCCCCTTCAAGCTCGCGTGCCCTTCCTTGCCGACGATGATGTGGTCATGCACGGCGATGCCCAGCGGCTTTGCCACTTCGACGATCTGCAGCGTCATCTGGATATCTGCGCGCGACGGCGTCGGGTCGCCGGAAGGGTGGTTGTGCACCAGGATGACCGCGGTCGCGGAAAGCTCGAGCGCACGCTTGACCACCTCGCGCGGATAGACGGGGGTGTGGTCGACGGTGCCGACCTGCTGGACCTCGTCGGCGATGAGCTGGTTGCGCTTGTCCAGGAAGAGGATGCGGAACTGCTCCTTGTCGGCGAACGCCATGGCGGCGCGGCAATAGTCGAGCACCGCCGACCACGAGCCGAGCACGTGACGTTTCTTCACCTCGCCGCGCGCGAGCCTGCGCGCTGCCGCCTCGACGATCTTGAACTCGGTGATGGCCGAGTCGCCGAGGCCCGCGACCTCGGCAAGCCGCTGCGGCGGAGCGGCGATCGCCTCCGCGAAAGAGCCGAACTTTTCGATCAGGGCCTTCGCCAGCGGCTTGACGTCGCGCCGCGGCAGCGCGCGGAACAGCACCAGCTCGAGCAGCTCGTAATCTGAAACGGCGTCGGAGCCGGCCTCGCGGAAGCGGCCGCGCAGGCGCTCGCGGTGCCCGTGGTAATGCGGGGGCGCTTCCTCGAGCCCGGTCTTAGGCCGTTCCCCGCTTCGCTTGTCCGGCATGACGTCCCATCAACGCTGCGCCCCGTCGTACCGAGGATGACGACAATGGCCGGCCGAATGCAATCGGCATCGCGGCGCGGCGGCTTCCGCGGCGGTCGCATGGCGATCGGCGGCTTAAGGGGAGGGGAGCTTGAACATGAACTCGGCGAGTTCGGGACGCTTCCGTGTCAGCAGCGGCGCACGCCGGTGCTTGAGATAGCTGTCGAAGAAGGCGATGCCGTATTCGTCGATCAGGCGAAAGTTCTCCTGCGTCGCGAGGCACGATGCGGTGGTGTGGGCGTTGCCGCAATTGACCCAGGCGAAATGGCCGGCATCCCGCAGCACAAGGAAGAACGCCGGCGGGTTGGCGTGGCGATAGGCCCCGTTGGGACCGGACAGGAACGGGGTGATGCCGACATCCAGGGTGCCGCCCTGGTACATCAGGGGAACCTGGACGTTCCCCAGCCTCTCCTGCACCTGGAACGGCATCACGTAGGGCGACAGCCCCAGCACCGCGCGGATGCGGCGGTCGAGCCAGCCGGCCCATCCGCCCGCCATGCCGACCACGGTGTAGCCGCCGAGCGAATGGCCGGCGGCGCCGATGTTCTCGGGATCGATGACGTCGCGAAAATCGCCATGCGCGAGCAAGCCGTCGATGGTCGCCTCGACGTCGGCGCGACGGTCGGCGAAGCTCGTCTCGTTCCAGGTGTCGAGCCTGTCGAAATCGGGCTGGCGGCTCCGTGGGACCGGCACGGCGGCGCGGGCCGTGTGGCAAACCATCGCATCGGCATGGTCGGGCGCCGCGACCACGTAGCCATGCCGCGCCAGCTCCTCGGTGAACGCGATCGACTGGATCCCGCAGCCGGTATTGCCGTGGGAAAACACGACGAGCGGCACCGTCCGGCCGCAGGCCCGGCTCGGCGCGGCGTCGACCGCGACGAGGCCGGAGAAGCTTCCGGTGTAGGGATGGGGCGCCGGCCGCGCCGCCGTCGGATACCAAACGGCGACGATCCGGTCGGCGAGATGCATCACCCGGAAGCCGACGGTCGAGGGCCCGCAGTCCTGAGCGCGGCCGGGCGTCGCCACAGCGAGCATCGCAAACAAGGTGAGTAGCAAGATCGGGAGAACGTCGGGAAGCCTGCGCCACATGGGATCTCGACCTCCCGAATTGCGATCAGCCTTCCCTGAAGATCCTCACTCTTCGCGAGCCCACGCCCAGTGCGCCAGCGCGTCAGGCGTAGGGCGGGCGGTCGAGGCCCTTCGGCGACAGCGTGAAGATCTCGTGGCCGCGCTCGGTCACGCCGACGCTGTGCTCGAACTGGGCGGACAGCGAGCGGTCGCGGGTCACCGCGGTCCAGCCGTCGGACAGCACCTTCACGTGAGGGCGGCCGAGATTGATCATCGGCTCGACGGTGAACAGCATGCCCGGCTTGAACACGATGCCTTCCCCGGGGCGCCCGACATGGACGATGTTCGGCTCGTCGTGGAACAGGCGGCCGAGGCCGTGGCCGCAGAAGTCGCGCACCACGCTCATGTGCTGGGCCTCGACGAAGGTCTGGATGGCGGCGCCGATGTCGCCGGTGGTGGCGCCGGGCCGGATCACCTGGATGCCCTTCATCATGGCGTCGTAGGTGACCTCGATCAGCCGCTCGGCGCGGCGGGGAATTTCGCCGATCGGATACATGCGACTGGAATCGCCGTGCCAGCCGTCGAGGATCAGCGTCACGTCGACATTGACGATGTCGCCGTCCTTGAGCGGCTTGTCGTTGGGGATGCCGTGGCAGACCACGTGGTTGATCGAGGTGCAGGTCGACTTGGTGTAGCCGCGATACATCAGCGTCGCCGGGCGCGCGCCGTGATCCATGGCGAACTCGAACACGATGCGGTCGATCCGGTCGGTGCTCATCCCGGGCCGGATTTCCGGCACCAGCATGTCGAGGCACTCAGCGACCAGGCGGCCGGCCTTGCGCATGCCGGCGAAGGCCTCCGGGCCGTGCAGCTTGATCTGCCCGGTCTTGCGCAGCGGCGCGGTCGCCGCGTCGACGTAATTCATTACAATTCCTCGGTGAAGCTATGGCCGCCCACGCTCATGAATGTAAGTGGTCGCCCCGTCGAAGCAAGCTGCATTAGCGTGCAGGTGGCAAGGCGGTGTAGTAATCCCGCAAGCGGGCAAAACCAAGGAATCGCCCATGAAATCGCCGGCGAACGAGGCGCCGTTCGGAGCGCTCGCTCCGAACCTTTTCGATCGGGCGGTGATGGCGCTCACCGTGCGGCTCCCCGACACCTGGGCTGGCCTCAAGCTCGCGACCGCGCTGCGCCGGCTCGTCACCATGCGCATGGATACCGCCGGCGCGCTCGACGTCACGCGCTGGCGGCTGCGCATGCGGCTCCATCCCCGCGACAATGGCTGCGAGAAGAACCTGCTGTTCACCCCGCAGATGTACGAGCCGCCGGAGCGCGAGGAGCTTGCCCGCGAGATCGCGCGGGTGGGCGCGCGCCCCTTCGTGTTCGTCGATATCGGCGCCAATGTCGGCCTGTTCTCGCTCTATGTCGCGGCGACGGCGCCTGCCGCGCGCATCCTCGCCATCGAGCCGGAGCCCGGGAATTTCGCCCGGCTCGCCTTCAACATTGCGGCCAACCCCGAAGTGCAAATCACGCCGCTCCAGTTGGCGTTGGGTGACGTCGAAGGCACGGCGGAGATCGTGCTCAACGCGCGCGACCGCGGCGGCACCCGGCTCGCCGCAGCCGGCACGCAGGGACGCGGCGTCGCCGTGCGGTGCCGGCCGCTGCTCGCGGTCGTCGAGCGAAGCCGGCGTGACCGCGATCGACGCGCTCAAGATCGACGTCGAGGGCGCCGAGGACAGGGTGCTGGTGCCGTTCTTTCGCGACGCGCCGCCGTCGCTGTGGCCGCGCCTCATCGTTATCGAGGACTCCAGCGCGGAGTGGTCGACCGACCTGTTCGCTCTGCTCGACGCGAAGGGCTACGCGGTCTCCTCGCGCAGCAAACAGAACGTGATGCTGCGGCGAGTTTCTCCCTCCCCCTGAAAGGGGGAGGGCTGGGGTGGGCGGTCCTCTGACTCGCGGTTCTTGCCGCCCGCGACCCCCTCCCCACCCTCCCCCGTTCAGGGGGAGGGAGAGCAAGCGCATTACGTCGGAGTGCGATCACTCCACGATCGGCACCTTATCGTCGAGCGTGATCGCCTCGGCCGATATCGCGCAGCGATACGCAATCGCCTCGACGCCGGCCGCCCGCGCGCGGTCGAAGGCTTCGCCGTAACGGCGGTCGATGTCGCGGGCGAGCGCGAAGCGCTCGGCGGAGCCGATCTGGATGAGGAACAGCATCACGGCGCGGTGGCCGGCGGCGACCATCGCGGCAAGCTCGTCGAGATGGCGCGCGCCCCGCGCGGTGACCGCGTCGGGAAATTCGGCGAACGCACGCTCGCGCATCAGGGTCACGTTCTTCACCTCGACATAGCAGGGCGCCCGGTCCGGCAATTCGAGCAGGAAATCGACCCGCGAGGCTTGCCCGTATTTCACCTCGCGCCGGACCGAGGCGTAGCCGCCAAGCTCTGCAATGGCCCCGGCAGCGAGCGCATGGCCGGCGATCGCGTTGGGATGCGCGGTGTTGACGCCGACGAGCTCCGGCCCGGAGCCGAGATCGACTTCGACGAGCTCCCACGAATAGGGCAGCTTGCGGCCGGCCTTGTCGGAGCGCGAGAGAAACACCCGCGCTCCCGGCGAGGCGAGCCCGGTCATCGCGCCGGGATTGGCGACATGAGCGGTGATCTCCTCGCCGCCCGGCAGCACTACGTCGGAGAGGAAGCGCTTATAGCGGCGCACCAGCGTCGCCGGGATGAGCGGGGTCGAAAAGCGGATCATGCGGCTCTTCTCCCTCCCCGTCTTCGGGGAGGGCGGGGTGAGGCCTTTCGAAGGTGCGGTGTTCTCAGAGCATCGACGACTCATTCTCCGCGAATGAGGTGCCGGGAAGACTGTGCCACCTCGCGTGCGAGGCCGAGCACCATCAATGCGCGGATCACGAGCCATGCCATGTCGGGTTCGCGCCAGCTGTGACCGTGGCGGGCGGAGCGCGGATTGGCGTGATGATTGTTGTGCCAGCCCTCGCCGTTGGACCACAATGCGACGAGCAGATTGTTGCGGCTGTTGTCCGGCGTTTCGTAATTTCGATAGCCCCACAGATGCGTGGCGGAATTCACCGACCATGTGGTGTGCCACAGCACCACGGTCCTCAGCGCGGCCCCCCACACCACGAGGCTCGTGCCGAATTGCGCGGCGTCGGCCATGGTGCCGCCCGCCAAGGATACCGCCGCGAAACCGGCAACGAAAAAAGCTGCCCACGATGCCAGCGCGACCTTCAGCCAGTTGTCGCTGGCCTTGAGCCACGCATAGAACGGGTCGCCGGTCATATCACGACAAAAGCGGGCAATAGGTGGGGCCGCCTCGGTGCTCTCGCTCTTCACCAGCATCCAGCCGATGTGCGCCCAGAACGCGCTTTCCTTCGGGCTGTGGGGATCGGCATCTTTGTCGGCGTCATGGTGATGCTGACGATGCAGCGCGACCCAAAACGTGGGCAATTCCTGAAGGCACAGCACGCCGAGGATGGCGAACGTTCGCTCCAGCCACCTCGGACACGAAAAGCTGCGATGTGCCAGAAGCCTGTGATAGCCGATATTGATGCCCAGCACGCCGATCACGTAGTAGCCCAGCACGGCAAGAACCACGCCGGTCCAACTGAAGAACCAGGGAATAAACGCGAGCCCCGCCAAAAGGTGAACCACGGCGATCGAGGGTGCGTATCGCCATTTGACCCCCGACAAGCGTCGCGAGGTCGAAGCCGGTGCCACCGCCGTTCGTGTCACCACGTTGTCGTGCATGGACGCGGTTCGAAATGGTCCGTGGGTGCCTGAGCCGCGAGATGATAAGCATTCCACGGTCTCGGTCCAGCGGTACTATTCCTCAACGGACATCGCGCGCGGGACATCGAATGCTCCGGCAGCTTGAACTGGAAGACATGGATCGGGCCGCTGCCGTGCATCGCGTGTCTTTCGACCATGCTTTGCCCACCCTTGCGGGGCTTCACGCGCCCGAAGGGGTTCGATGGTTCTTCAAAGAGCGCATCTTCACGACCTGCCAAGTCTGGGGCTACTTCGATGACGAGGAGATGCTCGGCATCATTGCGTTTCGCGAAGGGTGGATCGATCAACTCTACGTCCTGCCGTCGTCGCAAGGCCGCGGTATCGGCACTGCATTGCTCGCGATTGCACAGAGCCGATTTCCTTTTCTGAGCCTCTGGACGTTCCAACGCAACGCCGCCGCCCGCCGGTTTTATGAGAGGCATGGGTTCGCCCCGGTCGAAGAGACCGACGGCTCTTGCAACATGGAGAAACAGCCAGACGTCTTGTACCGCTGGCCGTCCGACCTGTGAGTGGACACTCGACCCGTTCGTCCCCGAAGGCGGGGAGGGAAATTATGCCTGGATCACCCCGCCGAGTTCGTCCTCGATGTGGATGCGGATGATCTCGTCGAACGAGCTTTCCGCGACGAAGCCGAGCGAACGCGCCCGCGCCGCGTTGAAGCGGTGCGGCCAGCCGTCGACGATGCGCATCACCAGCGGATCGGGCTCGCGGCGAATGCGGGCGACGACCTTGTCGCCGGCGATCCGCCGCAGCGCTTCGATCTGCTCGGCGACGGTGCACGACACGCCGGGCATGGTGAGATTGACGCGGGCGCCGAGCTTGTCGCGGGAAAGCCCCGCGGCGTGGACGAGAAAGCCCACCGCAGCCCGCGGCGAAGCGTGGGTATGCAGGTTTTTATCGTCGACCGGCAGGATCGCCTCGCGGCCGGCGAGCGGCTCGCGGATGATGCTCGAATAGAAGCCGGAGGCCGCCTTATTGGGCTTGCCGGGCCGCACGCAGATCGCGGGGAGGCGTAACCCGATGCCATCGAGGAAGCCGCGGCGGGTGTAGTCGGCGAGCAGGAGCTCGCACACGGCTTTCTGGGTGCCATAGGAGGTCAGCGGCGTGAGATGGAACTCGTCACCGATAACGTCTGGAAACGGCGCGCCGTAGGCGGCGCAGGACGAGGTGAAGATCAGCCGCGGCCGGTAGCCGTCGCCGACGGCGCGGATCGCCTCGAGCAGCGCGAGCATGCCGTCGAGATTGCTGCGATAGCCCTTCTCGAAGTCGAGCTCGGCTTCAGCGGACACGATGCCCGCGGTATGGAAGATGATGTCCGGGCGCTCGGCGACAAGGCGTGCCGCGACGCCCGGCGTCGCGAGGTCGTCGACGACGATCTCGGTCGTGCCGGAGAAGGCGGGCTTTGCCGGTGCGACGACATCAGTCAGCGTGAGCCGTGCGACTTCCCGGCCATTGAGCAAACCTGCGGCGAGCCGCCCGACCAGCCCGAAGCCGATCATGCCGGCGGCGCCGGTGACGAGGATGTGCATGCCTCAACTGCCTCTCAGTGTCCTCGCCGCGGCGTCGCCCATTCCACGGAAAAAGGTCAACTCGTCGCTTGCCCGGACACGGCGGCGAGGGCCGCCGCGAGATTTTTGGTGACCTCGGCGGCTGAAATTCCATACCGCGCCGCGAGCCAGGCGGGGTCGTTGTAGCAGAGCCAGACGGTGCCGTCGGCATCCTCGTAAGCGAGCGCCTTGAGCGGAAGGTCGATCCCTATCGCCTGCTTCTGCTGCATGAGCGGCGTGCCGCCCTTCGCGTTGCCGAAGATCAAAAGCTCGGTCGGACGCAAGGTGAGCCCGGCCGCGGTTGCGCCCCCGCCATGGTCGATCCGCGCGAACACCTCCATGCCCTTTGCGGTGACAATTGCGGCGAGCTTGTCGATCGTCTCCTTGACGCGGTGCGAACTTTTGACCGTCACCAGACCGTCGTCAGCCATTGCGAAGGCTCCTTGCTGCAAGCTAGAAAGGCGGCGCATCCTAGAGCGCGTTCAAATCAGGTTGGAATCATTGGATTTGGCGCATGATCAACTTTTCGGGATCATGCTCGGTGTCGGGAGGACGGTCGATATGAGAGCATTGGTGCGTTGGGCGACGGTCGCCGTCGCGCTCGCGGCCGGCGGCGTCGCCGCTGCCGACGACGCGGCCATCAAGGAACTTGCGCCGACCGGGAAGCTTCGGGTCGCGATCGCGGTCGGGCCGGCGACGTCCGCGCTCTACACGGTGAAGGGCGATACCCCCGGGAGCTATCATGGCGTCACCATCACGCTCGCCACCGCGCTCGCGAAAAAGCTCAATGTTCCGCTCGAGTTCGTGCCCTATCTCGGGACCGGCGAGATTCAGGGCTCGGCGGCAAGCGGCGTGTGGGACGTTTCGTTCATGCCGGTGGACGAGACGCGCAAGAAGTTCGTCGACTTCGGCGCGCCCTACCATCTGCTTCAGAGCACCTATCTCATCGCTCCCAGCGCCGACGTGAAGACCGTGGCGGACGCCAACCGGGAGGGGGTGCGCATCGCCGGGGTCGCCGGGACCGCGACGTTTCGCGCGTCCAACGCGGCCTCGCCCAAAGCCACCCACATCACCGTCAACGGCGTCGACGAGGCGGTCGAGTTGATGAAGGCCGGCAAGGCGGATGCGATTGGACTCAGCCGTGAATCGCTCACCGGCCTCAGAGACAAGATTCCGGGCTCCCACATTCTCGATGGCGGGTTCCTCAACTCCACCACGGCGGTCGCGGTACCCAAGAACCACCCTGAGGCGCTCGCCTATGTCACCGCCTTCGTCGAGGAGGCAAAGGCCTCGGGCCTTGTCCGCAAGGCCTTCGACGAGGTCGGCATGAAGACCTCGCAGGTGGCGCCGGCGGGGATGAAGCCGTAACGGCGGCGGGTTCTCCGCGAGGCGCATAAGCCCCGCCCGGCGCCTCAGGCGACCGGGCCAATCCGCTGTTTGCACGCAAAAAATCGGCGCCGCCGGTGCGGCGTTAACAACCTGTTTACCATCCCTGCAGCACAATCGCCGCTGTTAGCGATTTGGCAAGCTTTCTGCGGATGCAGGGGGAGACGATGAACTGGTTGCGGGATCATATGCGAGATGAGCTCGCGAGGGCGCCCTCGGGCGACCACGCGCAAAACGTCGTGCACTTTCGCGCCGACGCCGCTCCGACGCGCAATGATCCGTCCGCCGCGCTCGATCTCGTCTCCCAGGCGGCGAGCGTGATCCGGGGCATCGAGGAGCGGGCGGCCGAGTCCGAGGCGCGCGCGCGGACGCTGGCGCAGGCCGCGGTCGAAAAGCTCGAACGGGCCGAAATCCGCATCAACGATGCCGAGGCCGCCCGTATTCATGCCGAAGACACCCTGGTGCGGCTCAGCGCGCGATTGCAGGAAGCGGAGCGGGAGCTGGCGCGGACACAGTCGCGCCTGGTCGCCGCCGAAAACCGGCTTGCCGAGGCCGAGCACCAACTGCGCGGCGCCGAAGCGCGCGCGAGTCAGGCGGACAACGCCGTGAACCAGATCGAAGACGCCATTCGCGCCCAGATCATGGGGCTGCAACGCAATCTGACGGCGCGCACAAGAAACGCGGCTTGAACGCTTTCGGGGCGAGCCGGGCTTTTCGTCCGGTCAAGGGGGGGTGTCGATGTTCGCTGTTATGCGGCGCTTGCGGCGCCGTGCGCGCGTTGTGGCCGAGCCGGTTGCGGAGTCGGTGGTCCAGCCGGCGATCGTCCGGATTGGGCGCGTGCCCGCAAACGACACCCGGCCCGTTTTGTCCGGGGAATCGAGGCCGCTCGATCCCGAGAGCGATCAGGAAACCATCGAGCGGCAGATCACCTCGCTGCTCGCGGCGTGGAACAAAACATCGCTCTGCGCCCGTCGTGAATTCCTGACCCGCATCGACCAGCGCATCATGACGACCCACTGGATCAGGACCGCGCGCGGCCAGCTCGCCAAAGGGGCTGCCGCCGTTTGACGGCGCCGCCGGCCGCTGTGATCACGGTTGACCGTGATCACATTTGACCGGTTTCTCGCCGCGATGCTAGGGAGAGTCCGCGGCGCTGTGCAGCGCGCCCGTGCCCGAGCATCGGATGAAACTCCCCGCCTTCGAATATGCCTGCCCGTCGACGCTTCGCGAGGCGGTGGCGCTGCTTGCGTCGGGCGAGGGCGATGCCAAGGTGCTCGCCGGCGGCCAGAGCCTGGTGCCGATGATGGCGTTTCGCGTCGCGTCTCCCGCGCTCGTGGTCGATCTGCGCAAGCTTGCCGAGCTGCGGCGCATCGACATCACCGATGCCGGCGTGCGATTAGGTGCCATGGTGCGCTGGCGCGACGTCGAGGACGACGCACGGCTCGACACCGCCCATCCCCTGCTCAAGGCCGCGATCCGCGAGGTCGCCCACTATCAGATCCGCAATCGCGGCACCGTCGGCGGCAGCATCGCGCACGCCGATCCGGCGGCGGAAATGCCGGGCCTCGCGGTGACCTGCGATGCCGAGATCGCGGTGGTCGGCCGCGCCGGCGAGCGCACCATCCGCGCCGGCGACATGTTCCTCGCCCCGCTGACGACGGCGCTCGCGGCCGACGAGATTATCGTCGAGATCAGGCTTCCGGCGTGGCCTTCGGGGCGGCGCTGGGCTTTCAAGGAGTTCGCCCGCCGGCGCGGCGATTTCGCCATGGCGGGTACGGCGCTGTTCTACGACACCGACGCCAGCGGCAAGGCGCGCAATGCCCATGTCGGCGCGATCGGCATCGGCGATCGGCCGCAACGTCTCGCAGCCGCGGAAGCCGAGATCGACGGCCGTGTCGTCGACGTCGCGGTGAGCGAGCGCGCCGGCGCCGCGGCATCGGCCGCGGTGACGCCGCAGAGCGACATTCACGCGAGCGCCGCCTATCGCAAGGCCCTGCTCGGCACGCTCGTCGAGCGCGCGCTGCAGAGCGCGTGCGCGTAGGAAGGCGGAGCGCACGCCATGCCGATCAGCTTCGAGGTCAACGGCAAGCAGGTCAGCGTCGAGGTCGAGCCGCGCATGACGCTCGCCGATTGCCTGCGCCACGTGCTGCGGCTGACCGGGACCCATGTCGGCTGCGAGCACGGCGTCTGCGGCGCCTGCACCATCCTGGTCGATGGCGCGGCGGTGCGCGCGTGCCTGCTGCTCGCGGTGCAGGCCGAGGGTTCGAAGGTCGTCACCATCGAGGGTCTCTCCAACGACGACGAGCTGACGCCATTGCAGGCCTCGTTCCGCCGCCACCACGCGCTGCAATGCGGGTTCTGCACGCCGGGCATGATCACGACCGCCCATGCCCTTCTGACCGAGGAGCCGGACGCCGACGCCGACCGCATCCGCGAAGTGCTGTCCGGCAATCTGTGCCGCTGCACCGGCTACATCTCGATCATCGAGGCCGTGCTCGACGCCCGCGCCGCCTACAAGAAGCCGGCGCCATGACCCGCATCACGAGGGCCGAGGCGTGAAGAACACCTTCATCGGCAGCCCGGTCGAGCGGCGCGAGGATCTGCGCTTCGTGCGCGGCCGCGGGCAATATGTCGACGACCTCCACCCCGACGGGCTGCTTTACGCCGTGATCCTGCGGAGCTCGGTGGCGCACGGGCGCATCCGCGAAATCGACACTGCCGCAGCGCTCGCCATCAAGGGCGTGCACGCGGTCATCACGGCGCGAGACATGCCGGGGGGACCGCCGAAGATCGCGATGCGGCTGCAGCCGCTGCCGGAATTCAAGCCGTTCGAGCAGCCGGTGATCGCCGACGGGTGCGTCCGCTATGTCGGCGAGCCCGTGGCCGTGGTGCTCGCGGACAGCGTCGCGATAGGTGAGGACGCGCTCGAAAAGATCGTCCTCGACATCGAGCCGCTGCCGGCCGTGACTGACTGCGCCGCCGCCGCGCGAGGCGACCGGCTCCTCTTCGAAAGCGCCGGTACCAACAGCGCGATGACCTTTACCGCGGCCTGCGGCGACGTCGAAAAGGCATTCGCGTCGGCAGCCTGTGTCCGGCGCGAGAAACTTTCCACCCAGCGCCACTACGGCCTCACCATGGAGCCGCGTGGCGTGCTCGCAGACTGGGATGCCGCAGCGGGCCGGCTCACCGTCTATGGCGCGGCCAAGGTGCCGTTCTTCAACCGGCGCATCCTCGCCGGTCAGATCGGGCTTGCCCGTGGACGCGATCGACATGGTGGAGAACGACGTCGGCGGCGGCTTCGGCGCCCGCGGCGAGTTCTATCCGGAGGATTTCCTCATTCCGTTTGCCGCGCGCCATGTCGGGCGGCCGGTGAAGTGGATCGAGGATCGTCGCGAAAATCTGATGGCGATGAACCACGCCCGCGAGGCCGCGGTGGACGTCGAGATCGCCTGCGACCGCGACGGCATGATCCTCGGCCTGCGCGGCCATGTCGACGTCGACATGGGCGCCTATATGCGCACCAACGGCGCGGTCGGCGCGCGCAATATCGCGCAGTTCATGTCGGGGCCGTACCGCATCCCGAACATCCGCCTCGACTCGACGCTCTGGATGACCAACAAGACGCCGGTCGGCACCTATCGCGGGCCGGGGCGCTTCGAGACCGACTTTTTCCGCGAGCGCCTGCTCGACATGGTGGCGGCCGATCTCGAGATCGACCGCGTCGAGTTCCGCCGCCGCAATCTCATCCCGGCCTCTGCGATGCCGCATCCGTTTCCGACCATCACGCCGTTCGAGTCGAAGGACGAGGCCGACAGCGGCGACTATCGCGTAAGTCTCGACCGCTGCCTCGCCGAATTCGGCTGGGCGGAGAAATCGAAGCTTGCCGGGCAAGTGATCGACGGCCGCCATCACGGCCTCGCAATCGGCTGCTTCCTCGAAGGCGGCGCGGCCGGTCCGAAGGAAACCGCGAAGCTCGAGATCGGTGCCGACGGTGCGGTGACGGTGTTCATGGGCTCCTCGGCGGTCGGCCAGGGCGTCGAGACGGTGTTCGCCCAGATCGCCGCCGACGCCCTCGAACTGCCGATCGAGCGCATCACCAACGTGTTTCACGGCTCGACGGCCTATGTGAGCGACGGCTATGGCGCCTATCACTCACGCTCGATCGTGATGGGCGGCTCGGCCCTGCTCGATGCGGTGAAGAATCTGCACGACGCGATCCGCGGCGAGGCGGCGAAGCGCTGGGGCTGCGCGCCGTCCGACGTCGCGATCACCGAGGACCGGGTCGCCGGTCCGGGCGCGCGGAGCGCGACCTTTGCCGCGTTCGCCGGGCTGTCGGCGGAAGGCATCTTCCTCAACAAGAAGCACACCTACACCTATGGCGCACACGCAGCCCATGTGACGGTCGATGCCCGCACCGGCGAGGTCGCGATCCTCGACTACCTCACCGTGGTCGACTGCGGTCGCATCATCAATCCGATGACGGTGCGCGGGCAGGTGATCGGCTCGCTGGTGCAGGGACTCGGCGGCGCCATGCTGGAAAATCTCGTCTACGACGAGGAGGGCCAACTGCTCACCGGCACGCTCGCCGACTACCTGCTGCCGACCGCGAGCGACTTTCCCAACCTGCGCGCAATCGTCACCGACGAATATCCTTCGCCGATCAATCCGCTCGGCGCCAAGGGCGCGGGGGAGGGCGGCATCATCTCCGCCGGCGGCATCATGGCGAATGCGGTAGCCAACGCGCTCGGCTCGTTCGGTGTCCAGCCGCGCGAGCTGCCGCTGACGCCGGCGAAGATCTGGGAGATGGTCGAGGCAGGGCGGAAGTGAGGTTGGTCCGCCTGATTCCTCGGCCGTGATTCCGGGGCGCGCGTCAACGCGAACCCCGAATCCAGCAATGCACAGACCACCCCTCCACACTGTCATTGCCCGGCTTGACCGGGCAATCCAGTAACTCCTGTGCCATCGATGTTTCCGCGACGTTGTCCCACGGAGAGTCCGATGGTTACTGGATCGTCGGGTCAAGGCGCGCGATGACAGAAAAGTTCTTGAGGCCTGGTCGGCCGCCTGGATTCCGGGTTCACCGCTGCGCGGTGCCGCGGAATGACGCGAGGCGGCTATGACATGATGCGGGTTTGACGAATGCCTTCGCGGAATTAGAGTCCGCGCCAGGCACCTCACAAGGAGACAACAGCCATGGCCGTTGCGCGGCATCCGCTTCCGAAGGAATTGGTCGGCGTTCCGATCGAGGCCATCATGGACCGCTACGTGCGCCGGTTCCGCGACCGCAAGCCGGACTGGGCGGCATTCGAGGATGCCAAGATCGAGGGCTTCAAGCGGGCGCAGCACCGTTTCATCGGCGCCGGCGGCTCGGGCAAGCACGCCGATCCCACCGTGATCCCGGCCGGCAACTTCACGCTGTCGATCATGTATGTCGAGCCGGGCCAGGGCAACGCGGCGCACACCCACGAGGTCGAGGAGATATTCTTCGTGCTGCAGGGCTTCCTCGATGTGTTCGTCGAGGACGAGGCCGGCAAGCGCGTCACCACGCGGCTCGGCCCATGGGAATGCATCGCCTGCCCCGCCGGCGTCATCCACGGCTACCAGAACGACAGTCTGGAGCCGGTCTATTTCCAGGTCATGCTCGGCCGCGGCAAGCCCGAAGCCATGGGCTACGCCGACGAGGAGCTCTACAAGCGCCGCGCCGCCCATCTGCAGGCCGGCGAGGCATAACCTCGTCATTCCTGGCGTTTGTTTCCCTCCCCGTCTTCGGGGAGGGCGGGGTGGGGTTCTTCCTTGGCTCGCTGCGCTCGCGGACCCCACCCGACCTCGCTATCGCTCGGCCACCCTCCCCGAAGCCGGGGAGGGATATTTCAATCTGCCTTCGCGCCGGACTTCTTGATCACGGCCGCCCACTTCACGATCTCGGCCTGCATGAAGGTGCCGAAGTCCTTGCCGAAGGCGGTGCCCGGCTCGGAGCCCAGCGTCTGGATGCGCGCGATGACGTCCGGGGCTGCCAGCACCTTCTTCACCTCGGCGATGAGCTTCGCCTGCACCGGCGCCGGGGTCTGGGCGGGGGCGACGATCCCCTCCCAGGAATTGGCGTCGAAGCCGGGCAGGCCCTGCTCCGCCACCGTGGGCAGGTTCGCCAATATCGCCGGGCGCGCCGTCCCGGCATTGGCGAGCGGTCGCACCTTGCCGCTCGAAATCTGCTGCAGGCTCGCCGGCAGCAGGTCGAAGAACATCTGGATGTGGCCGCCGATGAGATCGTTCATGGCCGGCCCGGTGCCGCGATAGGGCACGTGGACGATGTCGATGTCGGCCATCGTCTTCAAGCAGCTCGCCGCTCATATGTGGGGTCGAGCCATTGCCGGCCGAGCCGAAATTGACCGTGCCGGGACGCTTCTTCGCATAGGCGATCAGCTCCTGCACATTGGTGACCGGGAGTTGCGGGTTCACCATCAGCACGATCGGCGAGATCGCGAACAGCGCGATCGGCGCGAAGTCGCGCGTCGGATCGAAGGGCAGCCCCTTGGCGTAGAGCGTCGGGTTGACGACCAGCGGACCCGGCGCGGTGAACAGCAGCGTGTAGCCGTCCGGTTCCGCCTTTGCGACCGATTCCGCGCCGACATTCCCGCCCGCCCCGGCGCGGTTCTCGACGATGAACTGCTGGCCGGTGCTCTCGGAGAGCTTCTGCGCCAGAAGCCGCGCCATGACGTCGACCGATCCCCCGGGAGGAAACGGATCGACGATACGCACCACGCGATCGGGATAGGTTTCCGCCTGCGTCGGCAGCGACGGCGCGAGCACGGCCGCAATGACGACGGCGGCGAAACGGAGGGCATTCATTCGCAGGTGCTCCCTGGGCAGCGACTGCCGACGAGGCTAAGACATCGGCCCCGCGCTTGGAAGCGCAGCGATGTCTCAGGGGTTTCGAACCACCGGCGTCATTCCGGGGCGCCGCCCAGCACCTCACGTAGGGTGGGCAAAGGCGCTCTTCGCGCCGTGCCCACGCGGACCGCGCGTTAGTGGCGCTCAGACAGCGTGGACACGCTGCGCTTTGCCCACCCTATGAGCTGGATTCCGGGTTCGCGCTGGCGCGCACCCCGGAATGACGGGACATGATCGCTGTGCTAAGCCAGCGCCCTCCTCACTCACCGTTTGGCTCGCAACCAGAGAAACCCCATGAGCAATCTGCGCCTGACCTTCGCGTGCGGGCCTTATGACCGTACCCAGTCCCTGCGCGACGGCACCCTCGCGCCGGAAGGCATCGACCTCGTCTACTTGCCGCTGCAGCCCGCCGAGATTTTCTGGCGCATGCTGCAGTACCAGGAGTTCGATGCCTCGGAGATGTCGCTGTCGAACTACACGAGCCTGGTGAGCCGCGGCGATGCGCCGTTCATCGCGATCCCGGCGTTCCCGTCGCGGGTGTTCCGCCACGGCTATTTCTTCATCAACACCGACAGCGGCATCCGTCATCCCGGCGACCTCAAGGGCAAGCGCGGCGGCGTGCCCGAATACAGCATGACCGCGGCGGTCTACATGCGCGGCCTCCTCGAGCACGAATACGGCGTCAAGCCGAGCGACGTCACCTGGGTGCAGGGGCGCGCCGATCGGCTCGGCTACAAGCTCCCCGACAACATCCGCCTTACCATGGCGCCCGCCGGCGTCGAGCTCGGCGATCTCCTCGAGCGCGGCGAGATCGATTTCCTGATGACCGCCAACAATCCGCTGTCGTTCCGGCGCGGCGCGCCGAACGTCAAGCGGCTGTTTCCCGATTACGTGCAGGACGAGAAGGACTACTTCCGCCGCACCCGCATCTATCCGATCATGCACACGGTGGTGATCCGCCGCGACATCTACGAGCGCGACCCCTGGGTGGCGCTGAGCCTCTACAAGGCGTTGTGCACGGCGAAGGACCGTTGCTACCACATCCTCGCCGAGGCCGGCTCGCCGAAGGTGTCGTCGGCGTGGCTGCAGCCGCTGCTCGAAGAGGAGCGCGCGATCATCGGGCCGGATTGGTTCCCCTACGGCATCGGGCAGAACCGCGAGAGCATCGAGGCGATGCTGCAATACGCGCATGAGCACGGCCTGACCTCGCGTCGCGTCAAGCTCGAGGAGCTGTTCGCGCCGAGCACGCTGCGCGACATTCCGCTCGCCGAGGGGCAGCTGACGTGAGGCGTGCGACGTGATTTGCGCGTGTGCCGACGAAGTGAACCCAGCCCCGTCATCGCCGGGCTTGTCCCGGCGACCCCGATAATAGGGCACGGCCGTGCCACGGTGATCGGGGTGGCCGGGACAAGCCCGGCCATGACCGCCTAAAGATCTGTGCAGGGGTCACGAACGAAACGCCGTCGCGCGCTTCAGCATGTCCCTCACCCTGCGCGCCATTGCCATGGCATCGCGGCGCATCGTCTCGATGCGGCATGCGAGCGCGAAGTTTCCGCCCGGGCCAAGCGCGATCATGACGTCCGCCATCGCCAGCCGGTCGCGCCACAGATGATCCATCAGCGGGTGTTCCGGCACCGCGCATGAATCGGCGAACCGGATGGTGTCGTCGGCGACGAGCGCCGCGGTGAGGTCCGTCATCGCCTGGAGGCCGGGGGAGAAACGGGCCATGCGCTCGTCATAGGCTATCTTCCATGGCCATGCGCGGTCGCCGCTGCGCAGAAGAATAACACTCGCGATCTCGCGCTCCATCGAGGCTGAGCTCCGCGACCATCGCCGCGCCCCGGCCCGCAAGTGCGTCGAGCGCGGCTTCGGCGAAGCGGCGGTGTGCGTCACTCTGAATCAGCGCAGTGCCGGCCGCGCCTTTCCAGCCCTTCGACTCCAGCGCAAGGAATCGCTGCAACGCCTGCGCAATCGTCTCGGGATAACGCGCGACCGCGAATTCCACCTGCCCTACTTCGTCGAGACGGCGCCGCAGGCGGCGCGCCTCGCGCACACGTTTGGCGCCGATCACCTGGTCGAGGTCGCGCGGGCGGCCGGCGGCGAGGTCGAGCGCGGCGCGCTGATGCTCCCCGAATGCACGATGCGCGCCGCCGCGGCTTTCAGCGGCCGCCCGCAATGCCTGCGCCACCGGGCCGGCGGCCGGCAGCAGCGGCAGCAGCAGAAGCTTCGGCAAACCTGCGTCGCCGATAATGTGCCTCACGAACGCCGCAGCCACTTCGGCGGTTGCGTCGCGATCGGCGAGCGGCGTGCCCAGTGGCGCGAAGGGGTGAGTCCAGCCGACGAGCAGCGGAAGCTTCACCCCGTACCGCCGCGACGACAGGCGAAATGGCAGCATCCCGAGGAGCTGCCGTTCGGCGGACCACACGAGGATCGCCTCGACGTCACGGCCGAGCGCCGGCGCCGCGGCGAGTGCGAAGTCCGGCGTGTAGAACACGTTCGGCTCGGCGGCGCGCTCCGCGAGCCGTCGCCATGCATCGACGATGTCGCCGAGGCCGGCCAGCGGCCGGCGCTCGATGACGAGGTCTTTCGCGGGCGCCAGCATGTCACCCCCGCGACGGGCCGCCCCAGATGAAGACATGAAGTCCGAGCCTGCGCTTGGCGACAATGAAGAGCAGCGTCAACTCCGTGAGCACGGCCGATGTCGTCGCGATCGCCGCGCCGGTCAGCCCGAGATGCGGGATCAGCAGCAGGCACAGCACAAGGTTCACCGCAAACGCGATGCCGTAGATCGCAGCGCAGATTTTCTGCTGGCCGATCATGTTGAGATGGCGTTCGGCCGGTCCCACTGCGGCGCGGGCGACGAGGCCGACCGACATGATGACGATGAGATGGTAGCCGTCGGCAAAGCCCGGGCCGAACAGCATCAGGATCGGCTTGCCGAGAAGAAGCAGCACCGTGGCGAGCGCGAGCGACGGCCAGAACGTCCAGCGGATCGTTTGGGCGAGGAAGGCCGCGAGCTTATCGTGCGCGCCGGCGGCGTGATATTCGCTGAAGCGGTGGGCCGAGGCCGCCGACACCGCGAAGTAGATGAAGTTGACGAGCGCCAGCGTCTTGGCAGCGGCGTAGTAGACCGCGACGTCGGCGGGGCCGACGAAGGCCTGCAGCACCAGCGTGTCCACATAGGTGAGCAGGATGAAGAAGCTGTCGACGAGGGCGAGCGGCAGCGCGGTCTTTATCCAGTGGGCGAGCTCATAGCGCCGCGGCCCCGGCGGCACCTCGCGACCGAGCCGGCGGCCGAGCACGACCATTTGCACGATGATCACCGCCCAGAACGCCGCGGCGGCGGTGGCGAGCGTGGTGTCTGCGCCGACCGCGCCGCCGGCGAGAAAGAAGCCGCCGGTCACCGCGATGACGATCAGCGGATGCACGATGAACACCGGTGCGAGCGCAAGCTCGATCCAGTTGAAGGAGCGCGCGACCGGGTCCTGGAGCGTGCTCAGCGTGAAGGCCGGCAGCGTCAGGCTCACCAGCACGAAGGGTAGGAAGTAATAGCCGCTGACGCGGTGGCCGAGCGCGAGCACCGTGCCGAGCACGATGGCGCCGACGGCAATCCCGTTGCCGAGGCACAGCAGGCGGCTGCCGAGGAGAAAGCCGCGCAGGCGGTCGAGGTCGCCGCGGGTGCGATATTCCGGGATGAAGCGCTGCGCCGACGAGCCGATGCCGAGCGCGCTCAGCATGCCGAGGAAGGCGACCCACGACCACGCATAGACGTAGATACCGAACTCGAAGCGGCCCATCCACCGCGCCAGCACGATCTGGCTCACGAACAGGATGCCGGCTCCGGCGACGCGGATCATGAACGCGCTGCCGGCGACGCGCTGTGCGGTCGCATGATCGCCGCGGTCGGCAAGCCACACGGCGGCGCGGTCGCGGAGCCCCGCGAGCGCGCTGCGCGATGACATGGCCTCGCTCGACGCCAAGGGGGCCCTCCGGTTCGGTTGCGCGCAGGCTACGGCGTTTCGCCTTAATCTTCGGTTCGGCGACGCGCTGCGGTGCGGCGGCGTGGGCGCGAAGATTAAGGGCAGGTTAATTCACCGACCTCGTCCTGAGGAGCGTCCGCAGGACGCGTCTCGAAGGACGGCCACGGGCCGCAGGGCTTGGGGCGATCCTTCGAGACGCCGTGCTGCGCACGGCTCCTCAGGATGAGGTCTGGAGCAATTTCACAAACTCTGGGCGCAATGTCCACGCACGGGAACTCACACACTCTCCTCCGCCACCTCCTCAAGCGCTGCGGCGACGGCCTTGCGTTCGTCCGCGGCGAGCGGGGGCTGCGGCGGCAGGGGATCGCCCACCGCGTAGCCCTGGAACTCGAGCCCCGCCTTGATGCAGGCGGCCAAGTTGAAGCGCGCGAAGGCCTCGTTGATGCGCCACAGCCGGCGCTGCAGGACCATCGCCTCGCTCCACTTGCCGGCCCGGCAGAGATCATAGAGCCGCACGCTCTGGCGCGGGATGATGCAGGCGGGTCCCGCCATCCAGCCGACGCCGCCGATCAGCATCACCGCGGCGGGAATGTGCGCGGACGCCGAGAATACGCGCAGCGCGTCGCCGCAGCGGTTCATGATCGAGAGCAGACGGCCGGTATTGCTCGATGCGTCCTTGATGTAGCGGATGCGCGGATGCGCCGCGAGCCGCGCAATGACGTCGAGGGTCAAGTCGCTGCGCTGGAACTGCGGGTTGGTGTAGAGCACGACGGGAATGTCGACGGCATCGGCGATGGCGCGGAAGTAGCTTTCGACCTGCGCGTCCTTGAGCGGGAAATACGCTTCGAGAATCGCAAGGATGCCGGTGGCGCCGAGCTTCTCGTAATGCCGCGCCTGGGCGACGGCATCGGCGGTCGCGGTCGAGGCGACACCGGCCACGACCGGCACGCGGCCGCGAGCGGCCTCGAGCGTCGCGGCGACCACCGCCGAGCGCTGCTCGCGGTCGAGATAGGCGAACTCGCCGGTCGAGCCGAGCGGCGTGAGGCCATGCACGCCGGCGTCGATGAGGTCGCTCGCCAGCCGCGCCAGCACCTCGGTCTTGACGCGCCCGGCGGCATCGACGGGCGACACGAGATAGGGAAACACACCGTGGAATTCGGACATTCTCTTCTCTCTCCCCGCCCTCGGGGAGGCCTGGCTACTTCTCCCTCCCCGACTTCGGGGAGGGCAGGGTGGGGCTCTTCCTTCTATCGCACAAAGCAAGACCCCACCCTACCCTCCCCGAAAGTCGGGGAGGGATGAGTTGCTGCTCGCGCGTCAAACGAAAGCGTTCGTAGTCACCCCGAAAAGCCGCCGTCTTCGAGGAATGCCCGTTCCTCCATAGTGGTCGCGCGTCCCAGCGCGGCGTTGCGATGGGGAAACCGGCCGAAGCGGCGGATGATGTCGGCATGATGTTCGGCAAAACGAGCGCCTTCTGGATCGTCCGCGCGCCGGCACAGCTCGGCGCAGTGCTCCTGGTCAGACAGCGTCTCCGAATGCATGAACGGCAGATAGAAGAAGCGCCGCTCGGGATTGGCAAAGCTCATGTCGAAGCCGCGGGCGATGGCACGGCCGGCGACGACGCGGGCGAGCGGGTCGGTCGCGAAGGCTTTCGCCTCGCCGCGAAACATGTTGCGCGGGAACTGGTCCAGCGCGAGGAGCAGCGCGAAGACGCCATCCGCGGTGTCCTCCCAGGCGGTGAGTTTGCCCGCCGCTGCAGCCTCGTAGAGCGGCAGAAACTGCGCGCGGATGTCCGTGTCGATCGTGTCGTCCCTCTTGAACCAGCGGTCCGGCCCGAGCGCCCGCCAATAGGCGATGACCTCGGCGGGAGTCGGGAGTGTGGAGAGTGACATGCGCTATTGACCGCTCGATGCACTACGCCAGTTTCGCTCTCACATCGTCATGGCCGGGCTTGTCCCGGCCACCCCGCTAATCATGGCAAGGCCGTGCCTCGTGATCGGGGTCGCCGGGACAAGCCCGGCGATGAGGGCAGTGGGAGAGTATGCCCCATTGGAACGCATCAAACCCTCACCTCACCCGAGACGATCGCCCGATAGAGCGTGCCGTCGAGCCGCACGTAGGCTGCTCGATCGCGGATCGTCGAAAAACATCTCATTCGCGATCCCATCGGGATCAAAACCCTCGCGCGCAAGGCCGATCTTTTTCTGCTTGAACGTCGCGGTGACCTCGATCGTTTCGCACACGCGCAGGAACAGCGGCCGGGCGTAGTCGGGAAGCCGCGCGGCGACGTAGGCGTGGAGCGCCTTAAGATCGAGGCCCGGCGTGCATACGATCGCCGCCACGCCGGCGCGCCCCTCGCGTCCTGCGACCTCGACGCCGTAGACGTTGGCTTCGCGGATGCCGGGGAAGCTGCCGACGATCTCGGCGACCTCCATGGTCGAGACGTTCTCGCCCTTCCAGCGGAAGGTATCGCCGATGCGGTCGACGAAATAGAAATAGCCGTCGGCGTCCTCGCGCATGAGATCGCCGGAGCGAAACCAGGCGTCGCCCTTCGTGAAGACGTCGCGCAAAATTTTCGGGGCGTTGTGCGCGGTGTCGGCGTAGCCCTCGAACCGCATGTTGGACGAGGCGGGATCGTCGAGGATCTGCCCGACCGCCTCGCCGATCTCGCCGGGAGCGGCGCGTTCGCACAGCCCCTCCGCGTTGCGGATCGGCTGCTGGCCGTGCACGTCGAACCGGACGATCGCGATCGGGAACCGGCGCTTGAGGAACCACGGCAACCGGCCGACCGCGCCGGCCCGACCGTCGAAGTTGAACAGGTTCACGTTGCCTTCGGTCGCCGCATAGAACTCGAGGATGCGCGGGATCGAAAACCGTGCCGCAAAGCGTGGCCACACCTCGGGACGCAGCCCGTTGCCGATGGCGAGCCGCAGCCGGTGGGCGCGCTCGCGCGGATGGGGCGGCGCTTCCACGAGATAGCGGCACAGCTCGCCGATGTATTGGAACAGCGTGCAGTCGTTGGCGACCACCTCGTCCCAGAATTCGCGGGCGGAAAATTTTTCGCGGATGAACACCGAGCCGCCGGCAACGAGCGTCGCGCCGATGGCGACGACGCCGCCGGCGGTGTGATGCATCGGCAGGCAGTCGTACATGCGGTCATCGGCGCGCGCGTCCATCACGCCGCAAAAGCCACAGGCCGCCAGCATGATCCGATAGTGGTTGATGTTGGCCGCCTTCGGCATTCCCGTGGTGCCGGAGGTGTAGATGAACAGCGCCTTGTCCTCGATGGTGAGGTCGATCTTTTCCGCGATGCCGAGCGGCCCGCCGTCGAGCGCGGCAACTGCGAGATCGATACGCGGCTGGTCGCCGCCCTGCGGACCGGGAGCGCCGTGCAGCCAGACCTTGGGCGCGGCTTTGAGAAAGCCCGCGGTCGATACGAGGGCGGCGAGGCACTCCGCCGCGACGATCACGTGCCGCGCTGCGACGATGTCGATGCAATAGGCGAGCGAAGTGCCGGTGAGACTGGTGTTGAGGAGTGCGACCGTTGCGCCGGCGCGGGTGAGCCCGAGCCAGATCGCGAGATACTCCGGCCGGTTCGGCATCAGCAGTGCCACCACGTCGCCTTTGGCGATGCCCTGCTGCAAGGCCCAGCGCAGGTAGCGGCGGGACCGTTCGGCGAGCGTCCGGTAGCTCAGGGTTTCGCGCGCGGATATCAGCGCGGGCTTGTCGCCGCACGCGTCGGCGAGCTCGTCGATGACGACTGGAAAAATGCGGCGCGGGTTGCGCACGATCGGCGCGGTGCGCCGCAGCGTGCGCATCCCGGCGCGGAGATAAATCAGGTCGCTCGCTAGCCGTTCGAACACAAGTCCTCGTGCGCCGCGCGCGTCCGAAATGTGCAGCGCCATTCGTGAGCGTGACGGCGCAATCGTCGCAGCACCATCACGGAGTCGGTGCAAGGTGGCAAGCCCACGCGCCACATGCTGCCATCGAGCGGGTGCGACACCAGCGAGATATGGTCCGGCGGTGGGCCGGCAAGGTGATTGTGTGCGCCGCGCGGACCTTTTAACCTCACGGCAAAAGCTTGGAGGACGCCGTGCATAAGCTCACACGCCTGATCGTGATGGCTTTCCTGATCACGCTGCCGCAACTTGCCGCCGCGCAGCAGAACGAACATTGGGTCGCGAGCTGGGTCGCCTCGGTGCACGGGCCCTATCCGGTCGGCAACCCGTCGGCACAGCCGGACCAGAAATTCGCGTTTCCTTCGCCCGCCGCAGGCGCGAACGACCAGACCTTCCGCCTCGTCGTGAAACCGGGGCTGTGGGGCCGGCAGGCGCGGCTGCGCTTCACCAACGTCTTCGGCACCAAACCCGTGACCTTCGACGGCGTCCATGTCGGCCTGCAGATGGGCGGCCCGGCGCTCGTGAAGGGCACCAACCGTCCGGTCAGCTTCGGCGGCAAGGACAGCGTGACGGTGCCGCCGGGAGCGTCGACATGGAGCGATCCGGTGGCGCTGCCGTTCGTGCGCGATGCGTCGGCGGCAGACCTCATGGGCCGCAAGCTCGCCGTGAGCTTCCATGTCGCCGGCGAAAGCGGCCCGATGACCTGGCACGCCAAGGCGATGCAGACGTCCTATGTGAGCGCTCCAGGGTCCGGGTCGAAGGGCGCCGCGGAGGACGAGGCGGCGTTCCCCTACAGCACGGCCTCGTGGTTCTTCCTCGATGCCATCGAGATGCTGGCGCCGGCGGAGAGCTTCGCGGTCGTCGCCTTCGGCGATTCGATCACCGACGGCACCGCCTCGACCATGAACGGCGACGATCGCTGGCCGGACGTGCTGGCGCGCCGCCTCCAGGCGATCTACGGCAACCGCGTTGCGGTGGTGAATGCCGGCATCGGCGGCAACCAGATCGCGGGGCCTGCGGAATATGGGGCCGAGAGGCCGTTTCCCGGCGGACCGTCGGCGCGGTCACGCATCGAACGTGACGTGATCGATCTCTCCGGCGTCTCGGCGATGATCTGGCTCGAAGGCATCAACGACTTCAGCCGCAACGGCAATGCCTCGGTCGAAACCGTGATCAACGGCATGAAGGACGTCGTCGGCCGCATTCGCGCGAAGCACCCGGATGTACGCGTGTTCGGCGCCACGGTGCTGACTGCCCTTGGTTCTTCGAGCGCGGCCCACGGCTTCATCGAGCAGGACCAGAAGCGGCAGGCGCTCAATGAGTTCATCCGCAAGGGAGGCCTGTTCGACGGGGTAGCCGATTTCGATGCGGTCACTTTCGACCCGCGCTCCGGCGGTCTCAAGCCGGAGTTCGTGCCGGAAAGCACGACCGGCGGCGCGGGCGACAAGCTGCATCCCAACCGCGCCGGCTACCTCGCGATGGGGATGGCGATCGACCTCGATCTGTTCAAGCGCGGGCGGTGATGGTTATCACTATCACAGTCGTCATGGCCGGGCTTGACCCGGCCACCCCGCTTATCGGGGCACGGCCGTGCCACGGTTATCGGGGTCGCCGGGACAAGCCCGGCGATGACGACGAGTGCGTTGTGCATCGAAGCCGAGCAATTCACCTATCGATCCCGCCGAACGGCACCAGCGGATTGTCGGTGAGCGCGGCGCGATCGGCGCGGTCGGTGGCGGCGGCGCCGAGGAAGGCGTCGAACAGCTCGCGGATGGTGCGGGGATCGATGTCGCGCACGATGAAGACCATGCGGGTGCGCCTGTCGCCGTCGGGCCAGGCGGGGAGCCGCGCCAGCGGGTGCATCAGGTGCTGGACGGCGTGAACGACCATCGGGGTCTGCGGCGTCTCGGCGATCTTCACGATGCCCTTGAGGCGCAGGAGCTTCGGCCCGTGCATCGAGCGGATGAGCTCGAGAAACATCTCGAAGGCGCTCGCCGGTATCGCCGCCTCGGTCGAAAGGCAGAAGGCGCGGATGTGGGCGTCGTGGCGATTGGGATCGTGCGCATGCCCGCCGTGATCGCCGGCGTCGGCATAGGCCTCGGCGGCGAGCCAGCGCCGCACGTCGGGCGTCTTGGTCGCGGGATCGTAGAGGCCGCAGTCGATAAGACGCGCGGCGACCGCGTCGCCTTTGGCCGCGTCGAGGATCAGGGCCGCCGGGTTGAGTGCGCGCAGCCGTAGCAGCAGGGTGCTCAGCGCCGGTGCATGGGCCTCGCCGACGAGGTCGGTCTTGGTCAGCACGATGCGGTCCGCGATCGCCGCCTGCTTGACCGCCTCCGGATGGCGCTCGAGCGTTTCCGCGCCGTTGACCGCGTCGACCACGGCGATGACGCCGTCGAGCCGGTAACGCATGACGAGATAGGGATGCGCCATGGTGGTGTGGACGATCGGCGCGGGATCGGCGAGGCCGGTGGTCTCGATGATCACCCGCGAGAAGGTGGCGCGGCCGTTGTCGAGATTGCGGGTGAGCCGCTCCAGCGCCTCGACGAGGTCGCCGCGCAGCGTGCAGCACAGGCAGCCGGTCGACAGCAGCACGACGTCGTCGTCGACCTGCTCGACGAGGAGATGGTCGAGCCCGATCTCGCCGAACTCGTTGATGATCACCGCGGTGTCGGCGAGCGCGGGATCGCGCAGCAGCCGGTTGAGCAGCGTCGTCTTGCCGGCGCCGAGGAAGCCGGTGAGGACACTCAGCGGAAGCGGTGGACCCGGCGCGCGTGCGGCAGCGCCTGCCGCGGTCATTGCGCGTCGGCTGGGGCCGCAGGCTTGGGCTTAATGGCCGCCACCGGCTTGGGCTTCGGCTTGTCGGCGGGCTTGGCTTCACCCGTCGCCGCTTTCGGCTTCTCCGCGCCCTCGGCAGGCTTCGCTTTGGGCTTGGGCTTCGGCTTTTCGGCCTTGGGAGCCTCGCCGGCTTCGCCCGTCGCGGTGACGGCGGCATGGGCCGTGGCCTTCGGCTTCGGCTTGTCGGCCTTCGCCGCAGGAGCCTCGCCGGGTTCGCCGGTCGCGGCGATGGCGGCGTGGGCCGTGGCTTTTGGCTTGCGCTTGACGGGCTCTCCGGCAGCCATCGCGGTCGCCGGCGCCACCCATTTGTTGGGCGCGCCGACATGGACGTCGATCGGCGGCGAGGCGAGGCCCGAGGTGAGGAGCTCGGACGCTTTCGGCGTCGAGGCGTGCACGCTGGTGAGCAGGAAGCTCGGGGCGCCGGACGCGTCCGCAGGCGCGGCCGCATCGTTGTCCTCATCCTCGGAGGCCGGCTTGCGCCGCCCTTTGTTGTTGCAGATTTCCTCGCGCAGATTGGGCGGGGAGGCCGCAACCGGTACCAGGGAGTCGACGGTGCTGGCCGAGGGCGAGAAAAAGGCGAAGCCGGTGTTCGCCGCGAAACCGCGCTCGAACATCTGAGCCGCGCGCCCGGTGCGCGCCAACGAGGATGACGCGCCGAGCACGACAGCGATCAGCCGCCGGTCGCCGCGGCTCGCCGAGGCGACGAGGTTGAATCCGGAGGCGCAAATGAAGCCGGTCTTCATGCCGTCGGCGCCGGGATAGGCGTCGATGAGCCGGTTGGTGTTGCGCATCACGCGCTTGCCGAGGCGGATCGCGCCGATGTGCCAATAGGAATCGAAATCGGGGAAGTCGTGCAGCAGGGCCCGCGCCAGGATCGCGAGATCGCGCGCCGAGGTCACTTGCTGGTCGTCGGGAAGGCCGTTCGGATTGACGTAGTAGGTCTGCGTCATGCCGAGCCGTTGGGCGGTGGCGTTCATCTCATCCGCGAATTTCGGGATGGAACCGCCGACACCTTCCGCGAGCACCACGGCCATGTCGTTCGCCGAATGGACGAGCATCATCTTGAGCGTGTTGTCGACGGTGAGCTGGGTGCCGACCTTGAAGCCCATCTTGGAGGGCTGCTGGGCGAGCGCGGTCGGGCTCACCGTGAATACCGTGTCGAGGGTGATGCGCTGGTCGCGGATCGCCCTGAGGGTCACATAGGTCGTCATCAACTTGGTGACCGAGGCGGGGTACCAGGGCACGGTGGCGTTTTCGCCCTCCAGCACCTTTCCGGTTGCGGCATCGATCAGCAGCCGCGCCTCCGCCGAGGCCCGCCCCGGGAGCAGCGCCGACACGGCGAAGAGTGCGGTGGCAAAAGCGACGAGCGTTTTTTGCATGGCTGTCACCTCGTCCGGCCCGGAAAGTCGTATCTGGAGGTCACGACAGCAATTTTTCGAGTATAGCGCACCCGCATTTTACCCCACCCCTCGCGCCAGACGCAAAGGTGCTGACGCGGATTGCCACCCTCACTATGTTTTCAATGAAAACCGGGCGAAGACGCGCTCATAAAGCGACTAAAATTCGGCAGACCAAGATTCGGCAGAGGAGGGTTTCGTGACCGCCTGCATCATTGGCTGGGCCCATACCCCGTTCGGGAGGCTGGACGGCGAGACCGTGGAAAGTCTCGTCGTCCGCGCGGCAACCGAGGCGCTCGCCGACGCCGGCGTCGCCGCAAGCGACGTCGACGAGATCCTGCTCGGTCATTTCAACGCCGGGTTCTCGGTGCAGGATTTTACCGCTTCGCTGGTGCTCCAAGCCTCACCCGATCTGCGCTTCAAGCGGGCGACCCGGGTGGAGAACGCGTGCGCCACCGGTTCCGCCGCGGTCCATCACGGGTTGCGGGCGATCAAGGCGGGTGCCCGGATCGTGCTCGTCGTCGGCGTCGAGCAGATGACGGCGACCCCGCCGGCCGAGATCGGCCGTAACCTCCTCAAGGCGTCCTACGTGCGCGACGAAGCGAGCATCGAGGGCGGCTTCGCCGGCATCTTCGGCCAGATCGCCGCACGCTACTTCCAGAAATACGGCGACCAGTCCGATGCACTGGCGCTGATCGCGGCGAAGAACCACAAGAACGGCGTCGCCAATCCTTATGCGCAGATGCGCAAGGATCTCGGCTTCGCCTTCTGCCGCGCCGAGAGCGAGAAGAACCCGATCGTCGCCGGCCCGCTCAAGCGCACCGACTGCTCGTTGGTCTCCGATGGGGCCGCGGCGCTCGTGCTCGCCGACGTCGAGACCGCGCTTGCGATGCATAAGGCGGTGGTGTTCCGCTCCGCGGCCCACGTCCAGGACTTCCTGCCGATGGCAAAGCGCGACATCCTCAAGTTCGAAGGCTGCGCTAGAGCCTGGCAGCAGGCGCTTGGCTCCGCCGGGATCGCGCTTAGGGACCTATCCTTCGTCGAAACCCACGACTGCTTCACCATCGCGGAGCTCATCGAATACGAGGCGATGGGGCTTACCGCGGAGGGTGAAGGCGCGCGCGCGATCGCCGATGGATTGACGCTCAAGGACGGCCCGCTGCCGGTCAACCCGTCCGGCGGCCTCAAGTCCAAGGGCCATCCGATCGGCGCCACCGGCGTGTCGATGCACGCGCTCTGCGCCATGCAGCTGTGCGGTCAGGCCGGTGACATGCAGGTGCGCGACGCGACGCTCGGCGGTCTCTTCAACATGGGCGGCGCCGCGGTCGCGAATTACGTCAGCATTCTCGAGCGGATCAAGTGATGCGCCGCCGAATCAAATCGCCGGGCCGAAGGGCCCGGCGATTGCGTTCACGATGAAATCGATCTCGCGATCGAGGCGAGGAAGCGTCAGTTCGTGACGGCTTCGGCCTGCGGCTTGTCCTTGTCGATGATGACGAGCTCGACCGAGCGCGCCGGCTTGTCGGTCAGGTTCTGGTTGCGGTGAACGGTGCCGCGGGGAATGTAGACGCTATCGCCCACCTTGAGGGTGCGCGGCGCCTGGCCCTTGATGGTGAAGGTGACCTCACCTTCCTGGACGGCGGCCCACTGGTCGCCGTTGTGACGATGGAATTCGTTGCCGGCGCCCGGCGGGATCGTCACCGTTTGCAGCTTCACGATGCGGCCTGCGTCGTTTTCGAGCGGAGTGGTGAAATACGGGGTCGCCCGGAACGGCGAGCTCGGGGTTTGCGACCAGGCGGCTGCCGCCGCGAGGCTGACAGCCAGTGCCACGGCCGGAATCATCAACTTGCGCATTGGAATCCTCCCACGCGTTCGATCGCGGTTTCGAAGTTTGCGGACGTATGTCCGCGGGGAAGATAGCGGTTCACCGCAGGGCGCAACAGGCCCGTGCGGCGCGCCGTGCACGCGCAAAGGAGGGGTAGGACGGCGTGCTACTCAGCCGGCCCCATGGCGATCGCCGGCTCGCGATCTCCGGCCGCGACTTCCGACGCCGGCCGCACGAGCGTCGGCTGGAAGCCTGGAAAGCTCAGGCCGGGGCCGAGGCGCCGACGGCCTTCGCGCAACGCGGCCCGGGCAGCCCGCGCATCGGCAGCGACGCGGATCAGCTCCGGCAGCTGCAAAGGTTGCCGCAGGACCGACCGGACAATCGCTGGAATGTCGGGCGTTCCGTCCGGGCGCAGGTCGATCAGGGCGGCCGGCGGCAGCGAGCGGTGCGCCGGATCGATGATGACCCGGCAGGCGGCGAAGGGCAGGCCGTGCGCCTCTGCGGCGGCCGCCGCAATGTGGGATTCCATGTCGACGGCGACGCTCGCGGTCGCATCGCGCAGCCATCGTTTGTCGCCCGGTTGGGCGACCGGGTCGTCCACCCCGGCGATATCGGCGTGTACGGCGGAGCCGAGGGCATGGACCAGGCGCCGCGCCCAGTCGCGGTCGGTCGGGTAGCGCCGATGTGCGGCGACGACCCCGGATGCCACCACCCAGGCGCCGGGAGCCAGGTCCGGCGCCAAGCCTCCCGCGATGCCGAAGCTGATGATGCCGCTGCAGCCGCGGCCGATTGCATCATCGAGAGCCGCGCGCAGATTCGGTATGTTGCCGTGAAGCACGGCGACACCCGGCCCGGCGGCGATTCGCGACTCGAACGCGAGGCACGTGACCGCGATGGTCGGCCATGCCGTCGGCTTCAACGCTAAGCCGGCGCCCAAGCCAGCGGCGGCGAATGCCGGCCCGCCGGCACGCCGGGGTATTACCCCGGACACGCCAATCCGCTCGGATCGCCCCGATGGCGCAAATGAAGAATCCATGGAAAGTCGTCGTCCCCAACCGTCACACGGTACCAGCCCACAAGTTCCCAGCGACGCAGCACTGCTGTATCTAGCACGAACAAACTCGCCGATACGGCGGCCATCCAGCGAAACCCGTGGATAGCCCCTGTCCTGCCGCCGGTCCCCATCGCCCTCCGGGAGTCGGCGGTAGTCCCCTCAGACCCGGTATAATCGCACCGGGTCGCCGATTGATCAATTGTTCAGCATCTCCTTTTCGCACATGCGTTCTTACCTTACAGGAACGGAAAAACCCACGGCCAAGTCCCGCAGCGCAGACCGCCGTCGCCGCCGCAATAGCCTTGACCCACATGACAGCAGCCGATCGATACCGGCGAACAGAAGTAGACCTGATAGCTGGGGCCGCAGTGGTCGGCACAGACATAGTGGCCGTTGAAGACGCCACAGTGATTCTGCAGGCGCCGCGGCAACAAGGGAAGCGTCTGCCAGGAATAGGTGAACTGCGGGATGCCCTCCGGAGGCGGCGGCACGGGCGTGTAGGGGGCAGGAGGCGGAGGCCCCTGATCGGCGGCAGATGCAGCCAGCCCGCCGGCAGATAGCACGACGATGGCCAGGCAAACGGCCCAAATGGTCTTCATGGCGATCCCCCCCATTGCCGGCAGGGTGACCCTTTGGGCATCCGGCGAACCGCTGACCAGAATAGAATCGACGGCCGAAAGCCGCCACTGAGATTATTCCAGCCCTTCGAGCGTCCGGTTGCATTGGGTTGGCGGCGGCGGAAGGAGCTCATCGCGTGCCTCCATTCAGCACGGCCTTGATGCAGCACGGCCTTGCGCCCGCTGCGAGCGGTCGCGCCGCCACGCGGCCTCAAGCCCGCGCCCGATACCCTATTGGCGGTGACAGCATTGGCGGCCACGCACGCACCCCGACCCGGCAACTACGCCCCCTTCCGATGACCCAACCCACCTTAACCGAATGTACACTGCGCGTCAGGATTTGAAGGTACGCCGTTCCTGCATTGCGTCAATTTTCAGGGAAAGTGGCGATTTTGCAACGTCTTTTCGTTGGCTTGGCAGCGTTTCCTGCGGCCGGCGCGGCGCCCATCAGATGTTCCCGCGGGCAAGGCTCGCCGCAGCGCGGTCAAAGCCTTCCTCGCGCTCCAGCATCCCCCGCAGGCCCACCAGTCCATAATAGTCCTCGAGGGGGATGAGGGCATCGCCGACCGAGGCCAACGAGCGCTCGCGCTGGAGCTTGCCCGCTACCTGGCGCACCGCCTGGGCGGCGGCGAACAGCGCGACCGAGGGAAAGCTCACGGTGGCGACCCCGGCTTCCTCGAGCTCCGCAAGGCTGCGATGCCGCGGCCCAGCCGCCTGGGAGATGGTGGCAAAGTGCGGCCCAGGAACCTCGGCGATCACGCGCTTGATGTCGGCGATGGAGTCGATGCCTTGAGGCTTCGCCGCATCGGCGCCCGCCGACATGAACAGCCGGCACCGCGCGATCGCCTCGTCGACGCCCTCGACGCCGGCGGCATCGGTGCGGGCGACGACGAGCATGTCGCCGTCGCGCCGGGCATCGAGCGCGGCCTTGACGCGGGCGAGCATCTGCTCGACCGGCACGACCTGCTTGCCCGGCAGGTAGCCGCAGCGGTTGGGAAACACCTGGTCGCTGAAGAACAGCCCGGCGACGCCGGCAGCCTCGAACGCGCGCACCATCTCGCGGACATTGTGTATCCCGCCGAAGCCGGTGTCGCCGTCGACATAGACCGGGATGTTCACCGCCGCGCAGATGCGGGCATAGTGGTCGGCATAGTCGCGCACGTTGCATTGGCCCATGTCGGCCTGCCCCATCATGGAGCCGATCGCGGCATAGCCGCCGGCGATGATGGCCTCGAACCCCTCCGCCTCCATGATCCGCGCGGAGAGTGCATCATAAGCGCCGGGCATCAGCACCAGCCGCCCCCGCGCGATCAGTTCCCGAAACCGCTTTCGCGTACTCATTATTGCCCCTTGAGGGATCGGCTGTCCGTCGCGGTCTGCTGCCATGGCCGCTCGCCGCGGATGCGCCCCTCGAATGCCGCGATCTCGGCCTCGTGCTTCAGGGTGAGGCCGATGTCGTCGAGGCCTTCGAGCAGGCGGAGGCGGTCGGCGGCGGAAATCTCGAAAGCGATGTCCGGCCCGCCGGGTCCGCTGATGCGCTGGGCCTCGAGATCGGCGGTGAAGAGGACCGCACCGTCGGCGGCGACGACGCGCCGGGAGAGCGCATCCGCATCGGCATCGCCGAGCTCGACCGGCAGCACACCGTTCTGCAGGCAGTTCTCGCGGTAGATGTCGGCGAAGGTCCTCGCCACGATGCAGCGGATGCCGACCGCGAGCATCGCCCACACCGCGCTCTCGCGCGAGGAGCCGCAGCCGAAATTGCGGCCGCTCACGAGAATCGCGGGACGGCGGAACTGGGGCTTGTTGAGCACGAAATCGGGATCGAGGCTGCCGTCGGGGCGCCGGCGCGCGCGCATGAACAAGAGCTCGGCGTAATCGGGCTTGAGCTGGCGCGCGATCTGGATCGGCGTGATCTCGTCGGTGTTGATGTCGTCGCGCATGAGCGGCACGGCGACGCCGGTGACGCGGGTGAACTTCTCCATCACGCGCCCTCGTCGAGGCGACGCACGTCGATGATGCGCCCGGCGACCGCCGCGGCTGCCGCCATCGCCGGTCCGACGAGATGGGTGCGCACGCCCGGGCCCTGGCGGTTTTCGAAATTGCGGTTGGTGGTCGACACGCAGCGCTCGCCCGCCTCACCGCGATCGCCATTGCCGCCGGTGCACATCGAGCAGCCGGATTCGCCCCAGAAGAAACCGGCGTCGCGGAAGACGCGGTCGAGCCCGGCGGCCTCGGCCTCGCGCTTCACCGTGCTCGAGCCCGGAACCACCAGCGCGATGACGCCCGCGGCGACGCGCCGTCCCCGCGCCACCGCCGCGGCGGCGACGAGATCGGGCAGGCGCGCATTGGTGCAGGAGCCGATGAAGACGCGATCGACCGGCAGCCCCGCGATCGGCGTTCCCGGCGTGAGCCCCATATAGTCGAGCGCGCGCCGCATCGCCGGGCGCTGGTCGGAGGGCGCGCGGTCCGGGTCGGGCACGCGGCCGGTGACGGCTATGGTCTGGCTCGGATCGGTGCCCCAGGTGATCTGCGGCTCCAGGTCCTGGCAATCGATGGCGATCTCGCTCTCGAACTGCGCATCGGGATCGCTCACGAGGTCCTGCCAGGAGGCGAGCGCCTTGTCCCACAAAGCTCCCTGCGGCGCCCACGGGCGCCCCGCGATCCAGGAAAACGTGGTGTCGTCGGGGGCGACGAAACCCGAGCGCGCGCCCATCTCGATGGCGAGATTGCACAGCGTCAGCCGGCTCTCGATCGCCATCGCCCGCGCCGCTGCGCCGGCATATTCAACCGCGTGCCCGCGTGCGCCATCGAGCCCGATCTCGGCGATGATCCGCAGCGCCACGTCCTTGGCACCGACCTGGTCGGCGAGCCGGCCATCGAGCCTGATGCGCATGCGCTTCGGCCGCCGGCTCGCGAGCACCTGGGTGGCGAGCACGTGCTCGAGCTCGGTGGTGCCGACCCCGAAGGCGAGCGCACCGAGGCCGCCGACGGTGCAGGCATGGCTGTCGGGAACCGCGTGGGTCGCGCCCGGCAGGACCATGCCGAGCTCAGGCGCGACGACGTGGGAGATGCCCTGCTCGGGATCGCCGAGATCGAAGATGCGGATGCCGTGGCGGCGGCTTCCCTCGCGCATCGCCCGCAGGAACGGGGCGCCGTCGGGGTTCGTGGTGTCGTCGCGGCCGGGCTTGGTCGCGATGGTGTGGTCCTGCATCGAGAAGGTCAGATCGGGACGCCGAACGCCGCGGTTGGCCTTGGCGAGCTTCTCGAAGGCATGGGGAGCGTGAAGCTCATGGAGCACGTGCCGGTCGATATAGATGAGGTCGCGGCCGTCGCTGCGACGGGCGACGAGATGCGAATCCCAGATCTTGTCGAACAGGGTTGGCATGAGCGGGGTCCGGTGTGGCGGGCAGGCCGAACTCCTACACCGCAGAGGCCTCAAGTCAAATTGCGGCTTGGGTCTGATCGCCCACATCCGCCTTCCGCCCGACCGGGCGCGTGCGGTATTCTCTCCGCAAAACGAATGCTGGCACCAGGGAGGACCACGATGCTGGATAGAGGCTCGATCGGAGCCATCGCGCTCGTCGCGGCGATGATCGCTTCGATCTGCGGCGCCCAAGCTTTCGATGAATCCAAATACCCGGACTGGAGCGGACAGTGGACGCGTCCGCGCGGCCTCGCCACCCAATGGGACCAGGCCAAGCCCGCCGGTCTCGGCCAGCAGGCGCCGCTAACACCCGAGTATCAGAAGCGGCTCGAGGACAGCATCGCGGACCAGGCGGCAGGCGGACAGGGCCTCGATACCCGTTACAAATGCATGACCAACGGAATGCCACGGGTGATGGCGGCGATCTTTCCGCTCGAATTCGTCATCCTGCCGAACCTGACTTATGTGAATTTCGAGGCGTTCATGCCGCGCCGCATCTACACCGACGGGCGCGACTTCCCCACCGACGAGGAGCCGAGCTTCATGGGCTACTCGATCGGCAAGTGGCTCGATACCGATAATGACGGCCGCTACGACGCCCTCGAGATCGAGACCCGCAACTTCAAGGGTCCGCGCACGGTAGAGTTTTCCGGCATTCCTCTCCACGACGACAACGAGACCGTGGTGAAGGAGCGCATCTTTCTCGATCCCGCCAATCCGGAAGTCATGCACAACGTGATCACCATCATCGATCACGCCTTCAACCGTCCGTGGACCGTGGACAAGCGCTATCGCCGCATCCACAAAGTCATCTGGTTCGAGGACAATTGCAACGAGAACAACCATCACATCGTGATCGGCGACCAGAACTACTTCGTCAGCGGCGACGGCTATCTGATGCCGACGCGCAAGAACCAGGCGGCGCCGGACCTGCGTTATTTCAAGAACGCCGACGGCAAGTGACAGCGAGACCAGACAGGAGGATCACATGCGCAAGCGATACGCGACTGCTGCGGTGATTGGCGTCGCCGCGGTGCTGCTGACGATGTCGGGCGCTACGGCGTTCGACGAGACCAAATATCCGGACTGGGGCGGCCAGTGGAAACGTCCGCGCGGCGTCGGCACGCAATGGGACCAGACGCGGCCGTCCGGCCTCGGCCAGCGGGCGCCGCTGACGCCGGAATATCAGGCGATTCTCGAGACCAGCATCAAGGACCAGGCGACCGGCGGGCAGGGCACCGACGGCCATGTCACCTGTCTCACCAACGGCATGCCGCGGATCATGACCGCGACGTTTCCGATCGAGTTCGTGGTGCTGCCGGCGGTGACCTACGTGCATTTCGAGGCCTTCATGCCGCGCCGTATCTACACCGACGGCCGGCCATTCCCGACCAGCGAGGAGCCGAGCTATCTCGGCTACTCGATCGGCAAATGGCTCGATACCGACAATGACGGCCGCTTCGACACGCTCGAGGTCGAGACCCGCAACTTCAAGGGCCCGCGCACCTACGAGAACAGCGGCCTGCTGCTCCACCGCGACAACCAGTCGATCCTCAAGGAACGCATCTTTCTCGACAAGGCGAATCCGGATCTCCTGCACGACGAGATCACCGTGGTCGATCACGCGCTCACGCAGCCGTGGACCGTCGACAAGACCTACCGCCGCGATCGCAACGTGCTGTGGGTCGAGGATAATTGTTCGGAGAACAACAACCACGTGGTGGTCGGCAAGGAGAACTACTTTCTGAGCGCGGACGGTTTCCTGATGCCCACTAAGATGGGCCAGCAGCCGCCGGATTTGCGCTACTTCAAGCCGGCGCAGAAGTAGCGCCCGGCCAAACGACAGAGCGCCCCATCGCACTTTCATTGCCCGGCTTGACCGGGCAATCCAGTAACTCCTGTGCCATCGGCGTATTTGAGGCCGTGCCCCAAATCGAAGTCTGGTGGTTACTGGATCGCCCGGTCAAGCCGGGCGATGACAACTTCATTGGTGCAAACGGCGTGCAGAACCTTTGCGCGACCTGAGCGCCCGGAAATAACGAGAATGGATTCGCCCAAAGAAAAAGGCCCCGAACGCCGGGGCCAGGTTGGGAGGAAACCCCTACATGAGCCTGAAAAGTGTAACCGATTCGAGCAGCACATTGGGTTACAAATATGTCACGTCCCGCACAAAATTGTGGAAATTGGTTACAGTGGGAGGATGATAGGTTTCCCTTTGAAAACCGGGGGTTTTGTGCGGTTTTATCGATGTGGAAAAACGCGCCCGCACGGGCCGCGCGCGGTTTCGCCGCAATTGGTGTGATCACAATCGGTGTCGGAGGTGCTGCGCGAGCCGGATGCGCGAGTCGCGAGTCGCTCAGACGGTGGGTTGCTGCCCAGCCTGGGCGAGTGGGCGGTTATCAAGGAGTTTGCGCGCGAGCCCGGGATACGCGCGATCTCGGAATAAGCGCTTGGTTGATTTGAGCTCGAGCAGCCACAGATCGATGATCGCGGTGGTGCGAAATACCATCGAGGCGGCGAAGATTTGCACGACCTCGAGCGCCGGAAAGGCCAGGGTGGATTTCGCGATCCACACCGAGATCGACGATTATCCGAGCGTCTCGACGTAACCTTCCAAACCCTGTGCGACGTCATCCCTCAGTTGTTTCTCGCTTCGCGGCTCTTGATGCTGGACTGTGTAGGCGATCCACCGTCCCCGGACGACGACGGTGCACCACGCGACAAGCGATGCGGTTTCCTCCGCAAACGCGGAAGTCGGGACGGTCTCTGCAAGGAAGATTCCGCCGGGCAGCCTTTGATGCAGATCAAAGACCGGCATGAACGGCAGCCAACACGGCATGTCGGCGAGCGGGCCTCGCGATAAGCGTGCCGTCGCGACTTTCACAGTTGTCCGCAGGGGACTGAACTCGTCGGCCTAAAAAAATACAATCCGCACCCGCGGACCCCAGATCGGGCTCGTCACGCTCGGCGGCAATAATAAATCACGCGGATACCGGTCAAGCCGATATCCGCCAAGTTCTCCAAAGAAGTCCTGGGATCGAGGACTAGTTCTGGGCCGGTGTCGGTGGCGGCGGTGCGCCGCGGCCCAGCACGTTCCCGTCCGGGAGCGTCACTTCCATGAACTGGCCGCCGTTCGTCCCGTCCTTGAGCGGATGGATCATCAGCTTGACGGGCATGCCGGGGGTCAGCGTCTTGGGACGCCAGCCCTGCCGGGCGAGACCACCAGGGCCGTTCATTTCAATGGCCCATTCCTGGGGCTGTCCGTCCTTCTGGACGGTCAGCATGATCCAGGCATGGGGATTGGTCCACTGGAACTCCTTTACCGTGCCTTGGAGCTCAGTGGTCTTGGTGGCATCGAACATCGCGAAGGAATGGTGGGCCGAAGCGGGCACCACATACATCGCGGCGATACCCGCGAGCACTGCGAGTTTCATGGGCGTCTCCAGGTTCTCTCTGCCGGCTTTTCTTTCGAGAAGACCGACTTAGCATTCCATGACACGGAACCGGAGTAAAGCGGGTTTGCAGGGGAAAATAGGCCCGGACACCCAAAAAGCCGGGCGACCGATCTGCCCGGCAGGCCTCACGGCAGCCCGTTTGGGGACCGGCGTCTGAATCACGTAGCTGCGGTTGGGCGCTCGAAGCCAAGTGATTATTGAAGCCGTGATCCGTCCTGCGGACGGCTGTCGTGGCTCAGTCGGTCGCCACATGGCGTACGAACGTAACAAGAACAGAAAAGCCGAGTCCGGCCCGATCATGCATGGAACCCTGCTTTTGCATCTGGGAATCGGTTCATGTTGTGGCTTTTTTCATGAAACCAAATTATAAAACAGAAATACGACTCCTAACTTTGGGTTTTCATGAAACGCAGTGATCTCAGCCACGCCATCCGGGAGACCCTGAAGCGGTTGCCGCCACCGTATGATTCACACTACGGGATCGTCCCGCCGGCACCGCCCGAGGAGGGCGTATCGGTTGCCGGAGCGACGAAAGCCCTGGATGCCGCCCAAGCGGCTTTCGGCAAGGTCGATGCCATCGCCGCTCAGATGAAGGACCCCTACATCGTCAGCCGTGTGCTGACCAGACGCGAGGCGGTAAGTTCGTCGTCGATCGAAGGCACCCAGAGTACCCTCGACGAACTGCTGTTTGTCGAGGAGACGGGGGATGACGGCGCCAGGGATGAAGCGCGTCAGGTGCGCAACTACGCCGTGGCACTCGATGGATTTATTCCGCTGGCGGCAAAGGACGGGTACGGCGTCTTCACGATGGACCTGATCAGGGATCTCCACCGCGCCGTGATGAAGGACGACTTGGACTACGAGGACATACCCGGCGACCTTCGCACGCGCGTCGTGTGGATCGGCGGAAACAAGGACATCGCGTATTCGAGTTTGAACCCTCCACCTCCCGCCGACATCCCCGGCTGCCTCGCTCAAACGGTAGACTTCCTACGGAACGAGGGCATGCAGCAGGTGACTCAAGGGTTCATCACACGCATGGCGATTGCGCACACTCATTTTGAGGCGGTTCATCCCTTCCGCGATGGCAATGGCCGAGTCGGTCGTCTCCTCCTTCCGCTCATGATGGCGGCTGAGAAGCACGTTCCATTGTACCTGTCGCCATACATCGAGAGCAAAAAGAGTACGTACTATGCCTCGCTTAAGGATGCCCAACAGCGGTTGAACTGGCAGCCGATCATTACCTTCATGGCCGACGCCGTCACCGGCACACTCGACGAACTGATCCGGACCCGCGAAGCGTTGTCCGAATTGTCCGGTGTCTGGCGCGAGCGCCGCAAATTCCGCAAAGGGTCGGCGGCTGCGCGCGCTCTCGACGAACTTCATAACTATCCGGTTGTAACGGCCAAGCGGCTCGGCGAACTCCTGGATGTCAGTCCTCCTCAGGTCCACCAGGCGATCGCTCAACTAGAAGAAGCGGGCATTCTGCAAGAGCGCACCGGTTACGCGCGAAACCGAGTGTACACCGCCACCGAAGCGCTCGGCATCATCAACCGCCCGTTCGGCGAAGAGCCTCTCCTTCCCGGTCAGGTGGATCCGGACCAGCCGGCTGGCCTCAAAGGGCCGTAACCGCCGCCCGTGGGCGGACGGCCGCGCTCCCGAAGATTCCTAAATTCGCCATCTGCAAGACGCGAGCTGTTTCAACCGATAAGGCGTCTCGGAAGTATCCTTCGCACCATCGAAAGCAAATCGTTGCTCGCGACTGTACAATGCTCAGCGGAGTTGGAATCCGATCGGGCTAGCCCCTCGCAATCAACTGATCATCATGGTCGGCGCTATGAACATGCTATCTGGCAGCATCACCATCATGCTGATCGTCGGCGACAGCTGCAGCACTAGCGCCAGCGCCAGCGGGTCAGTACGGAGCGGTTTCCTTGGCCCGCGGCCGGGCAGGCCTCACGGGAGCCGTCTGCGGACCGCCGCCTAGATCACATAGATACGGTCGGGAAGCTCGTCCCGGCTTTCGGCGGTGCGGGGGAAGTGGGCCGCAAGGACGCTCCCGCAGACTTCGACCGCGGAGATGAAGCCATCGGCCGTGCGCCCGTGCCCGCATTCCGCGACCAGCGTATCGATTGCGCCCTGCCATTGTGCCTGGGGCACCTTCGAGGCGATGCCGACATCGGCGATGATGCGGGCATAGTGCTCGGCGAGCGAGACGAAGATCAGGATGCCGTTGCGGTCCTTCTTGCGGGAAATGCCGCGGATCGAGAACTGCTCGACCGCGACCCGATGGGCGAGCCTGCGGCGAGCGCGGCGGGGCAGAAGCGCGACGCGGATCTGCGGCAGGCACAGCACCAGGGCGAGGACGATGAAGGTGATCACCTGCAGCACCAGGATGCTGCGGACGGGAAGCGCCGTCGTCGCTATCAGCACCCAGGGCAGGGCGAGGGCGGCAAGGGTCGCAAGCAGGATCGGCAGTCCGGTGGCGTCCGCCGAGCTCTCGGCAAGCACGCAGACGATCTCACCGGAGGTCCGGGTCTCGGCCGCGCGGATCGCAGCGGAGATGCGTTCGCGGTCGTGCTCGGAAATCGACATCACCAGCTCCCCGAGGCGCCGCCGCCTCCCGACGAGCCGCCGCCACCGGACCAGCCGCCACCACCTCCGCCCGACCAGCCGCCGCCACGCGAATAGCCGCCGCGCGAGCCGCCGGAGCTCACCGCGATGTTGGCGAGGACGTTGAAGAAGAACCAGCGGAATCCCGGCGATACGATCAGCAACACGATGAGCACGAGCAGCAGGCCGAGCAGGATGTACTCGCCGGCGTCGGGCGCGGTATCGTGGTCGAGCCGCAATGACGGCTTCTGCTGCCATTCCGAGGCGTCGGTGGTGAGCACCGTGATGATGTCGTCGACGCCGCGGGTGACGCCGTCGCCGTAGTCGCCGGTCTTGAAGCGCGGTGCGATGGCGTTGGTGATGATGACCTTCGACAGCGCGTCGGTCAGCGTGCCCTCGAGGCCATAGCCGACCTCGATGCGCACGCGCCGCTCCTTCGGCGCGACGAGCAGCAGGACGCCGTTGTTCTTGTCCTTTTGGCCGAGCTTCCAGGTGCGGAACAGCTCGTTGGCATAGGGCTCGATCTCCTCGCCGTCGAGCGAGGAGACGGTGGCGACCACGAGCTGGATGCCGGACTTCATTTCAAGCTCGGCGAGCTTGAGGTCGAGGTCGACGCGCTTCGCCGGCGGAATGACGTTCGCCTGGTCGACGATACGTCCCGTCAGCGCCGGGAAGTTCGGCGCCGCCAGTGCGAGCGCCCATGCGTACGCGATGAACGCGAAGGCAAGACCGGCCAATGCGAGCCACGTCCCAGGGGAACGCAGCGCGCCTCTTGCGGCGAACGCCGAAGAGGGGCCCAAGATCATGTCGGTGCCTGCGCGGCGAGAGGTGTTAGAACTTCACCTGGGGCGGCGTTTGCGCATTGTCGCTCGCGGTGAACTCCGCCAACGGCTTGTTGCCGCGGAACACAGTCGACGCCCAGAGCAGCCCCGGGAAGGTCTTGAGCTCGGTGTTGTAGACCCGTACCGCCTCGATGTAGTCGCGGCGCGCCACCGCGATGCGGTTCTCGGTGCCCTCGAGCTGCGACTGCAGGGCGAGGAAGTTCTGGTTCGACTTGAGGTCGGGATAGTTCTCGCTCACCGCAAGCAGCCGGCCGAGCGCGCCGGAGAGCTGGTTCTGGGCGTCCTGGAACTGCTTGAGCTTTTCCGGATCGGTGAGCTGGGAGGCATCGATCTTGACCTGGGTCGCCTTGGCTCGCGCTTCGACGACGGAGGTGAGCACGTCCTTCTCCTGCTTGGCGTAGCCCTGCACGGTATTGACGAGGTTCGGGATGAGGTCGGCGCGGCGCTGATAGTTGTTCTGCACATCGCCCCAGCGCGCTTTGGCCTGCTCCTCCAGTGTCGGAATGGTGTTGTAGCCGCAGCCCGAGAGAGTGAGGCCGAGGATGAGAGCGGCGAAAACGGCGCGGACACGCGGCATCGACACGGGCATCGACACGGTCATGGGGCCCTCTTCTCGATCGTCGGGCCGGCGGTCCCGGCCGCGGGTCGTTGCCTGGCAACGGGTCCCTGGTATCGGCCAAAGCCAGAGGTGCCGCAAGAGGGAACCCGGGCCGGACTGAAACCGATAGGCCGCCATGCGGCGGCCGCGCATTTTGCTATAGCTGACGCAACGGCTGACGCGTCTTCGAAGCTTCAGGCCCGGCATAACGAAGGAAACATCGCGTGGTACTCGTTCGCGGCGGCACGATCGTCAATCACGACTACACGCGGCGCGCCGATGTGCTCGTCCGCGACGGTGAGATCGCCGCGATCGGTCTCGATCTCGACCGGCCTGCCGGGACGCAAGTGATCGACGCCGGCGGCTGTTACGTCATGCCGGGCGGCATCGATCCCCACACACATCTCGAGCTTGCCTTCATGGGCACGGTGTCGGCCGACGATTTCGCCTGGGGCACCAAGGCGGCGCTCGCGGGCGGCACCACGATGGTGGTGGACTTCTGCATCCCCAGTCCCGGCCAGTCGCTGCTCGCGGCCTATCAGGACTGGCGGCGCAAGGCCGAGACCGCGGCCTGCGACTACGGCTTCCACATGGCTGTGACGTGGTGGGACCGGCAGGTCTTCGATGACATGGAAACCTGCGTGAAGACTTACGGCATCAACACCTTCAAGCATTACATGGCCTACAAAGGCGCGCTGATGGTGAACGACGACGAGCTCTATCACTCGTTCCGTCGCTGCGCCGGCCTCGGCGCGATGCCGCTGGTGCATGCCGAGAACGGCGACGTCGTCTATCGCCTGCAGCAGCATTATCTCGAGACCGGAATGACCGGACCGGAAGGCCACGCCTATTCGCGCCCGCCCGCGGTCGAGGGCGAAGCGACCAACCGCGCGATCATGATCGCCCATATGACGGGGTGTCCGCTCTACGTCGTCCACACCTCGTCCCGTGAGGCCCACGAGGCGATCGCTCGCGCCCGCGCCGCCGGCCAGCGCGTGTTCGGCGAGCCGCTGATCCAGCATCTCGTGCTCGACGAGGACGAGTACCGTAATCGCGACTGGGACCACGCCGCGCGGCGCGTAATGTCGCCGCCGTTCCGCTCGAAGGATCACCAGGCGAGCCTGTGGGCGGGTCTGCAGGCAGGCTCGCTGCAGGTGGTCGCGACCGACCATTGCGCCTTCACCACCGCGCAGAAGCGCCTCGGCCGCACCGACTTCACCAAGATCCCGAACGGCACCGGCGGGCTCGAGGACCGGCTGGCGGTGCTATGGACCGCGGGCGTCAACACCGGGCGGCTCACCAAAGAAGAGTTCGTCGCGGTGACCTCGGCCAACGCCGCCCGCATCCTCAACGTCTATCCGAAGAAGGGCGCGATCGCCGTCGGCTCCGATGCCGACCTCGTCGTCTTCGATCCCGAGGCGACCAAGACCATCTCGGCGAAAGCGCAAGTGAGCCGCATCGACTACAACGTGTTCGAGGGCTTTTCCTGCCGCGGCCTGCCGCGCGCGACGCTATCGCGGGGAAAGGTCGCGTGGCTCGACGGCGATCTGCGCGCCGAGCCCGGCACCGGCACCTACGTGCCGCGCCCCGCCTTCCCGGCCATCCAGGTGGCGAACACGAAATGGCAGGAGCTCACCGCGCCCCGCGCCGTAGAGCGACTCGACGTGACGCCGTGAGTACTTCTCCCTCCCCGCTCTTCGGGGAGGGCAGGGTGGGGCGTTTCTTTCGTGTGGCAGCGTCGGGCGATGGGCGCAGACCCCACCCCGCCCTCCCCGAAGACGGGGAGGGATGCGGTAGGATCGGCTCGCCGCACCGAGGACCCGCGCATGCAGAACCTCAAGATCGATGCCCAGCGCCTGTGGGATACGCTGATGGAAACCGCGCGCTTCGGCGCGACGGCAAAGGGCGGCATCAAGCGGCTCTCGCTCTCCGACGAGGACAAAAAGGTCCGCGACTGGTTCAAGGCCGCGGCGGAAGCCGTCGGCTGCACCGTGACGGTCGACGAGGTCGGCAACATGTTCGCGCGGCGCCCCGGACGGATCGCGGGCCTGCCGCCGCTGTGCATGGGGAGCCACCTCGACACCCAGCCGACCGGCGGCAAGTTCGACGGCACGCTGGGCGTGCTCGGTGCGCTCGAGGCGATGCGCACGCTCCACGAGTCGGACTACGAGACCAATGCGCCGATCGAGATCGTGAATTGGACCAACGAGGAGGGCGCACGTTTCGCCCCGGCAATGCTGGCGTCCGGCACCTTCGCCGGCGTGTTCACCGCGGACTTTGCGCGCGGCCGGGCCGACCGCGACGGCAAGACGTTCGGCGCGGAGCTCGAGCGCATCGGCTACCGCGGCGCGGAGAAGGCCGGCGGCCACGCGCTCGGCGCGATGTTCGAATTGCACATCGAGCAGGGACCGATCCTCGAAAACGAGGACAAGATGATCGGCGTCGTCACCGGCGTGCAGGCGATGCGCTGGTACGATGTCACGATCACCGGCCAGGACGCGCACACCGGTGCGACGCCGATGCATCTGCGCAGGAATGCGCTGCTTGGCGCAGCGCGCGTGATCAATGCGGTCGATGCCATTGCCCACGCCTTCGCGCCGGATGCGGTGGGCACCGTCGGCCTCATCGAGAGCAAGCCCAACAGCCGCAACGTCATCCCCGGCGAGGTGTTCTTCACGATCGATCTGCGCCACCGCGACGACGAGGGGCTCGACCGCATGGAGGCGCGGTTCCGCGCGACGCTTGCCGCGATCCTCGCGCCGCTGCGGCTCACCTATGACGAGAAGATGATCTGGTCGTCGCCGGCGGTGCGCTTTGCGCCGGAGCTCATCGAATGCGTCCGCCGTGCGGCGGCGAAGGCGGGCTTTGCGACGCGCGACATCGTCTCCGGCGCCGGCCACGATGCCGTCTATGCCTCCCGCGTCGCGCCGACCACCATGATCTTCGTTCCCTGCCACGAGGGCATCAGCCACAACGAGGCGGAATCGACGACCCTGGAGCAATGCGCCGCCGGCGCGCAGGTGCTGCTCGACGCCGTTTTGGAGTACGACCGCGGGCTCGCCTGACACATCGGCCGTGATGCGTTCTGTGGTTCCGTGCCGGCTGTTGCCCATTGTGGGAGGGAGCCTCGGCGGTGCACAATCAGCGCCGGGAGAGACAAAACCAAAAGGAGCGCGGCGATGACGAGGTCGATAGGCGTTGTTTTCCGCGGCGGTTCTGCTGCTTTCGATCGGCGCCCAGGCGCAAGACATCCAACCCGTCAATTCGGGCGCCAATCCCTACAAGGTCGTCCGCGACTGGGCGAAGATCACCAGCGAGGATCGCCCCTGGGGCGGCTCGAATGGCGTCGCCATCGATCGCGACGGCAAGTCGGTGTGGGCGACCGACCGCTGCTCGCCGGGAACCGTGCCCGGCTGCCTCGGAAGCAAGGCGAACCCGGTTCACCTGTTCGACGAGACGGGCAAGGAAGTGCGCAGCTTCGGCGCCGGCTTGTTCGTGTGGCCGCATGGCGTGCACGTCGACAAGGACGGCAACGTCTGGGTGACCGACGCGCGGCTGCCGGGCGCCGAGGAGCTCAAGAAGTATCCGGGCGAGGAGCACAAGGGCAGCGCCGTCTTCAAGTTCAGCCCGGACGGCAAGCTCCTGATGACGCTCGGCAAGCCGGGCGTGAAAGGCAATCCGCCCGATGCGTTGACCGAGCCGACCGACGTCGTCACCGACCCCGCGAATGGCGACGTCTATGTCGGCGAGAGCCACACCGACGTCAACGACCCGAGCCTCGTCGGCCGCATCTCGGTGTTCGACCGCACCGGAAAATTCCTGCGCACGATCGGCAAGACCGGCACCGGCCCGGGCGAATTCCGCACGCCCCATGCGCTGGAGTTCGACTCGCAGGGCCGGCTCCTCGTCGCCGACCGCCACAACCACCGCATCCAGGTCCTCACCAAGGACGGCAAGTTCATCGCCCAGTATCCGGAGTTCAGCCGGGTGAGCGGGATCGCGATCGACGGCAACGACACGCTCTATGCCGCCGACTCCGAATCGAGTCCGAAGAGCCATCCCGGCTGGCTCAAGGGCGTCCGCATCGGCAGCGTGAAGGACGGCAAGGTGACGGGCTTCATCCCGCCGCACAAGACCGACGCGCCCGATGGCGCCATGGGCGAGGGGATCGCGGTCGATGCCAAGGGCAACATCTTCACCGCCGAAGCGACCGTGCGCGGCGTGACGAAGTACACGAAGGAATAAGCGAAGAGAGCATGCGCGGCGGAGCCGCGGGCTCCCTCTCCCGCTTGCGGGGGAGGGTCGGGGAGGGGGCCTGCTGACTCAGTCACGAACGACAGCGCCTGCCGCCCCGCCCGTTCCCCCTCCCTACCCTCCCCCGCAAGCGGGGGAGGAATCCCGACCCACGGAGCGCGAAGAGTGAGGAGACTCCGGATGAAACGATCGATGACGTGGCTACTTGCTGCAGCAGCCCTTTCTTTCGCCACGCCGCCACTCAAGGCCGAGGTGCTGGAGAAATCGAAGTCCGTCGCCGGGATGACCGTCGACTACAAGGTCGTCCTGCCCGAAGGCTACGACCCGGCGAAAACCTATCCGGCGGTGCTCGTGTTCGGCGGCGGCCCGCAGAACATGACGACGGTCGACAACATCCTCAACCGCAACTTCCGCGCCGAGGCCGAGAAGCGCGGCTACATCGTCATCGCGCCCGCGGCGCCGGGCGGCAAGCTGTTCTTCATGGGCGGCGAGCGCATCTTTCCGGATTTTTTGAAGATGATCCTCGCCGATTACAAAATCCGCGATGGAAAATTTAACATCGCCGGTCCGTCGAACGGCGGGATCGCATCGCTCCACGTCGCGGCCGCCCATCCCGAATACTTCGTCTCCGTCACCGCCTTTCCCGGCTACATGTGGGATCCGACCGAGGCGAAGCTCGAGGCGATCAAGGATCTGTGCGTGTTCTATTATGTCGGCGAGCACGATCCCTACCGCTGGCACGACGAGATGGAGGACGAGGCGGAATTCCTTCGCTCCAAGGGGACGCTTGCGCGCTACAGCGTCGAAAAGGACCAGCCGCACCGTCTTGAAACCCTCGCCAACGCCAATGCGCACCGGCTGTTCGACGGGTTCGAGGAAGCGGCGAAGGGGTGCCGTTCTCCTCTCCGGGTAAATTGAGTAAGGTAGGCCGCGATCAAACAGCGGCGGCAGGGCAGCCGAGAAGCGCTTGAAGCAACCACAGAGCCCGGCAGGAGGAATACCCATGAGATGTCTTCGTGAATGGGCCGGCGCACTTTCGCTTCGGTTTGGGCTCCTGTTTGCTTTGGCCTTCGCCCCCACGGCCGTCTTGACCGCATCGGCCCAGAGCGGCGGCAACGCCATCTACGGCGTCACCGCTCTCGATGTCGTGCCGAACGCGGCGAAGGACGGCGTGGCGCTTCTCAAAGCGTATCGCGATGGTTCGCTCAAGCAGGAGGGCAATCTCGGGGTCACGCTGCTGCAAGAGGCCGACTGGCCGAACCGCTTCATGATCTACGAGGGATGGAAGGACCAGGCCGCCTACGACGCCAACGAGAAGTCCGCTCACACCGCGCAATTGCGCGACAAGCTCAAGGCCATCGCAGCCTCCCCCTATGACCGGCGCAACTACAGTGTCATTTCGGTCGCTCCCGCCCAGCCGGGCGCGGGCGGCGACGCCGTCTACATGCAGCTTCACCTCGACGTCTTCCCGCCCGGAATCGACGCGACGCTGGCGGCGGCGAAGGCGGTCGCCGAGGCCGCGCGCAAGGGCGAGGGCAATCTGCGTTACGATGTCGTGAGATCGGTCAACCCGCCGCAGAGCCACACGACCTTGCTGGCCGCCTGGCAGAACCGCAAGGCGTTCGACGCCTATGAAAATTCCGCCTACGGGCGGGCGTTTCGCGACGCCGTCGGGCCGCTGCTCGGCTCGCCGTTCGACGATCGCCTCTATGTGCCGATCAACTGAATAGAGCGCCGGGAGAACGCCATGCATGCGAACGGAAAAATCTTGCGGTCCCCTTCATCCGCCACGCCGGCGCGATGGGTTTGGGGGGCATATCTCGTAACCACGGCAGCGGCCGTGCTCGGCATCGCGCCCGCGGCACAAGCACAATCCGCCGACCCGGTCTACGCCGTGACCTATCTCGATGTCGGCACCAATGCGGTCGCCCAGGGCGTCGACCTCATCAAGAAATACCGCGATGCAAGCCGCCACGAGCCGTCAAATCTGGAGTTCACCGTCCTGCAGGAGGCGAGCCGGCCGAATCGTTTCGTGATCATGGAAGGCTGGAAGGATCAGGGCGCCTTCGACGCGCATGACAAGGGCGCGACGAAAGCCGAGTTCGAAGGCGCGCTCAAGCCGATCCGAAACAGCCCGCCCGACCGCCACATGCTGCAACCCTTCGCCAACGCGCCGTCGCCTTCGACGCCGGCGGCTGGCGCGCTCTACATGGTGGAGCATGTCGATTTCCTCGGCGGCGATCCCACGATCGCCGAGAGGGCGCAGCCGCTTGTGAGGGGGCTCGCCGACTCCAGCAAAAAAGAGGACGGCGTGGTGCGCTACGACGTCTACCGCCAGCCGCCGCCGCGCATCAACCACTACGAGGTCGTCGCGGCATGGAAGGACGCCAAGGCTTTCGATGCCCACGAGACCGCGCCGCATACGCTGCATTTCCGCGGCGCGTCGGCGCAAGGCGGTAACACCTGGCGGGCGAACCTCTACGATCAACGGCTCTACAAGGTGCTTTGACGCGGGCTGACCGCTCGGGCAGCCCACGTTTCAATGAGCCGTCATGGCCGGGCTTGTCCCGGCCAGCCCGCTTAATGAGGCACTGCTGTGCCATATGATCGGGGTCGCCGGGACAAGCCCGGCGATGACTAGGGGTCGGCTCTCCTTACTCGAACATGTTCCGGCGCTTCACGTCCACTTCAGCCGCTGCATGATGGCGCGGCCCATTACCCAGTCCTTGTCGCTCTCGTTGAGGAACGCGAGCTGCTCGGTGAACTGCGTGATGCGCTGGCGGTAGCTCGCCTTCGCGTAGGAATTCGTCATGTCGGTGCCCCAGTAGCAGCGCTGCGGGCCGTAGGCGTCGAAGCAGCGCTTGATGTGGATCGCCACGTCACGGAACGGATAAGGCTCCCGTGACAGCCCGGGGGACGCCGAGACCTTGACGCTGATGTTCGGATATTTCGCCATCGCGACGGTGTCGGTGATCGCCCCGTCGAGGGAATAGTCCTTGAGCATCCCTCCCGTCGTGTTCATGTGATCGAAGATCAGCTGGAGCTGCGGATGGCGCTCGGCGATGGGGCCGAAGTGCTTGGTGTTGCCGGGCGCAAAGCACATCACGGGGAGCCCCGCCTTTTCAGCAGCCGGCCAGAACCAGTCGGCCGTGCCGTCGGTGAGCCATGGGATGTTCTGGGCGGTGTTGAAGGTGAGGCGAATGCCCACCATGCCCTGCTGCTCCTTCCATTTCGGCAACAGCTCGGCCGATTTGGGGTCCTGCAGCGGAATGCGCCCCATCACGCGAAAGCGATTGGGATAGCGTTTCACCGCTTCGAGGGCATAGTCGTTGCGCTCGCCGGGCCAGGACGGCGGAACGATCACCACGCGATCGACGCCAGCCTCGTCCATCATCGGCACCAGCCGTTCGATGGTGAAGGGCTCGGGCAACTGCGGTTGAAGGCCGGGCACCCATTTCCAGTCGGCCGACTCGGCCTTCCACAGATGGACCTGCGCGTCGGTGATCTGGCGCCGGTCGACCTGGGCGAGAGCGGTGTTTGCGCTCCCCGTCGCCAGCGCTACGCCGGTGCCGAGTGTGGTCGTCACAAATTGCCGCCGCGTCGGCATGGCTCGATCCTCCCTGAAATTTGGTTCTTGGGAAACGTCAGCCATTGTGCGGCTTCCGGGCCGCTGCCACAAGCGCAGGCGCTGCTTTGTCGCGGGCCCTCACTCCCGCCCTGCGTTACGCTGGCGGCCCTCCTCGAGCTTCTGCTTCACCTCGTCGTTCGTGAGCACCCAGCCGATGCAGCGTGCGACGTTCTGCAATCCGAAGACGTGGAGGTCCTCGCCGTACATGCTGGCGACGCAGTCGGAGAGCACGACGACGCCGTAGTTGAGGTTGAACGCGGTGAACGAGGTGTTGAGCACGCAGGTGTTGGTGTTGATTCCCATGAAGCACACCGTGCGTATGCCGAGGCTCTTGAGCAGGATGTCGAGGTCGGTGCCGATGAAGCAGTCGAGCCGCTTCTTGTTGTCGATCACGTAGTCGGACGGATGGTAAAGCTCCGGGATGATCTCGCACCCCGGCGAGCCTTCGATGTTGTGCTCGTTGATCGTGCTTTTGCGGCCGGGAGTGAGGCGGTCCTGCTCGTTGCGGATCTTGTGCATCGCCTGCCAGAACGGAACGATGCTCGTCTCGCTGCCGCCGTTGTGAAGCCGCCGCATCACCAGCTTGACATGGATGACCGGCACCCGGAGCGCGCGGGCATAGTCGAGGAGCTCGCACGCATTGCCGATCACCCGCGCCGCGTCCTCCGCGCTCGTCGGCATGGTCGCGACGGACGGATCGAGGTGCCCGCGGTGCATGTCGATGGTGACGATCGCGACCTCGCTCGGTCGCAACTCGAGCTCCCGGTTGAGCGCGTCGATCATCGAAGAGCGATCGACAAGTTGGAGTTCGTTCATTGCGGTTCTCTCGATTTTTTCTTTGAAGTCGCCATCCTGATCATGTCGTCGGATGCGCGGTCATGCAGCGCGCTACCGCGCGTCGGATACGATGCCGCGGCTGCGGCGCCGCAAGAGGAATTCGCACCCTAGCCCATCGTTACGAAGCGTGGAATTCGGCTGTTTCGCCGGTTCGAGAGCCGAGCAATCCGAGGTCAGGCTCCCGGCCGCCAGACGGTGAGGCGGATCGGCGTCGGAGTTCCGCCGGAACAGGGATTGAGCTCTTGCGGGCAGTTGGAGATGACCACGATCACGTCCTTCTCGCAGCGCAGATCGACATAATCCCCGGGCTTGGAAATGCCGTCTGCAATTGCGACGTCACCGTTCCCGTTCACCGGTACGTTCATGAAGAAATTGATGTTCGCCGGAATATCCCGGGGCCCCATGCCGAGCTCGCCCAAGGCCGAGATGAAGTTGTCCCGGCAACTCAGGTGACCCGGCTTGCCGTAGCGCACGAGGTTGATCTCGCGACTGCAGTTGCCCGCCAACGTGTCGTGGCGACCAACCGTATCCTCGATCATCGTCATCAGCGGCTGCGCCAGGTCGTCATAGATGACGCATCCTTTGGAGAGATAGACGCTGCCGGCGAGTTTCATGGTGTTTGCGGCATTGTAGCGGATCGCCGTATCGGCCGCGTCGTAGATCAGGGTGTCGACGGACTGGCAGCCTTTGAGATCAACGATTCTCAGCACGGTGCCTTTGTCGAGCCGCTTATGCCAGTACGCTCGCGCAGGCAGAATTTCATCGCTGATGATCTGACCGGTAACGACGGCGTTCCGAGCATCGTCACGTTCTGTCGATTGCATCCTCGCTCTCTTTCTCCAGCGAAATTGGCGCGCCGCGATCGGTGTCGAATTGCACGCATCCAATTGACTTCGATCCTACTTGCGAGCTCGTTCCGATCCGTAGCGTGCCAGGAACTGTCGCGCACGCTCAGTCGCCGGATTTGTAAAGAAAGTCTCCGGTTCCGTCGTCTCTACGATCCGCCCCTGATCCATGAAGACCACCCGTGTCGCGGCCTCGCGCGCAAAGCCCATCTCGTGCGTTACCACGACCATCGTCATGCCGTCGCTCGCGAGCGTCTTCATCACCGCCAGCACCTCACCGACCAATTCCGGATCGAGGGCGCTGGTCGGTTCGTCGAACAGCAGAAGCACGGGGCGCATCATCAGGGCCCGCGCGATACCGACCCGCTGTTTCTGGCCGCCGGACAATCTCGCGGGCGGCGCGTCGCGCTTGTCCCACAGGCCGACCTTGCTCAGCAGCGCCTCCGCCTGCTCGCGAACCTCTGCACGCGGCCGTCGCTGAACATGAAGAGGGGCCGCCATCAGATTGCCGAGCACGGTGAGATGCGGCCAAAGCGCGAAATGCTGGAAGACCATGCCCATCCGTGTGCGGATGCGCGCCAGCTCGCCGTCCGACATCGGGACTTCCCCCGCGCGCACGCCGACGCGTTCATCGGACAGAAATACCGCGCCGCTGTCCGGAACCTCCAGCCAATTGATGCAGCGGAGCAGGGTCGACTTTCCGGCGCCCGAAGGGCCGAGGATGCAGACCGTCTCACCCTCCGACACCGAAAGCTCGATGCCTTCGAGCACGCGATGGTCCTTGAAGGATTTGCACAGACCCGTAACCCGAAGAACGGAATCAGCGCTCACGCGTCGGCGGCCTGCTTGACTTCCCCGTCGCGATATTGCCCCCAGGCAGCGCGCAACGCGTCGTAGGCGACGGGGTCGAGGTCGAACCGCGGAAGCGGATCGGGATCCCAATGCCCGTAACGGTCCACGCCCCGCACGAGGGTCGCGCTACGTCGGCCGATGGTGGAGCGGACATGGGTCGGAATGTAGAAGAATGCGAAGCCGATGCGCGGCGCCGCCGTTTTGTTCTGCTTCGAACCGTGTGCCGTACGTTCATGGTGGACCGAGAACTCCCCGGGTTGCAGCGCGATGGTGACTGCACTGCTCTCGTCGGCGATCTGCAGCGACTGGCCGCGCGCCAGCATGTTGTCCGGGGCGTACGTCTCCTCATGCACCAGGTCCGGTCCGAGATGCGTGCGCGGGAGCACCTGCAGCGCGCCGTTCTCTGCCGTGGTCTGGGTGAAAGCGACCCAGGCGGTGATCTCCTCATGGGGATCAAGTCCAAAGTAGGCGCTGTCCTGGTGCCAGGAGACATAGGCACGGTCCTTGCCGCCCTTGGCGAAGATCGAAGCGCCGAACAGCATGATGTCGGGTCCGATGAGATCCTCGATCACGTCGAGGATGGCCGGGTTGCGGCCGAGCTCGACCACCCACGGCATCGCCAGATGGCCCTTGATCTTCAGGCTGCGGTTGGCGCTTTCGCCCATCCTGGCTTCGTAGGCCGCTATCCGCGCGGCGCAATCGGCCGCCTGCCCGGCATCCATCGCCCGCATCGGCGCCAGCCAACCCTGCTCGCGAAAATGCACCACCTGCGCATCGGTCAGCGTCTTCGCCACGGCATTCTCCCCGTTCATCGCCGCGCCTCGGCCATGGTCAACACCGTGCGCACGCCTCCCTCCACCGCCAGACATAACACCCAGTATAGCAGCATCGCGCACACGAAGCTGGCGAACGGGACATAGTAGGTCGCCTGGATTTCGTTGGCTGCGAAGGTCAGTTCCTGAACCGCGATGATCACGAGAAACGCACTGTCCTTGATGATCTGGATCATCTGGTTGCCCAGCATGGGTATCGACGACAATAGAACGGGCGGCAGGATGATGCGCACAAGGAGGCGCCAGCCGTGGAAGCCGAACGCCTCCCCGGCTTCGATTCCTTCGCGAGGCAGCGCCGCATAGCCGCCGCGCAGCAGCTCAGCGATATAGGCGGCGTTGTAGATCGTGAGTGCGATGATGCCCGCCGCGAGATTGTCGATGACGATGCCGAACGAGGGCAGCCCGTAGTAGATCAGATAGCAGAACAGCATGAAGGGAACGCAGCGCATCAGATCGATCAGCCATGCCAGAACCAGCGTCACGGCGCGCATACGCGAGATCAGCAGGGCGAACAGCATGAGGCCGAGAAGTCCGGCGGACACTGCCGATACGACGGCGATGACGAGCGTTGTGGCGAACCCGGACAGCAAAGCGTCCCGTTGATCCCACAGCACTTCGATGCCGTGCGGGATCATGCGAACCGGCCTGCGCGGCGTTCCAACATCCGCTGCGTTGCGACGAAAGCACCGATGACGACGAGATAGATCGCGAGCGCCACCAGAAAGGGCGGAATCGGATTGTAGGTTGCCGCACCGATGCGGACCGCGGCGCGCGTCACCTCGGTCACGCCGATGACCGCCACGGCCGGACTGACTTTGATCAGCAGGGTCATCTCGTTGACCAGCGCGGGCAGCGCGGAGCGGGCGATCTGGGGCAGCACGACGAGGCGGAAGCGCAAGCCGCGCGGCATGCCGAATGCGCGTGCGGCATCGAGTTGATCGAGCGGCAGGGCGAGCAGTGCCGCGCGCCAGATCTCGCAATTGTAAGCCATCGATCCCAGTGTCAGCGTGGCGACGCCGGCAGCGAACCGGGGCACTTCCAGCCCCAGGGTCGGCAACGCGAAATACACCAGCAGCACCAGGGTCACCGCCGGCGTGGCGCGCAGCAGGCTGACCAGGGTGGCGACTGCGGGATCGAGCCCGGGCACCCGACCCCAACGGATCAGCGCGAGACCGAGGCCGAGCGGGGTGCCGATCGCAATCGCCAGCAGGCTGATTGCGACGGTGTTGCCCGCCCCTGCCGCCAATGCGAGGTAATCCCCGAGTCCCACGGACTAAGTTCCCACGGGCGTGATCAGACGGTCGCGGAAGGGACCTCCGGCATATTCTCGAAGGTGGTATCGAACCACTTCTTCTGCAGCGCATACATCGTGCCGTCCTTGCGCGTACCGAGCAGGAACTCGTTGAGCATGGCCAACAGCTCGGTGTTGCCCTTCACGACCGCCCACGCGATGTAGGTTGGCTTGGAGACGGGTTGCCCGACCTCGAAAGTGTCGGGCTTCGACTTGGCGATCGATTCCAGGCTGAGGCGGGTGTTGACGACGAAGTCGATGCGCCCCAGCGCCAGGTCTTGATAGGCTTCGGGGTAGCCTTGGTAGGAGACGATCTTGCCGAGCTTGCCGCCGGTCGGCTTGAGCATTTCGTCGAGCTGCGGCAAGAGCTTGAGCATGGCGCTGCCCGCCTCGACCCCGAGCGGCAATCCTGAGAGATCTTTGATGCCCTGAATCTTCTTGTCGCCCTTGCGCTTGAGGTAATAGTCGACGGATTCCACCACCGGGCTGCAGAAATCGAGCGTCTTCATGCGTTCCTGCGTGACCAGGATGGCCGTCACCGCGGCGTCGTATTTTCCTGTCGTGACGCCGGGGAGAATGCCGGTCCACGGGATGATGTCCTGGCGGATATCGAACCCGGCCTTCTTCTTGAACAGTTCCAGCAGTTCCTGGTCGTAGCCGGTCGGTTTGCCGTTCTGGGTGAATTCGAACGGCTGGTAGTCGTCCTCGGTCGCGACGGTCATGAAGCCGCGCTTCTTGATCTCGGTGAGCGTGGCGGCAGTGCCGGTACGCGTCACGGTCAGGGCAGCCGCGGCGCCGAGCATTACGCCGCGACGGGTGAAGCCGAATGCTGTCATGGTCCGTCCTCCTTTGCCCGCCCAAACGCAAAGCTCGTGCCAGCACTAAATAACTGCATTGCTTGCGCGACAGGTGGCTGGCTGCCCATAATTTAGGCGAACACTGTTCGGGAACTGCCTCCGAAGCTTGGGCGGGCACCGGCGAGCACGAAAGGCATGACCTTGTCCGCTGGCTGGCGCACCGGCTGCGCCGGCCGGGGCGTCAGGTCGCCGAGGTGAGCTCTTCCTTGCGCAGCGCTCGGCGGAGCCGGTCGTTGACCCACGACGCGGGCGAAGAAAGGCCGGTGTTTGGGTGCGCCGGAAATCAATTTGCTGCCGCCGTGATCATGATCGGGAGCGTCCTGGTGATGGGCGCGTCCTGCGGCGTCAGAATGACGGCCGCGACCATCGCTTACAAACAGCTTGAACTTAAAAGGGCCTCCGCCGCGCGAGGTTGCGGCGCCGCCTTTCGGTGTCCATAGTGGCGTCTCCGTGCCGCGTGCGCGTGCTCGCGCCGGTGGTCGATACTCGTGGTCGTGACGGTACGGGCGGGGCATCGTCGGTGTGGGACGGGCATTGCCGATGAACGATGATCAACGCTCTGCGCTACAGGGGCAGATCGACTCCATCGCGTGGTATCACGAGTTCGACTTCGGCAATGGTCTGCAGGCGACGTCCAAGACGCCGGACGCGGCAGTGCATCGCACCATCTGGGACTTCATTCGCCGCCATCTCGACGTGATCGATTTTGCGGGCAAAAGCGTCCTCGATGTCGGCTGCTGGGACGGTTATTGGAGCTTCTACGCCGAGGCTCGCGGCGCGAGCAGCGTGTTGGCCTCGGACGACTCCACTCAGAACTGGGCCACAGGCGAGGGCATTCGCCTCGCCAAGAGGCTGCTCGGTTCGGCCATCGAGATCGACCAAAATCTTTCCATCTACGAGTTGTCGCGGTTGAAGCGAACATTCGACGTCGTGCTGTGTCTGGGCGTCTATTATCATCTTTTCGATCCGTTCGCGGCGTTCGCTCAAATCAGGCACTGTTGTCATGACGCGAGCGTCGTCGTTTTCGAGGGCGACGCGACCGCGGGCCTGCGGCCGGACGTGTTGCGCTGGGATGCGGGTAGCCTTGCCCATCCCCTCTTCCTCCCGACCCCACAAGTGCTCGCGCAGATGCTGCAGGCGACATATTTTCAGGTCACCAAACAGGAGTGGCGGGCACCGCCGTGGCTGCCGTCGTCCGGCAAGCGACCGCTGCTGCGCCTTAGACAATGGCTCAAGAACGTTCCTCCCGATCCCGGATTGCCCGAGGGATGCGAACGCGCAATCATCGTCTGCAAGCCCTTCGAAGGCGAAAATCCGCTGCACTTTTACCGGCCGCCGCTCGGATTGCATCGTTACGACAGTCGCTTCCGTTGAGCGAATATGCTCGGGGGGTTGCCGGTCGCCGTCACGGAGATTTGCGACATCCGGACCGGACCGATTGCCGGCGTGCGGATGCCGCGGCCCCGCCTTTGTGATGGTCGAATGCCGGCTAGGCAAAAACGGCCGCATCGTGGTCAATCCCCCATCCGAGCGTCAGGTTGCGCCACTCGGCCAACGCAAATATACGATTTCGACGCGGTTGAATCTTTTGGCTTTTCAGAGTCACGATTTCGGGACCTGCTCCGAATTTGCCCCGGAGCTACGCAATCGATCCGCGACGGAGACGCGCCCAGATGTCTGCAGACCCGATTATCGAGGAGCTCAACGCCTGCAAATTGCAAATCACCAAACTTCAGCGGCAGAACTATTCACTCGGCTCTCTCGTCATCAGCATGATGTATACCGGCGATGCAATTTTCTCCAGCCGCGCGTGGCATCTCGGGTGTGCAATTGTCGATGCGGAACGACCCTTGCGACGACTGCTCCGGCGGCGGCGCGAGCACACTTATCTGCAGTCAGATAGTTTTCATCGTCTGGCCAAGGCGAACACAGCCTTCCAGGAATTTCAAGCGCTGCATGAGGAGCTGGAGGACACCGAAAAGCTGGTCAAGGCCGATGTCAAGACGGTCATGAGCGAACTCTGGGAGTCGGTCGGACGGGAGCATGAGCGCGATGCTCGTTGAGAAGACATCGAGCGCACCATCACGCCCACTTACTTTGATCGTTCTCGCGTGCAACGCGTGGGACTTGACCCGCAGAACCCTCGACTCCTTGCGTTCTACCGACCTGACCGGCGCGCGCGTGATCGTCGTCGACAACGGCTCCAGCGACGATACCGCGAGCGGACTTGAAGCCTGTCGTGATTGGGTGACAATCGTTCGACTGCCGAAGAACGTAAGCTACGTCGGCGGCAACAATGCCGGAATCATGAAGGCAGATCCGGCGACCGACGTCGTTCTCCTGAACAACGGCCTGATCTTCACCCAGCCGGATTGGCTGCAGCAGCTGCGCCGGCTCGCTCATGAAAACCCGAAGAACGGGGTGATCGGCTGCCGATTGCGACAGGCCGACGATGCGCGCCTCATGCATGTCGGCACGACGATTCGCTCCGATGATTTTCGCGTACGGCAGATGGATACGGGCAATCCCGAGGAGGATGTCGGTCAGTTCACGCGCGACCGGGTTGTTCAAGGCGTTTCTTTCACGGTCGCCTACATTCGGCGCGAGGTCATCGAAAAGATCGGGTGCCTGAGCGCGGATTTCGATTCCCATTTTCAAGATACGGATTTTTGCCTCCGCGCAAAGGAGGCCGGGTTCGATACGATTTGCTGCGGCGGGGTTACCCTCACGCATGTCGGCGGCAGCTCGACCCAACCCGACGCGCGACTTCGCAGGCGCCTCTACGAGGAGAGTCGATCGGTCTTCATGCACAAGTGGCAAGCGCGTTTGAACGAACTCTACAGTCGCCAACTCCTGTGGCAGTCCGTGGTCAACGTCCCCGGCGGCTACGCCACGAGTTGCCGCGAATTCCTGCACGCGCTCGACAGAAACGGAGTGAGGGTCGAATACCAGTTCGTGTTCGGGATGGAAGCGCCGGTCACCAACGATCACCTGCTGGGCCTGATACGCGACAGGAGTTTGGGGTCGCGCCCCGACATTTCCGTCGTCTACGCCCAAGGTGACTACGTGGATCGCGCGCGCGGTCGGCGGCGCATCGGGTTCACCATGCTGGAGGTCGACGGCTTTCCGTCCGAGTGGGTCCGCCAGGCGAACGAGATGGATGAAATGTGGGTGCCGAGCGCGGCGAACCGCGAGGCATTTCTCAGATGCGGCCTGAAGCAGCCGATCCACGTGATACCGCTCGGAATCGATCCCGATCACTTCCACCCCGGTATCGTCGGTCATCCCAATCCGTTCGGCGAATTCGTCTTCCTGGCGAACCTCGAATGGGGGGAGCGGAAGGCGCCGGAGCTGTTGCTCGAAACGTTCAACCGTACTTTCAGCGCCCGCGAGCCGGTTCGACTGCTCGCGAAGATCAACAACTTCAATCCCGCCATCTCGCTGCGGCTGGAACTGCGCAGGTTGAACCTTTCCGCCGCCGGCGGGCGCATCTCCTATTTGATCAACCAGCAAGTTCCCGTACTATCAGCTCGGCTCGCTCTATCGATCGGTCGATTGCTACGTTTCGGCCGGGCGTGGCGAAGGTTGGGACATGCCGCTGGTGGAAGCGATGGCTTGCGGCCTTCCTTGCATCGCCACGGATTGGTTGGCTCACACCGAGTACATCCATGACGGCATCGCGTATCCGCTTGAAATCCGCGGAACGATCCCCGCGCGCGCTGTTTGCCCGTACTACGATGGCTTTCGCTGGGCTGATCCAGATCCCGAGCATCTTGCGTACCTGCTGCGCCATGTGTTCGAGAACCGCGATGAGGCGCGCGGCAAGGGCACCGCGGCGGCGCGTGAAATGCATGCCCGGTGGACGTGGGACCACGCCGCGGCGCGCATCATCGATCGCCTGGATGCGGTGTGCTGACGCCTGCGAACGGCACGCAAACCAAAGGCAGGAAGCTGATCCCGCGCGTGGAATGAGCTTCTGTTGTCGTTGAGCGTTTGCCAACGGCCAGCCGTCGCAAAGCGAGCCTCGCGTCGGCGCCATGGAAATGTTAAGTCCATCGACGGTCGCGCCATTCGCTCATGCGCAAGGATTTCGCCGACGCAAAGCCCATGCCGTCCCCAAGACGGGGTGGGATGAAAATGAACGCGACGCCGTGCGTGCTCCTCGTCTCGGTACACACCGTCTTCTCACGGCCGTCCGCAGGCCGGCTGTCAGCATTGCGTCGGCCTGCGGGATCGCGCTCTATCTCGCCTATCATCTCGCGCGGTTTCGCGTTTCCTCGGTTTGGCCGCCGGCCCTCCGAAATGACGCGAACATTTATTTTCAGCTCTCGGACGTCATTTTCCGGACGGGCGCGTATCCGCCCGACGCGATTTTCCCCCTCCCTCCGTCCGCTGTGCTCATGTTCCGGGCTCTCGGCAGCGCGGGACCGACCGCCTTCATGGCGGCATGGTACGCATTGATCGTAGGCGGGTTGATCACGACCTTGTGGACGGCACTGGCGCAGGAATCGCGCACCATTCGCGATTCCTGGTTTTTCATCGGGTTTGTCGCCATCCTCTGTGTGGACTCGCCGCTATCCTGGGACCTCCGCAATGCCAACAGCAATCTGATCTACCTCGGCCTCGTCATGGCCGGCTACGGATTGCTCGCGCGGCGGCCGGCCGTCGCCGGCACGCTGATCGGATTGAGCGTCTCGCTGAAGCTCTACAGCGCCCTCCTCGTGCTCTTGCTGTTCGCCGGCACCGGGCGCCGTGCCGCCGCCGCTGCCGCGGCCACGCTCATCGTGCTCTGGGCGATCGTTCCGGTTGCGTTGTTCGGCTCGGAGCACGCGCTCACGCTCTATGGCGGCTGGCTCGCGCAATTGAAGACCATCAGCGATCCAGCGGTGCATACGCGCCTCTTCGCCGAGAGCAATCCCGTGCCTCTCGTCACGCTGCGCAGGGCTGCGGCCGCTCTCGGCGGTACCAGCTTCGAGTCGACGGCGACCGTCGTCCGGTTATCGACGCTGTGGGCGATTTGGGTCGCCGCGCTTGCTTGGTATGCTTGGCGGTGTCGCGGCGCCTTCCCGGGGGTGGTCCCATCGCGCGCCGCCCTTGCCGATTGGACCGTGCTCCTGCTGGCCCCGCTGCCGCTCAGCCCCTGGCTCGAACCCTACCACTTCGTCCCGCTACTCGTGGGAGCGCTTCTCTGCATCGCCATCGCGTTGGACGACGACACCGCCCGCGGCGACCGGCTGACGGCGCTCTGCGCCGTGGCGACGCTCATCCTTTTCATTATCGTGAAAGTGCCGTTTCCCGTTCGCGGCTTGAGCCTCAGCGCACAGGCGCTGGTCTTCGTCCTCGCCCTCGGCTGGCTGCGGCCCCACCTGCCGCGCCATGCCGAACAGGGTTGAGCGAAGCACAGGGGCCGCAAGCTGTGGGCGGATATAGCAGCGGCGTGTCGTCATCCGTGCGCGTTGCGTCGCGCTGCCCAAGATTGACATCCCGTGGCGACCGCGCCCTAATTCCGTGCCTGCGTAGATCATTCTTCGAGGAAGAGCTCCAGCATCTTCACTGGCCGGTGCTGCCGTTGCGATCGCAATGACGAACTTCCGTGAAACGAGCGGCGCAACTCGCGGGGATCGCGGTCTTGCGCAGGTGCTGGCGTTCTCCGCGCGCGAGCCCGGTAAAGTGCTGGTTGCCGTGTTCGGCGTCCACCTTGCCGTGTGGACGCTGTTGCCGATTCTGCTGAGCCCCAATCTCCAGCTCGATCTCGTCGAGGGTCTTGCCCTCGGCAAGGAATGGCAGCTCGGCTACTGGAAGCATCCGCCGCTGCCATGGTGGGTCGCCGATTTGCTCTTTCAAGCGACTGGAAGCGTTGCATCGATCTATCTGCTGGGGCCCCTTGCTGCCGTCGTCTGCCTCTGGGGCGTGTGGCTGCTCGGCAAGGAAATGGTAGGCCCGTTCCAGGCGCTGATCGGCGTGATGGTGCTCGAGGGCATCCATTTTTACAATTTCTCCGCCCCCAAATTTGCTCATGACCAGATGCAGCTGCCGTTCTGGGCGTTCGCCGCGCTTTTCTTCTACCGGGCAATCGTCCACGGACGCATCTTCGACTGGATACTCGCCGGCGTCATGTTGGCTGGAGCTTTCTGGTCGAAATATGCTGCGGTAACCCTGGCTGCGACGTTTGCCCTGATCTTGCTGTTCGATCCGTTGGCGAGGCGCGCCTGGCGCAGCGGTGGGCCGTTCGCGATGGCGGCGGCATTCGCCGTCGTCATCTCTCCCAATGCCTGGTGGCTGATAACGAGCGGCTTCCTTCCGCTCCATTACCTGGACCAACGCGCCACGGCGGCGACGCGCTGGTATCAGCACATTGCATTCCCGCTCGAGTGGATCGCCAACGAGCTGTTCTTTCTCTTGCCGGCGATCGGCTTGCTCCTGGTTCTGTACTGGGGGCGCAAACGCGCGACTGCGGCACCGCCCACGCCCCGCGCCGCGTTCGATCGGCGCTACGCCACTGCGCTTGCGCTCGGTCCGTTCCTGGTGACGACGGCGGTGGCGCTGGTGCTCGGCCGGCGGCCAGTATCCATGTGGGGCTATCCGCTGTGGTCGTTCGCCCCTCTTGCAACGATCGTGTGGCTCGGTCCGGTGAGCGAGCCGCGGCGCCTGCAGGCCTTTGCACTGGCCTTTGCTGCGGTCTTCGTCGCGTGGCCGGCGATCTACGCGGGGACGGAGCTGCTCGAGCCGCTGGTACACGATCGCGAAAAGGCAAACCAGTTTCCGGGCAAAGCCGTGGCTGCCCGCATCACGCAAGAATGGCGCGACACGTTCGGCGAGCCGCTCGCGTATGTTTGCGGCTCGGAATTCGTCGCCAACAACGTGGCGGTGTATTCGCCCGATCACCCGCATGTGATCGTCCATTGCGATCCAAAGCTCTCACCCTGGATCGACATCGCCGACGTGCATCGGCGCGGCGTCGCATTCGCCTGGGACGAACGCCTCGTTGCTCCAGCCGATTTCGAGCGATGGAGTGCGGCGTTGGGACAATTTCAAACGCGGCCGGCGCTGACTTTGCCACGGCAGACACTGCTCCACGGTCGTCGCCCACTGCGGCCGACGCAGGTGTTCTATGCCTTCTCGCCGCCTGAAGCCGCGACCGATCGCCTGCGCATCGGGCCCTGACCTCCAAGACCAGAGGCTTGCCTTCCCTTACGTCAGCCATTGCGCGTTCGAGTTTCGAACGTTACGCGGTCAGGGGCAGATTTGCCCGAGACGTCCCGAGCCGCCGCAATAGCTCACGTCCTGGAGCTGAATTCGAAGATTGTCGGGATCGGTAAAGTAAAGCTCGGGCGTACCCAACGGACTGGTCGGGCCTCCGCCGTTGTTGGCCCGTTGGCGCCACCTCACGCGGCACGTCAATGGCTTGATGAGCGAGGGAATCCCGTTCTCGATCGGTTCGAGACCGTTCTCGACCAACGTCGCCATGACCCGCTCGGGGTCGAAATTCTCGATCGTGAAGCAGGCGTGATTGATGCCGGAAACCGCGTTGGGATTATTGGCAGAGGCATTGAAGACGATGCCGTCCGTTCCCTCACCGATGGCGAGAGTTACGCCGTCCCCCTGCATCGCACGAACCGGAAGGCCGAATACGGTTTGGTAAAAGTCTCTCTCGCGGCTGCCATTCGCGATCGTGAGGGTGACATGGTTGATGGTCTTGATCTTGAACAAAGGCTCCGCGACCGCGGTCGACGCTGGCGGCAGGATGTCGCCTCTCGGACCGGAGCCATGCCCATAAGCCGTGTGCACAAGCTGAATCTTGATGCCGTTCGGATCTCGGACGAACAACTCGGGTGTGTCGCCACGCAGCGTCGTTTCGGCGCCGCTGACGCCGCGGTCGGCAAGCGTCCGCATCGCTCGCGCGGGATCGAAATCCGTAACCGTCATTCCGTAAGAGAGGAAATCCGGCTTTTCGCCGCGTCCGACCGTGGTCAGGGCAAAAAAGTGCGGTCCCCCGCCGACGCGAAATACCGCGACATCGCCTTGGCGGATCGATGGACCGAACAGCCGCTCGTAGAATTTCGTCGAGCGCTCCAAATTCGAAACGGACATCATGACGTTATTCAAGCGGCGGGTTCGTATCTGTGCCTTCAATTCCTGAGCCATCAGAACCGGTGACACCGCTGTGACGGAAAGTGCGAGCAGGGCGCTGCGGCGCGTCATCGCGCGGAAACCATATCCTTCACTCTGGCAATCCATCGCTGTGTTTCCCGTTGGTGGCCGGTGTCGGCGCGCCGCCGCATCGGCATCTCTGCTTTGACTCGAGGGCACTTTATCTTTCGCAGGCGCATGTGGGAACTGCGCGCTTGAACGACGGCAACCGTTTGCCGCTGAGGAACTGTTGCGGTGCACGCGATTGCTTCATGCGAATTGACCTTCGATGCAGGATCAGACAGGCACGTCTTACAGCCATAGCGAAGATCGAGATCGTGATTGCGCGTGCGGTCATCGGTTGGAAGAATATTCCCCAGAGCAGCGGCGCGCCTTACCAAGCGCTGGTCGGGATGACGATCATGCGCCGGGCATGCTATCCACGCATGTCGAGAAATGTGCGATCGCAACTTGTGTCGGGCGCCGTAAATTCATGGACGACAGCGAGGCCGTACGCCTCTACAGGCTTGCCGCAAACCAGGGAGACCCGCTGGGGCAACTCAATCTCGGAGCGTTCTACGAGGACGGCCGTGGCGGCCTCCCGAAGGATGACCGCGAGGCCGCGCGCCTCTACAAGCTCGCCGCGGACCAGGGAAATGCGATCGGGCAGGCCACGCTCGGGGTGTTCTACGAGAGCGGCCGTGGCGGCCTGCCGAAGGATGACCGCGAGGCGGCGCGCCTCTACAAGCTTGCCGCCGACCAGGGAAATGCCGCCGGACAGGCCTATCTGGGGATCTTCTACGAGCAGGGCCGCGGCGGCCTCCCGAACGACGACCGCGAGGCGGCGCGCCTCTACAGGCTCGCCGCAGCCCAGGGAAACGTCTATGCGCAAGCCGGTCTCAGGCGACTGGCACCCTGACCGTGTCCGGCCGCTCAGGGATCGTCGATGGCCCTGAAGGCCGATCTGCTCAAGGTGTTCACGGACATCCTTGCACGGAAGGGCGGGCGCAGGAGGGGTCTGAAGGCTACTTCGACGCTTTGAGACCGCTAAGCGTTCGACTTGCAAGCTCTTCGATGTCGTAGACCCCATCCTTCGCGAGTTCCACGATCTTATCCACGATCTGGTCGCGAAGCGTGGCGTCGACCGAACCACCAATTGCGGCACGGACCTTCTTGAAAGCGGCGTTCATGTTCGCGGCGAGCGAGGGTGCTACTTCTGCTCGCATCACCTGCTCCGGAACGGAAGGGGAAGGGCGGCCAGGCCCCGAAGGGGGTGGGGGGAATGGGTCCGAGGCCTGGCCGCGCAATGACGCTGTGGGGGCGTCTGCAGCCTTAGACTGGCGAAACGGCTCCGAGGTTCAACGCAAAAAAAGGGCGGCCAAGCCTGGGGCACTGGGGGGAAGGGGGCCCGCCATGAGCGCACCAGTCGCTCATGGAAAGCGTGCTTGGCGTTCGGTGAATAAAGGCGGCCGAGGTGCGATCCGTTTCTGGCTGTCCGGAATGGCGGCCTAACCCGTCACGGACTGGAAACCGATATCGGTCAGTCCCGACATCCAACCCGCAATGCCGATCGAGGCTTTGAATGCGTCACGGGAGTCCATTCTGGCGACGTTCGGTGTACTGCGAGGCATCTTTGCCAGCGCCGCACAGGGGCCCCTCGTTCGTGAAGCGCAATGTCATCTTGCAATGGACCCTGCAACCGATCGCCGGGCTCGTTGCGGAAGAGATCAGCACGAAGCTTGGCGGGGCGGTCACCATCGACGTCATGAGGGCGCTGCAGGCAAACGACGCCGGCAGTCGCAGCCGGGCGCCGCTGACCGTCACACAGGCGCTCGCCGCGGCCAAAGAGGCCGGACTGGCACCGGGCGACCTGTCCAGCGCGTTGAAGCTCGTGGACCGGGAATAGCGCTTATTGCTTCCCTTTTGTCCGACATTCGGTTTCGGGTTTATGGGCCAAGACGGGGAGCCGAGGCGTAAAAGCCAGAACAACAACCCACGGCCAATGAAGTACGGCAAACATGAGCACGGACACGAGGACGAGGAGGGCGATTACGCCGATCAGCCCTTGGGCTTTACCCTTACCGACGAATGGGAATTCGAATTCGATATTGTTTTGGGACATGCTTGGCAACTCCGCGAATCACTATTTCTTTGCTTACGCCTGCATTCCCGAGATGGGAATCAGCGAAGCGCATTTTCCTCCTTATCATCACGATCACCAGGGCGAGATTTATTTTTGTCGGTGACGTCGTGGGCGTGGCTTGACTGTGACGCCGCAGTATCTCGCGGGGCCGAATCGACCGATCGCGGATGAAGCGGCCAACGCAAGATGACCGTCGTCACGAGCACTACGATGACCAAAGCTGCAATGCCGATCAGCCCCTCGGCTTCGGCTTCACCGAAGAGGGGCAACCTGAACTTGATGCGGTGATGTGACATGGCGGCGCTCCGGTTGAAAATCCGTGGCACCTTCGGCACGCCTCCGGCTTTTCAACAACGCACCATGAAACTCGCCACAGGGTCGCCCGTTACCTTGGCGTTACTTTCGCCCATCTATCGGGTTGTCATTTTTAGGCTAAGTCATTGGTGCCGCAAGAGGGATTCGAACCCCCGACCCCATCATTACGAAAACCGTATCCTACACCGACACTTTAGGCCGCACCTTGACATTTTTCGCAACGTAACACTCTGGCGCTATTGACGAAGGCACGTTCGGTCCGCGAATGTCATGGTCACAGCATGACACGCGAAGACGGCCCGTTTTGTTACCCACCGTTACCCGAGGCCAAGTCAATGAAAGATGAGAGGCTGACCTCGCTCGCCGTTTCCAGGGCGAAACCGAGGCGTGACAAGGCTGGGAAGACCGTCCGAACCGAGCGGCCCGATCGGATGTGTCGGGGGCTATATTGCATCATCCAACCGAGCGGGGCTAAGTCCTGGGCGCTTCGGTATCGGCATGGCGGTCAATCCCGGAAGTTCACGCTGGGCTCAGTCATCGGGGCCGACGATGAGGCGCCCGGCGAGCCGCAGATCGGCGGCCCACTCTCACTGGCTGCGGCCCGCCGCTTCGCCGCAGAGGCAATGCATCAGATCGCGCTCGGCCGGGATCCTGCCCGGGAGAAGGCCGACGGCCGCTCACGCCTCGCGCTTAAGCCGGTCGAGACATTCCAGGCGATAGCGGAAAACTACCTAAGGCGGGAAGGCAAGTCGCTGCGCAGCGCAGACGACCGGCGCGCGGATCTCGAGCGGCTTGTGTTTCCCAGAATAGGCTTCATGCCGATCGCCGCCATTCGCCGTGCGGACATCATCGGCTTGCTCGACGCGATCGAGGACGATCGAGGTCCCGTCATGGCCGACAAGGCGTTGGCGCTGGTGCGCCGGATCATGGGTTGGCATGCGGCGAGGACCGACGATTTCGCGTCCCCGATCATCGGGGGCATGGCCCGGACGAGGCCAAGAGAACGCGCCCGAGAACGCATTCTAGACGACGACGAGCTGAGGTCGGTGTGGGGTGCGGCCGAAGCCGCAGGCCGGTTTGGCGCCTTCGTTCGCTTCCTTGTACTGACCGCGGCACGTCGGAACGAAGCGGCTGAATTGCCTTGGGACGAGCTGTCCAACGGCAATTGGATTTTGCCCGCCCAACGAAACAAGACGAAGCTCGAGCTCGTGCGTCCGCTGAGCGGGGCCGCGCGGGCTTTGCTGGACGGGATTCCGCATACCGGTCGCTTCGTGTTCGGTGCAGGCGAACGCCCCATCGGCGGCTTCTCAAAGTTCAAGGCGGCGTTCGACCGGTCATGCGACGTCAGCGGATGGACATTGCACGATCTTCGCAGAACGGCGCGATCGTTGATGAGCCGCGCTGGTGTGCCCCCCGACCACGCGGAGCATGCGCTCGGGCACGTCGTCGCCGGGATCCGTCGCGTCTACGATCGGCACGAGTACCTCCAGGAGAAGAAGGCGGCCTTCGAGGCGCTCGCCGGCCTGCTCGAGCGGATCATCGATCCGCGCCCGAACGTCACGCCGCTGCACCGCGACCTTATTAAATGACGCGACTCACGGAAATTTGATCGATTATCGTTCCCACAACCGTTTATGAGAATAGTCTCACGACTTTTTCACAGCTTAACCCGCGACAAACTAAAGCGAAAATCGAAACCGAAAGGTTAGCTTTCGGTTTTTGAGCGTGCCTTTTCAAATATCGAAAATAGTTCATCCTTGTCACATCGAAACGTGATGAGGAACACAATGTCGGAAAGAGAACGGGAACGACGGCGCCAGCAGCGCCGGCAAAGCTGGGCCAGCCGCCGAGAAGCCGCAGAGCAGTTCGGCGTGGCTGTTCGCACAATTATGAGATGGGAAATCGACCCGAAACTCGGCTTCCCCAAGCCGAAGGTTGTCCGCGGGCGCGTCTATTTCCTCGTCGCGGAGCTCGATGCTTTCCAAGAGCGCGAACACGCCAAAGAGGTCGCATAATCGCAATGGCCGGAAATGGTGGGGGCCCAGGCTGTGGCAACAGCTGGGCCCCGGAGACTGATCTTTGCGACGAGCAACCGATCAACTCTAAACCTACCGCGCGGTGCGCAACGGCGCAAACGCCGCATCAACTCGGCCACGCGATCGCGGTCCACTCGGGCCGTGCGTGCATCGGCTACGTGCACGGGGTCGACCGCGCGGTCGTCGCGCTCGACCATGACGGCATCGAGATCGGCAAGTATGAGTCCCGCCGGCTAGCATTTTCCGCCGTGAGCGAGAACAATCCCGCCGAGGTGGGTGCGCGATGACGCAACCGAACCTGTTCGGCGACGACAACCGGCAGTCCAGATCATCCTCGCTACCGTCGCTCCACGAAATCGCGCGCGCGCTGGGCGGCGATGTCTCCGGCCGCGAGGTGCTCGCACCCGGGCCTGGCCATACCGCAGGGGATCGGTCTTTGTCCGTCATACTCGGCGACAACGGCGATATCGTCGTGCACAGCTTCGCCGGCGGCGATCCCATCGCGTTGAAGGATTATGTCCGTTCGAAGTGCGGCATGCCGCAGTGGAAACCCAATGCCGGCGGCAGTGGGATCAACGGCCATCAGGCTCCCAAGCGCGGCCGGCCAAAGGTCGTCGCTACGTACGAGTATCAGCAGGCCGACGGGACGCCGTATCTCCGGGTGCAGCGGACGGAAACCAAGGCGTTCTGGCAGGCCCACTGGAACGGCACCGGCTGGGCAAAGGGCAAGCCGGCGGGACCGAAGATCCCCTACCGCGTGCCCGAGCTCGCGCAACGCCCGGACGATCCGGTCTGGATCGTCGAGGGCGAGGGATGCGCTGACCGTCTTGCCTCGCTCGGCATCCTCGCAACCACCGCCAGCGAAGGCGCAGGAAAGTGGACGCCAGATCTCAATGAGCACTTCCGAGGGCGTGACGTCTTCGTGCTCCCAGACAACGACAATGTCGGCCGCAAGCATGCGCGCCATGTGGCGACGAACCTTTTCGGCATCGCTCGATCGGTAACTGTCGTCGATCTGCCAAACCTCCCCGAGCACGGTGATGTCGTCGACTGGCTCGATGCCGGCGGCACTGTCGACGAGCTGCGCACGCTGTCCGCAAAGGCTCCGCCATTCCGCGTCGAGGAAGGCGAGCGGCACTCACCCGACGAGTCGCCGCTCCCTGACCCTCCCCGAAAGCGTCGGCTTATTCGTTTCCGGGAGCTCCTCAGCCTGTCGTCAGAGCCCGCGTACCTGATCAAGGGTCTCGTGCCGCGCGCCGGGCTCGTGGTCGTGTGGGGACAGCGCTCATGCGGGAAAAGCTTTTGGTTGATGGACCTGCTGATGCACGTAGCGCTCGGGCGCCCGTACCGCGGCCGCAAGGTGGTTCAGGGCCCGGTCGCCTATTGCGCCTTCGAGGGACAGGACGGCTATAGGCGGCGCGCCATGGGTTTCAGCCAGCATCATCAGCTGGCCGATGACGCCGACCCGCCTTTCCACTTTTCCGGTGGCGCGATGTTGTTCGCGAAGGATTACCCCTCGTTGATCGCCGACATCAAGGCGGAGCTCGACCCCGGCTCCAGGCCTGTGGCCGTCGTGCTCGATACGCTCAACCGATCTATCGACGGTTCCGAGAGCGACGACGAAGTCATGGGCGCTTACATCCGCGCCGCAGATGCCGTTCGCGAAGCCTTCGGGTGTGTGGTCATCATCGTGCACCACTGCGGCTACAACGAGAAACGACCGCGTGGTCATAGCTCTCTTACCGCCGCCGCGGACGCCCAGATAGCGATCACGCGCGATGGCGATACCGTCACCGCTGAAGTGGAGAAGATGAAGGATGGTCCGGAGGGTGAAACCATCATTAGCGAGCTCTTGCTCGTGCGGATCGGAACCGATCCCGACGGCGACCCGATCACGAGCCGCGTCGTGGTCGAAGGCCACGCTACTCCTGCCGAAGCCGCGGCGGCTACCGCGACGAAGTCAGAGGAACGGCAGGACTTCTCCACTCTACATGGCATTGATGGACACCTTGGATGGCGCCCCCCTCGTCCAGATAGGAGGAAACGGTCGCCTCGTCAGAGCCGTCGCTGAAGACGTCGTCCGTGAGGCGTTCGACGAGAGGCGCGGTCCAGCCAAATCGAAGGACGCTAGACGAATGCGCTGGACCAGAGCGCTCAAGGACGCGGGAGACTGGGTCGGCTCCGCAATGGTCGACGGGAGCAAGATGCTTTGGCTTGAACAAGCGGAACGAACGAACGAACACCGCAACTGTTCACGCCGTTCGCATGCCGCCCAATGAGCACGAACACGCGAACGAACATGCGAACAGCGATCAATGTTCGCACTGCGGGACTTCGACCCGAACGAACGAACACGAACACACCGCCCTTTAGGGGCGTGTGTTCGCTGTTCGTGTTCGGTGTCCCGATCGAGAACGAACGAACGGACGAACGAACGAACACGCGTCCCCGGACAGACAGGCGAACACGAACAGGCGAACGAACATGACCGAGGTGACCAAGTTCGAAGTTGTGGAGGACCACGAGCCAGCGTGTACGGACGGACAGCCGGCCGGACGAACTGACGCCGCGGATGATGCGACCGTCAGACCGTCCGAAGCGGAGCTGCTCGCGGCGGTCGAGCGGCAGTGACGGAGGATGCGCCGGTGATGACGACGATCCCATTCCATCCGTTGGCCGATCTCTTCCCGCTGATCGAAGGGGCGGAGTTCGACGAGCTCGCGGCCGACATCAAGGGCGGCAGGTTGCGCGAGCCGATCGTGATCATCGACGGCGCCATACTGGACGGGCGCAATCGCTATCGCGCGTGCGTCGCTGCAGGCGTCGAGCCGGTGTGCGTCCAGTTCTCCGACATCGCACCTGATGCAGACCCGATTGCATTTGTGAGTTCGAGGAACCTGCGACGCCGGCACCTCTACGACAGCCAGCGCGCGATGGTGGCGGCGAAGATCGCGCGCTTCGAGGTGGGTGACAACCAGCATACGCGAGGGTCGGAAAATTTGCCGACCCAATCTAGCGCCGCAACGATGTTCAATGTTTCTGATCGGTCGGTGCGCTCTGCGAAGGCCGTACAGGAAAAGGGTACGGCGTCGCTCGTTCATGCCGTTGAGCAGGGCAATCTGAGCGTCTCCGCGGCCGCGAAGGCGACCAGGCTCGGGCCCGCGAAACAGGACGAGGTCGCGGCCCTCGCGTCCCAGGGAAATTCCAAGGCTGCAAGAAAGGCCATTGCCGACGAGACGGACCAAGGCGAGCCGATCGTCGAAGGCAAGGCAGCCCGCAAGGTCATACCCGATGCGCCCCGGATCGCTGTGCCGGCGACTTGATCTTCGGCAATAGATCTGCAGAGCCGGATGACCTTCGCTTCGATGTCGGCTTCCTCGACCTGAGCGCGAGCCTTGCCCTTGCCGCCGCCAAGAGGGTGGAGGAGCATGTCCCCAGAATCAAAGAGTGGGGGGAGACTGGCCTCAGATAAAAACGGTGCGCGAGGTCGCAGCCGCGTGGCAGGGATTAGCGCTTCGTATGGAAGAAGCGATGCCGCCGAAAGGCGAACCGCGCGAATGGCGCGTCTTGGACATCACCATAGCAAGGGCCGCTGTGATTGAAACGGACCTCGAAGCGCTCGGCAAACTCCTAAACAGGAAGCCACCGGCGTTCGGGAAGTCCGACGAGTTGCGACCGGAGTCCAAGCGCGCCCTCGCGCACCCAACCGCTGAGTTGACGCAAGGCGGCGTCCTTCCCGTGAAGCAGCGGAAGGCGGCAAAGGCCGCCGCCGGCGAACAGCATGCTGGCGAGCAAATCGATTTCTTCGAAGCCCTGGACAGCAAGGCGAGCGAGACGCTGGTAAGGAAGCACGAGGCTGACAACATGGCGCGCCAACTCACCTACATGGGCAATCAGGAGATGCCGGAAAAGGACCTCAACCGCGGGCACCGAACTCAGACGCTTGAGGAGGGGGCGTGATGACAAAGATCGAACTGGACCCCGACAGCCACGAAGTAATCATGAGTTGCAGTGCGATCATGGAGCTGATCTGCGTGCTTCACAATTGGGCCTCGGTAGCGGTCGGAGGACACGGCATACCCCCAAACACTTTCATTCATCTGGACGGCCGAAAACTTTCATACGATCTAGAGCGGGCAGCGGTCCTCATCGACAAACTGCTGCCCGTAACCAGGAGATCTGTCGATCTGAGGCATTTACCCGAGTTGGCCCCCGAGCACGTGCTGGAAGAGCAACGGAAGTCGCTTGAAGAATTCGCGCGGGATGCCGAAACAGCGCAACTGATACTCAACCGCCTGCTCGGTCCGGAAATGTTGATGTACTGGTCCTATAGGATTTCGGAAGGAGTAAATGCCGGCGATTTGATTTGCATGGCCGTACTTGCAGGCGACGCTCAAGCGAAGGCCCTAGTCTCTCGAAACCCAAACATCGGTGCGAAACTCAGTAGACCGCGCTTCGTGCTCCAGGACGATCAATGCGTTCCGGTGCCCCAGTCCGTGGTCGAGCAGGGGGACCGCGTGCTGGATCGGCATCTTGGTCCATTGATGCAGCAATATGCCAAGCTGCACGGGTCCGCGGCTGGGAAACCACGGTCATCATAGATCCGAGGTTTGACACGCGTAGCACAGTTTGCACCCGGTAGGTCGCCCTTTGGCGTTTACAACGGCGCCCCTCGTCAACACGGTCGTTGTCGAGTGATTTGGAGACTCCGTTCCGGTGCGACAGAGATCGCGAGAGCGTCGCGTGCAAAGCGGGTAGCGGGCGAGCTCCGCAATGGCGCGCAGCTCCGTGCAGACGCCGGGGCACGTACGGCGTCGCCGGGATGAGCAGTTCGAACGAGCGGAGCGCCAAGTCGAGGCGCGCGTATCCTGCGGTTCATCCGCAGAGCCGACACCGCAGGTCGATCGGACCACTCGTTCAGCATTCGCGAGAAGACGAGAAGACGAACCACCGCCTGGACATCCCATCCATGCTGCTTGTCGTGGGCGACGCGAGCCATGACGGTCGTATGTCGAGATTGGGTATGGGGGTTGTATCTTTGGCGTATATGCAACTCTACCGCGCATGGGGTCCGTCCCAAAAAAAAACTGGTCCCCATGAATTTTTCCGGTAAAACGCAATTTTCCGGAAAAACCCACAAAGAAAAAGCCCCTGACCTTTCGGCAACGGGGCTCGGCGGGTCGAGGCTGAGCCCGTTCTCCGGCTGCCTGCGCCTGACAATGTCGATGCTCGCAAGAGGTTGATATCCGCAACGAAATCACGCGCGAGGTAGGCCGATGGAGCGCACCTCGCCGGCGTTGTCTTTCTCCAGATGCAGTTCTGGTTCATCGACCCCCTATGGTCACAATCCGGGACCGCGAGAGCCAACAAGTCGGGCGCGAGGCCCCACGGGACCAAGTCTGTACAACGTCGCCCGAAAGGGCACCAATTCATTGATATCCGCAACGAAATCCGTCGCTGCCATGAAACAGCAACGGCCTGTGGAACGCGAGTTGGCGTAATTCAGGGGGCAGAGCGCGCCCCGCGAAGGGGCAAGGACGGGGGGCGAATTTACCCGTTGGCTCGCGTTCCACGAGCTATTACCAAGCAGTTGATATCGCAACGAATTAGGCGGCGCGCGATGCTGGGCCTCAAATATCGAGCCGGCGATCTGGACATGCCAAGGGCTGCCGTCACGCGGAACTAGCGCGCAGCATTCCAAGACCAAGCCTGGGCATGCGCCGCCGACCATGACCGGAAGGGCATAGAGGCTGCCTGCGGCGTTGGATCCTCTCGCCGGAGGGTCGGCCATCGTGGCGGCTTCCAATGAATCCGTGGAGGCTGTTGATTGCTCGCTCACGCTCCGGGGCAAAGGCCTCAGCAAAGCCGGCTCGTCCACTCGCAGATAATCGCCGGTTTCCTGGCCCTCGGAATAGTCTTTAACTTTCCGCGGCTTTGCCGCACGAGACGCGGGATATTGCGGTCTCTGCCGCCCAGGATCGGCCGGCGGCCTGGTCTCTGGCCGCGCCAAACCGTTTCCCGGCGGAATTCTCGTTCGCGAACAAAGACCGGTTCGAATGTGGCGGAGACGCGTTTGAGTCCTAAATGCCTGGGCTCCTTCGAGCACGCGTTGCACCGACATTCCGGCTGTCCCGTCCCCATCGGAAATCGGGGCGAAATGCTTGCAGTACAAGATGTCCAGCCTAAAGATGACCGGCATAATGACTACCTTCGCTCCGCTCCAGCGGCTCCTTGAATCCTGTGTCATGACACACGGGAATTCCGCTCCTCCACGGCCTGAACACTGGCCTGGACGCCCAACAGAAAGCCGTTCGTGACCAGACATCTTTCACGGGCATGCCAGAAAATGTGGACCTGATTGTCTCACTCGCAGCGCGCTATCGAATGCCGACGATCTATCCCTATCCATACCAAGTTGCGGCCGGCGGGCTGATGTCCTACGGAATTGGTGTCGTTGATCTCCAGGGATGGCTCGGGCGTGGTCAATCACCAGCCCCGCCGTCTACACGGCGGCGTGAATATCGTTTTGCATGACGAACCGCACATCAACGGCTGACGGCCGGCTTGGCTACCCGCCGGTGCCTCGCCATCGCGACACGCCTGATTACAGTCAGCGGGTGAGCGCGCCCTACCGGTCGGGCCAGTCGCGGGACTGGCTCAAGATCAAGAGCCCGGACAGCCCCGCGATGATCCACGCCCGAGAAGTCGAGTGGTGACGCCGTGGCGCAGGCATACGTGATGACGACAATGGAACTGGGCCTTGGAGACCGCAGGGCGCTTTGGGTTGTGCTGGCGGACTCACCCAGTCTGGCTATTGAAACGGCCCGCACGAACGGCTGCCAGGTTGACCAGATCGTGGGAACGTTGTCCGAGGAGACGGTTGAACGACTCGAAATCCAGCCCGGGCAGGCAAAGCTTCTCTAAGGGCGGATTTAGCGGGGGCCGCGATGAGAGAATCAACCCGCCCAGCGCATGGTGTGAATAGGCGTGCACCTCTTGGATGCCGAAGGGGGGGCCCGATTGCGGGCCGATTGACACCCCTTCGACTCGACTGTCAACGGCGCCCGGATGATCGGCTCGGGTGTGTTCGATCGCCACCCAAAGCTGCAGGTGCTGATCGTCCACATGGGCGGCGAACTCGCGTCGATCCTTGGACGCCTCGAATTCACTTGGCGCCTCAACTACAAGGGGATCCGCAACCCGCCGGCCGGCAAGCCTTACAAGAACGAGCGGCCGCCATCCGACTACTTCAAGACCAACATCCTGGTCGACTGCATGGGGTTCAACCCAATCGGATTGCGTGCTGCGGTTGAAATGTGCGGTGCTGACCGAGTGGTGTTCGGCTCCGATTACGGTCCAATCCCATACGGGATCAAAGAGCATGTGCAGATCGTCGAGGACGTGCTTCCGAGCCCCGCTGAGCGCCAGCAGGTGTTTTGGGAGACAAGCAACAAGGTATTCCGCCTGGGCCTTGTCGGTCCCGATCTCGTCACCCCCCGCTATTCACCAATCACGGTAGCAGAAACGCCCGGGATTCCCTGGACCTTAAGGGAGCGAGAGTCAGGCGGGACTCGTAACGAATATCAGAGTCAAGGTTCTTTGAAGGTCTTTCCGGTAGAGATCGGCCGAAAAAGAGCAAGACTAGACATTTTAGGGCCGGATAGGCGGTGACATCGTGGATCTGGCCGGGCGTGATCTCGATGCCGATCGGTAGACCATCGGCATTGGTGCGGGCGTTGATCTTGGTCGAGAAGCCACCGCGCGAACGGCCGAGCGCGTTGCGCCCGGTCCCCCTTTTCCACCGCTCGCGCAGTGATGCGCACGAATGACGGTCGCATCGATCATCTGCAGGGCAGCGTCGCACAGTCCGCTTCTAGCGAGCGCCTCAAGGATCACATCCCAGACGCCGCTGTCGGCCCACCGCCGAAACTGCCGAAAGATCGAGTTCCAATTGCCGAATTCCTCCGGCAGGTCGCGCCACGGTGCGCCGGTTCGCATCAACCAGAACACCGCGTCGAGCACGCGACGATGGTTGCGCGGCGGTCGGCCGCCACGACGGATCAGAAAAGGTCGAAATACGCCCACTCATCGTCGGTCATCAGTCCGCGAATCAAGGCCGCTCTCCCAGCAGCCTTGAATCAATTCACGATTCCTGCGTCAACAGATTTGTCCACACGACCTAGATGTTTGATCCCAGGATTTGATGGTGCACCCTTGTCACCTGATTCGAAGGATGCGCTATGGGACAGGTTCTTCACGGCTGCGCCACAACGACAGAGGCGATCCGTCGAGCGATACAGCATAGTCAAGAGAGCCTGAGGAGGCTTTCGAGGCGTTACGGCATCAATCCCAAGACCGTTGCCAAGTGGAAGAAGCGCGGCTCCGTCTCCGATCTGCCGACTGGGCCGAAGGAAGCGAAGTCCACGGTGCTGTCGCTCGAGGACGAGGCGATCGTCGTCGCCTTTCGTAGGCACACACTGCTTGCCGCTCGACGACTGCCTCTACGCTCTTCGGGCCACGATACCGCACCTGACCCGCTCGTCATTGCATCGCTGTCTCCAGCGCCACGGCATCTCGCGGCTGCCGGACGTCGAAGACGGCAAGGCCCGGAAGCGCAAGTTCAAGACCTACCCTATCGGCTACTTCCACATCGATATCGCCGAGGTCCGCACCCAGGAGGGACGGACGGCTCTACCTCTTTGTGGCCATTGACCGAACTTCGAAGTTAGCCTTCACCGAACTGCACGAGAAGGCTACTACGGCCGTCTCAAGCAGACTTCCTGCTGCGCTTGATCGCCGCTGTTCCCTACAAAATCCACACCGTGCTGACCGACAACGGTCTGCACTTCACCGATCCCCGTGGCGAGAGCTGGACGGCAGCCGAGATCAAAGAGTTGATCGCACGCAGGAAACCCTTCCGAGCCCATGCCTTCGAATACACCTGTGCCAAAGCCGACATCGATCATCGCCTCACCAAGCCCAAGCATCCTTGGACCAATGGCCAGGTCGAACGCATGAACCGGACGATCAAGGATGCGACGGTCAAACGTTTCTATTATGAAACCCATGACCAGCTTCGAAGCCACCTCAGGGACTTCGTCGCCGCCTACAACTTCGCCAAGCGCCTCAAGACGCTCAAAGGTCTCACGCCGTACGAGTACATCTGCAAACTCTGGACAAAGGAGCCTGACCGCTTCACCCTCAATCCGCTCCAGCAATTACCGGGACTAAACATCTAGTCTCTCGAAATCCAAATATCGGTGCGAAACTGAGTAGAGCGCGCTTCGTGCTCCAGGACGATCAATGCGTTCCGGTGCCCCAGTCCGTATTCGAGCAGGGGGATCGAGTGCTCGATCGGCATCTTGGTCCATTGATGAAGCAATATGCTAAGCTGCATGGGTCCCCCGCCGGGAAACCACCGTCACCTTAAAAGTACGAGATGCGCCCAGTCGCGGAGCATTTTGCACGGGGTAAGTCGCCCCTTGAGCAATGGCGCACCTCGTCAACGCGGTCAGTGTCGAGTCATTCGAAGAATGCGTTCCGCTGCAACAGACATCGCAAAAGCGTCGCGAGCAAAGCGGGTGGTGGGCGAGCTCCACAATGGTCCAGAGCTGCTCGCAAACGGCGTGGGCACGCATGCCGTTGGCGGGATGTGCAGTTCGAACGAGCGGAGCGCCAAGTCGATACGCGCGGAACCCTCGATCAGCGGTCGCGAAGAGACGAACCACTGACGGCGCACCCGTCGATGCTACGTGTGGTGCGCGCGCCAGCAATGATGGTCTCATGTACGTGATAGGGTATGGGGGGTTGTATCTCTGGCTCGAATACAATCCCACCGCGATGTGGCCCGGCTGCGATCCGTTACCCGCTTGCTCGACGATGGGCGTACTCTGTTTTGGTTCTTCGTCGGCTCCGAA